>NZ_CAXUEC010000015.1:0-6341 GCF_964250085.1 uncultured Fibrella sp. | reverse complement strand
AAAAAACAGGTTTAGTCCGTCAAAAAACAGGTTTAGTCCGTCAAAAAACAGGTTTAGTCCGTCAAAAAAACAGGTTTAGTCCGTCAAAAAACAGTAAACTTTAACATACTGTGAATTTACTCTGTTTTTTGTCGTTATAGCCTCAGAACACCCTAAATCAGTTAATTTCCCATGAATCAGGCTTTAGAAGTCCGTCAACACAACGCCATTACTACGGCTCGTTATGAGTACTCAGAGTTGCAATTAGACTTGTTCTTCTATCTGCTCTCAATGCTCAAAAAAGACAAGACAGACGGAGTTTATGAGATTGTAGTGAAAGATCTGTCGGCCATGACAGGGAAAGAGTACAAGTACGGCTATCTGCGAAAAGCTACTGAGGAGATGGGTAGCCGAATGTTTGAAGTGTCAACCGCTAAGAGTTATAAACAACTCTGGATGTTTCAACGGGTCGAGTACATAATTGGTGAGGGGCGAATTGAGATAGAGTTTGCCAATCCAATCAAACCCTACTTGTTCGACCTGAAAGATAATTTCACCTCTTTTCAACTCTATGCAGCTTTACGCCTGGGCAGTAAGTACGCCAAGCGAATCTATGCCCTATGCAGTCAGTGGAAGGACAAAGGGCAAACTCAGACATTTAGTCTGGATGAGTTCAAGAAGATGCTGGCCTTACTCGATGATAAAGGCAATGAGCAATACAAGCAAATTGGACAGTTTAAGCAGTTTGTACTGGATGAATCAGTTAAGCAAATCAATCAGCACACTGATTTACAGATAGGCTACACACTCCAAAAACGGGGCCGTAGCTTTCAGAATATCACTTTCACGGTTAAGGCTCAACCGCTTGCCGTTGTCCTGCCGGTCAAAGATGGACCGGCAAAGGTGGGGGCGGCTCCGGTGGGTGTGTCAGAGGCTCAATACCAGAACGCCCGGCTATTACTGGAGCAATGGAACATCAAGCGTGCCGACGTGGTGAATCAGATCATGAACTCGGCCAATCTGGTTCAGGAGGTTAATAAGTTTGCCTACGAGTTACAGACAGGCAAGATAAAAGTAGAAAAGAACGTGGCCGGATATCTGCTCACCCGGCTGGGCCTGAAAGAACCAAAGGGAAAGAAAAATGCTTGAATTTCAGTGGGATGCAGCCAATAAGGGGCATATTATCGACCAATATCCACTCCGGGCAAACACAGTTGAAGAAGTAGAAAGCATATTCATTGACCCGAATTTCCGTCCGGCTCCTGATCGGGTAGACAGTCGGGGTGAACAGCAATACAGTGGCGTGGGGCTGAGCAACCAAAACCGTTTGCTCTTCGTTGCTTTTTCGTACAGAAATGGGCAAATTCGCCCTATCAGTTGTCGGCCCGCTGGCCGGAAAGACAGAAACAAATATGCTCAAACCACCCAGAAATCCGAACAAGAAAGCGACTCCGAAAATGATAGCCGTGATTAAAAATGGCCATACAGATGCTGAACTCGACGAAATGAGTGAAAGGTGGGTAAATCATCAGGGGCCTTACTTAACACTGGCTGAAGTAATAGCTATTGAGAAGGCGAAACTGACTGACCATTCTACCAAGTCATAATGGTTAGTCGGGTAGACTTTTCTTTCGGTTAACAGATCTGCCATTAGTGAAGGAGCATCACTGTTCCCCGCTGATACTGACGAACAATTGACTTCTTGTAGGGCAAAGTATAATGGAGTTGCCATGTATATGGACCGACCATACAGGGAATACCTTGATGATTTCCATTCCACCCAGTTTTTACGTCTTGTGATCTAAAAATGACCACTCCCCAACGATCATAAACGAGTAATTCAAGTTCTCGAATTATGTCAGAGCAACCTGTGGTTATGCTAAACTCATCGTTTATTCCATCGGTATTAGGAGTGAAAGCCGTAGGCAAATAAAGTTGACAGCATTCACTCGAAGAGTAGACCTGCACACTATCACGAGCCAAGCAACCAAACCGTTCGACTTCCACTTGATAAACACCCGGCTTGTCAACACTCAGCGTTGGAGTGATTGACCCATCCGACCAACGATAGCGATCAAATCCGGAACCAGCTATCAGCGTAATAGGACTTCCTTGACAGACGCTTGTATCTGTTTTGATCTGTAGATTTGGATTGCGTATAGCTACACGAACTGAATCTGTGTACGTTCTACAAGAACAGGTTATAGTCAGCGAATAAAGTCCGCTTTGAGTCACCGAAAGCGTTGAATCTGTAGAGCCGTCTTGCCAACGGTAAGTCGGCGCATACTGACTGAAATGCGCGTTGAGTTGTATTTTTTGACCTGAACAAATTGACGTATCTGGTCCTAAATCAATCCGATCCGGCATTTCAGTTAAACTCAGATCGGTAAACTGTAGGCTTGAGCTTCGGTTAGTATAATTGGGATGTAAGAAATCGCCAACTGTTACAAACTGTTCGTTTCCTTTCGCTTGGAAACATCCCTGCATAAGTTGCCTGGCAGCAAAATTGTCCGTGTAGCCACTACTAGTTGTGCGCCTTTCCTGATAGTACCGGTTCGTAAAAATTAGTTGAGGCTGGTATTGGGCGATTGATAAAAGCTCTTGATTGACATACGAAGGACGATTCGCACTGAATAGCAGTCCATAACTGTTTTGTTCTTGCTTTGAGCCGTTAGAGGCACCTACATTCGCTATGATGGCTTTCATTTTAAACCAGTAATATTTTCCCGCTTCCAGAGTTCGAACTAACGGAGCACTGGCATAAGTCCCTTGATTAGCAACAACTTTACCAGCGTCGGTTTGGTATACTGAATAAGTTCCAATAAAGCCGTCTGATAAAGGGGCATCAATCCACTGAGCAGCCGGGACGCACACTTTAGCTGCCAGATAATAATTACTGTTATAAGAGGCTCGATTGGGGTTATACCAAGGTGGTGCTAACTCAATATTACGATTACTAAGTGCTTGCTGGCAATCACTAATTAACTCAAAGCGCGGATTTGGGATTAGGTTTTGAGCATATATACACGATGACCCTACGTGGGCAAGTGTGTATATACACAAAGCTATCTTAGCCAGTAATAAATTTCTCATGTTCCTTGGCGATGCGTTATGCATTGGAGCTTTTCCAATGAAACTACAGGTTAAAGCTAATTTACATTCTAGTTAGAAAAAATTAGCTTTAACCTTGTAAGACACGGTTTATAAGAATTTTAAAATTCCCGGAATAGTCCCTTAACATAACTTTCGTTATAAAACTACCCTCCAAAAAGTACAATGCCTGGCTACTGGTGAAGAGTAGCCAGGCATTGTACTTTTTCAATTATTGTTCTGTTTTACACAATCGCCCAACAAATAGTGCGGGTCGATGCTGGCCACGAGTGGCCAGCATCGACCCGCACTATTTGTTGGGCCTGCTCCCCGCTAAGGGGTCGCCGAAGGCAATATGAATCAGGGGTTGTAGTAACGATCATACAGCCGTTTCCCCTCCGGCTGGGTCTTTGCCCAATTGGTGAACTCCCGCACGGCCTGCGTCTCCGATCTGGCCTGTGACAAGGCCGTTTCGCGTTCTCGGTTCAGTACACTAACCAGCACGATCAGTAGGGCAAACCCGGCAAATACAATGGCTGCGGCCTGCCACGAGGAGAACCCAACCCGGCCCGCGAAGGCATCGGCCTTGCTGCGGCTGGCCCACTCGATCCGGCTGGCGGCTCCTGACCCGGCCCGCTCGATGCGCTCGGCGGCACTCGTCCCGGCGGCTGTGATCGCGCCCGCGCCGGCATCGGCTGCGGCCTTTATCCCGGCTGGGGTAGGCATTCCCTTTTTCAATTCTGGCAGTACCAACCGGGCTATCCCTTCGCTGTCAATCGTAAAACTGACTCCTTCGCGGGCCTCGTGCAGCAACGCCTGTAACTCGGCTTGGGTCGCGGCTTTGGGCCGTTGCTCCATGCGGTCAATCCGGGTATTTAGTCCCTCGATGGCCCGACTCTGGCGGCTTAATTCATCCGTCAGGCGTTTGATCGGGTCGTATTCGGTTGGGCTACTATCACTCGGACCGGGCCGCCGTTGCGGTATCGGCTGGGGCGGTGTCGGTTCGACCGCTTGAGTACTTTGCTGGCTTAAATTTCTTAAAAACTTGTTCTCGTTCATAAGCCTAAGCCCCGACTAATTCGGGGGGCGTTTTCGGGTTTCTGTTCGATTTTCTGCTGCTGGACTACTTTCTGTTGCTCGGCCAATTTGGCCGTTTCTATGGCCTGTTTACGGGCTTCTTCGGCCTTTTGCTCCTGGGCTACTCGTTGCCGTTCTCGCTCGGCCTGCGCGGTGGCCAGAGCTGCGGTTAAATCGCTTACGTCCTTCTGCCGATAGGCTTTGCTCAAAACAGCCCGTAAATCGTCGGTAAGCTCATTTTCCGACGATTTGCCGGGTTGCTGGTACATTTCTGCCCGTTGGCCGGGTTCGTGGCTCTGAGCGCGTTTTTGGGCCTGCTCTGCGACCTGTCGCTGCATTTCCCCTTTGGCTGGCTCGTCACCGTACTTCATGCAGTGCAAAAACCGGAACGATTCGGTTAACGAACGCTCGTAGGTAAACGCCTGGTCAAATGTCTGCTCGGTGCGCTGACTGAAGCTGTTGCGCTCAAAACCGCCCACGACCGGCCCTTTGGTGGTGGCTTTGTGATTGGTCAGGGGGCTAAGGTGGTAGGGGTTCTTGCGCTGGTGCTGCTCGTTTTTCTTCCCTTCTACGTACTCCCGTAGGTTCTCCGTCCGGCTCACGATCACATGAATATGGGTTTGGTCGCCAGTCTTGGCTACGCCTTTTTGCTGCTCACCCAACTGTACCGCCCGGTCAGTGTGGTCAAAGCTGCGGCTATGTTCGATCTTGGCAAACCACACCAAATCTTTGCTTTCTATCCCCTTTCCAAAATTGGCCGCGTACTGCTCCATCGTGGCGCGGGTGAATGCCTGTAACTTCTGGGGGTCACTACCGATGTGGGCTAATTCAGCCTGTGAAGGGGCTAAAATCACTTGGTAGTACTTGGCATCCTCCCGGCCCAAATTGCGCTTGTTATGGTCGATCTGGGCCACTACCACGTGGCCAGCAAGTTGCTCCCGGCCCTGACTGAACCATAACCCGGCCTGCTCTTTCTCCAAATACTCGACCAGTCCCCCACAACTGCCCGGACTACCCCCGCCTATCTTGGTCATCATCGCTTCTTGGGTTTGCTCTGCTGCTGGATTAGTTCGTCGGTCTGCTGTCGGTACTCCGGGCGTAGGGCATTATCGACCATAGCGGTACGAAACGAGAGCCGCATCAGGGTTTGAATGGCTTCAACAACGCTGGTTAACTGCTCCTCTAACTGCTCTGGGGTGATACCAGTACTGCCCGATGTCTGCCCGATCTGGGTACGCATAGCCTTCACCTCGGACAGGATAGGCTTTAGTAGTTCCTTCTCCTGCTCCCGGATAAATCCAATCATCCGTTTATCCAAAGCATCTACCTTTTCGGTTAGTTTCTTTAGTGCTACGTCGGGTACATCGGCCTTTGTGTCGCGGGGGTCGGTCTTGGTAAGGGTGAAATACTGCGCCATGACTGCGATCAAATCTTTATGGGACAGGCCAAATTTAGTACCTAACCGCTCTAACTGTTGGTGAGTGCCTGCGCTGACAGAAAGGCTTTTACGGTCGCTCATGTAGTAAGAATTTATACAATTACTAATTGATAGTCAGTGGTTTACTAAAAATGTGCACAATTAGTACTAATTTCTTGTATGTTTTGTAATTATAAACAATTGATTACTAACCCCGTAGGGCGAGAAGAACGGTATGACCCGTAGGGGAATAGCGTTCCGTCTCGCTCTTAAATAAGACCGCTTCGCGCTACGCTCCCGGATGGCTCAACGTGGCAAAGGGGAAGGTAAAGAGAATCTACCGGGTTCACAAATTGACCATTGGCTAGGCGGGGAGTAGGATAGGCTGAGACAGTAAAAGACTAGGACACAACAATAAGGGGTCTTTTCTTTCCCCGTTGTTGTTAGGTTAGTTATATTACAGGATGGCTATTCTTAGAAAAATGCAAATTTTGGAACACATATAACTAAGTTTATAGTTGCCCCCCCTCCCTGCCCTTTTGATTTTTTGTTGTTTTTGTTTTTTTCTGTTTTCTCTTTCCCCCTTCGTTATTTCTCTCGCGTCAGCCTTGTTGGGTTGCGTCAGCTCCCTAAATGCCGTTTTTTTTCTGCAACACAATCTTTGTGGTATTTGAAATCTTTGTTCTATTTGTTATCCTATATATAGGCGAAAAAACAGGTTTAGTCCGTCAAAAAACAGGTTTAGTCCGTCAAAAAACAGGTTTAGTCCGTCAAAAAA
>NZ_CAXUEC010000014.1:0-25339 GCF_964250085.1 uncultured Fibrella sp. | reverse complement strand
AGCAACGAGCTGCTCATGATAGGTCACCCAACCGAATGCCTGATTGTTGCCCAACACAATGGCTTTGGCAAATCGATTGGCGTGCTCGACCCGAGTCAGCATTCGTTCAACCGTTGCCCGCAATTCGCGCTCGTCAACGTAGCGCAAGATGTAAGATGTAATCGGTCTTATAGAGACGGCCCAGGTCAACAATAGGCTGACACTGCGGCTAACTATACCTATAGGCATCAGCCACTTCAATTCTCAGATGAAATACAATAAAGTGAAGTCGTATTCAATCAGCCAACGCTCAAGGAAAGCAGCTATATCGAATTAAACAGCGTCCTCTACTCGAAATCTCGAAAAAATACCGGAATGAGGATGCAAGAATTAGGTCACCGTATCTCCGGAAAGGCGATCAAATAACTCATCCTTCGGATCAAAAACATAAAAACGGTTATTGATTTTGATCCTGAAAGACGCTATGACCAGCCTCTCGAAGTAACGGCCGTTACACCCGCCCAAGAGAGATTAGCGAGCCAGACCCAGCCCATTCAGGAAATAGCGCACCAGGATTCAGGCCAGCTTACCCGTTACGCTGACGCTCCGTTTGGAAGTAGACAGTCCCGCCCTCCAACTGGGCATATGGCACATATCTTCATCCTGGCGACTTACATCGGCAATGAAGCAGGAGAAATCAGCATATGGCCGCTCTTTAAGGCGCAGCTTAATGACGATAACCAGATTAACTTCATGCAGGTACTGGAGGTCTTTCAACAGCGGCCCTGAACATCGGGCAAATCATTCTGAATTCATCGCAAAAGAGCGCCGATAGCTGGGTATTTATGGAAAATCGTACCGAAGCAACGGACCGTAGAAAAAATGACATGGCTTAATGTTCATAATTACCCTATGTTTTGTCTACTTTAATTTATCCTAAGGGTGCTACTCAGCCCACTGCTTTGCAAGTTGAGTAGCATAACCAACGCGTTTAATTTGGGCATCCCACGGATTGAAAAATAAACTGGATGTAAGCCGGGTTGTTGATTTGCGGTGCGACGTTAATATCACCCCAAATCTGCAATTGAGGCTGAGTCCCTGCATATTGCTGGGCCCATGGCATAACTCCACTGCGCACCCGGTAATTTGAGGTACCGTTAATTACTTCTTTTATCCATCTATAGCGGGCTTCATTTGACACATCAGTACCCAGGCGAACCTGCTGATCGTTGTTGTATGCGTTCACATACATGATCTTATTTGGTGCAGATACGCTACTAATTCGTAAGCCGCCATCAGCCGTTTCAATTTTCCAGATTTGTTCGGGTTGGCCTGAAGCAACACTAACATGTTGAACCGTATTATCTGTCATAGCTTGCAGATAATGACCCGAGCTTTGGTTCTTGATGGTAAAGCATTCGCCAACGCCGCCACCACAGACTGGCGAACTGGCCAGCTGCTGAGCAGAGCAACCGTTAAGTGTAGCCGTGATGGTCGCATTGGTACCTACTGGCACATTGATTATTTGATTGCCCTGCACTATGCCTGCTGTTGTAGTTACGTATGCATTGGCAGGCACGGTGAAGCTGACTGTATAGTAACCTGTGCCGGTACAGGTCGGTGTACCTAAGCTCAAAGTGGGTTGCACACACCCACCCGGACAAGTGGCTGACTGTAGGATAAACTGTCGGTAAGGAGCCAGTTCGTCACTGGTGTTGCCGTACAACTGTAATTCAGGTTGACTAGCCGCTCCTGCCTGGTCCATAGTAACACTCCCTGTTGAGAAGCGATAGCTGCCATCAGCTAAGCTTTCCCGTAGCCATTGGAAGCGGCTATCTGCCTGGTAAGCTCCCAGCCTGACGGGCTGGCCATTGCTGGCCTGGTCCACGTACATCACTTTGTTGGCTGAGCCGCTCTGGGAGATGATCTTGTAGGTGTTGCCAGTAACTAACTCCAGCTTCCAGAGCTGGTCAGCCTGATTGGCTACCAGTGCTTCGTGACGCACCACGTCGGTGGAAGTGGCTTTCCAGTACTGGTTCGAGAACTTATTCTTGACCACGTAACAATCTCCTCCACCTGACTGTACACCAGCCTGGTTCAGAGTGATGAGTTGGCTGGGTGACCCCCCCGGCCCGGCAACGGTGATGCTCGCCTGACGCGTCCCCCCGGCGTTGGCATCGACGGTAAGCACAAAGCCCGTGCCCGTGCTGCTGCTCACCCGTGCCCAGGAAGGTAGCCCGCTCACGTTCCAGCTCACCGTGCTGTTCACCGTGAAGTTGGGTGAGCCACCACCCGCAACTACGTTGCTCGAAGCAGGACTGACGCTTAAGGTATTAACGCTTTCAATTGCTAACGAGGGTTTTGTACCGCAACCTGTACTTTTGCTCAGGTTGTAAGTATATGACTGTAAGAGATTATTCCAATGATCTCTTACATACTGCAGCCGATTGAAGCCGTCATAATAATATTTAGTATTGAATCCATTAGGATCATTTATTTCAGATAGGCCAATTAAAGGCCTATAATTATAGGTCGTTGTTTGATTGCCAACAGTTTTTTGATGAATCGATCCTGTGTTTGCACCTCCGTGATAACTAAGCGTTGTTGTTAAGCCATTCTGATCGGTAATGTTGATCGGCTCCCCACGCGTAGTATAATCGCCATATTTGACTATTTCTCTTGTATAACCCAGATCATAACTAAGATAAGGTTTATTGGGTCCAAAGACTTTTATCGATGACAGTTGAGCTGATGTATTAGGTACAGTGCCAGTATATTGTACCGTTTTTTCAGGCTTAACGTTGATAGTTCCAGCGTTAGCATTGAATGACTTATACAGATTTAATGTAGCATTTGTTAATCCAAACGGTCCACTATCATTATTCCAAATTTGCCGTTCAACTAAAATGCCAGTGACACCTCTGCTCAGCATAGTCTGTAGAGCAACACTCTGAGTTTCATTATTGTTATTCCTACAGTAATCGTATTGAGACTGACATGTAGATAGGCAGGGCTGACCTAAACCTCTCCCGTAGCATTCTCCCTGGCAGGCTGTTAGCTGTTTTCCGCATGGATCAGCATCGTAGTCGCCGCTATATTTATTTTTTGTGACGGTAAACTTATCGCCCCGTGTAGTGCGAACCTCTGTTGGGAGACCATCAGTATTGTAACTTACATAGTTCGTATTTTCCTGAGTAGTTCTATTCCCATCCGCTTGATCGTAGAAGGTTACTTCCTGGCGATCCAAGACGTATTTGTAAGTGTAAATGCGATAGGGGAAGCCGGAGCCTACATTTACATAGCTACCTGGGCAAGCAGCAAGCGTAACGTTAAAAATAGCTCTTACAAACTCATTTGATAAAGAACGATAAAAGAACTTTTTCTTAAGGATCGGACTATTACCAGAATTATACACCTCCTCTGTTTCAACCAAACCACGTTCAAAAGACTTGTCAATATAGGGTTCGTACCGGCTTCCACTACTGCCTGCAATGCGTAGATTGGCCGCAACTGCTTCATCATTATGATTCGCACCGTCCGTCGACTCAAAATTTGAAAAAGTTGTGACTTTGTAGCTGTTATCACTATTCTTTTCCGTCACCCGGCTATAACCAATATGACTACCCTGTGCATTGACACTCATGGGCAGCAAATTCTGTAACGAGTAGACGGTTTGCGTTCGTACGCCATTATCGTTTATGGCTGCCATGTTATAATCACTGCTTATATAAACAGGTTTACCTGTAGAGATGCCACTTGATCTGCCGTCTGCAAGTGAATAGGTATACTCTTTAATTTTAGTATCACTGCTTACATTATCCCTATTCTTAATCTTGAATATACGTAAACCACCTATGACTTGACTACCATCATCAAGCAGGCTAATCGACCCGTTATTGGAGACGTTCCTATATTTATAAGCTGAATGCGGTTGGTATTCAAATTCAGCTGTTCCTCCTGTCGGATAGGTAATCTTACTAAGTGTACCGCTTTTAAGAATAGAAAGATCATTAGATGATTCTTTTTGGGACACGAAGCCTGAAAAATTGGCAACAAGATTCGTCTCTAAGTTAAATTCTCTGTTGTTAAAAAAACCCCAGTGATCTGTTTTATCAGAGGCGTCAAGGTAGTTAGGGAGTGTATAGTCATTGTAGTAATCAAATGTGTGTTTATTCTCACAACTCTGTTCGTCTACTTTGATGAAAGAAAGACTTTCCAGCGTTAGTCTTTTTGCAGACGAGCCCGAATAACCAAATGTTGCCTTATTAGTGAGGCTGTTATTTTTATCATACACTTCGATATTATCCAATTTTTTCCAAACTAATTTACTGATTAAATTTTCAATTCTATTATTGGCACTGCCTCCCAAATCAGCGTTATAGTTCAAAAAAGGGAAAACGTCCCCATTTACATTCATAATATCACTTTGCTGAAAATATTTTGTTAACATTCTGGACTCATACTTAAGCTCGTTAGTCGTCGATCTATTAAAGTTAATATTATGGATGTCGGAGCTGATACTTTTTAAGTAGGAAGGTCGAACCAACGCACCCTGGTAGAAGCCCGAAGCTGGAACGCTTAAGCTACTACTTGAACAAGAAATATTAAACACACCTGAACTGAAATCAGCGCGATAAGCGGTTGTGCTATATGAAGGGAAAAAGTTGGCAATATATTTGCCGTCACTACATCCATCCACTTCATAATTAAATGAAATTGTTTGACCTTCTGGAGACGTAATTTTTGTTAAATACCATGTGTTGGCTGACCATACATCATTAACTCGAAGATTGATATGCCTTTGACCAAAAAAAGGTATTGAGTATTCAATGGCTTGTGTGGTGCCTCCAAATTCATACCGTGTACCATTATCTGTGATTAGCGTGAACTTGCCGAGGGTTTTCGGATTATTGGTAGTAGGAGTGGGAAAGGTTATGCCTACCTCTCCTCCGCATGACCTGGTCAACTCATTGGGAATCGACATTAAATTATTGTCAACCTCAATCCTTATTTTTGATGCTGACTTGACAACCCATGTTCCCTTGTGATCCAGAAAGAAACTGCCTGAGTAATTTAAAAATTGGAATTTAAATTCATCGGGCTGTGTATCTACTGCTCTTATATTATAGTCCCTGGCAGCCGCACTGGTTTCCCAATCTTCACGGTCCAATAACCCATAGTTGTGATAGTAGCCAACGATAGTAGTTTGTGGAAAGCGTTCATCCCACATGAACTCGTCTTGTTTGTCATTTACTTTACGGGTGATAGCTCCACCAGCGTTTAGGTTCCAGTTGAGACCGACCCAGCCGGGGTGCTGGTTAACTCGGACTCCAGAGGCATGGTAGCTCAGTGTAATGGGTACTTTTAGATTGCCCTGCTCAATCGTATAAATAGGGATTTCGATATTGGGTAAGCCTGTGTACAGGGATACTGGCACTTCGCCATTGAGACCAAGGCTTGCAGCATTAGGGCTGGGTGATGAATAGTCTTGCCGTTGAAACTGTGCATTAGCATTAGCAACAATAGAAAGAGATAAGACTACTCGTAATAAAACATTTTTAGCTGTGCTGTCAACTTTCGGGTAGAACTGAGCAATAGTATGCCTAAGCTTCGGAAAAGCGTTCATGGTGGAGAGGAGCGTGATAGTTAAAAGGAAGGTAGGGAGCTTATAGTCTAATGACAGACCGGCTGTACCGTTGGCTGTTGTCAGTGATGGTGACGATATATGTGCCAGCGGGCCGTGACCCCAATCGCAGGCTGGTTTGATAGGTACCTCGTTGCAGTTGGGCTGTCTGAGTTTGTAAAACACGCCCCTGGCTATCAGTCAATTGAAGCGTTAAGTTACCTGACGTGTTACCGCTAATATAGTGTATCTGCACTTCATCAACTGTTGGGTTGGGCGTGACACGCAGACCGGCCACTGGCTCTGCCTGTAAGCTGGCTGACGAGCAATAGGTATCGGCAGGACGGCGGAAAGTTTGGTCTGTGTAACAACCGGTTAGTGACCAAACACGTACCTGCACGGAGTCCGGCCATTGGCTAAGCGATTTTGTGAGGCTGGCTTCACCATTAGGCATTGGTTGGGCTACGCCGTAATGGCCGATGGGCTGATTGCTGTTAGCATCGATCCAGCTAAAGCGTTCACTAGATTGCCCACCTGATAGGCTCAAGCGCACAGCATTATTGCCCGTACAACGCATTTGGGCAATGGCAGAAGGCTTTTGGAGGCATTGGAAACCAAACGAAATGTCATGAATAGGTTCTCCGGGTGCTGTTGTGGTGAACGTACCCACAACCTCCTGACCTTGCGGTATACCATCACTGTCTAAGGCCCGGTCGGCACCTTGTCGGAGCAGAGCGGGTAGCAATTGACCAATGGATTGTTTCAGTGCCACCCGAAGAGTATACTGGGTACGTGGTCGTAACCCACCGACAATCTGCTCACTGCTCAATTCATACGCACCATCGGCACTGGAGGTGGTCATACCTATTCGTTGATCACCTTTGTAGAGGTGAATTTCCACGCCGCCCAAACCAGGCTCATCTGCTTCTTGCTGCCCGTTGCCGTTTACATCCTGCCAGACCCGGCTGGCAATCATCGTAGGCGGTATCTCACCGATCACTTCCACATCGCCCACATTGTTGGTCTTCCAGAAGTAACCTGGCTGCTCACCGGAGGGAAACACCTGCTGCCCCCAGACGGCCCTGCCTGTGCGATTGTCGAAGGCTTTCATACCCCCGCTGGTGAAACCGCCATCGACAGGTTCACGCGCTGCTACGATGAGTTGTCCCTGATCGGGTAGCATGGCTAAGCCACCGGTAGCGGTTTCATGGTGCCAGATGGTGCCATTAAGACCAAAACTATCATCGAAATAAAATTCACCACCACCCGGCCCTTGTCCATTACCCCGGCCCGCCGTGATCAGCGACCCGGCCTGCCCGTTTTGCTCCAGGCGGTATTGCCCATTTACCCAGGCTACGCGCAGTACGTCGCCACCTGAGAGTCCCCGGCTGCGCGCCAGTTGGGCGCTTCCTTTGGGTCGATAATACTGCCCGCCGCCAGTTTGATGGCCCAGCCGGTCCATAAAGCCTAGGATTAAGGAGCCGTCGGTGTCTACCTCAATATCGGCCAGAATGGGCTGAGGATAGATCATCCAATCGGGATGGCCTAGCACCAGCGTTTGGTTATAGTCATCGGTCCAGGGACGCCAGCCTGACACGCCAAAGTCAAGGGTGCCACGTGGGTAATCAAGTTTTGTCTCTAAAAGCGTCTCGAAACGGCCACTGACAGGGTCGAGGCTGTAGACGGTAGCTTTAAGGTCAGCAGCGCGCTGAGTAGCTTGTGCATCGTTGACTACTCCGACCAACACTTTACCGCTGATACATTTGACAGCGAAAGGACGTACCCCACTATTTGGGGCTTTGCTGCCCGGCATAGGAAAAGCAGTAACGTCTGACGCAGTAGGAACACTTCCGTCGTCGGGTAAATTGAGCCTGTAGAGCGTCCGGTCATAGAGGTTCATGACGAAAAGAGCAGAGCCATCAGCGGCCACATCTATGCCGCCTAGGCTGCACTTGCCGACCCAGCTAAACATAGTTGAATCATGAGCGGGCGTTATGGAGTTATCGCTCAGATTGCGTGGTAACAAAGGGGGGGTGGTTGGTATGCCCAATGCATCTAAATTAACGAAAGCGCCACTACGCGAAGTGACTGGGTTAGTAACGTAAATACCTCCAGAGCCAAGTGGCCCGAAGTCTGAATGACGCCGCGCTACCGCAGCTCCAAAAAGTCGTTTAGAATTACAGTCATACGATAGTCCCCAGATCGAACCAATATCATTCTGACTCGCTAAATGGATAGTTCTAGATGGCATTTGCACTGGATTTGCTAGTACTAATGCCTCTTTTAAACCATTATTTGGAAGCGAATTTAACCCTGACACGTATACACTCTGTGCTATACGAACATTCTGATTAGCAAAGATGGCTGGATAGATTACATCCCAGTTCACTTGCTTAGGCCCTGTAATAAATCGTACGGATGGTTGAATAGATTTAATACCCAACGGGAGTGTCTCGAGTTTTAAAATGAGAGTTTGTGTTAGCTTCAAGCCTAGAAAATAGTCACCTTGACTATTAGTCTTGGTCTGCTCCATCAACCTGCCTTGTTGGTCAAAAGCAGAAATTAAGATGTTTGAAAATCCCACTTTATTTGATGAAACCCTTCCACTTATTTGTGCATGGCATGGGACAAACATAGCCATAGTGAGTATAAAAAAAAGCAGCCTCATAATAAAATGTTTAATTATGAAAAGTGACTCACACAGTTAAATAAAATTAATTGGGTCTATCTTGATACCGTATTGCCAATTTACTCAATAATTAAAATGGCAAAAAAGATAAAATAATTAAAAAATTTGAAAAATCTAAAAATGTATCTACGTAAACTTCAAGCTAATAAATCGGTTGATGTACAAAATCGCTATAAATCACTTTCATCTTTCTTCACTTCAACATTCATTTGTTTTTCTAATTTTAATATTATTTCCACATAAAAACGCTTATTTATTCTATTAACTTCAGAAGAATCTTTTACAAGATCATCGATCCCATACCATTTAATTCCTCCATTATTGACCGATCTTATCGCTAACTTTGTGATATTAGAGTCAGTATCATTCCCAATTGATTGTGGATACATCGAAAAATAAGAAATATAATACATCTCTTCCGGTTGCTTTTTAAAATAAATTATTTGACCTTCTAAAGACTCATATCCCCTTTCACTCCAATTATCTAAGTATTTCCATTTTTCAGGTATCTTATAAGACGGATTTTTTACAAGCAAATTTGTTAAACCTTGAGCCATTTTTGACTGGGACACAGGAAAGCACCACTGTTGAAATGCCCCTAATGTACCTGCATCAAAAGTGTCACATGCACTAAAGCATATGAGAATTATTATAAGTAAATATTTCATTTAGCCAATTATTAGGGTTTAATAGTTGCCGAGCCTGATCCAACTACTTTCAATGATTGTTTAAAAAGATAAAAACTAGTTTTTGGTATAGCTGCAGCACCAAGACCATACCCTAATACGCCTGCTTTAAATCGTGAATAGGTACTTAAACGTGGATCATATGAAAGCATAATCTCCTGAGAAACGAATCGCCAATCATCTGTAATAACTTGTTCACTCATAAATAAACCACTCGCGCCCTTTACCAACTTTTTATCATAAGCTAGATCGTGAATGATAGCTGGAAATTCGATAATATTTGAAGGCATATATGAGTAGTCATCATTTCCGCCATACGTCTTTGGATTATCTCCTCCGGGGTAAGTATGTCCAAAAATGTTGTTATTCAAAGTCCTTGGATCTAGTGCGCTTGGGGTTAAATCTCCCTGTACCTCATGCCAAGCATTCAAGACAGACTCTTTATCAGCCTGCCAATAAATACCCTTAATATACTGGTAGCGATATCCTACTTCCTTAACTTGTGATAGCAATTTTCCTCCGTTACTTAATGTTCCTAGCCCAATGCCTTTCATTTCACCATTAATAAAATTGTCAATTTGTGAAAGGGACGGAGTATTATTAAGACCCATTTTCTCGAAGGATAAATAATTAAAATATCGGCTTATATCTTCACTATCTTCTGTTCGATATCCCGTAGCTGTCTGTTCCCATAAACCAAAAAGATCAATATATCTAAGTGGGTTATCCAGTACATAATTGTATGTTGATTGAGAGTGGTTGTAGTCTGCAAATGCATCAACACTGTTCCATCGCCCAATCTCCGGTGCATACATCCTTGCACCATAATCTAACCAGCCAGTTTCCTCTTGCTTCTCTTTTCCATTATAGAGGTATTTGTTACGAGTGATGTCGCCTCCAGCTGGTACCGCTAAACCAAACGGATAATAAGCGGTTTGCTGTACTAATGTGCTATTTTCCTGTACTACACTTCGTACATTACCTAGGTGGTCTCGTAAGTAGTACTCAACTTCATAGCTACCCGTATTTAGTCGCCGCAGTTGGCCTTCCTCCAAACCCACCCGCTGTAATTGCCCGTCGGCATTGTACTCGAATGCACCGGCATAATAGGTTGTTAAGGCGTCGTTACCCACTACTTCCTGCTTCAGTTTTTGCCCTGCTCCATCAAAGTAATAGTTGACAACTTTACCATTTACAGCTACCCGACGCGTTAGATTTAATAGATTGTAACCTATCCCACCTGTACTAATGCCGCGGTTGGCATCTTGAGTTAAATTACCATTAGCATCGTAATCATAATCATTATTGTCGGCTGAGTTGCCATTGTTGAAGCCGTCCCCATTGCCCGTGCCATCGGTCACTTTTTTGAGCCGGTTGCCCTCGTAGCTATAGGTAAGTCCGTCGATCTGCCCTCCATTCCGCCAGCGGTTCAGGTTCGTAATGTTTCCGTTGGCATCATAACCGATTGTCTCCTGCAAGGGGCTTCCGGTTGCGCTCGTCAGTCGGTTGGCACCGTCATAGCCCAGGCTAAAGCTGCCTTCATTACTGCCACCGGTTTTCCAACCCAAATTATTTATATTGGCATTGGCATCATAGCTCAATGTTACGTTGTAAGTCTCGGCGGGGTTATTGACCTTACCAAGCCAGCTCCGGGGTGTATACCTATAATTAAGGGTTTGGGCCGTTCCCCCATGCAGGCGTTTCTGAGCCAGTAGTCCTACCTGGTTATAGCTTTGTTCTACGTGCGTGTAGGTAGCGCGTTTCTCGCTACCATTCTCTTTCACCTGATGGGCGATCTTGGTAAGCCGGTCCATATGGTCATACTCGTAGCTTTTTTCCAACAGGTACGTGCCTTGGCTAGTCTGTTGTTCGGTGCGTTCCCCAATAACCTTGCCAATAAAATCCAGTTTGTAGCTAACTGTTTCCAGGCTGGGGCCACCTACGCCGTGTAGTTGCCGTTTCACCTGGATGACCCGGTATTTATCGTCATAATAGGTCACCGATTTCAGCCAATCGCCAAATTGAGGTCTTCCCTGATTATCGACGTCAGGAAGCAACACGCGTGTTTCCACAGCAGTCACCAGACCTTTTCGATTACCCCGGGTCTGGTCATTGACAAAGTCGCTGGCTGTTAGCCCGTATGTGTTTGAGAAATCGTACCCGCCCCAGCCGGGGTAGCTATCATAAGCCGTTTTTACCATCGCCTGCCGGTTATTACAGTCACCACCCACGCAAAAGCCCATCTCTGTCTGACGCTTCTGTCCGTCGTAGAGGTAATAGAATTTGTTCCCCCTTCCATCGGTCGATGCTGTCAGCAAGTCTGTATCACCGTCGTAGGTCATGGAGGTACTGCCCCCGCCGGGTATATACTTTTCAATGAGCCGCCCTTGACCGTCATATCGATATAGAAATGCATAATTGGTCAGGTTCGCGGCATTCCGATTGTTTTCAAATTGAGGCTGTATTACAGCACGAAGTTGCCCCTTAGGATCATATACGTAGTAAGTGGACAAATTTTGGTCCGAGACGCGGCTCATTACTACCCGGCCATATCGGTCTGTATACTTTTGTACAGTTTTGTTGTTTTCATCCTGGGTTTCAGTTTGGGTCAAAGTGCCAGCCGCGTAGTATCCACCATCCAGATTGATGTCAGTGAGACTATTGCCCGACGAACTGTAATAGCGGACGATATTAGGCTCATTAACTTTATAGTAGCTTCTGATCCCAGTACCTACGCCCGGAGCCTTTTGTTCGCTCACTCGGCTCAGGGGGCTTGGTTCATAGCTGGTTTCTACGAAGGGTCGGTCAGTAGCCGACTCTACGTTGGCGGCATTCGAGTAGTAGTCGTTTGCTTTGCCTTCAACGCCGCTTCGATACCCGCCGCCTGCGTCTGAAAATGGAGCAGGCAAATAAGCTCGCTGAGGCCGAAGTTGGCTATCATACGTTTGCAGGCTGACAATATCTTTCAAATTTGGGGTGGCAAAGGCCTGCACCTGCTGACTTGTTTTGCCCAAACCGTCCAAATAGGTGATTTGAGTAGTGACCTGTTGAGCTGTCCCCGCGTAGCTACTCCCATTCGTCTCATTCGAATTAGCCTGTTTGTATTGGCGACTAAGTACATAGTTCTTTTCACCTGACTGAGCCTTGATCTCAACGGAGAGAAAAAATAAATAATAGAGAATAAAAGTAAATACCGATATATAGCGGTGTACCATAAGTAGTTAGGTATGCACTTAGTAGTAAAAAATACGTACATTTATGATGCCAATATGTCGAACACATCTCTAAATTTACAGCAAGGAAGATCAGATTTACTAAACGGTATATAACCTTGAACAGACTTATAAGTATACTAAACGAATATACTTTTAGAAACGGAGTGCGTTCTTTGGGGATACTCTTGCTTATCCTATGTGGACTCCATCAGGTAGGTAAAGCTGACCATGTGGCAGGGGGTAACTTGGAGATGGTGGCACTAGACAAAACTCCAGGCCGTTATCAGGTCAACCTGGTCTTGTATTACGACAATAAATCCTCTTTTGGAGTCAGTTCGGATTTACCCGTTCTTATTTATAGGAAGAAGGACCAAACGTATGTAAATGCGGTTAACGTTTACCGGCAGGATGCGCTGACAAAAAAAGTAACCTACACCAATCAGGCCTGCGCCGACAGGAATCAGATCAGTACCACAATTTATCGGTACACGGGCGTAGTCACGCTGAACCCGGCCGAATATAGTGATCCGGAAGGCTATTATTTGATGTGGCAAAGCTGTTGCCGGAATGTCTCGACAGCTAACATTAAATCATTTACAGGGGGAGCTATGTTTTCCTACTACCTGGAGTTTCCCCCGCTTACCCGCCAGGGTCAGCCATTTCTCAATTCGTCACCTGTATTCGATCAGCTGGATGGTGAATATCTGTGCCTCAATGAGCTTATAACTATTTCTTCGGATGCCAGAGATGCAGACGGAGATGAACTACGCTATACGTTAGTAACTCCCTATGCCCGGTTAGATCAAAAAGGGGGCCAATACTCAAATTTTCCCGATGGGGTGGAAGTCACCTGGCTTGCTGGTTTTGGATCGGATAAAGCCATTCCAGGCTCCCCGGCTTTGGAAATTAATGTAAAGACCGGCGAATTGTCGGTTAAGCCGTCCCAGGTTGGGCTGTTTCTGTTTTCCGTACAGGTAGACGAGTATCGAAACGGGCAGCGGATTGGCTCTGTCAGACGCGACTTCCAACTTTTCGTCGTTGATTGTCCCCCCACCATTCCACCTGACCCTATTATCACCGTTGGCGGGCAGTCAGCGTCTGAAGTCTCGCTATGCGAAGGGAAAACAATTGACCTGACCGCTCAAACAAACCCAGATTGGGAGTACCAGTGGAAGCGCGACGGCGACAACATACCGGGCGCTACAAGTCCTGTTTTGTCTGTATCGGCCGGTGGCACCTATCAACTGGTTACTTCACTCAAGAGCCAATGCTCCAAATCACGCCGGTCACGCCAACTTAAAATCGATGCGACAACCTCCACATTCAAACTTAGTATAAACGGTCCGCCGCGACTCTGTGGCCCAACAGGTACGTTGTCATTGAGTGCGCTTTCAGGGCCGAATTATAGTGTTCAGTGGTTCAGGGATGGCCTGGATGTTTCGACTTCTACCCCATCCCTGCTTGTTAGTCAGCCAGGCACCTACTCAGCTATTGTCCGTGACCTGGTTCAGGGCTGTCGGTCTCTATCTGATATGGCTACGGTTACCCGCACCGACTTACCCCTGGCTACGCTTACCCCTCAACGAACCACCACCATTATCTGCCTTGATGACGCACTGCGGTTAGATGCTCCCTCCAAGCCGGGTTATACCTACCAGTGGCAGCAGAATGGAAACGATATTAATACCGCTTCCCTGGCAAGCTACCTGGCCACTTCAGCGGGGCAATATGCAGTTGTGGTGACTGAACCTTCAGGCTGTACAGCCCTGTCCACTCCTTTTAGTTTGACTACGGCGCCATCTATCCGACCAACAATGGGTCCGGTACCCGCTTCCTGTGCGAGTCAGACAGCTACCATTCAGCTGGAGGGTCAACCTCTTGGCGGGAGTTTCACTGGTTCTGGTGTTATCGGTACTAGTTTTAGTCCTCAACAGGCCGGTAGTGGCCTGCACACACTCCGGTATACAGTTACTAGCTCTTTGACCTGTCAGAGTGGTACAGCCAGTCAGATCGCTCAGGTACGTGCCTTACCGGCCGTCTCCCTGGGGCCGGATCGACAGGTTGTTCGTGGTGGTTTCATTAGCCTTACCAGTGGTCTGTCTCCCTCGTTAAGTCATCAATGGTCGCCTGCTCAGAGCCTGAGCGATCCGACGGCCAGTACAACCATTGCCACGCCTTCCCAATCGACCCGGTATACACTAGTGGTAACCGATGCTTTTGGTTGTATCGGTCAGGGAAGCGTGTGGGTGAACCTTTATGACCGGCTGTTCATCCCGACAGCTTTTACACCAAATGCTGATGGGTTAAATGATACGTGGGAACTCGCCGGGATTCAGGCGTATCCGGAAGCCGAGATTACAATTTTCAACCGGTGGGGAAACATAGTGTATCATTCGACGGGCTATCAATATCCGTTTGATGGAAAGCAGAGCGGAGAGCAACTGCCGGCGGGTGTTTATACATATCAGATAAGGCCTAAACCAGAAGATCAGGTTATCGCTGGACGGCTTGTGCTAATGAAATGACCGTTTATAAGTCAGTTATCTTAACCTGGTGGCACATTTCGTACAGGAGTTCGATCCCTCTCTGCGGGCAGTCATGCCTGGGCTAATGCGGATAAAGATATCAATCATCTAGCCACTGCCGGTTCCCCATTCAGTTACCATTTACCCTACATCGCCCCAATACAGTGTATTTTTAAAGAATCGTACAGGCGCTCAATGCGCGGAATAAAACGCGCTGTCGGGGTTAACATGGATATCAAGCTTCTGTACAGACTCACAAATGGGTATTCCAGCCCGGCCAGCCCATACGCTGTTTCCTGATTGTTCTTGTCAACCCTGGTTGTCACTTCAGGCTGCCCGCTTGCGGTCGGAGCTGGGCTTACTGACATCGTAAATGAATATTCGCCCTCTACGAAGGCCATTAGCTGTCTGACACTCCCCGAACCTGCCGGATTAGTACTCTATACTTTTACAAGAGTTTTGCCCGTAACAGGCGTAAACAGGGCATTGATGGCGGCGAGGATTGATGATGCAGTAGTCATGTCTGGTAGTGTTGGGCGTTTAACTGATTGATTATCTATCTACAAGCTACGGCAATAACCGCTGCCTATCAGTGCATTATCGCTTAATACCCCATTAGGCTGGCTGGTAGCACAGGAACGGCCCTGCAACGAATCGATTATGCCTGGCATATCCGGGGTGGTTTACGGGGCATTAACCTGACTGATCAGGGGGAACTGCAACCGGGTAAGGTATTCGCTCAAAAGCTGGGCTACGAAGAAGACGGGCAGTATTACGATGGTAATATTCGCCGCCAGACGTGGCTGACGACGATGGATAGCCAGACCCGCTCGTATACCTACAGTTACGATGCTACCAGTCGGTTGCTGAGTGCCGACTATAGTGGGGGGCAAACGGGGGAGACCTACGCCGTAGGCAGTCTTAACTATGACCGCAACGGCAACCTGACGGGGCTGAAACGGTGGGGTAAGAAAACCAATGGCACTTTTGGGCTGGTCGATGACCTGACCTACAGCTACGAAGGCAGCAATCAGATCAAGGCCGTCAGTGATGCAGCGGGCGATGCGGCCAGTTTCAGCGACGTGGGCGGCAGCATCGACTACACCTATTGGCCCGATGGCAGTTTGAAGAGTGACGCTAACAAGCAAATTACCCAGATCGATTACAATTACCTGGGTCGCCCCCGGCTGATTACGTTTGCGGGTGGGCAGACTATCCAGATGCAGTACGATGGCACGGGCCGTAAGCTGCGGCAGATCGGACGCGATGGCACGGTGACAGATTACGTCGATAATTTGCTGTACCGGTCAGGTAGCTTGCAGCAGATCGCTCACGACGAAGGGCGAATTGTACCTGACGGGAGTGGGTATCGCTACGAATGGGCGATAAGTGACCATCTGGGTAATCTCAGGGTGATGTTTCGTGACAGCAATGGGGTAGCCAAAGCCGTACAGGAGGAGGGTGTTGGCCCCTGGGGGGAGAGCCTGCCCACCCTGAGCTACAGCCGCAACACGAGTTTTGTGGTCCCCTATGTGTTCACCGGTCACGAGCGGATGCTGGAGTTGGGCGTATATGATGCTAATGCACGTACCTACGATCCGGTCGTGCCCCGCTTCTGGCAGACAGACCCATTAGCTGAACGAAGGGCGGATCGCACGTGACGAGGGGTGAGTTTCGAATGGCCTATGAGTAACTAACTAGGCAACTTAGGATTAGGTATATTACTTACGAAACCTCCACAAACCTTCAAGAGTTGAAATTATTTTATAAATTATAAAAGTGTCTTTAACTCGACCGATTATTCACTCATAGTAATAATACTGATAATTACTAACATAACGTTGTCCAGTACTATCAATGAAAGTAGCTCGCTTTTTACTTAATCTGCCATTCATGTCATACTCATACGCATAAGAAGTAAGGCCAGTTATGAACCGTCCAGGCCATGATCTAGTATAAGTATCCCAACCAGAATCAAACTGTTTATAAATAGATAGCCCGTTGCTGTATGTTATAGACGCTCTTTCATCGGACCCGGCAACAGTTCGTTTTTCAACTAGCTCATCACGATCATTATACTGATATTTAGCTGTATTGGTAAATATGTACTTTGCTTTAGTCTGTTGAATGACTAAGCTACCTGAAGGCATATCGTGAGTTATGAAAATAGAATCGGCCTCAATGGCCACTCGATTTTTGCTGTCGTATTGAACCGTTCGTTTAGTGTACCAAAGTGGATATTGAAAAGCTGTTGGTTGGCTATCAGCTACAAAAACATAGTCCCAATGTTTCTGGCTAACTAACTGTTTTTGTCGATAAAATAATGAGTCAGTCTCCTTAGTGGTCCAAAAAGAGCCTGAGTGAAAATAATGTTTAATTACTGTAGGTTGCCGATTATCAGCCAAACTGTATAATCTATATTCATTGTTTGCATCCTTAAAATTATAAGCATTTGAAGTGTCATAAATATACTCGACCGTGTAAGGCCTACGGAATTGTTGAGCCAAATAATTCTCTTTATTTAATTCGCCTGTAAATGAATATTCCTTGATAACGGTGAAGCTGTCTTTTGGTGTATATTGATGTTCAATAATCTGTTTAATGATAAGATTATTGTCTGATATAGCCGAATCCCCGCTTCCGCAAGCTAATAAAAAGGATGAAATAAGATAGAGACTAGCTAGAATTTTGCGGGTATATTTCATATCAAAAAGAGATTAAGCAGTTTTCAATCATACCTTGCTTCGCAAAGTATGATTGAAAACTATAATACTGTGCTTAAATTCAAAGGACTGACAACAAATGATATGAGTTTACTTGCTTCTTTTCAAGAACTTTTTACTCATAAATATATTATTAGCCTTCAAACGTAAAAAATAAACACCGTCTGGTAACGACTTTATATTTTCAGAGTGTGAAAATTTCTCCATGCTATATTCTCCTTCAGCAATAGTTTTAACCACCCTGCCAGAATTGTCTAATAAATCTAACTGCGTTTGTGAACGCTCAGACAAGGTGAACTCAACAGTTACCACTTCCTCAGCTGGATTAGGATAAATCGTAAACTTCAAAGGGATTATGTTCTCCTCACTTTTAGCCGATTTTCTAAAGCCTCCGTCACTGCAAGCAGGCAGATAAACTGTCTCGGATACCACCCAGTTATTTCCGTTCCTCATGTAACAGCGTATAGATTGTCCGGCATAGCTGGTATAACTTTCATTTCCTCCTGTGCTGTTACCATCACTTAAATTTCCAGGTGACCAAACATACTCTGTATACCCGCTTGGGGCAAATACAGTATATGAACCATCATTATTATTGAGCAGGTAAAGTCCTTGAGGGAAAGGGTTAGGTGCTATGTTATTTCCTGAGGGAAGCTTTGTTTTCCATTCGTTACCCAAAGCAGTTAACCCTGTTCCTTCAAAATGTACATTGTCGTTAGGACGGAAAGTACTGCCAAACTGGTCGGTGTTCGGGCCAAGGTTACAATTTAAGAAAGAGGTGGCTTGAAACTGAGCGGCGGCAATGGCGGTGCTTGTAAGGCCTACATTATAAGTAGCAGGTGCTGACACCATCCATGACAATGAACTATTATTATTAAAATCAGAGCGCGACTTATTGATTATTGATGTCAATTGATTATAATAAGTCGATTGATTCGTTCCCGTAAGGTTATCGCTTTCCCCTTGATGCCATAATACTGACTTTACACCAAAAATTGATGCATAGAAGTTTAAACATTGTTTCAGCTTAACATATGGAAGCCCACTGTTGTTCGGCACACCAAGTGGCGAGCATGGGTGACCAATGTAAGGTACACTAGTTACCGGAATTCCATTCGAGCTATCCCACCATGATTTAATGTCAGTCGAACCATAGGCAGCATTAAAGAAACTAACTGGGACGTTATTATTATCAACTAATAAATTTCCTAAAACTGTGTAACACCAATTATTGTATCCCGTTGGAGCTATAGGCTGATTAATTCCTAAAGGTGAGAAATAAGGGTAACGTGGAAATGGAGTAGAGCCTGATACATAATCACAAGCAGCTTGATATGGATTAGTGACTACACAATCATATGGAGGGTTGCTAGGAATATTCGATGTGGTTATGCTTTGTGCGTTTGACTGACCAGCAATAATGTAAACGTCTCCAACTCCTGTTTTCAAACTTCCTGATTGAGCTAATATTCCATTTTCGAACACTTGCACTTCAATGAGATACCAACCTGCTGTTAACGAGCTACCAAGCTGAAATTTGCCATAAAAACCCCCGCCTGCCAAAGAAGTCCAGTTTTGATATACTGATTCTACATTCCCGTATTTATTTAGTCGATTTATTTTGTAACGAATTTCGGAAATAGAAGAATTGCAAGGGTCAATGCCAAGATACTGACCTGCCACAATAATAGAGGCTTGATCATTTCCATCTCGTTGAAAGACTGAATGATCAGGTGGCCAAGAGAGGCTCAACTGAGCATGGACTGATACATTCACAGTACAAACGAGTACTAAAGCTAATATGTACAAAGTTTTCATGGCGTTTTTTATCTAAAAATGAAGAAAAGAAAAAATAACAAGATCTTTTATTTCAGAAGCGCTGCCCACTTTTTGATTTCAATCAATGGAATGTCTATATGATAGTGTGCATTCATGACTTTAATAGTCTCATTAGCTATAACTGCCTGTCCAACTCCAGAAGGGTTCATGCCATCGGCTGAAAAAAAGTTACCACTAGGGAAAGATGGGTTAATATACAGTCCATCTTCTGTATAATATTGACCGGCTAAAATCCGCTGATAAATTTCTTCAAGGTCAACTATCGGCAGATTATACAATTTTGCCAATTGACGAACATACAACTCATTATACATTGTTACTGATTTTAAGCTTGCTATTTCTTCTGGAGTAATAACATCTTCGTCCATTAGTGGTTGATTTCTAGATAATCCTATCTTAGAAGATCCTAATACTAACGAACGTACATTATTTGTAGGTAGGAATAATGCTCGTTCATCTAACTGATTTGGTATTGAATGATTGTTATGTGAACGAGCATAAATTGTTTTAACCTTCCTCAATAATTCACCACTAGAATGAATATGTAAGAATGGGAAATTAACAACTTGAGGTACAGTGAATAAAACAACTTTGGTGCCTTTTTGAATTAGTTGTTTCACATTTCTGTAAGCTATATTTGGGTTAAATGAGCTAAATAGTCCCCCTGCCTCAATTGAGATGTTTCTAGGAAACTGAGCCAACCCCAAATACAAATCATACCCCTCATGATATAGAGCAATATCTGCATCTATATTCTTCAGAATGTCATTTAGACTTTTCTGCCCCTCTTCGCTTTCTGACAAAATTCTGTAATAATAACTAATAAATTCGTATCGCTGTGGATAAGCTGGCGTCGGGAAGCTTTCATTTTCAAAGCTTTTTATATTTAGGTTAAGCTCAGGAAACGAAAGATTATCAGGAATGCCACCTTTAAACTTTTTTAATCTGTAGGGTTTATTACTTAAAGTCCCAATATTATTAGTGATTTTCTGCCAAGACAGAAGCTGTTCAGTTGAATCTAATATGAGATATCCTGTTCCATTCCCTTCAACTGGATCAAATAGAGGCGATTTGAAGTTTTGAATGCCCATTTGCTGAGCCAATAAATTCGGGAAAGCGGTTAATTGACTTTGTCTATATAAACCCCCATCTCGGTACCCAGCCATCAATTTACCTCCAATGGCAATAAGTTTCAGCTCTTTACCAATTCTTGACTGAGCCATAAGAGGCGAGATATCAGCAATTTTCTGCTGCTTCGGTAAATATATATCAGGCTTTACAGGTTTATTGATACTTCTATTTATTACTAAATCAGGTCCATCACTTTCAAGTCGAAAAAAAGTCAAGCCGAAACTAACGATGGCTATTAAAATAACAGCCATTAGGCGACTTACACCCAGAGGTATATTCTTTTTCATAATGTTAAATTTTTTGTTTGAAAAGCATTTTCCTGTTTTAGTGGGTAACGACAATAAACTGTTACTGTGAATTAAGACATAAACTATTATACAGAGGTATTATCGAATAATACCTCTGTATAATAGGCTTGCCAAAAACAAACTTTTTGATATACTCAATCCTATTGGCTATTTAGGTGAACACGATTATAAATGCGTATCAATAGAATTGTTTGTTACTAAATCATTAATTGTCCTACTTTCTACGCACCCTCTGTAAAAAAAATTTACAGACAAAATGTTTTTGAATTAATCCCCCATTACCGATTAGTTCAAGACGACTGTTTGATAATGACTTTTTCTGTATCGCGAAAACGTTGGAATATTTGTGATTAAAACTCAATAAACCATAAAATAATGACACTATAGAGCGAACGGTATACTTATATTTGGGAACTGTAGACTTATGATGAGTTGTTATGAGTGAGTCATTTATTCTTAAGTATTTTTTTTCAGCTTCCTATCAGGGTATCAACAAGACCGCATCAGGTGATAAATAACGCATCTCTTTACATAAGTAATTACTACTATTCAACCAATATATGCCGAATAGTTGTACCCTTGTATATTTATTCCTTGAATTGGGTCCGAAATGAAGTTGACATTTGCCGGGGCAGTTTAGATTGACTTAAAGTTTCGTCAGTGCATTTCAACATCAATCATATGGCTACATCGATTGGCGTTGCAGACGGTAACGAATTAGTCAATAGCCTTTTTGGCTTCCCGAAGGTCCCGCCTTATTGACGTAATAACTGAGCCAGCAGTTAATAATGCCACCGGTAGCGCAGTAGCTTCTCTTAAGGAAAATCATTGTTCTATTTTTCCCACTGATACCCTTCGGCCTGTTTTTCTGGTGATTAACAAGTAAAGACTTCTCTATGGCCCTGCCGGTAGTAGTGCTTCGCTGATCTTAGCGAGAAGGGGACGCATAGCGGCCTGATGAAAGGGGTAAAACGGAGAAGTATCACACTGTTATACAGGTTTTTATATATGATGATGGCCGTATCTTGTAGGTAGATAATCAATTGTTAACGACCTTATCACTCTCTCCCCATGCGCCTTACCTTAGCCACAATTCTGGCCTACTACAACGCCCTGTTTATCCCCCTATCAGCACAGAACTTGAGCAGATTTACGAATCTACCAAGCAGAAAAGTAACGTGCTGATGAACGCGTACTGTAACCGGGGGCTTTTTACCTTTAACCACTACGCCCAGGTAACCGATTCACGGCCCCCGGCGTGGCCCAGTCCAAAAGTAAACACAGCCAGCACGTTTCGACCGACATTCATGGCGGCAAGAACCAGTTCCTGACGTTTGCTAGTCTGCTACTCGACCCCATCTATGTAGCACGTACCCCCGGTTCCAGCCCGACATTCGGGCCATCACCGTTTTTAACGAACGAACCAGGCTGGAGATCAAAAACCAGATCACGGGCAAAACCTGTCATCTGCTTGTGGCCGACGATACCAAGGAGCAGCACTATTCAGAACGCAGCTTGCCGCCCAGCTCGAAGCAGAACCCCGCGTGACTCCCCAGAATCAGGCTAGATACGCAGAGGCTATGAATGGGCTTTGTACGTTGATAATTTGCTGTACCGGTCAGGTACATTGCAGTAGATCGCTCATGACCGAGGGCGGATCGTACCTGACGTGGTGAACTCTTCGAGTGGGTAGATTGGTCTCACTACGTTGTTACTGAAGCGACTCATTCCTGTTCCCATCTATATGGCCCGTCGTGAGTATCTATCGCCTGAAGAGCGGATCCGATTCGATACGCCCCCTACGCTGACCAGCAGCCAACGGCTTATTTTGTTTGATCTACCCCAGTGGGCAGAAGACTATCTTGAAAACATCAGCCGCCCGACCAACCGCGTGGGCTTTGTGCTCCAGTTAGGCTACTTCCGGGTTACTACCAGGTTTTTCGAGCTGGATGGCTTTGCCGACGAACTGATCGAGTGGGTGTGTGAGCAACTGCGCCTGCCTGTGGAAGAGGTCATCCTGTCTCAGTACGTCGGCAGTGGGGCGGTCTATCACCACCGAAAATTTATTTTACGTCACTTAGGATACGCCGCTTTCAGCGATGAGCATATCCATCAACTGGCCGAAGAAGCCCGTCGCCTATCTCATTTACAGACCCGGCCTACCCTATTATTGGATGCCCTAACAGGCTATCTACGAGAACAGCGCATCGAAATTCCGTCCTATAACGCACTACGAAGCCTACTCACGGACGCCTTAGATGCCTATCAGGATGGCCTGGAAGCACTCATTGATGCCCATCTGACACCAGAAGCCCGGTTGATGCTGGAAGGACTGCTGCAAAAGCAACCCCCACTCGCACGCCGACGCAAAATGCCCCCTGACGCCGCACGGCAGTATTATTCGCTCACAACACTCAAGGCCATTACCCAGTCGATGAAACCCCACTCCATTGCCGAGCGGGTTGAGCTGTTCAGTCAGTTAAAAGCAATGTTCATCCAACTAGCCCCGCTTATCGTTCAACTGAACCTGTCGGATGATACGATCCAGTACTATGCCCAATATGTGCTGGATACTCGCTCCGCCCAGAGCGTCGAGCGGTTGGGTGAACGCTATCTGCGGCTCATCGCCTTCATCGTCTATCAATATCTCACTGTTGGTGACGCGCTGGTGCTCTCGTTTCAGCAAGCTGTAACGGCTTTGGTCAACGAGGGGGAGCAGGAACTCAAGGAAACGCTCTACGCCGAACGGCAGGGCCTGGCCCTGCTGGTGGGGCAGGTAATACGCCGCAGTGACACCCACCTGATGGTACTGGCGAAGATTGAAGCCGTGCTGACCGAGGCGGGGCTGACTGATGAGCAAAAGGTGAGACAGATTGAGCAGCTCATTAACCAGCAGCCGATATCGGTCGAGCAACGGCGAGTAGACAAACAGCGGTTGGAAGAGGTTCGCAGTGTTAATCAACCCTTGGTCGAACGGGATGATTATTACGACGCATTAGAAAAAATTTCGCTCCGGTTACAGACCCGCGTCGCCCGCTTGGTAGCAGTATTAGTTTTTGATGATGAAACCCCCACCCGTTCCGGCTGGCTGGCCGACCTGCTGGTGGCCATCCGTCATATGCAGACGCACCAGGAGGAGTCAGGAACTGGGACTGGGCTACCACCCCTCGAGTTTCTGACTATGGATGAGCGGCAGCGGGTGTTTACCGGGCAAGGTAGGTTTCGCCAGGGGCTTTATAAGGTTCTCCTGTTTCGGCATATACAAGCCGGCCTGCAATGTGGCCAGCTCAACGTACTCTCCTCGTTCGAGTTTCGGGCGGTGGAAGACTATCAGATTCCACTCTCTCAGTGGCAGGCCCATCGGCAAACGTACCTGGTTAAGGCTAACTTGTTGGCGAATGAGCGGCCTGCCCCCGCCCTGCTGACACTGAATGAGCGGCTGAACCAACAATACGCCCGCACCAACAGCCGGCTGACGACCAACCCGCAGCTTTACTTCGATAAGGCGGGCAGTTGGCACCTGCACCGCTATGAAGCCGATGACCCGCAACTGGTCGCGGCCGCCAGCCGACTTTACCCCACCAGTCAGGTTATTGCCCTGCGTGACGTACTAGAACAGGTGCAGGGCACGACCGGCTTTCTAGAGGCCTTCACCCATCAGGGGTTTCCCTCGGACAAGGCAACTCGACCCGACCCCCGCCTTTTTCTGGCGGCCATCATTGGGTTTGGTGAAAACATAGGGATTCGTAAGATGGGGTTAATTTCTAAAAGCATTTCGGTCAATAGCCTGGAAACGGTGGCCACGCACTACTTTTCGCCTGAAGGGGTGCTGCGGGCCAATGATCGGATATTGGAAAAAAGCAACCAGCTTGTCTTGACGGATCACTTCCGCCGCAAGGCCGGTTTCATTCATACAGGCAGTGACGGTCAAAAATATGATGTGTCCGGGCCGTTGTTGCGGGCAGCTGCTTCGTTCAAATATTTTGGCAATGGGCAGGGCATCACTATTTACTCTCATTTGGATGAGGCAGGCCAACTCATCTACTCGGTGGTCTTTAGTGCCGCCGACCGGGAGTCAACTTATATGCTGGATGCCATTACCTACAATGAAGTGATCACACCTGATGCGCACTCGACCGATACGCATGGCTCGACAGAGGCAGTCTTTGGGGTAACGGGCCTGTTAGGTATTGACTTTCGTCCTCGCTTCGCCCGAATTCATCACCAACAACTCTACAGTTTGGATGCCGCTTCGTTTTACAGAAAGCAGGGGTATCGCCTCGTGCCTGACGGGCGAATCGATTATGAGAACTTGGTGGAACAGTGGGATGCCGTACTCCGTTTCGTCGCGAGCATCAAGTTAGGCTACGTCAAAGCATCCCAACTCTTTAAGCGTTTGAACTCGTATGACCGACAGCACCCCTTGTATCGGGCATTGGTCGATTTAGGCCGACTCTACAAGTCCGACTATATTCTGCGGTACGTGGATGATCCTGCCCTGCGGGCAGGGGTCGAAGGCATCCTCACACGGGTAGAACACGCTAATCGGTTTGCTAAAGCCATTGTGTTGGGCAACAACCAGGCATTCGGTTGGGTGACCTATCATGAGCAGCTCGTTGCC
>NZ_CAXUEC010000013.1:0-69543 GCF_964250085.1 uncultured Fibrella sp. | reverse complement strand
CAACACTATAGCTGTTGCTCGAACCAGGCGTCAGACCCGTGAACGAGTATAGACCTGACCCGTTGGTGGTCGTCGTGGCCACGGCACTACCGTTCTGGTAGAGCGTCACGATCACTCCTGGAATCGGCGTGTCGCCTGCGTTCTGGATGCCGTCGCGGTTGGTGTCGTTGAAGACGTAGTCACCCAGGGACGCAGGCCGGAAGAAGCCAGCGTCCACCGTTGGGTTGAACTCGTTGGCCGTCAGGCTATACACCCCTGTCAGACCACCCACGCCCGCATCCGAATCAATGGCGTCGTTGCTGCCCGTGTTGGCCGCCGTGGGTACGTACCCAGCCGGTTGACCAAAGCCCACCACGTAAGGAGTGCCTGGCGTCAAACCTGTGAAGCTGTACAAGCCGTTGGCGTCCGTAGTGGCTGTGGCAATAGCCGAGCTGTTAGTATACAAGGTCACCAGCACACCTGGGATCGGCACGTCGCCCGCATCCTGGATACCGTTGGCATTCTTGTCCTCAAAGACATAGTCGCCCAGACCCGCTGTTTGCTGGATAAATCCACCATCGATGGTTGTATTGCTTTCGCCTGATGATAAGGTCAGGTTCTGGCTACGACCTGTAACTGGATTAATATCCGAGTCCAGGGCCGTATTGGTGCCTGATAATGGATTAGTTGCCGTAAACCCAGTTGGTGTTGTAAAGCCCACACTATAGGTATTCGACGTACCTGGTGTCAGACCAGTGAATGAGTAGTTACCCGTTGCGTCCGTAGTAGTGGTTGCTACCGGTGTACCATTCTGATACAGAACAACTACCACACCTGGAATCGGGGTATCACCCGGCGACTGAACACCGTCTTTGTCTTTATCATTGAAGACGTAATCACCAATAGAAGCAGGCCGGAAGAAACCAGCGTCGACCGTTGGGTTAAAATCACCCGCTACCAGCGTATACGTACCTGTGCGGCCAGTAACCATCGACACATCAGAGTTGATAGCGTCATTACTGCCCACGTTAGCTCCCGTTGTTATGAAACCAGCCGGGGCAGCGAAGCCAACCTGATAGACATTCTGCGACCCAGAAGCCAGCCCTGTAAAACTATAGCCACCAGATACAGTAGTCGTTGTAGCGGCGACCGCACTGCCATTCAAATACAAGGTCACCAGCACACCCGGGATCGGCACGTCGCCCGCATCCTGGATGCCGTTGGCGTTCTTGTCTTCAAACACATAGTCGCCCAGACCCGCCGTTGGCTGGAAGAAGCCCGCATCGATAGTGGTGTTGCTCTCGCCCGATGACAGAGTCACCGATTGAGTCAGACCCGTCAACGGATTGGCATCCGAGTCCAGAGCCGTGTTGGTGCCCGACAGCGGATTGGTGGCCGAGTAGCCAGCCGGAGCCGTGAAGCCAACACTATAGCTGTTGCTCGAACCAGGCGTCAGACCCGTGAACGAGTATAGACCGTTAGCATTCGTCGTCGTTGTGGCTACCGCACTACCGTTCTGGTAGAGCGTTACCACGACTCCTGGAATCGGGCTATCGCCTGCGTTCTGTACTCCGTCGCGATTGGTATCGTTGAAGACGTAGTCACCCAGGGACGCAGGCCGGAAGAAACCAGCGTCCACCGTTGGGTTGAACTCATTGGCCGTCAGGCTATACACTCCCGTCAGACCACCTACACCCGCATCCGAATCGATGGCGTCGTTGCTGCCCGTGTTGGCCGCCGTGGGTACAAACCCAGCCGGTTGACCGAAGCCCACCACGTAAGGAGTGCCTGGCGTCAGACCCGTGAAGCTGTACAAGCCGTTAGCGTCCGTCGAAGTAGTGCCAATGGCGGAACCACTTGAGTACAAGGTCACCAGTACCCCTGGGATCGGCACGTCGCCCGCATCCTGGATGCCGTTGGCATTCTTGTCTTCAAAGACATAGTCGCCCAGACCCGCCGTTGGCTGGAAGAAGCCCGCGTCGATAGTCGTGTTGCTCTCGCCCGATGACAGAGTCACCGATTGAGTCAGACCCGTCAACGGATTGGCATCCGAGTCCAGAGCCGTGTTGGTGCCCGACAGCGGATTGGTGGCCGAGTAGCCAGCCGGAGCCGTGAAGCCAACACTATAGCTGTTGCTCGAACCAGGCGTCAGACCCGTGAACGAGTATAGACCGTTAGCATTCGTCGTCGTTGTGGCTACCGCACTACCGTTCTGGTAGAGCGTTACCACGACTCCTGGAATCGGACTGTCGCCCGCGTTCTGTACTCCGTCGCGGTTGGTGTCGTTGAAGACGTAGTCACCCAGGGAAGCAGGCCGGAAGAAACCAGCGTCCACCGTTGGGTTGAACTCGTTGGCTGTCAGGCTATACACTCCCGTCAGACCACCCACGCCCGCATCCGAATCGATGGCGTCGTTGCTGCCCGTGTTGGCCGCCGTGGGTACAAACCCAGCCGGTTGACCGAAGCCCACCACGTAAGGAGTGCCTGGCGTCAGACCCGTGAAGCTGTACAAGCCGTTAGCGTCCGTCGAAGTAGTGCCAATGGCGGAACCACTTGAGTACAAGGTCACCAGTACCCCTGGGATCGGCACGTCGCCCGCATCCTGGATGCCGTTGGCATTCTTGTCTTCAAAGACATAGTCGCCCAGACCCGCCGTTGGCTGATAGAAACCAGCATCCACCGACGTGTTGCTCTCGCCGCTGCTCAGGGTCAGCCCTGTGGTCAGCCCCGTGATCGGATTGGCATCCGAATCCAGGCCGTCGAAACCGATGTTGGCCGAAGTCGACTCGAAACCAGATGGCTTGCCGAAGCCAACGCTATAGGTATTCGACGTACCTGGCGTCAGGCCCGTAAACGAGTACAAACCATTTATGTCAGTTAGTGTAGTACCGACTGCGCTACCGTTTTGGTATAGCGTCACCAACACACCCTGAATTGGCGTATCTCCTGCATTCTGAATACCATCCCGGTTTTTGTCGTTGAACACGTAGTCGCCCAGTGAAGCAGGTTTATAGTAACCAGCATCAATGGTTAGGTTGTTTTCACCGGCGATTAAAGTCACAGACAAGCTACGACCTGTCAACAGGTCAGCGCCGGCGTCTGAATTCTTCGCCGAATCTGTTCCTGATAATGGTGTCGTTGTTGTGTAGCCAGCGGGTGCTGTAAAACCAACGGTGTAGCTATTACTTGTTCCTGGCGTCAACCCTGTAAACGAGTAAAGGCCGGCACTGTTAGTGGTAGTAGTAGCCACGGCTGTACCATTAAGGAACAGCGTTACGGTAACACCGGGAATTGCCGTGTCACCCGTGTCCTGAATGCCATTGGCGTTCTTATCTTCAAATACGTAATCGCCCAAACTGGCAGTTACACCTGGATTAACCAGAATATTACAACAGTTGCTAACGTCGCATCCATTCAGCTTGCCCGTAAATGAATATATTCCGGGAGCCTTAATTGTAAGGTTACCGGATGCATCAACGCTTGCCTCAGTAGTTGTGGCCGAAATCGGGTTGCCATTTATGAGCCAGGTAACGGCTGTAAAGCCAGCGGGTTTATCAACGATATACTCGTCGCCCGTATACCAGGTGAGGGGTACAGAGAAACAAGCATTGTCATAATCATCTTCAACCAGTGAGCCATTACCCGGAGTAGAGTTAACGTCCGTGCCATCCATAGAAGCGACCTCAGCGGAGTTGAAGGAAACTCCTTCACCATCAACTCTGGCAGTAATGAGCAGCGTTACCGTCTGACCAGGATTTATTGATCCAATGGTCCAACTACCAGTGAAGGTATTAACATTGAATGTAAACGAGCCAACTCCCGCCGTTGATGATAGGTAAGTGGATAAGCCAGCCGTCATCGACTCACTGACCACAACACTGGTCGCCGTGGCCGAACCTGTATTGGTTACTGCAACCGTATAGGTGATCACATCGCCCAATGCTGGAGAAGCATTACTAATCGTCTTCTCGAGTTTCAGATTGACGACCGGAGTTTGGGCGTAAGCGCCCGTAGCCAGGCACAGTAGCATACTTAACGCTACTGAAGCCCGCCGAAATACGGACGCGCCCGGTGAGGTAGACGAACCAGTGTACCTATGCAGGAACGCAAGTAAATAAGCCCAAAAGGAGCTTATTCGGCGTAAGAACTGGTTTTGTAGAAATAGATCATTCATTGCAAGCGGGAAAATTTGTACGCTGGATAATTTACCAAACAGTGGATACCTGGATCGTTGATCAGGTGGTTCGGCCCAGCGAGGCGGCCGTTCAAGACGATTTTCCATGGCTAGCTGGCCTGCGAGCCGGACAGCCTTTTGAGACCTATTCGTTTGCAGAAATCGTGACGCCAAGGCCCACGGTGCCAGCATAAAGCCTATTTGTAGTAGCAATCGCTCGAAAAAATAGAGCAATTGCCCCGTGAAGGCGTGCTGAGTATGTTTATGCCGAAGTTTGTCCGGATCTGAAGTAAACCGCTTAAGGCTGTTTTTCAGTGTAGAAGTCACGTTCATCTGCGATGGAATTAAAAGCGTTTAATGTGGATCCAGGCACCAATACTTGTATACCACATTATGATCCGTTGTTCGTAAGAAAGTCACGAACACGGCATAGAATGGAAAGTAGGCTATGGTACGCTCTTTTTTCATCTAAAACTATGCCAAAGCCCGATACACCTTCAGCAAATACCCTTATACCCAATGTTACGGGCATAGGGCCAACAATTATGAGTTATAAGCTACCGTTTTGCACAACTAGTAGCTTACATAGTAGACCATTCATTAGGGGCTACCACTGGCAGGCCGGTTAGCTAAAACTATGCCAAACAAAGGCCCACCTAAGCAATTTCACCTAGCCTCCTTTAAGTATGCAGACAAAAAAAAGCCCCGCTTTAACGGGGCTTTTTTGATTTATTACGTTAATAAAACCTAGAAATCGTATCCTAGCGTTACATAAGCTATAGGATTGTTGGTGACTTTATTCTCAACCCCCCAGGCATAATCGAACTTCACGTAGTATCCCAGAAGCATAGTCCGGGCACCTACACCGTAGCCGATCAGGAATGGGTTCTTGAAGTTCGTCAGCGTAACACGGAACGGCGTTGGCGGACCACCGAAACGCTCGGTGTTCAAACTGTTTTCCCGGCTGAAGGGACCACTCGTTCCGTTCCAGGCCGTGCCAATATCAGTGAATCCAACAAATTGCAGGTTACGCAGGAAGTTCGACGTGATGTTTCCACGATATAGATAGCGAATCAGCGGGAAGCGTAGTTCGGCATTGAACAGCAGGTGGCTTGTGCCTACCAGTTTGCCCTGACGGAACCCGCGTAGCGGCGCGGCAAAATCCAGGAAGAACAGATCACGAATGTTGTTGCGCACTTCCGAGATCAGGAGCGGGTTAGTGGCGGTTTGCTCTTTCTGGTTATTGATCCAGTTTTCCATCCCCCCCACAGCACTCTGTTTGGGCGCATCGCCACCCGATTGCCCATACGACAGCCGCAAGGCTAAAACCAGATCACGGTGAATATGCTGGTAATGCCGGATATCAGCCGTGAGGCGGTTGAACGACTCGTTGATGCCACGCAGGCCGGTATAATTCTCGTATTTGAGTTTGAACCGCGTTCCTTCGATCATGTTCATCCCGTTGACTTTCGTATTATCGAAGACCACTTCGGCACGGGCACCAGCATAGTCAGATACGGCGTCGGGTTGCCCCTGCCCTTGAAACGACAGGTCGATTTGCCGTGTGAGGGCATAAAACGGCGATACCGAGAAACGGGTGTTGACCGAGATCGGGTACGAAGCCGTCAACGAAACTTTGTTATATCGGAACCGCTGACTGAACTCCCCGGCATCTAAAAATAACGTCTGCCGGTCGACCCGCACGCCATAATCCACGCGGTATTTCAGGTTCTGGTATTCAGCCCACAAATCGCTGTTCTTCAGGTTCGTCGTGATAAACACACCCGCCTTCACAATATGATTCTCCAGGAGATCATTCAGGGCTATGTTCTGAACGTACCCAAAGCCCCGAACCGGGTCAATACGCCAGTTCGAACTGGCGTCGTTCATGACAAACAAGCCTTTATAGGCGAACGGACCGCGTACGGTAACACTCTCGCGACGACGATTCCGGGGAAGTGGTGCGTTCAGACCCGGAACGGTGGCCTGCGCAGCCGTGGCAGCAGCCCGCCGCTGGCGGTACTCGGCCGCTTTCAATACGTCAGGATCAAATTCGTATTGATCTGTATCCACTTCACCCGGTAACAGGGCCATTTTGGGGAGGGTAGAAGCTACCGTAGCCGAAACGGCTGGCGTTGGTTTGGCCGTTGTGTCCCGAACGGCTAGTGCACTGTCGCGAACGATAGGAGCCTGTTTTGGCACGGGCCGGGCCGCCCGCAATCCCATAGCTGTTGCCCGCTGGGTGATGGGTAGTGCGGTTTCTGCATCCGGCAATTTCGATCGGAAGCCAACGTAAAGCGTACCATCCTGAATGCTGCTGTAGGCGAAGCCACCGTTGGCCGGCAGGTAATCATACTGCATAATTCCGGTGGGCAACGCTGTTACGGCCGTTTCGGTTTGTTCGTCGATCAGGCGTTTGTAGAGGTTCCGAATACCCGTCTGCTCACTGACGTAATAAAGCACATTCTCACTGTTGCTGATCGGTGCCACGGCCCGATGGGTAGAGTCGGTTAACCGCCGCACCGACGCTACGCGTGGATTGCCGTCAATGGTGTAAATGCTGAACTGGTCACGAATCGACTTGTATGTGCCTTTGTCTACATTAAGTGTATCGAGCAGCCGGTTCGACGAAAATACAATTTGCCGACCCGACCGGCCCACAAACCGGGGTTGCAGATCATCGTACAAATCGTTGGTCAGTTGCTGGTAATTATTCCGGTTTACGCTGTAGAGGAACAAATCATTTTGCCCCTTGCGCACGGCGCTAAACACGAGGCTGCCGCCATCGGCCGAGGCGTCCATGCTGGTCACCTGTGCCAGTCCGCTAATCGCCTGACTCAGCACCCGCTTGGGTCGTTTTTCTAAACCGCTATATATATATAGGAACGGACGGCCTCTTTCCTCCAGCAAAACAACCAGTTGATTATCCCGTTGCCAGGCAACCAGAGGCATATTCGGTTTGTAAGACAACCCATCGAGCCGGTACCCGCCCGACATCAAACTGTACTTTTTCCGGGTAGCCGTGTTCACAACCTCCACGTTGTACTTACCATCGCGTACGGTAGTATACGCAAGAAACGCCTTGTCAGGGCTCAGTTTTAAGCTATTTAACTGAACGGGCGTTTTAGAACTAGACAGCGTAATTCGGAAATCATCAGCGTTTGTCTTGAAAGCGCCCGCAAACGGGGCGGCCTGTCCGGCGTAGTAATCGCGCCAGTCGCGGAGGAATCGGTTATACGGGATACCGAGCGTACTCTGAATACTGCTCTGCTCGTTGCGGATAATCCGGGTCAGGTTCAGAATATTGGAAATATTGTCGCGGCCATATTTTTGCCCGATGTAATTCCAGATCGACTGCCCAACCCGCTCGGCATCAATGCCCGACAAGGTAGACGGTTTACGAACAGGGTCGTTGATTGAGACGTCGCGCATGTAATCATCCAGCTCGGCGCTCCACCCTTCGGCCACATAAGCCGCCATTCCTGGCATGAACCAGTCAGGCAACGTCAGCAGTAGCGAACTTTGAAGAGCGTCTTTCAGGCTTCCACCATACAGCATGTCATAGACAAACAGCATAGTGACGTTGCGCAATAACTCTTTCCTGAAGCTTACCTGATCGCCCGAGAAGGCCAGTTCCACCCGCGACTTCGACAGGTCCAGTTCACGACGGGTCAGCTCGCCAAGTGTAGTGACGCCAATGTTGCTTTGAGCCAGTTCCTGCGGTGAATTGTACAGGAATATTTTGATCCGGTTGTACGGCGTGTACCCCAGCAGTTCGGTGATGCGATCAAAATCAGACTCGGCATATTGCGCAGCCAGGTTAGCCAGTTGCTCACCGTCTTCGTAGAAGTAAATCTCGAAATTCGACGTGCGCACTGTCTTCCACCCGAACGTGCGGTATTGAATCCGGTTCTTGCCAAACTGTTCAAGCGATGGATAATTCTGAGCCCACGCCGACGTACCCAGCCCCAGGCACAGTAATGAAAGGATATACAACTGACGCATAAGCATCTTGAGTAGTGATAAACTGCACTTTATAACGAATGAAAACGGCTAATATTCACCGCCGGATTGATTTCTTTACCCAACGCCAGATGGTCGGCCAAATCGTGGGCCAGATAAGGGGCCAACGATACCCCTTTCGTGCCCATTCCACCAAATATACCGACGGATGGGTACGTTTGGTGCCACCCCACAAATGGACGACGATCAACAGTCGATGGGCGAATACCGGCCCGCTGATCAACGACGGTAAACGGTATCCTGAGCAATGCACGCGCCTTCGTTTCTAAAAACGACCGACCCACATCGGTTGTTTTCCAGTCTAGCTCGTGCCACGAATAGGTTGCCCCGATACGGATGCGCGTAGCCGACAGCGGCATGATGAAAATACCCTGATTGACGATGTTCGTGAGCGGGTAATCGGCGACTTCGGCAGTCAGAATTTCGCCTTTCACCACGTTATAGGGCAACGCACTAAAGAACGGATTTGCCTGCCCATGTGGTCCTTCAGAGAAGATGACGTACCTATACGTTTTCCCCAGGTACGTTACCGAATCAGGGCGAGTCTGCAAGTCATCCGAACGTACCTGCCCGTATGTAAACAACTGTTTGTCAATAAAATAGTCACGAACGGCGGCAGTAAAAGCGGGCAGATCGACCCACCCTGCCTGCATTACCTGAATGCCGCCGAAGGGGTTGTTAATTACGGCTGAATATGCCGCATCGTTGATGGCCGGTTGAAAATACGGTTGCAGTTCAGGGTCAGCAGCAATGGTCTGATACAGTCTTCGTTCAGCTTCATCGCGATAGGGCCGATAGACGTCGAGCGGGGTAAAAAACGATGTATTCAGTTGATTTGCCAATCCGGTATAAAACCGGTGCAGGTACGGAAAAAGCCGGTCGGCTTCCCAGGTTTTAACGAGCTTCCGGCCCGTCAACGGATTCACGATGCCTGCCGCTACGGATGAGGCAGACGGCAATTCGGGCGACGATACGATGTGAACCGAAAACCCCCGTTGATGCAACGTCCAGGCCAATACCGAACCGGCTACGCCCTGCCCAACAATCAGTACATCAGCGCCGGTAAAACTCATGGGTGCACCTTCCCGAAATGGCCATGCCGGTGCAGTTCGGCAATGCGGCGGTCGGCCAGTTCGATCACCCATTCCACCTGTTCGTCGATCATCATAAATGAGGTGTCGAGCAAGACAGCATCGGGGGCTTGAGTGAGCGGACTTTCAGAACGGGTACTGTCGATATGATCGCGTTTTTCAAGGTTACGAACAATCTCGTCGAGGTTGACCATTTCGCCTTTTTCCAGTAGTTCAACCTGTCGGCGTTTGGCCCGGATAAACGTGTCGGCGGTCATGAATACTTTCACTTCGGCATCCGGAAAAACCTTGGTACCGATATCGCGGCCATCCATGACAACCCCTCGTTTACGACCCATTCGCTGCTGTTGCGCTACCATGGCCCGGCGTACTTCCACGATGGTGCTGACTTCGCTCACCATATTGGAAATATACATTTTCCGAATCTCTTCTTCAACGTTGAGGCCGTTGAGGCAGGTCTCGTTTCTACCCGTTTTTTCGTTGAAATTGAACGATACGTGCAATTTTTCGAGCGCATCAGCTACCTCCTTCGGGTTGGTATAAGTAATGCGGTTCTGATGAAAGTACAAACTCACCGCCCGGTACATGGCCCCGGTGTCGATGTAGGCGTAACCCATTCGGGCGGCAACGGCTTTGGCCGTGGTGCTCTTCCCGCAGCTCGAATATCCGTCTACGGCAATGATGATTTTCGACATGCAACAGGGGCTAATGGTCCCACAAAGAAACCACAAACGGGGCTTTTATGAAAGTTGGTTTTTGCGCGCACGGTATTCCTCGCGCAACATGGCATAGATATGCTCGTCGAGAAAATGGTTGTTTTTAACGGCCGCTTTTCGGTGAATCGCTTCATGCCGGAAGTGTGCCCGCTCCAGTACCCGCATCGATCCTTCGTTCCCCTCTAACACACAGGCATAGATGCGATTAACCTGCGAATTCTTGAAAATATAATCGACCAGAATGGGCATTACTTCCGAAATAATGCCTCGCCCCCAGTATTTTTCGGAGAGCCAATAACCCACTTCTGCGTTGAAGCGGTAAATGTCGTCGCGAACGGTGAAACCAACGTTGCCAACGGCTTCGCCATCTACCTCAATAGCCAGATTGTTAGGCAGTTGAGATGTACGATTGGAACGTACCCAGGCCGACGCATCACGAATGCTGTAGGGATACGGAAAAAAATCGCGGACCCAGTTCCAAATATTCCGGTTACTGGCATGGCGGGAAAGGGGTTCTTCATCACCCTCGCGCCAGGGCCGAAGCAGGCAGGTGTTTAATTGAAAGTGCGTCAAAAGGCAGTGGATTTTCGCCTAAACTACAAGTTTATCAGGCGAAATAACAACACACAGGCCGCTTTGTTGGTATAACCTTATCGTATTAAGAAATCGACATGTGATTTTTTCGCCGCGTTTAACGTCTCCGTTATCGTGGCGGTCTGTATTCCTGATACGTTTATTCGCTTTGGCTACTCTAAACCTATAAAGTTTTTGAACCCCTATAGGTTTAGGGTAGCCGGGTTTAAGTCAGCGCGTAAATCTGGTCCATCAATACCCATTTCTCGCCGGGTTTCGCACCGGGAATCGGCTGCTGATAGCCCCACATGAGTTGCTCCCACACCTGCACGGCGGGATTATCGGCGTCCATCCGGGCTTTACGTTCGAAGGAGAACGTCTCGTCGGTTTCCATGATCATAAACAGCCGATTACCAAACCGGTAGATGTTCATGGCTGTAACACCCGCCTCCCGGATACTGGCCTCGATTTCGGGTCGCGGGTTGGCGTGGTGCTGTTCATACTCGGCAATCAGTGCCGGGTCATCTTTCAAATCAAGTGCAAGGGCGTAGGTCATCTATGTAACGCGGACTTCAGTCCGCATTTAAGTACAAAAAATGCGGACTGAAGTCCGCGTTACATTACTCTTCAACCACGTGTCCTTTCCAGCCATACCAGGCAATCACGGTCAGGCAAAGCATAGGCACCACGTAGGCCGTCTGGATGTTCGTTTTGTCGGAAATCCAGCCCATCAGCAGTGGGCAGAAAGCACCACCGGCAATGGCCATCACCAACAGCGACGAACCAAGTTCCCGGTCTTCGTTCAACCGGTTGATTGCCAGGGCGAAGATGGTCGGGAACATGATCGACAGGAAGAAAGGCACCCCAAACAAAGCCCATACGGCTACTTCTGAGTGCGACGACAAAGCCACTGCCAGCAGCACCATACAGATTACGGCGTAGATCGTCAGGAGGCGATTAGGCGCAATGTAGCGCATGAGGAACGTACCTGTGAAGCGGCCGATCAGGAAACCCAGCATGGCGAAACCGAGTAGTTCAGCCGCCTGCTTCTCGGGAATGTTGCTGGTGAACCTGGCAAACCGGATGAAGAAACTCGTGACGCAAACCTGCGTACCCACGTAGAAAAATTCGGCCCCGATACCACCCACCAACTGCCGGTGTTTCAAGGCTGTACGCAAAGTCGACACGCGCTCACTCACGTGGGTATGCACAGTGGGCAGCTTTATAAAGACAAACAGCAGCAAGACAACCAGCACCAAACCGGCAATGATCAGGTACGGCATCTTCACCGAATTGGCTTCAAACTGTAGGTACGTGTCTAGCTGGGTTGGCGTCATCGCCGCCAGTTCGCCCTGCGTGTGTTCGATACCGCTCAAGATTAGCTTCCCTCCTATTAGCGGAGCCAGAAACGAACCCAGCCCGTTGAACGACTGGCTCAGGTTGAGTCGCGTCGTAGCCGATTCAGGCGGGCCAAGCAGCGTTACGTATGGATTGGCCGCTGTTTCCAGAAACGCACAGCCCGACGCAATGATGAACAGTGCGCCCAGAAACAGCACATAAATTCGGGTATTGGCCGCCGGCACAAACAGCAACGCCCCCAGCGCGTACAAGGCCAGCCCCATCAGGATTCCCCGCTTGTAGCCGTACTTTTTCATAACCAGACCAGCCGGAATGGCCATCAGGAAGTAGCCCAGATACACCGCCGAATCGATCAGGGCCGACTGTAGATCAGAGAGTTGACACGCTTTCTTTAAGTGCGGAATCAGGATGGGTTCCAGGTTGTGGACGAAGGCCCACAGGAAAAACAGGCTCGTTACCAGCGCAAATGCCAGTGTATACGATTCGACCGGCGTTCCCGTCGGGGTGCCTGGTGGTTTAGAGGTAGGGGGTACAGGAATGGCAGCCATTTAAAAGGGAGTTTAGGAGATTAAGTCCTCCATCTTCTGTTCTCGGTCTTCTGTTGCGCTGCTGATTCAGAAATAGGTGTTTTAGCAGCGCAACAGAAGACCGAGAACAGAAGATGGAGGACATTTTTATGAAATAGACCGATCGAGGTGGGTATAGCCTCCGTCGACATAGACCAGTTGCCCGGTGGTATGGCTCGACTGCGATGACAGTAGAAACGCGACGGTGTTGGCCAGTTCGGTGGTAGTCGTCATACGCTGTTCGAGCGGAATTTTGCTGGTAATTTTTTTCAGCGTCTCGTCCGGGTCAGGCAGTGTTTTGATCCATTTTTCGTAAAGCGGCGTCCAAGATTCGGCCACGATCACCGCGTTTACCCGGATACCGTAGGGCAGCAGTTCCACCGCCCATTCGCGGGTGAGGGCATTGCGGCCACCGTTCGACGCTGCGTAGGCCGATGTGTTTCCCTGGCCCGTCGTAGCCACCTTGGAGCCAATATTCACGATGCTGCCTTTCGATGCTTTCAGCGCTGGCAACGCGTGGTGCGCCATGAGGTAGTAATGCACCAGGTTTTTGTGCAAGGAAGACATAAAACCTTCGTAACTACCACTTTCCAGGCCAACACCATCATTTTCACCCGCGTTGTTGACGAGCCCATCGATGCGGCCAAACTGGTTCATCACCTGTTCCACCGCCAGTTTACAAGCTTCCGGCTGGGTCAATTCGGCAACGACGCCAAAGGCCCGCCCGCCTGCTTCTTCGATGCTGGTAACGGTCGCGGTGTTATGGTCAGCACTGCGCCCTACAATGGCTACGATGGCACCTTCGGCCGCCAGCACCCGGCTGATACCTTCGCCAATACCCCGGGCACCGCCCGTAACGATGATTACTTTATCTGTAAAGTGTAGATTCATGATGTATAGGATGTCAGATACTGGATGCTGAAATCACAAAGTCTAAAATCTCATAATCCGTAAAATTTCACCGCGTTGCCGCCAAATACCTTGCTACGTACGTCATCCCCCCAGGGCAATACATACTCCTCAACTACGGTTTTTACCTGCGTGTAATCGGCGGCGACGAGGCAGACGGGCCAGTCGGAGCCGAACATGAGCCGATCGGGGCCAAACTGTTCGAAAACCACATCCAGATAGGGAAACAGGTCGGCTTTTTTCCAGTTTTGCCAGTCCGCTTCGGTCACCATGCCCGATACTTTGCAGGATACGTTTGGCTGTTTGGCGAGCTCGGCCATGAAGTTCGACCAGCGGTTTATTTCCTGTTTGCGAATCGCCGGCTTAGCCATATGGTCGATCACAAACTTCACCTCCGGCACCGCCCGTACCAGATGCAGAGCCGCCTTCAACTGCGCCGGATAGATCAGGATATCGTAGGTAAATCCAAACGCAGCCAGTTGCTTAATGCCTTTGATCACCTCGGGACGCATCAGGAACTCATCCGGTTCGGCCTGCGCTACATGCCGGAAACCGCGTATTTCCTCAAATTGCGAGTAGGCTTCCAGATGGTCATACAAGCCGGGCGACTGCAAATCGACCCAGCCAACTACACCCTTGACAGTATCGTAAGCCTGCGCCATACTGACTAGAGACATCGTTTCCTCGTCGGATTGCGACGCCTGTACCGCTACGCAACCGTCAATACCATTGGCAGCCAGTACCGGCTCCAGATCAGCGGGCAAAAAATCACGGCGAATCGTCGACATGTCGTCGGTGATCCAGCTATCGCGTTCGGGGTTATAGATCCAGAAATGTTGATGCGCGTCTATTGTCATGGTGTTACAATTATCAAGTGTCAATGACCAATTATCAGCTTTGCTGGTGCAACGGCAATGCCACGAAGCCGATAATTGGTCATTGATACTTGTTCATTGATAAGAGACGGCCAGTTGGCGTTGTTCGCCCAGGCCTTCGATGCCGAGTTCGACAACATCGCCGGGCTTGAGGTAGCGGGGTGGTTTCAGGCCGAGGCCAACACCCGATGGCGTGCCCGTCGAGATCACGTCGCCGGGTAGCAGCGTCATAAACTGACTAATGTAGCTGACCAGCGTAGGTACGTCGAAAATCATGTCGTCGGTGTTGGAATCCTGTAGTTTCTCGCCGTTCACCGACAGCCACAGGCCCAGCGCGTTTGGGTTAGGAACCTCCTCACGAGTGACCAGATAAGGTCCCATTGGCGCAAACGTGTCGCAGCCTTTGCCCTTGGCCCATTGTCCGCCCCGTTCCAACTGAAACGCCCGTTCGCTGTAATCATTCACCACGGCATAACCCGCTACATACTCCATCGCGGCATCGAGTTCAACGTAGCTGGCGCGTTTGCCAATGACCACGGCCAGTTCTACCTCCCAATCGGTTTTTTCTGATCGCTTCGGAAGCACGACATTGTCGTTTGGCCCGCAAAGCGAGGTTGTTGATTTGAAGAACAGAATGGGCTCTGCTGGCGGTGTAGCCCCCGTTTCAGCGGCATGTTTGGCGTAATTCAGGCCCACGCAAACGATCTTCGAGGGGCGTTTAATGCAGGGGCCAAACCGAGCATCGGCCGGTACGTGCGGGCAGGTGGCGGCGTGGGCCGTGAGCCAGTGGGCCAGTCGGTCGGGGCCGTTGGTGGCGAAGAATAATTCATCGTAATCGCCGCCGAAATGGCTGACATCAAGGTGGCTACCGTCCGGCATCAATACGCCGGGGTGCTCGTGGCCATCGGGGCCGAAGCGGAATAGTTTCATGCAAAAAGCTTTGCGGTAAAAGTAGCCAACCGGTACGCACTACTCCTATACAGCCAGCTACTTTTCGTACTGCTTTATATACGACCTGCCCAATATGACTCGTTGTTAGGGCAATGTCTTTACATCCAGCTACGTCACGCATTCCCTTGGCCACCGGTTTCTTCACCGTTTGCCTGCTCTTTGGGCTCTCCGCCTGCCAGCGTCCCGTTGCGCAATTTCAGCGCAGCAACCGGGTCATTTTTCACTCGCCTGTTGTCAAACCAGCCGATCGGGACGTACCTGATCGCGCAGCAACTGATTCCAGTGTCGATTCGGGCCATTATGCCGACCGGCAAACGCAGGCTATACCGGCCGACCGGGAACGTACCCAGACACCGGTTGCCTATGCCGAAGCCAGACCACCCGTTGAGTCGACGGAACAACCGACCAATGGGCCTGTTGGCAGCACGTACCCGACGGCCGAGCGCATCCGGCAGCACCAGAACAACGCCCGTCGTTTGCTAACCCCCGCCCCCGACACCGATACGCCGATTCCGGTGAGTGAACACCAGCCGGGACCGAAGCCCAAAAAAACATTACGGGAGATTCTCGGCCTGCCACCACGCAAGAAATTGAACTGGTGGCAACGCATTTCGTGGCAGCTAAAAGCCTCGGTCATTGTCATTCTGGTGGCCGTCGTATTCGCCATTCTGGGCATCACCGTGCTGGCCATCGTCTTCGGCATCATCGGCGCGTTGCTCCTGATCCGGGGCCTTAAGAAATCATTTAAGGTGAGACGCGGAATTTTTGGTTTGGGCGGATGAACAGGACATTGCCTGCGCAGGTACCTTTCGTCAGTCTTTCAACTCCGCTGGCAAATGGGTCAGAATTTCGCGCTTCAGAGCGTTAATCAGGCTTCGTTTCAGGAAACTCCGGTGCATAACCAGGCTAACGTCACGTACGGGCGCAACGCCCGAAAAGGTCCGCAGTCTTTTTTGCCGTTCCGAATCCAGATCGAGCGTGGCCAGATAAGGCAGCAGCGTAAATCCATCCTGCCGGTCAATGAGTTTAACCAGCGTTTCGAGCGAGCCCGTTTCATAGCGCAGGGCCGAATTTCCCTGAAAACCACCACCGCACAGATTGATTACCTGATCGCGAAAACAGTGCCCTTCCGATAGCAGCCATAGCCCTTCGCCCGTCAGGTCGCTGGGGTTGATCGTCTCTTTTTCCAACAGCGAATTTCCCTTCGCGGCATACACCATAAACGGCTCTTTGAACAGCGGAATATCGGTCATACTATTCTCGCGAAGCGGCGTTACCACAATACCCACATCGAGCAGGCCGGTTCGTAAGCGCTCCACAATCTGCTCGGTCAACAGTTCCTGCAACTGGATCGTGACGGACGGGTAACGCGCCATAAACGCGCCGATAAAGTACGGTAACAAGTACGGAGCCAGCGTTGGAATGATGCCCACCCGCAGTTCGCCGCCCACTTCATCGCGCGATTCTTTGGCCAGTTCAGGAATCCGGCGCGAAGCCTGCAACACCTCACGGGCCTGCGCCACAATGATTTGCCCCGTCTCGGTTGGCACCACCGGATGCTTCGACCGGTCGAAGATCAACACGCCCAGTTCATCTTCCAACTTCTGAATCTGCATACTCAGCGTGGGTTGCGTTACGTGGCAGTGGTCGGCAGCGGTAGCAAAATGGCGATGCGTATCAATAGCAACGATATAATCAAGTTGAGTAAGCGTCATGGATAGGCTACCTTCTGTTTACTGTTTAGTGTCTTCAGTTGCTTCGCTGTTGACACGCACCGACAAGTAGCGAAGCAACTGAAGACACTAAACAGTAAACTGTTCTATAGATAAATTCGATATAAATCTAAATCACATTGACTGAATAAATGCACCAAATCGACTTTCTTTGTTGTATCGTTCAAACCCCGTTATCATCGATGAGCACCTATCGCCCTCTACTACTGCTGCTTTTGCTGCTGACCTCGCCCCTGCTGGCGCAAAAGAAAATTAATAATCCCGCCGCCAAAGATTTCGATATGGCCGGTTCTGACGCCCGCGCCGTGCAGATCGCCGACGAGGTGATGGCCGCGCAGGGAGGTCGCAAAGCCTGGGACAATACCCACCACATTGCCTGGACGTTCTTCGGCGCCCGTCGACTGCACTGGGACAAGTATACGGGCAACGTGCGGGTCGATAACCTGAAGAATGACCAGACCGTTTTGCTGAACATTAACACGGATAAGGGTCGCGTTTTTCGGAACGGAAAAGAAGAAACCAACCCCGACAGCGTGGCAAAATTCGTAAAAGCCGCCAAAGGCGCATGGATCAACGATTCGTACTGGCTGCTGATGCCCTACAAACTCAAAGATTCGGGCGTGACGCTGAAAGACCTCGGCACCGCCAACACCGAAGCCGGCCAACCCGCCGACCTGATTCAACTGACGTTCAAGGGCGTGGGAAACACCCCCGACAACAAGTACCACGTTTGGGTCGATAAAACCACGCGGCTAGTGTCGCAGTGGGCGTATTACCCAAAATACACCGACGAAAAACCGGGCTTCGTTCTGCCCTGGACCGACTACCAGACGCTGGGCAAAATCAAATTGTCGGGCAAACGTGGCCCACGCGAACTGTCAGACATTAAGGTATACGACTCGTTATCTGACGCGATCTACGTGAATTTCGACCGGCCGAGCCTCTAAGGTTTCTGGTCTTACCGGTTGAAAAACGTGATGCTATCCCGTTCCTGTACTCTCTTTCTGGGTACGTTGCTCTGCTCCTCAGTCAGTTTCGGACAAACCGAATCAACGGCGCCGTTGAACCTCACGCTGGCGACGCCCGTTGATTCGGTCCGGTTCCAGAATCATCGCTACAACGAGTTTTACCGGGCCAATCGCGACTTTTCCTATATCTCGCCCAATGGCGAATTGGGAGCACCCAGCAAATACGTCATCAACGGCGAGCTGATTGCCAGTTATTTTCTGCTGGCAAGCCCGAAATCACGTCTGTCGATTGCCGTAACACAACGGTTTATGGCCCGGACCCGCACCGATCGGTCGTCGCCAATCCGCACGCCGAGCTTCCGGCTGGGGACGCAGGTGTTTTATCGGCTCAGTTCCAACGTGACGCGCTACAGGTACGTTGAAGCCCAGTTTTTTCATCACTCGAACGGGCAGGACGGAGATACCTTTCGGCCGAACGGCACCTACAATACAGAGACCGGCGATTTCTCGACCAACTACATCCAGGCAACGTATAACTGGGGCACACATTTCAGCCAGCGCCACGGCGCGTATTACAACCTGGGCTACCGCTGGCATGCACCGATTTTCAATAGTTCTGAAGGACTGACAGGTCACTACGGTTTCGGGCGCGTGCTGGGGCAGGCAACCTACCGGCTGCTGGCACGTACCCAGCCAGAACCGGTCTCGACCGTCACAACCGAGCGTATGCGGGTGACGCTGCAAGCCTCATATGCCGTCAATCAACTGGACGGCTGGTCGTTGACAGCCGCCCAACGCCGATTAAATGTTGAGCTTAGCGTTTGGTATATTCCTGCTTTTAGCCGTGATGCTGGTATTTTTGCCACGGCGGGCTATTACGGCGAAGACCCGTACAACATTTATTTCAACGATCGTTACGCGTTCGTTCGGCTGGGTATTGCGGCCGGTTTTACCCGCTATACCGACGAGCTTCGGAAGTGAACTGTACCCTACCGCAAACCGATTTCGGCCAAAAACCGTTACGAACTCATGGAAGCCACTGCTTTACAATCTCCCCATACAATAGCCACCGGAACAACGCCAAAGCCCTTCGGCAAAACTGGTGTTTTGCTGGTCAATCTGGGTACGCCCGATAGCCCGAGTGTACCCGACGTCAGGAAATACCTGCGCGAATTTTTGATGGATGGGCGCGTTATCGACATCCCCTATATCCCTCGTTTTCTGCTGGTTAACGGCATCATCGCGCCGTTTCGTGCGCCCAAGTCGGCGAAGATTTACCGCGAACTCTGGAATGAGAATGGATCACCGCTCAAACATTACGGGTATGTGGTTACGCGCCTGGTGCAGGAGCAACTGGGCGACGAGTATGTGGTTCGGCTGGCCATGCGTTACCAGAGCCCCAGCATCGACGCTGGTCTGGCTGAGTTCCAGAAGCTCGGTTTGAACGATATCGTGGTGGTGCCTTTCTTTCCCCAATATGCTTCGGCCTCGACCGGCTCGGTATACGAAAAGGTGATGGATATTCTGAAAACGTGGCAGGTAATTCCGCAGGTACGTTTTATCAACCGTTTTCTGGAGCATCCCAAGTTCATCGAGGGGTTTGTGGAACGTGGCCGGAAGTATATGAACGAGCGCGAGTATGACCACTACCTGTTCAGCTACCACGGCCTTCCCGAACGCCAGATTCGCAAAGGGGATGTAGATAAGACAGTTTGTAAATTCGGCGAATGCTGCGGCTCACTCCGCGCTGACAATCAGCACTGTTACCGGGCGCAATGTTTCGAAACTACCCGCCGCCTGGTGAAGGCGTTAGCCATTCCGGAAGGTAAATACACCACAAGTTTCCAGTCAAGATTAGGCAACGACCCGTGGATCAAGCCCTATACGGATGATGAGATAAAGCTGTTTGCGGGCAAAGGAATAAAGAGCGTGCTGGCTTTTTCGCCCGCGTTTGTGGCCGATTGCCTGGAAACGACTATCGAAGTGGGCGAAGAATACAAAGAGCTTTTCGAAGAACACGGCGGCGAGCACTGGCAACTCGTCGAAAGCCTCAACGACAGCCCTCTTTGGATCGAAGCCGTTGTTGATATGGTGAGGACGTGTTAAGGGTTCAAAGTTTAAAGGTCAAGGTCTAAAGTCCAACGTTGCTTTGCTAGTTAACCGACTTAACACCAGCAGAGCAACGCTGGACTTTAAACCCTTAGTCTGGATTTAGCCAAAATAAAAGGGCAGCCGATCAATCGGCTGCCCTTTTATTTTGGCTAAATCCAGACTAAGGCTGTATCTCTGCGTTCACTACTAACGTCTTATCCCAGCTTGCTTTATTTTCGTTGACGAACGTTTTGTAGGCAGGATTTTGCTCGAACGCTTTCATGTCTGCTTCATTCTGAAAAGTCAGATAATGCATAACATCATACTCGGAATTGGCAGCACCGACCAAAAATGTCTTGCCGGCGGTGTAACCAACGACCTGTGGAATTTCGTGCCGAAGAGCTGCAAAATCGCGCATATGCTTATCTATAGCTTGCGGATTTGCCTCATTTGTGAAAGAAAAACAGAATATCTGCTGTTTCTGGGCTTTACGGGCGGGTGAATACGCTCCGTAGATTAATAAACCGAGGATGCAAAATAGACCTACAATGAGGGCATATCCTTTAGTTTCGCGTTGCATTGATTTGGAATTTATGTTGTTTGACAGAATATTGTTCGCTTTTTGTCGAGGTTTTATTCGATGTGTCTCATTGAGTCTTCAAATAGTACCATGACTTGACAAATGTACAAGAATAGAATTTGGTTGGGTATTATCTCGGGAAAATATTTCCGAACACTTCTTTTTGGTAGCTTACTGTTACTGGTAACGGGGGTCGGCTTTGCCAGACCCAGGCCAGTATGTCTGGCACCCAGGTGGGGATTTTATGCGCATCAGCAGATCAACCGACTCGCCGTTTTTACGCTGCCCCCGGAGATGATGCCGCTCTACAAAAGCCGTATTCAATTCCTGGCCGATAATGCCGTAAACCCCGACAAGCGCCGCTATGCCGTTGTGGGTGAAGCACCACGCCACTTCATCGATCTCGACGCCTATGCCGATACAACCCGCGAAACCTTGCCCCGCAGTTGGAGCGCAGCCGCAGACCGGTACGGAGCCGATACGCTGGCCATGCACGGCATTGTGCCCTGGCATATTCAATTGGCTAAATACCAGTTAACCGAGGCGTTTAAAGAACGAAACGTACCCAAGATCCTCCGCCTCTCGGCCGACATTGGGCACTACATTGCCGACGCTAACGTACCGCTGCACACCACGCGCAACTACAACGGCCAGTTGACGGGCCAAACCGGTATTCACGGCTTTTGGGAGTCGCGGTTGCCAGAGTTATTTTCGGGCAATTATGATGTGATCGTGGGTGCGGCCGAATACGTTGAGCGACCCCAACAGCGGGCCTGGCAAGCCGTTTTCAAGGCCCACGCTGCCCTGGATTCGGTGCTGGCTATGGAGCGCGACCTGACCATCGAAGCGGGCGACAGCCGAAAATGGAATTTTGAAGATCGCAACGGACAAACCGTGAAGGTCTATTCTGAAGCGTTTGCCCGGCAATACCACGACCGGTTGCGCGGACAGGTGGAGCGACAGATGCGGGCATCGATAAAAATGGTGGGCGATTTCTGGTATACCTGCTGGGTCGACGCCGGGCAGCCCGACCTGAGGAAACTGGCCCGTCAAGTACCCGATGAGGCTGAAAAAACAGAAACAGCCGCCGAGCAACGTAGTTGGCTTCAGCGACTGTTTAAGGTCAGAGAGGAGTGACGGATGGTTCCGTTAAAACTTGAATTTTTTCATGTAATCGGCATCGGCTTTTAAACTCACCATTGACGGGCCGGGGTATTCTTCCTGCTCGATCAGGTAATACTTCATGCCACTCTTACGAGCCTGTTTCAGAATGGCTTTGTAGTTGACAGTGCCCTTGCCCATATCCTGCTGAACGACCTTACCGTTGCCTTCTTTCTTGTAATCTTTGATATGGCACAGTTCGTAGCGGCTGCCGTACTGTTTCAGGTGGTCGACCGCACTTTGTCCGGCGGCTTCGATCCAGCACATGTCCAGTTCAAACATAACATTGATTGGGTCACAGTGCGTTAGCAGGTAATCCTGCGGCAGTTTACCATCCAGCGGGCGGAATGAATAATCGTGGTTATGGTAGCCAAATTTCAGGCCGCCATTGCGAACAGCCTCGCCCACCCGGTTGAAACTATCGGCCACCCGCTTCCAGTCGTCCCATGTTTTTTGGGGGCCAATATAGGGGCAGAGCATGTAGTTCAGACCAGCCCCATTGGCCATATCGATGTATTTCTGAAGTGTATCGGCATTTTCGGATGCGCCTTTAAAATCGAAGTGCGTGCTAACCATTTTCACGCCAATTCCATTCAGGAACGACTTCATGGCGGCGGGTTCCATACCCCACAAAAAACCCTTATCGCCCTGGTAGCTTTCAAACTGTTTATAGCCCATACTGGCCAACTGTGTCATAATGCCCTTAGGATCAGCAGGCAACACGTCACGTACACTATAAAGTTGCAGGCCATATGTTTTTATAGAAGCCCCCAGCGCGTCGGTCAGGGTTGAACTTAGCGCAACGGCACCCGCAGGCAGTAGGCCCGCCTGCTTCAAAAAATCACGTCGATTCGTTTGCATTGGTTAGTTTATTTAACGGAGTGAAAGTAGCAGAATCGCCGGATTTACCATTGCCCGCCGCCGCTTCACTACCTTTGCCTTATGAATTACCCCAAGATTTTTCTGCAAAAAGGTCGCGACGAAGCCGTGCGCCGGTTTCATCCCTGGGTCTTCTCGGGAGCTGTTGCCCGCCGGGAAGGTGCCGCACCTGACAATCATATAGACGACGGCGACGTGGTTGAGGTCTTCGATAGCAAGGCAACGTACCTGGGAACGGGGCATTTCCACGATGGCAGTATCCAGGTACGTCTGTTCTCGTTTGCCGCCCATACTAATGGTCAGACTGTGGTGCCCGATGTGGCGTTCTGGGAACAGAAACTGACCCGTATCCGGGCGGTACGGGCCAGCGTGATTCCCCCTCAAACGAATTGCTACCGGCTTATTCATGGCGAAGGCGACGGCTGTTCGGGCTTAATCATCGACATATATAACGGCGTGGCCGTATTGCAGGCTCATTCGATCGGCATGCACCGGCAGCGGCAACCCATTGTGGATGCGCTGCAACGCGTTTTTGGCCCTGAGCTCATCGCCGTGTACGATAAAAGTGCCGAAACCCTGCCCGATCAGTATGCGGCGGGTGTTCAGAACGGCTATCGCTACGGCCGGGCCGAGACGCCCAGAGCCGTGCAGGAAAACGGCCACACATTTCTGGTCGACTGGATTACGGGGCAGAAAACGGGCTTCTTCCTCGATCAACGCGACAACCGGCAACTGCTGGGCCGGTATGCACACGGCAAGAGCGTACTGAACGCGTTTTGCTATTCGGGTGGCTTTTCGGTCTATGCGCTGGCCGCTGGCGCTTCGCTGGTTCACTCGGTCGACGTGTCGAAGAAAGCGATTGAACTGACCAATCAGAATGTGGCGGCCAATCCCGGTTTTGCCGGTCAGCACGAAGCCATTGTTGCCGACGTGATGGATTACCTGAAAGAGCCCACTACGCCTACCTACGATGTTGTGGTGCTCGATCCACCGGCATATGCCAAAAGCCTGTCGGCGCGGCACCGGGCGGTGCAGGGCTACAAACGCCTGAACGTCGAAGGTCTGAAGCGGGTGGCACCGGGTGGTATTCTGTTCACGTTTTCGTGCTCGCAGGTGGTCGATAGGGAATTGTTTTACAACACCATCGTGGCAGCAGCCATTGAGGCGGGTCGCCAGGTACGTGTGCTGCATCACCTGAGCCAGCCCGCCGACCATCCGGTAAGCCTGTTTCACCCCGAAGGAGGTTACCTCAAGGGATTGGTTCTGTGGGTAGAGTGAACAATTTCTACTGTACAATGTATAATTGACGTTAGCTACCGAATGCTGGATATTGGCCAATAGCTTTTACAGAGCATGTCATCCAACCAGCCAGTGTTCAGCAGCTAACGTCAATTATACATTGTACACCTATGGCATCTTCTACAATTTATACCCCTAAACAGCAGCGCATACTGCTTATTACCAGCTTATTAATTCTTGGCGGCTTTATCATTGCTGGTCTTCGCGGGTACGTCTCGGCTTTTTTCGGAGCAGGTATTCTTTATGTCATCTTCCGCCCTCTTTTCTATGGGCTGGTTCACCGCAAGAAATGGAACCGGAATCTCGTTACGGCGGGTATTATCATATTCTCCCTATTTGTTATTGTGCTGCCGTTTCTGGTGCTGAGTTTTCTGCTCATCGACCGCATCCAGTACTATTCACAACATACCGACCAGATTCTGGGGCTGGTGAAACAAGCCGAGAACCTGACTGGATTCAAGATTACCAGCCAGCAGAATATTCAGAAAATGTTACAGCAGGGCGGCACCTTTGCGTCGCGTCAACTGCCTTCACTCGCGGGCGGCGCGCTGGATTTCCTGGTCATCATCGGCCTGATGTTCTTCACGCTGTTTTACATGTTTACCGAAGAAGAATCGTTCCTGGAAGGCCTGCGTAAACATTTGCCTTTTAAGCGCGACACGCTCAAAGAACTGGGCGAACAATTACGAAATAACGTAAATGCCAACGTGTTAGGTCAGGGCATTGTCTCTTTAGTACAAGGCATTTTGACCGGCCTGACGCTGCTCATTTTCGGCGTTCCAGACGCTGCTTTCTGGGGAACCGTCGCCTTTTTCCTGGCCTTCATTCCCGTGCTGGGTACGCCGCTCGTCTGGCTACCGGCGGGCCTGATTCAGCTCTCGCAGGGTAACACCACAGACGGTGCTGGTATTCTGATTGTTGGGGCCGTTGTCATTACAAATATTGATAACCTGCTGCGTATCATGCTAGCCAAGCGCATGGGCGATGTACACCCGCTGGTGACGCTGGCAGGGATTGTGATTGGTGTACCTATTTTCGGTATTCTGGGTCTGGTAATCGGGCCAACTATCCTGTCGTTTTTCATCGTGCTAATGCACGTATTTGCTAAAGAAAACAGGGAATCACGCGCCGAGGTAGCCGAAGACGAAGCCAGCCTAGAACAACACGCCGAAGTGAAGGCGGAGAAAGCGGTGAGGTAAGTTTTAAGTTTGAGGGTTTCAAGTGCGTTCCCAATGAACTGTCCCGGTGATTGGCAGTGCACTTGAAGCCTGAAACTTATTTTATTCGTATTTTGTGAAATAATCCAACAAAACCATGATTATAATGGAACGTATCGTTGATTATTTCGCGCACATTCCCTCATCACACCGAAGTTTAATTCTGGTTGGTGGTATTGCCTTTTTCTGGCTACTGGAAAGCGTTGTTCCACTGATGCGCTTCGATTACCGCAAGACACGCCACGCAGGGATCAACCTGTTTTTTACGTTCACGACCATCCTGGTCAATTTCGCGCTGGCATTCATCCTCGTAAAAACCAGCGATTGGGCCGTATCCAGCCACGTTGGCCTGTTACAATGGATCGTACTGCCAGTCTGGGCGCAAGCCATCGCAGGCCTGTTGTTGCTCGACCTGATCGGGGCCTGGCTGGCCCACTGGACCGAGCATCATGTTAAATGGATGTGGCAATTCCACTCGGTTCATCACTCCGACAGGTACGTTGATACCACCACCGCCAACCGGCATCATCCCGGCGAAAGCGTGATCCGGTTTCTGTTCACGACAGCGGCCGTGCTGGTTGTGGGTGCGCCTATGTGGCTGGTGTTCATGTACCAGGCGTTTTCGGTCCTGCTGTCGCAATTCAACCATGCCAACATCGAGTTGCCCCGCTGGGCCGATCGGGCGATCAATTGGCTGGTGGTGACGCCCAACATGCACCATGTGCATCATCATTACGTCTTGCCCTACTCGAATACCAACTATGGCAACATTTTTTCGATCTGGGACAGACTATTCAGCACCTACGCAGTTCGGAAAGGCAAAGATCTGATTTACGGACTGGATACGCACCCCGACCCGCACGAACACAGCCATGTCGGCGGCATCCTGAAAGTACCCTTCCAACCGTATAGAGCGCCCGTTGGCGAAAAACAGGAGCTTCAGGTTTAACCCATAGCGGTCAACGTTCAGGGTTGCGTTGTTACTTTAGCAGTAGTCTCGTAAGCATCGCCACTTTAGACATCGACCATCAAACCTGAACCACATAATGACCTCTCGTCGTACTATTCTCCAAACGCTCACACTAGCTTCAGCCTCTACGCTGGTGTCGCCGCATACCTTGCTGGCCGCCACATCACCCAAGAAAGACAAATTGGGCGTGGCCCTTGTCGGATTAGGCTACTACAGCACCGATTTGCTGGCTCCTGCGCTGCAACTAACGGCCAACTGCTATCTCGCTGGTATTGTAACGGGTACACCCGCCAAAGCCGAGGCCTGGAAAAAGAAATACAATATTCCCGACAAGAACATTTACTCGTACCAGACCTTCGATCAGATTGCCAACAACCCCGACATTGATGTGGTATACGTGGTGCTGCCCCCTTCGATGCATGAAGAATATGTGGTACGAGCCGCTAAAGCGGGTAAGCACGTCTGGGTGGAAAAGCCAATGGCTGTCACCGCTAAAGAGTGCCAAAATATGATTGACGCCTGCCGGAAGAACAAACGGGTGCTTACGGTGGGTTACCGCCTGCATCACGAACCCAATACGCAGGCCTACACCAAGTATCTGCGTGACGGAGGCATTGGCAAAATCAGCATGGTAAACTGTGCTGCTGGCTATTATGACGCCCGCACCGACCACTGGAAGCAGAAGAAAGAGATGGGAGGCGGCGTGATGTACGACATGGGCGTATACGCTATTCAGGGTGCTCGTCTATCCACGGGCGAAGAGCCGATTGCTATCACGGCCCAGCAGTATACCACCCGCCCGGAGGTGTATAAGAACGGGCTGGACGAGACGAGCATGGCGCAACTGGAATTTCCCAGCGGTGCCCGAGCGTCGATCCAGACCAGCTATGGCATGAACATGAATTACCTGCACGTGACGGGGCAAAAAGGGCAACTGGAAATGGAGCCCTATTCAGCCTACAACGGCGTGAAAGGCGAAGGCAGCAATGGCTTCAAAACGGACGTTCCGTACAAAGCACCTATGCAGCAGGCCATGCAAATGGACAATGATGCCAAAGCCATCATGTCTAATTCGCCCGTACTCGTTCCCGGCGAAGAAGGCCTGGCCGACATTCGCGTTGTGGAAGCGATTTACAAAGCCGCGAAAGACGGCAAGCGGGTAACCTTATAAAAAATGTTTTCCGTTTACCGTTTGCTGTTTTTTGTTGCTTCGCATTGATAGTCAAGCCAGAATGCGAAGCAACAGAAAACAGCAAACAGTAAACGGAAAACATTTTCAAATACCTTCGCCTATCTTCGCTGGGAAATCGCTCTTTCTATGACTCCAGCCCACTTTACCAGCCTCGATACCGACGACCAGTTGAACGCCCTGTACTTTGAGGCAAACATTCTGGCGAACCGGTATGAAGACGATTTCATCTACCTGCTCTACAGCCTCGACTCGTTCTACGTGGAGGTTCGTCACGACGCCTACACCAACAAGGTGAAGCAGATTTCGGCGTTCAAATCAACCGACAAGCTGGAGCCATACCTCCCCTATTTGACCGAGGCCACTCAGTAAATGGCTGCCCTTCTCCGCTCACTTACCGAAGCTGACCTTTCCGCTTACCGAGCCTTGCTGATGCCGGGGCTGGAACAGGATGCCGACAGTTTTCGTATTGCGCCAGCCGACGAACAGGACGCGCCTTTTCCAACCCACAACCGACCCGACAGTTTTACGCTGGGTACGTTCGTAGACAATCGGTTGGCGGGTGTTGTCAGTTTTCAGCGCGAAGGCGCCGACCGGGTCAAGCTCCGGCACAAAGGACTATTATTCAGGATGTACGTTTCCCCTGATTTCAGGGGGCAGGGGCTCGCGGGCCTGCTTATTCAGGCCGTTGTTGACCGGGCGCGGCAGCTCGACGGCATGGAGCAGATTAACCTGACGGTGGTAACGACAAACCCGGCCAAACGCCTGTATGAACGGTTCGGTTTCCGGTCTTTTTCGCTGGAAGAAAAGGCGATCAAGTGGCGGGGAACGTACCTGACTGAAGAAGCGATGAAACTGGTGCTCTAGGTACGTTATCGTAACACTGTTCCTTCGACATCGAAGGTATGTTTGTCTGAAATGCTCAGGTGCTGAAACCCCTGCAAGCGGTAGTGCGTTACGCCCCAGTTCTTTCCGGCTGTGGGGCCGCTTTCCAGCGAAATCTGCCGCTCTGCCGTATACAACGGGTTCTCTGTCGTCAATACAGCGTCGATCTGGCGTGGCTGGTGCGTAGCCGAATCGAGTTTAACCGTCAAGGCGCGGACAGTCAGGTTTTTCTCGCTGGGTTTAAGTACATAACGGTAGGTCAGCGAGTCGGGGCGGGCGATGGTGTAGCTATTGCGCAAAGCTGGTTTGTTGATATCCGCCTGTGCAAATAATTCCAGTTCACGACTCCAGTTGATCGTACTGGTGGTTTGTTTTTCAAGCTTCTCCCCCATCTGCAACCGTTTTGTTACGCTCGGTTTTTGCTTCGACAGCTCGTCGATCTGGCTTTTAACGTACCCGGCCACGTCGAAGTAAACGGGCTTTTCGGTGCGTTGGGCCGTATTGTCAGCGCAGGCGGTTAGTAAGGAAGTTGCCAGTAGCAGGAAAGCGTATTTCATAAACAAAAAAACCGCCCGTAGCGACAAAGCCACGGGCGCGTTGATAAACGTGCTGCTGAATAAACAGCGGTCAGGTACGTTGCGTTCAGCGAACGGCAAAGCCCGTATACGCCCGCATGTTTTCGGGATAGAAAGCCAGCACAATATCCTCCTTAGGCACGCCTGCTTCTACCAGTTCATCGGCAATAGGCCGATCGGTGCCGTCACGTTGAATCCAGATTTTATCGCCAATAATATCCAGATGCAAGCTAGCTCCGTGAACTCTATGATTCTTAAGCCAGCCTACCCGCACAACCTGAAAGTGATTTTCAGAAGGATCAATTAATAACTCCGTATCAATTTCGCCATATGCTGGTTATAAACCAGCATATGTAGTCAGTAGCGAACGGACCAATTGCCGATAATGAGTCAGTTTATCCATTGTGTAACAGATTGTTGTTCTGCATTAAAGATAACTAGTCGCATACGTAGTCTGGCAATCATCAGTTCGCCAATTGGTTCAGAAAATATCCCATCATACGTCTGCTGATCAACGGCAAAAAGACAACTCGCTCTGGGTCTGTTTCTCTAAGAAGAACATCGTAAAACGTGTACTGTCCTATAGCCCTATGTAGGTCTGTAACTGGCGAAGACGTGCCAAACCTTTTAACTTCAACCGCGATTTTCTGGCCCTGCCTATCCAATGCGACTAATGATCGCTCAACTCCAATATCGACAAATACTTCTCGAGTTGTATAGACTATTGTCAGCGGGTCATGCGTAATTAACCAACCATCTTTCTTCAACGCCTCAACTACAGCATCGTGGTATAGGTCGCGGGCGGCCATTATTGGATCAGCAAGCTGTCACCAGTCATTTCGTAGGGTTTTTCAATACCCATCAAGGCCAGAATCGTGGGCGCAATGTCGCCCAGTTTACCGTTTTTCAAGGCAGGCTGGTAGTCGTTATCGACCAGGATACAGGGTACCAGACTGGTTGTGTGCGCTGTATTGGGTGTGCCATCGTCATTAACCATATAATCGGCGTTGCCGTGGTCGGCAATGATGATCGAGGTGTAGCCGTGTGCCAACCCGGTTGTCACTACGTCACGGGTGGTGGCATCGACAGTTTCGGCGGCTTTGACCACCGCTTCAAATACACCCGTATGGCCCACCATATCGGTATTGGCAAAGTTGAGACACACGAAATCGACCTCGCCTTTTTCCAGTTCAGGAATAATTGCGTCGCGAATACCAAAGGCCGACATTTCCGGTTTCTGATCGTAGGTTTTTACCGGAATGGTGATCGTTTCACCTTTTTCGTTGGTCACCGTCATCTCTTTCGGCGAAGGTACGAGCAGGCGCGCTTCACCCGAAAACGGCTCCTCACGGCCACCCGAGAAAAAGAAAGTTACGTGCGGGTATTTCTCGGTTTCGGCAATACGAATCTGCTTCCGACTGGCTCCCGCAACCACCTCACCCAGGGTTTTGGCCAGATTATCTTTTTCGAAAATCGCCTTCACACCAACAAACTCGCTATCGTAGTTTGTCATGGTGATGTAATTGAGATCGAGCTTGTGCATATTTTGCTCCGGAAAGTCGCGCTGCGTGAGGGCAAGCGTAATTTCCCGGCCCCGATCTGTGCGGAAATTGAAGCAGATCACCACGTCGCCGTTCTCAATCTGAGCCACAGGCGTATGATCCTCGTTTTCCATCACAATCGGGTTGATGAATTCGTCGGACGTACCTGCTTCGTATGAATCGCGAATTGCCTGGAATACGCCGTCGCCCTGTGCCCGGTCACCAACTGCGTTGACCATGGCGTCGTAAGCTATTTTCACGCGTTCCCAGCGATTATCGCGGTCCATCGCGTAGAAGCGGCCCACCACAGTGGCCAGTTTACCCGTGGTTTTGGCCATATGTTCACAAACATCGGTCAGAAAGGCCAGCCCACTCTTCGGGTCAGTATCGCGGCCATCCGTAAAGGCATGCACGAATACGTCTGATAATTCCTGCTCGTGTGCGATGGTCAGCAGGCCCTTCAGGTGGGTAATGTGAGCGTGAACGCCGCCATCAGATACCAGTCCAATCAGATGAACTTTTTTGCCGTTTGCTTTGGCATACGTCAATGCGTCAGACAGGATAGGCTCTTTCTTCAGGGTGTCATGTTCAACGGCCAGATTGATTTTCACCAGATCCTGATAGACGATCCGGCCCGCGCCGAGGTTCATGTGGCCAACTTCCGAGTTACCCATCTGTCCATCGGGTAACCCAACGGGCAGCCCCGATGCTTCAAGGGTGCTGTGTGAATAACGATTCCAGGCGTCGGTGACAAAAGGGGTTTTCGCCGCCGCCAGGGCCGACCGGTCGTTCTGGGTGGTGATGCCCCAGCCGTCCATAATGAGGAGAATGACTTTCTTATTCATAGAGTGAAAGAATGAAAGAGCGAAAGGCGAAGAGCGGAACGATGAGCATATGGTATAAATCTACTAAGTAGCCAGTCGCTATACAGCGAAGCTACTTTCACTCTTTCGCCACTCACTCTTTCACTCATTGCTTATAGGTTATGCCGCTTTCGCAGGTACGTTAACAGTTCTTCACAACAGCGGTAGGCAATCTGGTATACCTCTTCAAAGACTTCGGGGCCTTCATAATACGGATCGGGCACGCTGGGCTGGTCATTAACGGCGGGGTCAAATTCGCGGAGCAAAAAGACCGTGTCGTCGTGGACAAGCCCAACCGAACGCTGGCTTAGTTTCATGACCGCTTCGAAGTTCATCTCGTCCATCGTGATGATGTACGTAAACCGGGCCAGGTCTTCGCCGGTCATGCGGCGGGCGCGGTGGGTGAGCTTTATGTCGTGAGTAAGGGCGTTCTGGCGCGTACGCAGGTCGGGCAGTTGCCCGATATGATATGACGACGTACCTGCGGAATCGCATTCGATCTGCCCGGCTAGTCCCGCTTCATCAACTAATTGCCGAAACACGCCCTCCGCTAGCGGCGACCGGCAAATATTTCCAAGACAAACGAACAGGAGGGAGATCATAAAATCAGTTTACAGTTTTCTGTTTACCGTTTACTGTTGCGCTGCCAGCAAATCGATTCGCTCATCGGCGGAGCAACGGCAAACTATAAACGGTAAACTGTAAACTACTTTTCAATCGGTTCACCGTTCTCATCAACGAGCACATATACGTCTTCGTGGCGCTTTTTCATCAGGTACTTCTCGCGGGCGTACTTGATCCGAAGTTGCTGGCTACCCAGTACTTCTTTACGCTCGGCCCGGACGGCCTCGATCTGGGTCTGAAAATACGCTTTCTCTTCCTCCAGTTCCTGCGCTTTTCGCCAGTTACGAAACTGCGAGCGCAGGTCATTAGCGTCGAAAAACAGCATCCACAGCAAAAACCCTACGCCCGTCAGGATGTAGAATCGATAGCGATTGTTGAGGAGACGGTTCATAAATGGTTATTAGTTGCTGGTTATTGGTTACTGGCCTCGTTCAGGTACGTTCCAGAACTGATAGCCAATAACCAGTAACCAATAACTGCATTAGAATTTAAGCCCTGGGAAGTAGGCCATTTCGCCTAGTTCTTCTTCGATGCGGAGCAGTTGGTTGTACTTCGCCATCCGGTCGGAACGCGACGCCGAACCCGTTTTGATCTGGCCTGTGTTCAGGGCAACGGCAAGGTCAGCGATGGTCGAATCTTCGGTTTCGCCCGAGCGGTGCGACATAATGTTTTTGTAGCTGCTGCGCTTGGCCAGATTCACCGTGTCAATGGTTTCGGTCAACGAACCGATCTGGTTTACCTTCACCAGAATGGCGTTGGCAATACCCTTGTCTATACCTTCCTGCAACCGGGTAACGTTGGTTACGAACAGGTCGTCACCCACGAGTTGAATCTTGTTGCCAACCAGTTCGGTCTGCCGTTTCCAGCCATCCCAGTCATCTTCCGACATACCATCTTCGATCGACATGATGGGATATTTCGACACCCAGTCAGCCCAGTACTGCGCCATTTCGGGCGACGTCAGCTTATCGCCGGTCGATTTTTTAAAGTGATATTCTTTCGTTTCGGCATTGTAGAACTCCGATGCAGCGGCATCCATAGCGATCCAAACGTCTTCGCCCGGACGGTAACCCGCCTTCTCGATCGCCTCGATCACGATCTGAATCGCCTCTTCGTTCGACTTGATATTTGGGGCAAAACCGCCTTCGTCACCAACGTTGGTGCTCATGCCTTTGCCTTTCAGCACTTTCTTCAGCGTGTGGAAGATTTCGGTACCCATCCGCAGGGCTTCAGCGAACGTTGATGCGTTGGCCGGCATCACCATAAACTCCTGGAAGTCGATTGAGTTATCGGCGTGCGAACCTCCGTTCAGGATGTTCATCATCGGCACGGGGAGCGTGTTGGCGTTTACCCCGCCAATGTACCGGTATAGGGGCATTCCGCAGTCGATAGCAGCGGCTTTAGCAGCAGCCAGCGACACGCCCAAAATAGCGTTGGCACCCAGACGGCCTTTGTTTGGCGTACCATCCAGATCAAGCATAATCCGGTCGATCATACCCTGCTCCAACACCGAAATACCAACCAGCTCAGGGTAGATCAGTTCGTTAACGTTTGATACGGCTTTCAGCACGCCTTTACCAACGTACACGCTATTGTCGTCGTCGCGCAGTTCAACGGCTTCGTGCGTGCCCGTCGAGGCACCCGATGGCACAGCAGCGCGGCCCAGGGCACCAGTTTCAGTACGTACGTCGACCTCAACGGTCGGGTTGCCGCGCGAGTCAAGAATCTGGCGGGCATGGATGCTTTGAATGGTACTCATTGTGCTTTACGAACAAAAATTTAGATTAATCTCCTAACAACAACTAAAAGAGGGTCGATCACCCTTTTTCACGCCACAAATAAACGGAATTTCAGGTAGCAGGCGGTGTGGTTATTGTAACCGATCTTCAGCCCACCGCAATGGATTGGTACGTATGTACTCGTCGATCTGATTATAAGCGGCTTCTGTTCGGATTATATGCTCGTAATAATTACGCTGCCACAGCCGCCGATCAAACGCCGGAAAGCGTTTCTCTTTCACGCCCCTGATGTAATAATTCGTGGTACTCGCCTTAAACCACCCGACCACATCGGCTGCGCTGGGTACGTTAATTATCGGATCGATATGATCAATCGCCGGATCGTTCAAATTACTGGCCCGACCAATCGCCGGATCGTTCACATCACTGGCGCAACCAACCGCCGGATCGTTCACGTGTAGGGGCGGGCCATCGTGCCCGCCCGCTTTCGGGCCGATAGGACCGCCAAACCCCAGCCAATCCAAATTGGCCGGTATTGTTTCTGGATTAGGGCTGTCTTCTTCGATTGATAACACATCTGGGCGGCCCTGTCGGTCCGAGATCGGGCGGCCACGATGGGCCGCCCCTACATATCTACCATTTGGGTTATAGCCCAACAAGGTGATGATGAAATGGATATGGTTGGGCATCACCACATATGAGTCGATCAACGTACCTGGAAACTTTGAAGAAATGGCTAGAATACGTTCTGAGATCATTTGGCCTGCTTCGTTTGGCCACATTGTACCATCCGTGATGTGGCCGAAGCGGTGTTCCTTACGCTCTACACAGATGGTGATGAAATACGATCCTTCAAGCGAGTAATTGTATTCGTCAAGGCGAATAGAGCGGCGACTGGCAACAGGCTCCATCAAGAGATCCGGCTCCAGTCGGATTGGGTACGGCCGATGGCGTCGATGTGGTTGCGAATGGTGGCGTGTTCAGGCAGAATCAGGTTGGGATCGGTTTCCAGGATGATCTGCGCCGATTCACGGGCGGCGGTCAGGACGGCACCGTCTTTGGCCAGGTCGGCGAGGCGCAGGTCCAACAGGCCACTTTGTTGCGTGCCGGCCAGGTCGCCGGGGCCGCGTAGTTGCAGGTCGACGTCGGCAATCTCGAAGCCATTGTTGGTCCGTACCATCGTTTCGAGGCGCGTTTTGGTATCGGCGCTAAGTTTGTAACCCGTCATCAGTACGCAGTACGATTGGTCGCTTCCCCGGCCAACGCGTCCCCGCAACTGATGCAACTGCGACAGGCCAAATCGTTCGGCGCTTTCAATAACCATTACGCTCGCGTTAGGTACGTTCACCCCTACTTCGATCACGGTTGTCGCCACCAGAATCTGCGTTTCTCCGTTGGCGAAGCGCGTCATCTCGTAGTCTTTACTGTATGAATCCATTTTACCGTGCAGAATACCGACCTGGTATTTGGGCTGTGGAAACGCCCGCTCAATACTCTCGTGCCCGTCTGTCAAATCCTTATAATCCAGCGTTTCCGACTCTTCGATCAGCGGATACACCACATATACCTGCCGACCGAGTTCAATCTGCTGGCGCATGAAGCCAAACACCTCGGCCCGGTGCTTATCGGTCTTGTGTACCGTTTTGATGGGTTTCCGCCCGGCGGGCATTTCGTCGATGATCGAAATGTCGAGGTTACCGTAGAGGGTCATCGCCAATGTGCGCGGAATGGGCGTGGCCGTCATGACGAGGATATGCGGTGGTACGACCGGGTTTTTCGCCCACATTTTGGCCCGTTGTGCCACGCCGAAACGGTGTTGCTCGTCAATGATGCACAGGCCCAGATTGCGGAACTGCACCACATCTTCGAGCAGGGCGTGGGTGCCTACCAGAATGTGCATCCTGCCAGTTAGCAGTTCGTCGTGTAGCACCCGGCGGCGTTTGGTGCGCGTGCTCCCGGTCAAGATGCCGAGGTTCAGGCCCATTGCATCGGCAAAGGGTTTGAGGCCGTTGTAGTGCTGGTCGGCCAGGATTTCGGTAGGCGCCATCAGGCAGGCCTGCGCGCCGTTGTCGATCGCCAGGAGCATCGTGATGAACGCCACGATAGTCTTACCGCTGCCTACATCGCCCTGCAACAGCCGGTTCATTTGCCGCCCCGTCAGGCAATCTTTATGAATTTCGCGCAATACACGCTGCTGCGCCCCCGTAAGCGGGAAAGGCAGCAGGGTTTTGTAGAAATGCGAGAGAAGGCTGGTTTTCTGAAAAATCTGACCGGGGTGTTCTTCCTTCTGAATCAGCTTGTTGGAAATCAGCCGAAGCTGATTGTAGAATAGTTCCTCGAATTTCAGCCTCCGTTCGGCCTGCCGCAGCCAGGCGGGGCTTTGGGGCAGGTGAATGTTCCAGACAGCTTCCCGTTTACCCACCAGTCGAAACTTCTCGATCAGGCTGGCCGGTAGGGTTTCGTGGATATGCGGCCAGGCCAGTTCAAGCAGCGACCGCATGGCTTTGGCCATCACTTTGTTATCGACAAACCGCTTGCGGAGCTTATCCGTCAGGTTGTATACGGGCGACAGCGTGGCTTCGGGCTCCACATCAGGCCGCACCGCATCGAGTTCGGGGTGCACGATACTAAACTTGCCCTGAAACTCCTGCGGCTTCCCGAACGCAATGTATTCCCCGTCGCGCCGAAGCGATTTTTCGAGCCAGGAAATACCCTGAAACCAGACCAGATCCATGGTGCCGGTACCATCTGTAAAATGACCAACAAGCCGTTTTTTCGGTCCTTCGCCTTCCGTATGCCAGTCGCGGAGGCGACCACGTACCTGCGCCGAGGGCATTGATTCCAGCAATTCGCTGACGGTGTAAAAGCGCGTACGGTCTTCGTACCGGAAGGGGTAGTACTGAATCAGATCGGCAGCCGTAAACAGGTGCAGTTCTTTATTCAGCAACTCAGCCCGCTGTGGGCCAAGCCCTTTCAGGTATTCCAGGCGGGTGTCGAAGAAGGTGGTACGTTCGGTCATTCGGTCATTGAGGCAACCAGGTAGTAAAAATAACAGTTTGATGTTGTACCCCCAACCCTCTGAAGGGGGCTAATGCGCTGCTTTATTACCTTTGCAACGCTTTATCCCCTTCAGGGGGTTGGGGCGGTCCCGCGTTTGGGTAAACAAATTAATAGCCATGACTCCTCTCGATACTGTACTGGCCGGACTGATGCGCCGGTATACCGAACGTGTTCCTGACGTCAAGAATATTCTTTACGCGCTTCAACAGCATGAAGTCATCAAAAGACCCGAAGATATTGAGAACGATCATATTGCCTTCCGCACCATGGGCGTTCCGAACCTGGGGTTGGCTTCGTTCGAGAAAATCTTTCTGCATTATGGCTACGAAAAACGCGAGCCGTACAATTTTGCCGAAAAGAAACTGAACGCCTACTGGTACGCCCCACCAGCCGACCGCGCCGCCGACAATCTACCGCGCATTTTTGCCAGCGAATTGCGCGTCAACGACCTGTCGGACGAAGCACAGCGGATCATTCACAAATACACCGATACCGTAACGAGCGACCCCATCGATGCGCTCGATCTGGACAATGGCGAAGCGGTCGACGCTTTTCTGCACCAGCCCCTCTGGAAAACCCCAACCCTGGCCGACTATAAAACACTACTGGCCGAAAGCGAATATGCCGCCTGGGTGATTTACAACCGGTATTACCTCAACCACTTCACCATCAGCGTGCACAACCTGCCCGAAGGCTACAATACCATCGACGAATTCATCTCGTTTCTGGAAAAGCGTCGCTTTAAACTGAATTCGGCGGGTGGTATTATCAAAGTCAGTCCCGATGGTGGTTTGCGGCAGGCGTCGACGGTAGCGCAGATGGTCGATGCCAAATTCGCAGGAGGAGACACCTTCCGCATTGCGGGCTCCTACGTTGAGTTTGCCGAACGCCGCGTGCTGCCTGAATTCGCCGATTTACCCGCCGACCAGATCACCCGCAAACATCGCCGTGACGGATTTGAAGCCGCCAACGCCGACAAAATTTTCGAAAGCACGTTTACGAAGCAGACGGGGTTATAAGCCAAATCGAGTTCTATGGAAACACTACTTATCGAAGTCCGCGATCAAAAAGCGATGACCCTTTTGCGCGACCTGAAGGCCTGGCAGATTACTCGGTTCGTTGATCAGAAACAGACAGAGAAGCCAAAAGCAGCAGATTGCTTCGCGGGAAAACTCTCAGCCAGGACAGTCGGCCTACTCGACAAACATATTCAGCAAAGTCGCGACGAATGGGGTCGTATCTGATAGACAGCAATGCTGTATCGCATTATCTGTCAGGTAAATTCTCAGCATCAGCTACGGACTTTATAAATGAGTTGGTTGATTCCGGAGCGATTATATCGGTAGTAACCCGTATAGAACTACTGGAGTTTAACGCGCCAAAAGAAGACGCTGTTCCGTGAATTTGTAAACGACAGCCAGGTTATTGAACTTGCTGAACCAATTATTCTGCAAACAATCGCTTTACGGAAGTCCAGAAGTACCAAAATTCCTGATGCAATCATTGCGGCCACTGCGCTAGTTAACGAGTTAACACGTTTGACTAGTAACACAAAAGATTTCATTGACATACAGGGTCTTACTGTTATGGATCCACGAACGCTATAACTCAACATGCGTTATCTCATCATTTTGTGCAGTTTTGTCTTTGCACAAACAGCATTTGCCCAAACCAGAAAACCGGCAACAACTACGCCGCCCAAAAGCCAGACGGTAGCCGCTCTGCAGCCCGGCCTGGCGATTTATAAGCAATATTGCCTCACCTGCCATCAGATAGATGGTGGTGGCGTGCCCAATATGAATCCACCGTTGCGGGGCACCGACTGGGTAAACGGCGACAAAGCGCGGCTGATCGGTGTCTTATTGAAAGGCCTGAAAGACGCGGAAGTTGAGGGCGAACCCTACGACAACGTGATGCCCGCCCATGACTTTTTATCCGATCAGCAAATCGCTGATGTGCTGACGTTTATTCGTAGCAATTTCGGCAATAAGGCCACTTCTATTTCGGCCCAGGAAGTAAAAGAGCAACGGGGTAAATAGCCGGGCATTTGCCGTTTACGAGGTAGCCACTTCTCCGTTAATGATGACGCAGAATTGGCTACTTTTACCTATTGAATCCTGAACCGAACCCTATGAAAATTCTTTCGCTTTTTCTAACCACCCTGCTGACAACCAGCATGCTGGCGCAGTCTGCTCCGCCCGCCCCGGTGGGTCTTGAACTCTACAGTTTTCGCGACCAGTTCAAGGCCGACGTACCTGGCACAATGGCGAAGGTGAGGCAGATGGGCTTCCGCGAGGTGGAAGTGGCCGGTACGTATGATCTTTCAACGGCTGCTTTCAGGCAGGAACTGGACAAAAATGGCCTTAAAGCCATTAGCGTCGGCGCTGATTTCGATGACCTGGAAATGAACATCCCCAAAGTCATTGCGGAAGCCAAAGCACTGGGTGCCAGGTACGTTGTCTGCGCCTGGATTCCACACACGGCAGATCTGTTTACGATTGGCGATGCTGATCGGGCTATCGACGTGTTTAATACGGCTGGTCGGCTACTGACCGATGCCAAACTCACGCTCTGCTATCATACCCACGGCTACGAGTTTCAGAAAAACCCCAAAGGCACCACCTATTTCGACTATCTGGCCCAAAACCTTGATCCGAAATATGTGAACTTCGAGATGGACGTGTTTTGGGTGAAAGCGCCCGGCGAAGACCCTATAAAACTCCTGCAACAATACCCAAAACGCTTTCTGCTGGCCCATCTAAAAGACCGTAAACCCGGCACGCCCAACACCATGACGGGCCACGCCGACGTGGAATCGAACGTGGTACTGGGCGACGGCGATATTGGTATTGCGGCTTTTATGCAGGCGGCTAAGAAGGCGGGCGTCAAGCACTTTTTTATTGAAGACGAATCGTCGCGATCAATGGAACAGATGCCGAAAAGTCTCGCCTTTCTGCGGGGTTTAAAATAAGCCTCGCAAAAACTTATAAGGTTAAAAAAAATCAACTTCATAGCCGTGTCATAACGGCTTTTTCTGTCTCTATGATTCGCCTTAAGCATACTGGAATACCCTTCGCAGGTACAGCTCGCCCCGCGCTGGCTGGGTTGCTCGCAGGCCTGCTGGCCACATCGCTCAGTTGGGCGCAGGCACCGTCGGCAACACTTAACCCCGATACCGTTCAGGCGGGCCCGTTCGACATGGGCAAGATGTGGACCTTCGATACGCCCCCGACTGATTACTTCAAGAAGACCTACAACTTCACCCCCGACGCCAACTGGTTCCGGGAAGTTCAGTTGGCGTCGTTGCGCTTTGCCGACTATTGCTCAGCGTCGTTCGTATCAGCCAATGGGTTGGTCATGACCAATCACCACTGCGCCCGCGAATCGGGGACGGGCGTGGCGCGTCGGGGCGAGGATTTGAACAACACCGGGTTCTTTGCCAAAACAGCCGCCGAAGAACGGAAAGTAGACGGTCTGTTTGTGGATCAACTGGTGAAGATCGAAGACATTTCGAAGCGGGTACAGGATGCCGTTACGGCGTCGGGGGCCGATGAGAAAGCGCAGGTGCAGGCGCGTGAACAGATCTTTGCCAGTATTAAAGACGAATACGCCGCCAAGGCCGACTGGAAAGGGCTGGAACTACAGACGATCACGTTTTACGACGGTGGCCGGTATGCGCTTTACGGGTTCAAACGCTTCACCGACGTTCGGCTGGTGTTCATGCCGGAGCTAAACCTGGGCTTTTTCGGTGGCGACCCCGACAACTTTACGTACCCACGCTATGCGCTCGACTGCTCGTTTTTCCGGGTATATGATAAGGGAAAACCACTTCAGACGACCCACTTTTTCAAGTTCAACCCGAACGGCATCCGCGAAGGGGAGCCTACGTTTGTAACGGGAAATCCCGGCAGTACCGAGCGCCTGAAAACGGTGGCGGAACTGGAATATGACCGTGATTTGCAGTTTCCGTATACTCTCTCTCTACTCCGCAGCCGCTCGAATGCATTGCAGGCCTACAATGCAACGGCCAAGAGCGACAGCGTTCTGAACGAGATTTTCAACCTGGAAAACAGCTATAAAGCCTCGAAAGGCCAACTCGACGGCCTCCGCGATCCGTACCTGATTGCCCGGAAGGCCGCTTTTGAGCGTACTTTTAAAGCCGATGCGCAGAAGAAAGGAATCTCAACAAAAACTTGGGATGATCTTGCCGCCGACGTTGCCGCCCAACGAAAAGCATTCAACGATTATACGTACCTGGCCCCCAACCCAATGGCGCTTGGCGAAACAATGACCTTTGCCATGACGCTGGGATTCATTAATCAGGCGGTAACCGACAACCCGGCTATCTGGCAACAGGCAAAAGGCGTATTCGAGGAGATGCCCAGGCCAAAGAGCCGGGCCCTGGAAGAAGCCTTTCTGGCGGCTCATTTCAGCGAAGCACAGGCAGCATTGGGCAACGATGACCCGTATGTGAAAGCAGCCCTCACCGGACCCAACGGTCAGGTACGTTCGCCTCGCGAAGCTGCCGCCGCCTTACTGGCCGCTACAAAGCTCATAAATCGGGGCTTTGTCACGATGTTGCAGGATGGTGGAGCCAACGCCCTGGCCACCAACAACGACCCACTGCTGGCCCTGGGCCGCCTTGGTGGAAAGCGTTTTCTGGCCGTCAATGCCACCGTGCGCGATTTAACAACACGCCAGCAGGTGCTTCGCAGCCAGTTGGGTCGGGCGCTGTACGATACCTACGGCACAAGCATTCCGCCCGACGCTACGTTTTCGTTACGGATCAATGACGGCGTGGTGAAAGGATATCCGTACAATGGCACGCAGGCGCCAATCATCACCACCTTTGCCGGGCTGTATGACCGCAGCTATTCGTTTGGCAACAAAGCGCCCTGGAATCTTCCCGCCCGCTGGGCCAATCCACCGGCGGAGTTGCTAAAACAACCCATGTGCTTCATATCCACCAATGACATTATCGGGGGCAATTCAGGCAGTCCAATGATCAATAAAAACCGGGAGGCCGTGGGGCTGGTATTCGATGGCAACATGGAAAGCCTGCCTGGCTCGTTCATCTTCGTGCCCGACGCCAACCGGGCCATTTCTGTCCACGCGGGGGGGATTCTCGCCGCTATGCGCTACATCTACAAAGCCGACCGGCTGGTGCAGGAGTTGACAGGAGTGGTGAAGAAGTAAAAAGTAGTCAAACACAGAGACGCCGAGTACACAGAGTTTTCCTGCTAAAGGAAATGAAACTCTGTGTACTCGGCGTCTCTGTGTTTGACTACTTTTTACTTCTTCCCAACCGCTTTCGGGCCAAACTCCAGTTCCTGAGCTTTGTTGAACAGCGACAGGGCTTTTACGTAGGTGTTATCGGCGGTATTCATGATGCGGTAGAACTCATTGTTCTGGCCGCCTTTGCTGGCCTTCTGGTAGACGTACCTAGCAATGAGCGCTTTGGTTTGGGTACGTATATAATTCTTCGAGCGGGCAAACTCAGCCGCGTTGAGTTTAACCCCTTCTGCCGCCGCGGCTTTATTCATGACGGCCAACTGGTCGTCGGTCAGGTTCACTGCTTTGTCGAACTCAGCGAAAGGCAGTTTTTCCAGACTGGCCCGGTTGTCATTGGCGTAGGACAATGCGTATTCACGAATGATGTTCTTAGCGTATAACTGGCCCAGGTAAGCAGTCTGCCAGCTCGAATCGCGGGGAACGAAGTAATCGGGCGTGATGCCGCCGCCGCCGTAGACGGTGCGGCCCTTGTCGGTTTTGAACACATTCTTGGGATCGTTCTTGATGCTGTCGGCGATGTAGTATTCGCCCCGTTTCGAGCGCAGCTCAAGCTCTTTCTCGTAATCACCCTCCTGACCGGGAATGTACGGCTTCTGAATGCTGCGCCCCGTTGGCGTGTAATAGCGCGATATGGTCAGGCGGAGTTCCGATCCGTCGGTGAGTTGCACCGGCATTTGCACCAGGCCTTTTCCGAACGAGCGGCGGCCCACGATATAGCCCCGGTCATGGTCCTGCAAGGCACCAGCCAGGATTTCGGAGGCAGAGGCGCTGCCTTCATCGATTAGCACGATCAGGGCACCGTCTTCAAACTGTCCGTTGAGTTTGGCGTAGTATTTCCGGTCGTAGCGATCTTCTTTCCCATCGGTGTACACCAGCAGTTTGTTACCGTCGATAAACTCATCGGCCATGTTGGTAGCCCGGTCCAGATAGCCACCGGGGTTGCCGCGCAGGTCGAGCACCAGTTGCTTCATGCCCTGTTGCTTCAGCCCCGCCAGCGCATTTCTGAACTCCTCATAAGCCGAGTCGGAGAAGCGGTTTACTTTCAGATAACCCGTTTGCGCATCGGTCATGTAGGCGGCATCAACGGCGTAGGTCGGAATCCGGTCGCGGGTAACGGTGACCACGCGGGGCTGTTGCCCTTTCGACAGCACCGTCAGCCGAACTTCAGTGCCGCGTTTACCCCGCATGGCTTTGTACACGGCCGTGTTGTCGACACCCTTAGCGGTCAGCGGGGTATCATCGACTTTCAGGATCTTGTCGCCGCTGCGAATACCGGCGGCTTCAGACGGGCCACCCGCCAGGGGCGTAACCACGTAAACGGTATCGGCAAAGATGTTGAACTCAACACCGATGCCATCAAAGCCACCTTCCAGTTGAGACCGGGCCGCCACGGCGTCGGTTGGGTTCAGGTAAGCCGTGTGCGGGTCAAGTTTTTCGAGCATCTTCGTGATCGAATAATCAACCAGATCATCTGTATTAACAGAGTCAACGTAGTTGTTTTCAATCAGTTGCAGAATTTCTTTGTACTTGGTATAGCCCCGACCAATTGAGTTTAATCCTTTTGTTCCGCCAAAAAAAGAAGCACCAATCAGCACGCCGCCGGCGAGGGTTAGCCCCAGCAGCATAGGCAACCGAACGATGGTCCGGTTATTGTCAATTCGTTCGGGTGTTGGCGTAGCGCCATTGGTTGCCATACAGGTGTTCGTCAGATTGTTGCGTATAGAAGCGTAACACGAAAAGGCTTCATTAATGTTTGCCCAACCGTGATAAACTGAGCGAAAACTAATGGTCTTTTAAAAAGGTGATCAAATGTGCTCAAAAGCCGCCAGGGCACCGGGGTTTCGCATGGTATCCGGGCTGGCAACCCGGTCGGCCTGCTGCCCCATCAGGATCTTCTTCACCGGCGTTTCCATCTTCTTCCCGCTGATGGTATACGGCACCTCAGTGATCTGGTAGATGCTGTCAGGTACGTGCCGGGGACTATACTGCGTCTTCAGCGTTTGCCGGATGCGGGTAATGAGTTCATCGGTCAGCGTATACCCCTCGCGCAGGACCACAAAGAGCGGCATGCGGTAGTTGCCATCGGGCAATTCGATACCCACCACTAAGCTATCGGCAATATCGGGAAGACTTTCTACCGCTGAATAAATCTCGGCGGTACCAATGCGTACGCCGTCGCGGTTCAGGGTAGCATCTGACCGCCCGTAGATGATGACGCTGCCCCGATCAGTGATCTTGATCCAGTCGCCATGCCGCCAGGTGTCGGGGTCGTTCTCGAAATAACTGCTTCGGTAGCGGTCGTTGCTGGGGTCGTTCCAGAAGTAGATGGGCATCGACGGCATTGGCTCCAGAATCATCATTTCACCCAGCACCTCGCGCACCGGTTCGCCCTCCTCGTCATAGGCCTCCACTTTGCAGCCCAGCAGGCGGCACTGGATTTCGCCCGCTACTACCGGAGCCAGCGGATTACCACCCACAAAACCGCTGCAAATGTCGGTGCCGCCGCTGAACGAAATCAGCCAGACGTCGGCCCGCACCGATTCATAAACCCAGCGAAACCCTTCGGGGGGCAACGGCGAGCCGGTGGCACCAATGGTCCGCAACGACCGCAGGCCGGCAATCTTGACGGGCGTGAGGCCCGCGCGCATGCAGGCCATGAAATAGGCCGCGCCACCGCCAAAATGGGTGATCTGAGCCTGTTCGATAAGCTGCCAGAGCCGGTTCATGTCGGGGTATGCCGGTGAGCCTTCGTACAACACCAGCGTGGCCCCCACCAGCAGCGAGGCGACCGAGAAGTTCCACATCATCCAGCCGGTGGTCGAATACCAGAAATACCGCTCGCCGGGCCGTACATCCTGGTGCAGGGCCAGCACTTTCAAATGCTCGATCAGGCAACCGCCCACGCTATGCGTAATGGCTTTGGGCTTGCCCGTTGTGCCCGACGAAAACAGCACCCACATGGGATGATTGAACGGAACGGGTGTAAAGGTCAGTTCGGTAAAAGGTGTTTGCTGCACCTCGTCCCAGGCTATAACACCGCCGGGCGTTGGTGAACCCGGGTTCAGGAAAGGCACCCAGATAATCTGTTGCACTGTAAGCAGGCCCTGGCGTAACGTACCCAGATCGCTTGTTTTGCTGATCGGCTTGCCATTGTAGGTGTAGCCGTCGGTCATCAGGAGAACCTTTGGTTCAATCTGCCGGAAACGATCAAGCACACTGGCCGTGCCGAAATCGGGCGAACAGCTCGACCACACGGCACCCAGCGACTGCGTAGCCAGAAAGCCCACAACGGCTTCAGGTACGTTGGGCAGCAACGCAACCACCCGATCGCCGATACCGACGCCCTGATTACGCAAAAACTGCGCCAGTGCGCCAACCTGATAGGATAACTCGGACCAGGACAGGCCACGAAGCCGATTTTTTTCGGATGCAAACAGCAGGGCCGGGTACTGGCTGTTGGCATTGCGAAAGATATGTTCGGCGTAATTGACGGTGGCACCGGTAAACCAGCGCGTGCCGATCATTCCGTGGCGGGGCCTCTCAATAACGTTCTGATACGGTGTGTGAAACTGCACCTCAAAATAAGCGGCAACAGCTTCCCAGAAATCATCTAGATTCGTCACCGACCAGTTCCACAGGTCATCGTAGTGGCGCAGGTACAGGCCGTGCTTGACGAAAAGATGGTCGATGAAATGCTTAAGTCTGGACTGGTGCTGGAATCGGGCATTGGGCGTCCAGATAGGCCCATTAGGGGAGTCGGTGGGTTGGAGCATGGGCAAAAAAGAACGGGCTTCGACGTTCCATAGAAGGTAACGCCGAAGCCCGTTCGGTTCGCGTATGCTTTTTTTTATTTGGCTTCTTTCACCTCTTTGGGCTCATCGGCCAGCAGCCCTTTCCGGCGGAGCAGCAGATCCATGAATCGCTGATCGCTTTCGCTGGTAAAAATGGAGTAAGGCAGATACAGGAACTGAGCCCGACCCATTTGTTTGGCCAGGTATTTCATAAAGAAATTCATGGTGGGCGAATTAGCTCCGTCGAGGCCATTGCCTAACTGAAGTACGTAAGCGTTTTTATCCTTGACCGCCGCCTTGATCATATCCCATTTGAGCATACCGCCTTCTTTGGCATTCAGCTTCATCATGATATGCCGACTGTCGATCTCGTAGACGTACTTCTCAAACATAGGCTTGAACTGCTCTGACTGGGAAACGCCGGTGAACTGAACGGCCCAGAACAGCACGTAAATGATCGTCAGCAGAATCACGACGATGTATATCCAGTAGTTGGGATAGGCTCCCGTAAGGTTCAGGATGGCATTTATCAGAATTAGAGCCAGCGGTATGCCGCTCCAGAGCCAGTTATCACGTACCCACTGCCGAATAGCTAAGTTGATGTACGTTTTTTGATCTAACGCGTATTTCTTGGTTTTAATGGTCATTGCGAACTTCCAGAAAGAAAGCGCAAAGATAGGGGGAGGAAATCAGAAAAGTTGGAATAGTCATTGGTCGCGTTGCCAGATTGGCCATTCCCAAGCGAAGCAACCAATGACTACTGACCAATTATTCATTCACCTGAATCGAATGGATCCGGTATTGGCCGGGTGTTGCCTGCCGCATCAATACGTTGATATGAAACGACCGGGAGCCAGACCAGTAGGTACCGGTGGCATAGCGAAGGTGCGGCGTGCTGCCCTGCTCGTCGGTCCTGAACCGCAGCGGTGGGTATTTTCTGAAGAACGAGCGCATGATAAGCTCCGCCTGACCGGCCTGCACCGAGGCAAAGTCGACGCCCACCGGGTCTATGCGTAGTTCCAGATCTTTGTCGAAGTAAGAAGCAAGCTGATGGGCTTCTCCCGACTGAATCGAGACGCCAATAGCCTGAGTAGGATCTGCAGTGGGCGTGAAACACGACAGTGTAGCCCAAAGGATTCCAATAAGCAAACCGATCGATTTTGCTTTTAAAAACATGATAATGCGATTCATTATACTACGGTTGTGTCTGGATGGGTAATTACCTGTTGGCGAAAACTGTGCCAAATAAGCCGTACCAAACCCTGATAATTTCCGCATTTTTGTAGCGAAATTTTCGCCCGCTTTGGCCGGGTCTTTGCTAATGAATCCCGTACAAATTTTATCGGCCGACCAGATCCGCCAGAAAATTCGCCGCATCGCCAGTCAATTATACGAGACCAATTTCGACGAGGCCGCCCTGGTACTGGCCGGCGTGGCCGGTGAAGGGTATGAACTGGCTCGACGCATTGCCGACGAACTGCGGCAGATTGCCCCTTTTTCGGTCACCCTTGTTCAGATCGAGCTCGACAAAACGCAGAAGGCCCAGCCCAACATTCAATTACCCGGCGGATCAGGTACGTACACCGACCGCGTGGTGGTGCTGATCGACGACGTGCTGTATTCGGGCCGGACGCTGGCGTTCAGTCTCCAGCCGTTTCTGTCGGTGCCCGTTCGGAAGATACAGGTGGCTGTGCTGGTGAACCGCAATCACCCGCGCTTCCCCATTGCCGCCGACTTCATCGGCCTGGAACTGGCCACTACCCTCAACGAACACGTAGACGTTATTCTGAGCGATTCGGCTCGTGAGGGTGTTTATCTACAGTAGCCAGCCATGCCTATTTCATTCAAGAAAATCGGTTGGGTACTCTGCCTTTACTGGAGTATCGCCGGGCCAGCTTTTGGCCAGGGTTTTCAATTAGACACCACGATCTACGTACCCAGGGAGGCTGGGTTGCACACCGTTTCGGGCATCGAGTTCATTTCCCCGGCTGGGGTCTGGCAACTGGTTGGCGACCGGGGCGAACAGTGGCGCACGCCCGACCTGAACCGTTACGAACTGGCCATACGCGGGGCCAACACGGGCCTGCAACTGGAAGCGTTGCGCTACGACGCGGCCAGTCATACGTATTTCGGTACGGTCGAGGGGAACAACGCATCGGGCGGCTACGCTTTCTTCTGCCGCGATTCGCTACCGCGAGTGGGTGGAGTAAGCCACATTACCGAGTTTGACCGGGTAACGCCCCTTCCCTTCGACAATAAAGGAATTGAAGGACTGGCACTGGGTGCCGATTCGACGGTTTGGCTGGCTCCCGAAGCAGGCTGGGCACCCGCCGATAGCAGTCAGGCGACCGTTTTGTTTTACCGCTACCACTGGTCAGGTACGTCGTTGAGCACTAAAAAAGCATTCGCTTACCCGCGCGACCGGATGCCGCAACTGACTACGTCGGAGCGGTACGGCGGCATTTCGGAGATTGTGTGGTCGGGCAAAAACCGGCTGCTGGTGCTGGAGCGTTTCTACGACAGCAAGCGTGATACGTCCTACGCCAATTTGTATGAGGTATCTTTTTCTGAAGCCAGTCCGACGGTGGCACCAACGAAAACGCTTGTGTTCAACATGAACACGATGCTCAGGGGCAATCGGATCGATAACCTCGAAGGCATGGCCTGGGTGCCTACCCAAACGGGCCGCCAGGTACTCGTCATTATTTCAGACGACAACGGCGGTCAATGTCCCCGGCCCAATGGCAAGAAATGCCAGCAGACCCAGCTTATTTATTTGAGCCGTAATTAACGCTTACGCTGTCATTTGTAGTCATTAGCTGCGCGTCATTCGTGGTCATTCGTCGAGTAAACTATAAATGACCACCTAATGACGCACAGCTAATGACTACAAATGACAGCGTAGCATCGTCATATCTCCTCCAGCAGGGTGCGGAAGGATACATACCGGTTGGCATACCGGTCAGCCACCTGTTGTTGCAGGGCGGGTTGATGCAGACTCTGGTAGGTAACAAAATCTTCCATGGTCTGAAACCAGTACTGGAAGGTGTAGGTAGCACCGCCGTTTTCGATCTCGGTCAGTAGTTTCAGCGCGTTATTCTGCATGGTAAGGCCGGTAGCCACCACGGCAGGTACGTGTTCATCTTTCATCCAACGCAGCCACTCGCGCTCGATCTGCTGGTCGATGTTATACGTAATGTTGTAAAGAATCATTGAATCTTGGGCAGTTGGGGCCTTAATCGGTCGTTTGTCCGTTTCTTTGCACCCACATTAAGTTGATAAACCTACACTATGTATACCGGATTAGTTCATGCCCACTCGGGCCTTCGCTGGGTCGCTCTAGTGCTGCTTTTGGCGGCTGTTTTCGTATCGGTTAGCCGTTGGATGGGGAATAAATCATTCACCGACGGAAATCGTAAATTGTATCTGTTTACGCTGATTTCCGTACACACGCAACTGGTACTGGGCTTGATTTTATACGTCATCAGCCCCAGGGTTAATTTTAGTGGTATGGGCGATCGGGTTATCCGGTTCTATACGGTTGAGCACATCACCATTATGTTGCTGGCAATCATCGCCATTACCGTTGGCTACTCACGCTCGAAGCGCGCCACCGGCGATACGCAGAAGCACCGTCTGGTCGGTATCTTCTACGGTGTCGGTCTCATTCTGATTCTGGCGGGTATTCCGTGGGCCTTCCGCAACCTCGGAGCCAGCAACTTTTGATAATGAACAATTAACAGTTATCAATGATCAATTATCAATTATCAGCGTTGCTCAGGTACGTTTACTACTAGAAAGCCTAATTGATAACTGATAACTGATATAAGGTCGATCGATGAGAAAGGGGGTACAAAGTAGGTGGTTGAGGCTGTTGCTCTTTGGAGTAGCTATAATTGGTATAGCCCTGGGGTGTAAAGTCGAGCAGTTTCCTCCTGAGCTTTGGAGTGTCAGCCCGAATCGGTTCGATATAGGTCGGCAGGTCGAGTTAAAGGGCGCACAGTTTGGCGACAACCCGATTGTCACCTTCGGGCAGGCCGAGACGGCTGTTCAGGCAACGGTCAAGTCGAATTCATATGGTGTTCTGGTGGTCGAAGTTCCCCGGGTAGCTACTGGTCCCACGCAGGTTCAGGTGGCCAATAGCCAGGGCATGACCCCACCGCTTGGCTTCACCGTCATTCAGCCGGAGCCGCTGCTCAACGTTGATAATGCCGTTTTACCCACCAACGCTGCACCGGGGTCTACTATCCGTATCAGTGGAAACAACCTCGATCGGCTTCAGAGCATCCGGTTCGATACCACGCGGGTAACCTCGTTTACGGTTGTTTCTCCTTCCGAAGTTCTCGCTATCATTTCACCATTGCAGCCGCGTGGCTTTGCTAAACTGACGATCGTCACGGAGGGTGGAACCACGAAACCGTTTACCTATCTGGTGGCTGGCACGCCGGAAATTACCGGGTTTTCGCCCAAACGGGTTCGCGCCGGGCAGGAAATCATTGTGCAGGGCCGCTATTTTCTGGATGGCAACCTACTCATCAACCGCGCCACGCCCGACCCGGCCACAACCCGCGTTACGGATACCGAAATCAGAGCCATTGTCCCGGCCGATGCGAGCAGTGGGCGGCTCAGCGTGACAGTTTTTGATAGGCTGACTGGCCTCAGCGCCGACAGCATCTATATAGCTGGAACACCTGCTATAACCGGCAACCCAAGCCCAACTGAAGGTATTACCGGCGATAAAGTACTCTTGACGGGCCTGAATTTAAAAGACATAACCAGTGTCTCGTTTGGTCCTACAGCCGCCCAGTTTCGTATCCTGAGCGATACGCAGATTGAAGCCATCGTACCAGCCCGCAGCCAGGCTGGTGATGTTACCATCAGTATAACTGGTTTAGGCGGGTCGGCCAGTGCCACACAGCCATTCCTGTTTATACTCCCCCCATCCAATCTGGTGTTCACACCGCTACGGCGTGGCGTAAATAAACTGGTAGTGGTCACCGGTCAAAATTTGCTGCGCATTCAGCAGGTCACGCTGAACGGCAAGCCCATGACCATCAACGCACGGACAGAAGGCTCTGAAGTTCAGTTCTTTGTACCAGCAGATGCCACTACCGGACCCATCGCCGCCACTAACCGGGCAGGCACCGCCACGTCTGTTCGCTCGCTAACCGTCGTGCAAACTCCTGTTGTGACAGATTACCCGCGTCGCTGGCCTGCCGGCAGCCGAATGGTTATTAAGGGCAACTGGCTCCGCGACGCCGTAGTTCAGTTTACAGGCTCGGTCAACCCCGCCACCAACGACGGCCGTAACGACGACACTGAACTATGGATACGGGTTCCCGATGATGCGCAGCCCGGTCAGTTCCGCCTCACCACCGATTCTCCCACGGCGTTTACCTCCGATCTGTTCACCCCCATCCGACCTGTATCGGGCGTTGTGTTTACGCCAGCGAAAGGGCGCGTTGGTGACGAAATTACAGTGACGGGAAATTTTCTTGAAGACGTTACCGATGTTCGGTTTGGCGGTGGTGCTTCGTTACCAGCCTCGTTCCAGCGGCTGGGTAATGGACAGATGAAAGTGATTATTCCGGCCAATGCCGTCGATGGAACGCTTTGCTTTACCAACCCGGCGGGCTTTGCCTGCACTACGGCCCTTTTCGATGTGCAGCGGGTAGTGGCTGGCGTAGCATTCACCCCAAAAACGGGCAAAGTAGGCACTGACGTTACGTTCACAGGCCAGAATCTGGCCGATGTGGTAGAAGTCCGGTTTGGGGGCGGTTTATCAACGGCCGCTCGTTTCCGCATCGTTGGCAACACCCTGATCGCCACCGTACCTGATAATGCCACCAGTGGCACTGTCTGCCTCACCACAGACTCTGGCACCGTCTGCACCGCCGATAGCTTTATGGTAATTAAATAGCTAAAGATCAGCGCGATTCATACTGGTCAATGGCGTCACGCAGGTACGTCACCAGCTTTTGCTGAAGTGAAAGCGGTGAAATAACGCGCACTTTCGGTCCCAATCTGGCCAGTTCGTAGATCAGCTCGTCGTTAATAATGATCGTCAGACGTACCTGTAACTCGTCGGGCGTATCCAGCAACATATCCGTTGGCGCGTGGGGAAAGAATGGCTGCGCTTTGAACTGATGGTTTTCGGGTGCCCGGAGCAGCAGCACTATTTCTTCGGGCGGCTGGCTATAAATGGCTACACCCAGTGCCTGACGGAAGTACATGGCAGTATCGAATGGCGGCGCTTGTGCTACCAGCAGATGCTCCTGATCCAATACCACGACAGAGTCGACCTCGATACGATCCAGGCCAAATACCCGAACTTCCTGCCTGTACTCATCAAAGCCAACAACGTACCAGCGGTTGCGATGCTCCTTTACAACGTAGGGGAAGATAACCCGTTGCCGGGCTTGTGCGTCCGTGTATTTACGATGGCGAAACTGTACAGGCCGACCGTGCAGGCAAGCTTCCAGCATCGGCTCGATCAACTCGCTACCCCGCCCCGCTGGTGCCGATTCAAACGCAATAAGTGACCGGGCATTGGTTGCCTGACCCAGCCGAAAACGAACCGCCTGCCCAATTTTATCCACCGCCCCCCGAAAGTCAGCGAAGACCGACAGTTCCCGAAACTGGTTGAGCGTAGCCACGGCCGCCTGCAACGCCACCATATCCTGGTCGGTAAGCGTGATAGAGGCGGCCAGATCAAACGGTTTCGTGTAGTAATAGCCTTTGGCTTTCCGGTTGTAGGCAATCGGGGCGGCGTGGCAATCTTTCAGATAGGCGATATCCTGCTTAATGGCCGACTCCGACACCTGACATAGTCGGGCCAGCTCCTGAGTCGAAGCGGGGCGCCCTCCCCATCGGTTAAGTCGGGCATTGATACGCTGCAACCGATCTTCCCGATTTTTTATAACTGGCATAGCATCCGGTTACTAAATGGTGTAAATTTTCCGCAATAAAGTAAGTCTCGGACACAAAACGTGTACGGAAAAGAAGACACTTTTGTAACAACGATAAATTAATGATCGCCCCTCTTCATGCAGTTTACTCTTCGTCTGCTTGCCGCTGAACCTTCAACCCGGATTCCGTTCAACTACCAATACCTGCTAACGGGCTGGCTCTACCGCGTGCTGGCCGATGCGGATACGGCCTATACCGAATTTTTACACGGCCAAGGCTATCAGGCGGGCCGTAAAACGTTCCGGCTCTTTACGTTCTCTGACTTCAGGATGCACGGCTATGAGGTACGTCCCCGCGAAGGCTGTTTTGTGCTTACCTCGCCCATCGTTGATTGGACAATCAGTTTTTACGTTGAAAAAGCCGCCGAAGTGTTTATCATCGGCCTGTTTCAGGATCAGCAACTGACGCTGATGAACCGCCACCTCCGCGCCGACTTCACCGTGGAGCGCGTAGAAACCCTACCGTTGCCTCCGCTGACGAACGTGCTGACGGTACGGACCCTATCGCCCATTGTCATAGCCGAAAAAGATGAAACGGGAATGGACCAGTACCTGCATCCATACGACGACGCCTTCGGCCCGCTCCTACTGATTAACCTAATCGACAAGTATCGGAGCATCCAAACCGGGACGAATAACGGGGACAACGTACCTGAGTTGGGTGATTTTTCATACAAGCCCCTTACCAAAGCGAGTCTAATCCGATCAAGGCTGGTGACGATCAAGGAAGGCAGCCCGCAGGAGACCAAGCTACGCGGCTGGTACAACGTCGACTTCGAGTTACGCGGCCCCACCGAGGTATTGGAAGTAGCGTTACTGGCTGGTGTAGGTAGATATAACGCGGAAGGATTTGGGTGTGTGGGGGTAAGTGGCTGATGGAGTTTTATTGGAAAACGTTTTCTATAACATGAGACAACTATTTCACGACCGGGTATATGCGGCTCTATTTCATAGTCTTCATCTTCCTGATAGCCTCTTCACGCGAAATAGGCTTAGCCACTTTACGCATGTCATCCCAGGTCATTTCATCAATTGTTTTTCCCGTGAGCTTATTGACCGCAGTAGTCTGCTTCGATGTCGTCTTCATTTGCTACCTCGACTTGGTGAACCGTTATCATATTATCCTGATAACTCAAAGCTACCAATAGAGGCCGGAAATTCAAGCGACTGAACCCTATGACCTTAAAGAAACACTCATCTGTCGGAAAGTTTTCGAGGTTTGCCCATCGTGAGCGGGGGTTAACACAAACATCCTTAATGTCTTGACTTAGAACGCCTTTATCTTTCAAATCTTTAAGATTCAAACGAAATAGATTAAAGTCTGGCTTGAAGTCCTCGTAATCGCTAAAATCAATGTCTTCCATTTATAACTCAAAGTTTGGGGTTTATAGAAGTAGAGCCTTAGCTGGGTACGATTACAAACTTTCTGTGCTTACTCTATTTCAAAACCGATGCTAAGGCTCTTTGGCAAAAATAGGGCAAGTTGACCTGTAAAAACCAAAAATAGGCCTAATATTTTTTAAGCAATCTTTCGATTGCTTACTCTTGATAAACCAACATAGATTGACCTACTTGCACCATGCTCAGAGAACTCACAACCTTCACTCAATCCCTTGATGCCGACTTGAAAGAGATTGGCGTTGAACCCCGCGAAGGGTTGCATGTAGTACTGTCGCTGGAAGAATTACCAGAAGGTGATTCCCGGATTGCTGAGCAGTTCGAGTATGCATTGTTCCGTAAGAAAAAGACGGAACTGTCGGGAATGCTTAAGCGATGTGCGGCTTGGGCACGGACGGCATGGATGGTAGATACCAACAAATGTCTGGATTTACCGGGCAAGAAGATACACTCGGCCTCGCCATTTTGTCTCGCTTATAAGTTCGGCTCGTTGGTAAGTGATACCCAACTTGACGTTTACTTCAATAAAGCTGGCAAACTACTTCAGGACGAAAATGGGAGCCGACATGCTCAGGCGTTTCGGCTGGCGCTGAACAGTTGGGACAAAATTCAGCAGCTACTGGCGCAAGTACCGGAGGTAAATCCACCCGAAGAGATAGATAAAGAATTAAAAAGTAGGGGGCTGAAAGAAGGGGAATACATCATTTTCTACCTTGATGTTCCACTGGAAGTATATCAATCGCCAAATGCGCTCTACCTGAAAGACCGGCTTTTCAACACAGGTGAGCACAATGCGTCTGTCGGCGAAGAGGTGTTTGGCACAAGTGATTTCTTCAACAGCTACCCTAACAAAAAGCCATTTATGACGCATCAGTCGGCTACGTTTAACATAGCCGGTCGAATCTCAGCCAGCGACGCGCTAAGACTGCACGAGTTTAAGGAATTGATGGGGCGAAACATTTTCCCACGCCCACTGCCCATCTTCATCTACAATGACGAACTGCAAAAACACTCGTTCAGCCTCTTTAAGGAAGAAGCGATAAAAGACCCCACACAACGCAAAACCCACGCCCAGATTATCACAGAGTTGTACGATCAGCATAAAGGCGACTTGGGGAATTATTACCTGCTCTACTATCAGCAAGGCCAGATTAAAGACTTTGATTTCGTCAGCAGGTTCGAGTATCACCTATCGGATGACCAGGAAAAGCCCTGGATTGTTACGGACTGGTTTGGCGGTAATTACGCACCTGTTTTCGATGACGTTTTCAAGTTTCAGAACAGTCTGTTGCCGGTCATATTCAATAATGCGCTGGTGGTTCGGACGAAAGCCAAAAAGGGTGAGCAAGGTGGGTTTCAACTTCGCTTCTTCGATGAGATAGACCCACAGTATTGTAAAACAGACAACACATATCTGCTTGTAATCAAATATAGGCAGGCATTCTATGACTTCATCTACAAGTCGAAGCGGCAGGCAGTAACACAGCCAATGTTTGAGGACATTCTGCTTACGAGCATCCTCGACGATTTGCGCCTTGACCGATATGAAAACCGTCAACACAGCGAAGATGTCAACATACGGCGTAAACTCAACGTCCTGTTCAGCCTTCACCCTCATTTTCAGCCCTATAAAACCAATCCCGTTTTTATGCCAAATCAATTAACCGAGTTGCGCCCGTTCATGACTCAATTAGCCACGGGTGAAACCAGTATCGACACCGATGAACAATTTGCGTTCGCGGCCGGACAGGTGATTTACTACATCCAGTCGAAGAGCAAGTCAGAAGACCGCAGTTATGCCCGATTGGAGCCGTTTCTGCAACAAACAGATATAAAGCAATTTCAGCAGGCCGTTGTCAAGCTGTTCGACCGCTATAAACACGAACCCTATTCGGCCCGATTCCGGGAGCCAATGGCCAACGTTATCAGCTACGCGCCCAAACAACCCCTCAAATCGCTGATGCCACTCATGCTGGCCGGTTTCTTCTCGAAAAACGTTCTGTTTGGTGAGAAGTCAGCTACTAGCGAAGAGCAACAACCCTCTGAAACAAACGAACAATAACCTTTCCCCTTTCTTACAAACACAACTATGGCTACTGCCTTTACAAATCGCGTTTTCGGATGCGTCGTGATTAAATCGGTCAACTCAAACTACAACGCCGACTTCACCCACCAACCGCGTACCCTGCCCGACGGTACAGTTTACGCCACAGATAAAGCGTTGAAATATACTGTGCGGAACTACCTCAAAAAGGCGTACCCAGACGAAAAAGTATTTTACTTCAAGACATTCAGCGCGGAGTTACAGCCCAAAACGCTGGATGAAAATTACGAGCAGTATTTCGGGGCATACGCCAAAGAGAAAGATGCCCAGCTTCGCCGTTCGGTAGCCAAAAACCTGTTTGAATGCATTGATGTGCGGCTGTTTGGCGGCACATATGCCGGAAAAACGAACCTTTCAATCCACGGGCCACTGCAAATTACGCACGGCATAAACCGATACGTGGAAGGCATTATTTACTCCGAGCAAATCATGTCGCCGTTTCGTAATCCCGGCGAAAAAAGTGCCGACTCTACCATGAGTACGTTGGGTACGCAGTCAAAACTTAGTGAAGGTCATTACGTACATGGTCTGTCGCTGAATCCGCACAATATCAGCGACCTGATCGAACTATCCGGTGGTCAGACACTGAACAGCGACGACATTACCAAAGTCAAGAAAGCCCTCACGCAGGGAGCGACACTCTACGACTCAGCCGCTAAATCGGGTACGGAAAACGAACTGATGCTATGGGTGCAACTAAAGCCCGGTTCTATGCTCGTGTTGCCCTCGTTCGTCGAACTGATTTCGGTAGATGTTGACCGGATTATTCATCTGGAAAAAGTTGCGGAGATTCTGGCACGCCCAGCAGTGAGTGAGCAAATCGAGAAAATCGAATTGTATTACGACTCAACGGCAACGAATATTTCGGGCGCACCTGCCAATGCTACCATTTTGGAACTAACCCAATGACCGATCAGATGACGCTCGATTTCACCGGAACAAGCAACGTACCTGTGCCGGAGAGAAAGCCTGAAAGCCTGCGGTTGATTTCGTTCGATTTGCGGGCTGACTTTGGTTTTTTTCGAAAGCCCGACGTGAATGACGGGCTGCAACTCTCTTATAATATGCTCCATAAACCGGCTTTACTGGGTGTTATGGGAGCTATTGCAGGCTTGAAAGGCTACGAAAAAAAGGGACAGTGGCCAGAATATTACAAGTTGCTAAAGTCGGTACCGGTGGGTATCGAACCGCTCTATCACGAACGGGGAAACTTCACTAAAACGGCCATTACCTACACCAACACCGTCGGTTACGCCAACGTCGACGGCACCCTAATTGTGCAGGAGAGTACGCTACGTTCACCAGCTTACCGGGTGTATGTGCTCTTAAACGAAGCCGACGAAGTTCAGGGCAGATTGCTTACTCGTATCCGAAACCAGGAAGCGGAGTTTGTACCATACCTGGGCAAGAACGAGTTCACTGCCTGGTGGGAGCGCACGACAGAATATACAATAGACCAATTTAGCACTAAAACAGATTTTACAATTTCGTCACTTTTTATAAGAGAATACCCGATAAGAAGACAACGACAGAAACCCCGCATTTCACCCTCAACAAGAACAATATCGAACCGATCTACATTCAGCTATTTTGAGCGATTACCTGTTGGCTTTGATGAGCGGTTGATGCAATACGAACTAGCTGAGTTTGCTTTTACAGACTGGACATTACAGGCTGGAACGCAGATTGATGATTTATATGAGGTCAGCGATTCAGAAGGTGCAAAGCGAATCATACAACTATTCTGAGCTATGCTGAACCTACTGACTCAGTTTGACCAGGCATTGCGGGTAGACACCTGTTTAACTGAGCACAAAAATTATCTGGCCCACCGGCCTGGTACCCAAATGGCTGGGTCGGTGGCAGATGAAACATTGGCAGAGCATATGGATGTGGTACTTCGGCTGGCCAAGCGGTTAAGTATCGAACATGGCCTTTCTCCACTGGTTGAACAATTGATTGACCACTTGGTATCGACCCGTCCAGAAGTTCACCAGCCTGTGTTGCGGGCGTATATTCTCGATCTGTTTATCGGAGCTACTGCGTTCCATGATTTTGGCAAAGTGAACGAGCACTTCCAGAAAGAACGGATGCAGAATAGTTTATTTCAAGCCACGTACCCACCGTTGCTACAACCTGCCCACGGCCACTCAGAACTGAGTGCTTACATTTTTGCAGTCTATCACCTGGAACGCATTGAGCAAACGTTGATAGACCTGCCAGAGGACGAGCGCGTTTGGCTTTCAGCAGTGGCATTGCTGTTCACAAACCCTATTTTCCTTCATCACAGCTCACGCTTTGAACCGCCACAACGTCGAATTGGTCGTAGTCAGGTCTTGAAACTGGCTGATAAGCTGGAAGCCTACTTAGCTCTTTATCAGTTCTCTTCGCCTGATGTCTCAACTTTCTACTTTAACGAGTGGCAAGCCATCTGGGATACGTTCATTGAAGACACTACCGATGCATTTTCTATTCTTGCTTTGCTTAGGCTCAACTTCTCACTGCTCACAGCCGCCGATTACTTAGCGACATCAGAGTATATGAATCAGTCGGGCATAAACGATTTTGGGGTGCTGACACATGAATTACGGACTAAACTGATCGACGCCGCCCGAAGTAGCAAATCCTACAATACCGACGCATTTCGGTTAGCCGATGACCCGGCATGGCAGCCGACCGTACCCATCGAACGCAATAACGAAACGCTGAACCTGCTGCGTTTAGAGATGGCCGTGCAAGCCATTCGGCAAGTGCGGCAATACCAAAATCAGCGGTTGTTTTACCTCGAAGCACCAACAGGGGGCGGTAAAACAAATATATCGGCGGTGGTAACGGCGGAATTGCTCCGGCTGGACCCATCGTTGAATAAGGTTTTTTATGTTTTTCCGTTCACAACGCTCATTACGCAGACTCATCAGGCACTCCGCGATACTTGGCAGTTAGATGATTCACAGATGGGTCTATTGCATTCGCGGGGCGGCTTTCAACAGCGTGAGGACGTACCTGCCGAGTTAGAAAGCAACTATGGCAAACAGTGGAAAAATCAGTTAGCCAATCTGTTCGCATTTTTCCCTGTCTGTCTGCTAACGCACATTCGATTCTTCGACATCCTGAAATCGAACGAAAAGGACAGCATTTACCTCATGCACCGGCTTGCTAACTCGGTAGTCGTGATTGATGAGTTGCAGTCTTACCCACCAAAACATTGGGATAAGATGCTGTTCTGGCTTGACCACTATAGCCGTGCGTTTAATATCCGGTTTGTGCTGATGTCGGCCACATTACCACGCATCGACGGGCTAACTATTGGGTTGACCAATCCCCCCAAATTTGAGAATCTGTTACCGGATGCCAAATGGTATTTCCAGAACCCTAACTTTAGCAATCGGGTACGGTTTCGCTTCGATTTGCTGGAAGGCGCCAATGGCAAAGCACGGACTATTGAGCCTATTGAACTGGGTAGAGCCGTTTTGGCCGAATCTCAGTCATACGCCAATGAACACGGCGGACGCGTGTTTACGATCATTGAGTTCATCTATAAAAAGTCGGCTACTGAATTTGCCAATCAGATTGGCCATGAGTTTTTTGATACGGTCTTTGTGCTGTCCGGTACAATACTGGAACCACGTCGGCGCGAAATTATCAATTTCCTAAAACGAGAGGGCAAGAAGGAGAACCCGCAAAAAGTGTTGCTCATCACGACACAGGTGGTTGAAGCCGGGGTGGACATTGATATGGACCTCGGTTTCAAAAACATCTCGCTCATCGACAGCGACGAACAGTTGGCGGGTCGGGTAAACCGTAATGTAACGAAGGATGTCTGTGACGTATTCCTGTTCAAGCTCAATGAGCCAGGCATCTTGTACAAGCACGACGACCGGTTTGATATTACCCGCGACAAACTGACCATAACTGACCACCGTGCTATTTTAGAAACCAAAGATTTTGGTCGCCTTTACAATCAGGTATTGGCCGGGCGTAATAATCTAAACCAGAAGGTTGGTATTGATAATTTTTCAACAAAATACCTGCCTAGTGTTCAGCAGCTTGATTACGAAGCGATTCACAAGGACTTCCAGTTGATCGAACAGCGCAACCTGTCTGTATTTGTGCCTTTGTCGTTGCCAATCAAAGTTGAGGGTGAACAGGAAGATAAATACGAGACCATTTTCTCAGAAGCCGAACTTGGCTTTCTGAACCATCATCAATGCTATTCTACCGGTAATAAAGAGGTGAATGGGGTAAGCGTTTGGACCTTGTATCGCCAGTTGAACGACATGAAAATGGGTATGACTGAATCGCAAGTGAGCAAAAAAATCATGCAGGGTATTCTGTCGAAGTTTACGTTTTCGATTTTCCATACTGATAAGTTAAAAAACGAACTACGGCCACGCTTTACGGGTCCGGCCGAAGATGGATTTGAAGATTATCTGTACTTGAAGCACTATGATGAAGTCTACGATTACAAGACTGGGCTTGATCAAAGCCGGTTTGAGTCTTCTGAAAACGCAATACTCTAAATCCAAGCACGTATGACCGTTACTGGCTCACTCATCGGAATGTACCACATCTGCCAACGTGAACTCTGGCTGCATGCCAACCATATCCGTATGGAACACAACTCGGAGCTGGTCAGCGAAGGAAAGCAATTACATGAATTTGCCTATCCTCAACGCGCTGAACGGTATCGCGAAATCCTATTGGATGGGTCGAAGATTGATTTTTATGACCCATATGACAAGGTCGTGCATGAGATCAAAAAGTCAGACAAGTTTGAGCCCGCCACGGTGGCACAGGTGCAGTTCTACCTGTATCTGCTGCGTAAAAATGGGATCGAGGGCGCTACAGGGCTGATCGAATACCCCAAGCTTCGGCAAACGCAGACGGTTACGCTGACAGAGGAGGACGTACCGGTGGTAGAAGGCTGGGTACGTGCCATTGAGCAGCTAACAGACAGTGAGCAATGTCCGCCCCGGCTGACGAAATCCAAATGCCGGTCGTGCAGCTACTTTGACTTTTGCTACACCGAGGAGGACTGAATTCGAGTCGAAAAACACAAGCCATCCCACGTTTATGAAACAGACCAAATACCTGATGAATCCGGGGCGCATGAGTCGGCAGGACAATACGCTAAAGTTTACGCCCGTAGATGAGAACGGCGTGGAAGGAACGCCGCGCTTTCTGCCCGTTGAGCAGGTGTCGGATCTGTACGTGTTTGGCAACCTCGACGCTAATAGTGCGCTCTACAATTTCCTGGGTCAGGAAGGCATTGCTGTCCACTTTTTCAACTACTACGAACACTACACCGGCTCGTTCATGCCCCGCGAATACCTGCTGGCGGGGAAAATGCAGGTAGAGCAGACAAAGCATTATATGGCGGCCAAAAAGCGGATGGTGGTGGCGCAGGCGTTTGTAGAAGGAGCCGCCTGTAATATTCTGCGGGTGCTGAAATACCACCACAGCCGCGACAATGCCAAAGACCTAGGCCAGGCCATTGCGACCATCGAAGGCCTATTGGCCAACGTACCTGCCACCACCGACGTACCTATGCTGATGGGCATTGAAGGTAATATTCGTCAGACCTACTACGATTGTTTCGACGCCATTGTGGGCGCTACCTTCACGATGGACGGACGAAGCAAACGACCACCGCAGAACGAACTGAACGCCCTGATCTCATTCGGCAATATGCTCTGTTACACGGCCTGCCTGGGTACGATCTACCACACCCAGTTGAACCCGACGATCAGTTTCCTGCACGAGCCGGGCGCAAGGCGGTACTCACTGGCACTCGACCTGGCCGAGGTATTCAAGCCAATTCTGGTTGACCGACTCATTTTTCGGATGATCAACAAACGGCAGTTGCAACCGTCGGACTTTCGGGTGGAGGTGGGCGGGTGCGTGATGAAGGAAGCCGCCCGTAAACGGTTTGTTCAGGGTTTCGACGAGTTGCTGAAAGAGACCATCAAGCACCGGTCGCTGGGGCGTAGCGTTAGTTACCGACACCTGGTCAAGCTGGAGTGTTATAAGTTGCAAAAGCATTTGCTGGGCATGGAAACCTACAAACCGTTTAAGGCCCTCTGGTAAGCGATGTATATTATTCTGGTGTATGATATGGGGCAGAAGCGGGTCGGCAAGATGCTGAAGCTCTGCCGCCGTTACCTCAACTGGATTCAGAATTCGGTCTTCGAGGGCGAATTAACCGAGGTGCAGCTAAAGGCGTTATTGCACGAGGCCAAGGCTCTGATGAACGACGAGGAAGACAGCCTTATTCTGTTTAAGAACCGCGACAAAAAGTGGCTCGACAAGCAGATTGTGGGCAAAGAGAAGCAGTCGACCGATGATTTTCTGTAGCACCGACCGACGACGTGTTGTCGTCGGTCGCGTCTTTTGTTCTTTGACAAGCTGTACTAACTGAAGCGCTCGGCTCATTCCTGGCCCTTAACCTGCTGTCAGTCAGAGTGTCGTCAATCGACGGGGGTTTTCGTACTATTGTTGACCGACGACAAAAAGCTTCTCTTCTGGGGCTTTCTAACCGCCACCAGGCCTTGGAAAGCCCCTTTTTACGCCCTAATTTAACGCCTTCTAATCGTACCTGAGTGGAATTGAAATGTTTTGGCCCTTTAAGCAGGCTAGAAGTTGGGTACCTTCTAATCGTACCTGAGTGGAATTGAAATAGAGACTTGCTTTAACTCCTAAACCAATATGGATTCCTTCTAATCGTACCTGAGTGGAATTGAAATGGGACTATGGTTATCAAGTTAGTTTCCATCCGTCTGCCTTCTAATCGTACCTGAGTGGAATTGAAATTCAAGAAAGGCGCTGATGGGTGGGCATCGGTCGATAACTTCTAATCGTACCTGAGTGGAATTGAAATAATAAGGTCCGCTGCGCTTTATTGCCCAGGTCCATTCTTCTAATCGTACCTGAGTGGAATTGAAATTAGTCATAAACTGGTCGATATCCCCCTGGAACACCTCCTTCTAATCGTACCTGAGTGGAATTGAAATGCCGTAGCCGAACGCGAACGCCATCAGGCCGAGAACTTCTAATCGTACCTGAGTGGAATTGAAATGGGAGTTTTACACAAGTAGCAACCATACCCGAATAACTTCTAATCGTACCTGAGTGGAATTGAAATAAACATGGGCGGCAAAGCCCCTAGTGAGTTAATCGACTTCTAATCGTACCTGAGTGGAATTGAAATATTCGGGTTCACGCAATCCATCACCACGGACGTGCTACTTCTAATCGTACCTGAGTGGAATTGAAATGCAGCTTTTGCCAGAACGCTTCGTGGCGCATGTCGCTTCTAATCGTACCTGAGTGGAATTGAAATAAGCCCATCCGTGCTACCGACTGCTTCACACCCAGCTTCTAATCGTACCTGAGTGGAATTGAAATATGTTCGAGACCTCTGCCCTTCGTAAAGCGCTGGCTTCTAATCGTACCTGAGTGGAATTGAAATCTGCCGCTTGTATTCCCGTTATAGACCGGTCGCCAGCTTCTAATCGTACCTGAGTGGAATTGAAATAAAACAGACCAGAAAGGGTAGTGTCTCAAGTCCAGATCTTCTAATCGTACCTGAGTGGAATTGAAATGATATTAGATTCTATGCTATACCGGTTCGCCCTCTCGCTTCTAATCGTACCTGAGTGGAATTGAAATTTGAGCGATGCCGCCGCGTTTGCGGCCTTTTTGGCCTTCTAATCGTACCTGAGTGGAATTGAAATGGTATTGTGCCAAAACTTACTGTCGATGGCAGCACCGCTTCTAATCGTACCTGAGTGGAATTGAAATGGGGTTAAATCTATGCAGCTATCTAGCGCCTCGTACACTTCTAATCGTACCTGAGTGGAATTGAAATAAGCACAGGGAGAAAGCTTTGTATCGACCGCCAAAAACTTCTAATCGTACCTGAGTGGAATTGAAATAGGAAGTAGAAAGCTTTGCCCAGCGTGTTGGTGTCCTTCTAATCGTACCTGAGTGGAATTGAAATTCCATCGAACCTCCTCTAAGGGCAATCCCGGCATATCCTTCTAATCGTACCTGAGTGGAATTGAAATATTCGTGGGAACAGGCAACCCTTGGCACACCAGCGCCTTCTAATCGTACCTGAGTGGAATTGAAATAAACCCAGCCCCCTCACATCGAAGGGGCTGACACCGCTTCTAATCGTACCTGAGTGGAATTGAAATGGATGAAAAGGCAGACTTAGACGCTTTTCTTGTACGCTTCTAATCGTACCTGAGTGGAATTGAAATGGGGTTAAATCTATGCAGCTATCTAGCGCCTCGTACACTTCTAATCGTACCTGAGTGGAATTGAAATCCGCACCCCGACTCTTGGTGTCGTTGTAGTCTAAACCTTCTAATCGTACCTGAGTGGAATTGAAATGGGTGAGCGAGAATACGAGATCCAAACTTGGTAATCTTCTAATCGTACCTGAGTGGAATTGAAATCCTTTGTGGTAAACCTGTCCATTCCCAGGGGTCAACTTCTAATCGTACCTGAGTGGAATTGAAATGGGTGAGCGAGAATACGAGATCCAAACTTGGTAACTTCTAATCGTACCTGAGTGGAATTGAAATTTGTTCAGTGCCGAAAAGGCTTCGTATACCTGCCGGCTTCTAATCGTACCTGAGTGGAATTGAAATTTGGTTGAGGTCTTCACGCTGTATCCAACCATGAACCTTCTAATCGTACCTGAGTGGAATTGAAATTGAGTGGAAGAGTGCGGTTTGGGCTTTGTGAACGGGCCTTCTAATCGTACCTGAGTGGAATTGAAATCTATGCGTATTGTGGGCTGTTGCAGGCGGAAGGGAACTTCTAATCGTACCTGAGTGGAATTGAAATGGATGTGTTCAACGATATGCGCGACAAGCAGTTGGCTTCTAATCGTACCTGAGTGGAATTGAAATTGCTTACAAACGGGTAGGCCGGTTTGTTGAGGCTACCTTCTAATCGTACCTGAGTGGAATTGAAATGCAGCTTGCCCACATCGAACGTTTTGGCCTCATCTTCCTTCTAATCGTACCTGAGTGGAATTGAAATAGGCTCATTGAGTGCTTGCGGGCTCTGAGCATGTACACTTCTAATCGTACCTGAGTGGAATTGAAATGTTGCAACGGGCCGCATTAGACCCTACCAGTGATCCCTTCTAATCGTACCTGAGTGGAATTGAAATAAAGGCCAATACCTGCTTAATTTCTTCCTGAAGAATCTTCTAATCGTACCTGAGTGGAATTGAAATGTATGAAAGTGGCAGTTCTGGTATTCCACCGCCGAGGCTTCTAATCGTACCTGAGTGGAATTGAAATGAGGCTACCAGGCGGGCCATGTACTGCTTGCCTTCTTCTAATCGTACCTGAGTGGAATTGAAATTTGAGCGATGCCGCCGCGTTTGCGGCCTTTTTGGCTCTTCTAATCGTACCTGAGTGGAATTGAAATGGGGTTGGTCGGGGGCGCGTGATAACGAGCCGCTCCGCTTCTAATCGTACCTGAGTGGAATTGAAATTCGGCAAGGGTTCGCAAAGGTGGAGGCGAACGCTACCCTTCTAATCGTACCTGAGTGGAATTGAAATGGAGGCCCAGCACAAAAACGGATATACCGAGAATAACTTCTAATCGTACCTGAGTGGAATTGAAATTGGGCCAATATTGCTTCAACGCTGACCACATTTCAACTTCTAATCGTACCTGAGTGGAATTGAAATAAGGCTTTTAAACTGAGAAAATCAGACGATTCAATGCTTCTAATCGTACCTGAGTGGAATTGAAATACGGAAACAAGATTGGGGTCGAGCAGCAAACCGAACTTCTAATCGTACCTGAGTGGAATTGAAATCGGGATTTCGACGGAAATCGTCGGGCAGAGGGGGTACCTTCTAATCGTACCTGAGTGGAATTGAAATAAGCCAATCAGCCCTCGGCTGACCAGCACCAGACGGGCCTTCTAATCGTACCTGAGTGGAATTGAAATCCCGATGCCCGGCTTTTGCCAGCCCAACGTTCAATCTTCTAATCGTACCTGAGTGGAATTGAAATGGGTATGCTCGGATTACGTGCCGGTACTCCAACATGATCTTCTAATCGTACCTGAGTGGAATTGAAATGTTAAAAAACCCTACACCGTTGACGTTCGATATGGTCTTCTAATCGTACCTGAGTGGAATTGAAATGCCAACTTGGTAATGCTGTCTGATACGTCACAACTGAACTTCTAATCGTACCTGAGTGGAATTGAAATGGTTTTTGCGGACAAAGACGAAATGCCACAAGCCGATTCTTCTAATCGTACCTGAGTGGAATTGAAATAGAAGAAAAAGAAGGGCAAGCGGTAGGCCGTAACGCCTTCTAATCGTACCTGAGTGGAATTGAAATGCAGTGGATAACAGACAACAAACTGACTAAGCTAGCTTCTAATCGTACCTGAGTGGAATTGAAATACTGGCCGGCGAGATTGAGCCGGATCGGGGTACTGATCTTCTAATCGTACCTGAGTGGAATTGAAATCGAAACTCAGTTGGCAAGGCAACTAACAATTCCGACACTTCTAATCGTACCTGAGTGGAATTGAAATACGAAGGCCGGGCTAAAGTGGGCCAGCGGGATGCCGCTTCTAATCGTACCTGAGTGGAATTGAAATCCAGTTCAGCCGGGCCTGCAACTACGGCATGGCACTCTTCTAATCGTACCTGAGTGGAATTGAAATGTGACGACTACGCCCGGTTTTTCGCCGCCTCGAAACTTCTAATCGTACCTGAGTGGAATTGAAATGTAGTGAGACAACAGAGCCTATTGCACGACACGAACTTCTAATCGTACCTGAGTGGAATTGAAATATGCTTTTTTTAAGTTGAACGTAGAGTAAAGCAACTACTTCTAATCGTACCTGAGTGGAATTGAAATTCCTACATGTCGACTGGTCTTGTCTTTTCGTGTTCCTTCTAATCGTACCTGAGTGGAATTGAAATAGCACAGAGTAAACCAAATCTTCGTTTCCGAGCGCATGGCTTCTAATCGTACCTGAGTGGAATTGAAATGTTCACTAACCTGCTGGGCCAGAAATTCACCTGGACGGCTTCTAATCGTACCTGAGTGGAATTGAAATGCGGCATGGTCGGGGCTGTTAAGCAGCACGCGCAGAAGCTTCTAATCGTACCTGAGTGGAATTGAAATAGCGTACAGATGTAGACACGCCGGGGAGCTTGGCACTTCTAATCGTACCTGAGTGGAATTGAAATTATCGTCGGGGTCTGGTGTTCCTTCTGGCAGCCCTCTTCTAATCGTACCTGAGTGGAATTGAAATACTGAGAATTGCCTGGCGGTATTGCAAAAGCTGTGTCACTTCTAATCGTACCTGAGTGGAATTGAAATACTGCAGTAGAGGCCCAAGTCAAGCAGGTACGTCGTCCTTCTAATCGTACCTGAGTGGAATTGAAATAGCTATAACAGGCAGATTAACGGCTTTCTGGTTGATCTTCTAATCGTACCTGAGTGGAATTGAAATCGTTTATCCATCGCAAACATTCTGAACGCTTTTACCTTCTAATCGTACCTGAGTGGAATTGAAATAACGGCGCAAGCCGAACGGGGCGAAAACAGAAACCACCTTCTAATCGTACCTGAGTGGAATTGAAATACGCAACAGCACCACAAACTGACGAAAAGGCAACGGAACTTCTAATCGTACCTGAGTGGAATTGAAATAAATTACGCCCGCCCTGTGTCAAGGGTTTCAGGACTACTTCTAATCGTACCTGAGTGGAATTGAAATTGGCGGGTTCAGTAGGACAAACCCCTATCACGGGTACTTCTAATCGTACCTGAGTGGAATTGAAATACTATGAGCTAACCGCCACCATTTGCGGTAAGAATCCTTCTAATCGTACCTGAGTGGAATTGAAATTCTACTGCATCGAGGTAAAAGGCGGCTTGCCGGTCTTCTAATCGTACCTGAGTGGAATTGAAATGTGGTGGTTTCTTCTATCGTCCTGCGGTAGCCAGGTAGCTTCTAATCGTACCTGAGTGGAATTGAAATTCATTCACGTTCTTATGTGTCACCCCAATTGCCCAACTTCTAATCGTACCTGAGTGGAATTGAAATTTACGTCAACGACCTTGCAGCCGGGAACGCCACCGCGCTTCTAATCGTACCTGAGTGGAATTGAAATATGGTGCCCAGCACCGCGAATGCTTCCAGGTGGGCACTTCTAATCGTACCTGAGTGGAATTGAAATAGCGGCACAACGGATGACGCAAACTACTGGCGGGCCTTCTAATCGTACCTGAGTGGAATTGAAATCGGTTTAACGGCTATCCCGCAACCATGAAACGCACAGTCTTCTAATCGTACCTGAGTGGAATTGAAATCTACGAAAGCCTCGATTGACGCATTGATGATGTCAACTTCTAATCGTACCTGAGTGGAATTGAAATAGGGGTACCAGTGTCGTTTGCGCCCAGACTTTCGCCCTTCTAATCGTACCTGAGTGGAATTGAAATTGGCTATTTAAGGACTTTCAGTCCGTTGAAGGTGCGGCTTCTAATCGTACCTGAGTGGAATTGAAATGACATTCGGCCGGCAACACACGCTAGTTGACCTCCGCCTTCTAATCGTACCTGAGTGGAATTGAAATGGGGTCAGCTTCTCAGGGCATAGGCGGGCCACTGGCCTTCTAATCGTACCTGAGTGGAATTGAAATAATGGTGGCGGTTAGCTCATAGTCGGCATCGTTCCCGCTTCTAATCGTACCTGAGTGGAATTGAAATACGAAACATTACCACCCATTGCGCCAGATATGGCCTTCTAATCGTACCTGAGTGGAATTGAAATTACGCTTTTGCCGGCATCGTCGGTGATCTGCATTACGGCTTCTAATCGTACCTGAGTGGAATTGAAATTGGTAGATAGAATTGACTACTGAGGCCTCTGTAGTTGCTTCTAATCGTACCTGAGTGGAATTGAAATTCGTTTTGGCGGTGATGCCTGAGGCGGGGCCGATCACTTCTAATCGTACCTGAGTGGAATTGAAATACTTAGATTTCAACTCTAACCCTGTGGCTGGGTCTTCTTCTAATCGTACCTGAGTGGAATTGAAATGAAAATAGAAACTTAAAGCGTTCGACGAGTCGCGCCAACTTCTAATCGTACCTGAGTGGAATTGAAATGGAGCAAAAGCCAGAATTTTCGACGAGTCGCGCCAACTTCTAATCGTACCTGAGTGGAATTGAAATATAACCGCAGCAAGAGCAAGAGCAGAGCAAGCTCGACTTCTAATCGTACCTGAGTGGAATTGAAATAAGTGTTTGATCTCGGCCAGTGCATCAGACTTGCCCCTTCTATGAGATGGTCCAGGTTTGGCGGACAGTCTAAGTGCTTAACTTAGTCGATCATG
>NZ_CAXUEC010000012.1:0-94447 GCF_964250085.1 uncultured Fibrella sp. | reverse complement strand
AGAAAAATCCAAGAATTGTCTCTTAGCTACTGTCCGGCTAAACAGGACCACCCCAAACAAGCCAATTGACGAACTGGAAACAAGGTATGAAAAGTGGCTTTACGTGCTCAAAAATTTAGCCCGGCTAGACCAGATCCCCGAACGATTACAGGAACGAATTTTTACAAAACTTTTTCAGGTGGCCGAATTAGCACAGTTCAACGAGACCGACCGGTGGGCGTACCAGGACAGCCTGAAACACTACCGGGATTTGAAAAATGTAACCGACACGGCCACCGAAGAGGGATATCTCGAAGGTAAAGCTGAAGGATTAGCTGAAGGTAAAGCTGAGGGATTAGCTGAAGGACTGGCAAAAGCCAATCGTGAAACAGCACTCAATGCAATTCGTCAAGGCCTTGATAACACTCTTATTTCGGCATTGACGGGCTTAACCGAGTCAGAGGTTGACCAGTTACGCGCTGCTTACTAGGCCGTCCGCTTGCGATACACGTGCGCCAGCATGTGCATACCGGCCCATTCGTGAATGCCAACCAGCGTCATCACCAGTGCACATAAAATCGGTTGCGTTTCAGCGAAGTGACGAACGGGCAAAATGACAGAAAGGTAGGCTAGAACAATGGTCGATTGAAACATGGTGTAGGTTGGCGCGTGTAGGGATAAAGTACCTGTACGTACTTCCCGGTATACCCTAACAAAGGCATAAACAATCACACCTGTGAAGATGCATAGTATGCCAAAGAATGACAGCACACTTGCGCGGTTCATCTGTGCGGAAAACCAATCGAACGGGAACGTGCGAACGATTCCGTAGCAAATCGTCCAAATCAGCAGTGTATAGCCTAATCCGGGTAGCTGGAATGCTTTTTTGAACGCATCCTTGTATACCCGTGAATTGGTATTCGCCTGCGTCTTCTGGTAATTCTCCTCCATTTTTAACAGCCCTTTCCGCCCACCAAACGAACGGTGCACATCCTGGAGGGCTACCTCAAACGGCACGTTTTGCCCCATCTTATCCGAAATGGCGTCCACGTAATGATCGGTCAGCTCGGCGATGAGGACGTTGTTGAGCAGCCAGTTATCGCTGCGCAGGTGCTTGTCGATGAGCGTCAGTTGGGCAGGCGTGAGCATGGTTAGAGAGCTGGTTTTGTCGTAGCGAAAGCGGGAGCAAGGATCGTTTGCAGGTTCTGCATAAACGCCATCAACTCATCGACTCGGTTTACGGCTTCAGTCTTGCCGGTTTTGGTTAACGAATAGTATTTGCGCGCCCGCCCGTCGACCACTTCGGTTTCGGTGGTGAGTAATCCTTCGGCTTCGAGTTTATGCAGGGCAGGATACAGCGCGCCTTCGGTAATAGCCACGCCACCCGCTGTAATGGCCTTCACCTGCTGCGTGATCTCGTAGCCGTACATCCGCTCGCGGTTTTCGAGCAGTTTCAGGATAATCACCGATAGGCTCCCTTTCAGTAACGGTTGATTCGCTTTGTCAGTCATGACCCAAAAGTGCATAAAAAAAGTATACCTACAAATTATAGGTATACTTTTTTTGAGGGCATTGACCAGACTTACTCGATTGCCTCTATAACGTACCTGATTGTGTTGAAAACAGCCGTATCGCCCACCCGTTTGCCACGCAACGCCACCCCGATTGGCGAGGCGGCTGATACGGCCATGTACTCAGTGCCATTCAGCGAAATACGACCGGCACTGATGCTGATAAAGAACGTACCCCGCCCGGTCCTCACGAGGCTTCCCGCCCGAACGAGCGGTGCCGGGGCCAGATCGATATGCTCCAGTTCCTGCTTCATCCGCTGGGCGTCGGCCAGGAGTTGAGCGTGACGGTCGCGTTCGAGTTGTGCCATTGCCCGCCCGGTCTCGTACTTGTCGCCCGCCGAGCTTTTCGACTCTGAATTGGCCGACTCCTGCGCCGCCCGCATCGCTTCCGTGGCCGTGTCGATGCGTTGCTGCACGTAGGCAAGGCATTGGTTATAAAGAGACTGTTTGGTCATCGTGTGATGGCTGGGTATGGTAGAGCGTTCAGTTTGTGTACAACAAAAAAACCTGACAAACTGCTCACGTGGAAAGCGAGCAATTTATCAGGTTCATTGTACTTTAAACTAAAAGAGCAGTACCCTACAGTTTTTCTTTCACGACCGCCGCGTCTTTTTTGGCCTGGTCTTTCACCATTTTCTTATCGGCCTGATAGGTCTTCTTGCGGTCAGCTTTCAGCGCTTCTTTGTCACCGTTCATCTTGTCGGCCTTGCGGTCGGCTTTCAATGATTTCAGCTCCTCTTTGTCGGCGGCCACTTCTGCTTTTTTCTCGGCGGTTATTACTTTTTTAGCCGCTTTGTTGTCCTGTGCGCTGGCTGCGCCAACTACCGATAGGGTAAGGGCCAGTGCCAATACAAATGCCTGTTTCATAATCGTTTCGTTTAACCTGGTTTACGCGTCGTTCAACTGAACGTACCCACATGGGTCAGCTATGGTGAGCTCGCATGGTAAAGCTACCGGGCTCTGGTTAAAGGGCCGTGAAGCAGCAGTTAAATGACAGTTAAATCGATTATGGGCAACGTACCAGGCTATTTCAGCACCGGACCGATCACGCTTTTCCAAACCTCATACCCTTTAGGGCTCATGTGCAGGCTGTCGGCTACGAACAGTTCGGGGCGGGGCTGACCGTTGGCACCAAGCATGGGTGTATACACATCGGCAAACGACGTGTTTTTCTGGCCGGCAAGGTATTGCCTGATCATGTTGTTTGCCTCGACGGTGACGGGCATAAACTGCTTCCGCGCCGGGCTGGGCTTCACGGCAACGTAGGTGATCGTAGCGTTGGGAAGCTGCTTACGCATCAGCATAAAAAACGTCAGAAACTGGCTGTAGACATCCCTGGCGGTTTTATTGTTCTGGCCAATGTCGTTGTCACCTGCATAGAGCACAACCTGTTTTGGGTTGAAAGGCAGGATGAGGCGGGGCATGTACTTAATCACGTCGCCCAGGGTAGAGCCGCCAAAGCCGCGTTGAATGATCGGCTTACCCGGAAAGGCTTCTTTCAGGCCGTTCCAGAGTCGGATCGACGAACTGCCTACGAACACGATGCCGTTTGCTGGTGGCGGCGTGGTCTTGTCCTGGGCCTCAAGCGCCGCAATGTCGGTTTCCAGAGTGGCTGGCGTTTGCTGAGCCCACGTTGGCACGGTCAGCAGCGTGAGCAGGATTGCCAGCGAAAAGAGTGTATTTTTCATACTTGAATGGATTTGTTTGATAGTAAGACTAATTCGGGAGCAGAACGTTTAAGGATGGGGTCATTAGGTTGGCATTCATTGTCATTACGCTACGCTGTCATTCATCGTTTTTACTATAAATGACAGCGTAGCGTAATGACAATGAATGCCAACCTAATGACGCCGCAGGCAAATGACTACTTAATGACAGCGTAGCATTAAATGAACTGCACGACACTTTCGAGGCCCATGCCGCGTGAGCCTTTGATCAGGATGTGCGTATCGGTCATGGGGTTATCAGCGATCCAGTTATGAAGCGAGAATTTGTCGGGGAAATAATACGCTTTCGGCAGCGCTGGCAGAGCATATTTCATGTCTTTCCCGGCCAGAATAACCAGATCGAAATCCTGTTCGGCTACCAACGTACCCAGTGCAGCGTGTTCGGCGGGGCTTTCATCGCCCAGTTCATACATGTCGCCCAACAACACGGCTTTACGCGGAGCGGGTCCGTCGTTGGCATGATGTTGACCAAACTGCCTGATCGCGGCCGCCATTGAACTGGGGTTGGCATTATAAGCGTCGAGCAGGATCGTGTTGGTGCCTTTTACCACCACCTGCGAGCGGTTGTTGGTTGGATTGTAGGCCGCTACAGCCGCGTTGGCGTCGGCTTCAGGTACGTTGAAATGGGCACCGATGGCCAAGGCAGCGGCTACATTCTCGAAGTTATAGCGGCCCGGCAGGTGCGTTTGTACGGTTGCACCAGTGGCCGTACGATACACCGCAACAGGTGCTTCGAGCAGCAGTTCAGGCTGGTTGTTGGTCAGGTAAAAAACGGTATTGATAAACGTCCGTTCGGCGTGCATGGCCATCAGCGTTTCGTTCTGGGCGTTCACGAAAACGGTTCCGCCCGTTTCGGCCAGGTAGTCGAACAGCTCACCTTTGCCTTTTCGTACACCCGCCAGTCCACCGAACCCTTCCAGATGGGCTTTGCCTACGTTGGTAATCAGGCCGTGGGTGGGCTGACAGATCCGGCTCAGCATGGCAATCTCCTGTTGATGGTTGGCGCCCATTTCCACAACGGCCATCTGGCAGGTGGCGGGATTGATGCGCAGCAACGTCAGCGGAACACCAATGTGGTTGTTGAGGTTGCCTTTGGTGGCTTCGGTAACGTACCTGCGGCTCAATACGGCGGCAATCAGTTCTTTGGTGGTCGTTTTGCCGTTGCTGCCCGTCAGGCCGATCACCGGGCAGGTGAACTGCTGACGGTGGTGTTGGGCCAGTTCCTGAAGGGCTACCAGCGTGTCGGCCACCAGCAGGCAACGCGGGTCGGCGGCGGCCACGGCTGGATCGTCGACGAGTGCGTAACTGGCACCCGTAGCCAGTGCCTGCAAGGCGAATTCGTTGGCGTTGAAGGTATCGCCGCGCAGAGCGACGAACAGGCAATTGGGGGTAATTTGCCGCGTATCGGTAGATACGCCGCTGCAAGTCAGAAATTTATCGTAGAGGAGGGTTGTTGATGTCATAAGTGGCCCCTGATTTCGTTCAAAAGTAAGATGAAAAACTGGTTTACGACGGTTCTGTACTTGCTGGCAGTAGGGGGATCACTTTCGCGGGTGATGGCGCAACGCATTTCATTTGAGTATGATCAGCGCGCCGCCGTCACCGTCTCGGGTCGGGCGTTGCCCAATGCCTGGGCGGGTGGCCTGAACACCTGCCAGTTCAATACGATTTCGCTCAACAGCGACGCACGCCCCGATCTGGTGGTGTTTGACCGGACAACCGATAAGATCAGTACGTTTCTGGCGGCGAGCGATGCCAGTGGTGCCTTCGTGTGGCAATATGCACCGCAATACGAGCGGCAATTTCCGACTGTCATCAACTGGCTGGTCCTGGTCGATTATGATGGTGATGGCCGAAAAGACCTGTTCGCCTCGGCTCCGTCGGGTGCGCAGGTATGGCGAAACGTATCGACAACTTCAGGTACGTTGAACTGGCAGTTGATTGCCTCGCCGATTTATCAGGAAGGGTTATCGGCCCGGACTAATCTATATGTGGCTGGAACGGACACGCCAGCGATTCTGGACTACGATGGCGACGGTGATGTTGACGTGGTCGCGTTCGATGTAGGCGGCGATTTGGCCGTTTACTACCAGAACATGAGCAAGGAACGCAGTAGTACCGTTGCTCCCGCCGGGCTGGATTTCAAGCGAATTGGCATCTGCTGGGGCAATTTCCAGAAGACGTTCTGTAACGATTTTCAGTTTGGTGTCAATTGCAGCGTTGACGGGAGCGGACGGACGGGATTGCCCAACGCCCGCCCGTTGCATACCGGGAATGCCATATCTGTTTTTGACACCGATGGCGATGGGTTGAAAGAACTGCTGTTTGGGTACGTTACCTGCTCGAATGTAGCGGTGCTGTATAACCGGACGACCAACTCCGCCAAAGCCGATTTCTATAAGTTCGATGCCGATTTTCCGGCGAAAAAACCGATTCTGCTGCCTGCCTTTGCTGCTACTTTTTTCGAGGATGTCGACGGCGACGGACGGGCTGATCTGCTGGCTTCGCCGAGTGTCTATGCCAACGATGGCAACGTGTTCGATTTCCGGGCATCGAATCTGTTCTACCACAACAACGGCACGGCGACAAAACCCGATTTCCAGTACGTAAAAGCGGATTTTCTGCAAAGCGACATGATTGACGTGGGCGAAAATGCGGCCCCAGCCCTGGCTGATCTGGACGGCGACGGTGATCTGGACCTACTGGTGGGGCATAGCGGCTCGATCGGCGCGAAGGGGTTCAGGGCGAGTTTGTGGCAGTTCGAAAACAAGGGTACGGCCACCAACCCGGCCTTTGCGCTCGTGACCACCGATTACCTCGGCCTCTCCCTGTCTGACTCGCTGACCAACCTGCGCCCAACCTTTGCAGACCTGGATGGAAATGGCTCGGTTGACCTGATACTGACGGGCAGCGGTGCTACCGGATCGGTGATTCAGTGGTGGCCCAATGCGGCGGCTACAGGAGCAGCGGTCCAGTATAATCGGTTGGCGGTGAAGGCGTTGACCTTACCTAACTCGGTGGGCTATTCGAGTAGCGAGGCCGTTACGTTTACCGATATCGATGCCGACGGAAAGCTCGATCTGCTGGTTGGCGGTTCGGCGGGAAACATCACATACCTGCGCAATACCGGTACGTTGGCGGCCCCGGCTTTTCAGCTTCAGATCGATTCGTATGGTGGCTTTGGCGTTGATCTGCTGGCGCGGAACCCGTCGCTGACCATGTTTGATATGAATGCTGACAAGCAGCCCGAATTGCTGGTGGCTACGCGGGCTGGTCGGCTCAAATTATACCGTCCGCCCACCCAGCCCACGCAGCCAGGTACGTTGCTGGATACGCTGGGTACGTTGGGTTACCCCGGCATTGGCCTTTCGGTGGCAGCGGGTGATCTGGACGCCGACGGCCTGCCCGACCTGGTTGTCGGCACGGCTTCGGGTGGGCTGCGGTACATTCGAAACACGTCGGAAAAGGCGACTGTGCTGGCCGTTGAGGAAGCCGGGAAACCCTGGGTATTTCCAAACCCCACCGACAGATACGTTACCATCCGGTCACCACATCCGGGCCGGGTGGATGTGCTGAGTCTGGACGGCCGCCGGGTGATGGTGCCGCAATTGGTGGCCGGGCAAATCGACACGCTGCTGGATCTGGCCCTGTTGCCGGGCGGTGTTTACCTGCTTCGGCTCACAGCCGAGGATAAACCAACAAAAGTCAGTCGGGTGGTGTTAGCTCGCTAAACACTTGACGACTATGAACAACGACGACGACGATCTGGATCTGAACATTCCTGATCAGCAACGGGGCGATATGCCCGGCGATGATGTCAACGGGGCCCCGGCCATCTATGCTGACCTCGGCCTCGATGGCCAGCCCGATAACATGAATCCCGGCAACGAAGAAGCGTCCGATACGATTTTGTACACCGACAACGCCGTAGCTACCGACATGACCGATATGGTGTCGGAAAGAGCGAGCTACGACAGCGACCTGCCCGCCGACCTGTACAATGACCTCGACAATGTAGATGAGGCGCAGATGCAGGCTGAAGTGGATCAGCTTTCGGATGAAGAAGGCAACGAAGTTTAGTAAGATGCCCTTCCCAAATCGGGAAGGGCATCTTTATTTAGGGCAGGAGCGAGGCTTATCCGTTGCAACGCTATAGCGGCGCTGAACCAATTCCACTGGCTGGTTAACAATTTCTTAATGGGCTGATCGGCGTACTCCTCTAAACAATAGGCAACTTTGTAAACGATTAACCTATTGAGAGCAAGCCTAATTAACTCACTATCTGTATGTTCGGCTTAGAGACCGGCATTTTCGTTCTTCTGGCCCTGTGCCTTTTAGCGGCCTGTGCCTTCGAATTCATCAACGGCTTCCACGATACGGCCAACGCCGTGGCCACTGTCATCTACACCAATTCACTGCAACCCACCCAGGCCGTGGTCTGGTCGGGCATCGTCAATTTCATCGGTGTCATCACCGGCGGGGTGGGGGTGGGCATGAGCATTGTCAACCTGCTGCCGGTGGAGCTGCTCATCGACCAGAACGTCTATCACAGCATTGCCATGGTGCTGGCGCTGCTGTTTTCGGCCATCATCTGGAACTTCGGCACCTGGTATTTTGGCCTGCCTGCGTCGAGTTCGCACACGCTGATCGGGGCAATACTGGGCGTTGGTCTGGGTTACGCCTTGCTACCCGAAAACACGATGGGCGTGGCGGCGGTGAACTGGGATAAAGCCAAGGAAGTGTTTGCGGCCTTGCTGCTCTCACCGCTGATCGGGTTTAGCCTGGCCATTGTGCTGATGTTCACGTTGCGCCGCACGTTGAGCAAAGGCCTACGAAAACAGTTGTTCGATGAGCCGCATCCGGGTCAATTACCACCGGGCTGGGTACGTATCCTGCTGATCATCACCTGCACGCTGGTGAGCTTCTTCCACGGCCGCAACGACGGGCAGAAAGGAATCGGGCTGGTGATGCTCATCCTGATCGGGGTGCTACCGACGTATTTCGCCATCGATACACGACTCGATATCAAGCAATTACAGCCTGATCTGGCGGTTGTTCAGCAAAAAGTGGGCATGATCGACAAGAGCCAGTTGTCTACCGTCGATCTGGATCGGATCAAGACCATCGATGTCAGTCTGGCCAGTTTACAACCAGCCATTACAACCGGTAAGTATGAACAGAAAGACGCCATTCAGATTCGGAAAGCTCTGCTGACTATTAGCAGTACGGCCCGTAAACTGATGGATAGCGATGCCGTGAAAATGAGTGTTGCGGATCGGTCGGCCCTGTCGAAAGCGGCCACTGTGGAGGAGGTCGGTTTGCGCAAGTTTACCGATCATGCGCCGTTCTGGGTTATTCTGATGATCTCGCTCTCACTGGGCTTTGGCACCATGATTGGCTGGAAGCGGATTGTGGTGACAGTAGGCGAAAAGATCGGCAAGTCGCACCTGACCTACGCCCAAGGGGCCTCGGCCGAGTTGGTTGCCGCCGCTACTATTGGCCTGGCTTCAGGGTTGATTCCAGACTTTAAAGCGCCGGTGAGTACCACGCACGCCCTGTCGTCGGGTATTGCCGGGGCCATGGTAGCCAGCAAAGGCATCAAGAACCTACAAGCCAAAACGGTGCAAAGCATTGCCCTGGCCTGGGTGCTGACCTTACCCGTTGCGGTTATCCTTTCGGCGACTCTATTTATGCTCTTCCGCTGGCTGCTGGGATAGTCTTTCGATACACCTGGTTATTGTCCCTGTTTACGCTTTCTGAACGAAGGCTTGAGCAGGGATTTTGTTTTTATATTACCCAAACATTACCGTAATGTTAACAACATAACAATCTGTTAATATTGATTCAACCGTTCTGACCGCTAACGTACTCAATTTTGCACCACTCAATCATGAGTAAAATTCGTAACTAACTTGTAATCTGTATGTTCGGCTTAGAGACCGGCGTTTTCGTTCTTCTTGTCTTCTGTTTACTGGCCGCCTGTGCCTTCGAATTCATCAACGGCTTCCACGATACGGCCAACGCCGTGGCCACTGTCATCTACACCAATTCACTGCAACCCACCCAGGCCGTGGTCTGGTCGGGCATCGTCAATTTCATCGGTGTCATCACCGGCGGGGTGGGGGTGGGCATGAGCATTGTCAACCTGCTGCCGGTGGAGCTGCTCATCGACCAGAACGTCTATCACAGCATTGCCATGGTGCTGGCGCTGCTGTTTTCGGCCATCATCTGGAACTTTGGCACCTGGTATTTTGGCCTGCCTGCGTCGAGTTCGCACACGCTGATCGGCGCGATTATCGGGGTTGGTCTGGGTTATGCGCTATTGCCTGAGAATACGGCAGGCGTAGCGGCGGTGAACTGGGATAAGGTGAAAGAAGTATTCTCAGCCTTGCTGCTCTCACCGTTGATCGGGTTTAGCCTGGCCATTGTGCTGATGTTCACGTTGCGTCGTACACTGAGTAAGCAGATACGCAAACAGATATTCGATGAACCAACGCCGGGTCAGACGCCGCCGGGCTGGATTCGTATCCTGCTGATCATCACCTGCACGCTGGTGAGCTTCTTCCACGGCCGCAACGACGGGCAGAAAGGAATCGGGCTGGTGATGCTCATCCTGATTGGTATTCTACCCACGGTCTTTGCCCTCGACACCAACCTGGATATAGCTCAGTTGAAGCCCGATATGGCTAAAATTCAGCAGATTACGGCCCGGATTGACACCACACAACTGTCGGCGGTTGACATTGAGCGTCTACAGGCAATCAATACAAGTATGGCTAATCTGGCTCCTGTAATTGCGGCCAACACGTATAAAAAAGAAGACGCCCTGCTGATGCGGAAAGCCCTGCTAACCATCAGCAGCAACAGTAAAAAACTTATCGCCAGTGATGCTGTGAAGCTTAGTGAAGCCGACAAAGCAGAGCTTAAATCGGTGGCTGTAGTCGAAGAAAAAGGCATCCGCAAGTTTACCGATCATGCGCCGTTCTGGGTTATTCTGATGATCTCGCTCTCACTGGGCTTTGGCACCATGATTGGCTGGAAGCGGATTGTGGTGACAGTAGGCGAAAAGATCGGCAAGTCGCACCTGACCTACGCCCAAGGGGCCTCGGCCGAGTTGGTTGCCGCCGCTACTATTGGCCTGGCTTCAGGGTTGATTCCAGACTTTAAAGCGCCGGTGAGTACCACGCACGCCCTGTCGTCGGGTATTGCCGGGGCCATGGTAGCCAGCAAGGGCATCAAGAACCTACAGGCTAAAACCATTCAGAGCATTTTACTCGCCTGGGTGCTGACCTTGCCAATGGCAATTTTGCTTTCGGCCACCCTGTTTCTGCTCTTCCGCTGGCTGCTTGGCTAATCGAGTTCCGTCAATCAACGTGCTGATTCTCGCCCTATTTTTGACGAACCATCACTGTAACAGCTAGTTACAGTGAGGTGTTCCATTGTGAGTGCCCTACCAATATGAACCATGAAGAGGATAAAGATACACCCGTTCTGGCTGGTCGTGCTACTGCTTTGTACCAGGCAGGCAGTGGCTCAACAACAGGGTAATTTATCGGAAAGTAGCATCGACACGTCGCGGCAAAAAGCGTTGCAGTCCATTGTCAATAAGTACGAATACGTCAACATCTCCGGCTACATTCAACCACAGTTTCAGCTTGGTGAAACGCAGGGGCAACGAAGCTTCAACGGGGGCGATTTCCCTGCGGGCGTTGAGAGCAGGTTTAGCGTACGTCGGGGTCGCCTTCGTATTGATTACGCCCATTTCGACGAGCAAAAACGCCCAACGGTGCTGTTTGTCTTTCAATTCGACGGAACGGAGCGAGGCATGCAAACCCGCGATTTCTGGGGCCGCTACTACGAGCACAAATTCGATCTTCTCCACATTACGGCGGGTCTGTTTGCCCGTCCTTTCGGCTTTGAAGTTAACTACGGATCGGGTGACCGGGAATCACCCGAACGGGGGCGCATGTCGCAACTACTGATGCGCACGGAGCGCGATTTAGGGGCTATGCTGACAGTTGAGCCTCGAAATCCGGCACATCCACTGCGGTTTCTGAAAATAGACGCCGGGTTATTCAATGGCCCTGGGTTGGCTAGTGTCAGTGACTACGACGGGCATAAAGATTTCATCAGCCGCCTGACCATTAAGCCGCAACTGTTGACGAAATCGGGCGTGCAGTTAACGGGCAGTGTATCTGGTTATTGGGGCGGTATTGGCCAATACACAAATGAAATTTACCGGATGAACGGCCCCGCCGATGCCCCCGCTTTCGTTGTCGATGGAACCGTTGTTGTACCCGGAGCGATAGCACCTCGCCGATATTATGGAGCCGATGTTCAACTCCGGATTCCAAATAGGAAAGGGCGCACTGAATTGCGGGCCGAATATATTCAGGGTACGCAAACGGCAACCAAGGCCAGCACCGAAACGCCGGGTATTGTTCCAAATCCGGTGTCGGCACCTACAGCCAGCCCGTTATACGTTCGGCAGTTCAACGGGGCGTATTTCTATTACCTCCAGCATCTGGGCAGTGAGAAGCACCAGTTCGTCGCCAAATATGACTGGTACGACCCCAATACGCAGGTGGCCGGTAAGCAGATCGACGGAAAATTTGCCTGGGCCGATATTCGGTACAACACGCTCGGCCTGGGCTATCTGTACTACGCCAACAGTAACCTGAAGCTCGTTGTCTGGTACGATATACCGGTCAATGAAACCACAAGCCTACCCGGTTTCGAAACGGACGTACCTGACAACCTGCTGACAATCAGAACCCAGTATCGGTTTTGAGGTTGATTGGTTATTAGTTGATTGGCTCTGCTCAGGTACGTAATTGTATAGAGCGGAGCCAATTAACCAATAACCAATAACCAATCAACCAATAACCAATCACCTACCAGGTACCAGCAGATTGGTGTCGGCCATCCAGTCGGCCATTCGCTGGGGCCAACTGTGAATCGATGCTAACTTCGACCGGTCGCCCATATTGAAGCCGTGTTTCCCCTGCGTGTAGATATGCACTTCGATCGGCACGTTGGCGGCCCGGTACTTTTGAAGCAGTGAAACGATCGGCCCTGAACAGCAGAGGTCATCATTGGCGGCGAGCATAAAAGCTGGCGGGGCATCGGCTGGAACTGTTTCGGGAACACCCAGTGGGCCGGGGTAGATCAGTAGCTGGAAAGCAGGCTTGCCATCCAGCCGATCGATAGGATCGGGCGCGTCGGGGAGACCTTTGCCCGGCGCATAAGCAATCATTTCAGCTACTTCGCCACCCGCCGAAAAACCCAGTACACCGAGCCTGTTTGGATCGATGCCAAACTCACTGGCTTTACTTCGAACAAGTCGCATGGCGCGGTAGGCATCTTCGCGTGGGTGTTTGTCGAGCGAGTAGGGTGAGTTCTCTTCGCGGGCCAACCGATATTTCAACACAAAAGCGGCTACGCCAATGCTGTTCAAAAATTCGGCGGGCTGGCGCCCTTCAGCATTAAATACCAACTCCCGATGCCCCCCGCCAGGACAGATGAGCACGGCCGCCCCGGTGGCCTTCTCTTTGGGTGGCAGATAAACGGTGATGGATGGGTTATTGATGGAACGTACCCAGTAGTCTTTAGCCTGTTCGGGTTCATTACGTCGGCTTTCGAAACCCGGAGCCCCATTGGGCCAAAGAGAAATCTGAACCGGAGCCGACTGCGCCGACGCTATTTGACTAGCTGCGGTGCCCAGCAAAAAGCAGATCAGATAAGCAGACAGGAGGCGATAGGTTGCGTTCATAAGGTCAGGCGTTACACCCTATAAGCGTTAACCTAATCTACTTTACTGACCACAGAGCAGGCGGATGACCTATATACTCGGCTGGAAGTTATGGCTGGGCTATACGACTTATGCACAACTTCATCGTTAGTACCAGACACCATCTCGACAGCCTGGTACTCAAGAGCCGGTGGCTCTGGTTCTGCGTAGAATCGCTGCTCAATCGCTTTAAATGACGTATATTGCTATACGCAAATAAATAGAATCGCTAAACTATCTCTTAGGAGACAGGCTGTAGGCCAATTCATTGAATGACTGATTTCAACGTTGATCTGACAAACTGCGAACAGGAGCCCATCCATATTTTAGGCCATATCCAGTCGCACGGGTACTTAATTGGTTTATTGCCTGATACATATACGGTTGTCCATGCCAGTTCGAACGTACCTGACCTGCTTGGGCAGCCAGTCGCGGATATACTCGGCCAGCCGCTCGACGTGCTACTGGCCAAAACGGACCTGCCCGCGGCAACTTTGGTTGAATTGCTGAACGTAGGTCGCCGCAACGAGTCCTGGGAAAATATTAACCCGCAGGCGATCCGGCTTAACGACCAGACCTGGAATCTGATCATTCACGAACACAACGGCCTGTTACTGCTTGAATGGGAGCCGGCCAGCGCTTTATCGCAAACGCCCCTCAACCAGCGCCTGATTGCCGAATCCCTCAATGAAGTGCAGGCAAGTCGTCAGCTTATTGATCTGTTGCAGAACACCGCCCGGCGGGTTAAAACCATTATTGGTTTTGATCGGGTCATGGTGTACCGCTTTGCTGCCGACTGGCATGGGCAGGTTGTGGCGGAAGAAAAAGAGGATTACCTCGAACCGTTTCTGGGCCTTCATTATCCTGCTTCGGATATTCCCAAACAGGCCCGCGAGCTGTATAAAGCCAATTTGGTGCGGCTTATTACCGATGTTCATAGTCCAACTGCCGCTATCCTCTCGCAAGCAGACTGGCCCGCCGACCAACCCGTTGACCTGACGTATTCAACGCTGCGGGCCGTTTCGCCGGTGCATATCGAGTACCTGAAAAACATGGGCGTGGGTGCTTCCATGAGCATTTCACTCCTCTACCGGGGCGAACTCTGGGGGTTGATGTCGTGTCATCATTATTCGCCTCGCTTTGTAGACTACAGTTCACGGCAGGCCGCCAAATTCGTAAGTCAACTGCTCTCGGCGGCGCTCGAGTTCAGAAAAGACGAAGAAGATCAGTCGCAGTTCAGGCTGGTTGTCGAACATGGTAAAAAACTGCACGAGCACCTTCTCGCCGATGAGGATATTGTTCGGGCGCTCACCCGGCATTCGGTAACAGCCCTGGACCTGACTAATGCCAGCGGGGCCGTGTTGCTGTTCAACAACCAGCAATATCGGATGGGCGAAACGCCCGATGAACCGGCCATTCGTGACCTGATAGACTGGCTGAAGGCGACGGATACCGACTCTTTTCTGGAGACAAACAAGTTGCCTGGCCTGTACCCCAATGCTGAATCGTTTCGGGCGGTGGGTGCCGGCCTGTTAGCGATCGTCTTGTCGAAGGAAATGAACGAGTACCTGCTCTGGTTCAAGCCAGAACAGGTGCAGCAGGTAACCTGGGCGGGTAATCCAGACAAGCCCGTCACCGTCAGCGAGGATGGACAGGCCCGGATCAGTCCGCGTAAAAGCTTTGCAGCCTGGACCGAACAGGTTCATAACACGTCTGAACCCTGGGCAGAAGCTGAAGTGGCTGCGGCGATCAAGCTCCGGGAAGATATTCTACAGATCGTTACCCGCCAGGCCAACGAAATTCGGCAGCTTAATCAGCGCCTACAGGCTGCCTACGAAGAACTGGATGCGTTTAGCTATACCGTCTCCCACGACCTGCGCACCCCGTTGTCATCCATTCGGTGTTACGCCGAGATTCTGCTCGAAGAATATGGGAACGACCTCAACCCGGATGCCCGTGTGCTCTTTCAGAAGATTGTGGATTCGACCGATCGAATGCGGGCGCTGATCCGTCATATCTTGTACTACTCACGCATGGGCCGCACCGAAATCAATGCAGAGTCCATCGACATGAACAAGCTGCTTGAAGACATTCGGGAAGAAATATTGGTTACCGAAAAAGATCGGACACTGACGATCCAACTCGCCGATGTGCCACCCCTCACGGCCGACTCGATCATGGCCCGCCAACTGTTCACCAATCTGTTGTCGAATGCCGCCAAATACACCCGCCTGGTCCCCGAAGGCCGCGTTCAGGTGAGTGGCCAGCAAACAGAGCAGGACGTGATTTATTCCGTGTCGGATAACGGAATCGGGTTCGATATGAAGGAAGCTGGTAAGCTGTTCGACCTCTTCAAGCGGTTGGAAAATGCCCGTTCATTCAAAGGGTCGGGCGTTGGGCTAGCCATTGTCAAACGCGTTGTGAACCGTCATGGTGGCAAAATATGGTACCATAGCGAGCCGAACCGGGGGGCCACGTTTCATGTTTCGTTTCCGATTGTTCAGTTGAATGAGAGATGATTGATATTTTGTATATTGAAGACAATGAGGACGACGCCGATATTTTTAGTCGGCTGATCAAAAAGCTGGACCGCCCCATTAAGTACACCATCCTGCGTAGCGGTTCAGAAGCCGTTAATTACCTCTCGGGGCAGGGCCGTTACGTTGACGAAGAGTCTCCCCTGCCCAAACTGGTTTTGTTAGACCTGAACTTGATGGGTATGAGTGGATTCGATGTGCTGGACTGGGTACGTTCCTCCGAGAAGATCCGCTGGCTGCCCGTCGTTGCATTCAGCACCTCCGACAGTCCGTCGGACATTCAGCAGGCGTATGCTGCCGGCATCAATGCGTACATTGTTAAACCGGGCAGTTACCAGGCAACGGGTGCGCTGCTGCAAGGGCTTTGCCAGTTCTGGCTGGCTGATAATACCCGCACCGACCACACATGACTCCATTGATTGACCGACTGCGGCAAGAGACCCGCCCCCTGCACGAGCAGACAGAGCAGTTGCTCTATACGGATGCCCTGCGCAGCGGAACACTCACCACCGATCAGTACACGCATTTGCTGCTGATTCACGGCGCGTTCCATCAGGCACTGGAGGAGGCGATTGACCGTCAGGCTGCTTTTTTCTCGGACTACGAACCCGATACACGCCGAAAAACACCGTGGCTTCTGGCCGATCTGGCGCAACTTCAGCGCGTGCCGCCAACAATGCCGGACCTATTTGCCAACTGGTCGCCCGCCGGGCTGTTGGGCGCTGCCTATGTAGGAGAAGGGTCGATGCTGGGTGGAAAAACGGTCTGGCACTACCTACAGCAAAGCCCGGCCCTGCAACCGTTGCTGGATCAGGCTCGCTTTTACCGGGGCTACGGGGCCGAAACAGGAGACAGATGGCGCTCGTTTATCGCTTTTTTGGCCAAGCAGCCAGACAACCACCCCGCAGTGGTCGACGGAGCCAGACGGGCGTTTATACTCTATGCCGACTTGTTTGACCATACCTGCAGTAACGTACCCAGTCGTCAGACCGCAGCCTGATAAACCGGCAGAAAGACGGAAAAAGTGGTGCCTTCGCCGGGAGTGCTGCTCACATCAATGGCTCCGTTGTGGCTCTCGGCAACCCGCTGGCAGATAGCCAGGCCAATGCCCGTTCCGCTGTAGGCCGTAGAATCGTGTAGCCGCTGAAAGAGCTGGAAAATACGATCCTTGTATTTTTCGTCGAAACCAAGGCCATTATCGGATACCGTAATCAGCCAGTAGGGCATTGATTCAACCAGTCCGCTGGGCAGTTCGTCGGACTGGGCCACGCGGCAGTCGATCCTGATAACGAGCGGGTGCGTTTTACGCCGGAACTTGATGGCGTTCACGATCAGGTTTTGCATCAGTTGCCGCAGCCGGGATTCATTGCCCAGAATGGTCGGCAAGGCGGCCACCTGTAGGCTGGCGTTGGCTTCATTGATCGAAATTTCCAGATCGCTGATCACATCGGTGACCACATCGCCCAGGGCAACGGGCTGCTGCGGATCGCGCCGGGCAGTTATTTGTGAATAGGCCAGCAGGTCTTTCACCAGTTGCTGCATGCGGCTGGCCGATTTCTGAATACGCCGGGTCATGTCGCGTTCCCCATCCGACAGGTTATCCTGAAACTGACTTTGGAGGATATCGCCAAACGCCTGAATCTTGCGCAGGGGTTCCTGCAAATCGTGGCTGGCCACATAGGCAAACGATTGCAGGCTTTCGTTCGACTGTTGAAGCGTCCGGTTCAGGGTTTCAAGCTCATGCCGATACTGCCGGTCGGACGTAACATCAACCGCCGACATCACCACATCACCTCCCGCCCGGGCGATGGTGATCACATAATGCCTCCGGTTGTGGGTAAACTCAAACACGTCAGGCTCTCCCGTTTCAATGACGCGAACGTACCTGGCAAACTCCTCGGTACCGCGCGCATCAGGCCGAAGGGTCAGGAACGTTTGACTAAGCATCGCATCCGCCAGTGTCCCCCAATTTACAGTAGCTTGAAAGTTAGCGCGAACTGCTTGAAAATCAATAATATAATCCCGTTCGTCGCGGATCGGTGTATGCAGCGAAATGGCCGTTTGTGAGTGATCCAGGATAGCCTGGAGCACCTGAGCCTGTCGCTGCTGGTCGAGTTGGTCTTCCCGCTGGGTAGTAACGTTGTTGAACGTCAGCACAATTAGCTCGGGTGCCTGCTTGACAACAGACACCTCGAACCAGCCTTTGAATCCGTTGACATCCTGATAATAGTATTCAGCTTTTTCAGACTGGCCCGTGTCGGCTACCCGAGCATAAAGGGCAAAAAAACCGGACTCAATATTGCCGGGAAATACATCCAGCAAATTGCGCCCTACCAGTTCGTCGGGTGTTTTAAACAAACTGTTCATGACCGCCTGATTGGCCGTTTCCATCCGAAAGTCGATGATCTGCCCGGTCTCGTCGCGAATGGCCCGCATCAGCAGAATACTATTCAGCGAAGCGTCCAGCGTAGCCCGAATCTCGGCTGTCTGTTGCCGGGCCTGTAGTTCCGCGCTTTTTCGGTCGTTGATGTCGATGAGTGAAATAACCAACCCTGCGCTCAAGGGCTCGGCAGTAATCAAGTACCAGCCGTTGTGAGTAGCTGTATAAAGAGATACTTCAAACGTAGCTGCCTGACCGGTTTCGATCACATCGACGTATCGGTCGAAAAGAGTGTCTACGTTGGCCAAAGTAGCCAGGTCGGTCATTCGATGCCCAATGATCCGATCAATGGGCTGACCAATAAGCTCACTCATCTTAACGTTGACAACCCGATACACAAAATCTATAATCTGCTTCTGCTGCGAATCTGTGGTGGTTATGCGTACTGGCTCGCAGTAGGCCAAACAACCAGGTGAGGCGTTGAGTACGCCCTGCAGCAGCGTTACATCCGTAATTGACGATGGCACCGACAGAGAACTATAGTTTATACTACGTTGAATGTGATCGAACACTGGAAAACACCTGGAAAGACACTATACATAGAAGCAAGGCAAACGCAGTAAGCAAAACTAATTGAAAAGCCTGCAAGAATCTACAGTAAGCGCTGGCTGGATCAACTATGCCTTTTTTATACAGCTACGTTTGACAACGCTATACTACGCACTGGTTGTTGTATTCACAGCGGTTCGCTGATAATCATCCGTCTAACTTTATCGACTGGGAACGAACGGCGAATTTTTACCTGAACGTGGAGTATGAGTTAGACAACGGCTGTCGTGCTCACGACAGGCGCTGACCCCTTCGGTTAGTTTGTCGCTGCAATCTATGCCAGGCCCAGCTCGACATCAAGCTCAGGTACGTTGGCCTGCTGGTATTCGAAGCAGCAGGGTCAGGAACGAATCTGGATTATAATGGCCGTCTATTTCCTTGACTATCTGTTATATAACTATTTTTCCTGTCACCCACAGGGCTATCCTGATTGATATCGTTGGTGACCACGCTGGACAACGATCCGCAACAGAAGTAGATCGACTTCGATGGACAGCTTGTGAACGTACCTGACAGCTATTGAAAGATGAACATATAGCTGGCTGGCTTCGCAAACAATCCAATCATTTTCACCCTTACAAGGCTCATCAACGTAGTAAAAACAATACGTATTGCTACAGATTAAGTACTTACAGGCACTACGGGTTTAAATACTACAATTAATTATCAATTAATGTCGCTTTTTTGTAATTATACCATTGTAAAATTGTACTCTCATTACACGCCAACTGAATTACTAATACGATCTTTACTTGTAAGACTAAGCGAATCCTTTCAACGCGCCTGTCTTTCTTGCTATATGCTGATTACGTACGAGATGAGGCTAACTCGCTATTTTTTAAAATGTGTCTTATTGACACATAACACTATATGCAACTCGTGTTTGGAAAATCGATTGCTACAAAATTTATAACAGGGCCGATCAATTGTAGCATAAAGCAGACCCCGCCGTTCAGTTTCACCCGAACAAGTAGGGCGCAAACCCAGTGCTGTATTTACGTATATATAATACCGTTAGAAATAAGCAATAAAATTTAGTATACCCTAGCTCGCTTTTCAACACTTAAAAATCCAGCCTTATGACTTACCAGGATCCCGAGTTATGGCAGCTATATCGTCAGGGCGATAGAGAGGCGCTAGGCCAGTTAGTCGAACGGTATTATCGCTCGTTGAAGCACTATGGCCTGAAGTTTAAGGTCGACGAGTTTATTGTTGAAGATTGCATTCAGGAGCTGTTTTTACAGCTCTGGCAAAACCGCCTGCATATAAATAAGACCGAGTCTGTTAAACATTATTTATTCAAAGCGCTTCGGCATCACATATTACAATATCTACGCGTACAAAAAAGAGCCACCTTCCAGGAACTGGACTGGGATGATTCAGGGGCAGAAGAAGCAGACTCAGAGTCATTGATGATTCTAAAGGAGTCACTCGATATGCTAACAAACACCATCCAGATTCAACTGGCCTCGTTGCCGGCTCGGGAGCGTGAAGCCCTGTACTTACGCTACTATGAAGGCTTATCTATACCCGAGATTGCTGATGTTATGAACGTAAACCGCCAATCCGTATCTAACTTCTTGCAGAAGGCACTTAGCAAGATGCGCAGTAAATGGCTGTCGCCTGCTTTTTTGACTATTTGTATTCTTTTCAAAAATTTTCTGATGTAGAGAGGGTATAGAGGAGCACGGTCTTCATACTATGAATAAAAATAGTAGAAAAGTACCAAATGGATCTACCTCCCGACTCTTTATCAACCATTGAGGATTTTCTGGAAAACGCTGCCTTTCGGGAGTGGGCTCTAGGAAAGCGCCCTCAGGATCGGTTGTTCTGGGAGCAGTGGCTCTTTAACCACCCAGAGAAAAGAGAGCTGTATGAACAGGCCGTTGCTGCGCTGTTGGTCATTCAGGGCGAACACATTGTTATATCCAGTTTGGAGATAAGTGATCAGAAAGCGACTATCCTAAACCGTTCATCCAGCCAGTTTACTAGTCATCGCCCATCCATCATCTGGCAATGGGGGCGCTGGCTGGCTGCTGCTGCCGTGTTCATCCTGGTTTTATGGTGGCAGTCCGGGGGTACGTTGCCTGCTGAATTTACGAAGTATACCTCTCACTCCGGGCAAGTTGCAGACGATCCAGTCTGGCAAACAGTCAGCAATGGATCGGGTCAGCCATTGGTCGTGTTTTTGCCCGACAACTCATCGGTGTTGCTATCTGCAGGGAGTCAGTTACGGTTTCAAAAGAAGACCAATCACCCACTTCGTGAAGTATACCTACAGGGTGAAGGCTTCTTTGAGGTGACAAAGAACCCGGCCAAACCATTTATGGTTTACACCGCCAGCTTGACCACCAAGGTGCTGGGCACCAGTTTCCAGGTACGTTCTTTTACAGGAGAGACTACCGCTTATGTGAAAGTGAAGACAGGACGCGTAGAAGTCTCTGCCACCAGATCGCAGGCGAAGCCAATTCTGTTGACTGTCAACGAAGAACTTGACGTGAAGCCTAAAACGAAGCAGCTCATCAGGCACGAGCACTTTCTGGCCGACGAAAAGCCGTCGACTATTATGGCGCAGGAATTTACGTTCAATTATACGGCTGTCCCCGATGTCCTGGATAAGCTTGAGGCAAACTACCATATGCCAATTCGCTACGATCGGGCTTTAACAGGCCAGTGCACATTCACCGGAAATCTGGATGATATGCCTTTTCTGGAGAAGATTCGACTTGTCTGTTTAACGATAGATTCATCGTTTGAAGTTATTGATAATCAAGTAATTATTCACAGTAAGGGCTGTAATTAACTAGTTACTATATCCTTGATCATTGTAGACATGACGCTATGAATACACTCCTTATTCTTTCCAACGAACAATACACATGTGTCGCCACGACCAGGTGTAGTTCCTGACTCATTGCTGCCTTTTGCGAGCAGAGACGCCAATGCCATTACAAAATCACAAAAACAACGTACCCAAACTTATGTACTACACTTTACTTGACCGCACTCTGTGGGCCAGGATCATGAAAGTATCAAGCACACAAATTCTGCTTGCTCTGATTCTGACAAACATAAACTTCGCCTTCGACGGCAAAGCCCAGGAACTTCTGGGCCGCCGAGTGACTGTCTCTGCCCAAAACCAGGCCGTTGAGACTATAATCAAACAAATTGAAAAGCAGACCGATGTTCGCTTTCTGTTTAGCCGGGAGATTGCCCAGTCACAGCGAAAAATCAGTTACGAAGCTAAGAACGAGCAACTTTCTTTGGTATTGAGTCAGATACTGACTCCGCTTAAGTTAAGCTTTGAGGTTGTTGGCCAACAGATTGTGATCAAACGGAGCACAACCCCTGTAACCAACCAGCCAGCTACTACGTCTGTTGAGGTAAGCCCCTCTCCTTTAGAGGCACAGGAGGTGCAAATCTCAGGTCGCATTGTAGCCGAGAACGGTGAGGGCCTGCCGGGTGTAAACATTCAGATAAAATCCACAAGCCGGGGTACGTCCAGCGATGTAAATGGTAACTATAAGCTTACTGTGCCAGACGAAAAGGCAACGCTTGTTTTCTCTTATATTGGCTATGTGTCTCAGGAAGTACGGGTCGGTTCTCAGAAAGTGATCAATATCACGCTGGTAGCTGATGATAAAACATTGAATGAAGTAATTGTAGTAGGTTACGGTACCCAGCGCAAGCGGGATGTAACAGGTGCAGTTGCCACAGTCACCGAGGCTACGTTGAAAGAAGTGCCGGCACCAAACCTGCTTAACCAGCTTAAAGGACGGGCAGCGGGTGTATCCATTGTTAGTAACGGCTCTACGCCCGGCAGCCAGGCCTCTATTCGTATTCGTGGTAACCGCTCGCTTACAACTGGTAATGGTGATGGGCTCGATGGTCCTCTCGTTGTGGTCGATGGTATTCCGTTCGGGGGGTTGAATGATATCAACCCAGACGATATTGCCAACCTCGAAATATTGAAAGACGCGTCGGCAACGGCCATCTACGGTTCGAGGGGCGCGGGTGGTGTGATCCTGATTACGACCAAGCGGGGTAAAATTGGTAAACCCATTCTATCGTATGATGGCTATCATGGTGTGACAAGCATCATGAGCAAATATAACGTCATGAATGGAGCACAGTATGCTAAGTTCAAAGACGTTGCCGCCGCCTTGAACACGCAGGGAGCTGGTACAACGGCTTATCCGCTAACGGATGAGGAGCGGACAAACCTGGCCGCCGGTGTTTCTACCGATTGGCAGGATCTGCTGTACAAACAGGGCTTCAATACCAGTCATCAGCTCGGGTTGCAGGGCGGAGTAGAAAATACGCAGTATGGCATAGGCCTGGGCTATTTCAATGAAACGGGTATCATGCCGAACCAGGACTTTCAGCGTATGAACATCCGGGCTACCGTAGACCAGAAACTTGGTAAGCGTGTCAAAGTAGGGTTAAATACCATCAATACGCTCACGTTCAGAAATGACCCTGCGGGTGGAGGTGTTCCAACAGAATTGGTCCGTTTGTCGCCACTGATCAAGCCCTACAATGATGATGGCACGATCCTGCTGAATCCCAAACGGGGCACCATTGAAGCACAGGCAGTAACTCCACTTACGCTCATCACGCGGGGTAACGATATTCTGTCGAACGAGCGTTCGGTCAGAACATTCAACAGCCTGTATGCGGAAGTTGGCATTCTGGATGGCCTCCGGTATCGATTCAATGCCGGTTTGAACTACAGTCAGACTGGTTTCAACGGCTACGGTCCACCAAATACATTCGTGAACACAGGTGTTGATCAAAGTGTATCCAGCGCTGAAATCAGAAATACTGAATATTGGGACGTGAACATGCAGCACCTGCTGTATTACGATAAAACCATTGCCGCAAAACATAGGCTTGGCTTTACTGCTCTGTATGAAATTACCAAGAACCATAACCTGGGCAGCCGATTTACGGTAAAGGGGGTTCCGGCTGATTACATTAAGACGGCCAATTTTGCGCTGGCTTCCGGCACGCCGGTTGCTCCTACAGATTTTGGTAACTCCTTCGGTGAAACGGGACTAGTATCGTACATGGCTCGTCTGAACTATACGTTCAACGACAAATATGTTTTGACGGCTACATTTCGTAGAGATGGTTCGTCGACCTTATCACCGGCCAATCAGTATTTCAACTATCCTGCCATTGGTTTGAGCTGGAACGTCATCGACGAACCATTTATGAGGAGCGTACCCGCGATATCAAACCTGAAAGTGAGAGGGGGCTGGGGTATTTCGGGGAACCGTAACGTAGGGGCGTACGCTACCTTAGGCGCACTGTCGGCAAACTACTATAACTTCGGTACAACCGCGGCAGGTCAGGCGCTTGCCTACACCGTGACCAGCCTGCCAGCCAGTAATCTGGGTTGGCAGTCAACGGCTCAGTCAGACATTGGGTTGGAGATCGGTTTATTCAATAACCGCATCACTGGCACATTTGATGTGTATTACCAGCAGTCAAAAGACATTCTGCTGTCGGTCAATCTGCCAGAAAGCAACGGGGCTAGCTCTACACTGAAAAACCTGGGGAAAACAGAAGGTCGCGGGTTTGAATCATCGCTGACGTTCGACATTTTCAGAAATAAAGGCGGATTTAACTGGAGCACTGATGTAACGTATTTCTTTAACCGGGAAAAAATTACGCAGTTAACTACCCCATCCGAGCTGGATAACAAAGGCAACTTCTGGTTTGTTGGTCAGCCACTTACTGTAATTTATGATTACAATAAAATCGGTATCTGGCAGCAGGCAGATGCCGACAACGGCACCCTGAAAAAGCAAACGTCACCGACGCAGCTTCCGGGTGAGATTCGGGTTGAGGATGTGGATGGTAATGGGATCATTAATGCCGATGACCGCAAAATTATTGGCAATTTCCAGCCAGCCTGGGAAGGTGGTTTGACCAACCGGATTAGCTATAAAGGGTTCGATCTCTCGATCGTAACGTTCGCCCGGATGGGCATGAAAGTGGTTGTTCCGTACTTGTCAGGTACGTCGGGTGGTGGTTCTGGGTTTGGCTTCCTGAATCAGGGACGTTCAAACCAAATAGTAATGGATTACTGGACACCTGAGAACCCAACGAATGCGTTCCCACGGCCTGATGCTGGTGGTGGTGTACGGAACTTTACGTCGACTACGTCGTACCAGGATGGCTCATTCATCAAAATGAGAAGTATCAATCTGGGGTATACGGTAAATACGTCAGTACTGAAAAAGATTGGTGTTACCTCTGCCCGCATTTACCTGAATGCTACCAATCCGTTTATTCTTTACTCGCCACTGGTTAGAGACAAACTGGCTGTTGATCCGGAAGGAAACGGCTACGGTAACACAATTCAGGGAGGTAACTTCAACCGGTTCGTTACGGTAAACCTGAACAACCCACCGGTTCGTCAATACACACTGGGCGTAAATCTTAAATTTTAAGTCAAGATGAAAAAAATAAATTTTGCCATAGTTGTCTTCACTTTATTATCCTGCCTGGGTTGTAATAAAGTGCTGGAAGAACAGCCACAATCACAGATTGTACCCTCTTACTTTAATAGCCCTGCCGGGGTGCTGGGTGGTATTGCCGGGGTATATAATTTAACCCGGAACCAATGGGGAACCGAAGGCTTCTCGTCTGAAATGCAAGCAGGAACAGACGAATTTATTCAGGGAGCCAGTAGCGGCGGTGGTCCCGTACATACGTTCAACGGATTGAACGCTAGCAATTTCGGCTCGGCCTGGGGTACATCGTTTGTCGCCATCAATACGCTTAATGGGGTGTTGAAGTTTGGCCAGAGCATTGACCTGCCAGCGGCAACAAAAAACCAGTATCTATCACAGGCCAAGTTTTTGAGAGCGTTCTGGTATTTTTATTTGGTGCAAACGTGGGGAGATATTCCGCTAAGCACTGATTTTATTACCGTGCCTTCGCAAAGTGCCAAAAGAGATCCGGCAACTGAGGTTTACAAGTTGATCATTCAGGATTTAACCGAAGCCGCTGCTGGTTTACCTGATAAGCCGACCGCTCCATTTCTAGGTAAAGCAGCTACCAAACCGGTTGCCCTTTTCTTCCTGGCAAAAGCGTATCTGACTCGTGGATGGCTAACAAACTCACAGGCCGATTTTGCCCAGGCAGCTAAGATATCGAGTGACCTTATTGCTGCGAAAGCAACGTATGGCCTTGACTTGTGGCAGGACTTTGGCGACGCTTTTGTGCCCGCCAATGATTATGGCAAAGAAACCATGTTTGTGAGCGACCACGTATTAGACGCCAAATTTGGTCTTTACTCAGTAGGTGGCGGTGCGAGTGGTGGTGATGGCCAAAACCTAACGCCCTGGTTTGCCAACTGGAACTACCCAAACAACAGTGGTGTCAATTCGTTTGTGAATGCCTCGGGCGTGCTGGTAAACTCTGGAACGTCGGGCATGATACGTGATTCGTACTATGGTCGCCCATATGCCCGTATTCGCCCAAACAGTGTGAAACAAACGACCGGGGAGTTCGCTGGAAAAAATTACTTTCTTGACCAGGCTTTCGTAAAAAGGGATGTAGACTCACGCTTTGCCAATACGTTTTATACGGTCTATATCGCTAACACAGCCGTAACCAACACAGCAACGGCAGCCAATAACAAACGCGGTATCGGCTATACAACGCAGATCGGTGTTGATACGGCTGTATGGCTACCTGATTTTGAAGTGGCAGGTGCTCCTCAATTTGTTGGCACGAGACCGTTCAAAGGAATCGTTGCCCCACCAAGCACCTGGAATGCCAATTTATATCCGGCCATCAAGAAGCATATGGACCCAAGTCGGGGTACTAACTTCAATGACCCCTCAACCCGGCCGGTCGTTCTTACTCGTTTTGCCGAAGTGTATCTGGTAGGAGCAGAAGCGTATCTGATGGCTGGCGACAAAGTAAAAGCGGCTGAACTCCTTAACGTAATTCGCCAGCGGGCGGCTTATCGTAAAACCAATACGGCCGCACAAAACACGGCGGCGGCTACGGCGATGACAATTCAGGCGAGTGATGTGACCGTTGATTTCATCCTGGATGAGCGAAGCAGGGAATTGTTTGGTGAGTGGATGAGAAATCAGGACTTGGTTCGCACTAAATCACTGGTACGTCGTGTGAAAGCCTGGAATCCTGAAGCAGCCCCTTACATCCAGGATTTTCACGTTCTTCGTCCGATTCCTCAAACGCAAATAGACCGGACTGTTGAAGGCCCTAAATTTCCACAGAATACAGGTTATTGATACTGATTTTAAAAAAAATCGGGTTAATAGTATGCACTTAATTAGCATGAAGTGAGCTAGTTAGATAACTAGAAGCTCCCACTAGTGCACTGTTATTTATTTGCTCTTAAATAAAGAAAGAAGAAGGGTTTCCTCTTTCTTTATTTAAGAGCTTTTTCTTTGGTCATGTGAAACTGTAATGTTGTTTAAATAGTAAAAGATTTAGTTTATATAGTAGAAAATAGGCCAGTTATAACTTAGTTAATTTGGCATAAACTAAATGCTTATCAAACGCCTAAACAGCTCAGCCAATTTTATATATTTATGATGTATTTTATACTTGCTGGTCATCGAAAAAAAATACTTGCCTGTCTGCTGACTCTAACCTTAACAACAGTTGGTTTTTCGCAGCAAAAACCAGCCTTGAAACTTTGGTATACTAGTCCCGCAGGCCAGACCTGGGAGAACGCCTTGCCGATTGGCAATGGCCGTCTGGGTGCCATGATATACGGCAACGTACCCAGAGAAATCATTCAGCTAAATGAACATACTGTCTGGAGTGGTAGCCCAAACCGCAATGATAACCCCGATGCGCTGGCTGCGTTGCCTGAAGTTCGCCGGTTAATTTTTGACGGAAAACAGAAAGAAGCCGAACAATTGGCCAACAAAGCGATGATTAGCAAAAAGTCGCAGGGGCAACTGTTTCAGCCGGTAGGTAACCTGCATCTCACCTTCGAGGGGCATGAGAACGTGACCAACTACTACCGTGACCTGGATATTGAGCGGGCCGTGGCGAAAACGTCATATACGGTGGCTGGGGTAACCTATACCCGTGAAATGCTGGCCTCGATTCCTGATCAGGTGCTGGTGATGCGACTGACGGCCAGCAAACCGGGAAGTCTGGCGTTTTCTGCTTCGTATGCCACGCAGCACGCCAAACCGGTCATCAAAACAACTTCAGATAACGAACTGACAATTGCGGCTACTACGTCGGACCAGGACGGGGTGAAAGGCATGGTCAGTTTCAAAGGCATTACCCGAATTAAAACGGAAGGCGGTAGCGTGTCGGCAAGCGATACCGCGCTGATGGTACGCGGAGCCAGCGCCGCCACGATATACATCTCTATCGCCACTAATTTTATCAATTACAAAGACATTAGTGGCGATGAAAACGCACGGGCGGCAACGTACCTGAGTAAGGCCTATCCAAAATCGTATGCCAGCATCTTACAGGCTCACACAACCGCTTATCAGTCGTATTTCGATCGGGTCAAGTTCGATCTTGGCTCAACCGAATCTGCTAATATCCCTACTGATCAGCGGCTTAAGAACTTCCGTACGGCCAATGATCCGCAATTGGTCACGCTGTATTATCAATATGGCCGCTACTTGCTGATCTCGTCGTCTCAGCCCGGGGGGCAGGCGGCCAACTTACAAGGCATCTGGAATAACAAAATGCGCCCACCCTGGGACAGTAAGTACACCATCAATATCAACGCCCAGATGAACTACTGGCCAGCCGAAAAAACCAACCTGTCCGAACTCCACGAGCCGTTTTTGCGGATGGTGAAGGATATGTCGGAAACGGGTCGGGAAACGGCGCGGGTCATGTACGGCGCACGCGGCTGGATGGCCCACCACAACACCGACATCTGGCGGGCAACGGGCGCCATCGACGGCGCGCTATGGGGCATGTGGGTAGCTGGGGGCGGTTGGACCAGCCAGCACTTATGGGAACATTATCAATACAGCGGCGACAAAAAATTCCTGGCCTCGGCCTACCCAATCCTGAAAGGCGCTGCCACATTTTATGTCGATTACTTAGTAGCGCATCCCAAATACCATTGGCTGGTTGTTACGCCAGGTACGTCGCCCGAGAACGCGCCGAGTGCACATGGCGGTTCATCGCTGGATGCGGGGACCACGATGGACAATCAGATTGCATTCGACGTATTCACGACCACCATTCGGGCGGCCGAGTTGCTGAAACAGGATGCCGCTTTTGTCGATACGCTGAAACAGATGCGCAGCAAACTTCCCCCCATGCACATTGGTCAATATGGGCAGTTGCAGGAATGGTTGGAAGACATCGATGACCCGAACGACAAACACCGCCACATTTCGCACCTCTACGGCCTGTTTCCGTCGAACCAGCTTTCTGCTACCCGTACGCCCGACCTATTTAATGCGGCTAAAACAACCCTTGCTCATCGGGGCGACGTATCGACCGGCTGGAGTATGGGCTGGAAAGTGAACTGGTGGGCGCGCCTGCAGGATGGGAACCACGCCTATGCCCTGATTCAGAACCAGCTAACGCCACTGGGGGCAAACCGGGAAGCCGGTGGTGGAGGTACGTACAATAACCTGTTCGACGCCCACCCGCCGTTTCAGATCGACGGTAACTTCGGCTGCACCTCGGGCATCACGGAAATGCTGATGCAAAGCGCCGACGGAGCCGTTCACTTACTGCCCGCCCTGCCCGATGTGTGGCAAGCTGGAAGCATCGGCGGTTTGCGGGCCATCGGTGGCTTTGAGGTAGTGAACATGGAGTGGAAAGGAGGGAGGCTAACGAAAGTTGACATCAAATCAAACTTGGGCGGCAACCTGCGCGTGCGGACGCCTAATGCGCTGAAAGCGGGGAAAGGCGTAGCGATGAAACAGGCATTGGGCCAGAATACCAATCCGTTTTACATTGTTGAGAACACGCCGACTCCGATCATATCCACCCAGGCCAAGCTGACGGCACCTGCACTCAAGGAAACGCTGCTGTATGATATAGCGACCCAACCGGGTAACGTGTACTCACTGGTGGCCCAATAACTTCATCTTCTTTTTCAAACGACGGATTATTAGCTTATCGATTCTTATGCGTAAACACTTGATTCTGGCTGTATGCATAGCCTTCTGCTTTGTCCTGAGCCATTCGCTATCAGCCCAAACAACGCTGGTCAACCCCATCCTGACCGGCTTTTACCCCGACCCGAGCATCGTGCGGGTGGGGGCCGATTATTATTCTGTACATTCTACGTTCTCCTACTTCCCCGGTTTGCCGATCATGCACAGTCGTGATCTGAAAAACTGGAAGCAGATCGGCAATGTGATCAACCGCCCTTCGCAAATGGAGTTCATGGGCGAGCGGATGACGCGCGGGCTTTTTGCCCCGGCCATCACGTATTACAAAGGGACGTACTACGTTACCTGTACGGATATTGACCATGATGGAAACTTTGTTGTAACGGCCAAAAATCCGGCGGGCCCGTACAGCAATCCGGTAAAAATTCCGCAGGTAAAAGGAATTGACCCATCCATTTATTTCGATGAAGAAACCGACAAGGCCTACATCATTTACAACAGCGACGCCCCCGACCGTAAACCGCTGTACTCGGGCCACCGCACTATCCGAATGTATGAGTTCGATTACACCAATTTGACGGTGCTGGGCGAAGAAAAACAGTTGGTGAATGGTGGTGTCGATCTGTCTAAAAAACCCGTTTGGATCGAAGGACCTCATATCTTAAAGCATAACGGCTGGTACATCCTGTATGCGGCCGAAGGCGGAACCTCTGTCAATCACTCGCAGGTGGCCCTGCGTAGCCGGGATGTTTGGGGGCCTTATGTACCGTTTGAAGGTAATCCGGTGCTGACACAACGAGAATTACCGGCCGACCGCCCCAACCCAATCACGTCGGCGGGTCACGCTCAATTTATTGAAGGTCCCGATGGTAACTGGTATTCGATTTTCCTGGCGGTACGCCCCTACGAAGGCGATTATTACAATACAGGCCGCGAAATGTTCATTGCTCCGCTGACGTGGGTAAACGATTGGCCAATGATCGAACACGGCGAAAAAGCCATTGAGTATCAATACAAAACCAACATCAAAGAAGTAAAACAGAAAGGCGCTTTACCGCAAAACGGCAACTTCGCATATACGATGACCTTCGACAAAGGACTTGATCTGTCGATGCTTTTTTTGAGAACGGTGGATAGCAGTTCATTCAAAACGTCGAAAGCCAATGGGCTGACGCTCAAGCTCAAACCGGAAACGATTTCGGAAGCCGGAAACCCTTCGTTTGTGGGCAAGCGTCAACAACATTTAACGAGCACCGCCGAAACCGAACTGAACTTTTCGCCAAAAACGGATAATGAAAAAGCAGGTTTGGTGATTTTTCAGGACGAACGCCATTTTTACTTCGCAGCTAAGTCAAAGAAGGAAGGTAAAGACGTGATTCAGTTGTTCAAGAGCAAAGACAAAACCTTGGAATTGGTGACTGAAGTCCCTTTAAAGTCATCCACTGCCAGGGTATATTTCAAAATACAGTCAGAAGGTGCCTTGTACAGCTTCTACTACTCGACTGATGGGAAGAACTGGACCTTGTTAAAAGACCAGGTAGACGGCAAGTTTTTGAGCACCAAAGTGGCCAACAGCTTCATTGGCTGCGTGTATGGCCTGTATGCTACGTCATCAGGCGAAAAATCCGAGAATTCTGCTTCGTTCAAGCACCTGACATACAAAGGCGACGACCCGATGTATAAAAAATGAGGCTAGTGTTGGCTAGTGGGATTGCTTGGTGCTGTGGGCTACGCGTCAGCAATACCCCACAGCACCAAGCAATACGTTACTTATCGGTAAGGAAGACCATAATCGCAATGGCTATGTCTCAAAAACAACAACGTTACTCTTGAAAACTAACCTACTCTATATTGCCTTCCCGCTTCTGCTTAGCCTCTCGTCGCTGGCGCAGATGCAACCGTTTGCCTTGCAGGAGGTAAAGCTAACCAGCGGGCCGTTCAAGAATGCGCAGGATGTTGACCTGAAGTATATGCTGGCCTTGAACCCGGATAAGTTGCTGGCTCCGTACCTGATCGACGCCGGGCTGCCGGTGAAAGCACCGCGTTACGGCAATTGGGAAAGCTCGGGGCTTGATGGCCATATTGGCGGGCATTACCTGTCGGCACTGGCGATGATGTATGCCTCGACCGGCAATGCCGAAACGAAAAAACGGCTCGATTATATGGTCGATCAACTGGCGCAGTGCCAGGCGAAAAACGGCAATGGGTACGTTGGTGGCATTCCACAGGGAAAGGTGTTTTGGGATAGGATTCACAAGGGTGATATCGACGGGAGCAGCTTTGGGCTGAACAACACCTGGGTGCCGCTCTACAACATTCACAAGCTGTTTGCCGGTCTGCGCGATGCCTATGAATACACCGGAAACAAACAGGCTAAACAGGTCCTGGTCGGTCTGGGCGACTGGTTTGTCAACCTGATAAAACCCCTGTCCGACGAGCAGATTCAGCAGGTGCTGCGCACCGAACACGGCGGTATCAACGAAACCTTCGCCGATCTGTACATCCTGACGAAGGACAAAAAATACCTCGAAACGGCCCAGCGAATATCGCACCGGGCTATTCTGGAACCCCTGCTGGCGAAACAGGATAAACTGACCGGACTGCACGCCAACACGCAGATTCCAAAGGTGATCGGGTTCGAGAAAATCGCCACGCTGACCGGAAAAACCGACTGGTCGGAGGCCGCCATGTATTTCTGGCAAAACGTGTCGCAGACCCGGAGTGTGGCTTTTGGTGGCAACAGCGTTCGTGAGCATTTCAACCCCACAACTGATTTCAGCCAGGTGCTACGGTCGAATCAGGGGCCGGAAACGTGTAATTCGTTCAATATGCTGCGGCTGAGTAAAGCGCTGTTTCTGGATAAGAACGATGTGAGTTACGTGGACTTTTACGAACGGACAATGTACAACCACATCCTGTCGAGCCAGCACCCCGAAAAAGGCGGGTTTGTCTATTTCACGCCTATCCGTCCCAACCATTACCGGGTGTATTCGCAGCCCGAAACCAGCATGTGGTGCTGCGTGGGATCAGGCATTGAAAATCATACGAAATATGGTGAACTGATCTACAGCCATTCAGCCAACGACCTGTTCGTCAACCTGTTTATTCCGTCGACGCTGAACTGGTCAGATAAAAAGGTAAAGTTGACCCAGCGCACAGGATTTCCGTACGAGAATCAGTCTGAACTGGTCGTTGAAACAACAAAACCACAGGAATTTTCGCTAAACATACGCTATCCGAAATGGGCCGAAAACTTCGCCATTCTGGTGAATGGCAAGGCTCAGCCCGTGAGCGGAAAACCGGCGAGTTATCTGGCCATCAATCGGAAGTGGAAGTCGGGCGATAAAGTAACCGTTCGTTTCACCACCTCGACACGACTGGAACCCTTACCCGACGGCTCGAACTGGGCGGCTTTTGTCAATGGCCCCATTGTGCTGGCGGCTAAAACATCGACCACCGATTTAAAAGGTCTGTTTGCGGATGATAGCCGGATGGGCCACGAGACGAAAGGCAAGCTATACCCGATCACCAACGCCTACGCGCTGGTTGGCGATCCGGCAACGTACCTGAAGCGCCTGAAACCGGGCAGTAGCCTGCATTTCAGCCTGGATTCGCTGACGCTACAACCGTTTTATGAAGTACATGATGCGCGGTATCAGTTGTATTTCCAGACCTTTTCCAAAGCGGCTTTCGATGAGCTGAAATCCCGGTTAAAACAGCAGGAAGCCGAGGCAATGGCTATCGAGGCCAATACGGTAGATAGAGTGAATTGTGGGGAGCAGCAACCCGAAGTAGACCATAACTATAAAGGCGAGAAGAGTGATTCGGGCTACGATGATGATCAGTTCTGGCGACGTACCCGGTCGTTTATTACCTACCAGTTACAGAATAGAACTAAGGCGGGTAATTATATTGATATTCAGGCTTTAGATACTATAAAGCCGGACGCCGTGAGCTTCCTGATTAATGGTGCACCGGCCGAGATAATTTCTGCTGAGGGAAAGACAATCCGGCTGAGAGCTACTGATAGTGAAGTGTTTACATTGACAATTGCAGCCCGGAACGGTACCGCTACCCCGCGCTTTCACCAACTAAGACTGGTAACGAAGTAATAACTGATTGATTTTAACAGGAGCAAAATGATGAAGTTTGTGTATAAATGTGTCAAAATAACACTATTGGTGGTTGGGTGCATAGTGAGTACGTATGCTCAATCCAATTTCAGCAGCAAAGTGATTGGGATCGGTGTCGTTGTCGCCGACATTGACCGCTCGCTGAACTTCTACGTGAATGGGATCGGCATGGTTAAAACCGGCAGTTTCACGATCAACGAAGACTTCGGCAAACGGGGCGGCCTGACCAATGGCGTGGCAACGAACGTAACCATCCTGAAGCTCGAAAACAGCCCCGACGCCACCGACTGGAAGCTGATGAGCTTTGGTAAAAAAGCCTCACACCCGAAGCCAACATACATTCAGGACGACGCAGGCATGCAGTACATCACCATCCAGGTGAAAGCCCTGCAACCCATCATCGACCGGCTGGCACAAATGAAGGTGCCATTTCTGGGCAGTACGCCTACGCCCCTAAACGCCAAAGCGCACTTCCTCTTTGTACAGGACCCCGATGGTACGTTCATTGAACTGATCGGCCCGCTCCAATAGGCATCGCTGATCGGCATCTAAACCTATAAGGTCTTAGACGGAGGCACCCAACTCTTATAGGTTTTTAACCAGAATACTGATTTACAAATAGATACAGCCAAATAGATTTGATTGTCTACGTCTGATTCTTATGAAAAATAAGTTAATTCGATACGGTCTGCTGGCGAGTTTTCTCCTGTTCAGGTACGTTGCCGCGGTTGCGCAGACGGCTCAGAACCCGGTCATTTTTGCCGACGTACCCGATATGGCCATGATTCGTGTGGGCACCACGTATTACATGAGCAGCACCACCATGCACATGAGTCCGGGACTGCCCATCATGAAGTCGAAAGACCTGATCAACTGGCAGATGGTCGGTTACGCCTACGATACACTGGCCAGCATGGATGCGCTGAACCTGACCAATGGCAAAAGCACCTACGGGCGGGGATCGTGGGCCAGTAGCCTGCGCTTCCACAACGGCACGTATTACGTGAGCACCTTCGCCCAGACGACGGGCAGAACCCACGTCTACACCACTAAAAACATTGAAAAAGGGCCGTGGAAAGAAGTCTCGTTCAAGCCCTCGTACCACGACCACAGCCTGTTTTTCGACGATGACGGACGAACGTACCTGATCTACGGCGCGGGCAAACTTAAGTTAGTCGAGTTGACGGCCGATGCCTCGGGTGTGAAGCCCGGCAGCACCGAGCAAACCATTATCGAGAATGCCAGCACACCATCGGGTACGGGTGGAGGCTTACCCGCCGAAGGCTCGCAATTGTTCAAAGTGAATGGCAAGTACTACCTGTTCAACATTACCTGGCCGCGTGGTGGTATGCGGACGGTGGTCATTCACCGGGCCGACAAGATCACGGGGCCGTGGGAAGGTCGGGTGGCGTTGCAGGATTTAGGTGTGGCACAGGGCGGGCTGATCGACACGCCCGACGGAAAATGGTTTGCCTACCTGTTTCGTGATTTTGGCGGGGTGGGCCGGATTCCGTATCTGGTGCCCGTAACCTGGGAAGATGGCTGGCCGGTACTGGGCGAAACCGGCAAAGTGCCGCAAACGCTCAACCTGCCCGCCAGCAAAGGCCTGATTCCCGGCATTGTAAACTCCGACGAATTTACCCGCAAAAAAGGCGACCCCGCCCTGCCGCTGGTCTGGCAATGGAACCACAACCCCGACAACAGCCTCTGGTCGGTGTTGGAGCGAAAAGGGTTCCTGCGCCTGAAAACCGGCCGTACCGACACCTCGTTCGTGATGGCCCGAAACACGCTGACCCAACGCACGATCGGTCCGGAGAGCGCAGGCTCGACCATGCTCGATGTATCGAACCTGAAGGACGGCGACTTTGCAGGACTAAGCCTGTTGCAGAAACACTACGGTCTGGTGGGCGTGAAGGTCGAAAATGGCGCAAAATCGATTGTCATGGTCAGTGCCAGTTCAGGGAAACCGGTCGAGGTGCAGCGGATTCCGTTGAGCCAGAAAACAGTCTACCTGAAAGCCGAATGCGATTTCCGCGACCGCAAAGACACAGCCCATTTCTTCTATAGCCTCGACGGAAAAGCATGGACGGCTGTTGGTGAGCCGCTAAAAATGCCGTACACCATTCCTCACTTCATGGGCTACCGTTTTGGTCTGTTTACGTACGCTACCGCTTCGGCGGTCCGACCAGAAACGGGGGGCTTCGCCGATTTCGACTATTTCCGAATCGAAGATAAACGAGTTGAAAAGCAATAACAGATCAGGCGCGTTGTCTCCTGGATAATAAACCCTAAACCGAATAACCCATGAAAAAGAGACTAAGTGGCTTCATATTGATCTGGCTGTTTCTGCTACGTCTGAACGCATTTTCGCAGGACAAAAACTTCCACATTTATCTGTGCTTCGGGCAGTCGAACATGGAGGGGAACGCCAGGATTGAGCCGCAGGATACGGTCAATGTGAATCCCCGGTTTCAGGTGATGGAGGCTGTAGACTGCCCGGCTATCAACCGGACGAAAGGCAACTGGTACACCGCCACTCCGCCCCTGTGCCGCTGCCGTACCGGGCTTACCCCCGCCGATTATTTTGGCCGTGAACTGGTCGCGAATCTGCCCGAAAAGGTCCGGGTGGGAGTGATCAATGTGGCCGTGGGGGGCTGCAAAATCGAGCTGTTCGACAAGGATCATTACGAGTCGTACACGACCAGCGTACCTGGCTGGATGAAGAACATGATTAAGGATTATGACGGAAATCCGTATGCCCGGCTGGTTGAGATGGCAAAACTGGCGCAGAAGGATGGCGTCATCAAGGGTATTCTGCTGCATCAGGGTGAGTCGAATACCAATGATACGCTGTGGACGAAAAAGGTGAAGGTGGTGTACGATAACCTGATGCACGACCTGGACCTGAAGCCCAAAAAAGTGCCGTTGCTGGCGGGCGAAACTGTCAACGTGGATCAGGGCGGCATTTGTGCGAGCATGAATAAGATCATTGCCACGTTGCCTGAAACGATCAAAAACGCCCACGTGATTTCATCGGCGGGCTGCACCGATGCGGCTGATAACCTGCACTTTAATGCCGCTGGTTACCGGGAGTTAGGAAAGCGATACGCTACACAAATGCTGTCGTTGCTGGGGTATAAGCCGACGGCGACGAATTAGAGATAAGTGATTAGCGAGGCAATCAGTCAGAAAAACAGTTACCGGCTAAACTCTTAACAGCATGATAATCAGTTGTTTATTCACAGCAGGCAGCAGGCAAATGACCGTCACCGCGTTGGCTGGCTGTTTACTCGCTTTTGCCGCACAAGCGCAGGAATTCATCCCGCTTTATTCGGGGTCGGTTCCCAATTCAAAAGCAGCCGATGTGCAAGAAAGTGGGGCAGACAAAGGCGTGATCAGGGGCATCACCAAACCCACGCTGGAGTACTTCAAACCTGCGCCCGACAAGGCTTCCGGGGCGGCCGTGATCATCATTCCCGGTGGTGGCTATGGCGTGGTCGTGTACAACGGTGAGGGCGTCAATACCGCCAAAGCAATGGCCGAACAAGGCATCGCTGCGTTTGTGCTCAAGTATCGACTGCCCAGCGATGCCATCATGCCCGACAAAAAAATCGGACCGTTGCAGGATGCCCAGCAGGCTATTAAACTGGTGCGGGAGAATGCCAAAAAATGGGGCATCGACGCCAGCAAGGTGGGCATTATGGGTTTTTCGGCGGGCGGTCATCTGGCCTCCACAGCCGCCACGCACTTTGAAAAAGCGTATGTCGATAACACGAACAACACCAGTCTGCGGCCCGATTTTCAGATCCTGATCTACCCGGTCATCAGTATGCAGGACAGCCTGACGCATGGTGGCTCGCACGACAGTTTGCTGGGCAAAAACCCATCGAAGCAGGACATTGATCTTTTCTCGAACGAGCTGCAGGTACGTGCCAACACCCCCCCAACGTACCTGACCCACGCGGCCGACGATAAACTGGTCGATGTAGACAACAGCATCGTGTTTTTCGAGAAACTCAGACGCCGGAAAGTACCGGTCGAAATGCACATCTACCCCAAAGGCGATCACGGCTTCGTCTTCCGCCATCCTGGCTGGATGGACCCGCTGTTTGCCTGGATGAAGCTAAACAACTGGCTACTCAACAAGTAAACAGGCCTGATCTACAATACTAACCAGCAACTCTCCTAAACCTTAACTAGCTATGAACCAACAACTAATCAGTCGATTGTGGCTTTTCCTGGCCATATTTTGCCTGTACAACGGCGCAATGGCCCATCCGCCACGCGGCAACTGCTGGTGTACACCCCGCCAGGTTTCAACGCCAACGGCAAATACCCGGTGCTGTACCTGATTCACGGCGGCTCCGACACCGAAGAAACCTGGACGAAAGTAGGCCGCGCCCACCTGATTGCCGATAACCTGATTGCGCAGGGTAAAGCCAAACCGACGCTAATTGTGATGCCCTACGGCAACGTCCGCCCGGCTACGATGCCCGATTTCACCAAAGACATGGTCAACGACATTGTGCCGTTTGTGGAGGTCAATTACCCGGTCATCAAGGAAAGCAAAGGCCGGGCGATAGCCGGTTTTTCGGTGGGGGGCGGATAAACGCTGAACATCGGCCTCACCAATCCCTCCACATTCGCCTACGTGTGTTCACATGCACCGTATACGGCTACCGACGAGTTCAAGAAGAACTTCACGGACTGGTTGCCAAATGCGGAGCAGATGAATAAACAGTTGACTCCATTTACCATCAGCGTCGGCACGGAGGACTTTCTGTACGAGCCGGTGAAACAGAACATCGCGATGTTCAATGAGAAGAAAATAAACGTCAAGCCGCTCATCATGCCGGGTGGTCATACCTGGATGAACTGCAAACTGTATCTCGCCAACACGTTGTCGCAATTAGTTAAGTGATCTGTTTTTTCTAACACAAACCCATAACCAAATGACTATTAAAACGTTAGCTGCATTCGTGGTAGCCATGATGATCAGCATCAGCAGTTATTCGCAAACGGCCACGGCGGTTGCGGACGATTTCAAACCGTCTTCGCTGAATCAGCCGGGGCAGGAGTACCCACAGGTGAACTCGCAGGGATACGCCCGATTCCGCATTTATGCGCCTAAGGCCGACAGCGTCAAGGTGAGTCTGGGCCTCGGCGGACGGGGCGGTACCATCCTCAAAAAAGGAACCGATGGGTACTGGACCGCCACCACGGAAGGGCCGATGGACGAAGGGTTTCACTACTACAACGTGACCATCGATGGCGGGAAGTTCAACGATCCTGGTGCCAGGAACTACTATGGCTCCGTTCGGTGGGAAAGTGGCATTGAGATACCGGCGCACGATCAGGATTTCTACGCCCTGAAAGACGTACCCCACGGCAACGTACAGCAGATTCTGTTCCCTTCAAAAAGCACGGGTACACCACGCACGGCGTTTGTGTATACGCCACCGGGCTATGAGAAAGACAAGTCTAAAAAATACCCGGTGCTGTACCTGCAACACGGCTGGGGTGAAGACGAAACGGCCTGGAGTAATCAGGGACATGCCAATCTGATCATGGACAACCTGATTGCCGAAAACAAAACCAAGCCGTTCATTATCGTGATGACCTACGGTATGACCAATGAAGTGAAGTGGGGCAAAATGCGCGATTTCAAGATTGATGGCTTCCAGACGGTATTAACCGAGGAACTGATCCCCTACGTTGACGCCAACTTCCGCACGATGGCGAACCGCGACAACCGGGCAATGGCGGGGCTGTCGATGGGTGGTATGGAAACCAAAACCATCACCCTCAACAAGCCGGATGTGTTTGGCTATTACGGCCTGCTTAGCGGTGGCGTTTATGCACCAGAAGACTTGAAAGATAAAGCGAAACCGAAGCTTGTATTCATTAGCTGTGGTAGCAAAGAACGGCCCGATGGTGTGAAGAAGTCAGCCACCGACCTGAAAGCCGCCGGATACAATGCCGTTTCGTACGTGTCTGAAAACACGGCCCACGAATTCCTGACCTGGCGTCGCAGCCTCCACGAAATGGCACCGTTGCTGTTTAAGTAAGCTCCCAACTCTCTGAAGGGGGCTAATGCGCTGCCGTGGTACGCCTGCGTCAGCATTAGCCCCCTTCAGAGGGTTGGGGTTAAGCCGCATTGAGGGAGGCATGGTGGTGTTTGACATATATAAAAAGTGAAGAACATGAAATTGATAAACAACGCCTTGTTAAGACATCGTTGGCTACTCTCAATATTTACCGGCATTTGCCTGATGACGTCGAAACTGGCCGTAGCGCAGTCGACTAAAAAGGCCAGTAAAAACAGCCTCGATTTTGTGCATGCCCTGTGGAAGGCCAAACTGGACCCGTTCGAGGATGACTATTTCGATCCGTATTACGATGGGCTGCTGTATGTGTTCAACCTCATGCATTTAAGCGCCAAGTATCAGATGATTACGTCACAGGGAAAGTAACGTACCTGAACCACTTTCTAAACCTTCACCATGAAACGATTACTCTCATTACTCATCGGGGCAATGTCCCTGACGCTACCGGCCCTGGCTCAGACCACTGGCGTACCGGCCTCAACCAATATTCCGGGGCAGAAATACCCGCAGATACTGCCCGACAACCGCGTTGTGTTCCGGGTGAAAGCCCCGGATGCCCGCAGGTTGCAAATCGACTTGATGAAGAAGTACGACATGGTGAAAGATACCAGTGGCTTCTGGACGGTCACGACAGAGCCCGTCGGTGAAGGGTTTCATTATTACTCGCTCATTGCCGACGGTATCGCCATCTGCGATCCGGCGAGTCAGACGTTTTACGGAATGGGGCGTATGGCCAGCGGCATCGATATTCCGGATAAAGACATGGACTATTACCAGCCTAAAAATGTGCCGCATGGCCAGGTACGTTCGGTTAATTATTACTCAGACATGACCAAAGCCTGGCGTCGGGCCAACGTGTATACGCCCGCCGGGTACGACGAAAATCCGAAGAAGCGTTATCCCGTATTGTACCTACAGCACGGTTCGGGTGAAGACGAAACAGGCTGGCCGACGCAGGGTAAAATGGACATGATTCTCGACAACCTGATTGCCGAAGGCAAAGCCACACCGATGATCGTGGTGATGGAGCGCGGTTACGCCACCGACCCTACCAAACCTGTTAGCACAACCGGCGGCATGACCGCCAATGTATTTCCTGAGTTGCTGGTGAAAGAGGTGATCCCGATGATCGACAAGTCGTTTCGCACGTTGACCGACCGGGATAACCGGGCTATGGCGGGCCTGTCGATGGGCGGTTTCCAGACGTTCCAGACCACGATGACCAACCTTGATAAGTTTGCCTATATCGGTGGGTTCAGCGGAGCGGGGCGGTTGCAGCCGGGTGCTGACATCAAACAGGCATACGACGGTGCCTGGGCCGATCCCGACGCGTTCAACAAAAAGATGAAAGTGGTGTATGTGAGTGAGTATTGGTACCAAAGAACCGGAGCGAATGTATACCGGCGTGAAAGGCTTCCACGAAGCGCTGGACAAAGCGGGCATCAAACACGTGTATTACGAATCGCCGGGTACGTTGCACGAGTGGCAAACCTGGCGTCGGTCGCTGCGGCAGTACGCCAGTTTGATTTTCAAAAAGTAGGTCAAATTCCTACTTGATGTCAATTAGGAGTAGACAAAACCATGGCGAAGGCAATTTTAGTCATCATACCTTCCTCAATTATAACCGATATACACGAATGAAACGACTCCTGATACTAGCGACAGCGCTCGGTATTTTATGCGGTAGTAGTTACGCACAGCAAATTGAGAAAGAAGCTCCGAAAGGGTTCGATCAGGTACGTTCGGGCATTGCTACCGGCAAGCTTGACTCGGTTTCCTACCCGTCGAAAACCGTAGGTACGTCCCGCAAAGCGTTGATTTATACGCCACCGGGCTACAACAAAAAAACGAAATACCCCGTGCTGTATCTGTTGCACGGCATTGGAGGCGATGAGAAAGAATGGCTCAAAGGCGGTAATCCACAGGTCATTCTGGACAATCTGTACGCCGGGAATAAGCTTCAGCCGATGATCGTGGTGATGCCTAACGGACGGGCCATGAAAGACGACCGGGCCGTTGGCAATGTGTTCGGGAAAGATAAAGTCGAAGCCTTTGCTACGTTCGAGAAAGACCTTCTGAACGACCTGATTCCGTTTGTCGAGAAAAAATATCCGACGCTGACCGACCGCGAACACCGCGCCATTGCCGGTCTGTCGATGGGGGGCGGGCAGTCGCTGAATTTCGGGTTGGGCAATCTGGACAAGTTTGCGTGGGTGGGCGGTTTCTCGTCGGCCCCAAACACGAAAACCCCGCAGGAACTGGTGCCGAACCCCGCTGATGCCAGGCAGAAGCTGAAACTGCTGTGGATTTCGTGCGGTGACGCCGACGGGCTGATCACCTTCAGCAAACGTACCCACGACTACCTCTACCAGAACGGCGTGCCGCATATCTACTACGTGGAGCCGGGCGGCCACGATTTCAAGGTCTGGAAAAATGGTCTGTACATGTTTTCGCAGTTCCTGTTCAAGCCCGTCGATGTGCCGTCGCTGACGAAATATAGCGTGCTGGGAACACCCGCTTCGACCAACATCCGTAATGCCAAATACCCGCAGATTCTGCCCGATAATCGCGTCATATTTCGCGTTAAAGCGCCCGACGCCCAAAAAGTGCAGGTCGATCTGGGCAAGAAATACGACATGGTAAAAGATACGGCCGGTTTCTGGACCGCCACTACCGATTCCGTTAGTCGGGGCTTCCATTATTACTCACTGCTGATTGACGGGGTAGCCATTGCCGATCCGGCCAGCGAATCGTTTTACGGCATGAGCCGTATGGCCAGCGGTATTGAAATACCGGACAAAGACGGCGATTTTTATTCCATGAAGGACGTACCCCACGGCGACATTCGTATCAAACGTTACCTCTCTAAAGCCACCAATACCTGGCGCGAAATGTATGTGTACACCCCGCCGGGCTACGATCAATCGAGCAACAAATACCCGGTGCTGTACCTCTTGCACGGTGGGGGAGAAGATCAGCGCGGCTGGTCGACGCAGGGAAAAACAGATATGATCCTGGACAACCTCATCGCCGAGGGCAAAGCCAAACCGATGATTGTTGCCATGCTCGACGGGAACGTGAGCGCCGGCGGATTGGCTGGTTTCAACGAGAACGTACTGAAGGCGTTTGAAAATGAGTTAAAGCTGGCCGCTATTCCCTGCGTGGAAAGCAATTTCCGGGTTGAAACCGACGCTAAAAACCGGGCACTCGCGGGACTGTCGATGGGTGGGTTACAGACCCTGTATGCAGGTGTCAGGAACACGCCAATGTTCTCGTCGCTGGGGGTGTTCAGCTCGGGTTGGTTTGCCAACAATCCGGCACTGACCGACCCGCAGTATGCCTTTATGAAGACCAACGCGGCAGCCATCAATACCAATCTGAAACCGCTGTGGATCTCGATGGGCGGCAAAGAAGATATTGCCTACCAGAACTGCCAGCTCATGATGAAAAAATTCGATGAGATGGGCATCAAATACCAGTATAGTGAGTACGCCGGTGGGCATTCGTGGCCGGTCTGGAGGCACGATCTATTTAATTTTTCACAATTACTTTTCAAATAATCAGTTAACCAAAACCCCAATTTTTATAATGAAAAAGTTGCTTTTTTCTCTATTCTTGGCGCTTGTCACCGTAGTGGCATTTGCTCAGAGCCCAATTGATGGCAACTGGAAAGGTAGCCGTGAAACACCGAATGGTACTTTTGATGTAAACTACACCTTTAAGGTGGAAGGCAACAAATTAACAGGTACATGGAAAACTCAATTTGGCGAATCTCCAATACAGGAAGGCACAGTTGATGGCAAAAAAATTTCGTACAGTATCACATTTAACGACCGAAAAATGAGTTATACCGGCGAACTGGTGTCTGATAAAGAGATGGTTGTAAAAAGTGAGCGTGGTGAGATGAAACTTGCCAAGCAATGACAAATCTTGTCTTTTAATCGGACGTTTATTGCCCGATTAAAAGACATTTTTAGTCTTTTCGATAGTTTTTAGCAGGAAAATCGGAAATTTTATGGCAAGGTAAAGTCATAATTAAAAATTTCCATAAAGTGGCCGTCAACTATAAATGTAGTGAACACACGAGCAAACGCACTTAGCCCATTTTGCATCATGACCTGTTCGGGGCTTCGCAGTTGTAATTCACGTTAATCTACTAAAAAAGTACACGTCAATGATTTCAAAAAGAAACTTCGTGGCTGTAAGTACGGCCATTTTAATGATGGGGACCGTGGCTGGATTTGCTCAATCCATTCCATCATTAAAAGATACGTTTAAGCGGGACTTCGGCATCGGCACCTGCCTGAACAATGCCCAGATCGAAGAACGCGACCCGGCAACGACAGCCTTCATTGCGCGCCAGTTTAACATGGCCACGCCCGAAAATATCATGAAATCGGCACTGCTGCATCCGAAATGGGATACCTACGATTTCACAATGGGCGATAAGCTGATTGAATTCGGCAAAAAGCACAACATCAGGATCAACGGACACACGCTTGTCTGGCATAGTCAACTACCGTCGTTTATTCGGGGCATAAAAAGTGCCGATTCGATCCGACTGTTCTTTAATGATCACATCAAGACGGTGGCTGGTCACTACAGCGGCAAGGTGTACTCGTGGGATGTGGTAAACGAAGCCCTCAACGAAGACGGCACCATGCGCAAATCGGTTTTCCTACAGTATCTGGGCGATGATTTCGTGACTGAAGCGTTCCGGCTGGCGCAGCAGGCTTCTCCTAAAACGGAGCTGTATTATAACGATTACAACAACGAACAACCCAAAAAGCGGGCGGGCTGTATTGAACTCGTGAAAAAGATTAAGGCCGCCGGGGTACGTATCGACGGGGTGGGTATTCAGGGACACTGGCACGTGGGTAAAGTACCGTTCAACGACATCGAAGAAAGCATCATGCAGTATGCGGCCCTGGGTGTAAAAGTGATGTTTACCGAACTGGATATCGAAGTGCTGCCCCGCAACTTCCAGGGTGCCGACGTAGGGCAACGGATGACGGCAAACGCCCAGTCGAACCCCTACCCGGATGCCTTGCCCGACAGCGTGCAGACCCAACTGGCCGCCGACTACGAGAATTTATTCAAACTCTTCCTGAAGCACAAAGACAAGGTCACCCGCGTCACGTTCTGGGGCGTCAACGACGGCGATAGCTGGTTGAATGGCTGGCCAATTCGTGGTCGAACTAATTATCCGCTCCTGTTCGACCGGAAGAACCAGCCCAAGCCTGCCTTCGAGAAAGTAATTGCGCTAAAGAAGTAAGGGGGTGAGCCGTTTCTGGGCGATACGTACAGAAGCGCTTACGTAGTTTGAGTAAAGCCGTAGGGGTGATTCCTACAGCTTCTAAGGCCGGGTGGGTGACTCCCCCGACTTTTTTTTATGCCAGTCCAATCAGTTGCTGAGGCCTCAACCAGCCTGCCCGGTATGCTGGTAATGTTGGTATAGACCGGCCCCGCTCATAGAGGGAGTAGACCAACGTCTACCAACTCATTCTTCCTGTACAACGTACCTAAGAAAGAGGACTTCATACGGAACTGACTACGCCGTTTTACCTTTGGTTGGGATGATACGTTCTCCATCTTGATACCCGGATCGTAGTAGATGTTTCCAATGTACATCTGTTGCAGGAAAAGCTGAAAGTCGGTATCAACTCCCAGCGTAATCAGATTGCCATACCTGTATTGCTTTACGGGCTGGTTAACTGATAAAGATGGTACGTAGCAAGCCTGATTGTGTTTCCTGTTCCAATGCGTGAGCATAGAAGCAAACGACCATGCCGCGGCCTCGTTACCCTGCTCATCAACCAGCGCAATACGCCCCGTTGTACTTCTGATTTTACCGGCTGCTCCATCAAAGCCAATCAGTTCCAGTGTGAGGCGGGTACGATCATGTTTGGCTCCCGCTTTATGAATGCCGCCAAAGTTGAGGCGGTCAGGACGGCCGTTCTGGTCAGGATAACCATAGGTACGTATGAAGTAGTCAACACCCGCAGAGACGTAAAGCCCTGCTGTTGGCTCAGGGGTCATCAGCGTAATCGTTGCACCGCCTACACGGGCAAACGAGTCAACACCGTACTGTTTGACCTCCCAGCCTAAAAAGTCTGGTTCTGAGTAGCCGTTGGGGGTGATACCTAACTCTGCTTCCAGTGTATAACCTCCACAGTTTGGTGCATCGCAGGGCATTGGATTGCCCAACCGGTCGAGCCGCTTGGACGTTATCCAGTCAAGCTGATTGATGCGGGCTAACTCATGCAGTAAGATAGCGCGGTCGTCGAGGTTGTTTAACAGGAACGTTGCAAAAACGCCTTCCTGTATTACATCAACCGTCCTGAACTCTGTTGCTAACCGAGAATCTGGAAACGTAGCGTAGCTGACTATTTGCCCCGCTTCAGAAACAGACAGGAAAAGGAGACGACCATATAAAGGCGTATTCATAACGGCTGACGGGCCGTTACTACAACCTTTCAGAAAACCCGACAAACGTACTTCCGGGTATTTGGGATACAGAATCAGTTTTGCATTTGGGGCTGGAAACAGATTTCCATCTTCTCCAATCCATGACAAATTAACCGTAGCTATAAACCGTTCCCTTCCTTAAGACCTGTAAATCTCAGCTACGCCAAAGAATTATTATCTTCGTTGAAAGAAGAATCTATGGAAGTTTTTCGTGAGTTGCCTATATATATAATGAATGACCAACCCACATCTTGCCCTAAGTGCGGGTTGAGAACAGCTATCATCGCCGACTTCTCACATACAAATTTTAAGAGTTCACTTCATCGATGTGATCAGGATCAGTATATGTTTATAGAGCAAGAGGATGAAGATATATAGTTAGAATAATCAGTAAATCACCTAATAAATCGCTCTAGACGGTACTCTAAAAACTCCCTTTTGGGTAAGTACTCGACGGGTAACCGGATGGGTTTGTTTTCAAGTAGGCCAAAGTAACTTTGATAATATTCCTCTTTTGATTGTTCTTTTAAGTGGTTAGAAATCAGCAATTTGTAGTCTGTACTAATGCAAATTAAACCACGTTCGTAGGCTCGGTCGTATAAGTTAGATAAGCAAATTCCATTCTCTGGGTTCAGCCTCTCTTTTACGTTTTCAGACCAAGGGACAATGTGACCAGCCACGAGTAGTTCAGGTACGTTGATACCTGAGATAGCGCAGGTGCCTTTATATGTTTTCAAGATCATTTGTCTGAAAACGTTTTGATTTACTCGCGTTTTGACAAGCCGTTCGCGAACCTCGCCTTGCAGATTAGCCAAGTCAAATGTTAACTCTGGATGAAGTTCTTCAAGTGACTTATGTTGGAGACGAGCTAAAATACGCTCACTTTCAAAGACCAAGTCCTCTTGGTTATTGACGAACTCGTCCCAAATCGGCTTCACTTGTTTGTATCCACCATCCATGCCTTTTACGCCACGCTTCTGATGGTAGGGGTCAACGCTGGCAAAATTGGTTAGACGTATAGCAACGGAACTTGGCGAGCGCCTGTCACTGCCAAGCAGGTTTGATAAGTTTATCACCGCAGCGTTGCCCTTATGCATTTTCCCAAAAGGGAGCTTCAAATACAGATTGAAAGCCAATATCAACTCTTCTCTGGTCCACGGCGGGCTTTTAGCCATAAGTCAAAAGTTAACTATCTGTAGAATGACTAGGCTGCTTTTCGTGGAACCGTCAATTCACCAGTTAGACCGACAGTCCAAAGTAGCTGATTGAGTTGATGCACGTACTTGTCACGCCGAGCAGAAAACTCTTTTATAGAAAGCGTGTCAGGCTCAATGGCGGCCTGTCGCTGTGCGATAAGGTTATTTTAAATGCTCGATACGATCTAAAAGACCGGCAATGCGGTCGGCGCGTTCGTCAGTTGTTAATTGCGTATCCATTGTTAAAAGTGGATTTCTAAAAGTTCTTTTGGTTTGGGTTTTCGAACAATGGTTCGGCTCCCAGAAAGCACCGGTGCATAGGGGGGAAAAGCCGTGTTGATCAAATTCTAGTATTGGAAAAGTATTCAGGTACGTTGGTTGTACCGGTCTGGTAGGCGCGCAAAAAAAGCCCGTTGATGCCGTGCAAACAGCAGTATTCGGGCCGTTCATTCCTCAAAAATAACCTAAATCTTTAAGGAGAAGGTAGGTTTATTCGGGGGAGGTGGGGCATCATCTATCGCCATCAGGGCACCTAAACCGTGTTCTTTTCAATAAACCCTTATAAACAAAAAACGCTAACTCGTTGAAAGTTAGCGTTTTTGTGTGTTTTTGTATCAAGCTAGATACAGAAAAGGTGCTCCCGAAGGGATTCGAACCCCTATCGTCGGTACCGGAAACCGAAATTCTATCCATTGAACTACGGAAGCAGATACGTGCCCAAAAGGCCGGTTGGCCCTGTTTGGGAGTGCAAATATAGCGGTTCTGCCGGGCTTTGCGCAAGCCTGAGCCCTAAAAAGGTTGTAAGACACGCTTTGTCTTTACGGGCTGAAGCCCGTGTTACAGTAACTTCATGGTCTCGTAATCGCCCACTTTCTGTAGATATAGAAAGTGAATCAGTAGTCCATTTACGTTGTTCACCAGTTTGTGCGCCTCTGGAATGGTGGCGATAATCGACGTAATGCGCTCTAATTCAGAGTCACTATCCATCTTTTGAAGGTGAAAGCGCATGATCTCGTCACGCGGCATGGTCTTCTCCACAAAGTAATAATGCATAGCCTCGTCGCTGGTGCCAGTGCTGGGATACCACAAGCGCGGATTTAGCCTGGTCAACTCGTCGGGGGTAATACTAAGGCCAATTTCTTCGCCTACTTCGCGGGCCGCCGTGTCGGTTGGGTCATCGTCGGTATCAACCATACCGGCTGGGTGTTCGTAGGTTTGCGACCCGTCGGAAATGCGGCGTTGCCGAACCAGGACGACGAATTTCTCGCCTGTTTTGTCGTCGATCAGGCAAACGAGCACAGAGGCAGCATGCCCTTTCAAAAAACAGACGGGCGGAATCTTGTCGCCTTCCGGTGTATCGGCGTCGACGGTGAGCATCGCGAAGAGAACTTCGCCGTTATGGCGACGGCGGATGAAATGATCGCTAATTTTGTGGATGGTCAAGCCGTTGAGTTCGAGCTGCTTTTTCCAGAATTTGAATTTTGGGGCGTCGTGTAACTGTTCCATGTTGTTTTGTCAAAAGATGCCGTCGATGGCGTCTCTCCGTGCATTATGCTCTCAAAGATACTGCTTGGCCTGTTGGTCGTTCTGGTTGTGTTTGTACTGGTCGCCCTGCTGATCGGTTATTTGGTCTCGGCTCCCCGGTACAAAGGACCCGTTTCGGACCATTTCGATGGTAAAGCATTTTTTACGCCCGGCGCTGTACAGCCCCGCGGACTGGTCGATGTGATTAAGTGGCAGCTAAATCATGAACGAACCGAACCCTGGCCTGCTTTCCATAACGACCCTGTGGGCAACGTACCCACCGCGCGCGTCATGCCCGCCACTGATTCAACAACGCCCTCGCCGGTTCGCGTGACGTATGTGAACCACTCGACGATGCTCCTGCAATTCGATGGACTGAACGTGCTGACCGATCCTATCTACGAAAACCGGGTTAGCCCTTTTTCGTTTCTGGGGCCCGCCCGCAACTGCCCGCCCGGTATCCGGTTCGATGATCTGCCCAAAATCGATGTGCTGCTCCTGAGCCATAACCATTGGGATCACCTCGAAATTGGCACCCTGAAAAAACTCGCCGCCCGTGACAACCCACGCATTATCTGTCCGTTGGGCGTGAAGGCTTTTCTGGAACAGGAGGGAGTTGCCAATGTAACCGAAATGGACTGGCATCAGGCCGTGCCGGTCAATGACCAGACAACCATTCACTGTGTGCCCGCGCAACACTTCTCCGGCCGGGGTATGTTTGACCGGAACGCCACGCTCTGGGCTGGGTACGTAGTTGCAAACAAGGCGGTAGGCAATCTGTACTTTGTTGGTGACTCAGGCTACGGTCCTCATTTTAAGGCAATCGGGCAGCAGTTTGGCCCCATCAGGCTGGCTCTGATTCCAATCGGAGCTTATAAGCCCAACTGGTTTATGGCACCGGTACACGTCAATCCGACGGAAGCTGTACAGATTCATCAGGATGTGCAGGCGCAGCAAAGTGTGGCTATCCATTTCGGCACCTTCCCACTGGCCGATGATGGCGAAGGCGAGCCTGTTACTGATCTAAAGAAGGCGTTAACGGCTAAGAGCATCGATTTCGACCGTTTCCGGGCATTAAAAAACGGGCAAACCGTAAATTTTTAACCCGTATTCCAACGTTCCAGAAGAAAAGTGGGTACTTAGTATATAGTTAACATCGGATGTCGAACCTCAGACATCAACTCGAACCAAATGCGTAAACTGAGTCTGGCGTTGATCGCCGCCGCTGCAATAGCGATTTCCTTCTCCTCCTGCAAGGATACATACATTGATCCTACACAGGACATCTTTGTTAAAGATACCACGACTATCGGCGCTTACGCCAAAGCGCAGAAACTGGCCGTTACAACCATCGATTATGGTGTACGGTATGTAATTACCCAGGCAAACCCAACCGGTAAGTTGCCATCAGTAGCTGACGAGCTGGAGTTTATGTATACCATTTCCAAGCTCGACGGAACGGTGATTGACATTGCCGCCCGCGATACGGCCATTTATTTTCCTTACGGCCTGAACGCCATGCTACCTGGTTTGGAAGCTGGCTTTTCTAAAGTTCGGGAGGGTGAGAAGGCCATTTTCCTGATGCCCTCCTATGCCGCGTTTGGCACGTCAGACGCCGTGGGTGGCAAATTGCCCGCCAATACGCCCGTTCGGTTCGATGTAAAACTGAACAGATCCCGTTCAGAAGATCAGCAGATCGAAAACTTCATTGAGCGCAACAAATACACCGTAGCCGAAATGCAGCCAACTGGCCTCCGTGTCATCAAAACGCTGGCAGCGCCATCGGGGGCTACCCTGATTGATGGGCAAACGGTAACCGTAAAGTATTCGGGTTCGTTGCTGCGCGCTACCAAACCATTCGATACGGGCGGCACAATCGACGTTCCTCTGGGCCGTGGTAGCTACGTACCTGGCTTTGAAACAGGATTAAAATCCCTGAAGGTAGGCGAAAAAGGTGTGCTTGTTTTCCCATCGTCGCTGGGGTATGGGGCCAACATCCGGTATAATTCAAATGGTGATGTGGCTATTCCACCCTACTCACCGCTGGCGTTTACGGTTGAAATCGTTTCTGCCAAGTAAATGATAAGCTGCTTTTACGAAAGCCCGTTCAGCCATGCTGGACGGGCTTTCGTGCGTTGATCACCCCCTCACACTGTGCACTGGCCGCCTGAGAATCGCTCCCGGCAATGGCCTTTTCTAACCATTTGCCGGGCTACTGGTTGGGTAAGGGTATATCAACTCAACCCGTTACGAGCAGTTGCTCAACAGCATGATGAACAAATCATATCTCCGGTCTTTTCAACTGGGTTTTATTGCGGGCATGCGCGCTATGTCGGCACCCGCCCTGCTCAGTCACCGCCTGTCTCATACCATTCCAACGCAACACCCTAAAACGCTGCTGCATTATCTGGCGCAACCCACCACAGCGAAGGTGTTCAAAGCGCTGGCTGGGGGCGAAATCATTGGTGATAAACTGCCCAATACGCCGAACCGGACCACACCACCACAGTTTATTTCGCGGGTGGCCATTGGGTCGGCCTGCGGAGCGGTGGTGAGCGAGGCCGAAGGCCAGAAAATGCCCATCGGAGCCGTTCTGGGTGGCCTCGGCGCGGTGGCGGGCACGTTATTGTTCTTCAACCTGCGTCGCTGGCTCGACCACGATCTGGGTCTCCCCGACGCGGTGGGTGCCGTGACTGAAGATGCGCTGGTTGCCGGACTTGGCTGGGCCATCGTCAGCGATATCAAACCCACCACCCGACTGGCTTAAGCCTGAATGAACGTACCTGACAGCCTGACTTCTCAGAAGATACCATGAACACTAATTCTGTCGAGCATTTCGACGCGCTGATTATCGGGGCGGGGCAAGCCGGTAAACCGTTGTCGGCCGCCTTGGCTAAAAAAGGCTGGCGGACGGCTATGATCGAACGGAGTTACGTGGGTGGCACGTGTATCAACTACGGCTGTACACCCACCAAAACCCTGATCGCCTCGGCGCAAATGGCCTTCGATGCCCGCCGCGCGGCTGATTACGGCGTCGAGACGGGCAACGTTCAAGTCGATTTCAAAGCCGTCATTGCCCGGAAGAACCAGGTTGTCGAGCAGTTTCGGAAGGGCATCGAAGCGTCGTTTGCCAAGACAGAGAACCTGACGTTCATCGGTGGTGAAGCTCGATTTGTTGGAAGGAAGCAGGTCGCCGTGTCGCTGAACGACGGCGGCGAACGACTGCTAACTGCCGATCATATTTTCATCGACTGCGGCACGCATCCTAAAAAACCCGACCTGCCGGGTCTGGATACGGTGCCCTGGCTGACGTCTACAGCTCTGATGAACGTACCTGAGCTCCCAAAGCACCTGCTGATTCTGGGCGGCGGCTACATCGGCGTCGAGTTCAGCCAGCTATTCCGGCGCTTCGGTAGTGAGGTAACCATCATTGAGCGTGGCGATCAACTGCTGGCCCATGAAGATAAGGACATCGTTGACGAACTAACCAAAATCCTGACGGATGAAGGCGTTCAGGTGCTGACCAACACGACCGTTGAGCAGGTAAGCAAAACGGCCAATGGGGGCGTTGAGCTTTCGCTGGAAACGGAGCAGGGACCCAGGCAACTAACGGGATCGCACCTGCTGGTTGTTACCGGCACAACACCCAACACGCCCACGCTTGATCTGGAGACAACGGGCGTAACGACCGATGCGCACGGGTTCATTCATGTAGATAATAAACTGGAAACCAGCCAGCCCGGCATTTATGCGCTGGGCGACATTAAAGGTGGCCCGGCGTTTACCCACATTTCGTACGACGACTACCGGGTAATCAACCAGAACCTGCTGGAAGGCGGTAATGCCTCAATTGCTGATCGGTCTGTTCCCTACACAGTATTCACGGATCCGCAATTGGGTCGAATCGGCTTGAGCGAGCAGGAAGCCCGAAAGGCGGGAAGATCAATAAAAGTAGCCACAATGTCCATGACCAGCGTAGCCCGCGCCATTGAAACAGACCGCACCAATGGCCTCATGAAAGTGATCATCGACGCGGATACCGACCAGCTTATCGGCGCGGCCATTCTGGGTATGGAAGGTGGCGAAATTATGTCGATGCTCCAGATTGCGATGATGGGAAACGTAACGTACCCACGCCTCCGCGACGCCATCTTCGCACACCCCACCCTGGCCGAATCGCTGAATAACCTGTTCAGTAAGGTAGCGTAAAACGGACTGGGCGTCCCCGACTAAAGTCCGTGTTACCGCCGTTCCCGCCAGCGGCTTTTCGAGGGTGTCATTGTGCTTTGTAAGGTGGTAGCTTTCGGCTTCTGCGTATCCAGCAGGTAGGCGGCCAGTACTGCCGCCAGTTCAGTTTCCTGCGCGTCGGCTTCAGTCTTTAGCACCTCCGGCGTAAAGTAGTTGGCCACGAAACCGGTGTCGAATTTCCCCGAGCGGAAAGCGTCGTGCTCCATCACGAATTTGCAGAACGGCAACGTGGTTTGTACGCCCGTGATCTGGTACTCGTCAATGGCGCGGATCATCTTCTGAATGGCCGCCCCGCGGTCGTTTCCGTAGGTGATGAGCTTGGCAATCATGGGATCGTAATAGATCGGAATGGCCATGCCCTGCTCGAACCCATCGTCGACGCGCACACCGTTGCCCTGCGGGCGAACGTAAGTTTCCAACGTACCTACGTCGGGGAGGAAGTTGTTGGCGGGGTCTTCGGCGTACACACGTACCTCCACGGCATGACCCTTGATTTTCAAGTCTCCCTGCTTGATCGTCAGTGCTTTGCCTTCGGCGATGTAGATCATCTGCTCCACCAGATCCACGCCCGTAATGAGTTCTGAGACAGGGTGTTCCACCTGTAGGCGGGTATTCATTTCGAGGAAATAGAAGTTCAGATCGGCATCCACGATGAACTCGACCGTACCGGCTCCGTAGTAGCCACAGGCGCGGGCTACATCGACCGCTGCCTGTCCCATCGCTTCCCGAATTTCGGGCGTTAGAACAGCCGAGGGGGCTTCTTCCACCACTTTCTGATGCCGCCGCTGCACCGAGCATTCGCGCTCGAAGAGGTGAATAAGGTTACCATGCTGATCGCCCAATACCTGAATTTCGACGTGCCGGGGCGAGGTGACATACTTCTCAATGAAGACCGACCCGTCGCCGAACGACGAAATGGCTTCACTCACGGCGCGGTCCATCTGCTCATCAAAATCGGCGTCTTTTTCCACCACCCGCATCCCTTTTCCTCCACCACCGGCGCTGGCTTTGATCAGAATGGGGTAGCCGATTTTGGCCGAAATGAGTTTCGCTTCTTCCCGGTCGTCGATGGCATCGGGGGTGCCGGGAACCATCGGAATATTGTAGCCAGATACGGCCGCTTTAGCAGCTAACTTACTACCCATCACCTCAATACTTTCGGGGGAAGGACCGATAAAAATCAGGCCTGCTTCACGTACCTGACGCGCAAAATTGGCATTCTCCGATAAAAAACCGTAGCCCGGATGAATGGCGTCGACGCCAAACTTGCGGCACACGTCAATGATGGCGTCGCCCCGCAGATACGATTGGGCCGATGGTGGTGGCCCCACGCAAACCGCCTCGTCGGCATAACGAACGTGCAGTGCATTCCGATCAGCTTCGGAGTAGATAGCCACGGTTTTAATGCCCATTTCGCGGGCGGTACGCATGACACGAAGGGCAATTTCGCCGCGATTGGCAACGAGTAATTTGTTGATTTTCATGAAGGTTTAGTATCAGTTGTACGCGGGCTACTGGTACACGGATTTCGCGAATGAACCGGATTCCCGCGGATTTTTGATTTAAGTTGATTCGTAGAGGTCATCATAAAGCAGAGCAAATCCGGTTTAAATCCAAAAATCCGCGTAAATCCGGTTCATTCGCGAAATCTGCGTACTATATGTTTATAACTGCAACTTTAACCATTAAACGAATAAAATTGGCTCTCTGAGAGGTAACTTTAAGAAAGTAACTTTGCGCTGTGTCTACCTACAAACACATTGACAAGAACGGTTTCGGCTCTTTTTTACAGCTAAAAACTACTGCCGTACCAACTCCATTTTGTAGGTGACGATAATGGGCTTGCCCGTGTTTACGTCCACCGAGTTTAGCGTACGGGAGAGCAAAAGCGTCGTAGCCGAACCCGTTGCCACCCATTGCTGCCGGCTCGCTACCGGTGTAAGTACTACATCCTGGTAGTTGATAGTGAGCGTATTATCTGCCACCGACCAGGTAGCGTTGCCGTATGATTTGGTCAGATCAGGGAACAAGACTGCTTTGTTGCAGGCAGGTACGTTGGCTGTCGTGAGCGTGCCATTGTCGCGGAACGTCAGCGTGAGGTCGGTGAAGCAGGTGTTCTTTTCGTCTCTTGCCAACTGAATATAATCGTAAGTCGCTCCATCATTGCCCGTGAATTGCGTCACTTTATACGTACCTGGGATGGTCAGCGCGGCGGTGGTGGGGTCGGTGGTAGTGGTCTGTTTGCAACTAATGGCAAGTGCGAAGCCGAACAGCAGGGTAATGAAGCGGGTGTGAAGCATGCCACAAACATAAAGCGACCTATCAACTTGTCAATCAGGCAACCAAATGGGTGCCCTATCCGCAGGTCAATAAAAAAGTAACAAACAAGCGCGTGATCGAGCAGGTTTTAGAGATAAACCGCTCAATCACCGTTTATGGAAAACACAAAAATCAGTCGCCTGGCCACGGCCGCACTAGTCATCGGCAGTATCGTAGGTACGTACTTCTTCGCGGGCCCGCGAAATAAAAAGCGTCGGACCGACGTGGTTCCCGAGTATCAGGACGAGCTGGAGACTAACCTGATTACCCCAGTTGGTGGAACATTCGCCGCTGTTTGGCCGGTGATTTACACAGGTACGTTGGGACTGGCCGTGCACCAGGCGTTACCGTCGCAGGTGAATAATCCTCGCTACGACAAAGCGGCTCCCTGGCTGGTGGTCAACTACCTGCTCAATGGCCTGTTTGGCGTTTTCTTTTCGCGGGGCGAGAAAAAGGCGCGGGTGGCGGCCAATGCAATCACCGTCACCACGTTGCCAACGGTGCTGGCCCTTCACCAGGCGTTAGGCGTTGGACAAACGCCCGATGTGTTGCAACCTGAAAAGACGTTCCATCGGGCAGCGGGTATTTACGCGGGCTGGATCACTGTCGCAACCGGCGTAGCAACGACCAACCTGCTCATCGAAGCAGGATACCGGGTGAGTCGCGAACGGGCCGTACCGTTTGCTGTTGGCTTACTTGGTGTGCTGGGTGCCATTGGCATAGCCGTTTCGAAGAAATTGAACGATCCGTATTATCTGTTGCCCTTCGTGGCTGGCTTCACTGGGGTTGCCGCTAAACAGGCTGGCCGAAACGAGGCCGTAGCGGCCGTTGCAGGTACATTGGCGCTGATCAGCGCAGGTGTATTCGTACAACGAATTCAGGAAGGGCAAGCAGCTAATGCTACTCTCCCCGAGCCAGAACAAACTCAGTTCGACGCTGCCGAAGAAGCCCGCGAAGAGATGGACCACGAGCCGTATTATATTGATCTGGATTAGCAGGGCTTTCTCGTAAAACACGGCCCTTCGAAATTACTTAACGAATAGTATCCCGGCGGCTTATTTCTGCCTGAATGTTCTTCAGTTTTTTTGAATACCCCACGCTGGCCGTTATGTTACCGAAAGAGCCAGCTATATCACAATTATAAACAGTTTTACTGGCTGATACTACTGTCAGTACGCGCCAGACAGCGACAGCGGCGGTAGTGGCCAATCTAAAAACAGCCCATTGGCGAGCACTACGCCGCCCGGCAGTGGGGGTGAACTGGGCGGCGCAGGCGGGTCTGATGGGGCCGGTTCAAATGCCAGTGGTCCGGCCAATCTCAACGACGACTTGGGCGTCGCCAACCTGGAATCATCGGCAACAGGGCAGAGCGGCCCCATCGATCCTGCTCCATTGCCTGATGAAAATACTGATGCTGCATCAGTCGGTGAGGCTGTTTCCTGATTATGAATAAGTAGCTGATAGTAAACCGATAAGGTTCTTTTCCAGACACTATCGGTTTATGTTGAAAGACGAACCATCTGCAACCGCAGCGTACCAATTGATGAGTGCACATCAGTCGGAAGTCAAACTCGATTCAGTATCGATCAAGCGATAGGTACGTTATAGGTTGAGCCTGGTTGACGTACCTGGGCGTAAATAAAAAAAAGGACTAAATAGGGATTAGCCACTTTTTGCCTGTTTAACAAGCAAAACCGCTTTCCCTATGAAGTCAACTCTGACGCTCATCAGTGCCTGTTTACTATACGTTATAACGCAGCAATCCTACGGGCAGAAAATCGGCGACTGGACTTTGTCGGCTAGTCAACTGCCTGTTTATCAATACACCGGTCGGTTGCCGTTTATGGCGAATGACCCAAACGGTAAGGACGCTAACCTGCCTGAAGACCCCTATTTTTTGCTGGGCAACTACCGCATGGGCCTGTTGACGCATGTGAGTGGCACTTACCAGTTCTTAACGGCTGAGCGAGCCTGGGCCAGACTGAATGCGTCTACACAAACTAATTACGGCTGGAACGATGCCAGTATCGTGTTTAAAAACGGTGGGTCACTCAAAAAAGTAGACCTGATCGGTATCAACTCGCTGGCTGCCGATCCGGCCGCGGCCCAGAGAATCTTTGGTGTTGGCTTTGCCCGGTATACTTATCAATTGGCCGATCAGATAACCTGCACCCGCGTTATTTCCGTCAAACCGTCCTCCAGAATCAACACGGGCAATCCGTCTTTTATCGTTACGGTTTCGCTGAAAAATACCGGTAGCAAAACCCAGGAGCTGGCCTACACTGAGCGGATGCTGGTCAACTTCGTCCTGAACGGCACGCAATACACCCAAAAGGCAAAACGCCCCTTCGCCTACAGTGCTTCGACGAGCGTTGATGCAGGTCAACAAATTGCTATTGCCGATCTGTCGTATAAACCGAATACGTTCCTGGTTGAAGCGGCTCCCATAGAGCGCTACCCTTATGATGTAGATCCGCCGTCGGTGTTTATGTATGCCAAAAAGAAGGGTGATAGCTACAGCGCGGCCGTGACAGCCACCAACGATACGCTGGGCACTACGGTTACGACTTCGCTGAAACCGGGGCAATTGGTCACGTTCAACCTGGTTATCGGGCTGACGACCGGCAATCAGTTTCGCGATGTGGAGACGCAGGTGGCCGATCTGTTTACCGGTGCGCAGCTAAACGATCCGTCGGAGGGGCTTTTTGTGCAGCAATGGAAAAGCAAACTGCCCGATTTGTCGGCGGAGAAAAACCCGGTGTTCAAGCGCGAGATGCTCTGGAACGCTCATATGGTTGAAGCGTCGGCCAAGTACAGCGCGTATTACAAAGAGACGTTCATTCCGCAGGGCACGGTCTACAGCTATTACTTTGGCGATAACATCTCGAACCGGGATCATTTACAGGCTGCCCTGGCCGCCTGCTATACCAACCCCGAGCTGGCAAAATCGTGCCTCAGGTACGTTATCAAACATTCGGAAGAAGACGGCGAAATCAAGCGGGGCAATTCGGGTTTCGGCTATAGTGCCGCGTCGATCTACAAAGAAAGCGACGAGCAGCTATTCTTCTTCTACGTTCTCTCCGAATATCTGTCGATCACGAAAGACTATCGGTTCCTCAGTGAGCAGGTAGCTTATTACCCCGCCGAAGCTGGAAAGAAAGACGCCGTACTGACGATTGTGAAAAAGTACTTCGTTTACCTGCGCGACGAAATTGGCCTGGGCCAACATGGGTTGGTGAAGATGCTGAACTCCGATTGGAGTGATAGTTTCTTCCACGATTATTCGCCCAACGTCTACAGCGGGTCTGCCGAGTCGCATCTGAACTCGGCGGTCGTGCTGGCCGTTTTTCCAAAGCTGATTGCGGAATTGACCCAATCGAAAAACGTGCAGGCGGCTCCCCTCACTACTGCCCTGGAAACCTACCGTGCTGCACTGGAGCAAAGCTACATGCGTGATCTGGGCGACCGGAAATTTTCGGCCCGGGCCTATCTCAGCCCAAAACTGAAATTTGGCGTCGATAACGTTTGTGTTGAAGCCCAGGGCTATTTATTGCAGATTCCGGGCTTGTCCACCGAGCGCAAAAAAGAGATTTACGAGTACGTGAAAAGCAAAGTGTCGACCCCCGAGAAAATTGGCATACGAACCAGAGAAAGGTCGTTATGGGGTCGTAATCCGGATGGGGAAGATGGGGGTATCTGGTTTTCGCTGGAATACCCCATGTTGTTGGGCGTAGCCACCTTCGATAAGGAAGAAGCCTGGTCGCTGCTGATGAAATTCTCCTTTCACAACTACGCGCTCCAGTACCCTAACTACTGGGTCGGCCAATGGACGGCGGCCGACGAGGTAAACTCGACCCTGTATCGAGAGGGACTGTATGCCTTCTGGGTGCCTTCGCCCGATCGCAAAAGGGCCTTTCAGGGCTACTGTTCACACCCCCACACCTGGCCGTTATTCTGCTATTTCAAGCTGAAAGAGAAGTGAATTGCTTCGCGAGTTAGGTTGCTGACGCCAGGTCCCGCAGCGGCGGACCGTTTCGCCTCTGCTCAGGGTGACAAGCCCACTCAAGCAGGTAAATGACGACCTTGAGTGGGCTATAACTTTTAGCTGGGTACGTTGGTAAGAACGCCGCGATCCTTCCTGACGTCAGGGTGACTAAATCAGGAAATAAATAGGTATGTTGCGGTAAGGACTGTAGATGAGCGAAAAGCGGGTTTGCAGCCTGCTACACTATGTCTATGGCCACTTTCTACACTCGATTCGTTGTTTATCTGCTAGCTCTCTCAGCTACCTGTTGCGCCTACGCTCAGCCCGCGCCGATTAACGACTTGTACCGCCAAACCAGCGAGGTGCATCATCTGATGACGCAGTACAACGCCGATCGGGGAAGCCTGAACCGGTTTTACGTCATTGCCAACTCGCCCGAACGGCGCGAACGGCTGCAACGCCACACCAACGAAACACTACAGCAGCTTCAGAAACTGGATTTCGATCGGCTGCCGGTCGATAGTCAGGTCGATTACCTGCTGTTTCGGCGGAGCCTGGAGGTCGACCTGCGGGAGTTGCAGACCGAAGCGGCTGAAGTGGCCAAAACGCAGGCGTGGTTCCCGTTTGCCGAGCCAATCTACGCGCTTGAGAAAGTCAGGCGGCGGGGCGCGTCGATGAACGGCGAGGTGGTGGCAACCGACTTTGCGCGTCTCAGTCGCGAGGTGGCGCAGGCATTGAAGACCATGCAGGCGTTGCCGGCGGTTGACCCGGTGCTGGCGGGGCGGGCCGAAGACACGGCCAATGGGCTGAAATCAGCGCTGAAAAGCGTGTTCGAGTTCTACAACGACTACGACCCGCTCTTTACCTGGTGGGTGCCCGAACCCTACCGGAAACTGGATGCCCAACTGACCGAGTACGCCGCCTTTTTCGGCAAGAAAGCCAAAGCCGCCCAGCCCGCCGTAGACGAAAGCGGCATTGCGGGCGTGGCCGTCGGGCGCGATGAACTGGTGCGACAGCTTCAGTTCGAGATGATCGCCTACACGCCCGAAGAACTGATCGACATTGCCAACCGTGAGTTTGCCTGGTGCGACCGCGAACTGCTTAAAGCCTCGCGCGAGATGGGTTTCGGCGACAACTGGAAAGCGGCGCAAGAGAAAGTGAAGAACAGCACGGTGCCCGTAGGCAAGCAGCCCGAGCTGATTCTCCGCCTCTACAACGAGTCGGTGGCGTTCCTGAAAGAGAAAGACCTGATCACTATTCCGCCCATTGCCGAAGAAACCTGGCGCATGACCATGATGTCGGCCGAGCGGCAGAAGATGAGCCCGTTCTTTCTGGGTGGCGAAACTATCCTGATTTCGTACCCCACGTCGGGCATGTCGCAGGACGACAAGCTGATGAGCATGCGGGGAAATAATCCGCATTTTTCGCGGGCAACGGTCCATCACGAGCTCATTGCCGGGCACCATTTGCAGGGGTTCATGAACAACCGCTACAAAACGTACCGCCGCTTCCGCACGCCGTTCTGGACCGAGGGGTGGTCGCTCTACTGGGAAATGATTCTGTGGGATATGAACTTCCCGCAGTCGCCCGAAGACCGCATCGGGATGTTGTTCTGGCGGATGCACCGTTGCGCCCGTATCATTTTCTCGCTCAACTACCACCTCGGCAAGTGGAAACCCCAGCAGTGCATCGACTTCCTGGTGGATCGCGTCGGGCACGAGCGGGCCAACGCCGAGGGCGAGGTACGTCGGTCGTTTGTGGGTGGCTACGAACCGCTCTATCAACTGGCCTACATGACGGGTGGTTTCCAGTTCTACGCCCTGAAAAAAGAGCTCGTCGACAGTGGCAGGATGACCTACAAGCAGTTTCACGACACCATCATGCAGGAAAACGCCATGCCCGTCGATATGGTCCGCGCCATTCTGACCAACCAGAAACTCACCCGCGAGTACAAATCCACGTGGCGGTTTTACGCGCCCCTAATGGCGGCGGCTGGGAAGTAGAGGCTGGGTACGTTGGTGGTGATTGGCTTGGCGAGCTAGGTTGCTTTCGCGCTGTAGGTTGCTGACGCTGGGCCCTTCGACAGGCTCAGGGTGACAAGCTCACCCAAGGTCATCATTCACCTGCTGGATGTGAATTGTCACCCTGAGCCGGTCGAAGGGCCTAGAGCAAAAAGCCTCTCCATGTAAAAGCTATTTATAGCCTGAGACCACCCACCTACACCGCTAAAAAACAAAAAAGAGCCGCTCCAAACGTACCTGGGAGCGGCTCTTAGCGTGTGGGAAACGTACCTGAATTAGCCGACTACTTTCTTGAAGCTGTCGACAAACATACCCATTTCTTCCATAGTGCCGATACTGACCCGGCAGAACGGTTGCCCGTCGATGTCGCGGGTTTGGATACCGATGCCCTGCGCCATCATCTGCTCGCTGAAGGCTTTGGTTTTCATGCGAATCGGGAACAGCATGAAGTTGGCGTACGAAGGAATAACCTCGTAACCCATCTCGGTCAGGGCTTTTACCGTAAAGTCGCGGGCTTTGGCATTTTCGGCGCGGCAATAGTCCTGCCAGGCCTGATCCTGATAACTGGCAGTACCGGCCATCAACGTAGTAATGCTCACGTCATGTTCGGCGCCGATATACTGGTGCATGGCTTCCAGCATAGCAGGTTGCGCAATGGCGTAGCCCAGGCGGAGGCCAGCGAAACCGTGAATTTTAGAGAACGTCCGGGCCTGAATGATGTTGAGCCCTTCGGCAACCAGTTTACCCAGCATAGGCCGGTCGGCAGGCGACAGGAAGTCGATGTAGGCTTCGTCGATGAAGACAGGCACTTTAGGCGCTACTGCGCGGCAAAATGCCTCAAGTTCAGCGGGCGACAGGATGGTGCCCGTTGGGTTGTTCGGGTTCACGATATACACCAACTTCACGTCGGGCGTCAGGGCGGCCTGAATAGCGGGTAAATCGAACTTGTACTCTTTGGTGAGTGGCAGCGCCTTGACTGAACCGCCAAACAGCGTCGATTTTTTGAGCAGGTCTTCGTACGTTGGGCGACACGTCAGGATGGTGCCGCCACCTTTGGCGAAGTGTTCAGCCGCCGCCAGGAGCATGTCTGACGAGCCGGGCGACATCATGATGTGTTCTGGCTTGATACCTTCTTTGTCGGCGATAAGTTTTTTCAGCGGACCGAACTCCGACCAGGCATACCGGTTTCCCGAACTAGCCGATTCGATGATCGCCTTTTTCGCACTTGGCGCAATGCCCAATGGGTTCTCATTTGCCAGCAACCGCGCCCTTAGTTTAGGGGTAGAGGGCGGCATGACCATATGCTCTTTCGTGAAGGCGTCGGCAGCCAAAGCTTGGGCTGGCTTTGCTGTTGCCTGCGAGGTAGTCCAGCGGCTTAAACCGAGCGTAGCGGTAAACAGGCTGCTGGCTTTGAGCCAGTTGCGACGTGATAAACTCATTGACTTAGTTTGTTAGGTTGTAGAAGCTGAACAGATAGACAGGAACTGATAAATAAGGTATATACTGTTGGGTATGATCAAATTTTCAAACTATAATTCTTATTTCAAATACTTATTGCAAATATTGTTTTGCTTAATTGATATAGTACAAAATATTAGTTGATATCGTCAATTTCGGTGTCTTATTGGCGATCAAAAGGGATACGGCTGGCTGGTAACGAGTTCGTTACCAGTAAGATGATTAGTGAAGCAACCAGTTTGTCAAGTCTTAAAAGGTGAGTTGTTGTCTTGTGTTGAGCTAACTGGAAATTGGTTAGCAGTAATCATGGTTCAGGGCGAAGGCATGACCGGCATAGCTTCGACCTAATCATATTCGGCTTTCATTGCGTATGTATGTGAAAAGAGCCTACTTGCACGTCTATTCACCGACCGCATTTTAGTCATTTTATGGAATCAGTAAGCGTTATTCCGTTTTCCCCTGAGCATCAGCCAGCCTTCAAACAGATCAATGTCGAATGGATCAGTGATTTATTCACGGTGGAGCCACACGATCTGGAACAGCTCGATCATCCCGAACTATATATTTTGCCCGATGGCGGAGAAATTCTGCTGGCTCAGCGCGGCGACACCATCATTGGTACAGTAGCCATCATTCGTACCGGACCTGATGAATTTGAACTGGCTAAGATGGGCATGCGGAAAGAAGCCCGTGGCCTGGGCATTGGTCGGTTACTTTGCGAAGCGGCCGTGGACTATGCCCGGAAGATGGGCGCCAAACGGGTTTGGCTTGAATCAAACAAAATGGCTACAGTAGCCGTGAAGCTGTACGAAAGCATTGGGTTTGTGCATATTCCGCTCAGAGACAGCCCGTACACCCGCGCCAACGTGCATATGGAATTACTGCTCGAACCCGTTACTCTACCGCAAACGCCAGCAGCCAGCGGGCTACAGTCGAATTCGTAAGGTTGAAAATCAGGTTAGGGAACAGCCCAATTCCCAGTGCCAGTAAGGCCAATGGAATGAGCATGAGCTGTTCGCGAGCGGTGAGGTCGGCTAATGCGTCAATGGGCGTCGGGCTTTGTGTGGTCGTCTGTGAACGTACCCAGGTAGGGCCGAAAAACATTCGTTGCAACGTCCAGAGGAAATAGGCGGCGGCCAGAATAATGCCCAGCGTTGAAACGGCGGTGATCCAGCCGGGGAGGTAGACAGATTGGTAGCTCCCCATCAGTGTGAACAGTTCGCCAATGAATCCGGGGAAGCCGGGCAGGCCCAGCGAGGCAAAAAAGGCAATGGCTGTGAGGGTGGCGTACTGTGGCATGGGCGTCATCAGGCCGCGATACGAATCGATGCGGCGGTCGTGGGTACGGTCGTAGAGTACGCCCGTCAGCAGGAATAGCATGGCCGATAAGATGCCGTGGCTTACCATCTGATAAACGGCCCCGTTGACCCCCTCGGCGGTAATAGACGCCACGCCCAGCAGCACAAAACCCATGTGCGATACCGACGAGTAGGCAATCATTTTCTTCAGGTCATACTGCGCCAGCGCATTGAGTCCGCCGTAGACGATGGTTAACGTACCCAGCCCGGCCAGCGTGGTGGCGTATTCGGCCCCGGCGTCGGGGAACAGGCCCCAGGCAACCCGGATAAAGCCGTAGCCGCCAATTTTCAGCAACACACCCGCCAGCACCACCGACACCGGTGTGGGCGCTTCTACGTGCGCATCGGGTAGCCAGGTGTGAACAGGCACGATGGGTAGCTTGATGGCAAAGCCCAGAAATACGGCCCAGAAAGCCAGCATCCGGCTGGGCATACCGCCAATCATGACTTCGCCGGTAGCGCTCAGAAACGAACCCGGCAAATAGTTACCGCCATCGGCCATATACCGCCAGTCGAACGTGTGCACGATTAGGGCGGGGTTGAGCTGGCCGGTGGCTAGCTGCGACTGAAGCAAGGCCCGAATGTCGGGCGTCAGATCGGCAGCGCTACCGATCAGGCCCGCATTGATCGCCGTGCCGACGGGGTCCATAACAGATAGGTACAGGCCGATCATCACCAGTAGAATCAATACCGAACCGGCCAGCGTATACAGAAAAAACTTGATAGATGCGTATTCGCGACGAGGCCCGCCCCAGAGCCCGATGAGGAAATACATGGGCAGGAGCATGAATTCAAAAAAGAGGAAGAACAGAAAGAAATCGAGCGCCAGAAAGCAGCCCATTATCGTTCCGGTCAGAAGCAGGTAGAGCGAGAAATAGGCTTTTGTACGTTTCGTAATGGTCCACGAAGAGACAACGCCCACCAGCATGACCACCGCCGACAGCATGACCAAGGGAAGGCTAATGCCATCAACGCCAACCAGATAATCGATAGACGCAACGCCCAGGCTACCGAGTGGCAACGTGATCCAGTCGGCTTGTTCGAGTAGCTGATAGTCGGGGTTGCTGGGTACGTACTGTAGATAAGCCAACGCACTGATTATTAGCTCAATTACCGCCACTGTAAGGGCGATCCCGCGAAATAGGGCAGGACGTTCTCCCGGCAGTAGCGCCACCACTAAAGCCCCAACAAGGGGAAGGAAAATAAGGAGCGAAAGGAGGTTCAAAATGGTGTAACGGTTGTCAAAGAATTAACCAAAGTACTAAAACGACTACGGCAATGGCTGTGGCGATGTAGGTCTGTATGCGGCCACCCTGTACAGAGCGGGTAAGCTGCCCTACGCCAATAGCTACTTTACCGGCTCCATTCACCACGCCGTCGACGCCGAAACGGTCGATAAAGCGGATAAGGTGCGCCAGCATAACGGTGCCCAGCCCAACCCCATCGACCACCCCATCGACCACGCGCTGATCGGTCCGGTTGACAAGCGAGGCCAGCCAGAGCGCCGGTCCGGTTACCAGGTGCCGGTAAAGTTCGTCGAGGTAGCCATAATGCCGGGAAGCCAGCGCCAACGGGCTGCCTATCGCCGGTTCGCGAAGGCGGAAGCCAAGCCAGCCGCCCAGCACAACCAGCAAAATCGACGCTGGAGCCAGCCACACCGGACCATCTTCAGGCAGCGATTGCCCAATTGCGGCTATTACCCAACTGTGATGAGCCGACAGCGGATTCAACGAAAACCAGAAGCCAATCGACAGAATGGTAAGTAGCCAGACCGGGCCGCGCATCAGCCAGTCGGGTTCGTGGGGAGCCATTACGCTGGCTGGTTCAGGTTGGCCAAAAAAGATCAATCGGACCTGGCGGGCCATATAAACGGCCGTTAGCCCCGATGAAAGTAACAACAGAACGGGTATAAGTTGAGCCGCCCCACCGCGTGCGTCGGCCCAGTTGAATGCCCCGCCCAGAATAGCTTCTTTGGACAGAAAACCCGATAGCAACGGAACGCCCGACAGGGCCGCTGCACAGATCAGGTACGTCAGGTACGTGTGCGGGAGGCTTTTCCGCAGGCCACCCATCTGGTGCATATCCTGGGTATGAACGGCGTGAATGACGCTGCCTGCCGCCAGGAACAGACCGGCCTTGAAGAAGGCATGCGTTAACAAATGAAAGAGCGCGCCGCCCACATTACCCGTTCCCATTGCCGCCACCATAAGCCCCAGTTGTGAGATTGTGGAGAACGCCAGCACCCGCTTGATGTCGGTTTGAAACAGGGCCGAAAAGCCGCCCCAGACAGTGGTTAACGTACCTGCCAGCGTCACCACCAGCAGCGCATCGGGCGAAAGCATGGGGTGAATCCGGGCCAGCAGAAAGATACCGGCGGCAACCATGGTGGCCGCGTGCAGCAACGCCGAAACGGGGGTTGGCCCTTCCATCGCGTCGGGCAGCCAGGTCAGTAATGGAAACTGAGCCGATTTGGCGACGCAGCCCATAAACAGGCAGATACCGGCAATAGTCGGTAGCGGAGCCGTGCCAAATTCGAATGAGCCGGTGTGCAGGTACGTCATCAGAATCCCCAGCAGAAAGGCGGCGTCGCCAATGCGGTTCATCAAAAACGCTTTTTTAGCCGCCGCCGCTGCCGCAGGCCGGTCATACCAAAAGCCGATCAGGAGCAGCGACGCCAGGCCGACCAACTCCCAGAATGCATACAGAATCACCAGGTTGCCCGCCAGAATAATACCGAGCATGGCACCGATAAAAAGCTGTAGGTAAGCAAAGTATCGTCCCTTGCGGGCGTCGTCGCGCATGTAGCTGATCGAATAAAGCTGCACCAGCAGGGCAATACCATGAACCAGTACAAGCATCAGCCTGCCAATCGGATCGAGCCGGAATTGAAGGGGAATGATCAGGTGCTGGAACTGAATCCAGTTGGTTGCCCAAACTTGGGCGACCGTCCCCGTAGAGGCGGCGTACAGGCTTATGCCTAAGCCTAGCACCGTAATGAAAACGGCCAGCCATCCCGATGCCGACCGGTTACCTGCGCTGAACAGCAGCCCGAATGCCCCAAAAGGGAGGGCCAGCAGGGCAATCAGCAGCGGAATAGGTAGACTATCGGGCACAGTGGGCAACAGGATGATTAATTGGCTGCAAATATCCGGCCCGTGGCAACGGGAAGCAAACAGAGTTATGGTTGATGTGAGTTGCGTCGGCTTTCTGAACTGTTCAGAAAGCCGACGTAGGTAAAGCCGAAGTAAAGCCTAAATCGTTCTGCCTTTTACCCGCAAACACCATACGGATTATGCGTATCACCACTATCATTCTTACTCTGCTTCTAGTCTGTGTGTTTGCCGGTATGGCCCAGCCCCGGCAGCAACCCCGCCCCGGCAGGCCAAGCTCTACTTACTGTAACCCGATGGACATTAGCTATCGGTATAATTTCGAGCAGTTGAATGAGAAGATCTCATACCGGTCCGGGGCCGATCCGGTGCTCATCAACCATAAGAAAGAGTACTATCTCTTCGTGACCATTCAGGGCGGGTGGTGGCATTCCAAAGACCTGATCAACTGGGAGTACATTGTGCCCGACAAGTGGCCGATGGAAGACATGTGTGCGCCGGCGGCACTGTCGGTGCGCGACACGCTGTATCTGTTCCAGAGCACGTTCGAGCAACGACCCATCTTCTATTCGACGGAGCCGGAAAAAGGGAAACTAAAATTCCTGAATCGCTGGATGCCCCGCCTGCCGAAGGATATCGGCCCCTGGGACCCCGCGCTTTTCCACGACGACGATACCGACAAGTGGTACATGTATTGGGGATCGTCGAATGTGTATCCGATTTTCGGGGCCGAACTCGATAAAAGCCGCAACCTGACCTATGCGGGCACCAATCCGGCGGAGGCGTACAAGGCGATGTTCTGGCTCGACCCGTATAAGCATGGCTGGGAGCGTTTCGGCCCGAACCATTCCGACCCGTTCAAGCCATTTACGGAAGGAGCCTGGATGACCAAAGACAAGGGCACCTATTACCTGCAATATGGTGCGCCGGGTACCGAATACAACGTGTATGGCAACGGTACCTACGTTGGCAAAAGTCCGCTGGGGCCGTGGGAGTATGCGCCCTACAACCCGGTAGCCTACAAACCGGGTGGTTTTGCCACAGGCTGCGGGCATGGGAATACGTTCCAGGATAATTTCGGCAACTACTGGAATACCGGCACCACCTGGATTGGCTACAACTGGGGTATGGAACGCCGCATTGTGATGAATCCGGCAGGCTTCGACAAAGACGGACAGATGAACGCCAACACCCGCTTTGGCGATTATCCCCACTTTCTGCCGACAAGGCTGCTGCAACATCGGGACGAGCTATTTACAGGCTGGATGCTGCTCAACTATAAAAAACCCGTCATCGCCTCATCAACGCTGGCCACCGCCCCAACCGACACCGTTACCGCCGACCGGGTAGCCGATGAAAATCCGCGCACGTTCTGGGTGGCCGCACAAAACAGACCCGGTGAAACACTCACCACCGATCTGGGCGCTGAACGAGATATCCGGGCGGTGCAGGTCGACTATATCGATTACAAACAAACCATCTTCGACTCCGACTCGACGGTGTATACCCAGTTCAAAATCCTGACGTCTGTCGACGGAAAGAAATTTGACCTGGTTGCCGATCTGACGAAGGAGCCTAAAAAAGACCATGCCTGCGCCTACGTGGAGCTACCCGTTCGGGCCGATGGCAAGCCTGTGCGTGCCAGGTACGTTCGCTACGAGCATGTGTACGTGGCTGGGCCTACGTTGGCCATCAACGCGTTTCGGGTGTTTGGCAACGGCGCTGGTAACGTACCTGCCACGCCAACCATGACCGCAGTGCGGCAGAACGACCAGCGTAATGCCGACTTAAGCTGGAGTAGCCCCGCTATGGCAGGGCAAGCTGTAGCTGGGCGGTCTGGTGAGCCGGCAACGGGGTATAACATTCGGTGGGGAATTGCGCCCGACAAGCTCTATCAGACCTATCAGTTCTGGGCCGATCAGCCAAACAAGTTTGAGCTGCGTGCGCTCAATGTGGGCGTGCCGTATTACTTTGCCATCGAAGCCTTCAACGAAAACGGCGTATCTGCGCTCAGTAATGTAGTGAGCGTGAAATAGGCTTTCTGTGGTATCCCGACGCAGGAAAGAGCAACCGGTAAAAACGGCTAACTGGATAATGAGCAATGACCTATACCTTTCGCAACGACACACCCGACGAGTTTCTACGCATTGTCCAGGAGGTGGGCCAGTGGCTGATCGACAGTGGGCAGATGATGTGGGGGCCAGGTACGTTAACGGCCGATAACCTCATCGACGACTACACGCGCAACAATTGCTACGTGATGTATGCCGACGGTGAGCCCGCGTCGACGTTTATTCTGCAATGGGAAGACCCGCTTTATTATCCCGAAGTGCCCGCCAATACCGTAGGTTTGATTCATAAAGTGGCTATTCGGCGGTCATTTGCAGGGCAGAATCTGTTTCAGCCCATGCTCGATTTCTGCAAAAGAGAATGCCTGAAACGGGGTATCCACGACATTCAACTGGAAACAGACGCTACCCGCCCGGCGCTCATGCGCTTCTACGAGCGAAACGGATTTTTGCCAACCTACCAGAAAACAATCGAGGAGTTCGGGCAATCGTTTCTGTGCCAGTACTACGAATTAAGATTCTGACTGATAGGTGATTGTAGAACTGGAGGTTGACCGGCCGGTTCCTGATGGGTCCCCTGCACGATGATCCGGGTTTGAGGCAAACTTTCGGGGTATTCGTCGCGCAGGAAAGCGATGATGGCTTCGCGAAGGTGGCAGCGCAGGTCAAAAGCCGAAGGCGCATCGTTGGCCGATACCAGAATGCGGACGGCAATGCTGGTGGGCATGGTATCGGTCACTTGTACCACAAAAACCTGCTGGTTCCAGAGCGGGTCTGCTTCGGCCAGGGCTTTAGCTTTGGTGCGGATGGCGTCGATGGGGGCGTTATAGTCGAGGTACAACAAGATAGCGCCTGTGATGGTGGCGTCGGAACGGGTCCAGTTCTGGAAAGGCGTTTCCACAAAATAGGTGATGGGCAGAATCAATCGTCGCCGGTCCCAGAGCCGCACCACCACGTTGGTCAGGTTGATTTCTTCGATCCGGCCCCATTCGTTTTCAACCACAACGGCATCGTCGAGGCGGATTTGCTGCGAAAAGGCGATTTGAATTCCCGCCAGCAGATTGCCCAGTGATTTCTGCGCCGCAAAACCGACCAGTACCGACACGATACCCGCCGACGTGAGCACGCTAACCCCCACTTTGCGGCTTCCCTGAAAACTAAGCAGTACCAACGAAAAACTGATCAGCAGGATCAGCGTCGACAGCAGGCGGCGGAAAAACTGCACCTGCGTCACAAATTTCCGACCCGACAGGTTGGCGTCGCTGCTGATGTCGTAACTACGAACAAGCAATAGCTCGCCGACCTTCAACAGGCGCAGGGCCAGCCAGGTACTGCTCAGCAGAAAAAGAACTTCGGCCGATTTGTCGGCTATCGGATGCCGTCTGATAAACCGTTCGCTTTGAATGTTGGTCCCGATCAGGAAGAACAGCGAAGGAAGCCAAAAGTAGAAGGCTATGCGCAGGTACGTTCGTAACAACGACAAAGCGGGTTCGTAGTGCTTCCGCAGAAGGAGTCGGGTAATCTGTACCAGGAAAAACGTGATCGCTACACCAGCGATCACGGAAATGATCAATAAAATCCAGCCCGACAGGTCACGGTTGGGTACGTAGCCAAACCAACGGACGAGGGCGCGAATCCAGGAATCGAGTTGCTGCTGCATGGGGCAAAAGTAGCCGCTATTCTAACGGAAAATAGCAGTTCCCCGTTTTCTGAGTGTTTGACCCAATCCGCAACCTGGACCAGGCGTCCCCGACTCAAGTCCGGGTTACCGGGGCCAGAACGTGTCTTCCTGCTGAATATCGGCCGAGAAGATAGTGACCTCGGTGATCTGCCCATTCCTGACCGTATATGTATCGATGTTATCGACTGATAAGCGCCCGCCTGCTTCCTGCACGGCCTGCCAATGCACCACACAGGCCACCTGATTGCCGTTTACCGCTACTCGATCGAAGCTCTTGAGCGTCAATGTGTTGGCGGTATGTTGAAACATGCCTCCGATCATCTGGACAAGCTCATCGCGCGAGTGTTTATGACCAGCAAACTGGTGATTGCCGGGCTGGTGCCAGCTTACTTGCGGGTGTAAAAGAGGAATCGCTTTGTCTAACTGACCCTGTTGTACTGCTGTTAAAAAATCGCGGACGATCTGTTCGGGTTGCTGTTGCATAACCGGTTTGTTTGGTGAAAATTGGTGAAACGAATAACCTCGCTGGCCCGTCGGATAAGCCGGGTTAGAGCCTTGACTGAGCAGCGAAGCGATGAGGAATAAGCCAACTGTGTTCATCGTTTTTTTTTGACAAACCTACGGCTGGCCGGCAGGGGGCTACTTACCCGTACCCGCCAACTGATTACCACTTTGCGCCACCAGTTGACTGGCCCGTTTTTGATTGAGTATGTTTGCGTTATGCAGGATCCACAACGACTACTGGTACTCGCACTGCTCGACTATGTTGACCGGAAAAATGCCTCTGCCAGCCAGCTATGCGACCTCATTGGTCTTGAGCAGAACCGGTTGAAACAGCATGATCTGCTGGGATTGACGGCTAAACAAACCGACGACCTGTGGGTAAATGCCGCCCAGTTGACGCACGACCCGTTGTTTGGTCTGCACTTTGGCGAGTCGATGCAATTGACGGCGCTGGGTGTAGTGGGTGGGCTCATACAAACCAGCCGAACCATTGGCGAAGCCCTGACTCAGGCCGCTGCGTTTGCCAGTCTGATAACCGACATGGTCGGAATGACCAGCAGGCGCACCAGCGATCGGATCATCGTTGATTTTCAGCCAAACGAAGCCCGTCGAGAGTTGGCTCCGGCGGCGTTTCGGCACCAGATGGATATGTTCATGGCGTTTACCATTCGTGAAATAGACGGCCTGGTGCTGCGCCGTGTGTCGCCCAGTCAGGTAACTTACCCGGCAGACCCGGCGTATCAGGCGGAATATGAACGGGTATTGCGCGGCCCGATTCGGCAGTCGGTTGGTGATTGTAACTACCAACTTGTCCTCGACGGTTCTTACTGGGATGAGCCGATCATCACGGCCAACTATGACATGCAACGGCTATGGCTGAAACAGGCAACAGAACGTACCCAGGCCATTCGTGACGCCAAAACAATGAGCGTACGGATCCGCCAGCAACTGCTGGCTACGGCGTATCTGGGTATACCTTCGCTGGATGATGTCGCTGCCAACCTGAATGTGAGTTCGCGGAGTCTGCAACGAAAACTACAGGAAGAAGGCGTTACCTACCAGCAACTGGCCGATTCGATCAGAAAATCACTGGCTATCCACTACCTCGACACGAGAAAATACTCCATCAAGGAGATCGCTTACCTATTAGGATACAATGAGTTAAGTGCATTTACGCGCGCTTTCAAGCGATGGACAGGAGCGTCGCCTATCCACTACCGGCCCTAAGTGCCTCGCCGTATTCCAGAGTTAGTTGGGTCTGATTGAGGTATACATCGCAGGGAATTTGCTAGATTGCAACTATACTAGCTTTTCGTTAATTTTCAGAAAGTCAGCCGCAATGAACACGACTATACCCACTGAATATACCGTCAATCTTCCCTGGACGGAGTCGCCTTTTTTTGAGGCTGATTTTAGTAAAGCAAACCTTGACGAGGCTACGGCCAGTCAGGTGCGCCATTTTGCTGAACAGGGCTATCTGATTTTTGACCCGCAAATTCCGATGTCGGTCATTGATGAAGCCCGCGAGCAGGCCGAACCCCTGATCCCATCGACGCATGCCAACTCCCGAATACAGGATGCCTGGAAAACAGTGTCGGCGGTGCAGAAAATTGCGGCTGCCCCCCGTATTATGGATATACTTCGCGTGCTCTACCGGCGCGAGCCCATTCCCTTTCAGACGCTGAATTTTGCGGTGGGCACCCAGCAACGTACCCACAGTGATTCTATCCATTTCAACTCTATTCCGCAGCGGTTTATGTGCGGGGTGTGGGTAGCTCTGGAAGATGTACGTAATGATAATGGTCCGTTACATTACTTCCCGGGTAGCCATAAACTGCCCTTTTATGACCTTGTGGATATGGGTATGAAAGGCACCGTGGCTAAAACGACCGAAGAGGTATACGGTAAACTATACCCACGTTACGAAGATTTTATTGCCGCGATGATCGAGGCGAACGGGTTGAAAAAGACAGTTTTGAACATGAAGAAAGGGCAGGCGCTTATCTGGTCGGCCAATTTGCTACATGGCGGCGAGCCGATTCAAACGCCGGGTTCAACGCGGCATAGTCAGGTGACCCACTATTACTTCAAAGACTGCATTTATTACACGCCGCTCCGGTCCGATTCGGTGCCGGATCGGCTTTATATCCGGCAAATTACCAACATCGCCAACGGGGAGGTGATCAAGAATAAGTACTTCGATGAAGAACTGAGCCAGACAAACGAAGGCTATTCGTCGCGGATGAACATCCCGCCGATTTTGCTGCGAATAGGGGGGCTCATTCCTGCTTCTCTACGGGCTAAACTGAAGAAGTTTCGAGGATAATACTGGCCGATAGCCCAGCCGTTGGTGGCCAAATGCCGGTTACTTATTCAGTGGTTCAGGCATTTTGCTGTTACATACGTTACTACAAAAGGCGGCTCGTCAACATGACGGGCCGCTTTTGTATCCAACGTTACGCTGTCAGCATGTTTAAAAACCCACGGCTGGGACTTATCTATTCCATCACGCTCATCGACGGTATTGTGGCCGGGGGCCTGGGGCCATTGTTCAACAAATACACACAGGCAATGCCCGCCAAGCAGGTTTGGGTAATGGCAGGGTCGGCACTTCTTTTAGGATTACAGTTAGTAGTGGCACCCGTGCTAGGTACGTTATCCGATAAAATTGGCCGTCGCCCTGTGCTGATAGGTACGTCTATTGGGTCGCTGCTGGCGTCGCTACTATTGTTTCCGGTGAATGTATGGGCTTATCTGGGCAACCGGGCCGTTGAAGGAACAACCAATGGTATGGCTTCGGTGTTACGCTCGGCGGTGGTCGATACGGCCGAAGATCATGACGTTACCCAGCAGACCAGTATTCAGGGCAACATCACAGCCCTGGGTGCCATATTTGGCCCAGCCGTGGGTGGTTTGCTCATTATTGCCCTCCCTCAGGCCCGCTTCGATCCCATTCCACTTGTGATCATGGGCATTATACTGGCGGTGCTCAATATCATTCTGACGTTCATTTTCAAGGAAACGAACCAGAAAGAGAAGCAGCCGGTCGACGTACAGGAGTTGAAAAATAAGTCGATCAACGCCTTAAAAATAAAGACGTTATGGAGCCAATTGGATGAGGTCGACAAGAAGTTGAAGGGCTTTAAAGCCTTGTATATTCTACAATTACTTTCATTGCTGGCACTGGGTTACTACAACTATTTCATCGCCTATCTGATTGTGGGAGATCTGGGGCTTACACCTCATCAGGCTGCTTACTTCTTTATTTATTACGGCTTTATTACGGTGGTGGCCAACCTGATCTTTTTTCAATTGATTGCCAAACGTATCAACCAGAAAAAGATGCTGGTTGTGGTGGCCATTTCGGGCATTGGCGTTATGGCTCTTTACGCCTTTGCAGGTAGCAGTGTCTCCATGCTCTACATAGCTGGTGCCGCCGATTCGCTGACGACCGGTTTGTTGGCGGGCCTTATTGCGGGTATCACCTCGCAATTGGCCGCAAAAGGTGAAGGGCAGGGGAGTGTATTCGGCGATACACAGGCGCTGGGTGGCGTGGCTAGTTTTATGGCCGCAGTGGCCACTACATTACTCACCGCGATCGATTCAAAAGCGCCCTTTGCTTTCTATGCGTTGGCACTGGCGGTGCTGGCCTACCGGGCGGCTACGCTCCCGGAAGAGTCCGCGAAAGAAACCGAGGCTGCCAATCAAAAATAAGAAGCGTGGTTGTTACGGCTTATGGGTTATTTATTCCTTACGATTAACTTCCCGCATGTTTAAAGACCGCCACCTGCTACACATCTATACCATTATCTTTATTGATGTTGTAGTAGGGTCTATTATTGGGCCGGTGTTGCCTCAGTTTGTGCGGGGGCATCAGCAACCGCAGCTCTGGCTGGCGCTGGGTACGTCGCTTTTCCTGGGCGTGCAACTTATCTCCGCCCCGTTGCTCGGAAAGCTCTCCGACGGCTACGGACGGAAACCAATCTTCCGGCTGTCGTCGGTAGGTACGTTCATCGCCGACTGTATGCTACTACCAGTGCGGATGGGCTGGCAGTTGGCTAATCGGTTCAGCGACGGGCTGACCAATGGCCTATATGCCACCGTCCGTTCGGCCATCACGGACATTTCGCCCAAAGAAGCGCTGTTTCGTAATCTGGGCATCGAAGGGGCCATCATCTCGCTCGGCTTTGTGATTGGTCCGGCCATTGCGGGTCTGCTGATTACCACCCTCGATTTGACCAACCCTGTTGAGCAGGCCAGGTACGTTGTTGCTATGGCGGTGGGGCTGTCGGCCCTGAATGTATTGCTTAGTTTTCTGCTGCGCGAAACGCATGCAAACGCTGGTGGCGTCTCGCGCGGGGAATTAAAGACCGAGCTGGTGCGGTCGCTCAATGTGGGGAGTATGCTGGCGCGACTTAGGCAGAAAGACCATGAACATCCGGGGTTGCTGCAACTCGTGCTCATGCAGGTAGCCCTGACCGGTGCGGTTGGCTACTACAACTATTTTGTGGCCTACGCCAGTCTCGGGGAATTGAAGATGGATGCCAAAGACATTTCGTACTTTTTCATGTACTTCGGCGGCCTGAGCGTGGCCATCAGCTACGGCTTCTACGGATTTATGGCCGATCGGATCAATCAGCGGCGGGCTATCTTTTGGTTCGCGCTCGTGGGGGTGCCCGTGCTGGCCTCCTACGGGCTGGTGGGTACGTCGAAGCTTTGGCTGTATATCATCATCACCATTGACTGCCTCACGTATTCACTCATTCAGGGATTGATTGAGGGCTTGATGGCGCAAAAAACAACCGATATTGACCGTGGCGAAATCTTCGGCCTGAATCAGGCCATGCAAGGGCTGGCCAGTTTTGGCACTACGCTTGTTTTCGGCCTTCTTTCTATCATTGACCTTCGGTTGCCTTTCGCCTGGTTTGGAGCTTGCCTGGCCGTGGTTGCCTGGATGGCCCGGAAGTAATGTCCTTCATTCTGTTTATACACTACTATAAGCGGTGCACAACACCTACAGGGGCTGGTGGTGAAAGCGAGTTAAGCCAAATTCAGGTGCGTGACAACCTTTACACCCTCTGCTCGTTGGGCTGTTCACTGGCTTAACCGAGTGCTTCCTGTCAGCGGGGACACTGCCCACGCGGAGCGGACAAAAACGCACGTTCTGAACCTTTTCAAAGCCGTTCTAACTCACAAATACGCGCTGTCAGTCGAGATCTGCCAAATGACATATTATTTGTGTAATTGTTGCTCAATAGCAGCTAATTCAAGTTGCGCTGATTTCTTTTTTCTTGCCGATGAAGTAAGAAGAAAACTGCCTCCAAGAGATAAAAAGATTCCGATAAGTGAATTATTAGATTTTGGCAGAGTCTCAACACGCCAAGTAACAGCTACGTGATAGACAAGAAATAATATAGAAAAGCCTATCATAATTGCTCCCACAATAACTCCCATCAAATATTGATCAATCTTTTTTTTGAGGTTTCTTCTCACATTTTCAAGAGCTAAATTCTCTTCTGGTAACTCTTCATGGTGTAGCATTTTCATTGAATTATTGGTTTGTCATTTTACATAAACTCTGCCTTTTAGTCGAACCCTGTCTATCGAGCCTTGTCAAAATCTGACTGTAGTGGCGTTCGTCTTGTCGCTCGAACTCTGTAAATAGAAGTTTAAACTTACCTGTCACCGGGTTGCACATTGTCACCCGGACGCTGGAATGTCGGCCACAATTGACTCTTCACCCAACACCTACAGGGGCTGGTGGTGAAAGCGAGTTAAGCCAAGTTCAGGTGCGTGACAACCTTTACACCCTCTGCTCGTTGGGCTGTTCACTGGCTTAACCAAGTGCTTCCTGTCAGCGGGGACCCACCCAAGCAGATCTAACTAACAATGCACACACACAGCCCAACCAGCCGCGAGAGCCTTTGCTGATTGGGCTGAAGATCTCTCCTAACCGGCGAACGTACTCTCAGCGGAAGCCTGCTTACGCGAAGCTGAACGCGACGTTAATTGATTAAATCGAGACAGACCTATACCGCGAGCTTAATGTCGCAGATATTCTGACTATTGCATATGCCAGAATATCTCATAGTTCCAGCCTTGTTTAAAAGTATATTTTTGTGCGCCATCAGCTGATGCAAAAAAAGAGCCACCCGACTGGTCTTCAGCCTTGCTACAAACATCTGCTTCGTCATCGTCCAGATAACATGTAAAAGTAATTTTGTCTTTTTCTTTTATACCAGTTAAAGACTTATTCAACTCTATTGTTATACCATCTCCTTCATATTCTTTATCAGGCTCATGAAACAAAGTTTGTTGCTCCTTTTTCCCAGAAAAAGTCATGCACATTAGCCACGTACCAGATTGGGGGGTTTGTGAAACAACAATCTTATCAATTACGAGAACCGAAAGAGTAGCCAGTTCGGAAGTTGTCGGAATCTTTACACCATCGTTAGCCGTGATGGGCGTTTTGTTGTTAGGAACAACCCCTGTTCTTTTTAGTAAAAAATAGCCAAGTATGAGTCCAAGAACTATAGCAATAATACGTACTACATTTTTCGTTTCCATGTTTTTAGGGAGTTCAAAAATTAATTTTTCATACTAAAATTTGTACCGAGCCTTATAGAGCCTGACCTGTCGAGATGTGCGCCCTGTCTCCGGGATACTCTCCCACAAACCAAAACTTGATCTTCGGTTGCCCTTCGCCTGGTTTGGAGCTTGTCTGGCCGTGGTTGCCTGGATGGCCCGGAAACCGTCTCTTCTGCAAGAGTAACGAAGAGGTTTGGAGGGCTACCAAAAAATGCTGCGGGTGTAACAGCCAGACGGTGAGCCTGATTATCACACCCGCAGTGTAAATCCCTACCTAATACGACAGATTATCAACGGCCAGAATTGTAGATAGACGGGTATCTGAGACGTCGGTGGCGGTGAAAACAACAAAGGCAGGAGAGCCTACATCGTTGAATGTGTATTTTTTAGATAGCCAGCCTGTGGCACCCACATACGAGTCGCCTCCATCGGGCATTCCCGGAAAGGTAACCTTATTGTTGTTTTTGGCGATTGTATTGACACTATTGACGAAGGTCGAATAAGCGCCCTTTGGTCCATATACCGTGAACATGGCGGTGTCGTCGAACTGAGTGCCAACGTAATCATTGAATTCAGCAGAAATGAAATTATAGTTGAACGAGAGGGAGGTCAGGCTCGTATTTATTGGGCCTAAAATCATTGTGCTTGACGCATCGCCGGCCGCCGTACTGGTCGATACCAACCGGCTACCTGATGTTATAGCCCCAAACCGATTGCCACTTTGCGGACTGATGGACCCTACCGTTCCTGTCAGTACGCCACCATCGCCCACAAATACAACTCCGGTAGAACCAGACTCAAACCCCTTGTTGGTATCGAAACTGTCTACCGCTCCTGCGCTTGTATTATAGGTCAGGACAAAGTCGGTGTAGAACCCATTTCCGCCATCATCCTGCATGCCATCCTTGAGCGTCACTTCAATTGTTTGGCCACCCTTAAATGGAACTTTCGGCGAGAAGGTCAGGATAGCGAATCCATTGGCAGCTTCGTTGACAGAAATTGTACCACCGACAATTACTCCGTCTACTTTCACCACAAAATTGTTCTGAATAGACGTGAGATATACTTTATCGTCTAGAAAGAATAGCAAAGGCATATTAGCTGGGTACGTTGCTCCTGAAACGGAAGGTACTGCCTGAGCCATATCCAGCGCAGTTTTGTCTTTTGTATCAGTAATAGTCGTGACGCCACCATTTCCATTGTTAACAATGGTGTAGGTTGGTTCTGGATCAACTTTTTGTTTACAACTTGCTACTAAAACAAGTATGAGTAGCGAGAAACGGATAAACAGTTGTTTTTTCATAAATGAAGAAGATATAAAAGTGGACAGACAGTAGCAAAGGTCGCCTGACGAGTGAAGTGCGTCAATACCCTTTTCAGGGTAATTTTTGCGTGTTCGTCCTTCTTTATTAAATTCATTTGATGACTGATACACAACCAGTTCGATGAGATTTGCAGAAATACTACTATTGGTACTTATACTACTGCCCGAATGTGCTTCCCGCTGCTACGCACAACTTCCGGCATTGCCAAAAATAACTGTTGACCGGCGCGCCGACTTCGTGTATATGGATAGCCTGAGCAGGGCACTCAAAGGACATTATAAACAGGTAACTGCCATGCCCCGTACACCGAAAACCGATACGTTGCGGCTTGAATCCTTGTATCTGTTAGGGCGCACACACGGACTATGGCAGTCTCGCCGGGATAGTATGCTGTATTATGGATATGAACTGGCCAGGCAAGCTCATACACTTAGAAACATTGAATTTGAAGTGAAGGGCATTCTGTTGCGAGAGCAGTATTTCCACACCTTGAAGATCGACTACCCCACCGCCATGCAGATCAATTTTGAGGCAATAGCGGTGCTGGAAAAAGCCCGCACGCTACCGCCCAGTGCCTGGCGGGTAGACATGAATCTTGGTGAACTGTATAGCCTGTCTGGCGATGATGACAATGCACTCCGCCTGCTGACGCGGGCCAAGCATCGGTTGCTGACGAATGGCCGGCTTGATACCATACTGACGACTAGCCACCAAATGACGATCGAGCAGAAGATTGGCCTATTGTTTAACCGCCAGCACAATTTTAAGGAGAGTGAAAAGCATTACCTGGCTGCTGCCGCCCTGTTGTCGGATAAACAGCCAAAACTGAATGCGGCCTATATCTACGGGGACCTGGCCGAATTATACCTTAAGTATGAACTGTACGACAAAGCGCTCACCTATGCTCGGAAAGCTGAAAAAACCTGGAAAGAGCTAGAACCTACCGGAAAGCCCAATGGGAGTAATCTGTCTATGCTGGCACATGCTTATGCGGCGCTGGGGCAGAATGAGCAGGCCGAACAATACGCATTGGCCCTGTTATCGCTTCCTAAGCCTTTATCTACGGCGCGGCGACGAGCCTATTTTGCGCTGTATCAAGTTTATTCCGATCAGCAAAAGTGGGCGGCTAGCCTCCACTACTACAAGCGGTATGTCGTCCTGCACGATTCAGCCGCCAATGATTTACAAAGCCGGGATCTGGCACTCCTGCGAAACCGGTACGACATAGAACGTATAGAAGCGCAAAACATGCAGGTGCAGCAGTTACAGGCTCAGAAACTGCTGACTATCGAAAAACAAGCCGAACTCAACCGACTGCGGGCTACCAGCCAGGCACGTGTGTTGCTACAAAAAGCACAGTTGAGCGAGCAGCAACGCAGACTCGAGAATGAACGGGCACAAAGTGCCCTGGCTCGGCAGCGAATTGCCCAACGGCTACAGGAACAGGTATTTGCCCAGCAGACACTGGCGCATGAAAACCGCACCCAACAGAACTGGATTTTCTATATTACCAGTTCAGCCCTGCTTTTATTGGGAATACTCGTGCTACTCCTTTACTCGGTGCAATTACGAAAACGAAAAGCAGAAGCCGATCTTCGACTGGCCAATGAACGCAAAGAAGCCGATGCCCGGATTATCGAGACTCAGGATGCTGAAAGGCAACGCATTGCGGTTGATTTGCACGACGATCTGGGTGGTACGCTGGCTACCATCCGGCAGCGAATATCCAGCTTACAGGAACATACAAATGATGCAGCAACTCGCCAGGCTTTTGTTGACCTTGAACCACTGATTCAGAAAAGCGGCCATGACCTGCGACGAATTGCCCACAACCTGATGCCGCCCGAACTAACCCGAATTGGGTTACATGGAGCGGTTGAACAGCTAATTCGGGCATTACCCGTTCAACCCACCCGATTTGAGTTTCTGGTGGCAGGCGTAGAGCGGCGATTTCCTACCGATGTGGAGTTGACCATATACCGAATTATAGCCGAACTGGTGCAGAATGTGGTGAAACACGCCCACGCAAAGAGGGCTTCGGTCCAATTGTTCTACCATGATACGTACCTGGCCGTGCAGGTCGAAGATGACGGCGTGGGTATAGACCCTGATAAGTTAATGCGTTCGCAGGGAATGGGCCTAAAAAGCAGTAAGTTGCGTGTCGACCGCCTGGGTGCAACGTTGCGTCGGGAAACTGGATCCGGGGGCACATTTATACAGTTGGAAACCCCTTATTCAACGCCTGATGCCCTGCAAAATTCTTATCGTCGACGATCATCTGCTGTTTAGCAATGGATTGAGATTGGTGCTTGAGCGAAACCAGGATTGGGTAGTTTGTGGCCAGATTCCTACGGCCGACCAGGTAACTACGGCCGTTCATACCCTCTCGCCCGACCTCGTTATACTTGATGTGAACCTGAACGGCACGAATGGAATAGATCTAGGACGTAAACTGATCGCCAATTTTAAACGGGTTAAAGTGCTCATTCTGACCATGTACGATCAGGTTAGGCTTCTGGACGAAACTCGCCGGGCCGGGTTGCATGGGTATATTTTGAAAGACACTACTCCAGCCAAACTAACGGCGGGTATTCAGGCCATTTTGGATGGGGGAACTACCTTCGACGGTTGGGTTACACAGCCAGTCAACGACACTGGTGATCCGTTCGGTGATGATTTTGCCCGTCGATTAAATCTAACTTTTCGCGAGGTCGAAATCATCAGGCTTATCCGTGAGGGTCTAACCAGCGAACAAATTGCGAACCGGCTTAACATTAGCTTTTTCACCGTGAAAAGCCACCGAAAAAACATTCATTCTAAGTTGGACCTGACCAATGTGGCAGACGTTATTCAATTTGCCAATAAGTATGGACTATGAGCACTTTGCGAAGTTGACGGAGAAACTATTTATGAGCCCACCGGCAGACATGGTGCCCCTTTTCTTGTTACCTAACAGAAAGCAGTCGACAGCCAGTGCCAGCCGGGAACAACCGATGAGTCGACCAGACCGGTAGCCGGGTAAGTGAACTGATCTCTTCAGCCATTAAACCAATATAGTATTATGATTGCAGCGAAAGGATACGCAGCACAAAATGCCAAAGCACCTCTGGCACCTTTTCAATTCGAACGGCGGGACTTGAAACCCCACGATGTTCAGTTCGATATTCATTTTTGCGGCGTTTGCCACTCCGATATTCACCAGGTACGTGATGAGTGGGGCGGATCGATTTACCCGATGGTGCCTGGGCACGAAATTGTTGGTCGGGTAACGGCCGTTGGCGATCACGTTACCAAATTCAAGGTAGGTGATCTGGCGGGGGTAGGGTGCATTGTCGATTCGTGTCGGCATTGCGAAAGCTGCGAGCAGGGTCTGGAGCAGTACTGTCTGAACGGTAATTCGCAGACGTACAATGGCCGCGAGCAGGATAAAAAAACGCCGACATACGGGGGATATTCCAACCTGATCATCACCCACGAAGACTTTGTCTTTCACATTCCCGAGTCGCTCGACCTGGCGGCTGTTGCCCCGCTGTTGTGCGCGGGAATAACCACCTATTCGCCCCTGAAATACTGGAAAGTTGGGCCGGGGCATAAAGTGGCCGTGCTGGGTCTGGGCGGTTTGGGCCACATGGCGGTTAAGTTTGCCGTGGCTTTTGGAGCCGAAGTGACCATGCTGAGCACGTCTGCTTCCAAAGAAGAAGACGCTAAACGGCTGGGCGCACACAAGTTTGTGCTTACAAAAGACGCCGATCAGGTGAAAGCCGTGAAGGGTTATTTCGATTTTATCATCGATACCGTTTCGGCTCCGCATGATTATAATATGTACCTGGGCTTGCTGAAGGTGAATGGGGTACATATCTGCGTAGGTGCGCCGCCAACACCCGCCGAGATCGGTGTGTTCAACCTACTCGGCTCGCGGAAGAGCCTTGTTGGCTCAAACACGGGCGGTATGCCTGAAACTCAAGAAATGCTGAATTATTGCGGCGAGCACAACATCGTTTCCGACATTGAACTGATTCCGATGAGCGAGATTGATACTGCTTATGAGCGAATGCTGAAAGGCGACGTCCGGTATCGGTTCGTTATCGATATGAGTACGTTATAAGGGTAAAGTTTGCTAGTAAATTGCTGACACGCGTAGAGACGCAAGATTTTGCGTCTCTACATTCCATACCTAACAGCCACCTACCATCTATTGCATGAAGCATACCTACCTGCTGACTCTGCTCTTTTTGGCTGCCTGCGCACCCCGCTATAAAGGACCCGTAACCGATCATTTCAACGGTAAGAAATTTGCCAACACTGGTCCGGCTGTTGACCGAAAAGGAGGGCTACTCAAATGGTTGTTCAATCGAGACAAAGGGCCCTGGCTCGATGCGCCAGATGCGCAGCCGGGGCCTAAACCACAAACACGGGTTTTCGGTGATAGCCTGATCGTCACGTTCGTTGGGCATTCCAGCTTCCTGCTTCAGGTCGACGGGTTAAACATTCTGACAGATCCTGTTTGGTCACAGAAGATTGGGCCTACAAAATGGCTGGGCATTAAACGCCGTCGTCCGCCGGGAATTCGTTACGAAGACCTGCCGCCCATCGACGCCGTGCTACTAAGCCACTGCCACTACGACCATCTTGACCTAGGTACGTTGCAACGGCTGGCCCGGGACTTCAATCCCCCAATGGTAACGCCATTGGGTGTGTCGTATCTACCCAAAAAAGCAGGCGGTAATACAACTAAGGAAATGGACTGGAATGATAAGCTGGTTCTGTCTGATAAACTCACGATTACCTGCACGGAGGCCCGGCATTTCAGCAATCGGGGCATGGGTGATCGTAACCGCACGCTTTGGGCGGGTTATCTGCTGCACACCCGGTTTGGTACCATTTACTTCGCGGGCGATACGGGCTACGGCGATCTGTTTCCGAAGGTTGTTCGCCAGGCAGAACTGAGCGAAACGGGCCCAGTCAAGTTCGCTATGCTGCCTATCGGTTCCTACCGCCCAACCTGGTTCATGGCCCCCGTTCACATGTCGCCTATCGATGCGGTGAAGGCGTTCAATGACTTGGGTCAGCCGCAGAGCGTTGGTATTCATTTCGGTACGTTCCAGCAGGGAGACGATGGCCTCTTTGAACCGCGCGATGATCTGACGAAGGAACTTCTGAAACAAAAAATTCCCCTCCAGCGGTTTGTTGTGCCTGTGGAGGGGAAAGCAATGGTGTTTAAGCGGTAATTTATTTCGCTTTGCCCATCGTCCAGCGGAGGCCGCCTAGGAGGTGTTCTACGAAAAGTGGCTCCACATAGGCCGCATCGGTGTGGCCCATGCCGGTGTAGAATGCCCGGCCTCCGTCGAATTTACGGTACCAGGCAATGGGGTGATTATCGCCGTTGGCCCCGCCCGTATACGTTTTCTCATCGAGTTTAGCCAACACGGTTGGGCCGTCAACGATCTTCTTGTAGCTATACCATTCGTCGAACCGTTTCCAGCGGTCGGGCAATCCTTTCGTAGATGGGTGCTTTTTGTCGATTACCTCTACTTCAGCATCCTGCTGTTTAGGGTGACTCAGGAAATAAGCTCCGCAAAGCTGATTGTACCAGGGCCAGTCATACTCCGTATCGGCTGCTGCGTGAATACCCATGTATCCACCGCCTTTCTTGATGTATTGCTCGAAAGCCTGTTGCTGAACCGTGTCGAGTACGTTACCCGTTGTGCTCAGAAAGACAACGGCTTTATATTTTTTGAGGTTATCGTAGGTAAACGCATTCGCGTCTTCGGTGGTGTCGACCCGGAATTTATTTTCCTGGCCCATCTTCATGATCGCCACTTTACCCGCCCCAATGGAAGCGTGTCGGTATCCTTTTGTTCGGGAAAAAACCAGCACCGCATCCTGGGCGTAGGTGGTATAGGTCAGGCTGACAAGCAGCGCAATGGCGAAGAATTTCATAATGAAATCGGAGTTTATTTATCTATAAAGGCGCAGAATTGATTAATTTAATGGTGCCACGCCGTTTAATCGTCTATTATCTTGCCAGAACCGATTGCCTGCCTATATCAACCAAAGTTCAATGACCGTTCGCCCCGCTGTTGTTCTCCTTCGTAATGATGCCGTCTTGCTAATGCAGTATCGCTATGGTGATACTGACGTTTTTGCCCTGCCCGGCGGCAATCCCGATCCCGGCGAAGATCTGGAGGCGACGCTCGAACGCGAACTGATGGAAGAGCTAGGTGTAGAGATTCAGGTCTTCAACATGCTGTTCTGCGGCGTTGTTACCCGCCCGAATCAGAAGGAAGATGTGCTACACTGCGTTTTCTTCGGCGAGATTTTCGGTGGCGAGCCAACACTGAACCCGGTTCACACTACGGCTCAAAGTATCGTCTGGAAACCCATCGATGAATTAGCTGGTCTGGCGATGTACCCCAGCGTGGCTACGGCTATTCAGGAACACCACACGGCCATGTTGCCGACAACGTACCTGGGCTACATCGAGCAGCCATTTTACGGTTGAGGATCCTTGACATGATTAGCGAGACTCCCGCCAATCATGCCCACTGTGCTGGCGATGAGGCCCCAAAGCATGGGCGGAAAGGATGTTTCCAGCCAGAGGCAAAGGAGCCAGGCACCGAAGCCAAGCACGATTGACCAGAGGCAACCCTGGTTGGTGGCCCGGTTCCAGTAGATACCGGCGGTGAGGGGGACGAACAGCGACACCAGGCTGAAGGCCGACGATTCGCCCACGAGATCGAAAATGCTGGTGGTACGCTGTAAGGTCATAGCTACGCAAATGACCGAGATCACAACAATGGCCCAGCGAATCGCTTTCAGGAGTTGGCTATCCGTAAGATTGGGTCGGAAAAACTTCAGAATATTCTCCCCAAAAACGGTGGCCGGTGCCAGAATGGCTCCACTCGATACGCTTAAAATGGCTGAGGTAAGTGCCCCAAAAAACAGGATCTGGAGTGGCAGGCTTCCGTGCCGCATCACCATATTGGGAATAATTAACTGACGGCTCTGCTCGTCTACACCAGCCAAGTCTGGATGCAACAGCCGCGCTGCCAGCGCAATGAATAAGGGCAGGGCGGCCACCGACAGGTACAGGCCCGATGCCAGATACGACGCCTGCACCGATACCCGCGCCGACTTGGCCGACATCACCCGCTGAAAGATATCCTGTTGCGGAATGCTACCCAGGCCGATCGTCATCCAGGCTGCCAGGTACGTTGCCCAGCCGTTGAGACTGGCTGGCGGTAGGAATTGAAAGAAATTGTCGGGCATTCGGGCTGTTACGCCTGAGATGCCGCCAACCTGCGGATAGAGTATAAAAGCCAATACCAGCAGGGCCAGAATGATGATGAGGTTGTGCAGAAAGTCGGTGATCGAAATGGACCACATGCCGCCCAGTAATGTGTAGATCATCACGATGGTGGCACTGGCAATGATACCCCAGGCCATCGGGATGCCCATCACTACGTTCAGCACAATGCCGATGGCAATGTATTGCGCGGCGATCCAACTGAAGTAGGAGGGAATCATGATTACGGCGCTCACCAGCTCGGCTGATCGGCCAAACCGGAGGCGGAAGTAATCGGAAAACGTAGTGATGTTTTGTTCGTAAAGCGGCCGGGCGAAGAAAGCGCCGACCAAAAACAGGCAAAGGGCTGAGCCAAACGGCTCTTCGATGATGCTCAGTACGCCACCTTCTACAAATTTGGCGGGCGCACCCATGATGCTTTCCGACCCAAACCAGGTGGCGAAGGTGACCGACGTAGCCAGCGCCAGTGATAAGCCCCGTCCGGCCAGCACAAAATCCTGCGAGGTAGTAACCCGCCGCGCTGCCCACGCCCCAATTGCGATGTTCGACAGCAAATAAAGCGTAATGCAGGTTATGAGCATACGTTAATAAGTCTTCGTCATATCGCCGGGAATAGCCAGTATGTACGTCGCCAGCCCTTTCCAGTCGGCTTGCGGTTTCGAGATGTCCTCGGCATCGACCGATGAGACCGTTACAATCTTCAAGTTTGGCTGTTGCTGACGGAGATACCAAACAATGCCTTCGAAATTCTTGGAATGGTAATCGCCGTTAAAATGAAGCACTGTCCGGCCAGGTTTTGCACCGCTGAACTGGCCGTTCTCCAGAATGAACCGGGCCATCGTAGCGTCTTTCAGGGCCTGCGCCCGGGCAAAATTTTCGGCGGGGCTACCACTGGTCTGCTGACCACCGCTCGGTGTTGATCCGCCATGAGCGCCCATCATGTCGAGCATGCCTTTGTAGCCGGGAAGCGTAAGATCAACAATCAGAGGGAGCCTGGCCATTTGCTGTTTGCCTGTCGCCGAAACGGTATCGAGAGCCGCCAACCCCTGCCGGGCTACCAGGCTGGCATACCGCCTGGGTACGTTGGTAGCGGTAAACGTCAGCTTTTTGTCCCGTGCCAGATCCACGATGGGGCGGTAATCGGTGGCGTAATTTGGCCACAATCGGGCTTCTTTGGCAAATTCTTTATCTGAGGTCTGCCCACTAACGTACCTGGTCAGTGCTGGCTGGTTGTCGGCTTCGAACATTTCGGCTCCCAGTACCAGGTTTGGACCTAATTGGGCGGCCAGGTCTTTTGCCAGTTGAAGTTCGAACCAGTGGCAGATGGGGTTGTTGTGTAGCTCGCCGAACAGCACCACATCAGCCCCAGCCGCTTCTTTCAGCAACTTTTCGTAGGAAGTAGCTTTGCCCGTTTGGGTGTAGAATAAATAGGCCGGTTTGTCGCTACGAAAGGAAAGAAGCGTTAGTAAGCTCAACGCCAAAGAGATAGATTGCATAGTCATATAACAAAAATAGCCGCCAGTTTTGCAACTGCGGCTATTTTTACGAGTTAATCGTTCTCAGGTAAGCTACTTCGTTAACTGGCAGCGCAACTGAAAACGGAAGACAGTAAACTAAACTTTATACGTCCAGCCGAACGAGTCTTCTATCTTACCCGTGCGGAGGTCGTTCATATAGTCTTTTACGCGGGCCGCAAACGAGTCGGTGGGAGCGCGTTCTGGTAGCATGTAGTCTTTGCCTTCGAAGCCAATAACCTGGAAAGGCGACACTACCACGGCCGTCCCGGCACCAAATGCTTCGGTCAGGGAGCCATTCTCGATGCCATCGATCACTTCGCGGATCGAGACTTTTCGCTCTTCAACGGGTATTCCCCAGCTTTTGGCAATGGCTACGATGCTGCGGCGGGTTACTCCGTCAAGAATGGAATCAGACAGGGCGGGCGTTACCAGTTTGCCATCAATCACAAACATCACGTTCATTGTGCCCGACTCTTCAAAGTACTGGTGCTCAGTGGCATCTGTCCAGAGCAGTTGATCGTAGCCAGCCTGTTGCGCTTGCAGGGTTGGGTATAGCGAACCGGCGTAGTTGCCCGCACACTTCGCTGCTCCCACACCACCCGGTGCCGATCGGATGTAGCTCATCTCCACTTTTACTTTCAGTGGCTTGGAATAATACACGCCTACCGGGCAAGTGAAAATGCAGAAACGGTATGTTTTTGATGCCGCTACGCCCAGATACACGTCGGTAGCAAACATATACGGACGGATATAGAGCGAGCTGCCGGGCTGGTTTGGTACCCAGTCGGCATCGGTACGGAGCAACGCTTCCAGACCACCCATGAACACCTCTTCAGGAATTGTCGCCATGCACATGCGCTTGGCCGATTCGTTCATGCGCGCCCAGTTGTCGAGCGGGCGGAACATCAGTACCTCACCAGCTTCATTCTTATAGGCTTTCATGCCCTCAAAAATCGACTGTCCGTAATGCAGTGATGACAGCGCCGGATTGAACGAAAAATCACCAAACGGCACCACCCGCAGATCGGTCCACTGGCCGTCGGCGTAGTCGGCTACAAACATGTGATCGGCAAAGTGCTTACCGAAGGGCAGATTGTTGAAGTCAACTTCCTTGATGCGGCTCTGCGTAGCCTTCTGCATCTCGATTTGAAGCAAGTCAGTGGTCATGGTTTTTGGATATGTCATTACGCTACGCTGTCATTAAGTGGTCATTTGCCTTCGGCGTCATTGTTTGCTTTCACGGCGAATGACGCCGAAGGCAAATGACCACTTAATGACAGTGTAGCGTAATGACATATCAATTAGTTGCTTTGACAACAAATGTATAAAAATCAGGCACTCATTCTCATGAGGTTAGCCGAAAACTAAACAAATTCTGTACCGAATGGGCTAAAGATGCCTTCCCGACGTTCTACCCTAAAGTGTATTGACGTATGAAAATGTCTGATCAGTTCCTGGCCTACCTCTTATTACGGCTGACAATGGGTGTAAATTTCACCTTCCACGCTATTCCCCGGTTCATCAAAGGTGCTGGTGGATTCCGTGATAAAATGGTTGCTGATTTCAGCCAGACCCCTATTCCTCCATTTTTCGTTTACGCCTTCGGAACAGTGCTCAGCTATGTTGAGCTAATTATTGGCATCCTGCTTACCATCGGCATGTTTACGCGTTACGCCCTCGTATCGGCCAGCCTGCTGATGATGGCGTTGATGGTAGGTACGTCGTTTCAGCAGAAATGGGATGTTGTCGCCTCACAATTAATCTACTCAGTCATCTTCTTCATCCTCGTCTGGACACAGCAATCCAACTTCTACTCCGTCGACCGGATCATGCTGGGGAGGGAGTGAAGCACAGTTTACCGTTTGCTGTTTCACACTCTCGGCTCCCAGGCTACTTCTTCTACAACGAGCTCCTGCGCCATCTTCCGGCTCAAGACGAAAAGATAGTCTGAGAGGCGGTTCAGGTACGTTACCACGAGCGGATCAACCGGTGACTCATTGTTGAGCGCGATTGCAAGTCGTTCGGCGCGGCGGCACACCGTGCGGGCCAGATGCGCGAACGAAACAGACGCATGGCCACCCGGAAGAACGAATTTCCGAAGTTCGGGGAGTTCCGTGTCCATCGCGTCCATATTGTCTTCGAGGCGGGTAATATCGGCTTCAATAATGGCTGGAATGGCCTGACGAGGCGGCTTCTCCGGGTCAGTGGCTAATTCGGCCCCTACCGTAAAGAGCCGATCCTGGATTTCCTTCAGGAGTGGCCGGCGATTTGCGTTGACGGGCTGGTCGCGCAGGAGGCCGATCCACGAGTTCAACTCATCGACGGTGCCGTAGGTATCAATTCGCAGGTCGGCTTTACTAACGCGCCGCCCACCAATGAGTGATGTCTGCCCAGCGTCGCCGGTTCTTGTATATATTTTCATGAAAATGAATGCCTGTTAAACGTCTATTGTTTAGTGGTTAAAGGTACACGTCTATATGGGTACGCAGCATAAGGGCAGAGCAACTTTGACCTGTAAACGTTAGAGTTTGGACTAACTTCCCCCGTACCTTTGCGGCCCAATAACAACACGTCGTTAGACCGTATTTATGCGCGCTGGTTCTTTTTTCGTTCGCACCTGGCGAATTCTGTCCATCCTTGGCTTTGTCGGCCTGTTGATGAGCAGCTATATTTCGTATCCGGGTGAAGTAGCTTTCCGGTTCAATGAGGGCGGTCAGGCGGTTCAATACCTGAGTCGGGAGGTCATTTTCTACGTTAGCATTGGCATCTTTATTTCAGTTTATGTCATAACCAATGCCGTTACCCGCCTGTTTCCGAAAATACCCGCCGATAAGATTCCAAATCCAAATCCAGTCGCGTGGGAAGGGCAGCGGAAGAAGCTGATTGATATATATGTGAATTGGTTTTATGCCTTGTCGGCGGCTTTCAACACCATACTGGCGTTGGGCCTGATGGTGCTCTCCTTTCTGAATCGCAGTAATGTCAGCGCCGATTCAAACGACTACGGCTGGTTGTTACCTGTCAGCACGGCCATTCTGGGTATTGTCATTATATCATTGCCCATTCGGTTGATGATGAAACCACCCGTTGACCATGTTCCCTGACCTGCGCCTCGACCAGTTTCAATACGACCTGCCCGACGAGCGCATTGCCCGGTTCCCGTTGCCCAAACGCGACCAGTCGAAACTGCTGGTTTATAAGGAAGGGCAGATCAGCCATCATCGGTTCTATGAACTACCCGATTTGCTGCCCGCCGACAGCTTTCTGGTGTTCAATAACACAAAGGTGATTCCGGCGCGGCTGCTCTTTACCAAATCCACGGGCGCAACCATCGAGCTATTCCTGCTTAGTCCCGCGCCTGCCGACAGACCTATTGGCGAGGCAATGCTCGATACAGGCAGCGCTGTTTGGCAATGCATGATTGGCAATCGCAAAAAATGGCGTGAAGGTGAAACGCTATTACTTACTTTCGGCGAGGTAGTATTGATTGCCGAGTGGGAAGATGCCGAGAAGAGCTTAATTCGATTTACCTGGCAACCCGATGATGAAACCTTTGCCGAGTTGATCGAGCAAGCTGGTCAGATGCCGTTGCCGCCGTATCTGAAACGGGAACCCGTTGCCGCTGATAATACCACTTACCAGACCGTGTATGCTAAGAAGGAAGGAGCAGTTGCTGCCCCCACTGCCGGCCTACATATGACTAAAGAGGTGCTGGGTACGTTGGCTGAACGTGGCATTGGCCATGATGCGCTGACGCTACATGTTGGCGCAGGTACGTTCCAGCCTATCAAGGCAGATGATCCCCGACAGCATACAATGCATTCAGAACAAGTTATCTACACGCGGGAAAACATAACGAACGTTCTGAAACACATTGATTGTCTAATTCCGGTTGGCACTACGTCGATGCGCTCACTCGAAAGCTTGTATTGGTTTGGCGTTCGGTTACTCAATGACCACCCCGATCCGTTTCATCTGGATCAGGAATATGCCTATAACGTACCTGCGGAGAAGCAGCCATCTGCAAAGGAAGCCGTTGACGCAGTACGTCTATATATGGAACAGCATAAACAGCCATTGTTGACGGCCCATACAGCTATTTATATAACACCGGGCTACCAGATGAAAATGTGTCGGGGTATTGTTACCAATTTTCACCAACCGGGCTCCACACTCATCTTGCTGATTGCTGCTTTAGTCGGCGACGCCTGGCGTACTATATATACAGAAGCGCTTAGCACCGACTACCGTTTTCTCAGCTACGGCGATTCGTCACTACTATTACCTTGAAACATTAATTGGAAGAGTGGAAGAGTAAAAGAGTGGCTAACCATCAAATCTATACCAGTCATTAACATTGGAATAGTCACTCTTTCACCCTTTCGCTCTTTAATTCTCTCTCATGAATTTCATTGAAGAACTCCGCTGGCGGGGCATGCTTAACGACATGACCCCCGGTACCGAAGCCCAACTTAGTAAAGAAATGACCGCCGGATACATTGGTTTTGACCCAACGGCGGCGTCACTGCATATTGGAAACCTGGCTACGATCATGCTGTTGGTTCATTTCCAGCGGGCCGGGCATAAGCCATTCGCCTTAATTGGTGGCGCTACCGGCATGATTGGTGACCCGTCTGGCAAAGCAGCAGAACGCGATTTTCTGTCGGAAGAAACATTACGACTCAATCAGGAAGGCATCAGGAAGCAGTTAGAGAAGTTTCTAGCCTTCAACGATGCGCCCAACTCGGCCGAAATGGTCAACAACTACGACTGGTTCAAGGAGTTTTCGTTTCTGGGTTTTCTGCGCGAAGCGGGCAAACACCTTACCGTTAATTACATGATGGCGAAGGATTCAGTGAAGAAGCGCCTCGAAACGGGCATTTCTTTTACCGAGTTTTCGTACCAACTGCTGCAGGGATACGATTATTACTGGCTCTACAAGAATAAAGGCGTCCGTTTACAAATGGGCGGCTCCGACCAGTGGGGAAACATTACCACTGGCACTGAGCTCATCCGACGTAAGGAAGAGCGCGGTACCGAGGCCGAAGATGACCGGGCCTTTGCCTTGACAACACCGCTGGTGACGAAGGCCGATGGGACCAAGTTTGGTAAGTCGGAAAGCGGGAACGTTTGGCTCGATCCAAAACTGACATCGCCTTACCAGTTTTACCAGTTTTGGCTCAACACTACCGATAATGACTGTTCTCGTCTTATTCGTGTATTTACGTTGCTTTCACAGGAAGAGATACTACGTCTGGAAGCCGAACATGTAGAAGCGCCACACCTACGGTTATTGCAGAAAGCTATAGCCCAGGAAGTGACTACGCGTGTACACGGTCAGGAAGGATATGACCTGGCGGTAAAAGCATCAGAAGTACTATTTGGTAAGGCAACAATTGATACGTTACGATCTATCGCTGTCGATGAGTTCGACGTAATCTTTGAAGGAGTACCCCAAACGGAGGTTTCTGCTGATGATTTAGCAAGTTGCAAAGACATTACTGACCTGTTATCAGTGGCGTCGAAGGGGGAAATTTATGCGTCCAAGGGCGAAGCCAGGCGCGCGATCAGCCAAAATGCGGTCAGTTTGAACAAAGCAAAAGTCAACGATCCGGCTGCTTCACTGGCCTTGGAATGGCTTCAAGACCGCTATTTGCTGGTTTCGAAAGGCAAGAAGAATCACTTGCTGAAAAAAGTTTAACTTTTTTTCGAGGCTTAACTAGCTGAAAGAAAGTGGTTAACAGGTGAAGTCGAAAAAGGTTAATTACTTTCTTTTAACAGGGTCTTGACATGGGGGTAAAGTTGCCCTACTTTTGCAGTCCCAAT
>NZ_CAXUEC010000011.1:0-247422 GCF_964250085.1 uncultured Fibrella sp. | reverse complement strand
ATTGGTAGTTTTTTTACTCCCATGTCGTTTTATGTACGATTCTGTCGAAATACCCGCCGCTGTTTGCCAGAGTTCGCACGGGCGAAGTACGGGTATTGTTGGGTACGTCGGAACGAATGGGCGTAGGTGTGAACGTACAGGAACGGTTAGCGGCCATTCACCATTTGGACGCACCAAACCGACCAACGGATTTTGAGCAACGCAATGGCCGGATCATTCGCCAGGGCAACCGCCACGCTGAATGGAACGTACCTATTGAAGTGGTCACCTATGGCGTTGACCGGACGCTCGACGCGACGGCCTACGGACGACTGGCCATCAAGCAGAAGTTTATCAATCAGGTATTGAAGGGCAATGTTTCCGACGACCAGATGGCCGACCTCAACGCCGACGATGATTTTGCTTCTATGTCGTTTGACCAGATGATGGCCACCCTCAGCGGCTCCCAATATGCCCTGTTGTACACCGCCCGGCAATTGGAGCTATCCCGGTTAGTGCAGCAGAAAAAGAACTGGCACCGCGGGTTAGTGGAAGCCCAGGCGCAGGTAGAACGCGCCCGGCAGTTCCTAAGCCGCAACGAACCCGCATTGCCGCAGCTACAGGCCGAAGCGGACGAACTACGTGAACGGTTCACGGGAGGCCGCCCCGGCGAATCCACGCCGGGCAACCCCTACGCCGTAACCAGCATTACAGTCGATGGGACAACGTACCCGGAGAAGTGGGGCGAAGCCGTACAATACCTGATTGAGCAATTGAAAGGCCGAGTTAAGCGATACGAGCAGGCAACGAAGACGATGCAAATCAACGGCCTGACATTCACCCTAAGCGGTGAACGCGTGCAGGAAGTGTTTGGCGAGTTGTCGCAGATCGTTATCAATTACGCATCCGGGCGGTTGTTGGCGGGTACGGTCAGTTCATCGAATGGCTTGTTTCTATCGCTCAAAGCAGCCGTAGCGCGAGCATTAGAAGAACCGGCTTTTTTGCAACAGCAGCTTAATCGCGCCCGGCTCACCGAGCAGGAGTTTAACCGCAAACTGTCGCAACCCTTCCGGCAGGAAGCTGAGTTACAACGGCTCGACGCAGAAGTGGCCGACTTGAAACGATTGATGGAAACCGAGACTACACCGACTGAAAACACACTTGGCCAGATAGGCACGCCGATTTTGGCGGAGGTGGCATAAATGGAGGCCATCCTAACCCGGTATGGGTTAGGATGGCTTGTAAAAATCACCAAAGGGGTAAGGGTTAAAAAGCAAGATATACTAACCCAAGTGGCACTGAAAAAGAGCGGGTTACAAAGAAGCGGGCTGGATTCACAGGTAGCATTTTGGTATTTTTATAGTGTTAAACAACACCCCAAAACACAATGGAAAACGTTTTTGAAACGACCGCGCTTGCCCCTATCAATGACCTGCAAGCCCTGTTCCCCCACCTGTTTATCGACGTACCTGACGAAGATACTGGCGAGGTCTATACGGAGCCACGAATTGTCTACGTGGAAGGTCAGCCGTTGGTCTATCGCTTTGATGGTAAAACCGGCCGCTTCAACTTCAACGGGAAGGAAGATTTGGGCAAAGAGTTCGCCTTTCAGCCTATTTGCTGGCGACAGTTTACGGGGAATCTCTTCGACCGTAAAGACAGCACTCGTTGGGTTGAATTCTTCTTTATTGATGATAATCAGTGTGTTAGTACTGTTCTGTTCAACAATTCCAGTGAACTCAACTTCACGAAAGCACTCAAAGACCTGGTCTACAGCCGTAAAAAGCTGGAGGAAATGCGGATCACGGTTACTACTGAGAAATTGAACTACGACGTGACGTTGCCCGATGGTCAGCCCCAGAAAGGCGTGTACTATGCCGCTGTATTTAACTTCACCGAAGGTAATCGGGAAGTCCGCCTGTTGGGCCGTGATGTATGCCGGGCGTATACAATTTATACGGATATGACCGCTAGAGCGACGAAAACCAATACCCGCATTTCAGTTGGCTATGCCAAAGGGTTTGTTTCAACTTCTCCGGAGCAAACTACGGAATTGCTGGAAACGTCATCGTTACAGGAGCCTGATTATCACTATGAAGGGGTAGATCTAAACAGATTTGACATCGTTAGTTAACGCCCGTAGTAGTTCCGTTGACTTATAGAGCGGGACTACTGCATTTATTCCTCAATTTGTACAAAATATGACAATCACAGACAGACGACTTTCAGGCAAATTGCAAGAAAAACTAACCCTGGCGCAGTATCCTACGCGCCCTACACGCTACTATTTGCGGGTAGATGGTGGCGAAGGAATGCGACGATACCTCGCCCAGACTATGACCCGGCAGAAGTTCAAACAGGTATCTGGTAAGCTACGAAAGGCGGTAAACATCCTGATGGAGAAAGACATGATTATCCATGTGGCGACCGAAGGCCTGACGTTACTGTGAACGAACCCTGACCGCCTGGAGCGGTCAGGAAGTAAACCAAAGGGGTTTGAAAAGTGGTCGGTCCCACACGCAGTGCCGGCCCTCCCGTAAAACCAACAGACCACTCCTTCGCTCGATACCTCGCTACGGAGCGGACTGTTCAATGTGCTAGCCTCTACCCTTAACCAAAGGGGTAATACAAAAGGAAATGAAGTGGGTAAAATAAGCTAAGTGTCTAAAAATAAGCTTATAAGACTAGAAAGGTGATTGGTTATTTTTATAGAGTAATCAATCGCGCCGGTTGGCGCACAACCCTTTATACGTTATGTTCTTACCCAACTTTCAGGCTACCCTTACCCCTACCCAATTCACGACGTTCATGCGTAAAAAAGCCGCCAGCGAGCTGGTCATTCTGTTAGCCCTGCAAGATGGCAACGTGTTTGTTATGGCCGACGACGAACTGCCCGCTAGTTTGCTGATCCATTGTTCCAGCATTCCGCTTACCATTGTGCCGAACCAATACACCACGCAGCAGTTTACGGCGTTCCTGGAAGCCAGTGCCGATTTTTACCAATGGGCCTATTACCTTGACGAAGAAGAGTTTCAGAAACGGGCACTGGAAAGCCTGTTGCAACGCGTTGAGCCAGCTACCATATTGCCATTAGCTATGTGTATCAAGAATGTTCAGAACAGGCGGAAAGCGCAGGTAGCTGCCTAAAAACACGATCAATTGCACAAGCATGGAGACATACTTTCTAAACTTTCGGGGGGTGAATGGTTACCCAAGTCGTTGCCAAATTCGGATTTACCGCCAGGCGCAGGTTGTTATCGCAACGGATATAGACGAAGGGATGAGCGTTACCAATGCGTCGGCCATCATTGCCAACGAGGTAATACGCCAATTCGCGATCAACCCACAGCGAATGTTCTTTATCGAGGAATACCGGCATAACGGCCCGAACCATACGACCGATTTGGTTCAATTTGATTTTGCAGATGGGAAAGCGGTTAAACACCCCCGCTGGAGTCATATCTCAGAGGCAGAATTTGAACGAATTGTTCAGCTTGCCCAAGAAGTAGAGAACATGGTTTAAAATGAACCAGAATTGGCATCGAGCCAATTCTGAGAAGAACCAAAGGGGTTTGAAAAAACGAAACGCATTGGGATTTAAAAGGCTGATGTACAGATAGTTGATTTAGTTAGTATGCCCGATTGACGGTATTTTTATGTCAGTTAACCAACTGATATAACCCCATGCAAATTAACGCGATTCTGATTGATCCTACCCGCCAGGTAATCGAAGCCATCGAAATGGATAGTTCATTACAAGGCTTCTACGACGCTATCCAGTGCCGAAATATTTCGTCCTACGGGTGTTTCCAAAATGGCGACGTTGCCACCGGCGATGACCATGCCTTGATCAAAGGCCCAACGCCCCTATTTTGGTTTGGTAAATATCCGCTCCCGCTTGGCGGGCGGGTAGTCATTACCAATGTTGACGACGAAGGCGAATGCATTGATGCCCGCTCATCGGTCGAGTACGTCAGGGGAATTGTGCGTTTTGTACCATTGATAGAAACGGAACAACTGTTTGAGCAGTACCACGGTCACCTATGCTAAAAAAGAACCGGCCCTTTGCCAGGCCGGTTTAGAGAACCAAAGGGGTTTGAAAAGTCGCTACGTGAACGCTGGCTCGACCTCTTCTATTTGCTCGTCTGTGTACACCTCGGCCTGCATCAAGCCTTCCGGCTCCTCACTGGTCGCCTCCTTATCCAGGAGCATCAGCAGTTGTTCCTGCACGTCGGCGGTTTCGTCGGCAATCAGTTCCGCAAAAAGCACGTACAAGGCCCGTTCAGGCTCCGCCTTTTGCCCGGCCATCGCCTGTTCATAATACGCTCGGAACAGCTTGACATACGCCTCAAAATCAAGCCCAGCGGCCAGCCTCATCAACTGCTCCGTTTTTCGTTTCCGGTTAAGCACTCGCTCGTCGGCTTCGGTCTGTAAACCGTTCAGTGTGTTGAGTTGCTCATGCGTTGACTCTGCGGTTTCACCCGGTTTGGTATCGATGATGATACCCAGCAAAGGAGGATTCGCTACAACAGATACCTGACGCGTCTGATACAAGGCAAAATCAGTTGGTTCGTCCGCTTCAGCAAAATCAGGATTAGGGTTAGTGACGGGCGGAACAACCGGTGCTGTTGATTGCACTACCGGAGCAGGTACGTTCTGAGATGCGTTGACCGAGTTTGGTTCGGTGGGCTGTTCACTCGCAACCGGTGTTAACTTCTCAGGTACAACGGTTGGCTTGTCTGGCGCTGGTTTGTTACGCGCTGCCCGGCCTTTGTCGATGTTGACTGATATGGCCAGTTCTTGAGGGGAGAGGGTAGACGGCGGAATGATGGGAGTCGGATTGTCACCGGGTTTGAAAAACGAGAAAGGCGTAGGCTCGGGGCGGGCGGTGCGTTTGGTAGTGCTGGATGCGGTGTCGATCTGGAGTTTTGTCATCACGAAAAACACCCACAGAATCATGGCTACCACTGATAGTGTGATGTACGAACTGAGCGGGATTGAAAAAAGCAGGATGGTCAACATGGGCTTGTGGTTAATCAGGTAAGTCGGTTTGAAAATGGGCAATTAATTGGTTCATCAGGTCAGGCTGCTGACGGGCCAGCTCATGCAGCTTCTCAAAGTATTTGGGGAACGATACGTTTCGGCGACCACTCTTGTAGGCAATGAAATTGAGCGTCTTCTCCATCTGCCGGTATGTCGCCCGGCTGAACTGGATAGACCGCGTAATCTTATCGGTATCAGCTTTATTATCGGGTTTAGGTTTCGCTTTGGCGGTATTCTGCTTTCTAACAGGCGCAGGTACGTCGACGGAGGTAACTGTTGATTCTGACGGTTCAGCAGACTCAATTAGAGGGCTTTGCTCCGTATTGATCGGGATAGGTGGCTCTGTCTTCTGGCGCATAAACTGTGTACGCTTCTCGATGGCTTCCCGGTCGCCTAGTGGCGTGTTACTACGCTCGTCAGGAGCCTTCACTCCGGGTACGTTGGTCGTAGGTGCGTTACGGTTCAACAGGTCACTCAGCGTGAGGGGTGCTTTTTTCTCCACCATAGCCTGATCACGCCGGTTGGGTAGTCATCGCGGGTTCACAAAGGACCAGGATCTCATTTGCTAACTCAACAACCGTGTTGGCGTATTTACCACCTTCAACAGCTACCGGGTTTGAGAGCGTCGTCAGCATTTTGTTCTGGTCGAAACCCGAATCAGCGTCCTGCAAGCGGGCTTTTAGAAAAGCAACGGGCGTGTCGATTTCCGCGAAGTAGCTGCCAATCGTTTCTTCAATCAGTTGTGCTTTTTTGTCGTAGAAGAACTTGTACTTGTTCCACAGACAGCGAATTTGGGTCGTTTGTCTCAATGAACCTTCGTTGATGCTGTCGAGCAACATGAGGCAGTAATCAGTCGAGTGCCGAATGTCGATGTTTTGGGTTGTGAACGGCACCAGCACCAGATGACACTTCGCCAGCATATCCACGATGTGCGTATCGTATACGCCACCCAAATCCAGGAATACATAATCAAAATCCACGTCGGCCGAGAAGTCGACTTGCCGAAGTGTGGTAGCCGAGGCTCGCAGGACCGGATAAAAATCGGCGGGGCTGATCTGGTGCTCAACGTTGAACCGCAGCCTTTCGGTCATAGCCTTCTCAAAGGGCGTGTTGGCCATTGCTCCCAGGGCTTTCGGTGTGTGGCCGCTTTCGGTGAGTTTAATCAGCCGTTCGTAGAGCGACAGTTCATTTTCCCGGATGCCACTGATAGAGTATTGGGGGTCATCAGCATCCACTACCAACACCCGTTTCTGCTTGACGTACCGGAGGTACGAAGCCAGGATAGTGGTAATTGTCGATTTGCCGGAACCACCCTTCATGGTGTGTACGGCGATAAGTGTTGCAGGCATAAGGCGTAAGTTTTAGGCAAAAATAAATAATATTATTATTTTTGAAATCATCGGTTGTGCCAGTACGTCTGGAATGAGGGGTATTCTTGGTAGGATGAGTACCGATGACTGTACTGGTTGTGTTGGTACAGAACCTACCCAAGATACCTCAGGCATGAAAAGTAGGGGTGGTATAGCGGCCCGAAAGGTTGTTGAGCAAGCTATGTTTTTGTGATACACAAAAGCACAGATGCCAGTCAGGCAAGTAACTAGTAAGTTCAATAGTTTAGTGAAAATATCGCTGAGTAGCGGGCAAAAAATAAATTTCTGTAATGTCAGGTACGTTCAAAAAAGGCCGACCCAAAAAGGCTGATGTCGACCGGCGCGATCAGTGGTTACCAGCAATTCGTCTGACCGCCGATGAACGGGCAACCATCGACGCGCAGGCGGCCCGACTTGGTTTGAAGCCGCACCAATACGCCCGCGCCAAGCTGTTCGAGTCACCGTTGTTTCTACCGCAATTCAGGAAGCTACCCGCCGAGGTGCAGAAAGCCCTGACCGATGTATTGAAGCTGTCGGGCCTCCTCCTGCACCTCAGCCACAAGGTTGCTGACGACGAACTATACACCGAGCGAGTCCGGCAATCCGCGTTTGAACTGGCCGACATCGTAGCCCGCAGCCGGGCATTCGTTCGGGAACGACTAACCGATTACGCCGGTGAGGCGAAACGTCAGCAGGTGGTCAACCAACTTCGGGATATCATGGCGCAATTAGAAGCTACGTCAGCCTCTACCGATGAACAGATCGCCCTGATCGGGCAATTGTATGAGGTGGTAACGTATCTGGAAACCTAACCTGTCATGATTGGAAAGACCGCTAAACTCGGAGCCAACTTTCTCGGCGCAATGGAGTATTGCTACTACGCCGTTTTGCCGAACCGCAGCCTTGATCGAAGGCAGGTACGTGGCGAATTACTCTACTTTCAACACGTCGCGCCCGGCCTCGTGACTGATCCGGCCGTAGCGAACGTACCTGGTGGCGAACGACTGCACATTGAAGCCATAGCCCGTCAGTTTGCCGAGGTCGCACGCCGAAACGAACGAGTGGAGAAACCGGTCTGGCATCAGGTGTTTTCGTTTACTGTTCAGGATTCATCAGGGGAGGAAACTGGTTCGCCGGTTCGCTCAACGATGGTACGTATCGCGCAGGATTTTGCCAATGCTTTTGGGCTGGCTGATAACCCGATGGTGGTGTTTAGGCACTCTGAAAAAGATCATGATCACTTTCACATCATAGCCAGTCGGGTTGATCTTGACGGTACCAACACCGCCCAAACCGTGCATAATTACCGACGGGTTGGGCGGTTTTGCCGGGAGATGGAGGCCAAGTATAACCTCACGCCTACTCAACCCATGCTGTCGATGCAACCGGCTGGTTTACCCTCCGCAGCGCAGCAACAGCCTATTGATGCTAACCTGAAAACGACCCGGCCCAGTCGTGGCCGATGGGGGTCGACAGCCGATAAGATAGCTCTGCGTCAGGCCATCGACCAGGCCGTTTCTACGTCGAAAAGTATGGATGACTTTTGCCAGCGATTGGCCGTAAACAGCCCTTACTACGTTTTGTTTGTGCCTTATATGGACAGTACGGGCCAGGCACAACAAGGTATTTCATACGGCCCACAGGCAGACATAATGCGCCCGACAACGCCCGGTTACGTGCTGGGGCGAGATTATGTTTTTGGCCGTATGATTGAGCGCGTAGCGACTGCCGGGCGTACCAATTCACTTATAGCTGACCAACTGGCAATGCAGGATGACAAGGAATTTAGCGAAGATAAACGCGCTTCGGAGCGGCACACAACAGGTACGTTGGCCCCGTCGTTACCTTTTGCTGGTACAGCCGCCAAACACGAGTCGGATATTGAGCGCGATATTGCCCGTATCACTCGGAGCCTGAATCAGACAGTTCAGCCTGAAAAGTGGGGCGTAAACTCAATCAAAGGGGCAGTACCTAAACCCTCTTTTAGTAAGCCCAAACGCCGGAAGGGGCTATAAAAAGAGATAACCAAGCGGGATAAAAAAGCAAAGTCGGCTGACAATCGACCCTGTTTAGCGGGTCCTAATCCGGTAGTTTTGCCTGAACGAAAACGAACATCATCCATGAACACATTACCTGCTCCTCCCCTATTGCCCACGGCCTTTTCCCTGAAAGCGGTAGCCCAATCGTCGGGTCTAGTACTGCTGTTTATCAATCAGGCAAGCATCCCGCTTTACGAAGTGTACAGTACCGATGGCGAGTTGCTGCACCTCAGCATAGCCGAGCAGTTCGATAATCCCGCAGGCTGGCGTAGCCGCACCGAAGCCGAGCAGGACGCGATGATGACCCTGGCCCTGGACGACTATTATGGCAAAATGACCTGGGATGAAGAGGTAGCTATCCCTGTGTTACCTGTGTAAGTAAACCAGCTAATGCACTCTACTGGAAACATTGATACCAGTAGAAAAAGGCTTCCGGCTGGACCTTCTTAAGTTTGTTTAATCGGCTAAACGCAGCATCTGAAATCTGCCAGTCAACCACCTGAATTGGATTCTGGTAATGTTCGATCTGGTTCTTATCCGACTGTAGCAGACGACTCAAGTAGGCGGCTTTTGCCCCGGCCAGAATAGCCTGCTCGATGCGGAAATCACTCACAATAAAGTTGTTCAGTCGCTTGATGCCATCCTGCAAGAACAGAAACCGTTTGTCGTTGGCATCACGGCGACTGAGTAGCAAAGCCGTCTCGAAAATATCGTTCAGTACATCGGTACTTGATACAGTAAGTTGACGGAACGCTATCTCCTGTGCGGCCAGTTTCTCGAAAGTCTGGCGCGTTAGTGATAGATCGGTGGCGTGATCGAACAACAGGGCGACGTCGAAAAGTTGCTTCATTACTTCGAGCGGTCTGTTCTTGCTGTACAGAATGCCCGTTGTGTTCGGCGCGAAAGCCGTCAGCTTGTCACCGAGTAAGCAGTTGACATCTGCCATCTGTACCGATAAGACCGGCTCGGCTACCTGCAACCAGGGATGGTTGAGCGGCTTGTCGATCAGCCTGGCGTAGTCTGGTTGGGCATAAAGAATATCCAGCAAAATAGGCTCCTCCCCAAAACCCGCCCGGTTGCCGCTGGTGTCAATCTGACTGGTGTAAAAAAACTTGTAGTGCTCAACAGGTACGTGCTGATGGCTCTTTCGGTCCGAGTCATCAGCCCAGCGGATGAATGTTCCGTTGGCGATAATGGCATCGAATAGAGCGGGTAAATTGCCGGGCCGATGAGCCATGACAATGTCGATATCGATGGAAAAACGGCGTGGCTGGTCGAAGTGCAGAATAAGCGAGGTGCCGCCTTTGAAGACAAATGGCAGGTTTTGGTTGCGTAGCTGCTCCAGCAGGCCCAACGCCCTGACTACTTTTTCAAGAAGCTTAAGGTCTGTGGTTTTGCCAAACTGTTGGGCTACAATTTGGAGCCAGGCAGGCGTGAAGGTTTCGGGTAAAATCATGCGTTTTTCAGGCTATCGCTACTTCGATAAGCGGGCCAGGTGGTTGTCTAAATCGGGGAGCTTATGGCGACGACGGGCATAGCGGCGCATCCGGTCGTAGTTGAGAATATACTGGGCGTTGATCTGCTCAAAGAGGTTGGGCAGTTCTTCGCCAAACAGGTTAAACACATCGTTATCGGCCAGGAGATCAACCAGAATCTTTTCGGCGGTGGGTACGGTGAAGCCCGCTTCGGTTTGCTGCAACGGGACTTCGCTGATGAGAGGCTTAATCAAAATCAGCGTTTGAGCATCCGGCTGGTATCGCTCCGCCAGGGATATGTCGCTGGCCAGCATCACCGCCGAACCACTGGGGAATGCTTTTTTGGTTGAAGATCGACCCTGATTCGTTTGCAGGTAGTCAAGTACGCTGTTGACCCCTTCCCGTTCTGTCTCGATTAGCCAGTACGTGATGAAAGGTTGCTGCTGCATGAATGGATAGAGTAATGCCGTTGACCATACGCAACATGCAAGCAACGGAAAAGACGCTTTCAGCTTTTTTGCACATTGCCCCAGTTCATCAGGGACGTTAGGAACGAGTAGCGCTTTGGAACCTTTGTCAGGTACAATCTGATAGAGGCCTCTACCCCGGCGGATTAATAGTCCCTGTTGAACCAGGTCGTAGATACGCCAGTCCAGTGTAGCCGGTCTTGCATCCGGGTACTGTTCCCGCAGCAATGACAGCAGAGCTGGTTTATGGATGGTTTCGCCCGGTTTTAACGTCTGAAAAAGCTGGTTCCTTTGGAACATATAATACCCAATTATTGGCAAATATAAAAAAAAGTGCCGATAATTGGGTAAAAATATATTTGTTGAAAGCTGGTTAATACTATACTAGACAACAAGCTCCTTCACAGGTCTTTATTGCGTCCCTGCTCTTAGGCTGTACCAACGACTATATAGCCGTACCGCTGTTGTCGAAGTCGTTGGCTAAGACGCAAATACTCTGATAAATGGCATCGGGCTTCTAGCTCACTTTAAACTTGATCCGGTTCTATTCAACGGTTTTTGGTTCCTAAACTGAAGTCAATGCGTCTAGATTAGACCATTTAGGTGTATTTTCGCTTGTTTAAGAGCAAACAGTCTCAATCCAAGAACCGAGAGCGAATCCCATGTCTACAAAACTGTCATTTGAAGTTCTTTGCGTTGATACTAAAAATGCAACCGAAATAGAAACAGAGGTTAATTTCTTGCACCTATTTATGGCCTCAAGTAAAATATGGAAGAAGCCAGAAATCTTACGAAACAAGTCAATAAACGATAAAGAGCAAAGTCTGTCATTGCATCTTACGAAGATTAAAACCGAATTGGAAGAGCTGCCAAATAATGCTTTTCAAATAAACGTTCAAGGGGGATTTGACGAATTAGAGCCAGTGCGAAGACACATTGTTTCTTATATTAAGAAACAAAATTTCGATTATATATACGTCGTAAAGGACGACGTTTCAAAAGAAATAGCCCGTGAGTTATACCCACTAATTAATGAGGTTGAAACTTCTTTAAGAAAATATTTAATAAAATTCTTTGTAACTAAATTAGGGCCAAATTGGTGGAATATTACTGCCGATAGTGAAATGAAGAAAAAGTCAGATTCCGGTCGTAAAAAGAATGAAAAAATATTCTCTGAGTCTGTAGACAATAAAATTTATTTGATTGACTTTAGTGACTTAGGCAAGATGGTTTATTCACAATCATCAGGTTACATAAGTAAAGATGAAATAGTTGATAAAATCAACTCACTAGAAGAAACCCCAGAGGCTATTCGGGCTTTTAAAGGTGAATTACAAAGCAATTATAATAAGTTTTTTAAGACTACTTTTAAAGATAAAAACTTTCAAAAAAAATGGGAAGATTTGGAAATTATACGACATAAAGTTGCTCACAATAATTTATTTATTAAAGACGATTTAGATCAAGGAAATCAATTAGCTCATGAGCTTGTAGATATTATTGAGGAAGCGAACAGTAAAATTGAGGAAATTGAATTTAGCCCTGATGAGAAAGAAGCAATTAGGGATAATATTGTTCTTGATAATTATGCTTATAAGATAGTAACAGAAGAAGAGTTCATCGGTAGATTAGTCGAACTAGAAGCTTGGTCGAATCAACGAAGTGGAGGATATATTAGCTTAGGGAAATTAATAAAAGAGACATTAGGAACGCTGGGTTATGATTATCGTGCCAGTAACGAGGTGATGCACCGTCTTGAATCGAAAGGTATAATTGAAATATACATCCATCCAGGTAACGAAAAGCAATGTATAAGAAGATTGCTGGGAAACTAAGAAGCGATCAATTGCATATATTCTTATAAAGATTGCCGCAAGCAGAAAGGTGTTCCTATGAAAATTTATCACTGACATCCCAGCCGCACGCCCACATAAAACAACGTACCCCACCGCCCGACATCCGAACTGGGTGACCAGCGTTGACGAATGCCCAACATGACCGGCTGCAATTCCATTTCCAGTCCAAAGTCGGCTCCAGCCAGTACACCAGAATGAGGGGCGTTTGCCAATTCGATAACAGTGGTTTGGTGGCCAGGACGGACAGATTCATACCCAACAAAGGGTATAATCTGCCCACGCACTAGAAAGGTGCGGAAGACGGATTTGTGGAGGGTTAATTCCCGCCCGGAGCCGATTGTAAACTGCTCGACAAGGCCCCGTAGCGGGTTGGTTATCGTAGCTACACTGTCCGCAGGTACGTTGATCAGGGGTTTGCGAACGTAGCTGATCGACCATTTCCAGGCGTTCAGGTTTTTGTTGTATCGGCCCGTCGTGATTGAGCCATGCCAGCCGCTGTTTTTCAATGTAAGTCTATCCGCCAAGCCACCCGTGACCTCAACGAAACGTTGTCCGCTCAAGCGCGGTGCCGGGCGAATTAGCTGTGCCCACGCCGGGCCAGATAAAAGTAGGTTTACACCCAAAAAGCAAGACAGAAGTAGGTTTGTCCGTCCGGTGCACAGCCGGGCGAGGCGTTGTTTTTTCATAGTCCCCGCGCTTTAAGCATGATGTCGCTATCGATCTGAAAACGGAGATGCCGTCCGCCCTCCTTCTCGTACAGCTCCATTTCAACAACCTTGTCTTCGGTAAACGTCTTCAACGGGATGGCATAGACCATCGTGTAGTCGGTGCGGCCCCGGAATTTCGTTAGTGTTTCGGGGTAGCTGGCCTGCACCGGTAGTTCCATCTCCTGCGAGGCCATGCGTTTCAGCACGTCTTTGTCGCGGATGTAGAATTTGGCGAAGTCAAGCGTATAATCAATCTCGCTGTCGTTGTCGATTTTGCATTGTACATAAAGCGTAGCCCCCTGAACGTACAACCCGCCCAGCAGCAGGCTCATGCGCTGCTTAGTCACGCCCACATTGCGGGCAAAGGGCTTGTGGTCATACACCCGCGCGGCCGTGTGCAGCAGTTCCGTTTTATTCACATCAGCCACCGGCCCCACCAGCGATACGGCGGTGGCTTTGTTGATGCCCAGGGCCGACGATACGGCGTTGTCAGAGCGGGTATTGTTGGCGATGTTGATGTTCAACACCGACGGCTCCGATTCGTAGCGAATCAGGAAGGAATAAAAGCCGCCATCGTCGGTCAGGACAGTGATGTTCGTTTCTCCGAAAGGCCGGGGATTAGCGGCCTTCACGCGCAGAATGTTGTTCACACTCTCCGGGATCAGGGCGATGATGTCGGACGAACCCGCATCGATGTCGCGGATTTTGGCCGGGAAAATAATGTGCGTCGTTTTGTGATCCGACACCCCGATGGAATAGCTGCCCTTCACCGCCGATTTGTCGATGGGAAGGACGTACCCAGGTGCGAGCTTAACAACGGGTTCCTTAAACTTAACAGAATCAATAAGTGCTTTAGGTGAAGTCGCCAATTTGTTCGTAGCTGTCAGGCCCGTTAGCGTAGTCGGTGCGGTAGTTTTAGCGTTTAGGAAAGCCAGTTTGGGCGCGTGTTTGTAGGAGCGGCGGTGCTGTTGGGCATACACTGCGTTGATGGTCAGCGATGCCGTAAAGAGAAAGAGTAAGGTACGTTTCATCGGTACGTTGGATGGGTTGTCAATTAGAAATCAGCTAAGGCCTTGCCTGCTCCGGTGCGGCCGCCGCTTTTCAGGAAAATCCGGTGGTTGGGTTTGATGCTGGCCTTGGGCGCGGCCAGTTTCCCCTGAATCAGTGCCTTGGCTCCCTGAAATATCGTCGTGCCGGTCTGCACCGCGACCTGTGCACCTAGCTGCTGGCCAACACCGCCTTGCGGGATCAGGTAAGCAGGCGACATTGCCGACGATTGAGCCGTTTGGCCGATTGCCTGCGCCATACGATTTTTCTCGTTCAAATGAGGCACCCGAAGCCCCACCCGCCCGTCGAGGTCATAGGCCACCAGGTCGGTTTCGTAGAGGTAGTTGCCCTGCCGCAGCGTGTTGACCGTAACCATAATTCGCTCGTCGGCAATGTGGCATATGCCCGACACCAGCGAGTTGGCCGGTAGCGTGACCAGTTCACCATTGAGCAGCAACTGCGTGTCTTCCAGCAGCCGAATCTTCACCGTACTCCCCGATGACACTGTCACCATATCGCCCTCGCCGTGAATCACCGCCGGAATAGCCATGTTGTGGCTGTTGGGCATATTGGTGGCCCGTAAGGCCCGGCCACCCGTGCCGTAGAACGCATTTCGGGCGTTGCTGATGGCAGGTACGTCATAACTATCTGGCAATAGCATCGTACCTGACTGCCTTCTGCCCACTTGGTTTGTTGCGCCCTGCCCGTTCTGGTCGGCGGCGATCTCCCGCTTAAACAAGTCAGCGTATTGGGCTGGAAGCTGGCCACCGTATGACTGCCTCAGCTTGCGGTATTCGTCCATGTACAACGGCCCAACGGCTGTTCCGGCGCCATCGCGTTCAGACGTACCCGACGAAGCAGGTCGACCACTACCTTCAATCTGCCGCAGCAGCCGTTCAGTTGCCTGCCGGTTGTAGGTACGTTCCTCCTGCGATTGCCGGTCTTCGGCCAGTTGCTCCCGCGATTTGGGTGCCCGGTACATTGTCCGCATCACCCGCTCCTGTTCACGTCGGGCGCGTTCGTTGTCGGTTACGTACTGCCGGTTCACAGACGATTTCGACGGTGATACTACAGACCCACCCGCCTGATTGACGCGGGCTAAATCTGATTCGGTCAGGTGTTCGTTACTGCTGAGGCCTACTTTGGCCGATTGGCCGGTCAGCATCTGGCTACTGGATTGAGCCTGCTGATCGGTTCTCGGTTTTGTGGCCGAGGGTTTAAGATCGCCCGTCGAGAAGTTATTGTCGTATTTGATATCATTTTTCAGCCCGTGAGGTTTGGCCGACGGGGGTGACAGGTCAACTACCGTAGTGGTGGAGTCGGTGGTTTTTGGGTTGCCCGTTGTGATGAAGCCCCCCTGAACGCCGTAGATACCAATACCGAGCAACAACACGCCCGGTGCCAGCATGACCATGACCTTTTTGCGACTGAGCGACAGATTTTTGGCCGTTTCCTGACCCGCTGATATCGTTGGATTGGTAACAGGACCGGTTTTTTTTGATGAAGCCATAGCGTTGACAGGGGTTTAAAGTAGACGCAGCAGGTCGTAGAGGAAGTAGAAAAGCAAGCTAAGCAGTACCGCCACGATGACGTAATTCCGTCGGCGAAAGCCCACCCGGTGCTGCCAGTCATTGAGAAATTGACCCGCCCGGCCAAACTGATTGTTCAGCCAATGCCCGGCCCGTTGCCCAATCTGATAGGATGGATGGGCTTCTGTGTGAGGCAATTGCTTGTTGGAGAAAGGAGTAAACAGTCCCACGACGTTAGTAATGAGTTAACTGATTCGTTATTTTCGACGAAACGATATGGAAATTCCGCATCAGGTAGCCGTTTGGTGAGTTTTCTGAGCGGTTAATGTCGATCAGCTCCGAATCGGTGATGATTTGTCGTTCAATAGACGCTGTAGCCCGGTCCTGGGTGAGCGTCGCGTAGGTAATAGCCCGGTAGGGGTACGCCCGCATATCCGTATGGACCGAATCGATGCGAATCTTCTGCGTGACGTTGCCCTGCACCATCTCGCGGTAGTAGTCCTGTTCACTGAGGTTATTGTAGAGCTTCTGGGCCGATTCGTCGCACAGGAACAGGGCTTTCCTCATGTTATCGCTGATGGAACGTGGATCGGGTGAGACCGTGAAAAACAGTTCGTGAAACCGGGCGATGTGATACCGCGCTTCGGCCGGCCGATTGTCGGTGATATCGCCACAGGTCGCTTCAATGGCCTCACCCCGGTTAATGAGGTAAATTCGTTTCGAGAAGTCGTCGGTGTATTTGAAGGCCAAAATGATGGCTGTCAGCGAGATACCGAACGAGCAGACGATGGCCGCAATGACCAACGCCCGCCCCCGCTGAAAATCCTTTTCCAATTGTAATAGCTCTTTCATGGTCTCAGAAGCGGTTTATGGGCGTACTGATAGGGTCCGATGTACCTTAATAGTGTGCCGTTGCTGGGCCTCGCGCAATACGGCCTGACCAGCCTGCTGCTGTGGCCCGGTGGGTTCGTAGATTTCAATGGAGGCACCGCCTGTGTGGAAGACGTAGGCTTTAGCCGAGTGGCGTTGGTACCGTTGCAGGCAGATAAATACCGTGAAGGCCGTGAGCAGGCCAATTGGTAAAAAGGTGAACAGAAACAGGGTCATGGACGTCCGGTAGGCCACCAGCAGGTTATTTTTGTAGCGGTATTGCTTCAACATTTTGGGTTAGTATATCTTGCTTTTCTATTACACTGACCGCCGTTTACGGTAGCGTTTATCGGCTCCCACCAAGGCTGCAGCGGTACCGCCGATGGCTCCCAGACCAAATTTGGCTACCTCAGTCGAGGCCATCAGGCCACCACCGATGACTGCCCCGGCTGTGCGGCCCACCCGCGCTCCGACAGTACCGGTATTTGGCCCCTGTTTATCGAGAAAGTCCCCGACCCGTGCACCCACCTTGCCCCCGGTACGTACCCCAGCGGCTACGCCCCGGTATGCTGAACCGCTGAATTGCGGCTTGACACCCGAACGACCCGAAGCCGATCTGGGCGCATCAGCAGATGGAACCGAATTGTCAGATGAAGGGGCAGCACTACCACCAGATTGGCCTCCCCGACTGCGGTCAGCAAAACCGCCCGATGCCGGTTGGCGATAGGGTGAGTTGGGTACACTGAACGTGGGGGCTGGCGCGTGATTCGTGCCGCCACTGCTGTTGGGTGAGCCACCCTCTCCCCTACTCATGCCGATGCCAAACGATTTACCGAACGACCCGGACGTACCCCGCAAGACCGAACCGCCCACGTGCGCCCCGGCCTGTGCCGCTGTACCTACTGCCGCCCCGCCTTTACGTGATGTTTGCGAGGCCAGTTGCGAACCGATCCGCGTGGCCCCCTGCACCATCGCCCCTACCCCACCGACCGTTACCAGCATGTTGGTCATAGAGGGCACCTGGAAGTAGCCGATGATGAGCATGAACAAAATGGCGATATAGGCCACCCCTAAAAAGGTTACGTTATCCGCTTCGGCACCACCCTGCGTGATGGCAATGGCTCCGCTGTATTTTGCCAGATACTTGTCGGACACCGTGAACGCGATTCGACCGTACAAGGCCGCTACCATCGGTAGCAGTGCGTAGTTGATGTATTTGCCAAACCACTCAGCTAGGTTTGAGGTAAAGCCGGGAAAGATGGCCATGACGATAGCGATTGGGGCACCAAACCGGAGAATAAGCCGGTAGCTGATCGAGATCAAATACATCAGCGACTCGCAGACGTGCATCACCGCCAGCAGAAAATCCTGGATCAGCCCCAGCAGCATGGAGTAAAACTTATCGACCCCGCCGTCGAAGGCGATTTTCATTTCCACTTTGGTATCGCCAAAAAAGCCGCCCTCGTCCGCTTCGCGGTTCGATTTGTAGTAGTCCGAATACGCTTTGGGATCGCTACCGATCTTGTCCCATTTTTCCTTAACCTTCTCCCGAATTAGTTCCGACTGTTTCTTGACCCGCTGATAAATAAGCTGATTACCGCCCGTAATCTTGTTGGCCGCAGCCAGTCCGAAGGCATCGAGCGAATCACAGATTTTGGGAGCGGCCGTTAACAAAATAACCATCGCGAAGGGCCGCAGGTACGGAAAGAAATCAATCGGCTCGTTGCGGGAGATTTGACCCGCCAGCCGCGAGAAAATGTACAGCAACGCCCCAATGCCCGCCGCCGACCGGATCATCGTTTCGATTTCGCGGGCCGTGCTGGTACTGTCTTTTAGCACTTCACTGTAGATGGTCTGTAACTCGTCGAGTAGGTTAAAGTATTCTTCCATTGCTGTTTGGTAAGTCTGAAATAGAATCAACCGCCAAAACCCTGACCCAATTTGTATTCATCGTATAGCCGCTTCTTTATTGGCTCCAGGACAACCCGGGTTTCCATGCGCAAGACAATGTCAAACTCCTGTTCCGAGATAATTTGCCCGTCGGGTGTCCCCCAGCCAATTTCTCCTTGTGTTCGTTTAGAAGGTGGTACAGGATGGTACCCCTTCGAAATGAGTGACAGCATAGCAATCCGTTTTGCTTCTATTTCAGCTAGCTCAAGTCGGTCCTGATAATCCTGTAAACGTCGGGTGTAATCCTCCTGCGCTTGCCGCATGCGCTGGGCCTCGGCGGTTTGGGTGTAATTGTCGAGTACCGACCCGTCTTGATAAGGCTGATAATCGTTATACCCATTTTCCGAGCCATTGTCGAATGATGCGCCTCCACTACCCCCACTCGTAAGCCGGTCCATACGGTCAATAGAAATGCCGTATAGCCTGGCGGTGGCAGTGCGGTCGCGCAGGCTACCTGCCCGTCTGAGCGACAAGGCACGTACCCGGTAGAAGTAGGCGTTGACCTTATTCTGAAACCGGCTGGCTTTTTCGTTCGCCGTATTAAGCCAGTTCATTCGTTCGGCATCATTCATCTGCAATATATTGGTTGCCGTTGACTGCCGCATATCTTTCAGGATGCTCGTTCCTTCATCGGCCATTGCCTTGAAATCTCTCACGATGAGCGTGTATTCTGCTGGGTAGATGTGACCGTCTATGTTGATAGTGGTGGCCATCTGACTCATCGTTTGGGTGGTGCCAGTTACGGTTTTCACCAGCTCCGTCCCCCGATGAAACTGCCGAACGCCGTTGCTCACTTTCTTGAGGTCTTCTACGTTCTTCACCAGCGTTTTAAACGACGGGTCCTGCAGCAGTTTCATAAGCTGAGTTACGCCCGTATGCAGCGGATCGCTGACAATAAACTGCGCGTTGACCGGCTGGCTGGCCACTATCGTAACGAGTGTCAGCCCTGAAATTTTTAAAAGAAAAGGAAAGGGTTTAGGCATAGCGGGTTTAGGATGTTTAGTCAGGTACGTTTGGTCGTTACACGGTTTCGCCTTGCGCCCAGCCTTTCACGGCCTGTTCCATATCGCCTTCGTACTGCTGATCGGCCAATAGTTGAATTGCGTCAACGTCGGTACGTTCGGTGGTAAAGGTGCCATAAGACCGGCGGGACACTTCAACGCCGTATACCTTACAGCGGTCGCCCAGAATGACGGCCATCTCCTTGTGGGGCGGCCGGTTCGGGTCAGTGCCTTTGTTAATACTCAGAATGATATTGGCCTGCTTCTCCGACAGGGCCAGGGTTTGCATAATTTCCGGGAAGCGCTTTTCGTAGTTATTCTGGTCGAGCAGTAGCTTAATTGGGGAGTTATTGATGATGGCATCTTTCACAATAGCGTTACCAACCAAATCGTCCACCTCCTGGGTGACTACCCCAAGCGATCCGTAGTGCTTCCGTACCGTCTTGGAACACCATTTTAGGAAATCGGCGAATGAATCCTTGGCTAAGGCTTTCCATGCTTCCTCGATCAGCAGCATCTTTAGCACACCCTTGACGTTGATTAGCTTCCGAACATAGTTGTTCATAATCATGATCGTTGTCACGGGGAACAGCACGGGGTGATCTTTGATGTTGTCCAATTCATAAATCACGAACGGCGCATCAACCAGGTCGATGTTTGTTTCCGAATTAAGCAGGTAGTCATACTGACCGCCCCGGTAATAAGGCCGGATCACGTACAGGAAATTCTGCAGATCGAATTCTTTGTCGGAGCGGCCCTGATTGTGACTAAAGATGGCCGGGTAATGCGTTTTGGTAAAGTCGTAGAATGAGTTGAAGCAGAGAAACTCGTACGTTCCAGCCTCTATTTGTCGACGCATGGTCTGGTAATACTCATGGATAATGTTGGCAATGGTGACCTCCTCCGATTTGGTAGCACCTTCGCCATCCTTCTTCCAAAGTGCCATCATCAGGTTTGCCAGGGCGTCCTTCGTGTCCTCGTTGGGGTTGGCGTCTTCAAAATAAAAGGGGTTAAAACTGATTGGGTTGCCCGGCTCATTGGTAATGTATCGCCCACCAAGTGCTGTACAAAGCCTACGGTACGAATGCCCCACGTCGACAATACTGACGTGTGTCCCGTGCGAGAGCAGGTAGTATACCATGTTGTTCATGGTAAATGACTTGCCCGACCCTGACGGTCCGACGACCATAAAATTTCGGTTGCTGATGATACCTTGCTGCAAGGGTTTGAAGAACAGATCCACCATGCAAGGCTTACCGAAGCGGTCGGTCATCAGGATGCCGTTTTTGTTGAAGAAACTGTCTTTGTAATTGGTCTCCATATTCCAGAGAGCCAACGCCTCCTCCGCAAAACAGGTGAACAGGTTATCGGCTCCGATTTCGGCTATGTTGCCGGGAATACACGACCAAAACAACGTCTCAGCATCCCAGATTGCCATTTTCGGTTTGAACCCCAATTTGGCAATTGCCGCCGCTAACGATGACCTGTATACGTCAGCTATTTCAGAATCTTCATGAAAGGTCATCACATTAAAATGCGCCCGAACCACCTTGCGATTATTGGCCTTGATATCTTCCATGAACGCATCCTTGGCCGAGATACTGACCGCGTTCTCTTTCGACCAAGTAGCAAACGAGTGATGCCGTTTCACGTCGGCCACCATCTGGTTGACCAGCGAATCGGTGTCCTGTATGTATAGTACCTGATTGTAGACGTGATTGAAAGGCAGTAGCAACCCCAGAAAACTCCCCGTTGAGGCGGGAAATGACGTCGAATCGGTGGAGAACTGTTCCAGACGTACTTGGTTGAATATCTCGGTTGGGAACGTGTCCAGTTCAGAGATCGCGTAGGTATGCGTGTGCTTACCGGCAACTTTAAGACCATCGGCCATCTCCACGTCGTAAAGCGTGGGGTCACTGAGGCTTAGCGAGAAGTACTTTTGGTAGAGGCTTGTTTCGTCATTATCGCCAATGAGCTGCTCCCGATTAAGCCGTTTCAGTTTAAGCTTGCCCGAATCATTATAGATGGCCTGAAACTGAGTCAGTATATCGATAAACTCAGCCCAGGTTTTGTAATCCTGCACTTCATGTGGTACCAAATGCCGTTTCAATAGCGAGGAATTAGTCGTTGTTCGCTTGAGGGGTGAGGCCGACGGGCGCGTGACATACAGGTACGTTCGGTGGTCCAGGTAGGGCCGTTCAGCAAAGTGCAATTCATTCTCCCAGGCGATGTAATTGTTAGACAACAGATACTCCCGTTCAAAGTCAGTCTGGTAATTGGCTTCAACGAAGAAGTCCTGTTTGTGAACCATGTAACCGACCGGTAGCAGCCGAACTGCCCGGACAAATATGTCGTGAATGGCGTTGTACTCACTTTCTGACAAGGCGTAAATCTCGGGTAGTTCAAGCGCAAACGCCATGGTCAGATCGGCGTTTTTTGAGACAATAATGTCCGTCTCGGCATCGATACAGAGGACTGGAAACAGCGTTTCGAGGTTCTTGGCTTTACGAGGGTTCATGGTTTGCGTTTAGGAAAGGCTTTAACGCCAATTAACTGCCGGAATGACCTGGTCTGATACACGAAATGGGGCTTGAGCGTTCGGACGGGCTGTTTTACGTCGCCCCACCGGCCATATTTTTTGTTGGCAGAATAGGTGTAAAACAATGCACCTCCGCCTGTTGCCACCATCAGCACCAGGGACACAAACAGATTTACGCCCAGAATGTAGAGCAGCAGCGTCAGGAAGATGCCGCCGATTACACCCCCAACGGCGTAGTAGAAGTATTTGCCGCGCAGGCCACGAAATTCCAGTTCGTTATCAACGCCCCGAAAAACAGGGTATACACGTGCCATACATAGGTTATAGAATCAGGCTGATTACGTAGCCGAGCGAAAACAGAAACATGATTGAACCGAACCAGCGAATCAGATAATCGTAGGTGTCGTCATCACCGTTGAGGACTTTGTTGTAGATTTTGATGAGGCCCAGAATGGCCACTACGACGCCCATCATCACCACCAGGTGATGCGTTTCATAAGCGTATCCCAGCAATAAGCCCGGTACTGATGTCGCCGCCACTTGCCCACCGGATGCCGGCACGATAAATGAGTCGACTGCCAGGACAATGACCCCTACGGCAACCAATGAGCCTACCCACAGGAATAGAGCTGACTCGATGTCATCGCCCCGGTTCCACTTCTGATAAATGCGAAAACCAGCCACCAGCGAAGCAATGACGCTGATGTAGATGCACGACGATTTGACGACCGAATAGGCCCAGGCAAATTGATCCATTCTGGGGTTAGGGGTTCAAGTCAATCAGGCGAGGGCATATTACCGGGTAGAGCCGGATCAATGGGTGGTGGCCCAACCGGGTCAAGGCCGTCGAGTGCAGGAGCGGCTATCGGCGCGTTTTCAATCTGTAAACTTTGCGATGAGACGATTACGCCTCTGCCAAACGACTGATTTTCGAGCAGATGACCCAAACCTGTAGTTAGCCCCAGCACAGTCAGGATCGCGGCACCCCAACGCCAGATGTCTCGGGTGGCTTCGGCTTCACCGGTTTGCACCCGTACATAAATCCGTAATGCACCGAGCAAAGCCGTTACCGCACAGACTGAATAGACGAACCGCACGAAGATGGACAGGTTACGAGCCAACGGAGTCGTAATTTGTTTTTGCAGGTAGCTATCACCGTACCGGTCGCCAGCTGAAGTAAGGTTTACGTCAACCGTTTGCGCTATCGCCGGACTTGCTACGATCAGAATGAGGTAAGCGGTAATGTACCAGTACGTTTTCTTCATAACGTGAGCTAGTTGACTGGTTCAGGATGGTTAATTGAGCAAAATGTACGTGACATTAATAGAATTTATATTTCTCAAAAGAATGCAGCCTTCAGTATCGCGGCTACCGACAAAAGGAACAGGAATGAACCACCCCACCCGACGAACGCTTTCTGTACATCCTGATCGCCATTCTGCATTTTGGAGTAAACGCGATAACCCCCAACCAGGCCTACAGTGCCTGCAATGACGTAAATGACCGTTGTTACTGGCTCAAAGTACTGCTGTAAGTCGGTAGCTGCGGCGTTGAGGGCCTGCGCTCCCCGTGCGATACCTGGATTTTGAGCGAAAGCAGTGCTTGTGCTTGCAAAGAGAAAAGAGAGGAGCGTAATTTGCTTTTTCATTGTTATACTGGTTAAGAACGCGCTCCAAAATTAGATATAACTCTCATAAAAAATAAAATTATTATTTTAAATTTTCTGGTATGCTGAAACTCAGGCAAGTATGGATGGCAGGTGCCATGATAATCGGCCTTAGTTGGTTATCGGGCTGCGTAGATAAGGGGGTGGAGGGGGTATCGGCAATGGATCAAATTGAGCAATCATCAAATCCGGGTACGTTTCTGGCGGGAAGCTACCAGTTAGCCAAACTCGATTTGCCAAGTGGTTACGGTGAGCAGGTGCCGAACCTGACGAGCCACTATGAGTTGGCTGTTCGGGCCGTGGGAGATTCCGTGCATTTGTCTCTTTCGGGCACAGGTAAGGTCGGGCGTTTTGATGGATTGTCCCTGGGTACGTTTGCAGTCGTACCGAACGCGGCTAACCTAACTTCGGTATCGATAGGAGGCCGGTATGGCTATGCGCTTCGTCGGTCAACCGGGCAAAAGTCATATATCAGCTTTACCCGTGTTCCGTTTGCCGACAAAACGGAATATGAAGTGCTTTTCAACCTGTATCGGAATGCGTACGGATTAGACCCGAATCAGGGGCAGCTTATCGCTGACGAAAGCTATTCGATCAATCCGGCTTATAATGAGCGTATTGCCACGTTTCGGCTGGCGCGTACCTCATCGGGGGTATGGCGGCCTAAACAGAATTAATCTCAATTACATGAAACCGCAAAAAGTCATTATTCGCCCGGAACATCACTCTCAGTATACAATTGAAGGCGGTGAGATTTTCGCGCTGGAAGGCATTTTACTCGGTGTTGCGGGTGGTTGGTGGGTGTGTCATCAGTTATACTGGCATTGGCTAGCTGGGGTCTTGTTGGGTGCAGGGATACTGGCTGGTTTCATGTGGCTACTGTCCATGACCATCACCCGGTTTATCATTTTCGGCTTGAATGCTTTGGGAGCCGGGCTCCTCTCCTATCTGATAGCAACGGCTCTGTTGGGTGTTTCCAACTTGACGGGCAGCTTCATTGGTCTTCTCATGGTGGCGGCTGTTGCTACTTTGTTTGTTCGGAGGTTTCAGGTATTCAAACACGACCTTACCACGTATCGAAGCTCGAAGGAAGATCAAACTAACCAGGTGGGTAAATAAAAAGCCTACGTTTAATTACCTGACCCTCTATGCAAATGACAATCCCCGAAAAAGTGGCTGACCTTTTAGCCCGCAACTTTTTACTGATGGCCAATTGGCAGGCCGAAGACCGGCAACTGATCGACATAGATGCCGATGATAACCTGACGTTGCTCGACACGAACGGGCTTAGCCGGTTGGTGCCGTTCGATGATGTTGCCGACATTGGTTTTGCTTCCCGGTTGGTTCCTGACCGTTACCTACCCATCACCGAGTACGACACGGATTTATCGGCCCGTTTTTCCATTTTTTGCCAACTGACGGACGTAACCAACGGGACCGCCAGCGAGTTGCTGGGCAGAACCGTTCGACTGGATGAACTACACGAACCGGACGACTGGAAAACGATTTGTGCGGGGTTGATTGGCTTGTAATCCCTAGAAGTGACACGCTGTCACTTCTAGGAAACTGAACAGCGAACCCATCCTTTTCCTAGTCAAAAACTCTCGAAGTGACAGCCTGTCACTTCGAGAGTTTTTGAACAGTAATCTGACCCTCTTCTTGGCAAAGTCCCCCGAAGTGACAGCCTGTCACTTCGGGGGACTTTGCCTGTTGGCTTCTGTAAAAAGCAAGAAGTATGTACCGAAGTGACAGCCTATCACTTCGGGCGTAACAGAGTCATCAGTTCGTTCGTTTTTTGAAGTAGATCGGCACAAGATTGGGCCGTAAGGTCGCTATTGGCCAGTTTACGGATTTGGGTTTGCAGGTTCGTAATCCGTTTATTGCCTTTACTTCCTAGGTCAATTGTCGACTCATCCTCACCCGCGTTCGTTACGTTCTGAACGGCAGATTTGGGTAACTTGCCAGCCAGCACGTCACGTTTGATGCTGGGGTCTGCATTTTCTAAACTAGCGGCAAACTCCCCATCGCGTTTGATGGTTCGGCTGCTAACTCCATACTCAGCCGCCAGGGTTTCGGCCACATTGACGGTTGGTGCTTCGGCTCGAAGGTTACTACCCCGGAATGCCTTTTGCTGGTTGTACCGCATTCCACGCAGGTATGAAGCCTGTTCAGATGTAAGATTCCGTCGACCGAGTTGGTAGTCGATCATGTAATCCTTCACCTCATCAAGCGACGCAAACCGCACCAGGTTGATGCGAAAATCCAAATGGTGCTTCTGGATAATCTGGTTGCGGTTATGCCCGTCAACCAGCACGTAGACCGGTACGTCTTCGCTACCAATGCCTGCAATCGTGTCTGTTGTTTCCCAGATAGTCAGCGGGTCTTTCACACCATGCTTCAACACGTTCTGCTCTAACTGTGTCAGTTCGTCGCTCGTCAGCGGGGGTATCAGGTCGCGGAGTTGCTCGAGGACAACGATCTGACTCTTGATATTTCCTTCTGCAGATAGGAGGGAAGGTCGTACGTCTACCGTCTTCTCCTTCATGAGGCTCATAAAATCTTTCTTCGCCATATCACAGAGTCATTAGTTCAGTGGCCAATTGATGATACTGCTGCCAGGATGCCGATTTCGGCGAATAGGTATACAGATCCTCTTTCGCCACCTGCGACTGCTTGATGACGGTGGAAACTTCAACGACCGCGTCGTAGATGCGAAAATTGCGGTAGGTATCCCGAATATGCGTCATCATACTCTTATGAACGCTCTGATTCTTGTGTACCATCGTAAACACAATGCCTTTCACCGTTAGCGTAGGATTGATGTACGTTCTGACCTCAGCAATCCGGTTAAACAAGCTTTCCACGCCGTGATAGGCCGAGGCTTCGGGCTGAATGGGTACAACGCAAAAATTTGAGGCTACCAGTGAACAGGTGGTACAGATACCGAGACTGGGCGGGCAGTCGATCAGGATGTAGTCAAATTGAGAACGAGCTTCTTCTAATTTCACCGTCAGCCGCCGGTCGGCTCCAATGGCGTTGGCCAACTCTGATTCCTTGTAGGCCATTCGGATATCAGATGGAGCCAGGAATAGGTTTTCTGTAATCTCCAGCATGGGTAGGGGAGACGTACCCAGCAACGCGTCGATGACCTGTTGCTCCGGCTCGTGTACGCCAAAGCATTGGGACAGATTACCTTGCGAGTCCATATCCACCAGCAACACCCGATTGCCAAGCAGGCTCAACGCTTTACCTACGTTTATAGTTGTCGTTGTTTTGCCAACACCCCCTTTGTGATTCACAATAGAAATAACGGTGGCCTTATCGAACAGATTTTCGGTGTAACCGTACTGTCGCAGGGCTTCATCCAGGGCGGGCAGGTGCTTGGCAGGTACGTCTTTCTGGTTGGTCAGGGCTTTGTGCAGCGTTTTCGACGGAATACCGGCTTCTTTCTCAATCTGCGACAGATTCAGGGCCGGTTTTGCCCGTAAAAACTTGACCAGCTTATCATGCGTTAGCATAAGCAGGGTAGGGGGAAAAGTTTATCTTTCGTAAATGTAGAAAGAACTATTATTATCTAAATAGCGCATGCGGAAATTTATCAACGAAATGAATGCATGATAGACTATCGGTCCCTCTGGTAGATCTGCCTCCTATGTTGGCTTACTTCACGTTTGGTAGCTCATACTGCTTAAGTTTTATTCGGCATCTTCACAAAGTAATCGCGCTCGGTCTGTTTCTTGATGTAAAACTGGGTTGTCTCGAACAATTCATGGCGCAGGTGCCGCTGTACCCACATCGGCTCAACGCCTTTGTCAATCATAATCTGACCCGCCGTATGGCGTAGGCTGTGCGCTGACATCTTGGGACGTTTCAGATCGATGGCCGTGAGGTATTTATCTACCCGGTAGCGGATTTGGGCCGTTTTCAAGTCAGGAAAAAGTGCGGCTGACCGTGAAGCGGTAGGAGAGGGGCCATCGCCCGATTGCAGGTATTGTCGCAGGGCATCGGCACAGGGAACAAAGAGTTTGATAGCCTTCTTCGTACTTTTCCCCTTGCCACGTACTTGCAGTTGCTCCCGGTCAAACTCGACATCGCCGACAGCTAAGCGCGTTACCTCAACGGTGCGTAGTCCTTCCAGCACCAGTAGGGCCACAATGGCGCGGTCGGTCGGATCGTCGATACTAGCCAGTAGTTCGTCGCGCTCGGTTTCGTCAAGGCTATCTTTGTAAAACCCACGTTCGATGGTCAAGCCACGAATCATCTGCACATCGCGTAGACCATCAGCCTGCTTGTCGGTCAGCTCCAGCCGGGCGCGGTGTTTGATCACCCACTCAGTCAATTGTTTGATAGGGGAGAGGTAGAAGTTAACCGTGAAGGCTGACAGGCCACGTACCCGTAAATCATTCACGTATTGCCCGATTGTCTGTGCTGAAAATGAAGCTGGTCGGCCCGCTTCATTTTCCTCCGTAATGTAGGCAAAGAAAGCGTTCAGTGCCTGGGTGTAGTTTTCTTTGGTTTTATCGCCCCGCAAATGTGTTGCTTCAGACAGATAGCCCAGGATTAGCTCATTGGCCGCCGCCGGAATTCGCTTATGTGGGGGAGGGTCAGGTACGACAGTCGGCATTCCCTGCATTTGGTAAAACAGGAGAAATTTTCGCACAGGCGAGATCTGGTTGCCCGCTTTTCCCCCAGCATAAATACGGAGGCTACCCCTATCAAACGGCAGCCGGTTTTCTATACAGTACAAGACAAACTGACGGGCTAAACGAGGGTAATTGCCCGGTTTTTCGAGCCAGGCGGTGAACTGATTGATTAACTGGCTGATGGTTACGCGTCGGCTGCCTGATTCCTCAGAAACAACGGATGATGCACTACGATGGGCTATGTCAGTGGATTTGGCCATTTACCAAAGTACTAAAGTTTTGTTTGTCAACTAAGGAAACTTTAGTTTGCCATTTTTACTGCTACTATGACTGTTTACGAAATCGGGAAACCATACCCACGTAAAGCGTACTACCCGAAACGGGAGGAGATTCGGGCGGTGACTGACCACTCATTCTTCCATATCGTGTATTACTGTACGCAGCCAGAGGCAGATGGACCAAACTGGCAAAAAGGGCCACTAGTTTATGGCTTGCACAGTAGTCAGGATATTCCCTGTTTTCTGGTTCACCTGACCGGCCTTGGCCTGGCTTTTGAAGTGACGATTAATATACACACACTAGCCACTGATCGAGTGGATGGCTGGCTTAACAGTGACCGAACGCTGGTGCCTATGCTGCTCATGGACGCGCAGACGAATATAATCAGGGCCATGCGAATGCTGTCTATAAAGCCTGGTGTAGCCGCAGCCCTACGTGATTGCCTCGAACGACAGGATGCTCGTTACGCCGACGCATCAGCCGTAGAACGGGCAACAGATGACGTATTGAGTGGCGTAAACACGCAACAGCTTTTGCAATCAACAACGATGTATCGAGCTTCGTAAGCTACTTAGTTTGATGCTTTCCGCGTTCATCTCACCAGGCTGTCTATCAACTGCTACTGTAGCTGCCCGGCGACGGTGCGGAAACTGCTGAGGGCGGCTTCCAGGTTCTCGACGATGGACAGGGCCAACTCGTCGGGGTTAGGCAGGTTATCGAGGTCGCTGAGGCTATCGTCTTTGAGCCAGAAAATATCCAGGCTGGTTTTGTCCCGTGCCATGATGTCTTCGTAGCTAAACCGCCGAAATCTGTCGGTCTCCTGCCGCTGCTGCCTGTTGTCGGGATTATAGGCCGCAATGAACGCCGCAAGCTGATCGTAGCGAAGTGGGTTGGTCTTGAGCGTGTGTTTAACGTTGGTTCGGTAATCATACACCCACACGGCTTTGGTCCAGGGGTCGCGGCTGGCAGGCTTGTTGTCAAAAAAGAGGACGTTGGCTTTCACGCCCTGGGCGTAGGAGATGCCCGTTGGCAAACGCAGAATGGTATGCAGGTCGGTGCTGCGCAGCAACTGCTTACGGATCGTCTCGCCGGCACTGCCTTCAAACAGGACGTTGTCGGGCAGTACCACAGCCACGTGCCGGGACGACTCGCTTATTAGGACATTTGTTGGGACATTTATTAGGACATCAGCCTGTTTATTGGTCAAGTCGCCCGCCTGCACGTCGGGACTGGGGGCGATCACCGCGTTCATCAGCCGCTCGTCGAGGGGGGATGATCGTGCGGAACATATCGCCCTCGATGAACTGGGCTTCTTTTCCGTTGGCATACACACCGACGTACCTGATCACCTTCCGAACGCCCGATCTAAGCTGATCCATAAAGCCAGTTTCTGTATGAGAGTTGACCAGAAGATATATTTCGGGTTAGTAAATCGTGCATAATATTATTATTCAATAATTTTGGCAGACTAGGAAACCATTTATTGCACATAACTGTATTCTGTATATGAACGCACTTTTATCCACCGTTGCTATAATCTTTAATGGCTACTCGTTTCGAGACACTACCACGATCAGACGAGAGGGGATAACTGCCGTCGTCCAAATGAAGGACCTGAAGGAAAACGTCTTCAGCGTGGACGAAGTAGAGGGGTTTACGGACCTGACTCGGCTTGATGAACGTCATTTCCTGCAACCATCGGATGTACTGCTGCTCACCAAAGGGCAACGTACCTTAGCCATACGGGTAGCGGCCACCTACCCCAAGGTGATTGCTTCAGCGGCTTTCTTAGTGATTCGTCCCGATACCAGCCAACTTGACGGTGGCTACCTGCACTGGTACCTGAACCAGCCCGAGGCGCAAACCTGGTTTGAGATGGGCCGTGAGCGTAGCGCAACGGTGATGGCAGTACCGCTGTCAGTCGTACAAAGCCTGCCTGTGCCCTTGCCGCCCTTGGAGCAACAGCGGTCTATTGGGGTGTTAGGTCGGCTGACGGCCCGCGAGCACTATCTCTCGGTGCAGATTGCCCGAAAGCGACAGGCACTACGTAATAAGAAACTAAATCACTTCATTGACCAGGCAACCAATACGAACCAACCCCTATGACCAACCAACTACCGATTTACCGACCCAGCCAGGACGAAATCAATCAAACGCTGTGGAACGCCTGCGATTCCTTCCGGGGTGCTATCGACAGTTCATCGTACAAGCAGTACATTCTTGTGATGATGTTTGTCAAATACCTGAGCGATTACTGGAAAGACAAGTATGATGAACTGCTCGCCCGATACGGCAACGATGAGGAACTCATTATCCGGAAATTGGGCCGCGAGCGGTTCGTGCTGCACGAGACCTGCACCTTCGATTACATTGCCGCCAACAAGAACAAGGAAGACATTGGAGCTATCATCAATAAAGCTTTAGAGCGCATTGAGGAAGACAACAAGGGTAAACTTGAGGGCGTGTTCCGGGGCGTTGATTTCAATTCGGAAGCGAACCTTGGCGAGACCATCGACCGCAACCGGCGGCTGAAAAACCTGATCTCGGATTTCCAGAATCCAAAGTTGAACTTCCGGCCCTCGGTGGTGGGTAAGGCCGACATTATCGGCAACGCCTACATGTTCCTCATCGAACGCTTTGCCGAAGGCTCCGGCAAAAAAGGCGGAGAGTTTTATACACCCCACGCGGTGAGCGTACTGCTGGCGAAGCTGATGGCCCCCCGCCCCGGCAGCCGAATCTACGACCCTACCTGCGGTTCCGGCTCGTTGCTGATTACGGTGGCCGAAGAGGTACGTACCGACGACGGAACGCCCTCGCGCGACTTTGCCATCTACGGCCAGGAGAGCAACAGCGAAACCCGCGCCCTGAGCAAGATGAATATGTTCCTGCACGAGTTGGACGCGGCCCGGATCGAACTCGGCGATACCATCAACAACCCCAAACACAAATCGGGCGACGCGCTGATGAAGTTCGACGTGGTGGTAGCCAACCCGCCGTTTTCGCTCGACAAGTGGGGGCACGACCGGGCCGCAGCCGATGCCTACGGGCGGTTTAAGAACTGGGGCGTTCCACCCAAAACGAAGGGCGATTACGCCTTCATTCTGCACATGATTGCCTCGGCCAATGAGCAGGGGCAGGTGGGCGTAATTGTGCCGCACGGGGTACTGTTTCGGGGCAGCAGCGAAGGGGTGATTCGCCGAAAATTGATTGACGCCAACCTGCTCGACTCGGTGATTGGCCTGCCGGCCAACCTGTTTTTCGGCACCAGTATTCCGGCGGCTATCCTGATTTTCCGCAAGAACCGTCCGCAGACTGACGTGCTATTTATTGATGCCAGCCGCGACTTCGAGCCGGGTAAGCGGCAAAACCACCTGCGCGATGCTGATATCAACCGGGTTGTGGACACCTACCGGGCGTTTCAGCGGGGCAACGAGGCCACAGCCGAGCGTTACAGCGCGGTGGTCTCGCCCGAGCGCATGGCCGACAACGACTACAACCTGAATATCCCGCGCTACGTCGATACGTTCGTGGCGCAGGACGACATCAACGTGGGGCAGCTACAGACCGAAATCGACGCGCTGGAAACGGAACTGTCGCTGGTCCGGCAGGAAATGACCGGATATCTGAAAGAATTAGGACTAACCCCATAACTTACCCTATATGCAGTTTATGTACGTTGATGAGAGTGGTGACCCCGGACGATCAAAACACGCCTCGAAGCACTACATCTTGAGTGGCCTGATTATTTCCGATCAGGATTGGAAAGCCTGTTTGGATAAGATGAAGGTGTTTCGTCAGCATCTGAAAACTACTACCGGTCTGCTGATCCGAACCGAAGTTCACGCGGCTGAACTGATTCGTATCAACAAGATTGATGCCTATCGCAAGATTCATAAATCGACGCGAATTGGGGTTCTGAAGGTATTTATGCAGCAAATGCCGCTGATTTTCGACAAGGCAACGGTCATTAATGTATGCATCGATAAAGCAAAATTTCCCGACGAAACCGAGTACCAAACGCTGGCCTGGTCGAGACTGATACAACGCTATGACACGTACCTGAAGAAGACGGCCAAAGACCGGGGTATCATCGTGGCCGACGACTCCGACGACACGCTGATACGGAAGTTGCTCCGAAAAATGCGGGTCTATAACCCGACGCCTTCGCACTATACTGGTGTGTATAATGTACCGACCGACAACATTGTGGAGGACGTATTTATGCGTAGTTCGCAGCACTCACTGTTTATTCAGGCCGTTGATTGCATTGCCCATTGTCTCTATCGGCGCGAATACCCGAAGGGTAGTCTGAGAAAGTTTGGCGTGGAAAGCTACTTCAACTTTATTGATCCCCTACTGCTGAAAGTGGCCTCTGCAAGTGACCCCTGGGGGATTGTGCGAAAATGAAAAAGCCCCGGTTAAAAACCGAGGCTCAAAAGCGAAGCTTTGTGATTTTTGCGGCCCGAATAGCTCAAGGGAACTACCCCGGTCGACTTATCCTGCAAATGTACAAAAATGTTTGGAAAAGTGCAAAATAATTCGTAAGCAGTTAAACAGACAACTGGGCCGTACCGGCCTAATCATGCAAATGTGTCGGCACTGGTGTCACAAAGTAGCCGTAGAGTTAGCTACTTGAAACCCGCCGACTAACGTACCCAATCAACCTGTAAACAACACGATGGAAACAGCCATACCTAACATACAGTCCGAAACACAACAGCCCTTGCCAGAGGGGTGGAAATGGAGAAAGTTAAATGAATTAGGCTATCTATCAAGGGGGAAATCAAAGCATAGGCCCCGAAACGCAAGCCTATTATATGGTGGCCCTTACCCATTCGTCCAAACAGGAGACATAAAGGATACCCACCTTATTTTAAACAAATACCACCAAACATACAGCGAGATTGGACTAAAACAGAGTAAGCTGTGGGAAGAAGGGACCCTTTGCATCACAATTGCTGCGAACATTGCTGAGACGGCTATTTTAGGTATAAAAGCTTGTTTCCCAGATAGTATAATTGGCTTTACCGCAAATAAAGAGTTGTGTGATACTTTCTTTCTGAAATACTTTTTTGATGAAGTAAAGAAGGAAGTTCAGCATACCGTTGACAAAAGCACTCAGGATAATCTTAGTCAAGAAAAACTAGAGAAAATTCAAATTCCCCTTCCTCCTCTCGCCGAGCAACACCGCATTGCCGCTATTTTAACCAAGTGGGATGAGGGCATCGGGAAGCTGCAAACGCTCATTGGGAAGAAAAAACACCGCAAGCAAGGACTAATGCAGCGGCTGCTGACGGGTCAAAGCCGGTTCAGCGAGTTTGCCGGGCAGGCGTGGGAAACGGTACGGTTGGGGGATGTATTCACCTTCCTCCGCAATGAATCGCATTCGCGGGAGTGCCTGACCTACGAGTCCACCGAGAACCAGGTGTACTACGTTCATTACGGCGATATCCACGCTACGTTCGAGACCTCAATCTTAGATTTTAGCAAGGAAACACGCATCCCTAAACTTAAAGATGAGGCTACCCTGTCGGGCAGAATGGCTTTTCTTCGCGACGGCGACCTGCTGATTGCCGACGCTTCAGAAGACTACAAGGGCGTGGGCGAGTGTGTAGAAGTGAAGAATCTCGGCGATAAACTCGCGGTCGGCGGCTTGCATACCATCGTGGCCCGCGATGGACACAACCGCACAGCACTGGGGTTCCGAAGCTACCTGCTCCAACACCCGGCAGTTGCTATTGCCATTCGCAAAGTATCCAATGGCATTTCGGTCTATGGCCTGTCAAAAACGGCCCTTTCCAACGTACCTATCTACCTCCCCCCACTGGCCGAGCAACGCCGGATTGCCACCGTTCTCTCTGCTGCCGACCTCGAAATCGACGGCTTAACGCAGGAACTGACCCTGATGAAACGTCAGAAGGGCGGCCTAATGCAGGGGCTGCTGACGGGCAAGATTTCTGTGAAACACCTTATCCCAAGCCACCATGACCCCCGATGAAAAGATCGAACATTGCAAATTTGTCATAGGCCGGTATGACTTCTATTACGATTCGGTCAACAACAAGGCCAACTTCTGGCTGGCCTTCAACACCTTCGCCATCGGCTTGGTGCTGACGACGTATAAGGATCTGACAGAGAAACTCATAGTTCCGTGCATAAGTACTTGGTTCAACTGGGGGTTAGTGGCCTTTTTAGCTGTGGCTATTACGGCCAGTTTCATCATACTAAAAGCCTCCTGGCCCCACTTGAATACACGGAAACGGGCCAGTCTACAATCAAGATCGCTTATCTACTTTGAAGACGTGGCGGCTGTCAAGTTTGTCGATCTGCAAAATGCTCTCAACAATGCCGACGACCAGCAACGTCAAAAGGACTTTGCCACACAGGTACATCAATTGGCAACCGGTTTGAGCCGTAAATACCAGCGATTAGCCATTGCGGGGCGGCTCATGGCCGTTGAACTTGGTCTCCTTGCTTACCTTATTGGCCTGATAGGCATTGGAAAAATTTTATAATTCATAACAGTAAACAACAAATCACTATGTCACTTTTTCCTTCGTATTTGAATGGCATCAACCAGATGCTGCAACGCAAGGTATACAGCCCTGACGTGTTAGTGAAGGCCCAGAGCGGTCGAGTCCTGATGAACGAGCAACGTTCCCTTCAGTTAAACTACCAGGGCCAGGTCTATACGCTGGGGGAGGATAGCCGCACGCTCATCACCTTCGACAAACAGCAGATGGAACGGCTGTTCGGCAAAAACAAGGCCGCTTTTTCGGAGGTATGCATTGGTAGCCATCCGCATATTAAGGCGATGCTCGAACACAATCAGATGTGCAATTACTATTGCGTGTCAATGTTTCTGGATATTAAAGGCTCAACCAAACTGGCTACCAAATATTCGTTGCCAGAAGTCAGACGTATAAAGGATACCGTGCTGACTTTGTGCATTCATGCTGCCAACTTTTTCGGGGGCCACGTTCACCGGATGCAGGGCGATGCGGTGTTCCTGCAATTCGTCGGTAAAGACCTACACCCCAACGATGCCATCATCAATGCGCTGAACACGGCTTCGGTTCTGTGCCAGTTCATTAGCAACGACCTTTCCCAGGCTTTTGAAGCTATGGGCATTGACCCAATCAAAGTCCGCGTGGGTATCGATTACGGACCGACGGATAAAGTATTGTGGTCGCACTATGGCATACCTGGCTGCTCTGAGTTGACCACCACCAGCCTACACACCGATTTGGCGGCTAAGCTACAGGCGCAAGCTGCTAACAATGAGATCCGCATTGGTCGCAATGTAAAAGACGCGCTTGACCTGCCGGATGAATTTTGGAAATACGCTAAAGTCAAGGACGATAAAGGGGACTGGGTACAAGACGACTACGTTTTCAATTACGCCAATACTCGTTATCGAAAATATATTTTTGATTGGGACAAATACCTCCGCTCCTACGACTTTGTCGAATCAGCGGGCAGTGTAGGTAAGCTAAAGGTGGATGAGAAACGGCTTCGTATCGTATGCATGGCGACCCAGCCAGACGGTACACAGTTCCAGTATTTTCAGAATTCGGAAGCGTTACCCAAGGGTACCGAGTTGCAGTATACCTTAATGGAAAACGGACGGCAGTACATGAAGAAGCCTTTCGATAAAAAGATTCTCTGGACTCGTGTTAATCGTGGGGCAGAGGCAGCAGCGAAAGACATATCTACTGGAGACGAACCTGATCAACAGCAAAACACACCCAAATACAACACCAGTGCAGCTTTTCTGGGGCATCACTATTTGAAGTGTCGGATTGAGCGTACTAACTCGGCAAACGATTATTTGAAGTTTCCCATCTATGTACAGTAAACAGGACACTGCTAACCGCAAAAACGACGATGGCAACGTCCCAGATTAATACCATACCAACCCCCTCCTTTACCGAACTGCCCAGCTCGCAGACCCCGGCGCGACTGTTGCTCAACGCGCTTGGCTACCAGACCCTTCCCCCGGCTCAGGTGATGGCCGGGCGGGGCGGTTCGCTCGGTCAGGTCATTCTGTCTGATGTGCTGTTGACGCAACTGCGTCGGCTCAACGTCATCGACTACAAAGGGCAAACGTACCCGTTCTCGGAAGGCAGTTTGCAGGGGGCCGTTGGGGCACTCCGCAATGTGGTAGACGACGGGCTGATCAGCACCAGCGAGAAAGTATTCAACCTGCTCACCCTCGGCAAAGCGTTTGAGGAGACTATCAACGACGACAAACGCAGTTTCACCATCCGCTACATCGACTGGCAGCGGCCTGAAAACAACGTCTATCACCTGGCTGAAGAGTTTGAAGTAACTGGCCTACGTGACCGTGCGACCAGTACGCCAGGGCGGGACCGTAATCGTCGGCCCGATCTGGTGCTATTTGTCAACGGCATTCCGCTGGTGGTCATCGAGTGCAAACGGCGCGACAAAAACGGCTCCATTGACGAGGCCATTTCGCAGCACATCCGCAACCAAAAAACCGAGGGGGGCATTCCTCGCCTGTTTCACTACGCCCAGTTGCTGCTGGCAGTGCAGCCCAACGAAGTCCGCTACGCCGTGACTGGCACAGCCAAAAAGTTCTGGAGTCAATGGCGCGAAGAACACGATATCGAGGCCGACATACAGGCCATTCTTGCTGCCCAACCTGCTGGCAACGACCGGCTACCGACCGAACAGGACCGGATGCTGTATGCCCTGTGCCGCCCAGAGCGGCTGCTTGAATTTATTTACACGTTTACGCTGTTCGACGCCGGGGTGAAGAAAATAACGCGGTATCAGCAGTATTTCGCCGTCAAGGAAACCCTGGCGCGGGTGAGTTCGCTGTCTTACGCCGGTAAGCGCGAGGGCGGAGTGATCTGGCATACGCAGGGCAGTGGCAAATCGCTCACGATGGTCATGCTGGCTAAAGCCCTGTCTCTCGCTCCTACCTTGTCGGGAAGCCGGGTGCTAATCGTTACCGACCGGCGCGACCTGGACCGACAAATCAGCAAAACCTTTGCCAACTGTGGTAAGGTGGTCGAGAACGCCCGTAGTGGGCAGCATCTGGGCGAATTGATTGCTGATCCGGGTGTGGAGTGCATCACTACACTGGTACAGAAATTTGAGTCGGCTGCCGAACGGCGCGAGTTTTATAACGACTCGGCCAACCTGTTTGTGCTGGTCGATGAAAGCCACCGGTCGCAGTACGGACAGACCAATATCAAAATGCGAAAGGTGCTACCGAATGCCTGTTACATCGGGTTTACAGGTACGCCCCTGTTGAAACGGGACAAAAGCACGGCCCAAAAATTTGGCGGGTTCATCCACCAGTACCCCATTCGGCAGGCGGTTGAAGACGGGGCAGTGCTGCCCTTGAAGTACGAAGGTAGGTCGGCCAAACTGAGTGTGAATAAATACCAGTTAGATAAAGGCTTTAGCCGCGTGACCGAGCCGCTTAATCAGGAGCAACGCAAGGACTTCAAACGAAAATTTTCGCGGCATACCGAGATCTATAAATCTAATCAGGTGGTGGAGGAAATCGCTGAGGATATCAAAACCCACTTTTGTCAATTCTACCAGGGAACGGGCCTAAAGGCGCAGTTGGCGGTTCCGTTGAAAGCCACCGCACTGGTCTATCAGCAGTTGTTTGCTAACGAACTGAACCCCAACCGGCGAATCAACACGGCCGTAATTATCTCTGACACCGACAACCGCAAAGGCCACGAAAGCGTGGATGACGAAGAGGATGCTGTTGATGAAACAGAGGAAGTACGTCGGTTTTCGGCGACGATCAAAAAGCAGTACGGTTCGCTCGAAGCCTACGAAGAGCAGGTTATCGAGCAGTTTAACAGCCCAGATAATGAGGTCGAACTGTTGATTGTAGTCAACAAGTTGCTAACCGGTTTCGATGCCCCCCGCAATACTGTACTCTACATTGCCCGGCACTTAGCCGAACACAATCTGTTGCAAGCCATTGCCCGAGTGAACCGGCTCTACGAAAGTCAGGCGTTGGGCGAGGCCAAAGAGTACGGCCTGATTATAGACTACGCCGGCATTTTGGGTGAGTTAGACAACGCCCTCAGTAGTTACGACGAACTAAGCGGGTTTGATGAGAAAGATTTGCAGGGAACCCTCACTAATGTGTCGGATGATGTGGAACTGCTGCCGCAGAAATATGCCGAACTGATGGATGTGTTCGGGGGCGTAACGAACCGGCAGGATGTTGAAGCACTGGAACGGCACTTGGCCCCCCGAGACGTACGCGATTTATTTTATGAGAAGCTATCGCTTTTTGCCCGTAACCTGCACCTGACCTTATCGAGCGATGAAGGTCAAAAAAGATACGAAACCGCGAAGCTGAATCAGTACAAGGAAAGCCTGAAGTTTTACCAACAGCTTCGGCAATCCGTACAACTACGCTATGCCGAACGAATTGATTACAAGGAGTTTGAGAAGAGAATTCGTAAATTACTGAATGTACATGTGGGCGTTGAGGCCGTTGAATCGCTGAACGATCCCATCGATATTTTCAATCCGGAAGCCCTGCAACGCACCTTAGCCGAACAGGGCGGTTCAACCGCGTCTAAAGCCGACAAAATCGCCTATCGAATAAAGAAGGTAGTTGAAGATCGGCTCGACGAAGACCCGATCTATTACCGAAATTTCTCGGACTTAGTCGAACAGTCGATTCAGGATTATGAGCAAAAGCGTATCAGTGAAGCGCAGTACTTAGCCAGCATGGAATTAGTTGCCAATGACCTGCGGGCAGGCCGCACAGGTACGTTGCCGACACCGCTGGCCCATAACCCTAAAGCCAGGGCTTTTTACAATGCCCTCACCGAACGCCTGGCCGTAGACGATTCCGAAGCCACCGAGTTGTTGGCGCAGGCGGGCGTGGCCGTGGCCAAACTACTCGAAGACCAGTTGATTGTTGACTGGCAGCAAAATTCAGATGTACTTAAGCGCATCGAGAATGAGATTGAAGATTATTTGATTACGTTACGAACGCACCGGGGAATCGATATTTCGTTTGAGCAAATTGATCTGCTCATCAAAGACTTCGTGCGCATTGCCCGTTCTGTTTACACCTGATGAGAGAGCTACACTATGGCACCAGCCTGATCCGGTATGAGTTGATATTTGAAGCTCGTAAAACCTTACGTATCGAGGTACATCCCGACGCGTCTGTTTGGGTGAAGGCACCCATCGGCACCGATGATAATCAACTAGCCGAGCGGTTGGCCCGTCGGGCGGGCTGGATCACCAAGCAACAGCGTTTCTTCAGCGAATTACCCCTGCCCCCCGCCAAAAAGAACTATGTAAGCGGTGAAGCCTTTCGCTACTTAGGTCGTCAGCACCGGCTAAAAGTAGCCGAAGGCGGTCCCGAACGGGTTCTTCGTCAGGGCGGGCGCATAGAGGTTTGGGTACTCAGTTGCTACGATGAAGCCAGAGTCAAATCACGGGTTGACGGGTGGTTTAGGAAACAGGCACAGCGCTTATTTGCCGAACGCTTGCATGTCTGTCTTGAACGCTTCAGTGGAGCAGATAGGGCAAGCTTAGAGACCAAGGCTCTATTACTAACTTTGCGGTCGATGAAAGGCAGGTGGGGCAGTTGCACCATTACAGGGAGAATTCTACTAAACCCCGCCCTGATTCAGGCCCCTGTTCTTTGCATCGATTACGTCTTGACGCACGAACTAACCCACTTGCTTCAACATAATCATGGGCCTGAGTTTTACAAACTCCTGACATCAGCGATGCCCGACTGGCCACAACGTAAAAAGCAGTTGGAAACTTCGAGGTGGGATTAGAAGAATCTTCAACATTGTACAAATTCGTCTTTGTGTGAATTGTTGAAAACACACGATTCAAAGCCGCATATAGTATTTGTCCTTATACTTATAGGTGTAATAGAGTAGTAAAGGTTAGCGAATCACATACCAAGGAAGCCGCTATTTTATTAAAATATATTATTATTATTTACAGAAAACCAATAGGTTTGAGCCATCAATCTACATTGTACACCATGCGGGCGACGTGTGAATTAACTGGCGTATGGCTGAATTAACAAATAAAGAGAAAGAAGGCTACGCCGTTGGAGTCGAATTGTTCTTATTAATAGGTATACTATTTATTATCCTTCATTTTCTGTGGTTTAATCATGAATTGGTTGCGAAACTGGCCTTAATAGACAATTTTATTTTTCCAATTTTCGATAAACTTAATCACCAAACCGATTTGTTTCGCTCGCCCTGGTTGACGAAGTCCCTGGCGATGCTAATGATTCTGCTGCATTCGCTGGGGTCGAAAGGGAAACTTGAGCCGAATCTGTCCATCCGTCAAGTGGGTATATCTGCGGTGATTGGACTACTGCTGTTCTTTGGCTCGGTTGGTTTACTATACGTAAAGGCATCGGTTGGGCCAATGGTTATCAACCCGATCTATATATGCCTGACACTTATCGGCTGCTTCAAATTGGTCAAAGCAGGCCAGCTCCTTTCTCGCTTATTGATTGGTCGGCCGCGCAACGACATCTTCAACGAAGAGAACGAGGAATTTCCGCAGAATGAACAGTTACTCGCCAACGAATACTCGATTCATTTCAGGACCCTATATCATCTGAAGGGCAAGTGGCGCGAGGGAATTGTCAATATTGTCAACCCGTTTCGGTCTACGATGGTACTTGGGGTGCCTGGATCCGGCAAGTCGTATGCCGTGCTGATTCCGGCCCTTTGGCAGTCGATCTACAAAGGATACACGGCGTACGTCTATGACTTCAAATTCCCCGACCTGACTGAAGAGGCGTACAATGCCTACCGGAAAACCATCGCTGAGAATCCCTACGCGTGGAGTACCGATGAACAGCGTAAGGCACGTACCCCCAACATTCCAAAATTCTACGTCATCAACTTTGATGATATCGCGTACTCGCATCGGTGCAATCCCCTCTTGCCGGAACTGATGACCGATATTATGGATGCCTACGAGTCTGCCCAAACGATCATGCTGAATCTGAACCGGTCGTGGGCGCAAAAACAAGGGGAGTTCTTTCCTGAATCGGCCATCAATTACCTCACCTCTGTCATTTGGTATCTGCGCACCGTGAGTATGGAGTACAAACAGCTTTACCAGGAGTTAGGCCAAACTGATCGACCTGAGGAGGCTAGCGAAGCGCTACTTCACGAGAAACAACTGTCTGATTATTATCGTCTAAGTCAGATATGTACGTTTCCGCATACGCTGGAGTTTCTTAACCGAAGCTACGACGAAATGTTCGGGTTGATGGAATTGTACCCTGAAGTGGAGATTTATGTTCGTCCATTTATCGACGCAAAAGCCGGGGGTGCTATGGAGCAGCTGGAGGGGCAGATTGCGTCTGTTCGTATTCCGATGGCGCGGTTATCATCGCCTACGCTCTATTGGGTTATGACAGGTAATGATTTCAGCTTGGACATTAATAACCCGGCTGAACCTAAAATTCTCTGTACGGGAAATAACCCGGAGCGGGTTAGTATTTACGGCACCGCTTTCTCCTTGTACACGTCACGGATGATGAAGCTGGTCAATAAAAAAGGAAAGTTAAAGTCGGCTTTGTTTTGGGATGAACTACCCACAATGTTTATCAAGGGAATCGATATGCTGATTGCGACGGCGCGTTCGAATAAGGTGGCTACCTGGCTGGGTATTCAGGATTTCGAGCAACTGATTCGTGACTATGGTGAACGCGAAGCAAAGGTGATTATGAACATAATCGGAAACGTGTTCTCGGGTACGGTGGTCTTCGAGACCGCCGAGAAACTGGCGCGACGATTCGGCAAGACCAATCAGGAGAAAGAATCGGTCACCTATTCAAAAAGTGATACCACGATCAACGTGTCTACCCAGCAGGCAGACATGATTCCGGCGTCAAAGATCTCTACGCTTAAACAAGGAGAGTTTGTTGGTCAGTTCGTTGACAATTTTGGTGAAGAGTTTGACCTGAAAGCATTTAAAGCGTTTGTGGTCGTTGAAGAAGCTCAGCTAAAAAAAGACCACAAGTTGCCTGTAATCAATGATTTAAGTAAAATTATCAATCGGAAGTACGCGGACCAACTGAAAGCAGCCGGACATGATTTGTATGACAATTTGCCCGACTCAGAAAAGATGCATTGGCGAAATCGGCTGCTTCAGGAACATTATTATCGCGTCAAACAAGACATCAGTTTATTGGTGGAATACGAGTCAGTGCGTCATGGATTGTCATTGCACGCGGCTTAATTAAGCTTCCACCTTACTCCTAAGCTTTACCATGGAAGACCCTATAGAAGACGGCACAGAACCCGTCATTGAAAAAGTAAAAGCAGCTTCTCGTAGAACCAAGAAGTCAGGAGTCGGTAGTCATCTCCAGGAGCCACCTAAGCGGGGACGTGGCCGACCAAAGAAATCATCGGAAGAGAAAAGTGGCTATTCCCATGTTCTTTTCAAAACGAATCTATTTAAACCCACAACTCTGGAAGAGAGTGGTCGATTGACCGACGAACAACGGCAACAGCGTTTAGCCACTTACATGACTAAACTACGCGAGGTTGTGAAGGAAGAAGCGGCATGTGAATACTATTGGCGGTTAGTTTTTACCGCCGTTTTTCACCTTTACCGAAGCCGCAAGCAAACCGCGGCTATGGCGGCGGGCGCAGCATCTCCCCCCTCCATTTTACCCAGCGATTTGGCTGAAGAGGCGGGCATGGAGTACTTTAATTTAAGGAATCTCTTCAGCGGACGAGGGACGGCTAAAAACGTGTTCTGTCTGCTACGTTTCTTGTATGAGCAAGCCATTGACTTTAATCAAGTGCAGTATAACGAGAACATCATTGACCGTGCCTATACGTTTTTAACGGTGCTCAAGCAGGAAGGGATAGACAGTGAAGAAGTAAAGCGTTTGTTTTACAAATAAAAAATTATTATTTACCTGAGAGCACCGATCTATTTCGCAGAAAGCCCTTCTACGGTATCGTTGATACATATTGATTGATCAGCGAAAGGCCAACGGTTAGATAAGCACCAGGGTCAAGGTACCGACCTGCTTTTCGCACCGCATAGTGCAGATGAAGTCCGGTTGCCTGCCCAGTTTGGCCGAGGACACCAAGTGGCTCGCCAATGCGTACTTTCTGTTTAGCCTTGCAGTGAAGTAGCGCCAGATGGCCATAAATCGTCTGGTACGAATTGCCGTGGTCAATAATAACGTACAGCCCTAAACCACGCTCGTATCCTGCTTTATATACTACGCCTGAAGCCGTTGAACGGACTAATTGATGGGGTCCGGCAATATCAATGCCCTCGTGGTGTTTAAATCGGCCCTGTATTGGATGAAGCCGCCAGCCAAATTTTGATGACAGGTGATTGTGCTCCCAGGCACCGACAGGTGGGATACAAGGAATCGTGAAGGCAACGTCCGGGTATACTTGCAATAACCGGGGAAATAATCGGAGTACATCTGTAGGGTGAAGTTTCTCTATACTCGCCATAAGTTTTCTGTTGACTACTACTACGGTGTCATCAGGTACGTTGCCCGGCTGAATTGCTTTACAAAATGATCGTGGAGGACAACATAAAGCCAGGCTGCAAAAGAAGAAAAAGAGGTGCTTCATATGTCGAAATTAACGTATTTAAGTATTTAAAAAATAATTTTATTTTTTAAATTGAGAGGCCCATCTTTGTATTCTCAATTAGATAAACCGTTGTCTACGCTGGCTTACGCTTACTGACGGACTGGTTAGCTAGTTGGCGAACGATTATGGAACAGAACAATCAGTCTGCCGAAGACAACACGTATACATTCACCCCTGAAGCGCCCATTGGCCAAGTAGCAGACCATAAATTAATTGACTTAACTGCCTTGCAGGCGGAAAACCAGGCTAATGAGCAGGCTGCTGGCGTAATGGCGCAGAATGGAATGGGTGCTGCTGCCTTAGAGGTCGATTCGTTGTGGGAATACGCACTTCTACGCGAAAATGACCGTGAGGACGATACGGAAGAGGTGGTTGGGGCTGCTAACGACGCAGCAAACGCTCGGCACTTCTTGACTCTATTTCGCGAAAGTTTTCAGGAGTTTCGTCAGAGTGCTGAATACGGTAAGCTCATACTGGGCGAACAGGCAAAATGGCGACCAACCCTTTTGGATGCAAACGGGAAAGTTGTTGGCCAGTTTAACCACGTGCTACTGAATCCGACACTTCCGCAACCGGGTAATAAACCCGTTGTCCAAATCATTCTGCCTAACCGGGATTATAGGCAAGAGATGGCTAACCGGATAAATCCTGAACGGCAACAAGCCCTGAAACACAATCGGCCTATCGCCTTTCTAGAACGCCGAACAACCCTTCAAGACGACGTTACGGTCCAGACCTTACTGGCTATGATGACCCCATCAAGTCCCGATCAACAGCAACGAATGAATCGAGCCATGCAGGAATATAGACAGGTACAAGCTACCACGAAGCCCGAAGATGTGGCGGGTCTCAGGCACTCTTTTCAACAGATTGTGCAGCACACACTTAGTCTACAGGGGTTTAGATATGAAGCTGTATTTGATAAAATGCTGGAAGTAAACCAGTTGCAGCGGGTCACTTACCACCCGGATATCAATGTATTGGGGGTGCAACCAATTCACCTGCAGTCAGTTCCGATAGCTTATAAAGGAGTAACCTTACAACCCGCCCAAATCAAGAATTTATTGCTGGGTAACTCAATAGAAGTTGCTGGGCTTCGGGATGAACGTCGGCCGGGATTATACAGGGCATCTGTTCAGTTCAATGTGCTAAGCAATAAGCTGGAAAGTGACTCTAAACGAGAAGAACTCAGGACAGATAGTAAGGCTGATTTCAAGCATCATCAGCGCGAAGTACTTCAACGTGGTTCTGACGATCACCAAACGTCGCAAAACAATAACTCGTCTACTAAAGCTCAGGCCGTTAGTTCTGCGGGTGATACAATCCAACGGCCAGCATTTAGACCTGGCCGCTAACTAATTCTATACTGTTTTGCACACTGACTTACCCGGTCAGCGGGAGCAGCGTGTGCTTTTTTAATTGGCAACAAATACCGTAATGATGAACGAAGACTGGAGTCTGGATGCCCTTATTCAGAAATGGGGTATAGAGCGTATCAGCCGGGCTATCCGACCGCTATTCCTCGGTGTCGATGCCGATAACCAGATTGATATACCCTCTGGCACTGCGTCAGATTGCGCCGCTAAACGGCGGTTTGAGCTGCCAACGTTCGTTGTCAGTGCCAGTGTTAATGACCCTGAGGTGTGGAATAGTGCCACGGCTACTCAGCAAAATGCAATGCTGATGGCCTGTTGCGAATTCCACCTCGATATAGGCAGTTTGGCCAATGATCTAAACGACGTCATAGAGCTATCCGGTGAGGATGGTTGCGACTTGTCTGACGAATAGCCTAAAGTGCCTAACTCCTACTCCCTTTACTTTTAAAACAACATAATAGGCAATGGACGTCACTGGACAACGTAACAAAGCATCCCGTGAGCAACTGGCTATTCTCCGGCACCTGAATCGTGAATCCGTCCGCTACGTAGCATTTGGCGATTTTGCCCTAAATGCCTTAGAGCAGACCCGTACAATTGGTCATATTCAACTTTGGATAGACCCGACGATGGAAAACCTGGAGCGGCTCAATACATCAATCAACAATATGTATGGTCCGCGCAATGCGACTACTGTACCAGTCTCGGTGGCTGATAACCCTGAGATGCGTCGTATGCTGACGCTGGGCACCGGGCAAGTCCGGGTCAACCTCTACCCCGCAATTGCCGGCTTCGAAGCGAACCAGTTTGCCAATGCCTTTGGCCGTGCTATGAAAGGGCAGGCAACGATGATTCGCCCAACTGGCCAATTTGATGGCTCCGTGGCGTACCGTCAATTGGGTTTAAATGATCTATACCAAAACGTACAGGCCAGTAACTCCTATCACAGGGCTTGGAACGTCGAACTCATCGAACGCTACGCTCAACAACGTAATCTCGAATTGACTCCAAACGCCTCTGTCTCTCCGGTTGTCAACAAGCGACAGCCAGAGCGAATAAATAGAAACTTTGACCAGATCCGGGACGAACTGGATTTGGAGATCGTCTTACAACATTACGGCTACCGGGTCGACACAAAGAAATCCCAACCGAATTCGCCCTGGCGTATCTATGAAACAGGGGTTCAGGGTGATAAGCAACGCTTGGCCGTAGCTGCTTTACAGGGCCACAAGACTAAAATCTTTGTGGATCTCAACGACTCCGTTAACTTCCGGGGTGACATCTTCAAATTTATGGAAAAGATGGAGCACGGTAATTACCGGCATATTTTCGAGGTCGTTGACCGAATCACGATGAAAGATGGGTATGCTCAGGAAAAGGCACAGATACCAGCACTGCGTCAAATTCCGGAAAGCTACTTTCTGAAAGATACGTTGCTACGCGAACAGGATTTGCAGCAACGCTACAACATTGGCCCCTTGACAAATACCAATTACTTAAATAGCCGGTCGCTCACCCTCGATACATTATATAGCCCTGAGTTTGATAGTCGAATCAAGAATACGGCCTACCAAAAAGACGATAAAACGATCGTCAATACCGCTTTTCCTCTATATGCTCGCGATGGGCGGATTGTGTCACTTGATGTCCGTAACTCGACTTACAAAGCGTTTCCTGAGGGCGAACGGGGCGAGGCCCTTTGGCACTCGAACCGTTTCTATATGAGCCAAAGAGAAGTCCCTTTAACGGATGGTAGCCAATTGTCGGCTGGGATAATCGGTACTGCTTATAGAAGCCAGGATAACCAACGTATAGTGTTTAACGTTAATGGTCAGGGTTCGGGCGATCAGCGTATTGAGTTGCCACTAAAAATGGCGAAAGAGCTGTTGCGGGAGCAACCTGCCAACCGTATTGTTGTGACAGAATCGGCCGTTGATGCGCTGTCGTTCAAACAGCTTAATCCCGAACTGGAAGGCGAACGCCGCCTGTATATTGCCACGGCTGGCCAGCCGGGTGGGCGGCAGGTTGGGTTTATTCAGGATAAGTTAAAGGAGAATCCGTTAGCCCAATTGGTTATTGCGCAGGATGGCGACAACCCGGGTCTTCGCTTCGCCATCAACTATCTGGGGCTTGAACACCCCGCCGAAAATCCAGATCTTAAAATCAAGCCATATATTACGTATTCTGCCCCTGCCCGATCTGCCTTGCAGGAAGAGAAAGTAGACTTGGGGAGTCAGTTAACCAATTCCGAAGTTCTGGCAAAACCAATTACGCTAACGGGAAAGCCAATTGAAGAAGGTAGTCGAGAGTTATTGGGTACTAACCGTCTAACGCTTGAGGTACGTTACCCAATAGGCGAAAATGCGCAAAATGGTCAGCAGCAAAACGAACAGTTTATAGGTAAACTCATCAATGACCTTAACCTCTTCATCCGAAAATATGACTACAACAATGATTCGTCTGATAAGGAGAACAAGGTGGCTGAGTTCCAGCGGGAGACATTACTCGACTCGTCAAGTAACCGGGTAATAACACGAACGGTGATTCATTTTCCTAATGATTCGGTGTTGCTGGGTAAAGTGCTTAATCAATTGACCAAAGAGGTTGATACCCGGCAGGGTCAGCCACTTTATCACGTCGTCAGGCCGACACGTCAACAGAAAGATTTCAACGAGGTGCTGCAAAACCGTAATGGGCAGCCACTGCCAACATCTCATAATTTACGTCTTGGTGAACCACCCAAGATTATTCCCTTTGATAGAGTTGGTCATGTAGCCAGTCAGCAACTAAACCGACAAGTCAAGGAAGCAACAACTACCCAAAAAACCCAGACCCCTTCCGATGTAGCAGAGCAGTCTATAAAGAAGGGTCCTTCTAAACGAATTGGGTAAAACTGTACTGAAAAAATCATGTTATTGAAAAGCCGCGTCCAGACTCGACTGGATGCGGCTTTTCCGTGCGGTTTACTGTACCGCTGTAATCACCTATTTCTTTTTACTAATAATGATTGAGCGGGTACCTTTGCTGTCTGTCACATCCAGATTCAGGGCAGTACCATCGGCAGTACCTACCTTTGTGTTGGCATTATATAAGTCTGATCCTTTCACCTCAAACGTACCCAGATCGTTGGGGGCATCGGCCTGACCGGTAGCTTTGATTAAAAACACAACTCCTATTGTAGTAGCCGTCTGTCTGGTCGTTGCCAGTTGCCCCGACAGAGTAGTGACTACACTGCCACTAGTAGCTGATGTGGGAAGCGTATAAGTGATGCTGGTTCCGCCAGCGCTGGTTTGCTTGAGGGAGGAGACTTCATACGTACCTGCAACCGCACTGGCAGCATCAGGGGTTACGTCGTCACCTTTCTTCCCGCAAGCGGCAATGGTTACTACAAATAATAGGTAAAATACATTCTTCATTATACACCAAATTTTAAGTTGAGTTGCAAAAATATAAACAAACGGAATATCCGTTAAGAAATTTACTTAAGACTGTCCGTTAAATATGCTGGTCCAAAGCTGAGTAATATTAAGAGCCTATCCGGGAACAGAGAAAGACTGACAAAGTGAGCAATTTTGTGGTATCTGACATCACAAAGTCACTCCCATGCAGGCTTTCCGCTACGAAGATGAGCTAAATTCTGACTTTTTACCACCCCTCAGCCTATGGTTGGCGGTCGAACCCCTATTGCCCCAGCCTGTGAAGCCAACCAAAGTGGGGCGAAAAGCCAAACCAAATCAACAGATGTTCACCGCTATTTGCTATCGAATCAGAACGGGCTGTCAATGGAAGGCCTTACCCAGATGTTTGGGCGCAGGTTCCACGGTGCATGATCGCCACCAACAATGGGTAGAAGCGGGGGTGTTTGAACGACTTTGGGAACATGGGTTGCTAGAACTTCATATCGAAGGGGGCCTGGGCTGGTCTTTCCAATCCATTGACGGGTGCACCACTAAAGCCCCCTTGGCGGTGAACAAACTGGGGTCAACCCCACTGATCCAGGCTAGATTGGCACTAAACGGCATTTGCTAACAGAAACTAGCGGTCTGCCTGTCAGCCTGTTAGTGGCAGGGGCAAACGTATATGATAGAACACATGCGGACGCACTACTGGCGGCCATGCCCTTTCTCTCTCCCTGTCGGTTGAGGATCATGCCCTGCACTTTTGCGCTGATAAAGGCTATGATTCGGCTGATATCCGTTCGGCCATCGGCTTGTTAGGCTACAGCGATCACATCAAAAGTCGCGGGCAGGAGTATCAGGCTAGTCAGGATCTACCAGGCTACCGGGCCCGTCGATGGGTCTGGGAACGGACTCATAGTTGGCTCAACCGATACCGGGCTTTGCTGGTGCGTTGGGAAAAGAAAGGGGCCAATTACAACGCGCTGCTATTTTTAGCCTGTGCTCAAGTAGTCTGTAAACGATCAATCATTTTCGGGTAGGCTCTTAATAGACTCTTGACAAATGCGATCACAGCAGGCAGTCAGAGCAGCATCGTGAGGTATTTGCAGATAACGCTTTTTTATGATTACACATGGTATCTTACTCAATAGGACCGTTACCCAATTTAAGGCTTCTTCAGTGGTACCAGCTCCCTCTCCAAGCGCTCAATGCGCTTTTGCTGCTCAAGAATATACAAGGTTAGTTCCTCGATCTTCTGTAAGAGTTTAGCATCCATAGCTCCTAAGGCGTAACCATCCCGCTTAACTTCGGCTTCAGAAGGGATACCTGGCAAATGCTTTTTAGTAGCAATGTGTTCTCTAACTGATTGCAGAGAAGGTAAACTGTATGCGTCGTCGAAGACGAAATCAGCCCAGGCACCGGTTTTTACTTCAACCTCACGAGCGCCAATGATCCCTTCTACAGCTAATTTAAAGTTACCCGGGTTAATCGTACCGATACCCACATTACCAAGACTTGAGAACGCCATGACATCACCAAGCCCGGGTCGGTGAAAACGGGATACGTTACCGGTAGCATACCAAGACCACTCATCGAGCCATGGCTCTGTAGTCCTGGCCGATTGTTGATCTCGGATACGTATTTGGGATCCTGGTCCTGTGCTAACAATGCCCCCTGGCCCATGTACATGGAGCTGCGCATAGTCAATAGGGCTTGTCGTGCCTATGCCAACGTTACCGCCTGATCCCCAAATGCCTTTCGGTAAGCCTATGTGGGCTGCACCAAAGCCTCCATCATACCCCAGATCGATCATACCACTCCCGACTCGAATAAAATCGACTCGATTTCCAGAATCATGAAACCCTATGGTAGAGTAATCCTGAGCATTGATCAATAAGGTCGTTTTTGTTGACCAGTCTGGATTGGTAGGCGTAGAACTCGTGTTTATATCACCAAGGCTCAGGTAGCCATCCTCTGTAGCTGGGGCGTTCACATTAGTACCAAGAGTCATCCCTCCTCCAGTTACATGCAACTTGGAGATAGGCGTTGATGTGCCAATCCCAACTTTGATAGACAACGGTTGATTATTAGCGTCTATAGTTCCACCCAGAATAAGGGAATTATTTATGGTAGCTTTGGCATATGCCCCGATGGCTGTAGCGTATTGCAATCCACTTTGAGCCGTGACGGGGCCTGAAGAAGGACCAATATACGTGTTATAAGAACCCGTAACTTGATTAGCGCCCGCTAGAAGGCCAAGCATTACGTTTCGAGTGCCCGATGTTAAATTCAACCCTGACCAACGCCCGATGAAGGTGTTGTTATCACCCACAATCTTATTGCCCGCTCCGTCGCCTACAGCCACGTTTCCAACCTGACCAACTAGTTGCTCGCCTGCTGAACCCCCAACAATTGTATTAAAGCTACCGGTAGTCAACTGGCCGCCTGCTGACCGACCAATTGTTACGTTAAAATTCCCCGAAGCGCCGTTGAGAGATTGTCCAGCATACTCACCAAGTACAGTATTGCCGGGTTGGACCTGAGCAAAGGCCAATCCGCTTTGCATGCCGTAACATAGCAATAGAATTGATTTTATCTTGTTCATAATTTATTCAGATTTCACGTAAGCAAGTTTTGATAGTTCGAGGGTTGCGGTGTTGGCACGCCATGTATGAGATTAGCAGCTTACAGTTAAACAATGCATGTACTGGCTTTTTTACGGACCAGGGACCGGAGTTCGTCAATTTGTTTTTGCTGGTCAATGATGTAAAGGGTAGGTTCCTCAATCTTTTGAAGTGGCTTGGCGGCATCCATGGCCCCCAAGGCGTAGCCATCACGCTTGACTTGGGCTTCAGAAGGAATCCCAGGTAGGTGCTTGTTAGCACTAATATGGGCCTCGACTGTTTTTAGCGAGGGCAGGCTATAGTTATCGTCAAAGACAAAGTCGGCCCAGGCTCTTGCTTTTACTCCCACTTCACGGGCACCAATTTTACCTTCAACTGCGAGTTTATACGCTCCTGGGCTCTGCGTACCGATACCAATGTTCCCTTTTGCTTTTATGAGCAGGGCTTCTACAATACTACCCTGATTCTGACTGCGTAGCTGAAGATCGCTATCTGTATTGGCACTCACTGCCTGCTTAGCAAAATTTCGAGCTTGCAGATAAGCTGTACCTGAACTCATTTCTCCCTCGTAGGCACATAAGAACATGTTACCCCTCGAATATATATCACCCGCAACTGACAGCTTTAAAGGTGGATAAAGATTGCCAATACCAACGTTTCCATTACTTGAAAATGCTATAACATCCCCTAGATCAGGCCGATGAAAACGAGCTATGTCGTCGGTGGCGTACCAGGCACATTCATCTAACCAGGGCTCTGAAGTTCTAGTCGATTTCTGGTCACGAAACCGCATCTGTGCACCTGCTCCCGTCGTCACAATTCCTCCTGTCTCATTAACATGTAACAAGGCATAGGCAATAGGCATACTGGTGCCGATACCCAGCTGGCCCTTACCATTCAAATAAGCCAGGGCTCGTTTTGAGGCCACTCCCGTCATTTGCCAGAAAGGGAAACCACCCCCGTCAGTATTGCCAATGTTACTATTGATTGACGACAAATCCGTGAGGCCACCAGTCCAGTTAGCACCGATTGTTAATTGTGAATTACCAAGCGTATTGACGACGTTGGTGGGATAAGCGCCATCCATATTTTGATAATAGATGCTGCTGAACCGGCCATTTGTTGTTCTGAAATCACCATAAATCTCTAGCCGAGAGGTGGCCGAGATGCCTATGCCCACATTACCAGAAAAATTGACGTCTCCGTTAGGTCGGAATTGAGTCTGTTGATTAAAATCCCATACGCCACTATAATACGGGGCGATGAATAGTGTTTTTCGACTATCCTCCGGATTATGTAGTATCCACTTGTTATTAGGTACGCCGTTGTCGATTATCGTGGCTTGGCCAAAGGTCAGTGTATCAGCCAGAAGCAAGCAGGTCAGCATCACTAGCAGCCCCTTGAAGTATTGAGTTTTCATCATATGCTCTATTTATTCAGCTAATTCGGTAAGATTACTGACAAGGTTTGACTTTAGCCGTAAAGCCGGCCCCTGATTTAATGATGAATCCTGTCTTCAGGCTAAGTTTAGTCCCAGCGGTAACGTCCAGTCTGGCACCCGGTTGAACTAGAACACCCGTTGTATTGGTAGTCAACTCATTACGGGCGGCGAACGTATTAACCGTCGAGTTGGCAAACGTACCGCTGACTACCAGTGGATCAGGGCCGGTTGTACAACCACCAACCAGGAACATTGAATGGGTGGCTGTAGCTTTACAGCCATTATTATCTATAACAGTCACACTGTATGGGCCAACAGCAGAAACTGAAATTTCTGGTGAGGTAGCACCATTACTCCAGTAATAAATATCGCCTCCAGCGGCCTTCAGAATCGTTCCTTTTCCTGCCATCATACGGGGAGGACCAAGAATTTTTGCCGTAGGATTAGGGGCACTGATTATCATTACACTATCTGTCCGAATACAGCCATCCTGATTTTGAGCTTTAATGCCATAAAGACCAGTGGTAGAAAAGGTTGCTGTTGGAGACGTGCTTCCAGTAGACCAACTGTAACTAATGGCATTAGTTGCATTAGCGGAAAGCGATGCAGGTTGACCGCCACAGATCGTGGGAAAACCGGTAAGAGTCAACTTAGCTAAATTTGATACCGTAACAGTTACCTGACTGGGTGTACCACTACATCCGCCTTGAATAGCAGTAGCACTATACACCGTCGTCGAAACGGGTCCTACAGTATGGGTCGGACCTACGAAACCGGTAGACCACCGAACTTTCCCTGTCCACACGGATGAGTCTGGCTTAAGGGTTACGGTCTGGTCCATGCATATGGTTTTGTTAGCAAATACGAGGGTAGGAAGCGGGGGGATGACTGTTACTTTCAATGGTTTAGCATACGCACTTTGCTGATCTGCTGTGCGGCATTGGGCTGATACTGTCATTGAAGCTTGGGGAGAAACGACCAGTTGTATTCCGCTTTCACCTGATGACCAGTACACTGTTCCCGGACAACCATAGGCTTTCAAGGCCACTGATTCACCGCTGCAAATGGTTGATGATATAGCTACCAATTGAGGAACGGGAACCTGGTCAAGTACTTCTATGGGGAGGGTTGCTTTGGTGGTAGCTCCGTCATTATCAGTTACCAATACATCAACGTTGTATAATCCAATGCTACTAGGCGTACCCGTAACCGTATTTTCGGAGATGGACATACCCTGTGGCACTCTCCCTGCTAACAATATACTCACTACCATACCATCGGTATCAGTGAAGCTATTGTACGCTGTAGTATAGGTAAACAGGTTACCCTTGATCGCTTTAAGGCCTACCAGTGGTTGAGTTAGCACAGGTGGCTGGTTCGGTGTAGTCCCCGTAAATGAAACACACTTGACAACAATAGGCACCCAGGTTGATAATTGTCCCTCCTTGCCAATGGCTCTGATTGTGTATATGTAGTAACGATCTACCTCAATACTGGCATCTGACACGGCTGTAGTGCTACCATCGACCGATTTCCAGCTTGTTGGTTTGGCCCCCAGCAAGCCTTTATATATTTCATAGCCCTGAGCTGTGTCAGCACTAGTTACCCACCGCAGAGCTACCTCCGAACTACTAGTTGTCGAACTCATATTAAATTGAGCAGAGAACGAAGTTGGCGAGGCTATCTGGCCAGTTTTGGGGACTATGACTTTCAGAAACTGGAAGCATTCTTTAGGTGTATCGTCAGGACGGAAACACGATTGATTATTAGCTAAATCATACGCCAGCATACTGTAGGTATAGGTACGTCCGCCCGTAACCATATTGTCGATATACCGTGTACTAGTATCGCCCGCAGCGAAGTTGGCAACTACCTGCCAGTTCTCCGTTTCAACTGTCCCCCGACGCAGCAGTTGGTGACGAATAGGCACCACGTTAGCTTCCGGACTACGATCAAAAAAAATGGTTACCCCATTGTCTCCTACCTTATATTGGGTCATGATGGGCGGCATGGGTGCTTTCTTATCTGGCTGAATATACTCCGCATACCCATAGGCAAGTGACTCGTGAAACAGTGAATCGTAGGCGTAGACGTAATACTTTATTACCGGGAAATCCACTTTTCGGCTAAGCGTATCCAGGATAAACGTATTTTTTTTGATGCCTCCGGACACGTCCTGTCGCTCAGTATCATTGCCAATTCGTCTGTATACTCGATAACCAAGCAGGTCTTTTTCGGTATTCTTATGCCAGCTGACCTTGATGACGTGTTTATCTTCAGTTGCGCTAGTTGCGAGGCTGTCAACTGCTGTGACACTTGTGGGTGTTGCAGGCGGTTCTCTATCATTTTGAACGATAATGTAAGCCAGCGAATGGACGGTATCCTTCTCTATTCCTACTGCTGATACCCTTAGGAAATAGGTTTTAGTCCTGTCAACGCCAGTCCCAGTAAAGGCATTATCGGAAAATGTCAACTCAGCAATGGTAGGGTTGACTTTCGTAGGATGGAGGGCTACAAATCCGGTCATGTCCTTGTTTGATGCCGATACCCAAAATCCGGTAAGCAACGTGTCAAGCCGGTTATTTTCACCAACTTCCGGGTACTTCCACCTAATGGTCTGTGAGTTACCCGTTCTTTTAACCGACTTAATAACGGGCATATTTTCCTGTGATTGCAAAAAGGTCACCGAGCGGGGAGTTGAAGCGACTTGTTCGCCAAAATAGCTAACACCAACCAGTCGATACTGATAGGTACTTGTCCTGTTGGGAAGTTCATTTCGATAATAGAGATATTTCGTCGAGTCCGTCGCTACCGGATCAATCCGAACTAGGGGCCGCCTGGTCAACTGGCGATACTGTCCGGCACCGTTTGTCGCCCGTTGCACATGATACCCGGCATAGGTGTTGTCGAATCGCGTTTCATCCCAGCTCAGCGTTACCCGCCGGTCAAACTTTGCGAGGGTGTCAAGGCGAGGAGGAGGTAAAGCCGTAAAACCAGAAAGCGATAAATCAACGCTTACAGAGGGAATTGACAGGCGAGCACTGCCTTGCAAGACGGTTGCTGACGTACTGATCGTATACCTATACTGCTCCCCCGCTTTTACGTCCGTATCGATAAAGCCAAGGCCGGCTTTGACAGCTGCGCCGAAACTCAGATCAGCGGATGCCATAGCATAGGTATATCGCCCACCTTGCAGGGCTGTTTCACCACCAGCTGGCGGAGTTGGAGCTGGGCGGTTTAGTGTGTCTTTCAGATCCGTTGTCATGATAAAAAGAACCGCATAGGCTGCACTGTCTCGCTCGAAATACATCTCCCAGGCGGAATAATCTGCGGGCTTTATTCCTTTAACGGTGAAAGATTTAGGACTAGAACCACCGGCAACGGGTAGCACCGTTGTACGTTGAATGGTATAGCCAGCGTCGTTAGCAGCCAACCAGGTCTGAGGCGAAGAAGGGCGCCAGCGTAGGAGTAGCCGGTTAGCCTGGGCCCGTTTCAGGACGTCCAGTCTTGGTGGTGACGTTTGGGCAACTGTCGACCATTGGACTAGCAACAGCAGGGCACAAATAATTGAAATTGTTCTCATGACTTAAGGCCAACTGCTCTAATTACGACAGACATTTCCAACGGTTACTGATGCTTCGATACCACCAACCCTAATGGCCGCTTCAACTCCAAATGGCTTAAATCCATTTCCCCGCATGTATAAAGCAATGGTGCTGTCGAAAACGACCCAGTAGCCACTGAAAGGCCACGGTCTGTTGACTCCTGCCCGGACGGCCGCTGCAGCATAAAGTTGCCCTTGGGCCAGCCAATTACGGTCTGCACAGGGTGAATTACTTGAAAGCATGATATCAAATCCTGCTATAATCCGGCCCCGTGCAAAGCCAAACCAGCCTGATTCATCAAAACTGAATTTAGCTTCAGCACCCAGTGCAAATGCCGTTCCTGCTCGTAGAATTTCCTTCTGTCCAGGCGTATACACTGTTTGGTTTTCATATTGTCTAGCCAATGTTGGGAAAGCTTGTAGTACTTCCTCTGGCGGGGCAGGAAAAGCAGGAATGCCTTCGCCCAACATCAAGTAGGCAGAAAGCTGCAAACCACCATACCGCACGCCCATACGGTTCCTGGGTGTACCGCAGTGGATATGCATATCGTTCTTTTGAAAGTTGATGTCGATTGCTACAGCCCTGCCTGCATATCCTGTGCCGACTAATTTATCTTTATTGATATATAGTTCACCCTTGATATACACGCGGGGTTCTGTGAAGCTGATCAGAGCCGCGATGTAAGCAGCTATCTCTCCCTCAAGTGCTACTCGTTCAACTGAACCGTAAATTTCTTCATTATGCTTTTTAGCGACGGCCTCCATCTGCTCCTGATCCATCTCAGGTCGCTGGTTCATTAGGTCGCTGGCATCTTTACCAGCTACTTTTGTCCCCATAGCATACCTGGTGTAGGCATTGTCCGAGCCAAGCGTTGTAGTTGTGACCGTCGTGACGGTATAGGTATAAGGCTCAGGTGGCGTTTCTTCCCCATACCCTCCTTCATAGCCGTAGCCCCCGCCGTAGCCGTCACTATAATCATACGACTGAGGATACTGGGTATAGGTCTGGGTGTATACCTGCCCTTTGACATTATCAGCTCTGGTACGACCAAATACCCCGCTTCCTGCCAATCCTATGCTGTTTATGCCGTAGCTACGGTCGAGGGCAAATTCAACCGAAGCGCGTCCTTTGAAGGTGCCGGATGGTGTCTGAAGGCCGACCATCAGCTTAAAGCCAAAGGGTACTTGGTAATCCGGGTAGTAAGCAAATAAGGGGTTCAGGTTGCTTTTGAAATAGCCGTTCGAGTAGCTAACCTTATCATCTGAATTGACCAGGTGGGGTTTCATATTAAAATAGATTCCCAGCCCACCACCATTCACTTCTAATGCTGGTAAAATCGGGACTCCATCTGGCAAATCCATGAAGGCATCTACATAGCCAAACCGAAATTGTTCCTCTTTACGGTAGCCAAATGCGGCATTGGCATAGACGTTAGCCTGGAATGGCTTTTTGATACCTACGCGTAACGATCCTGTAAAGCCTTTTGCATAATCTTTGTCATAAAATCGAACGTACCCGTCAAGGTCAAATGAAGACGTTGTTGCACGAACGTCTACATCCTGTACAGCGATGTTGTCAAATCTCAGCGTGGCGCTCCCATCAACAATGACATATTTAGTCTTTATGATGACATTGGTTGACCCACTAATTTGATTGTCCGCCAGAGCCAGACGTAAGCCAAAGTCTATCCAAAGATTGTCTTGACCTCCGGGGTTCTTGGCAATACGGGTGATGCTGACCGGAAAGCCCGCTACTTTTCCTCCATTGTCGGTATAGCGAAAGTCGCCCACTGTTACGTAGGGCGCATCTGTTTTTAGTACGAGGTTAGTAAACTTAACCTGTGGCATACCAATCGTGTTGTTCTCCGGGTCAATTGGGTCGTTTTCGTTAAGGGTACCTCCTGACTCAGGAGCAGAACCAACTTCCGTTCCGATGATGAACATCCCGCTCAACCGGGCAGAAGGCTTAAATGCCCCATCCTTGACGACAAGGTCAATTTGTGATCCTCTATAGATCACGCCGTTTGCGCGCAGAGCAGGGATACTTACAGGCAGGTTATCGTCATTGCGGACGCTGGCCATGTACGTGTTTGTAACTGGGTCAATGACGGCACCGTAACTGAACATTGTCGGTGTCAGGGGCGTTTTAACGCGCCCGGCGAATCCTCCTCTAATAAGGGTATTTTGCCTGAATTCCAGTTCGAGGGCATCTAGTGTGAGTTTCCAGCCGCTACCATCGAATTCTTTTCCGTTAGGTTCACTCTCCGATTTTCGGTAATAAGCGGCACCCGATACACCGGTGCGGTCGATCAACACGTCTCGTGCCCCCAGTGTCATCGCAGAGGAAGCATTCCTGGCTTTGAACTCGTTGGGCAAGAGTACATCAAACTGCCTGATGTATACCCCTTGCCAGCGTTCGGTCATGTCGCCCTCATAACCAGGCGGAAATACCACGCCTCCATCGGCGTTCTTAATATCACTCAGGTCAACTACTAATTGAGAGAGTCTGAATCCAAATTTAGGATGTTTGGCCAGTGCAAATGAAGCACCTGGCCCAGTCTCAGTACTACCAAAGCTCACCTCGGCTAACAGGTTTCGTAACCCCGTCTGAGTGGTGATCCTGAAATCAACAGAAACCCGGCCTGTTTCAATCTGGTCCCGCTTCTGTTCATCGTAAGGGACCAGAACATCACGGGGGAAGATGATGGCCGCCCCCAAGCTTGCCTCCTTAAACGAGTTGCAGGCCATATCGACGTAGGTAGGACTGCCCGCATCAGTGATGCCGGTTCCGCCTCTTAAAACTAACGTCCACGACTTCATGGGCACAACAAAGTCACCAAGCAAAACAGCCCTGAAGCCCGTGTCGCCATTCAAACTGCTGCCCAGCCCCCCTTCCCGGGTAAAGGGCACATTGTCGACGCCTAAAAACAAGTCGCGGGTTTTTAGGGCAGGGTCGGGGTTGTCGGTGGTAAATGTGAGTCGGGCAAAAATCGTCAGTTTAGCGCCAGTGGGGGTAAATTTCGCCTCCAGAATACCCAGGATAAGGGATGAACCATCTGTAAGCTTTTGGCTGAGGCCAATCGGGCACTTTGTGAGGTCCTCAAAGTTCAGGCTTTCCAATGCCTTAACCTTGTCTGGGTTTTTGTCCAGATAGCTCATTAGCCGACGGGCAGTGCTGCGGTCACTCTCGGCCTGTTCGCCCACAAACACCGGCAGGTCGGTCATGGCATCTGGCTTGACGATTACCTGGGCTGACTCTAGTTGAGGCTGCATGCGCACAAGGGCCGCGTCGAGTTGACTCTCTAACTGAGGCGAGACTGCCATAGAGGCAACGGGAAGCACTGCCCCCAGAACTGAACCCGATGCTGGCTTGTGGACGGTACCCGACGGAACGATCTTTCTTTTCGCAGGATCAATGGGTTCTTCGCCACCATAGCCATGGGGGACGGCAATAGAGACGCCATTAAAGCCGAGTAGCAGCCCGCCCACTAGCCAGATCAACCAACCCGGGCGGTTTGGTGGTCGTATCGCCGCGATGACAGAGAAAAATAGTCGCATAGAGTTGAAACGTAAGGGGGTGCGTTAACGAAGGGTAAATGGCTAGTAGTAGCGGTAGTTCTCGGTGGCCTGTGTTACCCATTGGCCGCCAATCCACTCGGCCACGATTCGTTGTGCAAGTCGGTCGGCCGACCCGACGGTATATGTATAGCGAAGGCGACGACCACTGAACAGCTCGCTTACCTGGCCGGGATTATTGACACTGAGCAAGTCAGCTCCGCTAATGCCAGGATCGAAACGCAGGGGCAAGCCGAGTTGCTCAGTGATACGGCGGCGGTAGTTGGGCAGGTTGTCTGCTTGCCAGGTCGCTTCGTCTACATTTCTCGTGGCCGTGTCTTCGTAACGAACCAGGCGGACATTGTCTAACTGCCATGTGATTGCCGCCCGGCTAACCTCCCGCATCGGAGTGCCTGCTAACCGCTGCCAACCTACTAATTTACCAGCCTCATTATAGGTGTATCGCTCTTGATAATCGCTACCTAAATCAACAGCTATCAGTTGGCCCTGCACATTGTAGCTGAACGATCGCTGTACCGATATGAGCGAATTACCTACCAGCAGATTCTCGCGTTGGCTGGTGATCTGCGTACCGGTGCGGATGAGGCTAACGGCCAGCGTTGTTTGGGAGTCAGGTGCACTCACCAAACCGCTGATGGTTGTGTAGGAAGTGAGTTGAGCGGGCAACGTAGCGTTGACCACTGCGTACCCGAAGGTGGTAGTCTGGCTCCCTGCCAGGCCAACCTGGACGATCTGACGTAGTGACCCTGATAAAGCTGCGCTATCGACGCCGACGGTGGCGGTTGTAGCGGTGGCGGGACTGGTAACGGTGGTTGAGCTAACCACCGTTAGTGAAGTAGGCTTGGCGGGGGTATCGGGCGTTACCGAACTGGCATCTTTGCAGGCCAGGAGTGCCAGCAAGCCACATGCAGCCAGTAATGGTAAAAACAGCCCTGTAAATGGTGGAGTATTGATAAACTTCATGCAGCCCGAATGAAACCGTTTAATGCTTGCCTACACCGGCATACATGGCTTCACTCCGCTACAAAGAGACTGGCTATTTGTCCCTTAATCAATCGCGGTAGTCCCCTATTTCCCCTAGTAGTTAACCACTATTTTTCACGTCTCTACGTGCATATGACGTACCTGGCGATCGTGTTGAGAAGCCTTAAAAACAAAGGAACGTATCTACAAAGCTCCTCGACACGGGAATACTTTGTAGATACGTTCCAAATCACGCTTAAGAACTGACGCTGGCTTTGTTATTTTACCAGATACATTACGTCCCGCTCTAAATTGAAGTCAGATTCCTCAAAAGGAAGCTGAATTTTTATGGTGTTCCAAGCAGGGAAATGTCCTTTCAATTCGCCTGAATCGATCCAGTTATAATATTCCAGCCACATCTTGCGCTCCCAGCCATCGAGTTTGAGCGGCTGTGTTTGCGGTACGCCTCCAATGCTGATGCGATACGAAGCCGAAACCTTCCCCTCCCGGACGTTGAGCGTAGCCGAACCCGCTTCCCAGACGGTATTATCGGGCAACACGCCCGACAGGTGCTCATACACTCGCTCGGCAAGCCCTGACGCGGCCGTATTAATACTGGTAATTTTCTGCTGGAAGACACGCTGATAATTCATCACGAAGGAATGTTCAATATTGCTTTCCCGATCCATGATGAAGGTCACCTCATTCCAAGGGTTGTCTGATTCTTGGCATTCATGGAAATATCTTGACAATAAGTCACTTATCAGGTAGCTACTCGGAATTCGAACTCCACAGTCATAGCCAGCTTCATCAATGTATCGAGGTTCGTTAACCTGCTCATTTCTATCGGCATAAGTTAAGCCTAAGCCACTGGCATCGCTTCTAAAGAAGCCATGCAGTATTGCCTTCTGCCAAGCATAATTGCTTAAAGCTATTGGCACCTCATTCCTGATAATCTGATAAACGACATCAAGTGCAAGCATATATCAAGGGTTTGGTACTCTATCCAAGTAGTTCGGGTTGTTAGCATCCGTTTGTTCGGTATTTCCGTAAAAATACCTTACAAAAAACACTTCTGGTCTTCGCCACGGCTCATTAGGCTTGTTAGGTGGCGTACCAGCCGTGAAAGTAGGCGTGATTATTACACGCACTTCAACAGGACTGGTAAATCTCTGTGTGCCAATAGGGGCTTGCTGCGTACCATTACGTACTCGCGCCCATTCGTTTTCCATTGTCTTCCACGTACCTATGCGGTTTGAGAGTGCGTTTTGCGGAAAATAGTTGATCTGCTCTACAGGCCCATGAAACCGCGCGCCAATCATGTGGCCACCGTCGTCTTTTTCGCCCGTATCGGCCGTCGCATCGGCATCTGCCGCGCTATCACCTGTTTTGCCATGTTTTTCAATCTTAGCCTGCCCTTGCAACCCATTGTCGCGACGGCTATCGCCTCCGCGCCATAGTCGGCCCGTAATCAGGTCTACACGTCCGGCTGCGTCGGTACGATATGTAAAATCACTATCCACAATATAGGTCACATTCGTAATCAGCGGCACTAAGTTAAGCAGTTGGTTACGAGTGTTGACTCCCTGCTGCGTACCCGTACCCCCAACAGCTCGAATTTCACTACCAACGAACTCGTTCCAAACAACATTGTTAGTTGTGATTTTCACGTAATTAGGTCTAACTTCTGTGACTTCATAGCGATTAAATCGGGGGCTGCCTTCCGGGAACAGCACGCGCTTCACGGCATACAGGTAGTCAAAGCGTTCTTCGTAGTTAGAGCGGAAGAGTTGCGCCCAAGTATCGACCAAACTAACAGTAATGTCATCCTTGTGATTGGTCAAGGCAACCATCCGGGGATCAGCCTTCGTGTAATCGCCCATAAATTCAACCACCTGTGCATCTGTCATTGAGAGAACTTTATTAGCAACATCTTTTAAATCGTTGTTTCCCAATGTTGTACTACATAATTTGGTAATACCCGCAATACCGTTGGCCGCCCCTTTAGTTCGTAAGCGGGCCAGGGTTCTACACAACTCAGCATCGGGATTGCGGCTACTGCATTCAGTACAGTTGTCGTTGGTCTGGGCCACCAGCACTACTGTGCTGCCCACCACCAGCGCAATGGGCTTAAGCACTCCCTGGTAGATCTTGGCGATCAACGTACCTGTGCCACTGGCAGGCCTTACCAGAGGGCTAGGCAGAGGTATGTTAGCTGGCAGTGGAACGGGATGGATAATGACTTCCGCCGCAGCTTCCAGTGGCTCCGCAACCTGACCAACGCCTGTTGAGCCATTGCTCGGAATTCGGTAGGTTAGTTTACTAGGGGCACTGACATTCCCTGCCGTTTTAGCTTCTCCAAGGAAGTTTGAAGGTACATTTTGAAAGGTATTAGTTGCGTACTGAGTCGCCGCCGTTGTGATACCATTGGCTTCTTCGACTACCAGGCCAACCGTATTCGCACCACTCTCCGCGGAGACGACAAAGCTTGCTCCGCCGCTACCAGCCACCGGTGGTCCGGTGGGTGTACCCTCGAAAAGTACGTCGAAACCAGCCGCGCCACCTGATCCGCCTTTTCTGAATCGTTTACTTACCCCGCCCATTTTGGCCAGCATTGGCCCAACTCCTTCCTGGATCGAAGTGACCAGGGTACCCATTCCTTTTACAGCCGACTTGACCGCAAAGACAAGTGCCGCTACATCAATGATGTCTTTACCAATTTGATGTTGAAGTGCACAACTTGTCTTGCCAACATGGTCGGTCTTAATCTCATTGATTAAGCGAGTTATTGTGGTCATGCTAAGGGTGGCCGAGATCTTGTTTTTGAGCTTCGTCCGCTCTGCCTCGTCCGTCAACGAGACTAGAAAGTCGGGCAGTTTTCCGATAGCATCGGCTATTTTACCTGCTGCCTTCGCTGTCCCACTAACTTGGCCAACGGCACCATTCCAAAGTCCGCATGTGAAGGCAAAGTTTTCGGCCCCTTCAGCACTTTGTGGCCAGCTATTAACAACAAATGGTATTGGCGTATAATTGGGATCCGTGCAATCCCAATACTCTTGCGGAATAGTCAAGCTTCCGATGAACGTACCTAACCCATTCAGCATTTTTTCAAACGGATTCCCTGTCAGGTTTTGCGCTCGCATAGTGCGCAGGAATTCGTGGTAAACTTTATCCCACGCGCTCTTGTCATCCCCAATCTTCTTTTTAATGTTCACTCCAAAGAAGTACTCATATTTAGCTGGACCGGATTGAGGGTAGTCAACCCACAAAATTACTTCATCCGCAGTAGGGTTATTTGCCTTTTTGGCTACGACTGCCCGATCGGCCGGAGCGGTCCCAAAATCCGTTACGAAAACTTGATATTTAACATTTTGCCAAACTGAGTTACCACCGTTGCTACGCTTTGCGGCATCGTTGCGCAATAAGTTCAACGCATTATTGCTTTCTGTACCTACTTCAATAGTGTTACTAGGCAACAGATCATAGCTAATCTGATAGTTAGCTTCACTAAATAGGCCCTCTGCACATTTAGGATACTTTGTTGTAGCCTGATTGACCGTTTCCTGGATGTTTACGTTTACCTGGGACGCGGTACACGGCGTGGGTGGGTTTTTCTTGAGATATGCTTGTTGATAAAACCCTTTTAGGATGCCGTCAAGATGAAGTGAAGAGTATTTAATCAATGTTCCACTCCCCGGCGTAACAAACCCATAATAGCCCGTGCTTCCTCCTTTTATATCAGCCGTATAACCGTTCTTTAAGGTAACGGTTACCTTACCGACTTTAAATGATGTGACTAACGTTGTCCCAAGTCTGCCTCCTGATGAACCAGTGCTAACATCCACAGGCCGCTCGGCTTTCCAAGCGTTAGGGTCTGGCTTATTCTCCTCCGCAATGTCATCGGCTATCTTCTGTAAGTCATCCACTCGCTGACTGAGCTGATCGGCCGTTGGGCAACCCGTTGGCTGGGTACAGTTGAGCAGGGCTTCACTTTGCTGCTTATAGGCATCGTACTCCGCCTTCAGGCGCTGCTTCTGCTCCTCGGTCAGCGCCTCGTCGGCCAGCGCGGCTTCATACCTGGTGTTCAGCTCCCGTATTTTGACCTTTTCAGCATCACTGCCCTTGTAGCCCTGGTAGGCCGCCTTGAGCTGATCCGAGAGGTCCTTGAACAGATCGGTAAACAGTTCAATAGGCACGATGTTACTCCACGCGGGATCATACTGCGTCGTAACGCTACCGCCCACCATCTCCAGACAGTCGTTGATCACGGCATTGGCAAAGATCACCGACACGGGCAAACCGAGGCCTCCAAACAAGGTCATGCTGACGGTTCCCTTCCCACTCCAGCCACTGGCCCCGCCCGATAGGTCGGTGATCCTCACCACATAATCGCCCGCGTTGAAGCTATCCCCCACAAACAGACGGGCCGTACCAACGGTGTTGGCAGGAGCCGTTAAATTGACATTCTTGCACTCCCCATAGGGAGCCGTCTGGCTACTACAGGGCGTGGCCGATAAGGTAATGTTGGTCTGGCACACACTGGTCTGGCCCGCTGCCGACAGCGTCAGGCTATACACGCCCCGCTGAGTGGCTGTTAAGCTACTGGCGTTGCTAGGCGCGCCACTGGCCAGACTCCAGGAGTAAAGGGCTCCTGTCAATGGCGTGTCACTCAGGCTCTCGGCTCTGATTGTGAGCGGGTCAAACTGGTCAGTCGTACCTGCCTTACGGGGTAGACGGTCGGTTTCTTTCCCCGTGGCATCCGTCGCCACCAGCCGGATGCCGCAGTCGGCGGGCAGGGTGAAGGGGCAGGTGGCCGGACTCAGCACAAAGAACTGATTAGTACCACCCGTGGTCAGCGGTGCCCACAGGCCGTCGTCGGTGGCCTCCACACTGTGGGGCTGGGGCGTAGCCAGGGGGTTATTAGCGTCGATGTTGACCAGATCCAGCGGGTCCAGCCGGTAGGTGTTGGCCTCCGCCTGGGGCACCAGGCTAAACTGCTGGGCCAGCGTCTGGCTGACCGGCACCAGGCTGAGGCTGCTGCCATTGTAGTACTGCACGGCCTTGCCGTTCACCGCCGAGATAAGCCGGAAGCTACCGCTGCCAGCGGGTTGCAAGGCCCACACCTGATCTTTGCTATCAGTATTGAGCGGCTGCACCTTGATGGTGTTGTCCAGACCGGGGTACATCACCTTACCACTATGTTTGGCCGCCAGGCGGAAGCAGCCATCGAAGCGGGTGACCGTCACGGCTACGGTGGTGGCGCAGGCTGTTTGGCAGTTGATACAACGTACCTGATAGGTGCCCGACTGCTGTGGCTCAGTCAACGTAGGTTATTTCATAAAAATAATTGCTTAGAGCATGTTGGGGAATTTTGTTTGGTGTCAGTTGTCTATCCGTTGCAGCATGATTTGAATGTTGGCCAATTACAGCCAACTGACCGAAGACGATATGGTTCTTTCGTAATCCTTGACGATGCGACGGAAGAAATTGGTCCACGCAATGGTTTTCTCAACGACCCACGGCTTGGCAACAGGCACAAAGCTACGTGCTGATTCAGGCCCTGAAGCCTTCTCAAAGTCAATGCTCCATCCGGCTAACTCTCGGGCAAACACACCATTGTACGCCTGATCGCCAAACACCTTTTCCAGACCTTCACTCACACGCCACAGTGAGTCACCTATCAACTCAACGGCAGCGGGACCATCACCTTGCTGGGCAGCATGTACCCCCGCTATCCAAATACGGCCCTGGGTATCGACAAGCAGTTGCCGTTTACGTCCGTTAACACACTTATGAGGATCGAAGCCGCAGCGGCGGACCGCCTCTACCTTGCCGAATCATCGGGTGAAGCTTAACAGATTGTGAGTCAACAGGCATAGCTGACGGAAGCGGGGCTCTGCCTAAGTCTTGTCGATCCCATTCGTTAAGTGTGGCATTGATACGGCCCCACAAGTTGGCTTGCTTCCAGTGGCTAAAATAGTAATAGACAGCCTGCCAGTGCGGCCACTGCGAGGGTAGATTACGCCACTGACAACCGGTTCTCAGTAACCACAATGGCCCACTGGTAGTCGGTCAATGGTTGCCACTGCTTGGTCATTGCTTTGTTTCTTGGTCGATACAAAGTTGACTCGGCTACCAGTCCCTTTTAATTCCCTAACACGCTCTTATTCAAATTGGTAAGTGACATGTTTTTCAATATCAAACTCCTGAGATCTAACTGGAAGATTGTAGAGAATTATATTCCAAGCAGGCCAGAAACCTTTCAAAAATCCAAAATTTGTAGTTTCGTATACTTCTAAAGTCTTTTCCTCCCAAAAATGGTCAAGTGATAATTCGTAATGACTCTCAGTTGTACTAGTTTTTAGAACATAAGACGCTGTAGTAACTTCATTAACCACTTGAATTCTACCTAATATTTGGGTTGTTGAATCAACAGAAGCTAACAAGCCATTGTTGGCTATATCGGCATATATCTCCTGCCCCATAGACTCAACAAACGTCTCTACAAGTGCAATTTCATGTTTTCTTTCGGCCAGCTCATCCCAACTTAATGAATACTTGAATTGACCATTTGGGAATAATACAAAATCGACTTTATTCCATCTTGTTTCTACGTTGCCTATGTCCGCTAAGTACTTTTCTCGAAGTAAAGTGTATAGTATATCATCAGATGGAATCTTTTTACTCCATACTTCTCCAAATCTGTCAAGTTCAGTAACGTTTAACACTTGCCCTAAACTACTGAGGTACGTAAGACTTGGTCCACCTCCGCTTTTGAAAAATATTCCAGAGAAATGAGCTTCAATCCACTCCAAATTATTCAAAATGAGAGGAACTTCAGTTCTCAAAACCATCTCAATTTGCTGCAGTTCGTTCAATATCACGGATTTAGTATCGGGTTAGTATAATTAGGATTGTTAGAAAGAGTTTGAAGGACACCGTTATATCTGTATTCGACATTAAATCTGACGGGTCTGCCAGAATTCCCAATGAATACTGGTCTGATCACAAATACAATTGGTGATTCAGGGCGATTAGCAGATCCATCTAAAGGCACTTGAGTACCATTAATTACCCGACCCCACTGATTTTCCATTAGCTTCCAAGCACCAGATCGATTAACTGTTTCATTCATCGGGAAATAATTAATCTGTTCCACAGGGCCATCAAAACGTGCCGCAATCATGTGACCTCCTTGATCTGTAGCTATACCGTTTTTTAGACTTGGATCAGTCGCCCTGGTGGTTTGTTCATAACTGTCACGTCGGCCAAAATCTCCTAAATCATAGATAAGTCTACCTCTGATCTCGTTTACTCTACCCTGAGAGTCTGTGACATAAACATTCACTAAATCCACCTTGTACGTAACTTCTTTTATTAAAGGGACTAAGTTCAGCAGTTGATTCCGCCATTTTTTCACAGTAGTGCTACCTGTACCTCCTTCTGCCAGAATTTCAGATCCTTTAAATGTTGTGGTCAACACATCATTATCGTTAGTGATAACTACCTCATTCTGAACATGTCTTGTGATCCTGTATCCATGCGTCGTCACGACCTTGTTTACCGCCTCCAAATAATCGAATCGTTCTTCGTAGTTGGAGGGGTTGAGCTGCGTCCACGTACCCAATAGGCTCACCGTCAGGTCCTCGACATGGTTGGTCAGGTAGTAGTCGGGTTTTCCCGTCAGGGTAATGTCGGCCAAGAACTCGGCCACCTGCGCAGGGGTGAAGTCGGCACTGAGCAGCTTGTCGCAAAGGGCTTTCAGGGCCGGATTGGGTAGCTTGACCATGTCGGCCCCGCACAGCTTCTGCACGCCGCTACTGCCCTTGGTGCCCCCTTTGCTTTTCAGCCGCGAGAGGGCCGAGCACAACTCGGTATCGGGGTTGCGGCTGGCGCATTCGGTGCAGTTGTCATCTTTGGTCAGCGTCGCTAGTACCGTAACGCCATCAATGATCGCCAGCGGCTGAACGCTGGCTTGTGCCTCGTTGACGGCCACGATCACCGCCACGCTGCCCGTAGCCGGGGCGGGTTTGGGAACGAGCTTCTTGAGCAGCTTGCTGCCCGGACTCAGATCGACATAATCGCTGTAACTGCCCCCCTCCCCGTAAACGCGACCTGGAGCCTGTTGAACGGTCCAATCAGCCCCGGCTGATACCGTAGCAGGTGTTTGGGTACGCATGGAATTGGCTACCTGCCGACTCATCGCTGTCTGCTCAACCGAAATCTGCTGCCCTTGCGTGATGTAAACCTGAGCAACGGGTTTGGTGCTTCCGCCCAAAGTGGGCTCCTGCATTTTGACAACTAGGCTTCCGGTAGGTGGCGACGGCGGCGTACCGGGCGAGATGGTACGGCCCGGTGTGATGTCGAAGCCGCCTTTGTCGGGGAAATAAACTTTGGGAATGTTTCGGTAGGGCGCTATCAAGGGGGCAATGTCATCGGTTATGCGGGTCATCAATTGAGATAGCCCCTGTGCCCCCAGCTTTACGGCACTCCGCACGGCCAGCGCAACGGCCACCACATCGACCACATCTTTACCACCTCTGGTTACTGAGTGCAGGTACTCAGATATTCCAATTAATCGGAAGGCCAGCAAAATCGCCCTCAATCAGCCAATCGGGGATGTAATCAGAGGTTATTGTACGAGCTATGCCGCGTTGTTGAGCCAACACACAGGCAGCTGTTAAAATCAAAGATACCCACCCATGGGGCTTATTGCGCTGCTGGCCGAAATCATCTTCAATACACTCGTAATAGTAGCGATGCTTTTCCAGCGCCGTTTGTAGAGCATGATTAAACCCAACAGCATTATCAGCAAGTAAATGAGTCAGAACTTGTAGAAAAGGGAGGTTAAGATACTCTATTCTATCTCGTTCAAAATACAGTGCTACACCACCTGTAGAGAAAGGCGTCGTGTTATCTCCAATATAATCACCTACCTGCCAAGCATTGCGATCAATGGCTTTCCTATGTTCCTGTTGCTCGAAAGCAAGAACTGATGGTAGCGTAGACTTCAACGATGCGGCGTCATTCTGACAGAGGGCTTTCCAGAGTGGATGCCAGCAGGCTAATGCTCTGTCTGTGTAAGCCACGAATGAGTCATCATAGTAAATTTCGACCTGTCCGTATATTTGAAGAGCCTCTTTTTCGCGAAGTATAACGGAAAGCGCGACGCGGATGGGTAGTTCTTCGTAAAGTGACTTATCGGGCAGATAGGGCATCAGACTCCGGCCTTCTACTGTAAAGGTTCGGTCATAATAGGTCATGGTCGCGGTTGACAGCAGTAACCACCGCACATGGTTCGTCATGAACTGATGAGCATAGTATAAATACCGAAAAGCATCACTCTTATCCCTATTAGCTAAACAGCACCAATAGAATGTTTCTTGAAGATATCGGTATGGAACTTTCCAATTGATGCGGTTTGCAGCAATATTAGACTGAACATCCTCATCATATCCAAAATTAAGTGAAGTTAAAGTCCTTTTCACCACAAAATCGCATTCACTCTGAACGCTCTGGGGTCTTGTAGAACCGTGACGCTTATGAAACATCTTTTCTTACTCAAATAATGATTGATTCAAAATGAAATGAGTAACCAACGCTTTCTTCAGGTCACCGCCTTCATTAAAAGCCTGATTGATTAGCATATATCTTACGGGAACTTTCACTCCTCTTATCTTTCCTACATTCACCAATAAAAGGTCCGTTGTCTGACGCAGAAGGCTATTATCGTTGGGAACCTGACTATTCATGTAATCCACAACATCGAGTAAATACTTCGTGCTGCCCTGTTGATTTCGGTTACGACACCCCAATGTACTGCTACCACCTTTACACTCCACAATTACCAATTCCAATAAACGGCCCTGCCCGTCGTATTTACCAAATACTCGGTCAAATTCACCTTGCTTTCCACCTCCCGGTACTTCACAGGCCAATGGACGATAGCCATCCGAGACTGTGAAAAACAAATCCGCCGCCAGCATTCCTGCTTTCTCGCTCTCCAACGAGATTTTATTCATGTTGACACCGGTTGGCGCACCTCTGTACGTTTTCCGGGCATCGTCCCGCGCTGCCTGAATGGTAAGCATTGCTGGGTTCTGGGTAAAGTCAGCATCAACAGTTGTACCCGGTACGGCAAAATCGCCAGAGCAGCCGTCACTATTCAGTGCAATTTCAAATGCAGCAGCCCGTGTAGGTGCTAACTTCGTAATCGCCGGGTCGTTGGGATCAGATGTGGTAGCAATTGCAGCAAGGCTTGTCAAATAAGCGAATTTGCTCACGTTTCCAGATCGTAATTTATTGACCATTCGTGATTTAACCCGATCCCGGTCAGCGTGTAAGAAGTTGTACGCCTCTGTTGCGTACAGAATGGCATCGTAAGTTTTACGAAGTATGGCATCGCTGCCATTGTCGTCTTGGGGGTATGTTGTTAGTGCTTCCTCTAGTATCAACCAGCCAGCTACCTGCCGATCTCTAAATTTGCTGAGGTTGTTGGCAAAAGCCGCCTCACGGGACGTTCGACTGATTACGTCCTGAGAAAACGTAGTCAGGCTTCTGGCCGTGACATCCGATTGCAACTGTCCGACAATACTCTTCAGATCTGAGGTTGGCAATTCGGCGATAGGCTGTTTACAAAACTCTTCCATAGCCTGTTTTGCTTTGGTCTGGTTAGTTGCCTTTGCCGCAACAGCCGTCACTTTATCGCACAAGTCCTGGTCATTCTGGGTACGTTGCTTACAGAGGTCACAGTCGCCATCTTTGGTCAGTGTGGCCACGACAACACCGCCGTCGGAGGTAGCTAGAGGCTGAACGGCGGGCTTTCCCTCCTCAACAGCCACCACCACATCGACCATACCCGTTGCCGGAGCCGGTTTGGCAGCCCGAATTTTATACAGCCTGCCCTTCCCAAGGTCAACATATGTGCTGTAGCTGCCGCCGTCGCTACCCATCTCATACACTCGGCCGGGAAGCTGTTCGGTTAATAGCTCACCTTCGGCCGCCACTGCGGCGGGTGTTTTCGCCCCAACCGACTTGGCAATCTGCCGGTTCATGGCCAGTTGTTCTGCCGGCATAGGCTGCGCCTGGCGGATAGCAAAATGGGCTACTGGCCTTGTTCCGATCGAGGGCGCTTTGAGTTCGACAAGCATACCCCCACTTCCGGGCGAGGGCGGCGTACCCGGTGGGGTGGTGCGGCCCGGGGTGATGTCAAAGCCGCCTTTGTCAGGGAAATAAACTTTGGGAATGTTCCGGTAGGGCGCTACCAAGGGGGCAATATCATCGGTTATGCGGGTCATCAATTGAGATAGCCCCTGTGCCCCCAGCTTTACGGCACTCCGCACGGCCAGCGCAACGGCCACCACATCGACCACATCTTTACCAACCTGCTCGGCCAGGGCGCAACTGGTTTTGCTGGTGTGCTGTAACACCAGATTGTCGTACATATCTTTGATGGGCCCCAAACTCAGCATACGGCTTACTTTAGCGCGTAGCTCCTCACGGATATTGTCTTTGTTGAAGGTGATGTCTAACAGAAACCGAGGTAACTCGTTCTGGAATTTGCTCAAGGTGACGGCCGCATCAGCCGTGCCGGCAATCTGCCCCATTACCCCCCGGAACAACCCGCACTTGTAGGCAAACTTCAGGCGCTCTTCGTCGGAAGCATAAATCGTCGCCATAATGGGTGAGTAGTCGGGCGAGGTACAATCCCAGAATTCAGCGGGCACCTGTACCTGCCCTAAGGAAACGACAATATTACTGATGACTTTCTCGAAGCTGGGTACGTGCTGGTTGTGGGCAACTTTGGCCAGGTTCTGTATCCAACCGTCGAGCAGGGCCGTCCACTCCGTTGTGGCAGGCGTCATCTTCCGTTTGATGTTGGTCCCTAAAAACCACTGGTACTTCGTGGTCGCTACATTTTGTGTCGGGAAATGAATCCAGAGAATGATCTCGTCAGAGCCAGGATTATTGGCTTTCTGAGCAATCACTTCCAGATCTGTCGGTGAGAACGTGTAATCGCTAACCAATATCGTGTAGCGGTTACTAACCGAATTGCCAACCGTATTTTGATCTTTGCTCAGCAGGCCGGACTCGCGCAGCAGCTTGACCGCCGAGTTGCCCGCTACATCCGCAGCTAAGATGGTGTTGATGGGTGATAGGTCAAACACCTTCTTGTACCCACTGGGTGGATACCACCCCTGTTGGCAAATCGGATAGTTGGCCTTCTTATCAACGGTGGCGATGGTTTCCGAAGTCGGATTGCTACAGGCATTCTTCCGCATATAATCAAGCCGGTAAAAGCCTAAAAATTGGGTGGGTGGCTCATCGTCCTTCCAGACAACGACATACTTTACGCCGTCAATTTCTAGATAGCCATCGCTTTTAAGCCAGCATTTATTATTGAGAAACTGAATCGTCAGATTCGTCGTCAGCCGAACGGATTCCTGACAGGCGTTACCCCGTCCACCACTCAGGGTTTGTTCAGCAATGGCGGGCAGCTTACCTGACCGTAATGCATTTGGGTTGGGCTTATTCTCCTCCGCAATGTCGTCTGCTATTTTTTGTAAGTCATCCACTCGCTGACTGAGCTGATCGGCCGTGGGGCAACCTGTTGGCTGGGTACAGTTGAGCAGGGCTTCACTTTGCTGCTTATAGGCATCATATTCCGCCTTCAGGCGCTGCTTCTGCTCTTCAGTCAGCGCATCGTCGGCCAGCGCGGCTTCATACCTGGTGTTCAACTCCCGTATTTTGACTTTGTCAGCATCACTGCCCTTGTAATTCTGGTAGGCCGCCTTGAGCTGATCCGAGAGATCCTTGAACAGATCGGTAAACAGGTCAATAGGCACAATGTTACTCCACGCGGGATCGTACTGCGTCGTGACGCTACCGCCCACCATCTCCAGACAGTCGTTGATCACGGCATTGGCAAAGATCACCGACACGGGCAAACCGAGGCCTCCAAACAAGGTCATGCTGACGGTTCCCTTCCCACTCCAGCCACTGGCCCCGCCCGATAGGTCGGTGATCCTCACCACATAATCGCCCGCGTTGAAGCTATCCCCCACAAACAGACGGGCCGTACCAACGGTGTTGGCAGGAGCCGTTAAATTGACATTCTTGCACTCCCCATAGGGAGCCGTCTGGCTACTACAGGGCGTGGCCGATAAGGTAATGTTGGTCTGGCACACACTGGTCTGGCCCGCTGCCGACAGCGTCAGGCTATACACGCCCCGCTGAGTGGCTGTTAAGCTACTGGCGTTGCTAGGCGCGCCACTGGCCAGACTCCAGGAGTAAAGGGCTCCTGTCAATGGCGTGTCACTCAGGCTCTCGGCTCTGATTGTGAGCGGGTCAAACTGGTCAGTCGTACCTGCCTTACGGGGTAGACGGTCGGTTTCTTTCCCCGTGGCATCCGTCGCCACCAGCCGGATGCCGCAGTCGGCGGGCAGGGTGAAGGGGCAGGTGGCCGGACTCAGCACAAAGAACTGATTAGTACCACCCGTGGTCAGCGGTGCCCACAGGCCGTCGTCGGTGGCCTCCACACTGTGGGGCTGGGGCGTAGCCAGGGGGTTATTAGCGTCGATGTTGACCAGATCCAGCGGGTCCAGCCGGTAGGTGTTGGCCTCCGCCTGGGGCACCAGGCTAAACTGCTGGGCCAGCGTCTGGCTGACCGGCACCAGGCTGAGGCTGCTGCCATTGTAGTACTGCACGGCCTTGCCGTTCACCGCCGAGATAAGCCGGAAGCTACCGCTGCCAGCGGGTTGCAAGGCCCACACCTGATCTTTGCTATCAGTATTGAGCGGCTGCACCTTGATGGTGTTGTCCAGACCGGGGTACATCACCTTACCACTATGTTTGGCCGCCAGGCGGAAGCAGCCATCGAAGCGGGTAACCGTCACGGCTACAGAAGTGGCGCAGGCCGTTTGGCAGTTGATACAACGTACTTGGTAGGTGCCCGACTGCTGCGGCTCGTGCAGCAGCGTAGCGGTGTTAGCCAGCACACTGCCGTTTAGGCTCCATTCATAGGCTGTGGTCAGTTGGCGGTCTTCCTCGATCAGCAGGGCCCCGTCGGCAACGGTGGCTCCGCCCAGGCCAGCCGCCACATTGGCCGGTAATATAGCCGTAGCCGTTCCATTGGCGGCGTTATCAAAGTTCCAGTAGGTGACCAGGCCGGCAGGCAGGTTGGCCGTCTCGAAGGTTTTGTAGTAATCGGCACTGATTTGCTGGGCCGAGCGTGGCGTGTTCCAGATGCGAACTTCGTCGATGCTGCCTTTAAAGCGACCGTAACGATTGTCATCCCCCCCACCAACGCCTAGTCCAGGCATGGCTACACGGCCGGAGCTGGTGTTGGCCGTAGCCCGTAGTTTTCCGTTTACATAGATCCGAGGCAGGTTGTTGGTATAGGTGATGGCAACGTGTGTCCACTGGTTGATGTCCATGTCCAGGGCCACAATGCCGCGCAACAGGTTAGGGCCGTGTTCAACCACGGTGATACCGTCGGTACCAACGGCCACCCCCATCCCGGTACGCCCGGCATCGTTGGTGTTAGCCTGATAAGACGGGTATAGGGCATAGTTCTCATTTTCGGCGTTCAGGCTCCGGGGCTTTCCTGGCTTTACCCACGCCTCCCATGTAAAGTTGGAATGCAAAGCTAGGTTGGGTTGCTGATTGGTCGTAAACGTGTTGGTGGCTCCGTCCATCACAAGGCCATTACCCGCTTTCCCCAGCGTATTGTTTACTGTCAGGATGGTTTGCTGGCCCATCAGCAGCGTATTGGGAGTCGCGGTGGCCACCAGTGTTGAGCAGGCTACGGGTTTCAGCTTCACGGCCACCTGATCGGTGCAGCCCGCTTTATCCGTGCGGGCGATTGTGTAGGTAGTGAGCGTCGAATTGGGCGAAATCAGCAGCGAGTCTACTTTGGTTAGTTCGCTGCCGTTAAATGTCCACTTCAGCAGGTTCACGTCTGTTTTCTGAAAGGGTCTGTTAGTCAGGTCGAGGGCCTTGAGTGTCAAAGGCGGCACCACTGAAATTCCTTCGGCGGGGAAGTCGGTCACAATTACATTCTTTCCGTTATTATCCACATAGCTCGCCTGGATGTTAAGATCACAGTTTTTTACCACGACATTTACCTCAGCAGTCTTGCTACAGGTAGCCCCCCCTGTACCGGCTGTTACAGTCACCTTATACAGGCCCGCATTGGCTAGTGTTACGTGCTCAATGTTAATGACTCGCCCAGCAGAACTGTTAAACCCGTCAGGGCCTGTCCAACTGTAAGTACCGCCATCAACCAGGGTAGCACCAACCAATAATTTCTGACCAACCTGGAGCGGCCCATTCGAGCTAACGTAGAAATCATCGAAAATGCGCGGGTCAACCGTCGCCGATTTTTCTCTAAAGTCGCCCGTATAGCTACCATCGACTTTAAAGCAGCGCGCCCATACCGTGCGTGGTCCGTTAAGCGTCAGAGGGGAATTCCCGTAGGCAAAAATGGGCAAGTCAAAGGTCGACTGATATTCAGCCACTATTCTGTTGTCTTTCCAATAGGCCAACGCCTCGTCACGAACATACCTGAGCTGCACGGAATAGCCAGCCGGGCAACCTGCAGCAGTAATCGTTACAGGTTCGTCTGGACAGGCATTCGATTTACTGAGTGTAATGCTCGGTATAAATTGGTTCAAGTCTGTTGGGTGAATCGTAATCTGCACCCAGCTTCCGTTAGTAGCCGGATCACCCTCACACCGCGCCTTATACGTACCTGGCCCGTTTTTAGTCAACTGTGATTGGCCCAGAATTTCTGTTTTACCCACGGGTGAGTTTTCGCCCCACATCCAGCGAATAGTTCCGGTATTACAGCCGTATGCCGTAATAATCACTTCCTCGTCTGACTTAGCGGAACTCTTATTAGCCGTTAGCCGTAATGCGTTCTGCTCTGCGGGGAAAATTTGAACATCGACCCAACTACTATACGGCCCTGACAAACAACGTCCGCTATATACGGCTGGTCCGGTTACTGCGATGATTCGACCAACGGGATAGTCATAGCCTCCACCTGGTCGGGGAATGCGCCACTGGACAGAATTGTTGGGACAACCTTCCGAGAGCAAGTCTGCCGTTTCTGTTAGACGAACGCTGGATTTAGTGGCGTAAAATCTGGGGGCATCAGTTGGTGAAGCCGCAATGGTTATACTGGCCACGGGCCCCGTATAACCGTTCTTGATACAATAGGCCTTGTACTCACCTGGGCCAACGCCGTCAACAGGATTACCCGTAAGGGGTTCACTGGCTGTCAATCCATTTCTACTTGGAAATATCCAGCCGATGATTCCATTCGGACAATTTTCCGCCTTCAACGTGACAGTTTCATCCGGGCTCACGGCATACCGGCTTGGAATAATTGTGACCTTACCAGGGCGGGCTGTACGCACTTTGTAACTCACCCACGGGCCAACACTTCGGTCAGACGCATAGCAACGGGCGTAATATGTACCAGGTCCTGGTACCACTACCTGACTTCCTACGCCAACCTGTTGGTATTTTCCGGCAATCTGCCATTGCACATAGGTTACCGTACAGCCGCTTCCTGTTAGCAAAACAGGCTCACCTATATTGGCCGAGTCCTTGTTGGCCGTTATATCGACAACAGCAGGTGTTTTCAAGCCAACCACTACCGTCGACCATGGTCCCAGGCCGCGTGGATTATCACTGGTACGGCAACGAGCTCTGAATGTACCCGCTCCCTGTACTCTGAATGTGTTCTGGTTAGTACTGGTTTGAAAGTTCTGCACGGTTAAACCAGCCAGTTCCCACTCAATGTTATTGACTGTGCAACCGGTTACTACCAGGTTTACGTACTCACTATCAAAGATATACTCCCGGTCTGCAGTAATATCAGCCACCTGAGCGGCGCTTTCTTCTATAAATTTAGTAGCCTGGGTACTGAACCCAGCTCCAAAGCAATCGGCCCGGTACCAGCCTGGTCCACTATTCATTTCAACAGGATTGGCGAAATCGACGATAGTACCATTTGGTCGTGTCCAGCGGACAACGCCTTTATCGCAGCCAACGACTCGTAGGGTGAATGGCTGACCATAATATACCTCTTCGTGTGTGCTGACAATAGCTAATGAGGCCATCTCTATAGAGATTGTCTCTGAGTAGTTACTGGTTATGGGGCCAAAACAATCAATAGTACAATTCACCTTGTAATCCCCAGTAGCAGTGACAATTAAATTTTGTTCTGTTCTCCCATCAATATTTGGTCCTGACCAACTCAACCTGCCAGTTTCACACCCTGTAGCGGTCAATGTGGCTTTTTCTCCGGGTGATAGTTTTCTTAGATCGACATTAATTTTAGGAGCGTCTGGTTTCGTACAATAGTCAGACGGATCGATCACCTCTCTGGCCGACGACTGATCACTAGTTATATCCTGAGAAGGCTTGGCCGGACAAGCAATAACACAGGCTGCAGAATACGTTCCTTTGCTCTGTACATCCAGATACTTAGCTTGCGTTTGCCCAATAAAATTATTCTCTTTATACCAATTTACCCGATCAGAACAGCCCGTTACAGATAACCTTATTTGTGCACTGTTGCGCAGTACACCATCAGCCGGATTCGTTGATAACGCCGGAGCGTTTGGCTTTACAGTAGTTGCACAGGGGTCTCCTTTATCATATACATCAAGCAGGTTGGATGGTGCACTAGGGTTGTAATCACCCGTCCGCTCACAGCGCTTCACACAAATGGCATAATATATACCGACAGTGTTGACCTCAAAAGGGGAGTTCTGACCAATGGAAGGATTATTTCCCTGTGCATACCAATAAATGGTTCCATTACAGCCTTGTGCCTGCAACACCCTACTTCTACCCGTATTCCCACTAGTATAAATTCCGCCATCCCCACTACCAACAAAGCTAATCGTTGGCGTAGTAGGCATTTCATCTTTACAAGGATCGGTATCGTTTGAAATAGTTATTTCATTCGATTTGTTGCTATGAACCGGGTCTGCTATACCGGCACAAGTTTTCGCACAGCTCGCCCAATATGTCCCAATCCTACTGACCGTTACCGCCGATCCGGTGGTATTCTGGCTTACTCCAGGGCCATTCCAATAAACGGTTTGCCCAGAACAGTTTTGTGTTGAGAGTACGGCTGTTTCAGTACCTGTCAGTGCCGTTCTGGTCGCTGTTATTGTGGGAGCATTCGGTTTTTCGCAGATAGCTATAGTCAACGCGTCCGATTCGTCACTATCAATATAGCCGTTGGGATTAGTCGAACAAACTTTGTGGCATTTAGTCGTGTACTTACCCGATTCATACCAATAGATGGTCTGCGTACTAGTTAGCCAACGGTCTCCCGTCAAACGAGTACCATCTTTAAACCAAAACACAGTATAGCTACAGCCATTAGCCGTTACCTGTATCGACTCATCATTCTTTAACGTTTTAGTGCCAGTTTGGGTTAGCTCAGGATTGCTTGGTGGCGATGTTGAATTGTCAGTAATAGTGAAATCAATGGTGGACAATCGGTTCGCATCGTTAGTTGGGCTATCCCCACAGCTTTTATTCCGCGCAGTGATTGTGTAAGCACTGGCGTTTAGACCTGTAAACGTACCTGAGTTTTGGTAACTGCTCGAACCTAGCTTAAACTCATAGTCACTTGTTGTGTTGGCAGCAACTGTTATTTGTCCTACGGCATCACAGTCCTTGTCTTTTATAGATTTTGACAATGAAACTTGGCCACGAACGACGATAGTAATCGGTTCAGATTTGTCACCAGCGCACGGATTGTCATTACAGGATACATAATACTGATACACTGTATTCTTATCACTGATGCTTTTGCTAACTGAATTATAAGTATTAGAAGTAGAGCCAATTAATAAATTAGATTCAACACCATCAGTGCGAACATACCAGTTCATTTTTTGCCCAGTAGTACACCCTGAAGCTATCAGTGTTTTCTGAATGCCAACAGTCCCATCGGCTATCAAACAATGATCAAAATTAGTATTTGAACTTCCCTGAACGGTGATGCTTGGCTTAGGTAATGGACCACAACCCTGACGAGTAATTATCGTTGATTGATCGGATTCCTTTTCAAGATAACCACCGGTTTTATTAGTACATGATTTGCGACATATAGCTTTAAACGTTCCTACTTCCCGAGCAGGTACGATATAGAATGATCCTTCATACGGATTTCCATCTGCCTTCAGGATTAAATTTTCACCTTTTTTCCATCTAACAGTAGAAGGGCAATTGGAAGCTGTCAAAGTAACTGCTTCCTCTTGTTCCCGTGAGATCGAACCCTGTGGTGATAAGGTTGGAGTTGGCGCAGTCTCTGTGATAGTTAAGTCTTTTTCGCCACCTACAATTCCGTGATACGGGCTGTTGTCATTCAGAGAGTTGAATGATGTAGGGCAATAATTATTCCGCATTGCATGGGAATACTTACCCTCTTCAAGGCTATACGTTTTAGGTCCAGGAAACCAACTTATTTCGGGTTTTTTCCAGTCGTTTATATCTTCACCAATCCTGTTCTTTATAACAGCTACATAAGGCAGTAAATAACTTGTACTAATAGGGCTCAATGTAAGCGATGCCAGTGTATTACAAGTAGCTGGTAGATAAGCTACTGTGCCGCCAAAATACTCCCTGTAAAGATTAACAGTAAGTACATCTGAAAACTCTCCCGTTGTATTATTATTACTGTCGACGCACTTGAATTTGTATTGTCTTGAGAAGCTGGTATTGCTACCACCATCTACGCTAAATTTTTCGCTATCATTAAATATGCCTCCTATAGTTGATCCTGTATACCAAGCTACTTTATGGGATGGGCAATTAGCTACTGAAACGCTCAACTTTCTTTCTCCATCTGTCCAATTTCCATTGTAATATCTAATGCATAAATTCAAAGTTGCAGGTGTTGACAATGGGGTAGACAGGCTAATTGTCTTAAAATTAGTACTAGGGACATCTTTTATGTCATAGCTAGTAACCGTAATTACTGGTTTATCAGTGGTAGCTGAAATCTTAGCAGAAGCTACTTTAACGTCGCGCAAAGTATCCTTACTGGAAACTGAATAATTATTTATTTTTTCGATAGTCGATATACAAACGCTATTTTTCCTAACAAATTTATCTTTTTCAAATCCACCTCTCAACAATGTAAAACAGTCTGCCGTTACCGAGGTAAATTTACCCCGAAGCGTATACGACCACTTACCTGAGGTATTTCTAAAATCGCCACCCATAAAATCAACATAATCACCGCCCGTTTGTACAAACCCCGCCGGAGTAATTACTTTGATCGTATATGCTTTTTGGTCTTCAAAGGAAAAGAGCAACTGCGAAGGGATATTGAGCAATTCGGCAGTGATGGTCAGTTCGAACTCCTCTCCTATCCGTACCGAATCTTTAGAGGCCGTCATCGTGAATCGAATGGGGTCTGGACCCAGCATGGCAAAGCGAGTGAGCAAATCGCTGGCTTGTACGAGCGGAAACTTTAACGGTTTATAAGCAATAGGTCCTACCGAAAACGGTAGCCGTACTGGTCCGTCTTGATTGGGGGTGGATTTAGTCACCACTGCGCCCTTACGCGGATTTGGCCTGATTGGAGAATCATCGTTGCCCGGACTAGCTGATGAAGATAACGGGACAACCAAACCAAGAAATAGGCACAGCAGGGTGTACAGACGACGTAACATACGAAAGACGATTAACCAGTAGTGTAAAAGCAGTTGACCACGTTTCCTGAACTGGTTGCATGGTTACTGTCTCGTTACAAAGAGACTGGCTATTCGTCCCTTAATCAATCGCGGTAGTCCCCTATTTCCCCTAGTTGTTAACCACTATTTTTAGGGGTAATGGTTCAGCGTACTAGCATCAAACGTCCTTGGTAGAATTGATCTTCGTCTGTAGTGCTCGATATATTAATCTGGTAATGGTAAGCACCTGCTGGCGCGTCCTGCTCACCAATCCGCCCATCCCATCCTGTAGTCTGATCGGTTGATCTGAAAATCAGGTTTCCCCAGCGATCATAAATGAGTATGACACAGGCACGTACCTGGCTACTTTTGAATATAAACACGTCATTGTCGCCATCACCATTGGGTGTGAAGGCTGTAGGAATCAATACGTTTATTCTGGGCTTAAAATGATATACGTTTGAGAAACTCAACCTGTTATTTTGACTTACAGCAACAATCTGGTATAAATACGTAGAAGAAGACGGATTGGTAGGATCAGGATCAAAACTGGTAATCCGACCAAGGGGCTTCTCGTCGATTAACTGCCCACTATTCCTGTCGTATCGTCGCAACAGGTATGTTCGTACTCCTTCACTCCCGAACGGACTGTAGTTTGACCACCCTATCCCGGCAGACGAATTACCAGAAAGCCATAGTGTACACACAGATTCACTCAATGCTGAGGTAGTGCTACAGGCACTTTGAAGTGCAACCCGGTAACAGTAGGGCTGTGCCGCTGCCTGGATGCTCTTATCGAGATAGCTGTAAGAGCGAGGAACGGTTGCTACGGTAGAATAGACGTCGAATGGCATAACAGACCGGCTCACGTTGATAGTAAACTGATCAGTTAAAGAGATTTGTGGCAGTGTCGTTTCAATAATGGCTTCGTCTTGCCCATTCGGATTTATTGTAACAAATAAAGGGTTAGGTATTGGCTGCGAAGAAGAGTTGACCCCCCTGACACACACCGGGGCCGAGCGTATATGGGTTTGCCCCACATCAGCAGATAGTTCGTAACAATACTGGCGTCCACATACAATAGCTGCGTTGTCATTTACTGAACTGGTAGTTGCGTCTGTGAAGTTTAAAATTGTGACAGGATTACCATTTCGGGTTGCAGACCAGGCCTTAAAGACTCCAGACCCTTTATAGGCCTGCCAGGTTATTTTATTCAGGTTGTCGAGAGCATTTACTGAAATAGGTAACGTACAGACAATATCTGATTGCGTAAGCTGCTGACAGGCATTCTGCCGACGGAGTTGGAAACAGGTTGTCTGACCCACAGGGATTGTCATGGTAAACGCTTTTCCCTCTTCAACGGTACTGTTTGATTGGAGGGAATTTCCGGCCGCTCCTCGCCACAGTACAGAATAGACTCCTGCTTGTCCCTCTACAGATAATACAACGGATGTATCGTTAATACCCTGTACCCTACTGAAATATGGGTTTCCTGTGAGTAGGGCTGATACATCGACAGAACGCTGATTGCTAGCCCCTTTGCAGCCAGTTATAGTGGCATAGCCTCCAGTTACAATGACCGTGTATTTTCCGTCTTTAGTATATTGGTGAGTTCGATCAGTCATTAACGAAATCAATTCGACTACACCATCGCCCCAGTTAATGCTAATTCTGGAGTATGCGCTTGTCCTAGGGGTAGGAAAAAAATTCAGTGATACTCGTCTTGCAAGACAACTGCTCACGCTAAAACTTATGGGATCTGTTGCCAATACCGTGATCTTACTGCAGGCAAGTGTTGGCTTTCCACCACTCACAGCTTGTTGAAGCACCGTAAATTCTCCTGGCTGTAGGTAGGTCGTTTCAGAGCTACTATTCCCAAACGGTAATTCTCCGCCCCGATAATCAAACGTATAACGCACTTGGCTTAAACCAGGTGCTTCATAAATTACCTTCACCAAATCTCCCTGGCAAACTGTAGTTGAGCTTAGGGCAAATCCACCTGAAACGTACTTATCCGGGAGTGTTTTACAATAATCATTAGCTTGTGAATAAGCACATGGTAATCTATACAACATGGCCAATAGCCAGCAACAGATAGCAAAATGACTCCTTGGTAAACGTGAAAGGATTGAGTACATCAAAGGTGAAAGCTATAGTCTAACAGGAAACTTTATCCCATTTACAGGAAGAGTCACTTCTTATTTTTCAATTGTAATTAACTGGAGCTTGCGAGGCAGATGCTTAGAGATGCCGACAATGAGTCCATTTTTAATGCAACTTGGCTGAAGCAGCATACCGCACTAAACTTAGCCGCCCAGACAATTCCATCTTGCGTTGAATATTGGCACGGTGGTTTTCTGCTGTATGAGGGCTGATAAACAGTTTTTCGGCAATGTCTCTCACCGATAAGCCTGCCTTAATGAGTTCAAATACCTGTTTCTGCCTGTTAGTCAATTGACTACAGGCGGTATCTATAGCCGGTTTAGGACGTTCCTCAGTCAATAGGTGAAGCAGTTTAGGGGATACATAAGTTTGTTGATTGAGTAGTTGGCGCAAGCAGAGTTCCAGTTCTGGAAGTTCACAATCACTTAGCAACAGGCCTTTTACTTGAGTAGGAATAGGAAGTGATAAATGTTGCTGACCGTCTAGCAACCATACTTGAGGCATTTTACTTAGTAACCTGTTAGTGCCAGGTATCTTGTCTGTAATCAATATCACGACTGTTTGATCACCTGGAGTGCTGTCGCAATCTGAAATAGTATAATTTCGGTTGATTAGAAAGTGAGACAGCAGATTTTGATGTAACCGGTGGCTCAAGTCGATTTTAAGCATACAAGTGTAAAATAGGTAAATGTGTGGTTTGATGAACAGATATTGAAAACGCTTTTTAAATATTTCGATCTGGCTTGCCGGACACATAAATAGTACCAAATTATTTGTAGAAGCGTATATATTAGTTGAGTATAATTTTTAAGCGGTCTATTTAGCCATCTAACCGTGCTTTAATAGATATAGTCACTGTCTTTTGGGTTCAAAATGATGGTTTACCCCTATGTAAAGCAGTAGAAAGATCCCTTGATGAAATTAGGAATTGATCCCATTCATTTACTTTGGTAAACTTTTTGTTCCACCCGTTTATTTGGTTAGTCTACCAGCAAGATGGATTTGTTGACCCGTTTTTGTATAATCGGCAATGAGGTCGGGTATGGCGCTCCCCAATAGTTGGCTCTTACGCACTTTGTGTGGTTCAGCACCGATAAAGTACGCGTTGACGCAATAAGTCCAGTTTGGCTCGCCCATACATCTGCCGTTTGATCAGTTTGAGTCTAGTTACCTGCCCTTCAGTTTGGCCATTGCTCCAGGCGGTAGCCAGGGCTGCTCGTACAGCCGCATAGTCCTGCTGAAGACGAAGGCCAAACTGCTGTAGTAAAACGACCGAACAAGTTTGGCAACGGACTAACCAATCGTCAAATAACGCTGCCTGACGAGCTCGAACCATAGCGGCAAAGTCCTTCACCAGTTCATAGACTTGGGCAATAATAGAGTCTTGACCAACATAGCTCAGGATTTGCCGATCAGCCTCTTCCAGTAAGAATACAGGGCGTACCATCAGCCAAGCAAGCTGCTGAGTAGTAGGTAACTCAAAAGATGGCTCGAGTAGAAGAGCCGGCGATTGATCAGATGCAGACGAGTTGGTTAAGGACTGGTTACGAGTGATTACCTCCTCTTCACTACGACGTCTACTCAGCCATTTCGTCACTTGATTATGCGCACCCGGATAGTCCTGCTCAGTAAGCTCCCGCCACAACTGTTGGGCGTTACGACAACCCTGTTGGTAGCGATTTTCTAAGTAAGCTAGATAAGGAGTGAGCATGCTACGTCCGGTTGGGCGCCTGACTCGTTCAGGAAACGAGTCAGCATGAGCATACCGACGAACCGTACTACGATTCATGGCTAATTTCCGGCTGATCTCAGAAATAGACAGGCCTGCTTGACGTAATTGCTGTACGTTATCAAAGTAACCTACGCGTCTTTCTCGGCCAGCCAAACGAGTCTCCATCTCATTTTTTGAATAATCCCGCATCACATACGTAAGCCGTTCTGTTGTCGGTTGAGCCGTTGAAACTGCTTGCGATATTGGCAGTTTCCGAAGTCGTTGATAGCAACTGGTTAGTATTCTCTCCAGAACCTGCTCCAGGTTTTGAAGCAAGTGCCATCGGTCGGCCACTTGTATGGCTTTTGGAGCCCCTTCACGAGCACCCCGGGCATACTCTCCCGACCGATCTCTTGTAATCACTTCTACGCCTGGATGGGCCTTCAGCCAATCGCGTAGGCCTTCAGCCGTTCGGCCTTCCAATACATCGATCGGTTGATGCCTATCTAGATCAACTAGAATTGTCCCGTATGTCTTTGCCTTTCGAATAGCCCAATCATCAACACCCAGTGCATGAGGTGTTTGTGCGTCGCCCGGTTGCCATTTTCGGATGAGTCGCACCAGCGTATCGTGGCTGGTGAGCATATATAAATGGGTTAGTAAGCGCGCACCGGCTTGCCCACCCAGCATCATTGCCACACTTCGTTGAGCATGAGCCAGGCGGTTAGTTCGACGGGCAAAAGCAGGCAGCCAATCTGGACAAGGCTGACCAAAGGTTCGTTTGGGGCAAGCTGGATTTAAACACTGAAACCGTCTCAACCGTAACCGCAACTGGACTTGTTTATCGCTAACAGGTAAATCCGCAGGCTTACGATAATAAAATCCGTGTAATCGGCTTGAGATTTGCTGGCAAGACGGACACTTGGCCTGTTGATCAGTTGAATGGGTTAGTAGGATGTAGCCTTCTTGCCGGGGCTGGCAGTCTATAATTTGGCAATTGGGAAGATAAACGGGAAATGGAAGCTCAGTGCTCATTTAGATAGAACAACAAAAGCTAAAAATCAGATCGCCTAGTCAACCACACAAAGTACGTAAGAGCCAATTTTTGGGGAGCATTATACAGTTTGGTAAAAGAATTTTTAGCACACGGATGATTACTCACAATGAGTGCATGTGCCATTGATTTCATATCGACCGGGGTCTTTATAGCCGTGATTATAGGGGTCGCCTTTATTGTGCGGGATTTGCGCAGTCGAAAAAACGAGCGGTAAACCGCATACTAACAAAATGGTGGTTCAGTATTGAAGTAATGTATCTTCCATTTGTTAATAATAGACAGATGGTTAGGTAATAACCCTCTCCTTTCAGTAATTGCCGTCTATACCCATAATCGACATGAATGGCCAACCAGATATCTGGGTAGTAGATGACGATACTGACGACCAATACTTAATCAGTCAGGCACTTAAAGCCGTTTCCACCCGGCTGACCATCAAGCCCATCAGTGATGGAGATGAGTTACTGCCCCAGCTCCATCAGGCGGCGAAGCTACCCAAACTGGTGTTGCTAGATCTGAATATGGAACGAATGAACGGATTTGAGGCATTGCGTGAACTGCGCAGTTGCTCTCCGTATAAACACTTACCCGTTGTGGTATTGACCACCTCGGATGCGGAAGAAGATCGAAAAAAAGCTTTGCAACTGGGAGCCGATGCTTTCTTTACCAAGCCTATTAAGTTTGATGGGGTGGTGGCGATGTTGCGCCAACTGGCCATCGACTGGCGCTTGCCTAAGTAGGATGCTCTACCGCTGATCTATAGGCGGCTAATCTGCTGGCTAATGATGGCCGATAATTTGACCATCGAATTGGGTTTAATTCAACTTTCCGACCGGATTTCATGCTGCTTGGCCAGTTCGTCTCTACCGGCGATTAGGCTGGTTGGTAAACACCCTTACGCCAGTGTCTCTACGTGCACATTAAAGTCGATCATTCGTAATGTCACTTATAGGCAATATGAGGCTCAAGCTGATCCGAATAGTCGAGAATATTAAGAAAGTGAAACAAAAGTGATTCAACAGATTGATCTATAGCAATAATTAACCGATCCACAGAGATGACTCTTTAACAGAGCCGTTTACCCGTAAACCATGTTCGCCAGCCAAGACATCGAACCTATCAAAAGCAATATTAAACGACCCCGTATACTGATCGTGGAGCAAGACGAGCTTCATTGGACCTGGATACAGCAAGCTATGGCGGAAGTATGGTCCGAAGTCTTACTTGTTCGGGCATCTACCCGTTCGCAAGTGCATAAGCTGGCGAAGGAATGGGTAAATACTGAGTGGGAAATTCCTAAACTCATCCTGGCGGATTTGGACTTGCCAGATCAGCAGGAGGGTTGGCGGTTGCTCTCCGAACTGAGAATGATGGAAGAACCTTTTAATCAACTGCCTATTATTACTATGAGCCAGGTAGATTCGCTCTCCGCCATCAGCGCCAGTTACCGCCTGGGCTGCTCTGCCTACCTAGTTAAGCCGGGCAGTGTCTCTGAATGGCTGGCCTGTCTACGGCCCCTGCGGGCATACTGGTGGGATCTGGCGACGACCCCTATCCTGCGCCTTGGCCTGTAGATGGGCGCTTATTCTATCGAAAAATCGGGCGTAGTCGGATAAGAGAGTTGAGAAGACGCGTTTTCACTGTTCCCAACGGCATCACTAATTTTTCGGCAATTTCTTTGTGGGTGTTGCCTTGCCAGTAAGCTAAGCGAATCAAATGCCATTGGTGCGGTTGCAAATACTGGCTGACGATGGATTCTACCTCAATGAAATCGGTGACTGATCTACTATCGACGGCGGATGGGATCATTTCTATAGCCGAATCTAAGGAAACATAGAGAATTTTCCGGCGGCGTAGGGCATCCAGGGCCGTATTGCGCGCGATGTGAAGTAGCCAAGTGAACAGAGCCCCGTGTTGGGAATTATAGTAGTGGAAACGCGACCAAATTTTCACATACGTGTCCTGCAACACGTCTTGTGCTTCGTCAGGGTCCTTGATGATTGCCGTTATTACACTAAGAAGAGAATTACGATAATACCGAACAAGATACTGAAAAGCATCTTGTTCGCCTCGTTGCACAGACAAAACCAACGTTTCTTCGGTGTAGTGTTCGGCCATTAAAGATAAATGTTTGGTTATAATTGCTCAAATAACCTTGGGAGTATAAATTTGTTTGCTCAGTCGCACAGGGACTTGGTTGCAGTGCGTCCCGTATTTCTAGCAGAGTAGTCATAAGCCCTTATAATTATTAGTTGGATAAAGCGTAATATCGAAAGCCTGGGTCTGTATGAACCTAGGCTTTTTTGTGTCTATTCAGATTGCCTTGTTCAAGTGAGTACGGACGTATTTACTTGAACAAAACGACAGGCGATCTATTAATGCACAGTAACGAGAAAGCCCCTAAATGGGGCTTTCTCGTTACTGTGCATTAATAGATAAGCAAGCAGTGCGGCCCCTATAAGTTTTCGTATGGTCAACTTTAGGGGAAAGATCTAAAGGTTAGACTATGCATTAATCTTTAGGCGGATTGGGCTCACACTTGCAAGATGTAGCACCGGCCCTGCAACAGGCATAATAACCAGTACCACAAGATGTACTACAAGATGCGTCGCCAAATGTTGAGCTACAACTAGTTGATCCTACACCTCCACTTTCACAAGCTACACCGCCGCCACCGCCGTCACCTACGTTGAGGGTTCCATCAAAAGAACTACGCTTATTAACAACGTTTTTGTAGTAGCTAGTAGCAGTGCTTTCTACAATACCAGTTCTAACAGAAAGACCATATCCGATATAGATATTACTGCCTTCCGTTATTGTACCCACTAACCTATCTTGATACTCCTGTGTTATTGGCCCATCGACTCTGAAAATGTATCTGCTCCCTTTTTGAGGTACGCTAACCATGATGAAACTGGGTAACATAATCACTTCAGCATCGACCATTTCCAAATCGATGCTTTCATTACTGCTGCTCGATGGCCGTTGAAGGACAAATGCTTGCTTTGTCGGAACAGCCTTGTTCTGTCTCGCTAGTTTGGGTTGGGTCACAATAAAATTCATATCGCTAACCAAAAAAGTGATGTTCCCATCAGTACTGGAATGAATACTGACTTTTCCTTTAAACGACTCGCCACCCAAATTGCTGATTGCCTGACTAGGAATGCTATTTCCAGCAGAAACCAACTGAACGTCTCTGCTACAACTCGACATGTGCGACATGACAAGCATAAGCGAAAAAACTAAGGTATAAGATAGAGTTTTCATAATGTGTGATTTTAGTCACATATATAATATATTCAATATTGCTACCTGTCATCAGCCAGCGATTTAATTCACTTTAGTTACTTAATGGTCATTAGACTCATTTTTGTGGTTGAAATTCAACCATTTGTGCATGTTACTGTTGTGTCACACTTACTCTGATCTCAATTCGAGAGTAATGGCAAAGAATGGCACGCTTCCAACGTGTAGAGGCTTAGAGAGTATCTTGAGGGTAATCCACATTACAGCTTAAGAGAAAAGGTGCTGAGTCTTCCTTTGTCCATGTAAATGCATTCGTACTTACATGGACAAAACCGCATAATCTTGCCCCACAAACTCAAGTAGACATGAGCCAAACCCAAGCCGTGCTCTCAGCGATCCAGGATAGTGTTCGCGGTACATCGGACGAAATGGATGTAGAAGCAATCATTCAGGCGGGAAGAGGGAAAAAATACGTTGGACTGATATTTGAAGCCAATGGGGAAGAGCGGGCAGACAGAATTTCAGATAGGTTAAAGGCCAGGCTGGAAAGCCAATTGCATGGTCTGCTACGTATTGATCGTATGCTCGTACAAATGAGCACCAGCCGGGCTAAACCAGTTTTACTGGGAGAATGGGTGACAATAACCGGAATCCTGGCGGATCATTGCGCCCAGCCAGGGAAATGGTTGGGCGCGCCTGGCCGTGAAGACGATACCCTCGGTAGTGTTATGATTGTCGCCCTGGTGATTTGGCTCGTGGCTGTCGAACATCCTAACTGAAGCCCCATTAATAGGGTGGTTGACACAAAACCGCCTTTTTTACCACGTAAAGGGCTATCAATCACTTACAAAAAACTTTACGCTTCTAACGACCGTTTTAGAAAGCGACTCTGTAAAGCATTAAAAACTGGACTCTTAAGGCCCAAAACGACATTAAAATGGGCTTAAGCCCAAAATGAAAGTTTTAGCAACCGACATAAGAACTTATGTAGGCTATTCTACTCCGTAGCCTAAAGTAACTCAGAGTAAAGTAATTGAACTTTAATGATTGATATACAGATTTTTATGAGCTTTTCGTGGCGGTTTCACCCTTACTGTGTTTGCGGCCCCGAAGTGCCGAAATTACGGCCAGATCATGATGCCTGGGACATTGAGGGTGACTGGGCAGCCATTGGCACGATCTATTTCGTCGACGTCGCCCACTAACCCTTATTTGAGACAAGCCGCGATTTCGATTGCCGGACAATCAAGCTGGTTAACATGGACCGGCCAGCTGTTCGTATCACTTTCTACAGAAAGCATAGGTATTGGTTGTTGAAAGACAAGGATTTACCTATTGATTAGAAGGTTGAGCAGATTCAGACTTATATAAATGACCTCAGCCCGGTATTGGCTCGAATCGACCTGTACAAATCAACCGCCACAGAGCGCACACATGGCGTTATACGGTCGAAGAATCGTTGCCATTGTTTCGGGTTCAAGCCCCTTTTGCTGACAACTGAACAGTAAACTCAGCCCCCACAGCAGCGTAATCTCCATTACTCTCATACTTACAATGATTCCGTTTCATGCTGATCCGTTGTAAATGAGTTGTTCTGTATTTAGCGATTTCGTTTATACGAATTGGTTTACTACTTAAACCGGCAGGTGGAACATTTGTACGAATGTGGCCCCCGAATAAGACCTTAAAGTGAATTCGCCAACAGTATTCAGAAGTAGAAATTCTATAGGTGCAATTTATCCCATTTGCCCTGTTGTCGAGCGGCAGCTCTCGCGGTTAACACACCATCGAGCCATACAGTCAGATTTTGTCGAAAACTTATTTAACGGACGGAGTAAGCTGTATTTTGCCAGCTTACACTTCAGGATCTTATCGGCCTGCTCTCTGGGTTACTTGATCGAGTTATATGGACGCAACCTTTACTACTTTAACGCTCCACTTGTTTCGGGCCGTTATTGAAGACTTCCTCACTGACAGCTACGCGGTTTGGGCTAGGCGTGATCTAACCACGGGTGAGCAGACATTAACATTAGTTCTGCCCTTGTCCAACGCCAGCCGACCATGAACCCTGTTTCTCCGCCAAACACCCTGTTCGACAGTCAGCCGCAAACGGAAGCTGAACTGCGGGCTGAAAATGCCCGGCTGCGGCAGCAGGTTCAACGGTTGCAGTCCGTCATCGACAACATGCCGACCGGGTTTTCGCTGCTCGAACCGATCCGTGATGCCACCGGACAGATAACCGATTTTCGGAATGTGGTCATTAATGTTTATTCTGCCCAGCGTTTTGGGCGAACGGTAAGCGAGCTGACGGGCAGGCAGGGGATAGGCGACCTGTTTCCCGGTTGGCAACAGACGGAAAACTTTGCCATCTACCAACAGGTTTTTACAGAGGGCCACCCCCGTTCATGGGTTACGCTGTACGATCAGTTTGGGATGCGAAACTGGTTTGACGTGGCGGTGAGACGGGTGGATGAGTATGTGCTGGTCAGCTTCACCGATATTACCGCCCTGCGCGAAACTCAGCTACAAGAGCAGCAGCAGGCTAAGCTGCTGCAAACCATTGTCGATACGTCGCCCACCGGCATCGTGCTCTATGAAGCGGTACGTGATCCAGAGGCCAATAGCATCACGGATTTTCGATACCAGTTGGTCAACCCCGAAAATGCCCGCGTAACGGGTCGGTCGATGGCCGACTTTCAGGCCAAGACCCTGCTGGAGCTGTTTCCCCAAACCGGCCAGGAGCCGTTTTTTCAGACGTTGCTGGCCGTAACCCAAACGGGAAAGGCCCAACGTATGGAATTTCCCTACGAACGGGATGGCATTTCGGGCTGGTTCGACGGCTCGTTCATCCGGCAGGGCGATGGAGTGCTGTTTACGTTTCTGGACATCACGGCCATCAAGCAGGCTCAAGTAAGCGGGCAACAGTCGTCGGAACTCCTCCGTAAGGTCATGGATGCATCGCCTGCCGGTATCTCGCTCATGCAGGCCCAGCGCGACCCGGACGGGAAGCTCGTAGATTTCCGGTTAGCGTTGACCAACCAGGCCACGGCCAACATGACGGGCCGGACGGTGGCCGACATTCAGGGTAAATCGGTTATCGAAACCTTTCCCACCTACCGGTCCCTCGGTATCTATGACCGCTACCGGACCGTGTTGGAAACCGGCCAGCCCGCCCGGTTTGAGGTGCATTATCAGGGCGACGGCTTAGAAAACTGGTTCGACATTGCCGCTCACCGGCAGGGCGATGGCGTGGTTGGGACCTTTTTAGACATTACCCCCATCCGGCAGGCACAACAAGCCGCCCAGCAACAGCAGGAGCTAGTGCAAAGTGTGCTGAATGCATCACTGACAGCGGTGGCCGTTTATGAAGCGGTCCGAACGGAGAGCACGGATGGCCCGCCAGGGCGAACCGGCCCCGGCACGATTACCGACTTCCGCTTTACGCTGGCCAACCAGACTACCTTAGCCGTCTTCGGGTTGAGGGCCGACGAGTTATACGGCAAAACCCTCACCGAGCTAAACCCACCCCTGCGAACCAGCCCGGCCTTTGCTCAGTATGTGGCCGTCTGCGAAACCGGCCAGCCCGTCATCCTGGAACGCGAGGTGAGGGGCCGCTATTACTACGTGTCGGTAGTCAGATTCGGCGATGGTATCCTGACCTCGTCGGTGGACATCACCGAAAACCGGCAGTACCGTAATCAGCTCGAAACCGCTAATGCCCTCGTCCAGGACCAGCGCGATTTGTTGCAAAGTGTCCTCAATGGGTCGCAAAATGCCATCATCGCCTTCGATGCGGTGCGTAGTCAGGGCAAGCAGGACCAAACCGGACCCATTACGGACTTTCGGTACGTACTGCAAAACGAAGCTAACCGGCAACGGGTGGGCCGCTCCGACGAGGTACTATTGGGCCGTACCATGCTGGAATTTTTCCCCGACGTGGCCACCAATGGGCTACTGGAGCAGTATGCGCAGGTGGTTGAAACGGGGGAGCCGCTCCGTTTCGAGCTTGAATATACCTATGGTAACGTACCCGGCTGGTACGATTACTCGGTTGTCAAGCGGGGTGATGGCCTTGTCATGACTGTCCACGACAAAACCACCGAACGACGTGCCCGGCTGCTGGTGGAACACGCCAACGCCGAACTGCTCAAATCGAACGAAAACCTGCAAAATTTCGCCTACGTAGCCTCCCACGATTTGCAGGAGCCCCTGCGAAAAATCAAATCGTTCGGTGATTTGGTGCTGGAACAGTATGGCTCCCTGCTGCCCGAAACCGGGCAGGATATGCTGCACAGGATGCAGACAGCCGCCGAGCGAATGAGCGGACTCATCCGTGACCTGCTGGCCCTCTCCCGGCTCACCACCCACCAAAAAGCGTTTACGCGGGTGGACCTGAACCGGCTGCTGGCCGAGGTACTGGGCGACCTGGAAACGGCGGTAGCCGACACTGGCGCGGTGGTGGAATCAGCCGCTATGCCTACGGTTCCCGGCGATGCCCTGCAACTGCGGCAACTGTTCCAGAACCTGCTGACTAACGCGCTCAAATTCACCCGGCCCGGCCAGACGCCCAAGGTCGAGGTGGGATGTGAGCGGGTACACCTCAACGACATTCCGTCTGGTCTGTTATCCCCTACCTTTGGGGGAGGGGATAACAGACCAGACGGTGAGGGAAAGACCAAATCGCGATACGCTTACCGAATCACGGTCAGCGACGACGGCATTGGCTTCAATGCCGACAAGCACGGTGAACGCATATTTGGTGCCTTTCAACGGTTGCATGGGCGCACGGGCAACTACCCCGGCACAGGCATCGGGCTGGCTATTGCGAAACGGGTGGTCGAGAATCACGGCGGGGGAATTGTAGTCCACAGCCGGGAGGGTGAGGGAGCTACCTTCTCCGTCTATCTGCCTATAGCTCCTGAATGAACAATCCCCTTTACCCATTACCGATAAAACAGCCTGAATATGACCCTACAGCCTACCAGTCAGATTATCTTGGTCGATGATGACGAAGACGACCGACTGCTGATTGGCAGTCTACTTACCCAGCACTGCCCCGGCCACACCCTCCGCTTTGCCGAGAACGGGCAGGAACTTCTCGACCTGCTCAACGAGCCGGACGGTTTACCGGTTTCGCTGATTCTGCTGGATTTGAATATGCCCGTGCTCGGTGGCTTCGACACGCTACGCTACCTGAAAGGCGAGGGGACGCAGCGGAGTACTCCGGTCGTGGTGCTGACCACCTCCGAGGAACCCGACGATATTAATCGAAGCTACGCCTTAGGAGCCAATGCCTTCCTGACTAAACCGGCCGGTCATGCCGACCTGCGGACGATGGTGCTGCAACTGCGCGATTTCTGGCTTAAACTGGTTCGACTACCGAATGGAACCCCTCCAAAACCCTGAACGACCGGCCCCTCTCAACTCATACAACGTTATGCACGACGAAAAAGACACAGCTACTGCGGGACGACCCACGCTCATTCTGGTTGATGATGACAGCGATGACCGGTTGCTGATGAAGATGGCCCTGCGCGAGCTTAGACTAAACCTGTCCATTCAGGAGGTGGAAAACGGGCGGCATCTGCTGCTATACCTGAGGGCCGACTTCGCCGCTCATCCCAACGTCGCGTTTGTTCCCTGGATCATCGTGCTCGATAAGCATATGCCCGAACTGGGCGGCTTCGATACACTCATCGCCATCAAAGCCGATCCGATCTTTAGCCTGGTTCCAGTAGTGCTGTTCATCAACCCGGACGATGCCGACGACCGCGCCCGTTGCGAGGCTTTGGGCGCAACGGTCTGCGTACCCAAGCCAACCGACTTTAACCAGATGAAAATACTCATGCAGGACATTTACGATCTCTGGCGCGCAACAAACCACGCTTGACACAAACGGCCCCGCCTTATGCAGAACACTTCCATTGATTCGGTCCCCTTTTTAAAAGGCGAGGGTGAAATGGCCCGGCTCATCCGCGAGAAGGACTGGTCCGAGTCAGCCGTTGGCCCGGTTGATACGTGGCCGCAGAGTCTGCGTACCACCATCAGTACCTGTCTCAATTCGCGCTTTCCCATTCTGATTTGGTGGGGGCCGGAGCTGGTCATGCTATATAATGATGCCTATCGCCCCATTCTGGGCACGAAGCATCCCCATTCGCTGGGCAACCGGGGCATGGATGTCTGGCCCGAAGTCTGGGACATCATTGGGCCGATGTTGACGGGCGTACTGGCGCGGGGCGAAGCAACCTGGTCGGAAAACCAGATGTTACCCCTCAACCGGCACGGGTACGAGGAAGAATGTTACTTCACGTTTTCCTACAGTCCTGTCTATGACGAGTCGGGCGGCATAGGAGGGGTATTCTGTGCGGTTACCGAAACGACCGCTATGGTGCTGGCCGAGCGGCAGATGCGCGAACTGGATCGGGCCAAAACCGAATTCTTTAGCAACATCAGTCACGAATTTCGCACCCCCCTCACGCTTATCATGGGGCCCCTCGAAGATCAGTTGCGTCAGGCCGAGGGCGCACTGCCCGCCCCGTTGCTGGAGAGCTTAAGCATGATGCACCGCAACGGCCTGCGGTTACAGAAGTTAGTCAATAACCTGCTTGATTTCAGCCGGATCGAAGCCGGGCGGATGCAGCTTAACCCCCGGCCGCTCGACTTGGCCGCGCTCACGGCGGATTTGGCCAGTCAGTTCCGGGCGGCCCTGGAAGGAGCCGGTCTGTCCCTACACGTGTCCGTGCAACCGTTGCCCAGACCTGTTTGGGTCGACCGGGAGATGTGGGAGAAGGTCGTGCTGAACTTGCTCTCCAACGCCTATAAATATACCTGGTCCGGTTCGGTGACGGTAACGCTGACCCCGGTAACAGGCGGGGTGGAACTGCGCGTAACCGACACCGGCGTGGGCATTCCTGCCGACGAGCAGCCCCGGCTCTTCGAGCGGTTTCATCGGGTGACGGGTTCGCACGGGCGTACGCATGAAGGCAGCGGTATTGGCCTGTCGCTTATCCGGGAACTGGTTCTGTTGCAGGGTGGAACCATTGGGGTCGAGAGTGAGCCGGGCCGGGGTAGCACGTTCCGGGTGTTGCTTCCCTACGGCGAGGCGGTCGATTCGGCGGTAACCGAGCCAGCACCGCCCGGCACTGACGGCCTGGTACAGCCGTTCCTGAGCGAGGTATCGCGGCAGGCCACGGAGCCGAATCTATCCTGGACAAACACCTCTATAGTATCGGTCCCGACAGGAGACAGAGCCCGCGTCCTGCTGGCCGATGATAACGCCGACATGCGGTCCTACATCCATCAGCTACTCGAACCGCATTACGATGTAGTGGCCGTAGCCGATGGACAAGCTGCTATTGAGACGCTCAGGGAGTCATTGCCGGATTTGGTGCTGACCGATATCATGATGCCCCGCTTAGACGGGTTCGGGCTACTGCAACACCTGAAAGCAACCGCTGAAACGGCTCTGATTCCCGTCATGCTGCTCTCGGCGCGGGCCGGAGAAGAAGCCCGCATCGACGGCTATACGGCTGGGGCAGACGATTACCTGAGCAAGCCCTTTTCGGCCAGCGAACTGCTGACCCGCGTCCGGGCGCAGCTCCAACAGGCGAAATTGCGGCAAGAGGCCCGGCAGCAGTTGGCCGAAAATGCCAGCCGACTGCACGGTTTCTTTGAACACGCTCCCGTTGCTATAGGCATCCTGCGCGGGCCGGAGTTTGTCGTTGAACTGGCCAATCCGATGATCTGCGAAATCTGGAATCGTCGGCTCGATCAACTGATGGGCCAACCCATCTTCCAGGTGTTGCCCGAAGCCACCGGGCAGGGCTTCGAGGAGTTGCTGACGGGCGTGCTGGAAACGGGGATTCCTTTTAAGGGTCTGGAGCTACCCGTCACTCTCCTCAGAAGCGGTGAGCCGCAAACCGTGTTTGTAAGCCTAGTCTATGAACCGTTGCGTGAGCCGGGTACCGATCGGGTATCAAGTATTATTGTTGTGGCCACTGAGGTGACCGAATCGGTACGGGCTCGGCAGCAAATTGAAGCCAGCGAACGGAAAATCCAGACCCTGCTCCGGCAGGCACCTGTCGCGGTTGCCATTCTGCGGGGCCGTAATTTCGTTGTTGAATTAGCCAACGAGCGGCACCTGGAGTTCTGGGGCCGACCGCTGGCGGAGGTGACCGGTCGGCCTGTATTCGAGGTGATTCCCGAAGCGGCCGGGCAGGGCTACGAAGCCATCCTGCTCAAGGTACTGGAAACGGGAGTTCCCTATGTGGCCAACGAGCAGTACGTCGAACTGAACCGCAACGGTCAGCGGGAAGGTATTTGGGTCAATGTTGTTTATGAGCCGCTCCGGGAAGAAGATACCGGACAGGTCACGGGCCTGATGGAGGTAATCCACGAGGTGACCGGACAGGTTCAGGCCCGCCAGCTTATTCAGGCCAGCGAGCAGCGATTCCACACGCTGGCCAACTCAATTGACCAACTGGCTTGGCTGGCTGATGCCGGGGGCTGGATTTACTGGTACAACGAGCGGTGGTACGCCTACACCGGCACCACCCTGGAGCAAATGCAGGGCTGGGGCTGGCAGGCGGTACATCATCCCGACCACCTGGAGCGGGTGGTTGAGTTTGTGAAAGTGGCCTGGGGCGCGGGCGAACCGTTTGAACTGACCTTTCCGCTCCGTAGTCAGGCGGGTAGTTACCGTTGGTTTCTAACGCGGGCCTATCCGGTCAAAGACGAAACCGGCAAGGTCACTCAGTGGGTCGGCACCAACACCGACATTCACGAGCAGAAGACGATGGCCGACCAGTTGGAGCATCTCGTAATGGAACGAACCGAATTACTTCGCCAGGCAAATAGCGATCTCGAACGCTCGAACCTCGACCTGATGCAGTTTGCCTCCGTAGCCAGCCACGATCTGAAAGAGCCATTGCGGAAAATACAAACCTTTGGCACCCGCCTGGAGGAAGTGCTGGCCGGGCGGCTCAGTGCCGAAGAAACCGACCTGTTTCGGCGCATGATTGCGTCTACGGCCCGAATGCAGACACTGGTCGGCGACGTGCTGCGGCTCTCCAAACTGTCCGACCAAACCGCCAGTTTTGAGCCGGTGGACCTCAACGCGGTGCTGGGCCAGATTCGTGAGGATCTGGAACTGACCATACGGGAGCAGAGAGCCGACCTACAAAGCGCAAACTTGCCTGTGGTGCTGGCCGCGCCGGGGCAGATGCACCAACTGCTGCTCAATCTGATTACGAACGCTCTGAAGTTTCAGGGCAACGGCCAGCCTCAAATTCGAATTAAGCAGGTGCCGCTCACCGACGAAGTCGCTAAGGCATTAGGTTTACCTACGCTGAAATACACCGTTATCTCGGTGAGCGACAACGGGATCGGCTTCGACCCAAAGTACAAGGATAAGATTTTTGGTATGTTTCAGCGTTTGCACGGTCGAAGCCAGTACGCGGGCACGGGCATTGGACTGACGATTGTGAAAAAGATTATCGAAAACCACCGGGGTTACATTGATGTGCAAAGCGAACCGGGCCGGGGTACGACGTTTCGGGTGGCCTTGCCTGTGCGATACTAATGGGGCGCTTGGGGCGCTTTGGCGTTTCGTACCGCAGCGGCGGACCGTAGAAAATCTTCCGATTTATAGCAGAGTACGCCCGCCAGTTTTCTACGGTCCGCCGCTACGGTATAATCGCCGCCGGCGGCATTCGAGCCCAAACTACCAGACACCGGTCCAACAAGAATCCTATTTTTACGCCGCTCCGATAGCTGCTTAAAAAAACCTCCAGTGTACTGTTGTAAGTTCAAGTCTCTATTTATTCATTGCCGGGAGCGATTAAGGGGGTAGACTCTGGAAGCCAATCGTTATTAACCCTGCCTGGCCACATGTTAGATAGGTTTTAAGGCCTTCTCCATAAAACGGGCACAATCAACTACCCACAAATTCGTTTCTTTTAGCTGGCTTCTGCAGGCTGAGCGGCTACGTCCTGCCTTGTAAACGCCCCTAAGCGAATGCTTGCCTGCGTACCGCCCCCCGCCGGGCAATCAATGCGGAGGGTACCCCCCTGTTGATTGAGCAGGTCCCGACAAAGCCGTAATCCTAATCCAACGCCCCGTTCACCGCCGGTTCCAGTACGGATATCAGGCGTGTGAAACACCCTCTCCACCTGGTCGACAGACATACCAACCCCTGAATCCCGCACGCGCAATTCAACGTGATCGGCCTGCACAACGGTATAGAGCCGGATATAACCGCCCACGGGGGTAAATTTGATGGCGTTACCGAGAAGGTTTCGGATAACTGCCCGTAACTGGTGCTTATCGGCCAGCACCACCCGATCGTCAGTCACTTGGTTAATGATCCTCAACTGCTTTTGGGCAATAAGTTCACTGGCCTGGTTTAGCATTTCGGCGGTTAGTTCATCCAGCCGGATGGGTTGCAGCAGCGAATCAAATCCCTTTAACTGCGTCAGCGACCAGTCTAGGATGTTGGTCAGCAGATCCAGAATACTATCAACGTGTTTTTCTAATCGCCCCACCACCGGTAACAGAGGCTGGGACTGCTGGTCATCCTCCCGAACCTGGCGAAGGGTATTTTTCATGCTTGCTAGCGGGCTGCGCAGATCATGGCTGATGAGTGAGAAGAGCTTGTCTTTCACGGCATTGGTCTCGGCCAATTGGCTAGCCGTTTGCTGGAGCAGTTCCTGTTGCCGGGTCAGCAGCGCATAACTCCGCCTGGATTTGCGCAGGCCATGCACAACCAGGCCAATTACTATCATCAGCAAACCAATCACCACAATACCGGCCATTTGTGTGCGCTGGTTTAAGGTTAGTTGTTCCTGTTGACGGAGCGTATTGAGGTGATTAATCTGGGCATTTTTTTGAAGAATTTTAATGGTCTGTTCCTTTTTCTCCGTCTCAAATTCGGTCTGCATCCGCGCAATTTTCTGCATCGTATTGTCCGAAAAGTGTTTCTCATTCAGAGCTTGCCGCTCTTCGGACAAGCCCAACGCTTCTTGATACTTCCCGTTAGCCTTCAGGGCCATGACCAAGCAGGTCTGAGAAGCGAGTATGCCTTCTTCCTGTTTATTTATCAGAGCCATTCGGAGCGCGTACCGGGCTGGTGCTAGGGCACGGGCAGGCTGATTCATAACGAGATAGGTCAACGCCAGTTCACGCCTCGACTCGGCCATAATTGATTTATCGGTGATGAGCCGGGCTGTAGAAAAAGCGTCGGTGAATGCCCGAATGGCCGCCAGATACTTTTTCTGAGTCCGCCAGTTTATGCCCAGTTCACACTGCATAGCGGCTATATAGGCGCGGTTATTGGTCAACAGGGCCTGGCGAAACCCCCGCTGATAAAAAATGCCTGCCTGTTTGATTGATCCGGCTTCGGTCAGGGCCTCTGCCTTGAGAAAATACGCGAACATTCGATCGACGGGTAGCCACGAGGGTTTGACCAGTGCCAGGTAGCGATTGATATAGCGCTCGCGCATGGGTCTATTTTTCAAGACTTTGAAGAGTTCAATCACCAATAGATAGTTATCGGCTAGCAGATTGTCGTTCGGGTGGCGGGTTAGCTGCTTCAGGTTTATCGCTATCTGATCTATCGACTTCGAGAGGTCGTTGGCATCGGAGTAGATCATAGCCAGACTATACTGAAAACGGGCGAGCTTCTCAGGACTTTGGGCCCGTTGGGCTTCCCGCACGGCCTGCTGCATGGGAAGGATGGCTTTCTTATAAACGCTCTTAGCCCGGTAATACCGCGCCAGAAAATAATACAGGTCGCCGGCATAATAGGGTGACGGGGCTTTTTTCAACAACGCAAACCCACGCTGCGTGTAGCGATACAGGCTATCATACTGATGTTCGACCAGGTACGCCTGTCCGATCAGTACGCATAACCGTACCCCAATACTATCCGTCCGGGTTTGGGCCAGTTGGCGTTTATACGCCGTAAGTTGAGCGGGCAGGTCCTGCTGGGCATCCGCTACTGTTATCAGGAAAATAGAGAACACCAAGCCAATAAAATAACGCATATAAACCAGTTCAGGCACGTATCAATCAAGCGCCATCTCAAGATACTGACAATCTGGTTTTACCCAAACAAAAAAAAGCCCGCCGTCAGACCGGTGGGCTTTTTTGGCTTTTAACTCGCTAACCGGGATGAACACCACGCCCGAATCAGCTTGTCAATCCTCGTTCATCACCCGCTTTGGACTGCCCCAGCCGGGTTGGTATCGACTAGTATCTGGCGTTGACATCCCGCCACCGGCGCAGGGTACACGCCAGCCGCCACACCTCTTCATACTGCCAGGTATCGTAGTCGTTATAGCGGGTGTCCAGTTTGGTCTTGTTCAGCTGCGTTTCTTTGTACAATTGCCGACGAAACGACTCCGGCAGCAGGAAGAGTTGGGCCGCTAAGATCCGAATACCCATGATACCCCAGGCAGACGTACCCAATTCGTCGGCCAGTTGCCTGAGTTCGCCGGGCCGCCAGAGGGCCGGGTTCCGCTGCCGACGGTCGAGCACGTTGGGGTGTACCTGCAAAACGCGCTGTAGCTCAGCCCGCCGGTAGCCCCGGCTTTCCAGTGCCAGCAGTACCCGGCTGCGGCTGTTGAGGTACAATTCAACCAGATGGAGTAGTTGTTCGATTCCCACGCCGTGCGTCAGTTTAGAATAATTAACCTAGTGCTAAATGCCTGCCCGGAGGCACTGGGGTGGGCGGCCTCCCGTTGTGTGCTGCCCAATGGCTCGGCCAAGATATAGGCTGGGCCAGTCAGTTGCCGGGGGAGGCGAAGCCGGTAATTGACGAGCTGACCAGCCAGTTCATCGACACGCCCGAATTCGACGCCGGTGGCCGACAGCAATCGCAGCCTGACCCGCTCGTCTGGCGCGAGCTGCCCCACCGTTACCGTCAGGACATCGCCCGTCACCGGATTCGGGTAGACCGACAGGGTCGGTTTGCCCACCTCTGGTTTAGCCTGCGTGAGCTGCACCAACTCGGTGGGGGTTGGCCCGCTGCGGTACAGCTCGGTGCCTTTGTGGTTTTGCAGCGTATTCACAAAATCACCGCCCATCATCCCCGGTCGGCCAGCGTGGGGGTCCTGCCCGTTGACAAACAACCGGACGCCATCCAGGTAGCCGGTTGGCAACACAAAGGCGAACAGCAGCAGTGGCACGCCCGGCTGCACGGCCATACTGCGCCCCAGGGTGTAAACCCCGTGAAAATCAGATTCAGGCGTTGTCGCCGGGGCAAACACCGTGGAATAGTCTGTCCAGCGACCTGTGCTGCTGATGACGTTGAGCGACTGGTCGGCCACCGATTTGGGCACAACGACCGAAATCTGCGAAGGGCCTAGCAGGAACTGGTCGTTGGCGAAGTTGGCCTCGGCGTAGACCTCATACTGGCTGCGGTCGGCGTTGTAGCTCAGGCTGACTCGTAGTTCGGGGCTGGCGGGCTGGGCGATGGCGGGTGGGTAGGTGGCACTGACCATAACCAGCAGGCCCAGCAATAAACTCGTTTTCATAGGGTTGTTGTGTGTTTGTGGCAGCTTATGGCCGGGTTTGGGTATCTTTGAACTAATTCCGAAGGAATAACCTCATGAGTACAAAACATTGGATTTACGAAGACAGGAACACTACCCAAAAATTCCCTTATGATTTGAGGCTTTTAGCCGAAGCGTTTACTCTCACTGTTTCGTCAAGTTGTGCAACGCTTCACCAATGGCTCGATGCCTCGTTTACACTAACCGACTCTGAACTAGCCAACTTATCTTACCTGCTATGAGCAGGTTCGTGTAGATGGCAAATACTGGAATGAAGAGGAGCTGAAAATTCGCTTCATCGGCGGTTTGTATGCTATTGCACAAATTGATGTTCCCGATAAAATCAAAGTCTTTTACGAACCTCCCCTTTCTGCTACTATCGACAAGTATCACCTAGCCGTTATTACTAACTGTCTGGTAGCTACTCCCCTCAAATTCAATACACCCAAAAAGCCGTATTTTTTTCTCCAGGAGTATAAAAAAAGGCGAGGGGAGGCCAAAGACCCGGAGGCCCAAGTGCTGATGGCAATGCTAGTTGCTCAGGATAAAAACGGGGACAACCAACCTCTTTGTGGGAGCTATGTGATTGGCAGTACCTGCTGTTTCAGTACTCTTCACGGCAATGGCTACTGTACCAGCCGCCTGTATGATGCCTCCGACCGCGACGACCGGACCCAATTCGTGTTCATCCTTCGCAAGCTCAAAACGCTTATACTGAATCATTCCGCTGGTTAAAACCTATGGCTAGCCCATTGGCCATCCCGCTGTACGGCCCCCTTCGGGATTTTTCTGTTTAAAACCGTCCCCACTTTGCCGAAAATCCCTCAATTCGCAATCTTGTAGCCGTAGAACGAACTCGATACGACCTGAAACGTAGAACCCGAACTTACCTGCGCGCCAACCGTAGCACTGATATAATCCCCCGCGTTCAGGTAAACGATGGTCGAAGCGGTGGCACTCACAATCAGTGCGTTCGGAAAATAAAACGTCTGGGCTAACCGGGCAGCGGAGCCGAGGCCTCTGTTCTTGTCAATCGTAAGCCCGGCTGCCAGAAAGTTTGGTTGCCCGGCAACCAGGCCATTATCAAACTGGGTCGAAGCATATAGGACATAAAACCCCGATGAGGGAGCCGTAAACCGCCCCGTGGCCGGTACGAATGCGTTGGCTGTGTTGATATTACTGGCCTGATACGTCATCTCATACGCTGTAGTTCCTCCTCCACTTTGCGGAACAGACTGACGGGGCGTTGTGGTCGTTGTGGCAGCAAACGCATAGACACTGGCAACGGCTGGTGCTGCCGGGGCTACCCAACTCCCCGTCCCGTTGGCATCAGAAGTAAACACTTTTCCTGCTCCCTGCGTCCCATCCTGAATTGTAGTGGCCGCATTTATGGTAACGGCTCCCGTCCCCCCAGCGATAGAAATACCGTTGCTACCACTTGACAGCAACCGCAACCCCCCAGCATCATTTCGCAGCGTCGTCGTATTCGGCCCACCATCACCCGTGCGCGTACTTGAGTTCAGAAAAAAATATGTTCCCCCAACATCGTTTCTAAGGCCGAAAGCAGAATAGGCCAGATTGGATGTTGACGTGTTCTGTAGTCCCATAAATGGCCCGCCAGCCTGACTGTCCGTAAAGAGCAATGATTTGCCGCCTAACGTCACGGTGCGGTTGCCGGTGAGGATTCCGTCGGCATTGTAGAGGTTTACGCCCGCCGTTGGAAACGCCCAGTTCCCGGCTCCGTTGCCATCAGAGGTAAACACTTTACCCGTTCCCTGCGTACCATCCTGAATCGTGACTTGCCCGGTGACTTTGTTCACGATAAACTTGTTGCCAGTCGTAGCCGTACCCGAAGCAGCGGCTTCTACTTCGAGGTTGCTCGAAGCGCCAATGGTGCCGGGATTGGCGCCCATTTTTACCTGAGCCACGGAGAGTGATGTTGTCAGTAATATGCCGGTGAGCGTTCCTAGTAATTGATTAATTTTCATTAGTTTTACTGGTTTTGGTTCCTATTTAAATATTTCCACCGAGCGCATTCGGGGGTTCGATTTTAGCGCACTTTCGTCACCATGATCGGTATACACCGCGTTACGGCGCAGGCTGGACACAGGCTGAGGGGCAATGGGGCCGACAGAGCCAGGCAGTTGGCCCGCACTGCTGTCAGTAACTGCCCCGTTTGCAAATTCACTAAGCTGCCATCGTCGGTATAAACCAGCGCGTAGGCCGTGTATGGGCCGGGGGTGAGCCCATTGGTGGCAAACGAGGCACTTGGCTCCAGGCGGATGATCTGACCGGCGGCATTCACCAGCGCATACCGCGTCAGGGTGCCGGTGGGTGCCGTGCCGCCCGTCGGTTTCAGGGTAATCACATCGCCGATTGTATAGTCGCAGGTTGTGGGCGTGGGTTCGCAGACCCGCACGACCACCGCGTCTGACCAGTCGAAACACGTGGCCGACACCGCGCTCAGGGCATTGCCCGCCGTCAGGCCCATTACTGATCCGTCGTGGCTGATGGCCAGGGCCATGTAGGTTTTGCTGCGGGTCAGGCCGCTAAACACGGGCTGGTTGTTGACCTGCACAATCGTTCCAACCGAATCGGCCAGCACATACTGTACCGTGCCACCGCCCGCCCCATTGGCACTAACCAGGCTGAAACTCGTGCCGGTATAACTACAGACCGTCAACGACGTTGGGCAGCCGTAGGTGTTCACGGGCATACCCAACGGCGTTCCGGGGCAACGGTCGTTCCCGTCAATCACCCCGTCCTTATCTTCGTCGTTGTCCACGCAGACTTTCAGCACCAGCGCGTCTGACCAGTTATAGCAACTGGCCGATACGCCACTGAGCGACTGCCCAACGGTCAGGCCGGTAGCGATTCCGTCGTGCGCGATGGCCAGAGCCATGTACGTTTTAGAGCTGGTCAGACCACTAAAGGTGGGCGTACTGCCGATCTGGCGGATGATGCCCACCGAATCGGCCAGTATATACCGCACGGTTCCGTTGCCCGATCCACCAACCGCATTGAGCGTAACCGTTGTGGTGGTGTAGCTACAGACAGCCGTCGTTTTAGGGCAGCCGTAAGCGTTGACGGGCGTTCCCAGGGGCGTACCGGGGCAGCGGTCATTCGTGTCCGTCACGCCGTCACCATCCGAATCCGGGTCAGCTACGCACACCCGCAGCACCAGCGGAGCCGACCAGGCATAGCACGAAGCCGACACCGCGCTCAGGGCATTGCCCGCCGTTAAGCCGGTGGCCGTTCCATCATGGCTGATCGCCAAAGCGGTATAGCTGTGACTGCCAGTGAGGCCACTAAAAGTAGGGGTACTGCTCACCTGCCGGATTTGGCCCGTCTCGTCGGCCAGCACGTAGCGCACCGTGCCACCACCCGCCCCACCTGCGCTGTTGAGCGTAATGGTAGTGGTGGTGTAGTCGCAGGGGGGCGTTTGAGCCGCGGCATCGGGGGGTAGTAACAGCAGTGCCAGTAGCACTCCGCCTAGTGTGGCTAGAAATTGTGTCATGTTCGGTAGTCGTTCAACCAGTGGCAACGGCCAGTGGCGCAGGGAACAATGACTCATTTGCTCAACGACGGGGCTACCAGGTTACAGGCCGTACAGGTGGTACCGGTATTGGCATAGTTAACCCGGTAATAGCTGGCCGCCACCCCGGCAGCATAGACCACGTTGGCAAAATCCCCGGGCATGGTTTGCGGGTTGGAAGCCGGGTCGGAGCCATTCACAAACAGCCGAAGCCCCGGCACGCAGGCTCCACCGGGCAGGGTGAACGTAAAGAGCAGCTTCTCCTGGTTGGCCACGAGCGTAATTTTCCTGCCCGACGAGCCGATACCATGAAAATCGAGCGTTGGAGCAGCCGTGGGACCGTATACAGGTGAGTTATCGTCCCAGCCGCCTGCTTCCAGGCTGCTGACCACAAACGGCGCGTTGGCAACTGACCCGGGCGTAACGACCGAGATCTGCGAACTGCCCCACAGAAAATCAGTCTGTGAGAACGTGGGGCGGGCATAGACCTCGTAGCGGCTTAGCGCAATATTGTAGCGCAGGGTAAGGTCAATCTGGTTCTGGGCGTAAACCGATATACCGGCCAGCCAGAGTACTATGCACGTAAAGAGGGTTTTCATGATACTAATTTGAGTTAAAACGCATCTGCATGGAACTGGTCCGGCAGCAATGCATTGTTAGGTTAATCCAATGCAAATCGCCTGACAAACTGGTCAATCGAACTACCCAAACGGGACCAACTGTCGCCAACGGGCAGTTTATTAACCTGTAGGGTGTGTTTCGTTACGCAACTAGTAGGAAGGTATCAGGCACGCCGGGTTGCGCCTGACACCTCCCCAATTCCTACGGCAACTGCTCGACCATGAAATCGTAGTTGTACAACTGCTGCGTATTGAGCAGGTAATTGACAATTACGTTGTCGAAAACCACCGTCGGGTCGTTTACCGACCCCTGGTACTTGGCTTTACCGTTGAGGTTCAGGTCGCCATAGAAATACCCGAACGCAAAGTCATAGTTGTAGGCCGGGTTGGAGCTGGCCCCCTGGAACGTAATCACATCGTTGAGAATCTGGCTCAGGTCAGACGCTCCGCCGATGTACTTCACCTTCCCGTCGGCGTTGGCATCGCCCGCCCATAGCGCGCGTTTGCCGTTTACCGTCACCATCTCTGCCCCATCGTAGCTGATCGTACCCGACGTCGGTTTGTCATACACCTGCCCGTCGGTCATGGTGGTGAAGTCCGCCAGTGTGCCGGTTGCACTCAGTGGCAGGGCCGTTGCGGTCATCACGCCGAGGTGATTCCGGTGTTTCACCGACACGTAGTACTGCGTTCCGGTCAGGCCCGTAAATGTCAGCGGAGATGTCCCATCGGCGGGCAGCACCACATCGCCATCGCGTTGTAGCAGCCCGGAGCGCGTTGCCACCACCTGGGCCGGGTTGGCCGGACTACGTAGTTCAACCAGCACCCAGTCTACAATGGCGTTGGACGTACCGGCGTTGGCACTCAGCACCGCCGGGGTGGTAGTCTCGCCACCGCCACCGCCCGTTTGGCCGAAGCGCGGACTCACCGAAACGGAATAAGGTGTGGTCAGAGGCAGGTAGCCACCCGTCCGCAGATCGTCGCGCATCAGGGTTCCGCTGTTCACACCGAGCAACGCCCCCTGCAACAGCACCCGAACGTTAAGCAGGGCCGTACCGGCACCGCTTATCACCGTGAAGCTATGCACGTCGGGCGTACTCGTGCCGCCCTCGTTGCGGGCCACTGCCGTAACCGAACCCGGTCCCGGTGGGAACGTGATGGCTGACGTTGACCAGGTGCCCGTTGGTCCCGCCGTCACGCTGACCGGACCACCCGTTGAGCCGGGGCCACCCGTAATGGTTACGACTGCGCCGGGTGTGGCCGTTCCGCTGATGGTGGGCGTGGGCGTGGCCGTGCTGTTCACCGCTGGCGTAACGATGCTCACCGTCGGAACTACCGAGAATGTGCCGGGCTCACTCACGCAACCAACTAGGTTACAAGCGGTAACGGTAACGGTCGTAACAGGACTGGTGAAACTGCCCGGACAGGCGAACGTACCCGAACTGCTGGCCGTAGTGGTGCAGATGGTCACATTGCCGGGGCCGGTAATCACGATTTTACTACCCGGCGTGGCCGTTCCCGAAATAGGTTGGTCGGGTGGGCCGGGGCCGGCTGGTGGGTCTACCGTCAGCGTGGGCAGGCCCGGGCTGGTCACCGTGAGGTGGGCCGTAGCCGTGCTGCACAGGACCGGGCTGGCGTTGTCGCAGACCTGGTAGGTAAACCCATCGCTGCCCACAAAACCCGGGGCCGGAGTATAGGTGTAGCTGCCCGTGGGCGAGAATACCACCGTCCCATTCGTGGGGCCAGTGAGCCTCGTAAAGGTCAGGGGCTGGCCCTGCGGGTCGCGGTCGTTGGCCGCTACCGTTGCCGTTGCCGATGTATTAGGCGCCGTCAGTAGCGCATCGTCAATGGCTACCGGTGCCGTGTTGGTGGTGCCGGTTGGCGGAGTTGGGTCAACGTCGATGGTCATCACTGCCGTTGAGCAGGCCGGGGGCGTTCCCGTGTCGCACACCTGATAAACCAGCTTGTCGGTACCCGTAAAGCCGGGGTTGGGCGTGTAGCTTACCGTGCCATCGGGGTTCACCAGGGCCGTGCCGTTGGTGGGGCCGCTCACAATCGTGGGCTTGCTCAGGGGCAAGCCTTCCGGGTCGCGGTCGTTGCCCAGCACATTGGTCGTTACCGATACGCCCGCCGTAGTGCGCGGACTGTCGGGGTTAGCCACGGGTGACCGGTTCACGCCGGGAGTCGTTGGTGGCACTGGCACCAGGGTCAGCGTGGTGGTGGCGCAGGCGGGGGGTGTGGCCCCGTCGCAAACCTGCACCGGAACCGTCACCGGGGCCGTTGTGCCGACCGGAGCCGTGTAGGTATACGACCCGTTGGGCGACAGCACCAGGCCGGGCGGTGGCGTACCGATCACGCTAGCCGTCAGCGGAGAGCCTTCGGGGTCGCGGTCGTTGGTCAGCACGTTGCCCGTGGCCGGAATGCCCACCAGCACATTGTTGAAATCGGGGGTAACTACGGGCGGCTGGTTGGCGGGCAGCACCGTGACGGGGAAGATCACATTGCTGCACAGGCTTCCCCCATCGCACACCGTGATGCACACACTGGTGTTGACCGGCGCACTGCCCGGCACATACACCACACAGACCTGATGGCTGTTATTGTCAACCACCACACTCGCCGTGCCACTGCCGGGCTGTCCGCAAAGGCTTGCCGTATGCGTATCGCCCGCATTGTCGAGAATGCCCGTGCAAACCGTCACCGGCTTGTCGATGGTCACAATCGGCACGGGTGTCACTACGGGCGGCTTCGGTGCGGGGCCGGGCGGGGTTGGGTCCACAATCAACACCGGCACCGTCACTGTCTCGCACAACCCACCCTGATCGCAGACCGTCAGGCAGATTTGATCCGGTCCCACACTGCCCAATCGAGGTGTATACGTTAAGCATACCTGATGGGTCACATTATCAATACTCGCGGTGACCGAACCCGACGAGGGCGCATTGCACACGCTCACCGAGTGGGTGTCGGTGGGGTTGGGGTCTTTGATGTCCAGGCACACCACGCCTGGTATCTCTTTGGGCGTGACCACCGGCACCACCACGACAACCGGCGGCTGGGTGGTTACGGCCGTGGGGCTGACGGGGATTACGGTGATGGGGACTACTACGGTGGTACACGTACCGGCCGCATCGCAGACGCTCACGCAGGCCGTCAGCGGGCCGCTGAAGGTGCTGGTAGGCGTGTAGGTCAGGCACACCTGATGGGTGGTATTGTTGACTGCAGCCGCGAGGTTACCACTGGCGGGCTGGTTACAGACGCTGGCCGTGTGAGTATCGCCGGGGCTGTCGCTGATGGGCATACACACTACCACGGGTTTGCCGGGGTCGGTCACCACCGGAACAGGGATCACCACCGGCGGCTGATTGGTCGGCGCCTGTACGTTCACGCTCGTGGTGGCGATGCTGCACTTACCCGCCGAATTACAAACGGAGTACGTAAAGCTGTCCGGCCCAACATAACCCGGGGCGGGCGTGTACGTGTATGACCCGGTGGGAGTCATCGTCACCGTGCCGCTGGTGGGTTGGCCGCCCGTGTACGTGAGCGGTAAACCCGCCGGATCGCTGTCATTGGCGGCTACCGTGCCGGTTTTGGGCGTGTTAATCGTCGTCAACAGTGCATCGTCGACCGCAGTTGGCGCCAGCGTCGTTCCGGTGGGCGGAGTGGGCTGCACGTTCGCCGTTACCAAAGCCGTGCTGCACAGTGCGGGCGTCGCTCTATCACAAACCTGATACGGAAAGCTGACGACACCCGTAAACCCAGTGGGCGGGGTGTAGGTGATGGTGCCATTGGCATTCACCACCGCCGTTCCCTGCGCGGGCGGACTCAAAATCGTTGGATTGTTGAACTGCCCGGCTAGACTCGTTGCCAAATCCGGGTCGGTGTCGTTGGCTAATACCGCTACTGTCACGGATTGTCCCGCTGTGGTTTGGGTATTGTCGTTGTTAGCAACGGGCCGGTTGTTGGCCACCACCGACGAAGCCGGGTTCACGTTCACTGTCACACAGGCCGAATTGCTCAGGCCAGCCGTGTTAGAGGCTGAATAACAGAACGTTGTCGTGCCAGTGAAACCCGTTGGGGGCGTGTAGGTATAGGTTCCGTTAGGGTTCAGCACCACCGTTCCCGCCGTTGGCTGACTCAGCAACGAAGCCGTGAGCGGTTGTCCCTGCGGGTCGCGGTCATTGGTCAGCACATTGCCCGTAACAGGCTGGTTTACATTGGTATTGGCAATATCGCCGTTGGTAATGGGGGGTTGCGATGGGTTCACAACCGTGAAGCTGCTGACCGCCGTGCCGCAACCCGCTGAGGTACAGGCAATGGCGGTGACCGTCTGCGAGCCAGGCGTAAACGTCAGACTCGTACAGGTCCAGCTTCCGGTATTGGAAGCCACTACCACACACGGGCCACCCGTGGTGCCAGGGCCACCTGTTACCGTCAGCGTTGTGCCGGGTGTAGCGGTTCCCGTAATGGGCGGGTTGGTCACGGCGACCAGTGTACCTGGAGCCGGGCCGGTGATGGCAATGGTGGGCAGGGCCGGGCAAACCCGAAACGCCAGCCCGTTGGACCAGCGTACACACGCACCACCCACCGCCGAGACAGCCGTGCCAACGCTGATGTTGGGTATAGGCGATTGGGTGTTGTCGTAGGTGACGTGATAGACCTGATAATTGCCCACGGGCAGACCGGCTACGCTGTTGCCGCCCGCTGCCGAAAACTCCCGGATAATACCACTCAGGTCAACGGCCACCACCTGCGCGGTGATGTTGCTGCCGCCCGCCTGACTTACGATGTTGATCGAGAAACTACCCGTCTGGCTGTCGCAACTCACTGACTGACACGCCGAACTGTTCGTGGTGAGCGTGACCGCCGTAGCCGTAGCCGACAAACAACCGCTGCCGTTGTTCACGATGGCCCGGTATTGCTGGTTGTTCTGGGCGTTCACAAACGTATAGGCCGTTTTGCCCAATGTGCCGCTCAACACCGACCAGCTCGCGCCGTTGTCGATGGAGGTTTCCCAGCCCGTCACCGCTCCGGTTTGGCCGGTCAGCGTCAGGCTGCCCACGTTACTGCTGGTACAGAGGGGCAGGTTGCCCGCGTAGCTGATTTGCCCGCCCACGGTAGGCGTGGCGCACAAGGGGTTGCAATCCGTTTTAATAGCTGAGTTCTGGCTGGCTCCGGTCGTCTGACCCAACCCGGCTATCACCGGAACGCCCATCGTGGCCGAAGCCGACGAGACGTTGTTGCCGAGGTTAGCGGTTACGCCACTACTGCCCCCCGCCATAGTCGAGTTGACCAGATTGGCCGATGTAAAATTGGCTCCGCCCTCAAGGGCATCCGGGCAACCGTCCCCGTCACTGTCGAGGTCGAGGTAGTTCCAGATTCCGTCGTTATCCACATCTTCGCCCGTGTAAATCATGGCTACCTCATTTCCGGTGCCCACATGATCTATCCCCAGCAAGGTTCCTTTGTTGAAGGCGGCTATCGTAGCGGCTGAAAAGCCAGCCGGAAATGTTCCGGTAACACCATCATTGAGTCGTTCCCAGGCCAGCGTACCGCCAGACTTGTAAACGGCAAAACTCGACCCGCTATTTGGGTCAACGGTGATAGCCAGTAGGTTGCCAGCCGCTTTTGCCGCCAGCGTATTTGTAACATTGGCACTGGTGAACGTGGTCAGGGGCCCAAGACCCGTAAGATTTTCGGCCTGAATGGTCGATCCATTTTGGAAGAAACCGAATACCTGACTTGTGTTTGATCCAACACCGAGGAAGGTGCCGGCATTGACAGCCGCCAGCGTGTTAACAATATTACCGGCCCCAAAACTACCCGTTGTTCCTCCGGTTGGCGTAGCCGAACTGGGGAGTTCCTGATACAGAATGTTCCCGCCACCAACCGGCAGATAGATACCGTAGTTTCGCAAGCCGGAAAAGCCCACCCCCAGCAACCGGCCATCAAGCCAGGCCTGCGTCGTAATATCAATCGCTGCTCTGGAATAGGTTTGTTGTGTACCCCCATTAAAAAAGTCATACACAAAATTCGTGGCGGCTACTTCCGTAACATCCAGAATACCATCGTTGTCGTCGTCCAGATCTACATTATCGGCCACCCCATCCCCATCGGTATCTGAGGGCGTGGCACCGCTCACCGCCCCAAACGTATAGGCCGTATAGTTACCAGGCACCACCGCCGTAGTGGTCGTGATGGTGCCGGTGCCGGAAAGCGTTCCCGTGGCCGTGCCTCCGAGGTTCACCCATTTGGTGCCGTCCCAACCCACAATGGCCAGGTTGGCCAGGGTGCTGCCCGTCAGCGTGTTGAGGCTGCTGTTAGCATCCCAACTCAGCGTTAGCTGCACGGCCGAGGGGCCGTTGATGTCCCAATATTCCACCGGACTCACCCCCGTCACCCCCGACCCCAGCGAGGCCGTGCTGAAGGGACTGCCCGTGGGCAACGTACCCGACGAGGGGTTGGTGCTGAAATAAGCGGCCGAGAACGTCCCCGACGCGGGCGCCGAGATGCCCGCCGTTCGCAGGGTGGTGCCGTTACCGATGGGGAACCTAAAGGCCGTATTGCCGGTGGTTTCGGCATAGCCATTCACGTGGCTGCTGTTGGAGGTCCCGTTGTGGCTGCTGCCGGGTTGCCAGCTAATGTTGCTGGTGGGTGAGGGCCGGGGCGTAACCACGTAGCCCGTCACGGCGGTCAAGGTATTATAGACCCCAACGTGGCCGCCCGGATGCACCCCCACGTTGCCGAAGATACCGCTTCCGGTAGATTGGGCATGGCCGGTGGCGACGGAGAGCAAGCCGAAGAGGAGTAAGTAGAGTAATCGGTTCATAATAATGAGTATGTCAATATAAATCCGGGCAAGGAGCGAGACATGTACGGGACTATAGCGGTGGTATCCAGCCAAAAAGCAGGCAATGAAGCAGACCATCCCCTTACCCGCGCCAATGGTGATGCGGAAGAAAAGGGCCGAAAATGCGGGGGAGTTGGATTAGGGAAATAGCCCAACCGTATTTCACCAAGGGGTTTAGAACAGTTTGGTGATGGATAAGAAGGTTTTTCTAACGATCACATTTTGGTTCGAGCCAAAAGAGATAACATATGGATTGACCGTAGTACCCGCTGCAAAATATCCTTCCCAGAAAAGAGATAGAACTGGACCAGAGCCATTAGTGATGTTATCGAATTGTTGTAAAGCACCACTTGGTTGCAAATACAATCGAGCACTGGTGTTCGGAGCATTTGCTGCTGGCAAGGTTCCCTGCATGTATGCGCCGATATAAAATCGGTAATAACCATCTGCCTGGAGCGTGTACTTTTTTGTTGTTGCATCATAGCCCGGCAGTGAACCGGGTCGGGGGACTAAGGGAATGCGGTCTTTCAAAACATCAAAAGTGCTGTTGAACGTAGTGATGAGGTAATCGGCACTCGACTGTTCCCCAATCCAAACCACTTCTGGAACCCTTTGGGTAGCCAGTGATTGCCAGCTACTCCCGCCATTGGCATCGGAGGTCAGCACCTTACCGGGTCCCTGCGTTCCATCCTGAATGGTCACTTGCCCGGTCGTTTTGTTCACCATAAACTTGTTACCCGTTGTAGCCGTCCCCGACGTTGCCGCTTCCACTTCCAGATTACTGGTGGGGCCGATGGTGGTGTAATTAGAACCGACTTTTACCTGAGCATGGGTCGCGTTGGGCAGGGTAGTCAACAGGGCCAGCAGCAGGCCGGCCAGAAAAAGGTAGAATTGATTCGTTTTCATTTGATTGTTATTGGTTCGTTTATTTCGTGATTACACTTACTTGCACCGCGCAATCTGTCGAACACGCTGCCGAACTCGTCATGATCGTGGCTGGAGCTGAATTCGCTAGTCCGCACGATGCGCCGTTCTGAAGTACCGCCCGATACTGTTGCCCGTTCTGGGCGTTGGTGAAGGAGAGACTCGTGGTGGCGTTCGCAATCGGGCTAAACGTCCCGCCGTTGTCGGTGGAGGTTTCCCAACGGACAATCGCGCCAGTTTGGCCTGTCAGGGTGACGGTGCCAGCGTTGGCCACGCTACACAGTGGGTTCCCCGTAAACGAGGCTGTACCCGCCACTGTCGGCGTTTGGCAACCAACCACCGAGAAATTGCTTACCGCCGGACTCGATACACCCGCACTGTTACTGGCGATGGCCGTTACCGTGGCCGGACCGCTGGCAAACGTCAAACTCGTACACGTATAGCTTCCATCGTTGGCGGCTGTGACCACGCAGGGGCCGCCCGATGAGCCGGGGCCGCCCGTAATCGTGACGCTGCTGCCCGCCGTGGCCGTGCCGGTGATGGGCGGGTTAGTCGTGGTAACCACCGCATTGAGGGCCGGGCCGCTGATGGCTACCGTTGGCGGAGCGCAAACCCTTAGTGGTAACTGGTTGGAATATTTTACACAAGCCCCGCCTACTGCCGTAAGGTTTGTGCCAACAGACAGCGTGGGCAGGGTGAGCGTATTGTCGAACGTAACCTGATAGGCCAGGTAATCGCCCGCCGTAACGCTGTTGATGCTGTAGTTGCCGGGAACCGACAAAAACCGAATTGTGCCGCTGGCATCGGTCAGAATCACCTGTTGGGTCAGGTTTGAGCCGGTCGTCTGGGCTACCGTGTTGATCGAAACAATACCCGCTGCCTTGTCACAACTCCCTGACGTACAGGCGGTGTTGCTCGTGGTGATGCTGACCGCGGTGGCCGTCGCGCTCTGGCAACCCGACCCGTTGCTCACAATGGCCCGGTACTGTTGGTTGTTCTGGGCGTTCACGAATGAATAGTAGTCTTTACCCACTGTTCCGCTGAGGGCCGACCAGGTGGTGCCGCCATCGGTGGAGGTTTCCCAGCCCGTCACCGCTCCGGTTTGGCCCGTCAGCGTCAGGCTGCCCGCATTGCTGCTGATGCAGAGAGGCAGTTGCCCGCGATAGGTAACAAGGCCCCCGACCGAGGGTGCAGCACAACCGGTGGCCGAGCCAAAGGTGTAAGCCGTGTAGGTGTTCGGCACCACGGCCGTCGTGGTGGTGATGGTGCCCGTGCCAGAGAGCGTGCCCGTGGCTGTACCACCCAGATTTACCCACTTACTGCCGTCCCAGCCCACTATGACCAGGTTGCTCAGGGTGCTGCCCGTCAGCGTGTTGAGGCTGCTGTTGGCATCCCAACTCAGGGTTAGCTGCACGGCCGAGGGGCCGTTGATGTCCCAATATTCCACCGGACTCACCCCCGTCACCCCCGACCCCAGCGAGGCCGTGCTGAAGGGACTGCCCGTGGGCAACGTACCCGACGAGGGGTTGGTGCTGAAATAAGCGGCCGAGAACGTCCCCGACGCGGGCGCCGAGATGCCCGCCGTTCGCAGGGTGGTGCCGTTACCGATGGGGAACCTAAAGGCCGTATTGCCGGTGGTTTCGGCATAGCCGTTCACGTGGCTTCCGTCGGAGCCACCCACGGCGACGCTGCCCGGTTGCCAGGCGATATTCGACGGGGGCATCTGCCGGGGCGTAATCACGTAGCCGCTGTTGAGTGTCATCGAGTTATAGACTCCGACTTTGCCGCCCGGATGCACCTCCATATCGCCAAAGAGGGTGCTTTGGGCCAGTGCGCCGGTGAATGACAGCAGCAGGAGGAGAAGTATGTGTAGCAGTCGGTTCATGCGTTTAGGGGAATTGAGTTGTGTACCGTTTGGGCGGCGATTCCACCCCATTTTCGTATTTTTGTCATGGTCCTTATCAAAAAATGCTATGACTGTTCACATTGATATTAGCAGCCGTCAGAAAATAACTTACTTTCTGGAAATCGTGAAATCACTCGATTTCGTCGAGCACGTCCGTGTAGACGAGGAAACGCAACCCGAAACCACGCTGCAACACAGCGATAAGCCGTCATTCTCCGATCAGTTCTACGGTTCGTTGAAAAGTGGTTTGACCATCGAAGAAATTGACCACCAACTCCAAACCCTCCGCAACGAATGGGACCGACCCACCTGGCCGATACCGCTTACCTGATCGACACCAACATCGCTATTTACTTCCTCGACGGTGTGCTGCCTGACCATACCCTGCCGTTTGTTCTGGCTGTCATGGATGCTGGCCCCAGGTTGTCGGTGGCTACGCAGATAGAGCTAGTAGGTCGATTTCCGAATCCTGAAAAACGCCGGTTGGTCGAAGCGTTCGTGAGCCGGTCTACCCTATTTCCACTAACGGCTGTCATTGTGCAACAAACCATTGCTATCAAGCAGACCCACAAAATCAAACTCGGTGATGCCATCATTGCCGCCACGGCCCTCGTCCACAACCTCACGCTCGTTACCCGCAACGTCTCCGATTTCCAGGCCATTGCCGGGTTGATCGTCGTGAATCCGTTTGCACCAACCGGAACGCCGGGCCATCCCTGACCCAAACCCGGCCATTTATGTCTATTCATCCCTCGGTTCATGGCCTTGATTGGCAAAGCGTTGAAAATAGGTGGTGAAACAAACCATCCCCTTACCCGCGCCACAGTGGAGCGGTGGAAAAGGCCGGAAATGCGAGGGATTAGTTATCGCAGTTCAATAACCTGAAGCATAGAGGGGCTAGTTACACCTTTAGATGTCAACGTATTAGCAAATGAATTGGCTAATACTGCTGATATGGTATCATTAGCGTTCAGGTAAAGCACAATAGAAAACGAGCCTGACTGGCGGCCATTCGTATGCGACCGGATGCAGTTTTCTCCAATGTAAGTTGTGTTTCGTTTGTAATAGATACAGGTCGATATCGTCTGACCAGCGGGAGCATCCGTGACACCCAGTGTTCCGTTTACCTGATAATAGCCATCACGCGGAACCTTGATTAGATTGTTCGTCAAATCAACACTGCCAGGATACGACTCAAAATCAATCGAGCTGAGATCAATGGTAATATAAGGTGGTGGAGTAGGACCAGTGTATGTCTGGCTTGGATTTTGATTTGCTGAGGCAATAAACCGTGTTTGCAACGAAACAGCGGCAGGTGCCTTTTGCACATACCCATCGGCGGTAATCATCAGGGTTTGAGCCGCCGAGGTCTGTCCTTCTTTCACGCCTGTAACCTGCAATGGGTCGCCCGCAAACGTCCCCGAGACGCTTACTGCACCAGTGGTTTTATCAATGGTCACCTTATTCCCATTGGCCGCTTCCACTTCCAGATTACTGCTGGGGCCGATGGTGTTGTGGTTGGTGCCAATTTTTACCTGGGCGCGGGCTGCGTTGGGCAGGGTAGTCAACAGGGCCAGCATCAGGCCAGCCAGAAAAAGAGAGAATTGGTTGGTTTTCATTTGTGTTTATTGTGGTGCCCCAGAGGGACAGTTGTTCTAAATCAGGTTTATAATCGGCATTCCGGCGAGGGTTGCGGGGTTAGGGTAGCTCTCATTTTGAGATCACAGCCTCCGCAAAGGCACAGTTCAGCACTGCCGAACACGCTGCCGCGCTTGTAGTTAGGGTGACGGGCGTGGAATTTGCATCGGCGCAACTCCCCCCTGCGTTCACCACCGCCCGGTATTGCTGGTTGTTGGCTACGTTGGTGAAATTGAACGAAGCCGTTGCGTTGGTGATCGGGGTCCAGCTTGAGCCGTTGTCGGTGCTGGTTTCCCAGCGCAGTACGTTGCCCGTTTGGCCGCTCAAGGTTAGTGTGCCGGTATTGGCCGTGCTGCATAGAGGTTGCGAACCGGCAAAGGCCACCGTACCGCCCACTGAAGGGTTAGGGCAGGTCGTGCCTTTCGCCCCAAACGTGTAGGCCGTATAGGCGTTAGGCGTGATGCCCGTTACGTTCAGTGTGCCGGTGCCGCTCAGGGTGCCGGTAGTCGTGGGCGAACCGAGATCCACCCACTTTGCCCCGTCCCATCCCACCATGATCAAGTTTGAGATCGTGCCGCCCGTCAGCGTGTTGAGGTTGCTGGCCGGATTCCAGGTAAACGTGAGGTCAACGGGTTCGCTGCCGTTCACGTCCCAATACTCCACCGGACTCACGGCACTCACGCCCATGCCCCGGCTCGTGGTGGCGAAGGGGGCACCCGTAGGCAACGTACCTGACGAGGGGTTAGTGCTGAAATAAGCCGCCTGCAGCGTCGAGGTGCTACTTGCCGGGGCCGACATACCCACCGGGCGCAGCACCGTACCATCGCCCACGGGGAAGGTAAAGGCTGTATTGCCCACCTTCTCCACGTAGCCGTTTACGTGACTACCATCCGAGGCATCGAACCAGCCGGTGCCGGGCATAAAGGTGATGTTATCGTTGGGCGTAGGGCGGGGCGTATCAACATCGCCACTGATAAAGGTTACGTCGCAATAAACGGCCATGTGCCCCCCCGGCAGCACCTCCACATTGGTTGGCCCGTGAATCACAATGCCGCAGGTGGTGGCAGGGGGCGTGGTAGTCGTGAGCTTGCCAAACGTATAGGCCGTGTAGGTATCGGGCGTAATGGGCGCGGTGGTCGCAATGGTGCCGGTTCCGCTCAGGGTGCCGGTGGCCGTGCCGCCCAGGTTCACCCACTTGCTGCCGTCCCAACCCACAATGGCCAGGTTGGCCAGGGTGCTGCCCACCAGCGAACCGAGGCCACTGGCTGGGTTCCAGCTCAGGGTGATGTTCACCGCCGAGGGGCCGTTTACGTCCCAGTATTCCGCCGTGCTGACCGCCGATACGCCCGTGCCCAGGCTGGCCGTGTTGAAGGGTGCGCCCAGAGGTAGCGTAGCCGACGCAGCATTTGTACCGAAGTAAGCCGCCTGAAACGTACCTGACGCGGGGGCCGTGATCCCCGCCGTTCGCAGGGTAGTGCCGTTGCCGATGGGAAACGTAAAGGCCGACGAGCCAACGACTTCGGCGTAACCGTTGACGTGGCTGGCGTCTGAAGCCCCGGCCCAGCTACTGCCGGGCCGAAAACTGAGGTTGGCGTTGGGGGCACTTCGGGGCGTAATCACGTAGCCCGCGTTGAAGGTTAGGCTACTGTACTGGGCCATTTTACCCGCCGGGTGTACCTGCACGGTAGCCGAGATGTTAGTTATAGGCTGGGCCTGGACCAGCCCAACCATAGCCGACAGCAGAAGAATTACATGTAGCAGTCGTTTCATTCGTTTAAGGGAATCGGATGGTGGTGTATCATTGTCGGAGCGGTTTCTCCCTGTTGTTTTGTCGCGGGCTTCATCATTAAAAAAATGCTATGCCTTTTATGCCAGTGGTAGCCGCCAGAAATGTTTGCTCTTTCTGGAAATTCCTACGTCGTTCGATTGGCTATTTGTCCATGCTTTGCCTATTGTGGAATCGAACTAGAATGCCGCCCCTGGCTTCCGCTGGCTACGCGAATCGTTTTCGTCCTTTGCAAAATCAAGGACCTCATCCTGAACCGGCAAAATGCTGTGTTTCTGCCACTCGTTTCTCCCGGTTTCAACCAGACTGCCCCTGACCCAAACCCGGCCACCTATATCTAGCCATCATTTGGTTCATGTCCTTGATCGACAATGGGTTTGAAAAGCAGGTTGACTAAAGCTCTCCCTTACCGTGCCAGTGGGAACGGCGGAAAGGAGGAGTGTTGGGAGAAACAGTTTATAGCTTAAATGCGACCAGGTCCAACAGGAAATCTCCTCCCGAACCGTAAAAACCATTCGCCCCTCCATCCGTCCTGACAATACTGATTGTTAACGTGTTGGCTGTTTTCTGAATGAGGTTTACCGAAAAGTTATCAGGCAAACCAGTTGTATTTTGAGGCAGAAGCAAGATCATATCTGCCACACTGCCGTTGGAAAAGATATTGGTAATAAACGTATATTTCACGGTCCAGAGTGGGGCCAAATATTGCGTCGATGACACACTGGCAGCTCGGTTGGTTAGCATCGTGTAGGTGTAAGCAATTCCGTTTGTCGTCGTCGCACTGGTAGGCGTATTTAAGGCAGGCGAGACATTTCCCGGCAAATTCGATTTGGGTAAAATTAACCCGTTGAACAAACTGGTCAACTTAATTGGAAACGAGGGTTGACTGGCTAACGGCTGCCAACTCGACGCGCCATTGGCATCCGAAGTCAGAATCTTGTTGGTTCCCTGCGTCCCGTCCTGAATGGTGACCTGCCCGGTGGCCTTGTCCACGATGGTTTTATTACCATTGGCGGCTTCCACTTCGAGGTTACTAGCGCTACCGATAGTCTTGGCGTTGGCCCCGATTTTTACCTGGGCATAGGTTGCGGTTGCGCCCGCGAGCAGAAGCATAGCCAAAAGAAGTCGGGAGGCTGCCCCTCCGAGGCGTCGCAGTCCAATGTGTCGGTAGATCAGTTTTCTCATTGTGTTCGTGCTGGTTAATTTATTTGGTAGAAGTACTCATCAGGTGATAACTATGAACGGTAAGGGATATACGTTCCCTCTAAACATGGCTCTGGTAGGGAGCCGATCGGGGTAGGCAGGTGAGTGCGCAGGCGTTTGGTCGTGTCATCCCACTTACCGGTAAGACCAGGGCGTTGCCGACCAATAGCCACTGCCCTCTGCTTGGCAAGAACCGCGACAAACGAGCGGGCGCTCTGGGCTAGATTGTTGCAACTGTCTTGATTGGGCTGTTTGATAACCTGAATGGGGCGATTTACCAACACGAAAAAGTTTCACCACGAAACAGGGCGAGTTCGCCAATAGTAGGTCACCTTAAACTGATACGAACAAGGTTTTTTTTAACACCAAGAGTAACTTCCAACTCATGAATTGGGACTTAAATGTTCCCGTTCTGCGATAAAACGGACTGAAATCGGACAGATTGGCAAGAATAATGTTCGCGGGCGTTTGTATTATTGGCATGGCTTTGCCGCTTTTCCCCATTCGCTATGCATGTGAAGAAATACCTAATTGTAGATGATGCCGAAGCTGATGTTGAGGTACTCCAGGGTATGCTTGACAAATTTCCGCTCCTGGAAGCGGCGGCCGTCGCCACTACGCTCGAAACAGCCATCAGTATCCTGGCTATCCAACCCATTGATCTGGTCTTTCTGGACATGCGGCTTACTGACCAATCAGGCCTGGCCCTACTGCGGGCCAAGGTGGTGCTGCCGCCAACTATTATCACCAGTGCTTACCCTGAATATGCCGTCGACAGCTACGAAATAGGCCGGGTTGCTGATTTTATCGTGAAGCCCTTCACCCCCGACCGGCTGCTTCAGGCCGTTACCCGCGCGCTGCCTGTATCGGCCCCCATGCACCTCACCTTCGACGAGGAAGCCATATTTTTGAAAATGGGGCGCCGGATTCAGCGGTTCAACTATCCTGCCATCGACTACGCTGAAGCCTTTGGCATTTATACGAAGGTATATGTGGGTGAGCAGGCCAGCGTGGTGAACGAACGGCTATCGGCTCTGCTCAAAAGGCTACCGGGCCGTTCGTTCGTGCGGGTGCATAAATCCTACCTGGTTAACATCAATAAAATTGCCAGCCTCGACCGGCAAAATCTGTGGGTAAACAAAACCAAGATCCCCATCGGATTTACCTACCGCGTCCACCTGGCGAGTTTACTGGCCTTGTTTGACGGCCCCGACGAAGACGCCAACTAGGTAGCGATCTCCGGTTTATAAGGGGGCAGCCTGCCCGTAGCTAACGCCCGTGGTACCAGGACGCGTTGGCGTTGTCGAGCGGAGTTTGAGCGGGGATCGGCCTTACCGTGCAGGTTTCCATTGCCAGGGCCGCGGTTTGCCTATTACGGCTTATAAGCAGTAACAGCCAGAGCACAAAAACGGTAATTAAGGCCCAGAAGGGATGATAATTGGTCCGGTTTTTCTTGTTCTTTAAGCGCATACAGCTACGAAATAACATGACGTTTCCTGCACGAAAATAAGTGACGGGCAACCAGACCGTTGCCCAGTTATTCGGTATCAACCCGAATTCGGGATTTAATGCCATCAAGCCGGCCATATTGTGTCACAAAACGGCGCTAGGAACCAGATTAGGAGAGTTCTGCCATTTTGTACAAAATCATCGTTCAAGGCAATTCCAGGTAAGTGCATGGTACAAAAATTCGTGTCTCACCACTTGTCTAAGAGTTGGCTAACCGCTGGCAGGTAACCAGCACCTTCTTGCGAGTCCGGTTCAGACGCATTTTTACGGCGCTGGCCTTGAGGCCATATAGTTGAGTAATTTGCTCAATACTCATTCCTGCTTCATACCTGAGCTTCATCAGACGCTGCTCCTGAAGAGGAAGCAAGGTTAATGCCTGATTAATCAGGCCGAGCGGATCATCGACAATTGAGGGTGAGAAAGCCGTATTCATTATGTAGTGGCTATTAACTGACTCTAAGGGATAAAATTTTAGCCGCTGGTCCCGCCGGAGCTGAGTCAGACAATAATTAAATGAGATTGAATATAGCCAGGTTGAAAACCGGGAACGGTACTCGAAACCGCTCAATTTGTTAAAGACCAAAATAAAGATGTCATGGGTGAAATCCTGCGCCTGCTCTGCATTGCGGGTTAACGAGAAACACCGATCAAACACTTTGCCAGCGTAGCGCAGATAAAGTGCATCAAAACATCGACTGGGTTCCGAGTAAAGGTAGGCTCGGATCAGGTCTTCATCACTCAGGTTAGTGTCTATCATATAAATACCGTTGTCTACCGGGTTATAGACGGCAACCGATTGGCTAGGTAGTGCTAGCTTGCTAACCTGGCCATTCCTACCGGTGCGTCACTAAAGCGGATTAACGAGTCGAAGGTCAGCGGGGTAGGTAATAGCCGGTGGTCGATCTGCCCCTAAGCCAGTAGACGTATTGCTCAACCTTTTATCAACGCAATACGTCCGCTGGCTCCGTACCGTTTGGCAAAAAGTTAGCTAAACAGCGGAATAATTGTACTTAAAGCGGGTGTTCGCCTACCTTAATTGGCAGCGTGTCCGTATCCCCTGATCAGCCGCGGGCAGCGTAACAGCACCTACACCGTTAGCTACTCGCTGGAAGTATCAAATAGGGCAAGTAAACCCTCCAACTGAGGACGGAAAGAGATGCCAATGGGAATTTTCGTTTTGCCCAGCCATAAATTATGACGGTCATAACTGGTAATCTTACTGATGTTGATCAAATAGGACTTGTGCACCCGCATAAACAGCTGTGAGGGAAGCAGCCGGGTCAGGGCAGAAAGGCGTTCATTGACCAGGTTTATCTGATCGCCCACGTAAAGTTTGGAATAGATGCCGAAGGCCTCGGCATAATCGATGGCCTGAAAATCGAAGCGCTGTATCTTGCGGCCCATTTTCAAAAATATGGCATCCGGCTCAACCAGGGAGTTTGTCGTTTGCTGCAGTTGTAAGGCTCTGGTTATGGCAATATGCAGGCGCTCAAATGTAAATGGTTTTAACAGGTAATCGGCCGCCTTACCAATTTCATAACTCTCAATGGCATATTCTGGATAAGCGCTGATAATAATGACGGGGGGCAGGGCGACCCCTGATTTTAGCAACGCCAACCCCGATTGACTTGTTAGCTGAATGTCGAGGAAAATTAAGTCGATGGGTTTTTGATGCAAGATCTCGATAGCTGCTTCCACGGTGGTAGCTACGGCTGCCAACTGACAAAGCGCAAACTTATCGAGGTATTTCTTCAGGTACGTGACATCTGACTCAGTATCATCGATGACCAGGTACTGCTTTATTTTCATACGTAGTTGGGCAAAGGAACCAATATAAACTACAGGGTAAGGGTAAATATAGGTACTATTCACAAACTATAAAGCTACTATCTACTTATTTTATAGACATAAAGTTTTGCGTTAAAGCCGCTTAGACCCGCTGTTTATGGTAGTAAACTACTTATTAAGGGTAAGGCATACGTTTCTGACTCTTGTTCATCTGGTGAGCAGGTCATTGAATCCCGTGGAACCCCAGTCTACAGCATTATCCTTGCCACTTCATTTACTAACTAAGTAAGATCGGGCCTCAACACAGGTAGGAAACCAGTCGTTGGTAGCTCTAAAACAGCCTGTATAAGATAGCAAACTGCGCGTTGAGATAGATTTTTTTTTCTGACAGAAATACTCAATACGGTTATACGGACTAGGGTTTGGTGGCCTGATCAGTTAACGTCGTTCTACTAGCCAGTTTAAGTAGGTAAACTCCCTGTTGATGGTATAAAGGCAGCGCGTGTCTGGTTGGCCCCTAAAGTTGCCGGGCAATTTGCAAGAGGCACTCTGTGTACAGCATGACCAATGCTATGCAGCTGAAACCAGTGCTAGTACGTTTGGGCCATACTAAGTTACCGCCCCTCAACAAGTCAGAGACGGTGCCTGCCTTCCTATGACCAGACGTACCAGCCTTTATTCTTACCTATCATCGTGTAACAGTCTCGTCCGTTGCGCTTAGCTGTCTGATCGCATAAGCTTAGAAGGCTTATCCTCTACAGCTAGCTCGCTTGTTAGTACTACCTGTCACTAGCTGCTACCAAAGCTATATCTCCGGTAGCGGCGATGGCAAGAACCAGCGGCTACTCACTAACTGCCCTGTTTATGGGCTTGCTTATGCTTAACCCTTAACTTAGTTAACCCAGATACAACTCTTGGCTAGACCGTTTAAAATTACGCCTTTGACGGCTCCCGGTTACTGGCTCGATGCCATTGACCCGCCAGCCCATACGCCCCAGCAAAAGGGACTATCGGCTGGTCGATCCACTGTCAATGACGCTACGTTCAGGCATCCGCGTGACTGGGGCGACGATCCAGAAAGCCTAACTCATTGGGAAAGTTATGTGGTCCCTTATCCCGACTTACTCCAGAGCGAAACGGCACCGTCCTCCATATGTACGTCAGACCATCAACGGATAGAACGGCTGAACCCCGACGCCGCGGCTACCACCCCAATGGGCCGATTATGGCTGCGCCTATTGCGCTTGGGATGCGGCCTGGAGGTACAGGCCACCGAGCCCCTTTTCTTTACCGATACGTACCCATTTCGCTAATGTACCTGACGTCATCTGCCTTACTTGCCACTTTTTCTTTCAACCAATCCCTGTGCTCGACACGGACAAACCACATGACAACCTGTTCGGTGGTCCGGCCTTCCGACTGATCCGCTCAGTCGTCCTGATCGGTGCCTTGCCAGACGGCCTGTGCGCGCAAGTACAGCTTGGCCGGATGCGGGCATCAACCCATGCGAGGAAACCTGCCTTTCCCAACACCTTCGCAAGCGTTACGAGGCATCGGGGAAGGTCCAGTAAGTAGTCTGGGAACACTGATCAACATTCATTTAACAGAGATTTTCTAATTCTTTTCCTTATGCGTATCGAACAACTACTTTACCCCATTGAAGCGTACCTCAATAGCCGGGCGGCCATTCTGCGTGCCTTAGACAAACGGGCGTTAACCTGCTCGGAACTAGGGGATATGTTACTGGTCAAGTACAGTGTACTTGCTCGCCGTCGGCAGAATGCGGCGCACTGGCGGCCCGATGAGTTAGGTAAAGTAGCCCAGACATTAAGACTCCCTGCTGAAGGAATCGTTGGTTTGCAAACGGTGGCGCTTCGGCTGATGAGCCTGCCCGATGGCGTCCGGAGCCGCTTGCTGAAAGATGCGCGGCTCAGTTCGCGCAAGTTGCAGGTTCGGTTGCAGGATTATACCTTCTGGCAGTATGATGAGTTGGAACAACTGGCCAGCACCTGTCGTAAATGGCAGGACACCAAACGACTTGATATCCTACTGGCTTGTTCCAATCGACTCGTTAGTGACCCCTTGTTGGGGAACGGTTCGAGCAGTGCGTGTCAACCGGTTGACACAGCTGATTTGCGCACGTGCTGAAACACAGGTAGGTTCTGGCAGGTATCGCCTCCAACGAAGCCAGTATGCTTTCGACCTGGCCCAACCGCTTCACGTCGACGTACAACGCCGTAGGTAACTAGAGCAGGCCGCCAAGCGCTTAAGAAAATTAATGCTGCCTGCGCCTGGCTTACAGGACTCTATACATACACTTCGCTTCCCTTCTCACTTGACCCTAATGACTACACTTTATATTCATATCTATGCTGCTTTCACCTGTTGGCTCGAATACGTGCGCAGGGGTTTGCAGGAAGATTGCTGCGCTGAAACCATTCGCTGGCGGAGTACGTCGCCCTCACTTGCCGTAGCCAAGTCTACCAGCACACGGATACACAGGCGCCAACTCACGCTGTCCGGTATAATCGGTATAGTCTGCCTACTGCTACCATCGCTGGCGCAGGCTCAGTGTAGCTTAACCGTTACGCCGAAGGTTTCAGGCTGTTACTCGATTAGCGGAGTTAGCAAAGCCACCGTAAGCGTGGAGGTAGCCTGGACCAATGCGCCCGCCGGTCAGTATATAGTGGTCACCACGGGAACGCAAAGCCGAACGATCACACCGGGTCTTGTTACCATTACCTATCCACAGGTAGTGGGTACACTTACCGGTCAGACGACGATTGTATCGCCCCAAGTAGTCGCCTTTGAAATTGACGCCAATAGTACTGCCAGTACAATTGTTGCCCGGTTTAATGCAACCACGAGTTGCCAGGCTACTCACTCGTTTACTGCCCCGGCTCCCTGCTTACCAACGGCTTGTTCGGGGACGGGGTTAGGCGGGATGCTCTTCAGCGATTTTAACGACAATGGCAGTCAAGAAGTGGGCGAGACGGCCGGGATACCAGGAGCTACCGTGCAAGCCATCGCCTGTGATGGTACGGTTTATTCGACCGTTACCGACCCGTATGGCCGCTATACGCTACCGGTACCTACGGGAAAGTATCCGGTTCGGGTCGAGTTCACTAGCATTCCAACCGTCTACAACCCGGGGGTAAATGGAGCCGACTCACGAACGTCTGTTCAGTTTGTTCAGGCCCCCGCTTGCGACATTAACCTAGGCGTTAGTAATCCAGCCGATTACTGCTCCAACACGCCCGACGTGTTTGTGCCCTGCTATGTCTATGGTGATCCATTGATTGCGGGAAGCTCGTCGGCCAACTCAGCGGCGCTAGTCAGTATTCCGTACGGGGTCTCTTCGATGACCTTTCAAGGTGAAAAGGAGCTGGCACTGGCCAGTAAAATTGGTACTGTCTGGGGATCCGCTTACAATAAGTTAACGAAACGACTGTTTCTGAGCGCTGTATTGAAACGCCATGCTGGTCTGGGGCCCGCTGGCCTGGGAGGGCTATACGTTACCGATTACACCAATCCATCAGCCCCGGTTACCAGTACGTTTTTGAGCGTCTCGACCATCGGCATCAACGTGGGTAGCATCGCCAGTAATGCGGCTCGTGGGTTACTGGGTGACAAAACCCTGGCTAGCCGCGATGCCCAGTCCTTCAGCGTGACGGCGAAAGTGGGCATCGGCGATCTGGAGATCTCCGAAGACGGCAACAAACTGTGGCTGATGAACCTGAGTGATAAGAAGCTGTATTCAATCGATATTACGCAGTATAATCTAGACGGAGTAACTAAACCCACGGCCGCTAACGTGAGCGCTTACGTCGTACCGTCCAGTTGTGTGGATGGTCAATTTAGACCCTGGGCCCTAAAAGTGTATAACGGGAAAGTGTACGTGGGTGGTGTCTGCGATGCCCAGGTGTCGGGTGATAAATCGGACCTGCGGGCGTCGGTCTATGAACTGAACGGCTCGACGTTTACCCAGATTTTCGACTTTCCACTTACTTACCCTAAAGGTTATCCGGCCGCCGCCAACCGGAATATAACGGGCTGGTTCCCCTGGACAGATACGTTTAACGACCTCTTGGATGGCTCCAGTACCACGCTGCGCCACCCCGTTCCAATCTTTACCGATATTGAATTTGATATCGATGGCTCGATGGTGCTGGCTTTTGGCGACCGGACTGGCTTTCAGGGCGGCGATCAGAACTACCGGCCCGACGGCACCAGTTCTACGCTGTACGAAACCAACTCGCAGGCGGGCGATATCCTGCGTGCCTACTACTCGAACGGCACCTTTGTACTGGAGAACAATGCCAAAGCGGGCCCTACTACCGGGTATGGCGCTAAAAATGCACAAGGCCCCGGTTTTGGCGAGTTTTATAACGATAACTGGATTCAAGAAGGGGGTACCAACGTCATTTACCACGCCGAAGAGATCATGGGTGGGCTGGCCTTAAAGCCGGGCACCGGAGAGGTCGTCGTGACAGTCATTGACCCATTGGACGCGCATCCGTTTGCCGGTGGGGTTCGGTACATGAACAACACGACAGGTAAGGTCACCGGAGCCTATTCGGTCTACATTACCCGCGAACCGGGAGGTACCCAAACCCCAGGAACGTTCGCTAAAGCGACCGGGCTGGGCGATATAGAGCTTAGTTGTAACACGATCACCCTACTTGAGATCGGAAGCCGGGTGTGGCGGGATGACGATCTGGATGGAATACAGGATGCCTGTGAGCCCCCGCTGGCTGGTATCAGGGTATCCCTCTACAACAATGGCACACTGATTGCCACGACGACGACGACAGCCGAGGGCGAATATTTCTTTACGAATAACCCCGTCAGCAGTTCAGTTACCGGTGTGGCTTCCAGCACCGCTATCAAGCCGGGAACGGCATACCAGCTCGTGTTCGGTACCAATCAGTTTGCCAATAACAAACTAACGCTCAACGGGAATCAGTACGGACTAACGCAGGCTAACAGCACCACCGCGACGGCTAACGACCTTAACGACTCGGACGCCATCCTGGCTACCGTAGCGGGCATCACGGCTCCTGTCATAAGCCTGACTACCGGGGACGTTGGTATAGCCAATCACACTTATGACGTTGGATTCTACCAGCTGGCCCGTTTGGGTGATTATGTATTTGAGGATGTGAACGCTAACGGGCAGCAGGATGCAGGCATTGACAAGCCGATCGCGGGCGTAGTGGTCACGCTGATGAGTAACGGGACGGTGGTGGCCACGACGACAACAAACGGATCGGGGCTCTACAGTTTCACCGGCCTGACACCGGGCAAGCCCTACTCGGTCAGTTTCACGGCCCCAGGCGGCTTTTCGGCTACCTTTCAGAATACGGGGAACGACGTGACGGATTCAGACGGCAACCTAGCTACCGGCCTGACAAGCGTCTACAGCCTGACGGCCGGAGAAAATAATCCTACTGTCGACATGGGCTATTATAAACCTGCCAGCTTGGGCGATTACGTATTTGCCGATACGAACCGAAATGGACAGCAGGACGCGGGTGACACACCGATTGCGGGCGTCGTGGTTACGCTGATGAGTAACGGGACGGTGGTGGCCACGACGACGACAAACGGATCAGGACTTTATAGCTTCACGGGCCTGACACCGGGTAAACCTTACTCGGTCAGTTTCACCACGCCGACCGGCTATACCGCAACTACTCCCAACACGGGTAATGATGCCACTGACAGTGATCCCGTCAATGGCCTTTCTGCTCCCGTGACACTCACTTCGGGCGAGAATAATACGACGCTTGATGCAGGCTTCTTTACCTGTCCCTCCGTCAACGTCCTGCTGACGGCGACGCCTGCCATCTGTGTTGGCCAATCAGCTACGCTGGTGGCCAGTGGAGCCAGCACCTACGCATTTTCGACGACTGGAGCCACGGGCAGCACCGTGGTGGTGTACCCTGTAACCACCACGATCTACTCCGTGAGTGGGGTCAACAGTTTTGGCTGTACGGGTGTCGCCAGCGCGACCGTAACGGTCGATCCCTTGCCCGTAGCTACGCTGAGTTCAGCTACGATCTGCACGGGTGGATCAGCTACCCTGGTCGCTACCGGTGGCAGTTTCTACCGCTTCTCCACGGGTGGAGCCGCTTCGGCAACCACTGCAGTGCCTGTCAGCCCATCCACGACTACGCCTTATAGCGTTACGGTAACCAGCGCCAGCGGCTGCTCAGCAATGGCAACAGCGACGGTACGTGTTAATCCGCTGCCAACTGCCACGCTGAGTTCGGCCACCCTCTGCGCCGGTCAGGCTACTACCCTTACCGCGTCGGGGGGGAGTTTTTACCGCTTTTCAACGGGGGAGCCAGCCAGTGGGAGTTCGACCCTTTTGGTTAGGCCTACAAGCACAACGACCTACACGGTAACGGTTACCAACGGCAGTGGCTGTTCAGCCACAGCGGTGAGCACTGTCACTGTCAATCCGTCGCCAACGGCTACACTCAGTTCAGCTACGGTTTGCCCAGGGCAAACGGCTACGCTCGTAGCGGGTGGAGGCCAACTTTATCAGTTTGCCCCCGGCGCGGCGGCAGGTACCGGTAATACGCTGGTTGTGGCGCCATTGATGACCACTCCCTATACCGTAACGGTCACTAACGCTAGCGGTTGTACCGCACTGGCAACGGGAACACTGGTCGTGACCACCCAGCCGGTAGCTACCTTTAGTTCAGCTACTATCTGCACCGGTCAAACCGCAACGCTTACGGCCGGAGGCGGAAGCACCTACCAATTTGCCGCCGGTGATCTTCCCAGCCCCATAGCGACACGGGTTGTCAGCCCAACTGCCACGACGACCTACACCGTCACGGCTATTGCGGGTAGTGGTTGCGTAGGAGTAGCCACGGCCACCGTCACCGTCAATCCGTTGCCCGCCATCACGCTGAGTTCGGCCACTCTCTGCGCCGGTGGGTCGGCGACACTTACGGCCAGCGGAGCCAGCACGTATTACTTCTCGACAGGTAATGCTACTGGAAACACCGTGGTCGTACAGCCCACGGCTAGCACAACCTACTCCGTGACCGGTATAACTAGTTCGGGGTGTTGGTCAACAGCCACGGCTACGGTGGGAGTCAATCCCCAATCCGTCCTATCGGTGATCGGCACAAACTGCAACGGAACCACTACGTATACGGTCAATTTCACGGCTACTGCCGGCTCCCTCATTAACACTAGTGCGGGGACACTACGTGGTAACCAGGTACTTAATGTTCCGTCAGCTGCTAGCCTGACACTGACGGCCGGTATGGGCTCCTGCATAGCCACGGTGACAGTAAGCCGCGACTGTGCCAGCAATATCGCTGGTCTGGGTGACTATGTGTTCCTGGATGCCAACCAGGACGGTATTCAGAACGCAGGGGATACACCTATACGGGGCGTTCTGGTTGCCTTATACACCAATAGCGTGCTGTCTGCTACTACCACGACCAATGCCAGTGGATTCTACAGCTTCACCGGTCTGACACCGGGTAATAGCCTGAGTTACTCGGTTGGCTTTTCCAGACCAACCGGGTATACGGCTACCGGTGCTAACCAGGGAACGGATGACTCCACCGACAGTGACGCCAGCCCCCTGACGGGACGTACCCAGGCGGTAACGCTAGCGGCGGGCGAGTTTAACGCCACGCTGGATGCAGGCTATTTTCCGCTACGGCCAAACCTGTCGATCACCAAACGAGTGACTGCCTCCAGGGCAGAGATTGGCGACCTGCTCACTTACACGCTCCTGCTCAGCAATACAGGCGAGGTGCCTGCCCCGATGGTTACCGTCCGTGATTCGGCAGCAGCCGGGTTGACGTACCTGACGGGTTCGGCTACTGCCCCAATTGGGTCAACTTTTACGCCCGGAGCGCCCGTCAGCCTTTGGACAGTCGGGTTACTCAGTGCCGGGCAAAGCGTGAGTATGACCTACCAGACGGAGGTAAACAAGGCAGGCATTCTGTACAACACCGCAACCGTTTCCGGTGAAACAGCGCAGGCCTGCACTACTGTACCCATCCATATCTGCGAAGGCCAGCCTTTTCAGTTCGATCTGACGGCTCCTGGCAGCGCCGAAACTTACCAGTGGAGTAGAAACGGCCAGCCAATTGCAGGAGCGACCAGTCGGGTCTACAGCGTGACATCGGTAGGCGAGTACACGGTAGCTACCCTTCGTAGTAGTGCTTGCCCCGACGGCTCATGCTGCCCGTTTATTGTGGTCGCTGATCCGGCGCCCAGCTTGACGGCACTGGCCATAGGGGCTTCCTGCGTTGGCTCTCAGCCACAGGCCAATGCCAAGATCACACTGATCAGCTCTAGTTCTTCAGCCGTCAGCTATAACATCGCCAGAGGAGCTAATTTTTCTACTACCACGTCCGTGTTCAGCACGCTCCAACCCTTATCCGCCGTGGTAAGCGGCGTCTTGTTGGACAATGAGCCCAATCCCGCTCAGGCGGCTGGCAGCAGCTACACCATTCGGGTCTACGCCACAACGGGCTGTTACAATGACGTAGTAGTGGTGATCCCACCATCGCTTTGTACCTGCCCGGCTACACCCTGTGTTCCCTTCGTCATAAAGAAAACGAAAACGGGCGGCAAGTTAATCGCGCCGTAACGTGGGCAGTTCATTCATCCTGCGGACAGGAACGCTGATAACGTTTTCTGTCCGCAGGATGAATGAACTGCCCGAGTGTTTCAGGTTTGGTTAGTAGTTGCCCACAAAGCTGCTACGAAGTGGAGCCGAACGGTAGTACCTTGCTGCAATCGACTGACAACCTGCAAAGATCCCTTCTGACGAGCCAGTGAGTCCTAATAAAGCTGATCGAGGTTATACAGAATAACTCGGCCAAAATTCGGGTCAATTCTTTGGCTACCTTCCGCTGCGGTTTGATTGACATTGACCAGTCAGACAACTCTATAGAACATCTGGCGAAGTACGCTGGTAGGCCGGCCTACCACCTACGTAGAAATCATCCGGCTGGTAAGGTGCAAAATGAATGGTTGTTTATTCGATCAATTCTTCCCGTGTATGTCCGCTGTTGGGATTGAAAAATAATGTATTAACCACATTTGTTAATTTCTGGGCTATTTCCGCACCTGTGTCAGGATCAAATGCCAGGGACGTAATTTTTAAATACGGTGTGGTAGATAACTTATTACACTGACAAATCTGTTGTACTCTCTACTAAACAGACATTGTAAAAAAACTCGTTGATGCATACGGTTTGCAGCGCCTTTGTCTTACCTCTAAGCCATAGTAGAAAATTTACGGAATGAACAGAGCGTCGCGATTAGTAAGAGTAAGGCATATACTGAAAATTTACAAATTGGCTGTTCGTTTCTTCAGTTTGCACTAGATCACCAATAAACCCGTACTTGGAGAGGTGCAGCAGATTACACAAAAACCAGGGTTCAGATTCCACTTAAGCGGCTTTTTTTAACAGGTGATTTCGTCAGCCCAGCGAAATTTGGACGTTTCAGGACGATTTTGACCACTCTTTGTGGGGCGTGTCCTGCTACAATCAGTCGATGTTTTGGCACACTAATCCCAGCAAATTATCCCCCTTGGTTTTGCTCGTCAACAACCAGTTGGCCTATGCCAAGATTGATTGCCCAGGTACCGTTAATATGTCTTCGCCTAAGGCTTCCTCGATGCGAATGATGGTCTTCAGTTCTAAGTTGTGGGTGCCACTGAGCCACTTACTAATCTCGGATTCAGATTTGCGTAAGGCTAGGGCCAGATCTTTCTGACTCATGCCTTTTTGCTGGAGTACGGCATGAATCCGATCCGCTACATCCAACATCTTGCGGACCGAACGACGGGTTTCTGCTGAGGTTCGGGCTGAGATACGATCAAAAGCGTCCATAGAGTAATAGGGTTAATCTAGTAGTTCAATTTGGTCGATAGCTACAATTTCTTGCCCCATCAGTTGTAATTCGCCCGACCCAATGAGTTCGATGAGTTGCTGAGCCATTTTATTGGCAAAGCGAAAATGGGTTAGTAGGTCAGGGCTATCCTGTACAGTGCGTCCTGTTTTTAGACTCCCATTAGCCAGAATGACCACGTGGTCCGACAGCCGCACACAATACAGTCGCAACCGACAATAGTCGTCGCCTAACTCAGCCATGATTCGGGCCGGTGGGGGCAAAGCGTTGGCGTCATTCTCAAAGCGGAAGTAGTGAGCTTTAGCACCCCGCCGCTGGCCAATCTCGCTGATCCAAGAAACCAACAAGTCGAGATCCAGTGCCACCGACTGATTCGCCTCAAAACGCGCGAAGAACGAATCGGCTTCGGATTGTGCTCGCCCCTCCACCCAGAAGGTATAGTAGGTTACTTTCTCAAACGCTTTGAAGCGGTGAATCGTTACAAAATTCTTCACTTTTAAGTTAAGTAGAGGCCAAAGGTAATTTGCCTATCGACGTTTACAAAATTGATGAACGTGATTTGCTAAGGCTTGTCCTGAAATAAACACTATTTTTACTGCTGCTTCTACCCCTCACCTACCGGGCGCAACCCGTTCCCAAGCCGGTTATGTATCCCGTTCAGTACGTGAATCCGCTCATCGGTACAGCCCCAGCGACCACCCCCTCGGCGCGGCAACACAGCGAAGCAGGCAGCGAACAAAAAGGACAGATTGTAACCGCCATCGGGGTGCCACACGGCATGACCACCTGGACGCCCCAAACCCAACTGACCGAAACCAAATGCATTGCCCCGTACTATTACACCGACAAACGCATCAACGGCTTTCGCGGGACGCACTAGCTCAACGGCGGGTGTATGCAGGATTACGGGACGGTCAGCCTGATGCCGTTCGCGGGCGTTGTCGGTGTTTTCGCACGAAACCGAAACCGTCACACCAGCTTATTATGCGGTACAACTGCCAGACTACAGGATGAGAACCGAACTGACGGGTACGGCGCGGGCGGGGTTGCTGCGGTTCACCTTTGGGCGCGGGGGCGAAAGTGCGGTATTCATTCAGCCCAACAGCGACGCAGGCGAAGCATACCTCAAAATTCACCCGGAGCGCAATGAAGTAGTTGGCTATAATCCCGTACACCGCATCTACCAGGGAGCCGGTCAGCGGGCCGGGTTCAGTGGCTACTTCGTCGTGCAGTTCGATACGCCGATGGTCCGGCCGGGGATGTGGCAGAACGGTGTGGTGTCGCCAGAGCAACTGCGGTTTCGGGGCAGCGGAGTCCGGCAGGCAGTGGCGGCTTTGGTGCGGTTCAACACCCGGCCGGGGCAGGTGGTAACAGCCCGCGTGGGTACGTCCTTTACCGATGAGGCCGGTGCCCGGCGCAACCTTGTCAAAGAACTGCCCGGCTGGGATCTGGGCCGGGTGCGGCTGGCAGCGGAACGAGCTTGGAACCGTGAGTTGAGCCGACTAACGGTAACGGGTACGGAGGCCGGATAAGGTGAAGTTTTACACTGCCCTCTACCATACCAAACAAACGCCTCGGATGTAGACGGCCGCTACCCTGGTTTTGGCGACGACAGCCTTATTCACCGGGCGGGGGGCTTTGCTTATTACTGGGATTACAGCATGTGGGATGTTTTCGGGCAGCCATACCCCTGCACGTCCTTCTGGAGCCGACGCGGTCGGGCCACCCGATGCAGTCGCTGGTGAAAAAAGCGGAGCAGGGCGGCTGGCTGCCGATTTTCCCCTGTGGAACCACTACACGGCGGCCATGATCGGCGACCACGCCCTGTCGGTCTTTGCCGACGCTTACGGGAAGGGTATCCGTAACTTCGACGCGGCAACGGCCTACCGCTACGCCCGCCGGAATGCCTTCGTGCCCAACCCCAACCCCAAGAGTTGCGCGGCCGGGCAGGGTCGGCGGGCACTGGCGGGTTATGACAGGTACAGTTACGTGCCGCTGGAAGATTCGGTCTGGCAGGCGTTTCACAAACGGGAGCAGACCTCCCGCACCCTTGAATACGCCTACGACGATTTTTGTATGGCTCAATTGGCGCACGGATTGGGGCATCCCGATGATAAAGCCCTACTGCGCCGACGGGCACTCAACTACCGAAACGTGATCGATTCAGTGAGCGGCTGGGCGCGGGGCCAGTACGCCAATAGCCGGTGGTCAGTACCGTCGGCACCGTTTGCTGGACGGGCGTCATTCATTACCGAAGGCTCTCCAGCGCAGTACACCTGGTTTGTGCCCCACGATGTACCCGGCTTGATTGCCCGGCTCAGTGGGCGAGACCGCTTCCTGACCAAATTGGATACTATGTTTGATCAGGGCCGCTACTGGCACGGCAACGAACCGGGTCATCACACGGCCTATCTGTACGCCTTTGCCGGTCAGCCTCACAAAACCCAGCGGTGGGTGCGGTACCTGATCGACAGCGAGTACGATACCGGGCCGGGCGGGTTGTCGGGTAATGAACATGGGGGGAATCTGTCAGCCTGGTTAGTGTTCAGCATGGCGGGGTTGTATCCGGTATGTCCTGGTTGACCCGGATATATGCTAGGCAGTCCGGCGTTCAGCCGACTTGCGTTCAGGCTCGAAAACGGACGGACGTTTCGCATTGATGCGCCGGGCAACTCCGCCCGAGACATTTACATTCAGTCGGCCACGTTAAAAGGAAAGCCCTTCACCCGGTCGTCTTTAACCCACGCTCAGCTGCTAAACGGGGGGACGCTACGGCTGACGATGGGCGCCCATCCTAACCCGGCCTAGGGTAACCAGATCACAGAACTATCTGGAAAACCGGAACCCGCCCGCGTGAACAGATTGGTTGGTAGGACGAAATCAGTTAGTCATGCAGTACAGTTTCTACCTGACTGATGTTGCACAGCCTTAGCTAACAGGGTAGATTGACTTTTGATTCTATTGAGTTCACCCATCGCCAACCTAGACGCATTCAGCATCAGTAACGTCTTGAAGCGATCCAGCCGTTGGCCTGTACGATCACTTCAGGCCGTTTGTACAACTTCTCATCAGGGTAGTGGTTATCACTTTAATGAGTAGCCATTGCGGTACTTTTCCTCGCAAGCTTCAACAACGTAACCAAGCAACAGGCAACTCCTGAACAGTAATACCAACATGATGAGTTATCGACCATGCCGTATCTAAAAATTACATCCCTGGCACTTGATCCCGACGCAAATGCGGAAATAGCCCGGCGGTTAACGAATGCAGTGAATACGCTACTTTATAATCCAAAGGGTGGACACACGCGGGAAGAATTGATGGAACGAACAACCGTTCATTTTGTGCCATACCAGCCATACGACTTCTACATCGGAGGTAGGCCAGCTCCCCAGCGCGATGCGCCAGATGTGACTGTAGAATTGTCTGACTGGTCAATGTCCGTGAAGCAGCAACGCAGGGTCGCTACAGCGTTAACGCCCATTCTGGCTGAGCTATTCCAGGTAGGTCCCGATCAGATCGAGTCAATCAACATCCGCTTTCATTCTTACCCACCTACAGATTTTGCGGTCGGTGGTCGCCTGCTATCGGACTTAATACCCTTTGTGGCTAAGGTTGCCAAGCGCCTGCTCGGATAAGAAACAGGATCAATCAACTATCCCAGGGACTGACGGTTTGGGTAGACTAGGCCAGACCAAACGGGTTGTGCCCAGGCCGACAGCATCAGTAAAACAGCCCGATGAACACACGAAACGACATCGGCATGGGGGGTTGGCTTGTAATCAGCGTAATTGAATTGACTGTTCACCTGGCGGCACAAACACCGTGACGGAACCGGCTTTCTGCGCTCGAACCACCGTGTTGGTGAGCCGGATTTGTTGCAGGCCCGGCGCGAAGAACGTTACCATCGTACCGGGAGAAAGCAGGCTACCACGACCGTTTTTCAGAAACAGGCTGATGGGTTTTGCGGATCGGAATCCGGCTGGTTTGCCCCTACTGGTTGAAAAGTGTGTTCCCTGGCGAACAAAATAAAACAGCAGCCTGCCAGCCCGTAGCCGGTATACCGCACTCGTTGCCTGCATCATTACCGACCCTACACGAACAGCTTTGTTGGCCGACGAAGCCAGCACCACATCGCGGATTGTGGGCGAAAGGTCAACGGCTACGCCCGTGTAAGCGGGGTCGGTCAGCCGGGCAAACCGGGCTTCGGCGTGCTGGCTGTCGTGGGGAAACAAAACGGTGATGATGGCCTTAGGGCTGGTCGTATCAGCCCGGTAGTTGGCCTGCAACGCTTCGCCGACTACACTTTCACCCCAACCGGCCAACGCGCCGGGCCGGAGCGAGGCCCCGGCATCGGGTTCGGTGCCCAGAAATACAGTCAGGTACGTTGGGGTACGTTTCCGGCGCTGAATGGCCCAGGTGTAATGTCCCGGCCCAAGTCCGGCCTGCGCAACCGTTGCCATCGGATGCCAGTTCACATTGATAACTGCACCGCACTGGGCCGTCGTAACCACATCGAGCAGGGCAAAATATCCGTTCTGCCCATCCTGCGGGGGGATGAACATCAAATGGCGGTCGTGGGTGGCCGTACCGCCAAAGGCCCGCTTTGCCTGTGCGCTGACGTAGTTGAAGTCCGGGTTCAGCAGGGCTTCAACTACGCCCTCACCAGCCACATCAGCGTGATTTTGCCCGTCAATCGTCACCGTATTGCTGGCTGAACTGTTGTTGCGCAGATAATTAAAATTGAACCCGCCGTAGCCATTGCCATACCCATTATAACCCGAATTGACCAGCAGCGTTTCGCCGTACCCCGCGATATAAAGGCTGTTGACGTCGCGGTGACGGTGGGCACCCATCAGGGCATCGGGGGCGGGGTTGTTTTCCCAGAACACCGCGCCACCGTCGCGCCAGTACTGACTCGTCGGGATGATGGGCGAGGGCGGCGGTTGCCGGGTAATGCAGTAGCTCAGCAGGTCGCCGGGCGGGGGCGGGTGATGCGGTAGGGTCAGGCGGTGAGCGACTAGTGCCCCGGCTCGTCTTGAAAAATTTGTGGCCCCAAACGGAGCGGACACTGGCAGCAACGAATCAAAATAACGGCCGTGTCCCGCGTCGCCGAACGTAACGATCTGGTTGAATGGATTCAGCGTGAAAGTGTACAGCCACTCGTAAAACCGCTGTAATACCGGCGAGTCATAATAATGTGGATCAGTCCCACTACATTCAGCGACGTGCATGAAGCCGAATTTTGCCGTGCGTTCGCCCCCCAGCCGACCGTGCGGATACTCGGTACCGTCCAGATACACCCCATCAGGGCTAAAATAACTGAACAGCCGTTCGCGGTATTGGCGGAGATCAGTTGCTTGGCGGGCCGTATCGTTGGTATATACCGACCAGAGGGCACGTACCCCGTAGTCGGCTAAATCCCAGCTAGATGTGCTTTCCCGAAACCAGCTGGCAACCGGGGCCAGTCGGCGTTCGGCGTGTTGGCGTTCGGCTTCGGTCAGGTCGGGATATAGTAGATCTAAGGCCAGCACCGAGTTGAAAAACGCGCTCGACGGCGGCACCTTGTACCCCCATTTATTGCCAGCCGCACCAATGCCTTTTTTCAGGGTGGCCAGATAGCCATCCCAGTGGTCAACGGTTTGGAGCAATACCCGCTTGTACTCGGCTTGCCGGTCAGGGTCGAGGATATACAGCAGCGCGGATGCGCCGGTTATGTCCCGCAGGGCGTACCCCTGCGCCATCACGTCGCGGGTCGAATCGTAGGCTGTTTGCGCATAGATCGTTTGCGCCGACGCTTTCATCTGGCGCCAGGGCGATTGCGTTGCCCGTTGGCGTAAGACAGGCAGGCTGTCGGTTCGGGTAATCAGAAACGGATGCGACAGGGACTGCCCCAGTACATTGCCGACGATGAGCCAACTCAGCATCAATACGCGAAGACCCATAGTGTCCATCCGTTTGCTAGTTATCGGTGGGTTTGGCCTGCCCTTACCAGCTATCTAGCGGGCGAAGCGTTTTAAGGGTGCTCCTGGCCCCGTTTGGCACAAACTCGATAGCCAGCGTACCGGTCGTAAAGCCAGGCAGGTGAACGCTCAACCGTTGAATGCCTTTGTTCTCGTTCTGTTTAGGCGGGTGCGGCGAGGTCGCCGACGGCTCGGCGTGACCAGCCCCAAAGCGGGCATTGGCCGGGCTGACAATCCGTGCTGTGAGGGTTTCGCCCTCCTGCGTCAGCGTCGCCGTGCGCCCGTCGGTGCTGAAGCTGATCTGGGCGGGCGTCTGCATAAACCAGTTTACGTCTGTTGGCTGATCGGCGGTAATTTCGTCCTGCACGACTACCGTTGCCAGGCGCGGCCGGGTGCGGTTCAGTAGCATCAGCCCGCGCCGGACGTGCTGCACAGAAGCGGAGCCAGTTGCGCCCCCGTAAGCCGGCGTGAGGTCGGCAATGGCGAAAGCACGGTCTGGTTTTGTATCGTACCGGGTGATTTTCGTTTCGGCTTTGGCGTACTGATCGGCTTTGGTCGAGGGGTTCAGCACGAGTGTGTTATGACCCTCGGCCCGCATCCGATAATAGGTCCATCGCTGGCCGTCCGGGGTAGTTTGAAAGTAATTAGGCAGGTTATAATTGTCGCCACCCAAGTCAACGGCCCAGCGGTAGCCGTTGGCATCCAGCACGAAACTGCCAATATCCAAGTTACTGTGGTTGACCGCGTTGCTGCCTGCTTTAATGCCTGTAAACACCGCCTTCGGGTCGGTCCAACTACTGCGCATGGTCATCACCTCCGCCGTGCGAAAATAGCGATCTAAGGGCAATGCCGGGGCCGTAGCGTCAACGGCCAATTGAGCCGGTGCCCAGATCAGGTCCATCGCCCGGTAGTCGGAGCGGTTTCGGTTGAAGGCCGTTAGCGTGGGCTGGTTGAACCGGCGGGCGAGCCAGAAAATGCTCGGCTCATGCGGAACCACGTCGTTGCCATCGGCATAATTGAAGGTCCGGTTCAGTGGCCCCATTGTATACTGCACGAACAACCCGGTCGGCTCAAATCCCGGTATCTTCGACAGCCCCGCGTCCCGACCCAAGGCTGACTCCATGCCCGCCAGAAAATTGATCGTATAGCGGGTAGCATAACCCCAGTAAGCCGGCCCTTCGTTCCAGGCTCCGTCGGAGGCATAATTTTTCATGGCAATGGGCAACAGTTTTACTACGTTTTCCAGCAGGGTTTCGCACAGTTTCGGCTCCTCATCGGCTACCGCCAGCGCACCTAAGCCAATGCCCCCGTTGCAGACCTGATTCCAGTTGTGTTCCACGGCGGGCCACCAACTGGTTTCTTTCGTGGCCCGACCTGTATAAGCCAGATACGCCCGCATCAGGCCATGTTCGACGATGGCTTCTTTCAGCACTTTGCGCTGCACTGGTGTCCAGTAATCGTACAGCCAGTCGTAGCTAAGCGCAAACGCGTGGGTCATTTCAGCCGTATCCAGAAAATGGCGCGGGTTCCAGTTGGGGAAACGGGCCACTGCTTCGAGTTCGGCGTAGAGCCGGTCGGCATAGCGTTTATCGCCCGTCAGTCGGTAGGCCATGCTCAGCGTCTGGGCGCGGTCGAGCACCCGACCGCTGGTGGCCAACAGTCGTAACCCGTCAGGAATAGAATAGGTGCTGACAGGGAGGGTGAGCATCCGGTCGGCCCGGACGCTCACCGAGTCGGCGCAGCGTTTGAGAAATGGGTCGCCGGGCAACCGCTCCCGGATCGAATCGAACGTCGCCAGACCTGTTACGTACAGGCGTGGATGGCCGGGACGCAACGTGGCCAGCAGGCTGTCCGGGGTCTGGCTAAAAAGCAGAAAAGGGTATAGACAGAACAGAAAAATGAATGCGTTTTTCATACAGTAATCGGTCGCCCGCGTGGATACGTTACCAGCCTTTGTTTTGTTTCAGGTTCTGGTTTAGGGCCAGTTCATTGATCGGAAATGGCCAGAGGTAATCCTTGTTCGGATCAAACTTACGCAGACTAGTATCCTGCAACAGCAGGTAGTTATCAGCCGTTGTTTTAACCGCTGTACTGGTGCCAAACTCGCTTTTGAAAAAATAATTGCCCAGCACCGCTTTGGGTAGTTCGATCTCGGCGGTTTTCCAGCGAATCAGATCCCAGTACCGGAATCCTTCCTGCGCCAGTTCCACGCGCCGTTCCCGGCGCAGTTCATCGCGCATCACCAGACTGTTGGCCGCAACAAACGCGTTCGAGAGTTTGGCCACGCCACCCCGAGCCCGCAGTCGGTTGACGGTTAGGTCAAGGTCGGCGTCACTGATGGTGTTGTTTAGTTCATACGTGGCTTCGGCATAGATCAGCAGCACCTCGGCGTAGCGCAGAATGGTCCGGTCGATGAGCGATGCCTGCGAAATCCAGTCGTCCACGTTCTGGTACTTGCGAAAGGCAAAGCCGGTTGGGGTCAGCCCCAGGTTCGGCAGCACAAACGGTGTGGTACCGGTCCAGAGGTCGCCCGCTTTTTCAAACGTGTCGCTCATCCGGCTGTCGCGTCCCGTAAACACCGCACTGATGCTGGCCGGAGCCGTGTACAGGGGTGATTTGGTAATAGGCAACCCGTCTTTCATCAGGTACGTATCGGCTAAGGCTTTGGTGGGGTTCAACGCTCCATTCTCAATATAGGTGCGGAAATAGCTATGGGTTAGCACCCGGTCGGCCGTCGACACGCCGTATTGCCGGACCAGTACGTTCTCCCGGTTGGCCCGCCCTTCGCCCGCCATCTGAAACAGGTTGAAATAGCTGCCGGTGTACAGATCGTGCTCCTTGCTATCCATAACAGCTTTGGCGGCTGCTACCGCAATGGTCAGGTGTTTGGTGGCGTCGCCGTACTGATGGAACTTGGACCGGGTACCTTCAAACAGAGCCACCCGCGCTTTGACCGCCAATGCGGCTACGTTGCTAACTCTACCGTAGTCGGCGGTGCCGAGGGCGGTGGGGGTGGGCAGTTTCGATGCGGCAAAATCGAGGTCCTGATACACCTGGTCTAGCACGGAGGCCCTCGGCGAGGGGGCGTTCTGCAATTCCGGCGAGGCATCGGTCAGCGTATTCAGGATCAGGGGCACGTCGCCGTACTTCTGCACCAGCGCAAAATAGGCCCAGGCCCGAAAAAACCGCGCTTCGGCGGAATAGCGGTCAATGACGGCGGGGAGCGTCGTGGCCAATGCACGCGGTGCTTTCTCCAGAATATTGTTGGCCGCCCGGATCAATCGGTACGGCGAATTATAGTCAGCCGCCGTGGCGGAGGGCAGTCGCGACCCGTCGCTGACGCCGTTGGATGACTTTCCGTAGGCATCGTCCGACCAGACGTCTTCGATGGAATACGTGACCCCGTCGATGTTACCGAAGCCGGGCAGGAACGTATAGAGGTAATTGGTCGCCGACCGCAGATCGGTTTCGGTCCGCCAGAAGGTTTCGTCGGCGATGGACGTTTCGGGCAGGCGCTCCACCTCGCAGGCGGTCAGCCCGGCCAGCAGCGCCAGCGTCAGCAGACCGTATTTCAAAAGGAATTTCATAAAGTATGGGGGTTGGGCCCTGGCGGGCCGGTTGGGTTAGAAGGACAGGTTCAGGCCCACCGCAGCGGTGGCGAAATAAGGATAATCGGCATCGATGTTGTCGCGGGCTTCGGGGTCGTAGTAGCCCTTGAACTTGCTCAGGCCCGAAATTGTCAGCAAATCCTGCCCGGTGAAATAAAACCGTGCCTGACTGACTTTAATCTTCTGGGTGAACGCCGACGGCAACGTGTAGCCGAACTGAATGTTCTTCAGCCGGGCATAACTGGCGTTCAGCGTCCACTTATCCGACGGGACGTAGTTGTGTGAACCGGCCTTGTAGGGGCGTGGGAACAGTGCATTCGGGTTGTCGGGCGTCCAGTAGTCACGGTGGATGGCAAGGGCCTGTTTGAAGCCCTGTAGCAGCGGCCCTATGGATTCAGGCGTTGGCAGGATATTCCGTTTGCCCACGCCCTGAATGAATACCGTCAGGTCGAAGCCTTTCCACTGCGCCCCCAGCGTAAACCCGAACTGGTAACGTGGCTGCGTGGTGCCTAGCATCACCAGATCGCCGTGATCAGCCACCGTGCCCTGCCCGACGGTGAGCCGGTTATCTCCGTTCAGGTCCACGTATTTCACGTCGCCCATGCCGGCGCGGTTGTCCTGAAATGACGACGATTTTACCTCGTCGGCAGAGGTAAAGTAGCCCGCCGTTTGGTAGCCCCAGATGGTGTTGACGGGAAAGCCTTCAACTAAGTTGTTGATGCCTGCCCCGATGGTATTCCGCCCGTTGAAGCTGTTGAGCCGGTTCTGATTGTCGAAGAAGTTAGCGGACATGTTGTACGAGAAGTTCTTGCCAATTCGGTCGCGGTATCGGATTTCAGCTTCCCAACCCCACGATTTGAGTTCGCCGTTATTTTTGCGGGCTGTTCCCACGCCAATCGTTCCCGGCAACTGCTGCGGGGTAAGCATGTTGGAGTTGTACTTCACGTAATAATCGCCACTGAACTGCAACTTGTTCTGGAAAAACCCGAAATCGATGCCGCCATTGGTCGTTTCAATGGTTTCCCACGACAGGGCCGTAGACGGAATTGTACCCTGGTAGATGTACGATGTCCGCGAATCGCCCAGCACCAGCGCAGAACCCCGTGTGAGCTGACTCAAGTAATCGTAGTTACCAATATTCGTACCAAGCGCACCGCCGAGCCGTCCCCACGAACCGCGCAGTTTAAACTCCGATACGAACGGCAGGGTGTTGGTAAACCAGGGTTCGAGGTGCATGTTCCAGCCCGCCGATGCTGAGGGGAATAGTTTCTTACGTAGTCCCGGTGCCAGCCGCGAACTTTCGTCCTGCCGCAGGGTGCCTTCAATCAGGTACTTGCCGGCGTAGTTATAGTTGAACCGGCCAAAAAACGACTGAAACGCCCGCGTACCCACCGACTCGTTGTTCGATTTGGTCTTGTCGTCGCCGAGGTTCAGCGTCGGCAAATCATTACTGACCAGGTTGAGCGCGGTGGTCGTCACCGATTGTTCGCGGTAGTCTTCCCATTGATACCCGGCCAGCACCCCAAACGTATGCTTGTCGCCAAGCTTGGTATCGTAGTTAATCAAACCCTGAATATTCGTGTTCCGGACCAGTTCGTTGGTGACCGCATACGAATTGTTGGTGTTGAGGTAGCTACTAATCCGGGTACGTTCCCAGAGCGGCACGGTGCGGTTGAATACCTGCCGACTGCCCGGCCGGTACTGTAGCCCGGCCACCGCCCGGATCGTCAGCCCTTTGACGAAATTGCCAATTGTACCGGTAAACGTACCGTCGAAATAGTTGCGGCTATACCGGTTATAGCCCCCGGATTCAACGGCCGCATACGTCGAGTTGGCGGCGGCGTAGCGGCCTTCGGGGGTAAAATACGGATTCCGTTCGCGGAGCCGGTAAATCTGGTAGATCAGGTTGTTGGAGCCGCTGGCATCTAGGGCGGTGCGGTTGGTTTGCTCCAGCGTGTAGGCCATCCGGGCATCCAGCCCTACATGCTTGGTCAGTTGCGACCCTAAGTTGATGCGGAAGTTATACCGGCTGAAATCGTCCGGCCCGACCTTGAATACGCCCTGCTTACCATAATAGCCACCCGAAATCAGGAAATTGAGTTTATCCGTGCCGCCCCGCGCCGACAGGTTATGGGTTTTCATGGACGAGTACTTACGAAGCAACTGGTCGGGCAATGATTTCTGGTTGTAGTAGGTATATCGGGTCGTGTCGGCAGGGTTAATGACGTATTCGATGCCGTCGGCCGCCCGCTGGAGATCAACGGCTGTGTATTCGTCGGGCTGTCCGGCGTTTTTGTTCGACAGGTTGCCCATTTGCATCTCTTCCAGCAGACCCATCCGCTCCGGCACGTTAATGGCCCAGTCGGTGCCGTATTGGGTCGAGTAGTTGAACTGCACCTTACCGGCTTTGCCTTTTTTAGTCGTGATCAGAATAACGCCCCCGGCAGCCTGGGCACCGTAGATGGCAGCCGCAGCGGCATCTTTCAACACGCTAATACTCTCCACGTCATTGGGGTTGAGCGTCGTCATGGTCGTAATCGGTACGCTTACCCCGTCCAGCACGACCAGCGGGTTCACATTGCCGTTGGCCGAGGTGACGCCCCGAATTTGTAGCGAAATGCCATCGGCTTCACTGCCGGGCTGGCCGCTGGTGCGAATCACGGTCAGGCCCGGCGACACGCCTTGCAAGGCGTTGGCGAGGTTCGACGACGGCCGGTTCTCGATCACCTTCGAGTCGATGGTCGATACGGCCCCCGTCAGGTTAATTTTTTTCTGGGTACCGTAACCCACCACGACCACTTCATCGAGTGATTTGTCGTCATTAACCAACTGAACATCAACCGTTGAACGGCCATTAGCTGGGACTTCCTGCCGGACGTAACCCACGAAACTGACGACCAGTACGGCCCGACCGTTGGGCACCACGATTCGGTACTTACCGCTGCCGTCGGTAGTCGTACCCCGCGAGGTACCCTTCAGTACGATGCTGACGCCGGGCAGCGCGTCGCCTTTTTCGTCAGTAACTACCCCCACTATGGGCTGATCGGTAGTTTGGGCTGAAGCGGACCGGCCGGTCGCGAGCGAAAGTAAGAACAGCCCCAGCAGACTAATGTGCCGCAGGGCGGTCAGGATTCGTAAACGTTTAGGAATCATACTAAATAAGGGATAATAGTGAAGAAATAAAGTAGAACATAACGGAAGTATGGGCTGATGGGTCAATAACGGCCGGGCCGCGCTTTGCCAAGGGCCGCGTAACGGAGCAGGGCTTCCAGAAAATAATAATCGGCATATACCAGCGGCACGTCTCTCTCAAATCCGTGCGGGATGCTGCCCACCGAGTGCTTGAGGATGAAATTGCCATTCTCGCCGGGATTAGCTCGGTAGTCAGGGCTGGCCAGCGACCGAAGCATAGTCACGGCCGCCAGGCGGTAGGTGGTCCCGGCCCGCCCTAAGTAGCCGCCCAGTTCAAGCAGCGCCGAGGCCGTGATGGCCGCAGCTGAGGCATCGCGCAGGGGAGCCGTCACCTCCGCCGTGTGCGCCTCTGGACCAGGGGTGAATCCCGGTTGATACAGGTTGAAGTCCCAATACGGAATCTTATCGGCGGGCATGTTTTTGTTGGTCAGGTAATAGTCGGCCATCCGGCGGGCCGCGTCCAGATAGACCGGATCGCGGGTTTCGCGGTACATCACCGTAAAGCCATAGATGCCCCAGGCTTGTCCACGTGACCAGGTGGAGTTATCGGCGTAGCCCTGCGCCGTTTCCCGCCCCAGTACCGCGCCAGTTTTATCGTCGTAACAAACTACATGGTAGCAGCTAAAATCGGGTCTGATCTGGTTCTTAAGCACCGTGTTGGCGTGGGTCACGGCAATCTGCCGGAACGACAAATCGCCGGTGGCGCGGCTGGCAAAAAACAGCAGTTCCAGATTCATCATGTTGTCAATGATGACCGGGAAGGTATACGTCGGCTGCCCGTGCCAGGACACAAACTTGTCCCACGATTTGATGCTACCCGTAACCGAACTAAACCGGGTGGCGAGCGATTTAGCCGACTGCACCAATACGGCTTTATAGGCCGGGTTACCCGTCAGCCGGTAGGCGTTGCCATAGCTACAGTACATCATAAAACCGAGGTCGTGGTTGCCGGTGAACATTTGCACGGGGGCTAATTTTTCGGTCCATTGAATGGCGGCCTGCCGGAGCGTTTCGTCGTGGCTGGCTTCGTAGGCATACCAGAGGTTACCGGCAAAAAAGCCCGACGTCCAGTCGTACATGGAGGTGGATTTGAGTTTACCGGACGCATCAATTGTCTTGGGGAAGGTCGTGCCGGATGCCTGCCGCAGCATATTTTTGAGCAGTGCGTTGGCGTGGGCCATGTTTTCGCTCACAAACGCTGAATCGGCCGGGCTAAAGCTGAGCAGGGCCGTCAGACCAGTGAGCATCAGGTACAGGACCGGGCGGATAGACAAACGAATAGAATTGCGCATTGCATGGCGATTTAGTGGATTCAGGAGTTGGTTACTGGTATTGGGTACGTGGCTAACTGTAGCAGCGAAAGTAGCGGGCCGGGCGGGTGAGATGGGGGTAAAATCGTCTCGAAATAGGGGGTATTTTAGGTTTTCTGTAACTTTAACCCTGTTTTACGGCCCGACCAAGGCTATTTGTCTATGAAACGTACACCGTTTGTCGGCTTACTTCTCATCTGTTTGTGGCAAACCGGTTGCTGGCTCCTGCTGACGCCGGGGTTGGCATTGGGGCAATCAATGGCCTTCGAGCACCTGACAACCGAGAATGGGCTGTCGCAGAATACCGTGCTGGCCATCACCCGCGACAGCCGGGGATTCATGTGGTTCGGCACTCAGATGGGACTAAGCCGCTACGATGGATACCGATTCCGTCCCTACAAAACAAACCCTGCCGATACCACCAGCCTGCCCGGCAACTACATTACCGCTCTGCTGACCGACCGGCACCACATGCTCTGGATCGGTTCACAAGACGGCCTGAGCCGCTATAACCCTAATACTGATGCGTTCGAACGCATCCCGGCGCGAGCCGACGCGGAGCGGCCGGGGCGGGTGGGCGGGTTAAGCAACGGTCACATCAATTGTCTGTACGAAGACCCATCCGGGACGCTCTGGGTCGGCACCGCCAATGGCCTGAACCGGCTCACTAGCCGACAACGGCCCCGATTCAGCACTTGGCTGACCAATGCAGGCCCGGGCCGGGCAGCCAGCAACATCCGCACCCTCTGCCACACGGCCGACGGTGCGCTCTGGGCAGGCACCGCCGACGGACTACTACGCCTGACCCCTAAAGCCGGGGGCGGCTACACCGTTCAGACGTTCCGGCACGACCCCGCTCAACGAAACAGTTTAAGCGATAATTACGTGACTTCCTTAGCCATTGACGGGCAGCAGTACCTTTGGGTAGGCACCCTCAACGGCGGACTGAACCGCTACGACCCGGCTACCGGCACCTTCGCCCGGTTTATGCCCACCGGTACCTACCCGACGGGGCTGGCCCACCGGTTTATCCGGCAGATTAAAACGGACCGACAGGGGCGGCTCTGGGTCGGTACGCTGGAAGGACTAAGCCTGTATGACCCTGTAAAACAAGCGTTTATATCGTACCGACACGAGGCATCCCAGCCCAAAAGTCTCAGCCGCAACTCCATTCACAGCCTGTTTATGGACCGGCAGGGCCTTATCTGGGTCGGTACGTACTACGGCGGTGTTAACGTGAGTTACCCGCACCGCACCGAGTTTACTGTGTATCGTAACCGGACCGACCGCAATAGCCTGAGCGACGACGTAGTCAGTTCGATTACCGAGGGGCGCTCCGACGAGGGTGAAAAAACGCTCTGGATCGGAACGGAAGGAGGCGGTTTAAACCGGCTCAATCGGAAAACCGGCCAGTTTACGGTATATAAACATGATCCCACTAACTCCACCAGTATAGGCTCTAACCTGGTGAAAGTTGTCTACCGTGACCGGCGGGGTACCATCTGGGCGGGTACGCACGGCGGTGGATTGAGCTGGCTTAACCCTGACGGACAGACATTTGGCCGGTTTTTATTCAATGAAGCCGATGCCAGATCGCTAAACGCCGAGGTGCTCTCGCTGCTGGAAACCCGCAGCGGCCGGTTTTGGATTGGGACACAGTCCGGCCTACAGGTGTTCCGCAGTACGCAGGTTCCCTTAATAGCCTACCCATCGGAAGTTGTGGCGCAAGTCGGCACGACACAGACGAAGGCCTTACTGGAGACTACGGACTCGACTATCTGGATCGGTACGCGGGCCGGGCTGCACGTAGATGGCCCACGGGCGGTGGTCCCATCCCGGCTCATCGCGCAAAGTCCGCTTCGATCGGCCAACATCAACTGCCTGTGGCAGGACCGGCGCGGACGGGTCTGGATCGGCACGGCCTACCACGGTGTCAGCGTATACGATCCCCGCACCCAAACCATTCAAACGTTTACAACCGCTAATGGCCTGCCCGATAACGACGTAGCGGGTGTGCTGGACGATGATACCGGTGCCCTCTGGATCAGTACGGCCAATGGTCTCTCCCGATTCGATGCCGCCGGCGATCCGGTGGTGGGCCGAACGTTCATCAACTACAGCGGTAGTGACGGGCTGGCCAGTAACGGATTCAACTACAACGCCACCTGCAAAACCAGTACGGGTGAATTATTTTTCGGCTCTTTTCAGGGCATCACAGCGTTTTATCCCCATCAGATCAGCATCAGCCACGAGCAACTACCGGTCGTGTTTACGGATCTGCATCTCTTCAACAAACCGGTTGGCATCAACGGTGCTGACCGGGTGTTGCAACAGGCTATCAGCCAGACCCCATCGCTTACGCTTCGGCACGACCAAAACGTTTTCAGTCTTGATTTTGCCCTGCTCAACTTCGTTAAGCCCGGCAAAAACCGCTACGCCTGGCGGTTGGATGGCTTCGACCAGGAGTGGACCTACAGTGCAACCCCCTCGGCCACATACATGAATCTGCCCGCCGGACCGTACACGTTCCGGCTCAAGGGGGCCAGTAACGACGGCGTATGGAGCCAGCCCATTCAGCTACCGATCCGGGTATTGCCGCCCATCTGGCAAACGGCCTGGGCGTATCTGCTTTATGCCGCGCTGGTGGCCGGAGCCATCTTTTTCGTCATTCGCTTCGTTGTCCTGCGTGCGTTGCTTCGGCGCGACCATGAGCTGCACCAACTGAAACTGAATTTCTTTACCAACATCTCCCACGAAATTCGCACCCACCTGACCCTGATTGCCGGGCCGGTCGAACGGCTGCGACTGGCCCGGCGTGGCGACCCGTTGGTGCAGCAGCAACTTGGCTACGTGCAAACCGATGCCGACCGCCTGCTTCGGTTAGTAACCGAACTAATGGATTTCCGCCGGGCCGAAAGCAACCATTTACCGCTCCGCGTGGCCGGGCACGACTTGGTTGGGTTCCTCAACGAGATTTACCTGTTTTTTCAGGAAACGGCCCGCGCTAAACACATTACGGTCAGCTTCCACCCCGAAGCCGACTCGCTGACGGCCTGGTTTGACCGGGATCAGTTGGAAAAGGTGTTGTTTAATCTCCTCTCCAATGCGGTTAAGTTTACCCCACGCGACGGACAAATTACCCTGACCGTTGGCCGGCAGGTCGACACAATCTACATCCGGGTTATCGACAACGGGCCGGGCATTGCTCCGCAGTACCTGCCCAACCTGTTCAGCAATTACTTTCAGGTAAATGATCAGGGCGTTCAGAATACGGGCTACGGCATTGGGCTTGCCTTGTCCAAAGCGATTGTCGAACTGCACAAAGGCAGCCTGACGGTTAAGAGTGAAGTGGCGCCCGGCATTGATTCGCCCAACCGAACCTGTTTCACTGTTGCCTTGCGAATCGGGCATAGTCATTTGGCGCAGTACCTCGCGCCACCCATCGCCCCCGGGAGGGAGGTGTTAGGGCAGGTCAGGGTTAAAGTAACCGACTCACCATCAACGGCTTTAAGCGAGCCAATGCCGGAAACCAGTTTCGCACCGCTTGTCGCGCCGATACCCGAATCGATACCGATCGGGGCTGACGGTGACGCTGTTCCGCCTATATCGCCGGTGTATACTATCCTGCTGGTCGAAGATAATCCGGCCGTGCGGGTGTTCATCCGGGACACGCTGTCGGGGCGGTATTCGCTTACCGAATGCGCAACGGGGAAGGCGGGTTGGGAAGCAGCCATCGAACAGATACCGGACCTTATCATCAGCGATGTAACGATGCCGGAGATGGATGGGCTGATCCTATGCAACCACTTGAAAACCGACGAACGGACCAGTCACATCCCGGTTATTCTGCTCACGGCCCGCACCACCATCGACAATCAGGTGAGCGGGCTGGCACTGGGTGCTGATTGCTATTTGACCAAGCCATTCAGTGTGCAGGTGCTGGAACTGCACGTCCGCAACCTGCTGGCCACCCGTGAGCAGATGCGGCAGCGATTTAGCCGAAACATCCTGCTCCAGCCCCAGAATATCCTCGTTAGTTCCGTTGACGAGCAGTTTCTGGCAAAAGTGACGCAGTGCCTGGAAGTTCATCTCGACAACGCTGATCTGGACGTGGATTGCTTAGCGAAAGAAGTGGGCATGAGCCGGGCAGTGCTGTACAAAAAGCTGAAAGCCCTGACCGATATGTCGGTTAACGAATTTATAAAATCGTTCCGGTTACAACGGTCGGCTCAACTGCTGGAGCAAAAGAAATTAACGGTCTACGAAGTGGCCTACGCAGTTGGGTTTACGGACCGTAAATATTTCAGCAAAGAGTTCAAGAAGCAGTTTGGCAAAACCCCTACTGAGTTTACGGAACTAAGCTTAACTCCCTGACTCTTTTATTAAACCAACCATTAGATGCCGTTTCGGTATTGAATCACCTATGAAAATTTCATCAAGTATATATTCCAAAATGAATCATTAAGTGTGTCTGAATAAACACTTATTACAGTAGTACTGCAAGTTGAAGCGGCGGTACTGGGGTGGGTATTTCTTGAGCATCGGGTATGGAGCCTAGACGGGTCCGGCCGAGCGGTGTTGGCAACATCACTGATGAGGTGTTTCAAGCATATCTGGATCATCACAATGACCCGTTCCGAAAGGCGTTGACACAATGTATATCCGTTCCCGTGCTTACCTGACGGTCGTCGGTTACGGTGACATACCAGTGTAGGGTGGTGCCAGCCGCCGGGTTGGGTAGTGTAGCCCGATACTGATTCAGTCCTGTCGCGGTAGGGACGACTGGTTGCCAGACGTGCGTTGGCCACGCACCCCCCGATGTTGTGTACCAGACATTTGCTTCCCGCAGCGGTAGGCGTCCTATCACCTCAAACGCAATGACGGGAGCACTACTCTGTGCGTTTGGTGCTATTTTTTTGAGACTAATCCGGGGTAGGGCTTCACCTTTTTGGCGCAGGTAGTAGTCAAAAAAAGCCAATTCAGTGGCTTCCGGGTCGGGGGTGTTCGACAGGCTATGGTCGTTGTTGGGCGAGAATAGGATGTACTTCAGCCTTTTAAGCTGAGCGAACGTAGCCGCTACGGCGGGTGGGTGAAAATAGGTGTCGTTGGCGGCGGCCATGAAATAGAACGGGGACTTAATCTGGCTCGCATACCGGCCCGCATCCAGTGACGAAAGCCAGGCCCGGCGGGCGGGTTCGGCCAACTTATCGACGATGGTTTTGAAATACGACGATAGATCATAGAACCCCGATCCGTAAACGGCAAACCCGGCTTTTACTTGTCTGCCCAGCAGGGCCGTGGTCATCACCGTCGCGTAGCCACCCCAGGACAGCCCCCGAATGCCCACTGCATTGGGGTCAACAAAAGACTGACTTTTGAGCAGGTAAAACGACTGAACAGCCGTGATGATGCCTTCATATATATTACTGGCCCTAACCGTTGGCAACACCAGAAAATGATCCTGCCCATAGGGGTGTTCGGCCCATTTACCCGAAGAGCCGTTGCCTTTCCGGGATGCCCACTCCGGCGAGGTGATGCCGGGTAGATCGGGGATGAGCGTAGCGTATCCCCGGCGGGCAAACCGCAGGCCAAGCTGGTAATAATCATCCGCCGTTTGGGTGCCACCATGTAGCATTAGCAGGGCAGGCACGCGGTGCTTGTTTTTAGGATAGATCAGGTACGCGAAAATCCGATTTGTTCGGGCGGAATCGATGACTGACTCGAACCGAATCCTGGTAACCACGATATCTCCATCTTCCAGCGTCGTGCTCAGCGTGTCGAGGATGCGGGGTGGCTTCCGGTTACTCACTGCTGCGCGGAAGATGTTGTCGACGGTTAGGTCAGGTACGTAGTGAGACGTAACCGCCCCAGCTGATGGCGTCCTTTGGGCCTGAAGCTGGACGACCGTACCTACCAGTAAAAAAACAGTCATCCCGGCAAAGAGCCAGCAAAAGAATTGGTTCTTCATAAGTGGTAGCGTTTTGGTGAGTGAGCTGAGATACACGCCAGCCTAAACTAATGGCTGTCGATGGGAAGGGCCGACGGGGGCGCATCGGGTAAGGCTGCCCCCCAGGTTGTCTTGGCTTTATCGCCCATGACGAGTACGATGTTACCGCCCTTTTCCAGCTCGGCGTGGCTGAACCAGGGTTTACTCCAGGGTCTGCCATTCAGCGTTGCCGACTGAATGTACTTGTTTGTCGCCGAGCACCCCTTCGCTTCGATAGTGAATGTACGCCCGTTGCCCAACTGGATAGTAGCGCGGGGAAACAACGGACTGCCCAGCACATAGGCCGGTGAACCGGGAGTGACCGGGTAAAAACCTAAGGCTGAGAACACCACGAAAGCGGTGGTGCCACCGCCATCCTCGTCGCCTGGTATGCCCATCAGGTCGTTTCGAAACCAGTACGTAAGCAGTTGCCTGATGCGTTTTTGCGTTTTCCAAGGCTGGCCGACGTAACAGTACAGGTACGGAATGTGCAGCGAGGGTTCGTTAGCCATCGAAAACTGGCCAACATTGCCCGTATGGTCGGGGAGTTGGGCATAAAACTCGTACTTGCTCGTGCCCAGCGGCTCGCGGAAGGTAGCATCCAGATTGGCAGCGAACTGGGCCGGGCCACCCATCAACTGCACCAGGTCGGCCACATTGTGCTGTACATCCCACCGGTACACCCAGCCGTTGTTCTCGTCGTAATACTCCCTGGCACCCATCCCGCCTGAGAAGCGGTAATCAAACGGTTCGATAAACGTACCGTCGGCGGCTTTGGGGTGAAAAAAGTGGGTAACCGTGTTGAACAGCTTACGGTAATTGTAGGCCATTTTTAGGAAACGGTCGTGTTCGTCGGGTTTATTCAGAAACTTAGCCAACTGCGACAAACACCAGTCGTCATAAGATTTGGCGAGTGTGACGGGAACAGGTTGCCTTTTTTCCCACGAATCAACTCCAGCCACGGTTTCTTTTTCGTGCGCCTTCAGGGCGGGGAAATACCCCTTATCCTGATAGAATGTATCGAGTGGCGTAAGGGGTGCTTTGGTCCAGGGGAGCAGCGACTTCTGGGTCAACGCTCTTTTGGCCGCTTGGTAAGCCGCGTCGAGGTCGAAACCGCGCAGCCCTTTGGCGTAAGCATCCAGCAAAACGGCCACCCCATGATTGCCGTTCATACTGTGGCTATCGCCTTTGATGGTCGGGAACGTGGGGAGCCATCCCTCCGGCGACTGCTGCGCCATGCGGATGTATGACCGGATTGCGTTCCGTTCCACCTCCGGGTCAATCAGGAGGCGCAGCGGGTGCGCGGCCCGGTAAGTATCCCACACCCAGTCATCGGTATAGGCCGTTTCTCCGCTGTCGGCATGTACCTGATTATCGAACGGGCTGTAATAGCGGCCATCTTCGCTGATGGCGACCATGCGCTCATAGGTGCGGTAGAGCGACGTGTAAAAAATGGTGCGGTCGTTCAGTGACCCGCCTGTCACCCTGATTTTGTCCAGGGCCTTGTTCCAGATGGCGCGGCCTCGCCCGGCTACCACGTCCACGTCGTAGGTGTTCAGTTCGCGCCGGAGGTTCTTTTTGGCCTGCTCCACGCTGATGAACGAGATACCGTACCGAAGCCGAATGGTACTGGCTCTGCCGAAGTTCAGCACCAGCGCGGTGGCCGGTTTGGTCGCAGGCCCGCCGGTTTCGTTTGCCAGGCCTTCCACGGATACTGGTTTCTGCGCCGTTTCGAGGTACAGGTACAGCTTCGCCGGGCTATCGTCAATTGACTGAACCCCCGATACACCATCTCCATCAACTTGTAGACTGCCCGTTTCCGTGCTGACTATGACTTGGTTATTGCCTGGTTTGTCGAATCGCAATGCATATACGCCCGCCTGGTGCGATGGAGCAAAATCAACCGCGATTTGTACCTCGTCCAGGTACGTTCTGAATCGGTATGGCGTAATTTTTTCCTGGTCGAAGGAGTAGTTAATCACCGATGGTGGCACCGTGCCCGTGCGCTGCACCGGGCTGATAGCGAACGCCGGACTGCCCCGGTGGGTGGTCATCGCTACGGGCAGTCCGTGAATCTGATCGGTCGTGAAATCGCTGCGGTCAGGGTACACACGTAGCATACTGTTGGGCAGGTGTACTGTGGGGAACGTTGGCACCAGCAACTGACTAATGGTACCGATGTACGGGTTTACGAGGTCCACGGGTTGCGGCTGGGCAAAAGCAACGTCGGCATACACACATCCTAGTAGCAGGGTCGTTCGGATAAATAGTCGAAAAAAAGTCATACGGTTAGGGTTTAACGGGTTTGTATACCACGCCCGCCCGGTCAAAACGCGGGCCTTTATACTGCTGAACGCCGATGGCAAACGGAGGCTGTCCGTACTCGAGGGCACCCAAATCCGGAGCCACCCCACTAAACCCGTCTGTCAGGCCCGGCACCGCTATGCCCGCGTCGATGGCCGGGCTATCTGGTTGCAGGGCGTAGTGCGTCAGTTCATCTAAAGGGCCGGTTAGGGTCAGTTTCGGGTTGGCAACAACTGGTCTTTCACCACGGGGACTGATGTTGTAAAACAGATTCGTGTCGATAACGCCGTTCACCGCGCTTGAATCGCCCAGCACGTCACCGCGTGGGTTGGCCGAATAGAAAATGTTGTTTTTAAACGTCGAATTACTATTTCCAGCCTTTTTGGTACGTACCTCGAACAATTTGCCGGTGGTGTACAGATCGATCACCGTGTTGTTTTGAAATTGATAGCCATCGAATCCGGCTCCGTAGTAGAAAAACGCTAGGTCTTCCCGCCCAAAAGCCGCGTAGAACACGTTATGGTGAATTTTAGAGTCAGTATTGCGGCCCTCTACCCAGTTAGAGAGGGGGTAATAGCCACTGATGATGAGGTTGTGGTGAATGTCGAAATGGTCGAGGTTCGTTTCCACGAAGTAAGCGTACTTGTTCAGCGTCCCGTCGGGCTTGCGGAAGTCGGCGATGTTGTTGTAGATCTCATAACGGGTGTTCTGCCCTTTTTCCCACGACACAATCGAAACCCCGTTGTTGATCCAGTTGTGGTGGATTTTGGCGCGGCATTCGATGTCCGAGTTGAACTCGATGCTGAACGTGGGTACTTTGCTGTCGGGCTGACCGGGCACGCCCCACGAGCCAACCTCGCCCACGTTGATGACGTTGTTGTAGATATTGATGTTGTTATTAACCGTTTTGGTCTGCCACTGGTCCTTCTTCGACCACATATTTTCCTGGTCTTTGCTGGCCATCTTGATGCCATACGAATGCGTGTCGCTTTCGTCGATCAGGTTGTCGTGGATGAACAGGTCATCGACCCGGTGGAACTGCACGGCTCCGTAGTCTTGGTTGAAGTTACCGAAGCTGTTATTTTTGAATTTGGAGTGGCGGAGCGTGACGTTTTTGCCTTCGTGCAGCCACCAGCCGCACACCCCGAAATCGTGCGCGTAGATGCCGTCGAAGACCATATTCTCTCCGTAGATTATGAGAATCGGCGCAACGGTTTTCTTGCCCATGCCATCGAACCCAATGCCCTGAATACGCTGATTTTTGCCGTTGAAGAACAGCGTGGCCGTTTGCGTCACCTGCGGGTCGACCACGGGTACGCCCTGCCAGTCGGCCCCTTTTTTGGCGGTCGTCTGAATGTCGAAGTAGTTTTCGCAACGTACCTGGGTTTGGTCGTAGCCCGCCCCTACCAGGTTTATACCTGATGGCACGAGGAGTTGCTTTTTGACCGAAAACACCCCCGGTCCGAGGTACAGCGTGTGGTTCTGGTCAGCGGGGATCGCAGCCAATGCCTTGGCGAGGGTGGCGTAGGGTTTGCGGTTGCTGCCGTTGCCGGTCTGGTCATTGCCCGAAACCGACACAAAATAATCCGTTGCCTGCGCTACGGGCAACCTAAACAGCATACCCGTTAGCAGCAGTATTGAACACGTATCTGACTTTCTCAAGAGGTAAAGTTTTATAGGGATGTAAATGGCTACTTTGGTAATGCGTATGCAGTAGGCGAGATTAAACGGGCTACGGTTCATTGTTACATGGGTTTCGGTACCACAGCATACACCACCATGCCTCCGGCCTCAACCGGCCAGTGTCGCCCGTTACGGATAGGAATGGGGAGCGGCTGTCCGAGGTAGTCATACAAAGCCAGCGGTTTGTGGGGCAGCAGAAAGCGGGTTTGGTGCGCCAACGAATCGGTATCTAACTTCCCGGCACTGGTATACAGAATCAGCAACCGGTCGCGTAGCCCATCGAACTGCAATGCATACGCCGACGTATGTTGGGTGGTTAGCCGACCCAGGTACGCTCGGTTTTGAGTATGCATTTTCAGCGTTTGAATGGCGGTGTACGACGGACGTCTGGTGAGCGTTTTTGGCGGTTCGTTATGCTGGGTGATGATCCCGTAGTTCGATTCGTTATCAGTGGGGTCGTTTTTAGGGTCGGTAAAAAATTCGTACTTCATCGAGACGGGAAAGCCCGCCAGCCAGTTGGCCAGCACCGCCCGCACGTCGATGCGGGCCTGCCACTGCTGAGCTGCCACGGTATGGCCGTTCCCGTAGTTGGAGCTGGCCGCACCGTATTCGGTGGCCCATTCGGGAAAACCACCGGGCCGGTGCTTCCTGAGCAGCCAGCGCAGGCAAAGCAAATCCTCTGAGAGTGATTCGGGGCTACCCATGCGGTAGGGGTGAATCCCCACCCCATCCACCCGCCGTAATGCCCCCATCACCCCCAGCGAGTCGATAAATCGCCAGTCGATTCCCGCCGTGCCGCCTGTAATGACCCGCGCCTGGGGGTTTGCGGCCTTTAGCGAATCGACCGCCGGAGACAGCAGCCGCGCAAACTGGGCTGCATCGGGGCCGGGTTGCCAGGTGTATTTCAGGTTCGGCTCGTTCCAAACTTCAAAGTCAACCGGACGATGACGAAAGTGCCGGGCCGCTGCCCCACAAAATCGGGCAAACGCCCTGATTTGCGCGTCGGTGAGGGGCGGGCTGCCTTTGGGCGTGTAGAGGGGGTTGCTGTATGTCAGGATAAACAGGGTACGGATGCCCTTCGTCTCCACACTCTTTGCCACGGTATCGAACAGCGCGAAATTGTACACGCCCGGCTTTGTTTCGATCTTATGCCAGAGTAAATCGGCCCGGACGCGCTGGTAACCAGCTTCGCGCAGCAGGTCCGGGCGGCTGGCATCGCCGTGTTCAAAGTGGGTACACACGCCGGTGCCTTTCCACAAGTCACTGGTAACTGTGAGCTTGACGGGTCTGGTGATGAGTTGCAGTCGTTCGTCGGTGTCAGTCACCCATTCCAGATTATCGAACAGCAATTCGCCTTTGGGTTGGGGAAACCAGCGCAGAGCCGGATACCAGGGGTCCATGCGCGGCTCCGCTACGACGATCAACCGCTTGATAGTAGCCGGATCGACTAAACGTTTCAGCGAACCAGCCGCCGAATCGGGCAGGCTATTGAACAGCAGCGTCCGGCTAAACCAGGATCCTTCATTCAGGTCAGTCAGCGAGCGGGTCAGGCGGTACTCGAACGAGCGATTCTGAGCATCCACTAGCCGAAGCCAGAGCGTTGACGCACTGGAGCACTTTGCCCGCAACCGGATACCGACGGCGTTGGCCGGTACGTTGTCAACCAACCGCTGCGCGCCCACCCAGTTACCCCCCTTCGTCACATCCCAACCCAGACGGGCGTGGTAGCCCGGCGCACTTTTCCTGAAATCCAGCGTACCCGTCGCTCCGCTGTCGCTCACTAGTGACCAAACCCGGTGAGTTAGGGGCTGGTCGAAGCTGTCGAGAAGGGAAGTTGGGACTTTCCAGGGATGAAAACCCCATCCAATTCCCCCCATAAAGGTGAAGAGAAAGTAAATTACCTGCTGCTGTTTCACGAACATCGCTTAGTTTGATTTTCTCAACCATACCGTCAGGTCTGCTCCGGTCTGGCCTGCTTCGGCATACGGTACTGCTATTAGTTCGATTGGTTTACCACCCACTTGACCCTGTACCTTATATAGCTGTGTGCCAACCCAGCCTTTGGGTAGTTGCGCGGGCAATTGAGCGACAACCTCCGCCGACTCAAGCGTAACGTCGCGTAAGTCAGTTAACGTAGGATTGAGCGACTGGTCGATAGCAAGCACCTGTGGCCCGTTTTTCAGCGCGACCAATCCGGGATAGCTTGCTCCTCCGTCGAGCAGTTGCGGATTAAGATCGAACGTCACCTCAATCACCGTGTTGGGTTCCCATAGCTGCTCCAGAGTCAGATACTGGCCCGGAACGGCTATTCCGGGCATCTCGGTCAGGCTTTTGCCCTTCACCGTGGCCCGGAAGTTCCGCGCCCAGGCCGGTACGCGCAGTGCCAGTTTGAAACTGGACGTTCGGGCCGGTTTTAGTAGAATAGTAGCCCGCCCTTCGGCGGGAAATCGAGAGGAGATGACCATGTCCAAGGGGACTTTATTTCCATTCCTCGTTACCACGGTGTCCTGCATCTGCCCGGCTGAGTAAATATTGATCGTCAGGCCATTGTCCCGGTTTTTAGTGTAAACAAATTCGGGCGTAATGGCAAAGCCGCGAGGTACGCTTGCCAAACAGCAGTGCGCGAAAATGGTACACCGGTAAGGCTTTTTGCCGGACAAAGCCGTGTAGTAGCTCACGCAGCCCGTCTGCGGATTTTCGGCGGCAAACAGGTGGTTATACACGGTCTTCTCGATCTCATCCATGTATTTACCCTCGCCCGTAAGCGCATACAGCAACTGATTGAACTGGAGCCATGTAGTCGTCACGCAGCCTTCGCCCATGCTATCTTTATTCTCGGCGGGCAGCACCCCGTCGGGCTGAAACAATTCATGCGAACTGGCCGTACCGGTAATGTATAGTTTGTAGGCGACAATATCCTGCCAGGCCTTTTCGGTGGCCGCAAGCAGATTCGCTTCGCCGGTCAATTGATAGAGTTTGACGATGCCAACCAGGTTTGAGAGCATTTCGTACGCTTTACCGTTGGCAGTTTTGTCCACTCTCCCCAGTGTGTTCAGCGTCGAGATGAGTTTCGGTCCTTTGGGCGATTCGTAGGCCTGAAGAATGTAGCGGCAGAAATCCAGGTATTTTTTCTCGCCTGTGTAGCGGTAAAGCTCGGTCATGGGTTCGAGCACACTGGCCGACGCCATGCCGACGTGTTCGCCTGTTTCCACAATGTTCAACTGCCCCGGTCCGATACCAAACGTGCGGATGAGCAAGTCGCCCACGCGTTTCGACGTTTCCAGCGCGGGTTGATGGCCCGTAGCAGCGTAATAGCTCAATAATCCCAGCATATCGTACTTATGCGCCCATACATCCCAGGCGGTCCAGTAATCTTTTGGCGCATATGTACCTAGATAACCGTTTTCCAACTGCGTCCCGATTAGTATGTCCACAACCCGGTCCATCTGAGTTTTAAGCCGTGCACTGTGCGAATAGCGCCATACCCGACTGGCCGCGTGGAGGTACTTACCAGGGTATTCGCCCACCCAGGTTTGTTTGCCGGGGCGGTTGTAAAACCCTTCCAGAATCCCCTGTTCGTCGATATTCAGCAACCGCTGGTACAGGTTGGCATCGAGTCGTTGCTGCAAAAAGCCGCTGAACTGAATATGCTCTAATGGAAAGGCTTCAGTTTTGGCGGGTACTTGCTGGGCCACCACCGGGTAAGTCAGGTGTTCGCCGGTACGGGGTTTGGCGTGGTAGGCAATCAGCGTACTATAGCTGACCGAATCGGTGTCTGTTTTGAATACGTAGTCAGCCCGGTAGGCGCCTTCTCCGCCCAGTTTTAACTCGTAGAAGTACGTTTGCTTTGCTTTCCTGCCAATATACATCGGTTGTGTTTTTTGAAACACAAGGGCCTTCGTGTAGGTATTGACTACTCTTGTGCGCAGGATGCCAGTCAGGGCTTCGACGGGGGCCGCAAGGCGAAATTGTACGGATTTAGCCACCATCGTTTTGTCGAAACCACTGAGAATAGTGGGGGGTTGGTGGGATTCCAGGGTGAGCATGGTTGACAGTTTGGGCGAGCCACCCAGAACGTAAGGCCCCGACATCATACCACCGTAACCGGCTCCATCGTCGACCCGGACGGCCAGCACATTTTCTGCATCCCACCGAATTTGATCGTAGGAAATGATGTATTCCCTTGCTTCATTATAGCCTGTTGTGCGCCCAATTTCCCGCCCGTTCAGGTACGTTCGGTCGTTATCATCAATTTTGCCCAACGCCAGCCGGAGACCCTGTATCGGCGGGTTTCTTTCCCGAAGCGACGACGGTATCACCACCCGCAGCCGATACCAAGCAATGCCATTGTAGTCAGCAAGCCCCTGCGTTTCCCAGTTTGTGCCGACCTTCACCGGCTTCCAGGCGTTGTTGCCCATCGCCTGGCTTTCGTAAACTGACTGGTCGCCGACCTGAATTTCCCAGCCATTCGCCAGATCGAGAACTTTTGCAGACTGACCGTAACCGACCAAAACGGTCGACAGGGCCACAATCAATAAGATAAGTTTACCGTACATAAGGGGAGGTATTTAGTGGCGTGGCCAGGAAAGACAGGCAGTTCTTTCGCCAGTGGTCCAAGGCCAACCGGTATTCGGAGAATGGCCGTATGGTGTTGGTACGCATCGCCTTGTCCCAGAGGTAAACGGGCTGATTAGGTTGCAGGGCCAGCTGCTCCAAAAATAACCCGGGTAGCCTGACGGCGGCACCAGCCCGACGGCCGACCAACAACCTAAGACAGACCAAGAGTAAATCTAGCGTAGTGGCCAATGTGGTGCAGCTATGTATCATTCGTCGATTAGAGCCACAAACCCACCAGCGGGCAGTACGCTTACGGGCAGCGCATCGCCGCCGTTGATGATTATGTTGCGTTCCAAAAACTGAGTGACCTGCCCGCCATCGGCAATCAGCTTTACGTGGTAATTTCTGCCTTTCAGCAGGAAATTCAGCGGTAGCGACCAGTTTTTGCGGGTCTTTTCCCCGTTGATACCGCCTAGGTACCACCGTTTTCCTGACCGGCGGGCTACTACAACTTCTTTTCCTGGGTAGCCCGCTATGTACTTTGTTTCGTCCCAAACGGTGGGAACCTGTTTGATGAATGCCTGTACGTAGCTGGGCAAGGCTTGGTACACCGCCGGAAAATCGATCAGATGCACTACCCCTGACTCGAAGACCACCAGCAGGGCCAGTTCATTCGCGTAGGTAGTCTGATGCGGGTATTTCTTGTTCGTGAAACCGGTCGGTGTGTAGTCCATCGGCCCGGCTATATTGCGCGTAAATGGCTGAATGGTATTGTGCCAAACCGCTATTTCCGGATACGTCTTGCGGAACATATAGTTCTCTTCACCCGCAATAGCCTCAATCCCGACGAGGTTAGGCCAGGTACGTTGCCAGCCGCGCGGAAACGTGCAGCCGTGGAAATTAACCATGATGTGGCATTCTGCCGCACTAGCCAGAATGTCGATATATTGCTGAATGATGAGCTGTTTGTCGGACTGGAAGAAGTCGATTTTTACGCCTTTTACCCCCAATTTTTGCAGTCGGGCAAACTCCGCCCGTCGTTTGGAACTATCCCACATCCGGTCGCGGGGGGCCTCGGTTACCGCATTATGCGGCCCGCCGGAGTTATACCAGAGCCAGATACCAACGCCTTTCTGGTTGGCATACCTGATAAGTTGCTCCGCAGTGCCTCCCTGCATGAAATTCCAGTTGGCATCGACCAGAAAGTAAGGGAGCTTCCACTCGGCGGCAAAATCAACGAAGGGAATCAGACTGGCGTAGTTTTTGGGACTGGCTGGGTCGGCCCACCAGCTCCAGCCTACCAGTCCGGGCTTAATCCAGCTTACATCGGTCAGTTTAGCCGGTTCGCTAAGGTGCGTAATCAGATTCGATTCGACCAGCGTAGCCAGGCTTTTGCCAACGGCAATCACGCGCCAGGGCGTGGCCCAGGGCAGCTTTTGGCTTTGCGGATTGGCTTGTCCGGTCCCCTGCCCCTCATCGGCTCCCGGAAACCGCACCGTATAGAGGCCATTTGGCGCGTTTCGGGCCAGCCGTGTGGCGGGGTAGGTGCCATCAAGCCCGGCTTCGGAAATAAACAGCCAGGCTGAAGGCGTTTTAAACAAGCCACCGAAACACCAGCCTTCTGGCTCAGGAGCAGATTCGCCAACCGGGCGGTTGTTGGTGTAGTAACGTTCATAACCGGGTGAATATAGGCTTATACTATCATAGGGCTGAATCCAGCTTCGGCTGCCGGTGGGTAGATTAAAGCCTGTTTTTTCGCCGGTCAGTTCGTAGGTTCCGGTGGCTGATTCGGGGAACCGATAGCGAAAGGCCACGCCATCATCGTAGGCGCGGAGCACAACCTGAACCGATTGCTTTTTTTCATTCTGAAACGTCAGCGTCTGCTCATTGGCGTGGTTACGGGTTTGCCGTTGTTTGCCGGTTGTCAGTATGTAGGACTCGTTGATAATAAGGGGCGCATCCGCCGACACGAAGGCCAACTCATCCGAAAACAGGCCATCACGCCGATCAAGACCCATTGGCGATTCGGCCAGCACCGTTGAGTCGCCGAGCTGCACGGTATAGCTAAGCTGTCCAGTTCTCCGGGCAACGGTCAGCGTCAGCTTTTTATCGGGGGAACTAACCGACCATTGGTCTACAGACCGTTGGCAACCGAATAGTAGACAACTAAACAGCAGTAGGATGAATGCATATAGAACACTATACTGTATACGGATCATCGTTAGAAAATGGGATTACTTACAGGGTTGCTTTATGAACAGCCGATGTTCGACTGTTCACTTTTAAAAAATTAGTAAGGCAAACCCGGCTGAATCAACCGGGTCTGTCGACTATCAAACCTATGATTAAAAGGTGATTACCAGCCCGGGTTCTGAAGTAATGTCGGGGTGCGCTGCAACTCGCTCTGCATGATCGGAAACAGGTAATGCCGGGGGGCAACGAAGACCCGATTCTCGACGTAAAACCGCTTCATCTTGTACGTTTTGGTGCCGATCACGATTTTTCCGTTGGGATCTTCTACCGGTCTCATGCCGTTGATCATCCGTTGCGCTTTAGGATAGGGCCAGTATTTCTGTGACCGTTCGTCGTTGGTGTTTCCGGCGGCCTGCCAGGCTTGTTCTTTGGCCAGCTCGATGGTCGAACTGGGTTCCAGATACAGGCGGCTGGCCCAGATGCGGTTGTTTTCGTAGAACAGTTCAACCCGCCGTTCGCGCTTGATATAGCCGTCCATCAATTGCTTGTTTCCAGTGGCTTCGGGGGCAATGGGGGCCATAAAGGAGCGTTTCCGAACCGTATTGAGCAAGTCCGCAATCTCGGCGTTGGGCCCAGTCGTTTCGTTCACCGCTTCCGCGTAGATGAAGATAAATTCGGGCAATCGCCAAACAGGTGGGGCATTAATAATGAAATAGTTATCTCGGTTCCATGATTCCCGAAGGAGTTTGCGCAGAAAGTATCCCGTGGTAGTCGAGTTACTGGCTCCAACTTTATCGGCCCCCTCCGCCGTGTTGATCACCTGCCCTTTAAACGTGGCGCCGTGATACACCACATCGCGGTAGAAACGGGGGTCACGCCTCACGCTTTCGTAGGGATTTTCGTCATCGTAGCCATCATTTTTGGCCCGGCTGTGGCTAATTGGGTAGCCGAAGCCGTTGGGCGCAATGTACTCGTATTCGTCTACTTGTTCCTGCACGGGCATTTGTCGCGAACTGCCGCCCCAGCTTGGCGGGTAAATGTCGCCTTGCCAGTAGCAGTCTTTATCCCTTGTGACAAAGAACACGCCTTCTTTCTGGTAGGCATCGGTACTGTAGTACATATCCCAGAGCCGGGCGTACACCTTCGATTTGTTATTATCGTTGCCGCCATCATCCTTGAAATCGGTGGCATCATGGCCGGTATACAAGCTGTAGCGCGGGGCGCCCCCGTCTATTTTGAAATCGATGACTGCTTTGGCCACGTCGCGGGCTGCCGTCCAGCGGGACTGATTATAGGCATAGTCGGACTTAAACTGCCGGGTATCGCCGGGCAACGTGCCGCCGTTCCAGAGCGGGGTAGCGGCCATCCAGCGTACCATGGCTTTCAGCCCCAGGGTTGCACCTCGGTCCACCCGCCCAAAGTCGGTGCCATTCCACTGGGTCGGTACCCGGGCATAGGCCGAGTCGCAGTCGCGTGCAATTTTGTCGACAATAGCATGAAACGACTCTTTTTTAAAATCGAGCGGGTCGGTTGCGCTGATCACGCGGTCTACATAAACCGCCTCGCCATACATGCGGGCTACAAGGTAGTGCAGGTACGCCCGCATGAAATATACTTCGCCAATCCGTCGGCTCAGATCCCCTTTACGAAGTGGATTGTCGGGGGTTCTGTATTTTTTAACTCCTTCCAGAAAGACATTGGTCTGCCTGATTTTTTCGTAGAGGCCGTTCCAATATTGTCCCTCGTCGCTGCGATCGGGCAGGCCGTTCGGTCCCCAGTCGCCGGAATTGAATTTATTGGTAATGCCGCCCTCGACGTTGGTGCCTTCACATTCGTCTGTCACGCCGGCCGAAGAGAAGTGGACAAAATACACCAGCGGCCGGTTGGCTCGTTTTACCTGGTCGTAGATATCAGTAACCAACTGATTTGCTTTAACATAGCGGGTAAATACCTGCTCGGCATCAATCTGGTCGTCGGGCCGACGGTCGAGAAAATCATCTTTGCAGGCCACTATCAGTGCGGCCGTGGTAAGCAGCAAGGAAAGAGAGAAAATAGGATTACGTTTCATAGGGTCAGCTATTAAAAGGTGATGTCAAGGCCGAAGTTGAATACCCGTTGCACCGGATACCAGGAACCGTCACCCTCCCGGATTTCGGGGTCTACGTCGGCATCGTTGAGTTTATCCCAGGTTAGCAGGTTCAGTCCCTGGGCGTAGGCACGCACACTGAGCAGGTTGATGCGTTGGAGCAATTTTTTGGGGATGTTGAACCCAACTTCCACCGTTTTCATCCGCAGGTAACTGGCATCGTAGAGAAATAGGCTGCTGTAGGGATTCTTATTGTTGGTATACTCACCATAGTGCAGAGCTGGGTACGTCGCCGTAGCGGCTGTAGCGGGTGTCCATCGGTTGAGGTGCATGGGTTTCACCTTGCCGTATTTATCCTGCGAAAACAGGGGGAAATCATACACCGCCGGACCGCTCAACTGCACGGATGCACGGCTTGCTCCCTGAAACAGAACACTGAAATCAAAATTCCGGAATCGCCCACCCACCGGAATCCCAAACATCAGTTCCGGGTTGCGGGGGTTGCCCAGGGCTACCCGGTCACCGAGGTCATTGATAACGCCGTCGCCGTTGACGTCTTTATACACCACATCACCCGGCCCAACCGTACCCCAGGGTTGGAAACCGGCTCCGTTATTGCGGCCATTAAGTTCAGCGGCTTCAGCAGCGTTGGCCACAAAATGATCGACGATGTAGTTGAAATGCTCACCTATGCGTTTGCCGGTATTGGCCCGGTCTGGTGAGGCATACGGCACTTCATTGGCAAAAATGATCTTGTTTCTGGCAAACGTCAGGTTTGGCTTGAGGTAGTACGAAAAATGCTTCCCTACTGACCCCGACCAGCCTATCTCAAACTCAATGCCCTTATTATCGACAATTCCGGAATTGACATAAGGCGCGCTTTTGCCCACAACAGTAGGAAAACCCAGCTTGTCGCCCTGACCCAGGTCGGTGATGATGTCGTAACGGTGTTCGTGGAACGCATCGACGGTCAGGGTCAGTTTTTTAAATAGCGTAGCGTCGATGCCGATGTTGGCTTTTCGCGCTTTTTCCCAGGTAAGGTTTTCGTTGGCGAGGTTGCCTTCGCGCAGACCGCCGCCTGCCCCCGAACCGAAGTTATCGGTACCAAACGAATAATCACCCCCGCCCCCGTAGTATTGGAGGTACACAAACCGGGCGTTGTTAGGAACTCGGTCGCTCCCTACCAATCCGTATGATCCTCTGATTTTCAAGTTACTAACCCAGGGAAGGTTACTCATGAACGACTCACGAGAAAGCACCCAGCCCGCCGACACCGCCGGAAAAAACCCGTATCGGCGGCCCTTGGCAAAATTTTCGGAGCCGTTGAAGGCTGCGTTGAACTCAAGCAGATACCGGTCGTCGTAGCCGTAGGTAACGCGGCTGGTCAGGCCCTGATACACGAACGGAACCTGGTTGTCGATGAGCCGCTTCGACCGATTGAATAGCAACAGGCCGGTTACGTTGTGCAGACCAAAGCTGCGAAGGTATTCCAACTTTAACTGGGTTGAACTGCGGCTATCGCTGGGGTTGCGGCTCGACGAGTTGCCCAGGGTCTGATCAGTATCGTAGCGGTTGGCGCGTTCGTAGCGGCCCGTAAAAATGCCGGGTGTGCGGTACACGTCGATGCCGCCAACAGGCACTACAGTGGCGTAGCCCGGATACTGCCGGTAGCCTTCGTTATACGTATCCACCTGCCGGTACACCCAGATTCCTTCGGACGAATCGTACCCAAAAAGCCCTTCAATTTTCAGGCCTGGCGTGATAAAATCCAGTTGATGACCCAGCACAAATGAACCGTTCAGGTACGTGTTTTTCTCGTTCAGAAAACCGGTCCGGCTGAGTTCGCCCAGGATATTGAAGCGGTAAATCTGATCGCCGAACAGCGCACCCGCGGGGTTGTTGGCAAAGATCTGCGCATTGTCGGGGTTGTCATTGGTAGGTAACACGATGGGCAGATAAGAGGGCTGAGTGTTGGCCAGTTCTACAATGCGGGCTGCCGTGGTGCCGGGCGCGTTGCGATCGGTAATACGGGCGCCAAGGTCGAGGCGGGCGTAAAAACTCTTGGTAATGTCGATGTCGATATTTGACCGGAAATTGTAGCGTTTAAAGACCGCCTGCGTATTATTCGCCCCCAGATCGGTATGCTTGTAGTTGCCATCCTGCTGAAAATAATTGGCCAGTACGAAGTACCGCGCACGCTCTGATCCGCCACTGATATTCAGGCTGTGGTCCTGCTGCACACCGGGTTTGAAAGCATAATCGAAATAATCCCAGTTGTAGCCCAGCCCATCGGAATTATCACCTTTGGCCCGCCGGAAACTGTCGATGGCCTGGTTTGAAAACAGATTGAGCGTAGTTGGGTCAGCCCCCCGGTTGTTGTTGATAATAGCTTCGTTATACAACTGCGCGTAGTCGGCCGACCCCAGGTACGTTGGGAACTTCACCGGCTGGTTGATCCCCATCGACGTCTTGAAATTAACTAGGGCTTTGTCCTGCACCTTACCGCGTTTGGTCGTAATCAGGATCACGCCGTTGGCCCCCCGAACCCCAAACGGAGCCGTTGACGAGGCATCTTTCAGAATGGTAAAGGTTTCGATCTCCGAAGGAGCCAGATAATCCATGCTCCGTTCCAGTCCGTCGATAATCACAATCGGGGCTTGGTCGCCGTAGGTGCCGGTTCCCCGGATATAGATATTGCTTTTATCGACGCCCGGTTCCCCCCCGGCAAACTGATTGGCAAACAACCCCGGCATGCGGCCCGCCAGCGAATTGGTCAGGTTGGCGGTGGGGCTTTGCAGCAGGTCGCGGGTGGTGATGGTAGCCAGCGAGCCGGTCAGAGTGGCCTTACGCTGTGTGCCATACCCCACCACGACCACCTCATTCAGTGCCTGATTATCGGGCTGGAGCGACACGGTAATTGTCGACTGGTTACCAACGCTTGCTTCCTGCCGCTGGTAGCCCAGGAAGCTGAAAACCAGTGTAGCATTGGCGTTGGGTACCTCGATTCGGTACTGCCCATTGGCATCGCTGTTGGTACCGCGGTTGCTGCCTTTGACCACGATGCTGACGCCCGGAAGACCCGCCCCTTTTTCATCGAGCACCCTGCCGGTAATGGTGATATCAACCGTTGGGGCTGCGTAGCGAATGTCGGGTGGGCTGGCTGGCCTGAAGCGTACGGAATTGCGCTCTTCCGCAAACAACAGATTCGTGCTGAATACCAGCGCGGTAACTGTTAGTAAGTGTGTCGTCATAACGGTTTATTAGGGTTTGGAAGTTTTTACAAAAGCATTTGTGGATAAGCCGACAATCCAGCCTTGCCCATAAAGGCAATTCACTGCTTCAGTACTTTCATCGTTCGGGTCTACTCACCAACCTGCACCTTCAGTATCTACAAGTCTGAAGTCAGATTGAGGATGACCGGCGAGTTGAAACTGTTCTGTGTCTGATAAGTGGCCCGTGCGGGCTGTTTCATTCTGCTGGAAGCAGGGTTTTAGAGAATGATTTAAGAGGTGCTACTATCGTCCTGCTCTGCCCATAAGCTGCACTACTCAGCTCTCTGCTGCCTAGACTCAAATACACTGTGTAGGCACCAAGCACAATCGGCAACGCTGCCGAGTCGTAAAGGAGCACACCGCTACAGTTATGAACGGTTACGTTTGCCTGGTCTCCTGAGATGTCGTGGTTAGAAAAACCGATGTGGGTTACCCTACAAACTAATCGGCTTGGGTCGGTCAGTTTGTAGGGTAACAGGCTAGAAGAGGATAAACAGACCCGACTGAATCAATCGAGTCTGTCGGTATTACTAACCTATGATATATAAGCTCTCATTGCTTGAGTACCTTTAGCGTATGCATGTGTTGCCCAGTCTGCACTTTCAAAATGTATAATCCCGGAGTGAGTTTTTCAATATTAATGGGCGTGTTGAACCGGGCCTGCTGGTTATGCGTCACTTGTCCACCGACGTTGTAGAAGGTGACGCCCATAGCATCGGTTGAATCACCATAGCGTATCGTCAGGTACGTACCTGACGGGTTGGGGTAAACGATCATTTCCGTCTCTACGCTCACTGGCTCAGCCGACAATCGGCCTCCCGATGCTCGTTTAATGAATTTAAATTTCTGAGCGGGCGAATTATTGGCGGCCCAAAGCTGCACTTTAGCCCCGTCGGTCGTGCTCGAACCGGAAATGTCTAAGACCGACGTTGTGCTGTAGCTGGGCTGGATAGTGAAATAACCTCCGCCAGCGTCGGCCAGCTTGTACTTTTGTGCCCCCGTCCCGTTATCGGTGTAAATCTGTACCTGACTCCCGTCAGCCGTGCCGGAGTTCGCAATATCCATGGCCGTACCGGTCGCATTTTGGGGTATGAGTTTATAATAACCGCTGCCCACATCGACTGCTTTCCATCGCTGCGCATTCGACGCGTTCGACGTCCAGAGTTGTACTTTAGTGCCGGGTGTCGAGTTGCCCCCCGCTACGTCCAACACTTTTCCCGCAGCCAATGCCGATTCGATTTCATAGATGGCGTTGTTTTCAAGGGCGGATGAAAAAGAAAAAGTTAACTCCGACGCCTGAAGTATGGGTGCCCCGTTGGTTGCGGAGATGACCCAGCGGTAATACTGGTAAGCGGTGTTGTTGGTGAAGGTGAACGAGCGGGTCTGGTTGCGGCCCGACCAGCTTTGCCCGCTTTGCGTGTCGAGCGTTACCCAGCTACCATCGGCACCCGTGTTTGACCCCAGCAGTGTCCAGTTTCTGGGATCGCGACCCGGCTCATCATTGCCAGACGTGATGTCGTACTTGTTCCAGACCTTCGCCGCGCTGTACTTGAACTGCACCCAGGATGTGCTTGCCGCATGGAGCCACTTCGAGTTCAGATTTCCATCGTGAATCTTATCAATGCCTTCGTTGTTGGCCGCGTTGTCGCCCTGGGCCGTCACCAGCGGGTCAGCCACAGGCGGCGAGCTGTTCTGAATGCCTACCTGCCAAGGCGCGACGCCGTACTCCGAAGCACCCAGGTCAGGCGCTGCCCCGGCGAAGCCATCGGTGATACCCGCGATCACCCCGCCCTTGTCCACCACGAAGCTACTCTGGGAAATGGCCGCGAAATACGGAAACGGCTTATTGCCCGACAGGGTCAGGCCCGGACTGCTGGTGTAGGCGTTCGTGCCTAGCGTGTTCACGTTTCTGAATACGTTGCGGTCTACCGTACCCGTGTAGCTGCCGTTGGCCAGCACATTGACGGCGGTGCCCGTCTGGTTCACAAACACGTTGTTTTTGATTTGCAGATTCCCCCAGGGTTTTTCCAAGCCTTTGCCCCACAGTTTCAGCAGCGGATACGCCCGGTTGGTGTATACAAGGGTGTTGTTGTAGATAGCCAGGTCATCGCAGCCACCCCACGACAGATAAAGGCCCAGCGAATACAGGTTGTCCACATTCACGTCGTACAGAATGGTGTTGTGGTGCATCGTCACGCTTTTGTTGCGGTTACCCTCATCCCACTGGGCGAATGGATACACCCCACCCCGCATATAATTGTGGTCAATCTCGATGTAATTCGTATTGACCTCGATGCCGTAGGCAATATCCCACATATCGAACAGGTTGTGGTGGACCCGCCAGCTTTGGCCACTGCTGCCGCCCCGCCCCTGGGTCAGCGAAATGCTGTTGTTAACCTGGCAGTTGCGGATTTCGCAGTTCAGTACAGGGCACCAGTTGCTTTCGATGGTGATACCCGGTGAACTCCAGTTGTTCCAGGCACCCATTGAGCTGACCCTCACCGAGGTATTCCAGATTTTGAGTTCCGTAACCAGTTCCCCCGGCAGATTGTAGTAGTTGCCGGAATCGGTGGCATCGGGGTGAATGTCGCGGATGCCGTAAGAGCCATCGCGGGCTTCGGGGGCTATCTGGTTGATATCGCAGTCGTGAATCGAGAGCCGGGTGTCGCCGAAATAAAAAATGTTGGACCCGCTGCTCATGATCTCGGTATTGGGAAACCCATTGTCGACGAACACGCTCTGGCCGATCTCCACGTCGGTGGAGCGGGCCACGTAGATGCCGCCGTAGTTAAAGTGCTTGACCGCCAGATTGACAAAGTGCACGTTGTTGGTGCCGGGAGCGAAAATGGCTCCGTGAATTTGGTGATTAGCCCCTTCGAGGGTGAACTGACTCAAGGTCTGATTTTTGCCATTCGGCAGTTGTAACAGAAACTTGTCGTGGTGGGTGTTGTAAATGGGTTGTTGCAAGGCGTAATAAGTGGCACTACTACCGGTAATAATGGTATTGCCTACCCCTGCGCCCGTGATGTTCACGCCCGACGGTACGGTAAGAATTGCATTCTCACTAAACGTACCGGCTCCAACGCGAATCGTATGCCCTTGGTTGGCCTGTACACTGGCGAACGCCTTGGCCAGCGTTTTCCAGGCCTGTGCTGTGCTGGTTCCACTGTTGTTATCGTTGCCGGTCGTGCTGACGTAGTAATCGGTCGCCCAACCTGTCGATACAGTGCTGGTCAGGAACAGGAGGCAGAATATGGTTCTGCTCAACAGAGTACGTAAAACGTGATGCATTGTTTCGATACACATGGAACTAATCGTTTAGTTGAAGGTTTTCGAATAGGTTTCAAAAAGCCGTGGATAGACAATTAGCAAGCGAAGGTTTAGAGAGCTTATCGGGGGCAGTCTACACAAAGCGTACCGACTGCCCCCGTTTCGTTATTGCTTGAGCAACTTCAGCGTGTAGGCCCGTTGCCCGGTTTGCACCCGGAGCAGGTACAGGCCCGGCGTGAGCGTCTCTGTGCTGACGGGGCTGTTGAAGAGAGTTTGCCGGTTCTGAATAACCCGCCCCGAAACAGTCAGGAAAGTGAGCATAATAGATTCTGTTGAGTTGCCCTGCCTTACGGTTAGATAAGTACTTGCCGGATTAGGGTATATATCGACAGGTAGGCTCTCAGCAGATCCGGTCTGGTCTGGCGTCAAAGTACCGCTTGGCTGCGCCAAACTATTCTGCAGGTAATCGTAAGCACCCAGATCAATAGGGATATTGTCATCTGTTATTGATCTACCAGTTCCTATGGCCAGACTGCCCGGAGTTAACTCAAAAAAAGGTTTCGGCTTAATTCCTGAAAGATTTAATATGGATGATGCTGATTCGCCAGCGTCTACTACCACTGCCTCAGCTCCGAAAGGTGCGAATTTGTAAAATAAGTTATTGCGAACATCCGGTGAGTCAAATGCATCAAGTCCCGGAAGCTCATTTAGTCCACCGGACCTGTCGCTAACGAATACGTTATTTCTGATCTCCGCGCCCGTTCCTTTTTTCTTCTCTATATCAAATTCAAATAAACGTGTTAGGCCCTGTGTGTCGTATATCGTGTTGTTGTAGAACTTGAAGTCTTTGGGAAACGAGGTATATTCAAAAAGGGGATGAGGAACATCTCCTGAACCCTCCGGGTTACGTGCCGAAGGGGACTCAAATACGTTGTGGTGAAACTTTTGATTTATCCACTCTTCACTTAGGGAACGATCACCAGTTTGCCGAAATAAAAAGCCACCAATCACATAATTATGATCGAACTCGAAGTTTGGCGCATTGGATTCTACCGCATATTTATTTCCATACGAGCTTAGATCGAACACATTGTTATAGACGCGAATGGGTCCAATCGATTCAAAAAGTATAGGTGATATTCCGTTATTCAGGATGTTGTCGAAAATGTTCCAGTTACCAGCGGCAGAACCAAAGCCTTCGATACTAAAACCAGCCGTTTCCCCAAGACCTGTATCCCAAGTACCAAAAGTGGGTGTGCTAATGGTGTTGCTGTAAATACTGGTGTTAATAGAGGTGAACCCAGCCGATGAGTTAATCTTTCCTGTACCATCCAGAGTAGGCCACTCTCCATTACCATACGTTCGTGGCTTATCGTCACCTGGAAAGAGGTATATGGGCAAGTTAGTCATGCCGTAAGCACCTATATCGTTCGGGCTTTCTTCTGTAATTACATTATGATGAATGGAGGCGTTGTTTAATTGGTTGTACATGATGGCCCCAAACGACTTATACTTATTACCGAAGGTGTTATTTTTTAATTCTAAAAAACTCATTTCGACATGGTTCACTTTGGGTATCCAGATCGCATTGAAATGAAAATCTCTAATCTCGACACTTGTGATTCGTATGTATTTTACATCATTTCCAAAAATGCCCCCGTGTCCTTTTTTGATTTCGCCTTGAAGGTTGGTTCCCGTGAGCGAAAAATTAGCGATTTCCTGATACTTATCAGGCGTTCCGCCTCCTCCAGTTGTCAGCTGAATGCTAAAGAACTCTGGGCGTGCATAGTATGCCTCATAACCAGGCTTATCTGCGTATTCCTCCTTACCGTCGTAATAACCAGACCTATTTTCAGCAGTGGCGAAGTCATAGTATCGGTTTATCCGAATGGTCGTGACCCCAATTCCTAATCCGATTAGGCTTACTCCACTGGGTAGTACTAGGTAGTCACTTTCATTGAATGTGCCCGCAGACAGCCGAATGGTATGCCCCTGATCGGGAGCCACAGAACGTAACGCCCTATCGATAGTCTGCCAGGCTTGGCTGGGGCTGGTGCCATCATTGTCGTTGTTTCCATCTATACTAACGTAGTAGTCGGCTGCTTGAAGCGATGTTGCTGTGGCGATGAGCACCAGTAAGCTCAACAGAATATTTTTCAGCCCGCTGACTGGTTGATTGACCTTTTTGTTAGACATGATTCTAATCGTTTAAGAAAAGATTTTGAACAAGTTTCAAAAAGCCGTGGATAGACAATTAGCAAGCGAAGGTTTAGAGAGCTTATCGGGGGCAGTCTACACAAAGCGTACCGACTGCCCCCGTTTCGTTATTGCTTGAGCAACTTCAGCGTGTAGGCCCGTTGCCCGGTTTGCACCCGGAGCAGGTACAGGCCCGGCGTGAGCGTCTCTGTGCTGACGGGGCTGTTGAACTGGATACGTTGTTGCTGCACCATCTGCCCGCCGATGCCGTAGATGGTCAGGTCAACGGCCTCCGTTGATTCGCCCTGCCGCAGGATGATGTACGAACTGGCCGGGTTAGGATACACATCCACGGTGAGGGTTTCCGCTACCGGCTCGGCCATCAGCCGTCCACCCGATTTGGGTTCGGTTCCCCATACCAACTGCCCTTTGTAATAGACCGTTACGCGGTCGTTATCGGCTAGTGGGGCAGCTGCTTTGTATGAGTAGTCATTGGCTTCGTTGAAGTTCGACCAGTCGGATTTGGCAATGCGGTACTGGACAGTGCCCGTTGTGCTGGCTCCGTATAACGAACCCAGCGTAGAGTCGAACTGCATTTCAATGTAAGTATCGGCTCCTGGCAATGCCGGGCTGGGGCGCACAAACCGGGTTTTCACCTTCGCGCTGCCCAGGGGCGTATAGTCGATCCAGGCGGTCAGGGGCTGAGTGCCTTCCGCCGTGAACCAGTAGCGAACGCTCAGGTCCTTGTAAGCCACCGGTACGTTTCCCGTGTTGCTGAGAGCCAGGTACGTGCTGATCTGGTTGCCCGTGGTTTTGTTGTTGCGGTTCTGGGTTTGGACCGTCAGTTTCAGGGCCGATGCGACCGGAGCGGGTTCGGTGCCCCACACCAACTGCCCATTGCGGTACACCGTGATCTTCTGGTTGGCGGTGTAAGCGTTGTTGGCCGCAAACGAATAATCGTCGCTCTGGTTGAAATTGGTGTAATCCTGTTTGGCAAACCGCGACTGGATAGGCCCGGAATTAGCTCCCAGTGATCCCGCCGATGGATCAAAACTATACTCGACGTAGCCATCGGCACCCGCGCGAGCACCTTCCGGACGGACATAATTCGCCTTCACCTTACCGTTGCCAAGCTGGGCATAATCGATAAACGTGTTGATGGGCGCGAACTGCTCGGCGGTAAACCAGTAGCGTACCGTCACTTGATTGTAGGGGACGGGTGTACCACCGGTGTTGGTCAGTTGCAAATTGGGCCGAATCTGATTGCTGGTTGCCTGACCATTGGATGCGTCCTGGTGCAGTAGACTCAGTTTAATGGACTGATCACTTTCATACGCTCCCATATCCGGGGCTGTTCCCTTGAAGCCGTTCGTAAACGGAGCCAGCACGACGCCCGCGTCCACCGCTGGGCTACCAACTGCCAACTCAAAAAATGGGGTTGGCTTGTTGCCGGCTGCTTTCAGGATGGTGCTGATGGGCTGGCTGGTTGGTACCACCACTGGGTTCACACCGAACGGATCGGCATTGTAGAACAGATTGTTGGCAAAGGCGGGCGTGTTGGGCGTGAAGCCAAAGTTATCCGCTGGAAACCAGTTTCCTCGTGGGCCTTTCGTACTGATAAAGACGTTGTTCTTCACCTCAAAGCCAACCGTTGGCGGGGCTTCCCTCAGCGTTACGAACCGGTTGAAGAGCCTCGGTGCGCCCTGCGTATCCAGAATCGTGTTGTTGTAGAATTTAAAATTCGTGGCATAGGTCCCGAAGTAAATTACGGGCTGGTCGGCGCGGGGGCTGAAGAACGTGTTGTGATGAATCCAGGCGTTTTCATTGACCCGGTTGTCGAACTGGTTAATGGGGAACACGCCCCCGCTGATGTAGTTGTGATCGAACTCCACCCGCGACGAATTTAACTCCAGTGCGTACCGGTAGTCGCCCCGTTCCCCGCCCAAATCGAACACGTTATCGTGGATGCGGAAAGTGCGTTCCTCGCCGTTGGTGATGCCCGGCAGCGGGTTACAGACCAGCGAAATATTGTTGTTCAACTGGTTTTCGTAAATCTCCCAGTTTTTGGTGTTGATATTGACAACCTCGATGGTGATGGCGGGCTGGCCAATCTGCCACGTACCCCGCTCCAGCACGGTGAGCTTGTTACGGTAGATTTTTACGTTCTCAGCCACAAAATACTCCGGGTTCCCCCCGTCGCCGTCGCTCAGCGCGTCAATGGCGTAGGCGCCCTGCGGATAACCGTTTACGTCGGTGATGGTGAAGGTTTCTTCGATCACGTTGTCGTGAATTGATGCGTCGTCGATGTCCAGCAGCAGCAGGTTGCCGACCGCCCGTTCTACGTTGCCCCAGGCGTTGTTTTTGAGGGTGCTGTTTTTAAGCTCGACTCGTTGCGCCGAAGGCAGCCACAGGCCCGTCCACCGAAAATTCGTGATCGTCACGTCGTCAAAAATGGCATCGCTCAGGTTTGCCGTGTAAATACCGGCGTGGGTTTTCTTGTCCTGCCCGTCAAGGGTAAACCCTTTCACCAGTATGCCACTGGTACGCAGTATGTGCAGCGCAAACCGGTCTTTACGCCCACCCCAACTCCCGTAGCCCTGGTTATCCTGTGGGTTCTTACGGAGGTCGTAAAAGTTGTTCACCTTAATCGTGGTTTTGCCCGAGCCTGCCCCCAGCAGGCTAGTGCCCGTAGGGAGTATGATGGGGCCGGGCGTCGTGCTGCCCGCGTAGACGCTGTCCTCCACAAACGTGCCTTCACCTAATTGAATGGTATTGGGCTGGCCGGGTACTACCTGCTTCGTGGCATAACGCAGCGTCCGCCAGGGCTTAGCCGACGAGCCGTCGCCGGTGGCATCGTTACCCGACAGCGATACGTACACCGTGCGGGCGGGCTGAGCAACGGCAACGCTAGCCGTGGTCGAGACGGTAGCCGTGGGGCAACCCGCTGACGTTTGCCGACGCGTGTAGATCGTATAATTGCCTGGTGCGAGGTTCCGCAGGGCGTTGTCTTTACTAAAGGTCAGGCCGTTAGTGCTGTACTCGAGCCGATTATTGACACCCGCTACGCTGGCTTTGATGAAAATAATCCCTTTGGTTTGCCCGGCGGGCGAACTTTGGGTGTTGACAGCCTCGACAACGGGACTCTGCGTACAAAGATTTTCGGGAAACACCAGTTCAAAGGGATACACTAAGTTCCGGCCCTGGTAAAATCCGTCGGGCAGATTGGGCAGGCAACCGATACCCGAAAAATCAATGGTTAGCCGGAACCCGGTATCAAAGCCGTCGCCGGGGTTAAAGAAAAAGTTGTCAGGCAACCGGGGCAGACACAACAGTTTCGTCGTGAAACTACCGTCGAACTTGGCCAGCGTAGCCGGGAAGGCGGGCAGGCTGGTCAGGAGGGCATTGTTGCGTACACTGAGGAACCGCAGGTTTTTCGGCAATGGAGGCAGGGTGGTCAAATCCTGCCGAAACAAATCCAGAATCTCCAGATTGATGAAGCCCTGAATGCCCTCAATGGTCGTCAGCCGGGGTTTGGTGCTGTAGGGGCCATCGGTGGCCCCCCACTTGCCAAACTCAAGCTTGGGTACGTAGGCAGCCAGTGGGGTAAGCGTGTTGTTACCCGCCGGACCAATGAGCTTTGGGTACAGCGTTCGGATGGCATCGGCGAAGTTAGGGTCGTTGATGGTCACTGGATTGCCAATCTGGGTGGCCGTGGGTGTGGTCGCCACGTACGGAAGACTCTGGGCCGATTTGTTTTCCCAGCTATCCAACGCGGTGGCGGTGATGGTGTAGGAGGTGGCCGGGTCTAAGTCGGTAAACCGGTAACGGGGGGTGAGCGTGGTGCCAACTAAGGTGCCGTTCAGGTAAACTTCATACTCCGTAACCCCGCTGTTGTCAGTTGATGCCTGCCAGCTTACCGACAGGGAGACTGGCGTGGCACTGACGGTGCTGAAACTGGTGGGCACGGTGGGGGATTGGCTATCGGGGGTTGCTTTCAGGAACAGCAGTTCCGAGAGTTGTATGCCCGTACTGCCGTTGTTGGCCGTGATATTGAACCGATAATATGAATAAGCGGTCGTGTTGGCAAATTGAAACCGCCGAAGCTGGTTGCGGCGGGGCCACGACTGCCCGGTTTTTGTGCTGAGCGTCGTCCAGTTGGTACCGTCGTTAGAGACCTGAATTTGCCAGTCTTTGGGGTCGCGGTCGGGCGCGTCGTTGCCCGACGTGACGTAGTAGGCGTTGTATACCTGGGGAGGGTCAACGGCAAACTGCACCCACGAGGTCGGTGAGCCATCGAGCCACTTGGACCCCTGATCGCCGTCGGCCACTTTATCGACTCCTTCGTTGGGCGGGTTGCCGCCCCGCGCCGTCACCGTCACTACGGGCGGCAACTGGGCCTGTGTTCCCAGAAATAACTCGGCCAGTTGCAGCAGCGGTGCCCCGTTATTGGCCGTGATATTGAGCTTGTAGTAGGTGTAGGCCGTGGTGTTGGTGAATTTGTATGCCTTCACCTGTTTGCGCCCCGACCAAGTTTGAGCGGTTTTAGTGTCGAGCGTTGTCCAAGTCATACCATCGTTGGAGCCTTGCAGGGTCCAGTCTTTTGGGTCACGGCCCGGTTCATCGTTGCCCGACGTCAAGGCATAGCCAGTCCAGGTCTGTGGGCTAGTATAAGCAAACTGCACAAATGAAGTCGGCGACCGGTCGAGCCATTTAGTGTCAGGATTGCCGTCGTACACCCGGTCGATAGTTTCGCCGGGTGGGTTGTCACCCCGCGCCGTAACCGCCACATCCGGCGTTAGCAGATCAGTAGTGGTTAGTTGGAGTTCCGACAACTGAACCAGGGGTGCCCCGTTATTCAAGGTTATGTCGAGCTTATAGTACCGGTAAGCAGTGGTATTGGCAAACGAGAACGAACGCTTCTGCACCCGCCCCGACCAGGCTTGTCCGGTTTTGGTATCGAGCGTTGTCCAAGTCATACCATCGTTGGAGCCTTGCAGGGTCCAGTTTTTGGGGTCACGTTCCGGCGCGTCGTCGCCCGATACCAGAACGTAGGCCGTCCAGATCTGGGGCACGTTATAGGCAAACTGCACGAAAGACGTGGGCGATAAGTCAAGCCATTTTGTGCTGAAACTACCATCCGTGAGCTTGTCGACCCCTTCGTTAGGCGGATTTTCGCCCCGCGCCGTCACCACTACGTCGGGACCGGTGGCGGTAGTGGGAGCAAGCGGCAAGCGCGGGCTGGCCTGCACCAGGCGGGCACTGAACGACACCAGAACCAGCAGGATCAGGTACGTCGTTCGCAGCAGGGAGAAAGTCTTCATGGTGATAACTGGGAAAATAATTGGTTGATACGGATTGGCTGCACCGTCCGAACAGTCGGGTCAGCATCATCGAGAACGAGTGGAGAGAAGCAGGCAAAGCAGTAGCTAACCCATCGCCCGGCGACGAACCGGCAATGAGCAGTCAAGGCACCAGAAAGTGAATAGAATGGGCCTAAATCAGGCGTATCGGCGGGCTGCTAACCGATACGCCTGTTCGGGTGTGGGGCGTGTTTTGCGAAGGGCGCTTTAGTTCCAGTTATTGGCTACGTCGCCCGCTACGCCGGGATTCGTGTCGATTTCTTGTAACGGAATGGGAAACAGCAGGTGCTTGTCTTCAAACGATTGCGGCCGCCCGCGCTGCTGCAATTCGGCATTGAGTACCTGTTTGGCCGTGCCCCAGCGTTTCAGATCAGCGTACCGATGCTCTTCACCAATCAGTTCGAGCAGCCGTTCACGTTTTAGCAAATCGGTAGCCTGGGCCTGGCTGTAGGTTTTGGTATAGGCAAACGCCCCAATGCGGGTACGTACCCGGTTAATGAGCACCATACCTTCCGCCACTTTGTTCTGAAAAATCAGGGCCTCAGCCCGCATCAGCAGTACGTCGGCGTAGCGGATGACCCGGTAATTGTTGTTTGATTGCAACGTGTTTTCGCCAGGCTTGTATTCATAGTTCTGGTACTTACGGAACCAGAAGCCGTTCTTGCCCTTGAAGTCGAAAGATTGCATTTTTTGGTCTTTGCACTGATCGCACCAGGTCAGGTCGCCCAGTTGCAGGGTATCGCCCCCCGCCGGTCGGCCATAAAACGTCAGGGCAGCCCGTGGATCGACGTATAGCTTGCCCGCTTCACTGGTATAGACAAAGTCGCGAACCCGTTGGGGCGAAAACTTCCAGTTCGACCAGTCGTTGAAGCCGTACAATTGCGGGCGGGCCGTATGTACGCTAGGCTGACCAGCCGCAGCCGTTTCCTGATTATCGACGAATGTGCCCCAAATGAAGCTATTGCTAAACCAGTGGTGCTGCACCTCGAACACGCCCTCTATGTTGTTCTTGTTGGTTTCGCCAAAGTTATCGTTCCACTGGCTACCGGGCAGCAGGTCATACATCCCGCCGTTCGCTTTGTCGAGCTTGGCGAACTGCGCTTCAGCGTTAGCGTAATCCTTGTTGAAGAGGTACTTCTTACCCAGCACCGCAATAGCAGCTCCTTTGGTGACCCGGCCAATGTCGTCGCCCTGATAGCTCACCGGCAGGCCGACAATGGCTGCTTCAAGGTCGGATTGCACCTGTTTCCAGACCTCCTCAACGGGTGCGCGCTGGGCGTTCACATTATTTGACTGATCGAAGGTGGTGCGCAGGGGTACCCGGCCCCAGTAGTAGGCTAGCTGAAAATACGCCCAGCCCCGCATGAACTTGGCTTCAGCAATCAGCCGCGCCACAGTAGGGTCTTTGGTCGCGGCATAGACGGCATTCCCCTTGTCGATGGCGAGATTGGCCCGCAGAATAATCCGGTACAGCGACTTCCACATCACCGTCAAATAGCCGTTGTTATTTAGTATCGTGTAGTTCCATGCCTGAATGGCATCGCCTTCGTTGGAGCCACCCGGCCCGGCATCGTATTCGTTGCCCAGCGCGTCAAACACCACGTGCCACTGCCACTGAAACAGCCCTTTGAAATACAAACCCGCGTAGGTAGCCGTCACAGCTTCGGAAATCGAGGCCGGAGTAGTAAAGTAGTTGGCTGCGTCGTAAGACGACGGGTTGGGGTAATCAACGATGTCGGCGCAGCTCGTCAGCAGAACGGTCAGGCAAACAATAATGTACTTTTTCATAAGAACGCTTGATTAAGCGATGAAATAAATAATGAATGGATCAGAAGTCGAGTTTGAGGCCCAACACCACCTGACGGTTACTCGGAAAACCACCGCCTGCGTAGCCGCGTTGCTTGTTGTCGCCACCTACCTCAGGGTCGAAGCCGGTAAACCGGGTGAACGTCAGCAGGTTGAACGAACTGACGTAGAACCGCACGTTGCTCGTCTCGCGTAGGCCAATCCGACCCAGCAGGGCGGGTGACAGCCGGTAGCCCAGCGACACCTGTTTCAGCCGCAGGTACGCCCCATCTTCCACTTTCAGCGTCGACATCCGGTTGTTACCCGCCGGGTCTAGGTAAATAGCGCGGGGAACAATGCCGTTGCCCTGATCCGTTTCGCTACGCCAGCGGTTGAGCACGTAGGTTTCCGCGTTCTGCACGATAACCATACCCCGCGTACTGCCATAGTTGGCGAGGTAAAGCTGGTTGCCCCCCACGCCCTGAAACAAGACGTTCAGGTCAAAGCCTTTGTAGCCCAGCGTCACGTTGGCCCCGTAGGTATGGGTTGGAATAGCGTTACCAATCCGGGTACGGTCGTTGGTCGTAATTTGCCCGTCGCCGTCTAGGTCGCGAAACCGCACGTCGCCCGCCGAAGTGGAACTCTCCTGAAAAAAGTCCTTTCCTTTTTCTTTGGCAGTCGCATTGGCCTGGTCAATCTCGGCTTTAGTGCGATAAATACCATCGGCGATGTAGCCGTATAAATAGCCAACCGGGTTGCCAGTATCCGTGCGCGATACATCCTGAACGAATGGCTGACCGGCTCCTAATGAAGTTACGTTGTTTTTCACCAGCGTCAGGTTTGCCGACACCGAATAGGAAAACTGGCCGACCCGGTTCTGGTACGTACCTAGAAACTCGAAGCCCCGGTTGTTGATCGTGGCCGCGTTGACGGTGGCATCACCCCCGCCCTGGTTACCCCCGTAGCCCAGCGAAATGGGTTGCGGCACCGGCAACAGGATGTCATTGGTGTTTTTGTTGAAGTAATCGACCGTGAACGAAAGCCGGTCGCCGAAGAAGCCAACGTCTAAGCCGATGTTTGTGCTGCTGAGGCTTTCCCACTTGATTTTCGACGAGGCATCGGTATACACCGTCGCGCCTTTGTTAAGTACGTCGCTGTTTACACCCGATGGCCAGTAGGTGTCGGTGTGCACCTGCGAGCTGTATTTGAAGGGGCCGCCCGTGTTGTCATTGCCCACCAAGCCGTACCCCGCCCGCAGTTTCAACTGGCTCAGGTTGGGAATGCGCCCTTGCAGAAACGGCTCCTCGTGAATTTTCCAGGCAACGGCCATCGAGGGGAAATACCCCCAGCGGTTCGACGGGGCGAAGTTAGCCGAGGTGTTGGCCCGGAAGTTGGCCGTCAGTAGGTAGCGGTCCTTGAAGCCGTAGGTAACCCGTCCAAAGTAGGAGAAGATGGCACTTTTGCCGTAGCCCTGCGTTCCCGGCAGAATCACCGAAACGGCATTGAGACCCAGCACGTCGTACCGTTCGCCGATGAAGTCCCGACCGGATGCTCCCGTCGAACGGCTTTCTCCGGTTTGCAGCGTAGTACCGCCCAGCACCGAGAAGTTGTGCGCGCCAATGTCTTTGGTATAGGTCAGGATGTTCTCCAGTGTGGGGTAGAACCCGTAGCCTGCCCCCTGGCTGAAGTTACTCGGATTCACCTGCACGCCCCCGTCGATAGTGCGGGGGTTGAAGCCCCACGTATTAAAATAATTACCGTTTAGCCCGGCCTGTAGGCGATAAACCAATCCCCGAATTGGTTCCACTTCGGCAAAGCCATTCACCTGGTAATTGAAGTCTTTACTATCCCCTCTGCCCAGTATGCCATTGATGGGATTGTACTGATCGGTCAGGTCGGCACTGCGGTCCACGTTGGTCGTTCCCCAGGGGTTGTTGGCGTCATAAGGAGACAAGTAAGGGGGGTAAGATAGCCGTTGCTGTCCGTCGCCCACCTGACGGCCCGTGTTGTAATTGTAAATCAGGCTTAGGTTGGTGCCTAACCGCAGCCAGGGAGTCAGGTTGAAGTTGTTTTTGGCTCGCAGCCCATACGTGCGGTTGACAGCATCACCCACCTGCACCGGCGTGTTTCGCTTATACACCAGCGATACGAAATAGTTGCTTTTTTCCGAGCCGCCCGAAAAGTTGACGTTATGCTCCTGAAAGTACCCCGTCTTCTGCGTGGCATCCTGCCAGTTGGTGCGGTCAATCAAGACATCGTCTGAGAGAATCTTGGCCGACAGATCGGCGGCTTTACCCGCGTTGGTGTACATCTCTTTAACAAGATCCACGTACTGCCGAGCGTTGAGCACGTCAAGTTTACGGATAGGATTCTGAAAACCGCCGAACGAATTGACCGACACCCGAACCGGTCCGGCCTTCCCCGTTTTGGTCGTAACCAAAATAACTCCGTTGGCCCCCTGTACCCCGTAGATAGCCGTGGCCGAGGCATCTTTCAACACTTCAATCCGCTCGATGTCGTTGGCGTTGACGGTGCCTAAGTTGCCGCCGATGATGCCGTCGATGACAAACAGCGGATCAGTGCCGTAAAAGCTCGTCACGCCCCGGATACGAATTTGATCGCCAGTGATGTCTAAGCCAGCCACCCGGCCCTGCAATAGCGACGCGGGCGAACCCGACACCCGGTCGCCGAACTCTTTAGCCGTTACCGAACCCACTGCGCCGGTCAGGTCGCTTTTCTTGACCGAGCCGTAACCCACCACGACCACTTCATCAAGGGAATTCTGGGCCGTGGCCAACCGTATCTCGAACGTAGTGCGGGCACCGACGACCACTTCCTGCGGGGCATAGCCGATGTAGGAAAACACCAGCACCGCCCTTTCGTCGGGCACCTCTAAGCTAAACGTACCGTCGGCCTGCGTAGCCGTACCCCGGCTGGTTCCCTTCAGCGTGACGTTGACGCCGGGCAGAGCTTCGGCCTTGTCGGCTGACGTCACCTTCCCCTGCACCCGAATCGTGGCCAGTTCGTATTTCGCTTCATCCGGGACAGGCGTCGGCAGCAACTGCCCCGTCGACTCCGGTCCGGGCTTCATCTTCGATAGAAAAATCTGCCCGTTGGTCAGTTCATACCGGATGTTAAGGGGTGTCAGCAGCCGCGTCAGCACGGACGCCAGCGATTCGCGTTCGGCCCGGATGCTCACTGGTTGTTCCAAACGGATCACGCTGCGGCTGTAGGCGAAGCGGGCTTGCGTGGTTGTTTCCAATTTGCGGAGTACGTCTCGTAGGGGCGCGTTGATCAGTTGCAGGCTGACATCACGGTTAAGAATATCCTGTCCCGAAGAGGGAACGGCGTAGCTGACTGCCGCGCATAATAAGGTGACTAATAGGGGCGTAATCGTCAGGCGCATGAGCGTAAGAAGAAGACCATGCTTGCGATGGAAAAATCTTTTCATACTTTTACTTTTAGACTGATGGTGAAAAACTTGGGCAACAAGAAGCCTTCCCGCGCTGGCAGGCGTGGTCTGGAAGGCCGTCGGTCAATGGTCAGGCGTGCTGATACCACGCCTGATTTTTTAACCCATTTTAGGGCGATGATAAGCGGAGCGTCAGGTTCATATACAGGGGATTTAGTGGCAATAAATCAGGGTTGACAGCCTTCGCCCGTCAGAACGACGCGATCACCCTCCAGGGCGTATTGAGTATTGAGCAATTTGTTAATCTGCTCCAGGATTTCGGCCAGACGCTGATGCTTGAAATCAACCGTCAGGCGGCAGTTAGCCATCTGCGGATTGGCTAAACGGACCTGAACGGCGAAAATCTGCTCTAACTGCTGCGCCACGTCGCTGAGGGTAGCGTCGTTGAAGGACAGCGAAACGGGTTGCCAGGTTTCCTGCTTCGTGATCTTGGTCGGCACGCTCGTGGCTTCCAACCGCTGCTCGGTTACCGCAAATACGGCCCGTTGTTGCGGAACAAGCGTAACGGTTTCTATCCTGCCGTTTTTAGCCGGGGCACTCACCGTCACCCGGCCAGTCACTACGGCTACGGCGTAGGTTTCGGTGCCCGGATTGGCCTTTACGTTGAAGCTCGTGCCCAGCACCCGTGTCCGCATCGGTCCCGACTCGATGGTAAACGGTCGGGCGGCATCTTTAGCCACGTCAAAGAAGCCTTCCCCCGTAAACTGCACCGTTCGGGCTGTAGCAGCGAACTGCCGGGGGTAGCTCAGACGGGCACCGGGCGTCATCCAGACGGTGCTACCGTCGGGTATCCGTTGCGCCCGGACCTGCTGCGTGTGGTTTACTACGTTGATTTGTGCCGACAGGGCAGTCTGCTCAGTGCGGTTAGTACTGGCTAAGCGCGACCATAGACCGATACCCAGCACGAGCAATACCGTTGCTGCGGCTGCGGCCCAACCCCACTGCCAAAGCGGTCTGACGGGTGTCGGTCTGGTAACTGCCACAGACTGGCCAAGGCGAGCCTGAATGGCCTGCCAGTCCTGATCAATCTCCGCCTGGGTAGTAACGTCTTGCTGCGCGATTAACTCCTGGACTAAGGCACGCGCCTGCCGAACCTCAGCTTGTTTAGCGGGATGTTGCTGTAGCCACGTTTGCCAGAATGCCTCCGCCTGGGCATCCGGTGCTTTTACCCACGCAATAAAGGCGGGGTCGGTAATGAACTCTCGGACAGTGTATTGATGATAAGGGGTCATTAGGAACGGCTTTCATCGGTATAGTACCGAAGAGCCAACCATTTATCCCTAAAAATTTACGTTTTTTTAGGTTAAATGCTATCCGATTGGAATAATACAGTTAGACAGGTCTGCTATTCGACCAAAACGCTACTTAACCTTAAAATAATACTATCTTATAAAAAATAAAAAATTGGGTATGCATAGTAATCCTACAGTGACCAACAGATAGCTGGTTTCCCAACCCATCGACTGCCCTTTTAGGTTATCAACCGCTTTGTAGATAAGTTTATAAACCGACTCAGGGGTTATACCCATGATGTCAGCAATTTCCTGTGTGGGTAGCTCACTATAATACTTCAGGAAAATAACTTCGCGCTGCCGGGGGGGCAGTTTATCAACGGCGCTGGCTACGCGCTCCCGTACCGACCCCTGCGTTTGGTGTTCGATCAACTGCGCTTCGCAGGAAGGCTCACTCAGCGAGGGGTAGTCGGCATCCACGGGTAGTTCAGCAAACTGGGTACGGGCGGTGGTTTGCCGGAGCAATTGACGCCGGACCGCCACCATCATGTACCCTTTAACGGATTTCACCGGGGGAAGCGTAGTTCGTCCCGACCAGAGTTGCACGAACAGATCCTGCACTACGTCGCGCACCAATTCTTTATTGGGTACCAGCCGGTATCCGTAGTTCACCAGCACGCGGGCGTGTTGATTATAGAGCCGGGTAAACGCGGCTGCGTCTCCCTGCTTCAACAGCAGCCAGTCAGCCGAAATGTCCGCAGGGAGTTCCTGTATCATCCGTTCACTTTTCTGTGCAATTTAATTATACAATGATTCATTAGAAAGAAAAATAGATTTTCTGCACTTTAAATGTAAGGTTTAGTTGACTGATTACCAGCAAACGAATCAGACCGATACTAGCGAGCCCCTCAAATGAATATAGTCTCCTAGCCACTGGCTAGCCGGGTATCCGGGTCAGCCAATAGCCGGGAGACTATATGAAGGTGCCTATCTTGTTAATACACTATCAGGCAGGCATTAGGGTTTGGGTACGTTGTTTCCCTTGCTACCAGCCGCCGGTGTCAGGGAGTTGATCCAGGCGGCAATCTTCAATGCATCGGTGCGGGGTACTTGCGGCATGGGCGGCATTTCCGTGGCGTAGTCGGGCCAGTTGGCTGGCTTAGGATTGTAGATTAGCTCTACCAATTGCTCGTTGGTGTATCTCCGCTTTGCCACGTCAGTGTAGGCGGGGCCAACCTGCCGCTTGTCTGTCTGATGGCAGGCCAGGCACGTATGCCGTGTCAACAGGCCTTTGACCTCCGCGTAGGTGGGTGCCTGTGCTACCGTCACGGCTTGCCCTCCGATAGGGGTTGGTTTGTTGCCCTTTGAGAAACTGTTACGCGCCGAGACGGCTACAACCTGTTTACCTGTCAGCGTTTTGCCCGCAGGAGCCGCCGAGTTCGTCGTGCTGACCTCCGCCAGGGTCAGCTTTTCTCCGTCGGGTATGCTGTTGAGCGTGTAGTAGGCCACCGGGTGAACCAGCGCGTAACTGCCCTCCTGCCCGCGAATTCCGTCGAGCGTCAACTGATGAATGTAATACCGACGCAACTTACCCACAATTAACCTGGCCCGTAGTCCGTCCGGCGATACCCGTACTCCCGTTAACGGCAGGGTTTCTTTATTGATCGGTGGGCTACCGTATACGGGATGGTATTTATAAATAAAGCTATCGACCTGATAGGAAGCCAGGTCACCCGCCGACTTAGGGTCAACTGGTTTGGTAAATTCGACTTCAAAGCCGTCGGGCATAGCTTTTACGGTGCGTATCTCAAACGGCACCTGACCGGTCCAGGTTAGTCGTTGCAGCCCCTCGTTGGCATCACCCGCCGACCCCCAGCCCCGGTTGGTTTCCCCCACGAACAGCGAACCATCGTGGCCCCATGCCAGTCGTAACACGCCCGACCGGAAGCCGCTACGAAACTCAACAGCCCCGCCCTGGTATTCCCCGTTTATCTTCTCCATGAATACCCGTGAAATCTTGCTCATCCCCTGATCGCCCACCAGTAGCTGACCAGTAAATGGCCCGAATGTACCAGCCGGAATTTCCAGAATCTCGGAATTCGAGATACCCAGAATGCCATGCGGTAGCCACACGGCGGGGGTCTGAATGGTTACGTCGGGAAACAATGCTTTTAGTGCGTAAAATGGCGTTGGCGTTTCGTTGGCGATGTTTTCGGGTTTAATGGCCCGGCCCTGCTCGTCTTTCCGCCGTCGCTCATCCACCTTGGCATCAAACTGCTCGGTTGTCAGTTTAACAGGCGAGTTGACCGCGCCCGTCCAACGCAGGCCTGCCGGATGGCCCACGAAAGCCCCCCGCTTAACGTGCACGATGCCGCCTGACCCTATCCAATCGCCCTGATTATCGGCGTAGAACAGTTCTCCGTCGATCATCCCCAGCCCGGCGGGCGAACGCATACCTGTGGCCCAGGGTTGCATTTGACCCGTCTCCGAAATCTTCATTGTCCAGCCGCGCCACGGCACCCGGCTTTCACCCCGATACCACTCTTCGTCGCCAAAGGCTACGTTACCCGTCACGAAAAACTGCCCGTCGGGCGCGATTTTAGGGCCAAAACTATATTCGTGGTAGTGGCCCGACAGCGGCCAGGCATACACCGTCTCAAACACGTCGGCCTTGCCGTTTTGGTCGGTGTCCACGAGCCTGGTCAGCTCGCCCCGTTGAGCGCAGTAGAGGGATCCGTCTTTGTACGCCAGGCCCAGAATCTCGTGCAATCCTGATGCGAATTTGCGGAAGTAGGGTTTACGGCTGGCCGGGTTTTCCACGATCCAGACCTCGCCCCGGCGTGTCGCCACGCCGAGATCGCCGTTAGGCAGAGTGGTTAAGCCCCCCACTTCGAGCAGCGTGCCTTCGGGAGCCGACACTTTTAGTATCTTGAAAAAATCGTCCTCTTTGGGTGATTCCTGCGCCCGGGCGGCCTTGAGGGTGGCCAGCGCAAGGCAAATGGTTAGAATAGTTTTCATGAAGGTGTTAGAACAGGATAGAATACACAATGCGGCTGGTCACAGGTACAATCAGTTCCTGCCGACCGCCTGCGTCGCGCACGGTTGGTTTGGTGCCGCCGAGGTCGTCAACGCGCACGTACTGCTGCTCATCAATAAGATAAAGGTCGTCTTCGAGCGCACGAATGCGGGTGCCCGTGGCCAATTGGGCGTAAAGGGTCGAGGCAAGGGGGTTGACTGCCTGGTTCGTTATCGATACGGTCCGCTGAACGCCTTTGCTATCGGGCAGCACCCGGATGCAATCGTCGAGGGTCAGGCCGAAACTCTGGTAGCGAAAGGTAGGCCGGTCGTCGGCATCGAGCACATACCCACGTGGCCGAAAACCCGACCCTATAGTGTCGGCGGGCCAGTTGGTTTGAGGAGAAGTCAGCCGGGCAACAGTGAGCGACAACGCACCCAGCGGCACAACCATGCCCAACGGGCGGGCCGAGCCGTCGCCCCGGTCGTGCCACATCGGTGTGGCATCGAGAAACTGCCCCCGCCAGACCTGCACCAACGTTCCCTTGTCCAGATCATAAGTGTAATGCACCCCGTCGGGGCTACCGACTGATACGGCGTGGGTAATGCGCACGGTTTTAGGGACCTGGTTTTTTGTTGAGGTCGATACCGGTACGTCCACGAAACTCCGCAAAACGGTGGTCGTGGGCGTTTCCACCCGAATAGGGTCTACTTCTTCCCCCTCCTCCCGGCTATCGCCCGACAGGGTAAACGCCCGGATGCCCGGCCCGGCAATGGTCAGCCCTACCGAAGGTTTAGCCCAGTCAACGAGTTTGGCGTAATACAACTCAATCGGTACGTCGCCTTTGGGCAGCGTAACCGGACCACCGCCAGCCCACCAGCCCAGGTCGCCCAGGGATTGCCCATTGACGCGCAGTCGACCGCTGCCGCCCGGTACGGCTATGTCGAAACGGTACTCGCCGGGTTCGTGCACCCGGAGTGTACCCATATAGTGAAGCGCGAACTCGTTATTCAGGCGGCTCACCGAGGCCGTAAGCTGCTCGGAATCTCCCTGCGTGTCGGGCTTTAGCTGAGCAAACACCGGCTCTTTTTCGTAGCGACCTTTATATACCGCGTAGGTCAGACCGAGGAGTTGAGGGCGTGGTTTGTCGAAACTGACGTACCGGATATTGCGAAACGCGACCGCCCCGTGATCGCCCTGAAACAGCAATGGGCCGGTAGCGGCTTCCTCAGTAAAGGCAGATCCACGGGTGGGGCCGGTTAGTTCTACGTTCTCATGAATGACTACGCCGTTCAGTTCCACGTGCAGCAATCGGGCATTTTGGGTCTTTTTTCCCTCAGCGTTAAAGCGGGGTGCCTGAAACGAAATACGCAGGTGCTGCCACAGGCCTGGCGCACGGCTGGCGTTCTGCCGGGCGGGGTGGCCATCGTACCCCTCGCGGCCTTGGCCCCGGCTGTCGTCCCAGCGTTCATAAATTGAGCCGTTATCGCTGGCTTTGGGGGTGCGTACCGTCCAGCTATCGAGCAACTGCACCTCGTAGCGACCCTGTAAATACAGCCCCGAATTGGCACCGGAGGCCATCAGGTAATCAAAATCAATGTCCGCGTCGCCATGCTCAAACAAGGTGGCGAGGTTAGCGTTGGGGTTGCTTAGCGCAACAGATACCGGACTATTGACCAGCACACCGGTCCCGCCCTCGGTCAGTAACGTGTTTGGTTTGGTCAGCTCCGCACGAACACCGCCGACAATCCGCCAATTGGGGGCCGTTGGTTTAAACGCGCTCAGGTCGTTAAGGGCTAAGGAGGTGCCCGGTGGAGCTTGCGCTACGGCGTACGTTGGGAATGAACATGAAAAACCAAGTAGCCAGCTAAGACCGGCAACTACTATCTTTTTTCGCATACGTAGGACGAGCTTATAGGTACGTTGCCACCATAACACACTGTGTGACTCTGCCAGGCAATCTATTCGTATAGTACAGTTAGCCGTAGGAATTATCCCTTTACCCGTGCATCGTTCGTTTACATCATCGCCAAAATAAACTTATCGCCTTGAGCTAAATGGCTGAAAACGGGCCGGATGTCCCTGTTGGGTAGCGGATCAGTTGGTGGAGCCGCTTAGCTTCCATTCCCGCTGTCAGCGTTTTTATAGAGAGTTTATGTACGTATTTACATCAGTGACAAACCGATCCGTATCCGTGTAAGAGGGTTTGTGCCCTGATTGATTATACAAAATTAGCCTGACTTTATTTGCCGCTAACTGTGAAAAAACAATCGACGATTATACGGATACACTTCTGTTAAACTGGCCTTGTATAAAGCGTTGCTTCATGGCCCAAAGCTATTCAAAATGAGTAGCAACTGAAGTCTTGCCCTAAAGGGCATAGCTTCAACTAGCTTACCTTAAAAGTGAGGCTTTATTCACCTAATACTAGATCAAGTTGCCCTTCTATCAACCGTATTGGCTTGTTGATAGAGGGGCAACCGTCTTATAGGATCAACGACATGGGTAACACTTTGCGTTGCTCACACAAACCGGCGAGTCAATCGACTTGCAGGCTTTCGATGGGGTTGATCAAGGCGGCCTTAACACTTTGCGTACCTACCGTCAGCAGGGCTACTACCATAGCCAGCATACCCGCCAGCGGAAAGATCCACCAGTCGATGTTGATTCGGTAGGCGAACTCGGTCAACCACTGGCTCATTGCGTACCAACCAATTGGCGTGGCGATCAGCAGCGCAATCAGCACCAGTTTGAGGTATTCGCCAGAGAGTAGAGTGATGATGCTGGAAACACTTGCGCCCAACACCTTTCGTACGCCAATCTCTTTGGTACGTTGCTCGGCGGTGTAGGCAGCCAGGCCAAACAAGCCCAGACAGGCGATGAAGACAGCGATGAATGAAAAGTAGTTGAACAGTTGACCCGTACGCTGGTCGGCCCGGTAGAGCCGGTCGAAGCTTTCATCGATAAATTGGTACTCAAACGGGTAGTCTGGATTGAAAGCCTTCCACACTTTTTGGGTGGCAGCCACTACAGCTTCAGCCGACCCGGCATTAGCCTTCACGTAGACACGGCTCCGCCAGTTGGGCGAGACAAACAGGACCATCGGACCAATGGATTCGTGCAGCGACCGGAAGTGAAAGTTTTTGGCCACGCCAATGATCGGCCCGGTCACGTCGTGCAACGTCAGTCGTTTGCCAACAGGATGTTGGAGGCCCATTTGCCGCACGGCCTCTTCGTTGAGGATAAAGGCATTGGAGTCGGTTTTCATGGCCGACGAAAACCCACGACCGACCAGCATCGGAATACCGAACGTCTGGGTGAAATTCCGGTCAACCGATAGCTGATTGAGAATGATGTTGACATTGGGTGCTTTCCCTTCCCACTCCCCGCCCGACGACGAACTGTTTACGTCATTCAGATCACTACTGGCCGAGGTAACATTACCCACGCTCGGTTGACGGGCCAGTTCGTCGCGGAAAGCCTCGTATTGCGCATCGAGGTTGCCCCGAAGCGAGAAACTGAGGACATTCTCTTTGTCGTAGCCTACGCTCTTGCTCCTGATGTAGTGCAGTTGCCGGGAGACAATCAGGGTGCTGGCAATCATGAGAATAGACAGCGTGAACTGAACCACTACCAGCCCTTTCCGCAGGGTAATCCCTGCTTTTCCGGCCTTAAAAACGCCTTTCAATACCTTCACCGGTTGCAGGCCCGACAACATCAGGGCAGGATAGCTACCTGCCACCAAGCCAGTGGTCAGTGCTACCAGCATCAGGGTGAGTAAAGTCTGGCCAGTGAGCAGATTAACAGTTAACTGCTTGCCTGTTAGATTGTTATATATGGGCAGTAGCAACCATACTAAGGCCAGTGCAATCAGCAAAGCCATGCTGACCATCAGGAACGATTCGCTCAAAAACTGCCCGATAAGCTGCCCCCGGTAGGCCCCTGCTACCTTCCGCAGGCCTACCTCTTTAGCCCGTTTAGCCGAGCGGGCCGTAGACAGATTGGTGTAATTGATGCAGGCGAGCAACAAAATAAACAGGCCAATTGCCGAGAAAACATAGACGTACTGTAGGTTGCCGTGGGCCTCGCCGTTGCCTTCTACCGTTTTGTCGAGATAAATGGCTGGCAGTGCCTGAAGGTACAACAACCCATCGTTTTGGGGATCGCGTCGCTTCAGAACGGTGCCTACCTGCCGATTCACAGCCGCTACTGATGCCCCGGGGCTTAGCTGGGCGTAGGTGATGTAATTGTAGTCGTCCCAGTTGTTTTCCAGGTCAGTACCCCGCTCTTTGAGGTAAACGAAGGGCATTAGGAAATCGAACGACAGGTGCGAATTGGCAGGTACGTTCTGCAGGATGCCCGTTACGGTCAGGTCGTGTTTGTTGTTGATCCGAATGATCTTGCCTACCGGGTCTTCGGTGCCGAAGTATTTAGCCGCCAGACTTTCCGACAGGAGGATGGAATGCGGATTGGTGAGTGCAGTGTGCATGTTCCCTTTGAGGAGTGGGAAGGTAAACATCTGCAAAAAGGATGGATCTACTAAGGCTCCCTTTTTTTCATCGAAGACGTTGGTTTGATACGCCAACAGTGCCCGACCTATGGATGAGAACCGACTAACCTTATCAATGCCGGGAATGTCGCGTTGCAGGGTAGTGGCAAGGGGCGCGGGGGTAGAAGGATAGTGTTTTGTCTCATTCGACATCTTCCACTGCGCCACCACCCGGTAGAGCTGCTGGCTGTTTGTATGGAAATTATCGACGCTTAGTTCGTCCTGCACCCAGAGCAATAACAGGATACTGGCACTCATCCCAACGGCCAGCCCCAACAAGTTGATGAGGGTGAATACCTTGTTATTCTTCAGGCTACGAAGCGCGATGAGTATGTAGTTGCGAAGCATGGTAAATAGGAGTGATCACGCCGATGCAGCTATCAATAACTACACCGTGCTCATTTCTACCTAATTATCAGCACATTAACACTATTTTTTCTCATGCTGTTTGTCCGTAAACGGACATATCCCATCCAAATACGTACACCTATCAGCTACAGAAGATGCCCCTTCTCGCCTTCATGGACACCGGTACAGGCACTCCGTAGTCACGTTACTTAATCGTCAACAGAGCCTCCGCTTCCCGCCGGCCAGACAGATAGGCCCCGTGGGTGTAGCTGTGGTACTGGCTAATGGTGGCCTCGCCCGCGAAACGCACCCGCCCAAACGGAGCGGCCAGTGCCGCGCAGTATGCCGCGGACGCGCCTACAGGTACGTGCATGTACGAACCCCTTGAGAAAGGGTCATTCTGCCAGGCGGTAGTCAGAAAATGAGTAAACTCGATGGATTGATTGGGCCATACTTTGTGCAACCGATCCTGCCAATAGGCCTGGTTGCTGGCTGGGTCGTGCTGTTCCAGACGTAGCGCAGCCGACCCCACCGGCATGGCAACCAGTATGGGCTTACCCGTGTAATGATCGTAATTCACTAAAATATCATTACCACTTCGCCCCGCCCCCAGCAGGCCCAGAAACTGGGCGTCGCTTTGCCAGAATTTTTGGGTGAAGCGCATCACTACCTTGTTCATCAGGCCGGGCGCAAGGCCCTGAATGGCAGTTTGTTTGGCAGGCGGCAGTTCAGGCAAGAACACGATGTCGGCCCGTTGCAGCACGCCAAGCGGCACGGTTACAATGACTTGGTCGGCCTCAAACACCTGCTGATCCGTTTCGACGGTCACACCAGTGGCGGACTGTCGGATCGCCCGAACAACCGTTTTCAGCCGCACGTCAATACCGGCTAACAATTGACGCACGAGAGTGACATACCCGCCGGTCACCAACTGGTCGCGTTCCCGACCCGTATGGGTGTCGTTACCCGGCAGGTACGTTTTGGCCGACGCATCGCGGAGTGAGCAGGCCAGTTCGTTTTCAACCGCGCTCATTAAAAAATTGAACACCTGCCCGTCCCGCCCCCGGTGTGTTGCCGGATCGGCCAGCCGGTTAATGGCTTCGTACAGGGAATAGTCGGTCGTTGAGGTCCGCACCTGGGTACTGGCCGTTCGGGTTAGCCTGGTCAGGCGGTTGTTCATCCGAAACAGCCGCAGTTTGCCCACCCGTTCGCCGTCTTCGTAAAACAGGTTTAGGTCATCATAGGCCGAAGGCTGGGTAACAACGCCCATTTGCCGGGCCAGCGGGAGCAATGGGTTGCCGGTTGGGTTATGAATCCAGTTGGCCCCCAGCTCGATGGGTAAGCCAAGCGAGTCATCGGTATGAATACGCCCACCAATGCGGTCGCGGGCTTCGAGCACAATCACCTGGACTCCCTGCTGCCGCAGGGCCTGAGCGGCTGCGGCCCCGGCAATACCCGCCCCCACCACTATGACGGTGCGTGTGGGGGCGGTTGCTGGCGTTCGGTTCGCAAAAGTGGGCAGGGCAACCCCGGCGGCCGACGCCAGTAGGAGCCGGATGAAGGAAAGGCGGTCAAGAACAGGTTGGCTGGACATAAGGAACGAGGTGAAGCAACGTTGCGGACGGTGTGTAGGAACGGGCGTGGGCCGGGCAATGGGGTTATAAGCTGAAACGAAACGAGGCTTTAAGAGCGAAGGGTATCGCGCCGGGCACTTGTCGGTAAGTCAACCGGTGAATGATATCAAGGCGTAGCACCTTGAAGACATTTTCAACGCCGTAGCCCACCTCCACGTAGGGAACCGACCCCAGCGCGTAAACCGGAGCCAGCGTTTGCCCCGCCCCGTCGGTGCTGGCCAGTAGCTGCTGATTGGCCACACTCAATCGGCCCCACAGGACGTTGGCCGTCAGAAACGACCGCCATGCCCAGCGCCCGATTAATGGTAGACGGTTGGTCAGCCATCCGTCAAAACGGTGTTCCGCCGACAGCGATACGTAACGGTCAGAGACAAATTCCCCGACGTTCATCAGGTTGTACGCCTGCCGGTTATAAAACGGCGTCTGGTTCCCGACGTGTACAGATAACAGCGGAAACGGTAGCGTGGAAGGTGTATAACCAGCTTGTAGTGTGTACTCCGTGCGACCTAGCAGGCCCCAGCGCAGCGCGTGTTGCCACTCCGCCTGTACTTTGTGGTAGGCGATCTCGGCGGGCGCACCGGGTGTCCAATACACGCCATAAGCGTAGCGCAGCGTAATAACCGGGCTGACGGTCCCCGACCGCCGACGGAGCCGGGTCGAATTGGCCCGGCGGGTGGGTAACCGACCGGGTGCATAGCGCAGTTCGCCAAACAGTTCGCCCGTGGCAAACGCCCGGCCCAGCCTCATTGGTGATTGACCAGGCATTGGAACTCCCGCCATAGGGGCAGAATCGAGTGGGGTGGGCAAGCGGAAAGCAAACGGAAAGGCGGGGTCGAACGTGCGGTGCCGCAACCCCATTGTGCTGGTGATGTCGCGCAGCACGTCGCGCTGAACAGACAAGCTGGTTTGGCCCTGGTAGTAGGCGCGGGGCAATTGCCCGAACCGGTTAACGACGCTGAAAAACGGCAGCTCAGCCCCTTCATCGGACCGCAGGCCAAGCTGATCGAGGTCGTAGCTCGTTTTGAAGGCAAGGAGCGTAAGGGGTTGGCGCGACGGGATGAAGTTGATTTCCAGTCCTGATTTCCAGACCCTGTCGCGGGTACCGTAGGCTGCGTAGGCTGCCAGTTGCCAGCGTCGGCTAAAGGCGTTGTTGGTTTGGAGCCCCAGCCGCAGGCGGTGCCCTTCCACTTGATTGTAAGCCCAAACCGACAGCAACGACCCCACCTGAAGGCCCGGCAGCACCCGAACGTACCCCCCGTTGAGGGCAAAGGTCGTGGCCCGCACGTAGGTCCGCACAATGGGCTGGCTGCGGAGTGTATCGAGCATCGACCGGGCGTTCACGCTAATGGATTGGTCGGTAGTGGTACGCAGCGTTTGCCAATACGTTTCCGGTGCCGCGCTGCTGTCGGAGGCCAGATCCACCTCAGTATCGAAAAAGCCCGTGGGTTTGGGTTGGTTTACCTGGGCCTGACGTGTCGTGGTCAGGTACTCGACCCGTGCGCCAAACGTGTTTTTCACCAGTTCACCCACCGACACCGTGAGGTGCAGCCGTTCGGGGAGCCAGTAGCTTCCGGCACTATCCAGCGTTTCGTAGGTCTGCTCGAACCGAATGCCGTTGATAAAGTTGATATTAGCTTCGGGACTGATACGCCCCTCGATCTGCACCAGCGCGTAGGTCAGCGTGTCGATCCAGACCCGGCCCTGCATCACCAGATCGCGGGGGTTATGCGGGTCGAAGTCGATGGCGTAGCAGGTATGCCGCCCCATCTGCGTGGTGTCGACCAGAAAGTACGTGTAAGCCGCCCGTCCGTTGGCCGACAGGGGCGAGATAAACTCTTTGCGGAACAGGCCCACCGTGTTCTGGTAAAAATTGAGCGTATTGAAACCCGCCCCGGTGAACAGGGCCACGAAGCTGTCGTCGGTCAGGCCCACGCTGCTGATGTTAGTTTTGAGAATGCGCTCCTTCGTCAAGGTCGGCTGTTGCCGACCGTAGAGCCGGGAAACGGTTTCGGACACAAACACGGGCAGCACAAACGCCGAATCCGTGGTGCGGCCCAGCTGCGCCTGCTCGAACGGGCGCAGCAGTTTTTGCACCGCCCCCCGCCGACGAAACCCTTCCGAGAGTTGATTCAGGCCGATGGTCAACTGGCTGTAGGCTTCGTACTCGTAGGCCGCTGCTCGCCGATAATCGGTCTGATTCCGGTGGGCGACCACTTCGCGCAAAATGCGGAAAGCCGGATTTTCGCCTGCCCGCACGACCACTTCGCTCAGGGTCTGATTCGCCGGGGTCAGCAAAATAGTCAGCGGCTGGGTTTGGGCGGAGTCGAGGGCCACGCGGGTGGTCTGGTAGCCCACCGCCGTAACAACCAACGTATCGGCGGGCTGCTTAAGCACGAGCTGAAACCGCCCTTCGTCGTCTGCCGACGTACCCACCGCTGTACCCCGCACGGCCACGCTGGCAAAGGGCACCGGTGCCCCCGAACCGGTCTCCGCTACCTGCCCGTTAACCGTCCGTTGGGCCTGTGCAGCACTACCCCAGCCAGTGACGATGCCTAACGTCAATAGCGTAATGCGTAGCAATTGCAAAAAAATAAGGTCCAGTCCGTTCTTCATAGCGTTGTCGAACCACCTGCGCAGGACTAAGCCTGTCGGGCGGTGTTGATTCGCTGGTGAAGTTGAACGTCGGACGAGGGGCGACCAAAAAAGATGGACGAACTGGGTTAGTTGGTTGATGAACTACGTTGAAAACGTATATAGAACGGCTTACGATCTCATCCTTTGGATCGTTGGTCAGCGGGCCATGAATTGCTATCGCCCGGCGAAACTCACGACTTATATTGAGTGGTTCGCGCAGATTCTTATAGGACTACCAAACTCAAAAAAGGTACCCGAGTGACAACATAGCTACCCGATTTCGGAGTGCCGTTTCGCCCTGAGTAACCCCAGTACTGGTTATGGACTGGTAACTTGCTACCTGACTTAATCCAAAACTATACCGAAGACCCAGATCAACGTACTTACTTAGGCTGTAGCGTAAGCCAACATCTACTCCCACATCTACCCTGTTTGATAGGTCAATCACCCGTGAGTTGCCACCCAGTAAATAGCCGATTTCCGGTCCTACCTCTACAGCGATACGTTCGCCAATCAGGTAGTTAGCGAGCAACACGCCGTTCAGATAATGTGCGTATTGCACATAGCTGCCAGTAGGCTGGGTAAACTGAGCACCTTTTAAGCTATACAGCAGTTCGCTCTGTAGGGCCACCCGCTTACTAAGCCAGTGGCGATGAAAAGCACCCACGTGAAAAGCAGGTATCGACTGGTTTTCGAGCCGGGCTTCAATTGGTTGACTTACGGTAAATTTAGCCAGATTAAAGCCAACTTTCAGACCAGTTCTGTTGGGCAAAGCCTGTCCAGATGCCGACAATACAGTGAAGTGGCTAACCACACAACTTATCGTTAAAAACAAGGTGTAATTCACTCTTTTTATTGTAATTGAACGCATCTCGTCTGTGACTTAGAGAGTGGTGCATTAGGGTAGTGGTTGCCTAAATGCTTCGGAGCAACGTGACTCACCCGCATATAGGCTGTACTACTGGAGTTATTAACGACAGTGCTCAGCTGGTTAGTATCGAAAAAATAAGCCTTCCCGATGGCTTGTGGTTGCTTCACAAGCCGATCCCTTCCGTGCTGCATCGCTACCAGTTCATTCAGCTTGGAAACGTTGCTGCTATTTTCTTCCGGCCTCGCTTCTAAGTACTCCATAGTGGCTTCCTGCCCGACGATGTTTCGGAGCGGTATGCTACTAAAGGAAGAGTCAACGTCAGCCCTCCACGCAGCAAGTTTTGGCCCGGTGCTCAGACGTGAATGACCCTGGCTAAAAAAGCCAGCTAACCACAGAGGCAAAGATAATTCTCCACCTCAGGCCGTCGGGACGTACCTGACGCACAACGAGCGGGCGAACAAAAGCAATTGTATTTAAAAGTACCGACTGACAGGTACTCGCCCCTAACCGCCAGCCGGTGTCTTATACGCCTTATTCGATAAATCGAACTTCCGTGATTTTGCCGTCTTTTCCGAAAGTGTATATACCCACGCCCAACATTAGGGTTTTTCCTACACCGTGTGTGTTTTCCACCGCCGTAGCAATGTGGCCCTGCACCACGCGGTGCACAACCTCACAGCGAAGTGTAGGGTACAGTTTGAACACGCTCCCGTACAGAATCCGCAGGGCGGTTTTGCCGCGCGCCAACACCTTGTCAGGATAGGTGTAGATGGTTGCACTGTCGCTGTAGGTAGCCAGAAAAGCCTCGATATCATGGGCATTGTAAGCCTTTACCTCCGCCTGCGCTAAGGCGGCTACGTCTACTCCGGCGTTAGCGACGGGGCGTACGGATTGGGCCATGGCCGGGGTCAGGTGTCCTGCCAGCCAGAGTAAGAGTAGCAGTAGTCGGGCGAGCAGTCTGATCAGTTTGCCGGGCATCGTGTTGTTGGCGAAGCGGCTTAATTAGCCCGTTCGTAGGTAACGGGCAGGCGCAACGGCAGGGTAGCCAGCACAAGCTGTTTGGGCGAAATCGAGATCACGCTATCCTGTACTTCGGTGCTATTGGACCGGGTCCGAATGATGACGCACTTATCGTCCGAGAACCGCCACTTGTTGGTTTGGGGTCCCTGGGCTGTTGTAATGTTCAGCGTACCATCGGCCTTGTAGTCGTAGATAAACGACTCGATCAACTGCTCGGCCATGCCCGGATTGGCTTCAAGCTGCTCGACAATTTCGGGGTTAGTGCCTTTGAGTCGCTCGATGAGTTGTTTTTTAGCGTTAGGTAGGCCATCCGCAGCTACTTTCCAGGGGCCAAGAATGTCGGTAGCGGGGTCGGCTACGGGGGTAAAGCTGGTTAGTAGCGTACCCAGGGTGAGGGCGGTCAGCAATAGTTTGTGCATAGTGATAGCTGTTTAGTTTGTCTGTTTCGCTGAGACAAAACAAAAAGATGGCCCCTAACTCTACTCCAGATAATGACCAACACCCCATTTTGATGTTGAAAAGCTCCAGAAAACGCACGAACAGTGTTTATCATTCTACTGGGCCGTTCGGCCCGGTCCGGCGGGTTATGGCGGGCAGGTACGTAATTTTACTCCGTTGACTGTTAGGCCATTTTCTAATGAGCGTCTGGAAAACCCTGTTTACGTCCCGCCCACTACTACACGTCTTGTTCTGGCTGACGTGGTACGGCTACGGGGTGTATTTCACGCTCATTGGCATCAGCCCGGCTCCCCCCAATTATTACGGTCTGCTGCTGCTGATTCACGGTGTCTTGGCCGCCGTGTGCTACGCCCACCTCTACGGGCTGCTGCCCCGTCTGTTGAGGCCTGGCCGGTATGTGTACTACGGCTTGTCGCTGGCCGGGCTGGTTGGTGTGGGCGCGTTGCCGCTGACAGCCATTGCCCTGGCTTTAAACAACCATCAGCACGGGTTCGGACAAACATTCAGCGCTGAACTCACCAATATTGCCTTGTTCCTGAGCATCACCACGTTTCTGCATCAGTACCGACAGCTTCAGCGCAACAACCAGAGTCTGCGCGAGAAGCAGGTGGAGACCGAGCTGAACCTGCTCAAGCAGCAGGTCAACCCCCATTTCTTTTTCAATAATCTAAACAGCCTCTACTCGCTCTCGCTGGCCCAGTCGCCCCACACGCCTGTCCAGATTCTGCGGCTGGCCGATCTGATGCGCTATATGTTCGATTTTGCCCCCCAGCCGCAGGTGGCGTTGCAAAAAGAAATCGAATACATCCAGAACTACGTTGCCCTTGAATCCATGCGGCTGACAGACCCCACAACCGTCCGGCTCACCGTGCAAGGCGACCCAGCGGGCCGGGTTATTGCCCCCATGATGCTGCTGCCCTTTGTGGAAAACGCCTTTAAACACGGCATCGAACAGCAGTCGCGGCAGGGCGTGGTGAGCATCGACGTGGGCATTCAGGCCAACGGTCTGTTTCTGTGGGTCGAAAACACCCGCCCCCCGGTAGTTTTGTCCCAGCCAGAACTACCCGGCACGGGCATCGCCAACGTGCGTAAACGGCTGAACCTGACCTACCCCAACCAACACACGTTGCACATCGACGAATCGCCCGGCCACTTCCGGGTTTCCCTCCACCTGACCCTATGAGTTACCGTTGTTTACTGATCGACGACGAACCGCTGGCACTCGACATACTGGAACGCTACGTGGCCCAACTACCCTCACTGCGGATGGTGAAACGCTGTAGCGATGCCTTCGAGGCCCTACGGGTACTCCATGCCGAACCGGTCGATCTGCTGTTTCTGGATATCAAGATGCCGGGCTACTCCGGGGTTCAGCTTATCCGCAGCCTGCCCAATCCGCCCCCAATTATTCTGACGACAGCTTATTCGGAGTTTGCCGTGGAGAGCTACGAGCTGGGGGTAGCTGATTATCTGCTCAAACCGTTTTCGTTCGACCGCTTTCTGAAGGCTGTCAACCGGGTAATGGGTACGCCCCCGCTGCGTGAGCCGCCCCCGGTGGCCGGGCCGGGCGTTGCTGCCTTCGTCTTCCTCAAAGCCGACCGGCAGATTCACAAGCTGGACCCCTCGGCCATTCAGTACGTGGAGGCTTACGGCAACTTCGTCAAGGTGTACCTGACCGATCAGATGCTGCTGGCTTCCGACCGGCTAACGGCCTTAGAAGAGGTGCTGGTCCCGCACCAGTTTTTGCGAGTGCATCGGTCGTTTCTGGTGGCTCTTCACCGCATCACCCGGTTCACTAGCACGGCGGTGTGGATCGGGAAACAGGAAATTCCGGTGGGTAATCTCTACCGCAGAACCTTGACCGAAACACTCCAGAAACAAGGCAACTGGCCCGACACCTGATTGTCAACAAATAGCCATTGATAGATACTGTAATTGGTCAACAAAAAGCCGGGCTTATCACGATATACATCGGCAAAGCCTGAAATTTTCATGGAAAAGCGCAAGCGATTACTCCGCGTCCTGCTGACTTGCTGTCTGCTAACGGGCCTAGATCAGGCCACGAAATTAGGCGTACACCTCACCATGGCCCCCGGCCCGCTGGGTGAATTGCCCCTGATCGGCACCTGGTTGAAACTACATTACGTTCTTAACCCCGGCATGGCCTTTGGTATGCAGATCGGGCATGAATACGGCAAACTGGTGCTGGTTGGTTTTCGGCTGCTGGCGCTGTGGTTTATTTGCACGTGGCTGGTTCGGCTGAGCCAGCAACCTGCGCCCACGACGGCGGTTGGGGCAGTAACGTTTATTTTTTCCGGTGCCCTCGGTAATGTGATCGACTCTACCTTCTATGGGGTACTGCTCCACAATGCCCCTCCTGATTCGCCGATGGCCTGGTTTCACGGTCAGGTGATCGACATGATTTTTGCCGATGTCTGGGAAGGATTTTTACCTCGTTGGCTACCTGTCTGGGGCGGGCAGTTTATATCCATGCCCATCTTCAACCTTGCCGATTCATTTATCTTCATGGGCATCTGGTGGCTTTTGCTGTTCGAGCGTCGTTTCCTGAATCAATTGCTGACTCCATCGCCCGCCGAACGCTACAGTTTGTAAGGCTTCACCACTCCTTTTTGCTGCTCTCGCCCTGCTCAGTTGCCACTGGTGAGCGGTGTTACCTCGTTGGCAATTCAACAGCGGCACCACAGGCCGATCATTTTCCACGCTGCTTCGCTACCAGTTCGTTTAGCCGGGCCGTGTAGAAGACGCTCTCGGCTTGTCGCGCTGCTACGAAGCTAACAACAGCATCCTGATAGGCGATGTCCTGCGGAGTCATTCGATCCCGGCGTGACTCGAACTCAGCTTTTAACTCATCAAGTTTCTGTGCGGTTTGGGTTACTGACTGTCGGCAATTCAGCCGGAAGGTGTCGATTTTTTGCTGCCAGTCCGGGCGTGTCCAATTGCCCTTCGTGTTCTTGAGCGCGTAAAAAGCCAGCCCCGCGTTTCGCGATTGGGTCAGCACGATGTCGATATACTCTTCTTTGAGCGAGACGGGTGCATCGGCGTTGACCAGCAGACCGGTGCCGATGAGCATCACGCTTGCGCCAATCTGCCGGTAATAATCCCGACACGGATCTGATTGCGTACTCGCGAATAGTTGCTGTACCGATTCGTGGGTCTTTCGCCAGTCACTGCGCCAGGTAGCCGTGTCAATCGGATACAGCAGCTTATACTTCGCCAGTGTAGCTGTAACGGCAATCTCATCATACGGAATACTGTCAGAATGGAAAATGACCACAGGCACTGTATGATAGGCGTTGCGCTGCACCCGCTCAAACAGCTCACCATCGCTGGGCACACGTTGCAATTCACCAAATAGCATTGCCCCTCGCGCCCGTTGCCCGCCCGCAAGAATAAGGTTGTTGGCTTTTTCGGAGCAGCCTGTCAGGATGATGCCCAGCAAAACGATGCCAAAAAACGTTCCCATACTGATTGCTCAGAAAATGAAGCAGTTGTGTTCGCTGGTACAGTACCGTATTAACCACAAATTACCCCTCTCAATCCGGCGCAAATTGCTGAAGATGTATTGGTTACCCGCCAAGAGTCGACTAGCCGGTTCTGTGGCTCGCAATTCTTCAGTCACCCATTATGCTAACAAATCTAATAGAACGCCACACGGTAGCTCAAAGGCTATACGACACCCCAAAGCCTGCCTAACAACGTACCTGCAATAGGCGGCATGATTAACCCTTCTCTGTGATTCGCAACGGAACGCTCTATGCTCGTTGAGCGCGACGATCATGGGCTATTTATAAAAAGCCCCAACCATTCGCTGATAGGTCTGGTGGTCAGGGGTATTCAGATAAAACCAGATACCGACTGATGGATGCCCCTGCCAGGCTCCCTACCATCGGTACGACGATGAACAGCCACACTTGCCGCAGTGCATCAGCCCCCGCAAATAGAGCCGTGGCTACCGAATAGGCCGGGTTATACGACGCGCCCGTTACGTATAGGCCCAGCCAATGCAACACCATCAGCAGCGCACCTACCGTTAAACCTCTCAACAGCAGCGGGCGGGTGGTCAGGTACACGACAGCCAAAGCGGTACTGCCCACAAACTCAATAATAAGGGCCGAGGACATGGCGTATGCATCAACGTAGCCCGTTCCCCAGCCATTGTGGGCAAACCCAAATGTGGTAATGTCGTAGGGAGCAGGTAGCCCCTGCACAACTAACCAGATGCCTCCCGCCCCCAGTATGGCCCCTGTTACCTGTGCCAATATATACTTAGCTAGCCCCCGTGCCGACAAGGCCTGATTTCGATAGGCCGCCAGAGATAGGACCGGGTTAAGTTGCCCACCGGATAACTGAGCCACAGAATAAAATAGAGCTGCGTAGGTCAGGCCAGCCGTGGCCCCGATACCCAACAAGCCAGCCCCTTTGGGCGCAATCACATCTACCCCAACAGTGATAAACACCAGCAAGGCGGTGCCGATTAGCTCGGCCACAAATGCTCTCATGAGTTACCCATCTGTTTAGCGAGCCAGCTATCCACCGACCAAACCCCCGACCCATTAAACAGGAAAAAAAATGATACCGCCAGCATATGCAACGCGTCGAAGGTTTTGCTATATGGATCTTGCCAATGCACCACGAAAATGGCTACTAGGAACAGCAAGATGAGCGGCAGGCTAAACCAGCGGGTTTTGAAACCCGTCAGCAACGAGAGTCCCCCCAAAAACTCAGTGCTGACGTAAAGCCAGGCCATCAGGTAGGGAAGCGGAAAGCCCAACTGCGCCAGAAACGGCGCGCCGTTATCGCCCGCCTTCAGGCTGAATATGTCCTCGTAGCTATATAGTATCAGGTGCATTCCGAAGGCGAGTCGAATAAACAAAACGGCATAGGGTGTTAGGTGAATCGTTGCTCGCTGCAATACGTCACTCATGGAAAAGGCAGTTTTGATGAAACCGTAAAGGTGCCTCTTCGGTAGCCGGAAAAAAGTGTACTAAGTCAATAAATCAGTGGGAGGTCGGCGCAGGCGGCTCAAAAAAGCCGGACTAATGCCAAGGTACGAAGCAATATACTTCTGGGCGACTCGCTGCCCCAAGGTAGGGTACTGCTGCAAGAACTGCGCGTAACGCTCTGTAGCTGGCAGGGTGAGGTGATCGAGGACACGGTCCTGCGTGGCCATTAACCGATTCTGGAGCAGAAGTCGAAAAAAGCGGTCGAGTTTAGGAACATGGTCATAAAGTGCTTCAAGTTGAGGGCGGCTGATACGCAATAGGTGGGTGGATTCCATAGCCTCGATGGTAATAGCTGATGGTATACTTTTTAAAAAACTTTTTAAACTCCCAGTCCACCAGCCCTCGGTGGCAAACATCAGCGTGTGCTGAGTATCTTTCACCGTATAAAACGAGCGCAGACACCCGCTATTGACAAAGTATTCATAGCGGCACACGTCGCCTTGGTGAATCAGCACTTCCCGCCGTTTCAGGTATTGGGGCTGAAATGCAGCCCGGATGTTATCGATCTCAATTTCATCGAGGTGTACCTGTCGCTCAATTGCTTCAATCAGTAGTTGGTAGGTCATAGACAGTGCGCAGGGTTAGTAGCATCCACGTAATGGACCCGCTACACTCAACAAACGTATAGCTATTTTGATATGGACATAATGTAGGCGGCTAAATTCCCTTCGATCCATTTTTTCAACCTACCATCATACTGTTGGTTCCACTTGCCGGGACGGCGAACATATTTACTCATAAATCAACCATACGCCGATTATGAAGTATATACTGACCTTTTTACTTTTATGCTGTTACAGCCTGAGTCACGCGCAACTGACACCTTCCGTCAAAGCGATTGACAAACAATGGATCAAAGAAGAAGCCTACAGGATGGCTTGGTATATGGTTCGCGACACTGCCCAGATACAGATTGGCACCGTATCCACTCACTTGACGACGACTAAAGACCGCTTAACGGCGGTAACATCGGTGGCCATGAAAGGAATGAAGGGCGATTGGGTTGATTCGACAGTCTGTGTCAGAAACACCTTAGAGCCGATTCGTCATGCCTCGTACAATATGCAACGCGACATGGTCCTGAACTTTGGCAAGGTGGTAACGGGCTTCTACCGTGATAAGCTGCGTAAGAAAGACACGCCCATCAACGACACCACCCGAACTCCTTACTTCGACAGTAACCTTTACCCGATTCTGATTCGCTGGTTGCCGCTTAAACAGGGGTTTACCCAGAAGATAGCCATCTACGATTACAACCCATCCGCGAAAATTGGGGTAATCACCGCGTCGGTTGGTAACGTAAGCAGTGGTACATACGCCAGCAAAACAGCAGGGTTGCGAAACGTATGGGTAGTAGACGTGACTGACGAGATTGGCAATGGAAAAAGCACCTACTTTATCGATAAAGCCAACCGGCGGCTTTGGAAACAAACGATGGAAGCTAATGGCCGTACTATGGTGATGGTTGTTATTGAGTAGACCAATTAGAAGGCTCCGCACCGGCAATAAGATGGTAAAATTACGGGTTGCCGCTGCCGAAAATGAACAGACTTCACCCCGGCAGTTATGTCCACCTCGAAGATTTCGTGGTCCAAAATCACAGTCCTATCACTATCGATTATGCACAGCCCCCACAATGTCGGGTATAGGTAGTGATCTTCGACAGGCCTATACTTGACAGTGTGAACTTGTTGCAATGTGGTTGTTAGCTTTCAGAACGCGACGCGGTAGCTCAGCACCGGCAGCAGGCCGTTCTGGTAGACCACCCGCACGGTGCCGCTGGTGGGGTCGAAGGAGCGGTTAAACTCGTTTTGGCGGTTGATGAGGTTCTGCACGTCGAGTGAGAGGGTGCGCGTGGAGTGGGGCCGCTGCTTTTTCCAGCTTACCCGCAAGTCGGGCCGCAGGTAGTCTGTGAGTTGGAGGCTGTTGGTCAGCGCATCCACGTACACCGTCTGGCCCTGCGCCCGCGAGGCCGCTACGTCGATAGGCGTGTCGCGGTAGCCGCCCGCGTAGGTCAGCTTGACGTTGAGACCCAGCGTACTGTTGCCAACGATAAATTCCTTACCAGCCAGCAGGCTCGTCGCCACGCGGCCATCGAAGCGGGTACTGCGCCATATTGCATCCGAACCCTGGTACTCCGACCGGTACAGCGACGACGACAGCAGAAAATACACGTTGTTTTTCAGGAATTGCTCCAGCGTCAGCTCCAGGCCATAGTTGCGGCCGGTGCCTGCGTTAACCAGCCGCTGGATTGGAAAGTTGGTTTGCTGGTTAAGCAGGGAATACGCATCGCGCCCGGCAGCACTCACCGGCACGTCGAACAACCACTGGTAGTAGCTTTCTACTTTCAGCCGCAAGGCCTCGGTCAGCAGCCGGTCGTAGCCCAGCACGACATGGTGCGCCCGCGTGAAGCCCAGCCTCCGGTTGGCCTGAACCAATCCCCGCTCCTGCGCCACCACCGAAAACAACGTACCCACATTGGGTACCTGCGAATGCAGCCCGTAACCCAGGCTCAAGCTCTGCCCCTCGCGAAAGGCCCAGCGCAAGGCGGCCCGTGGCTCGATGGACGCCCGCCCGTTGAGCAGTAACCGGAGGTAGTGCGCCCCGGCGTTGAGCGTCAGTTGCTCGGTGGGTCGGAACTGCCACTGCCCGAATGCCTGCACGGTCTGGGTCGTCTGGTCGGCTACGGCTACGGTCGGTTCGAGCTGCTGGGGCTGGGGCTGGTAGGCGGCCTGGTTCAGGCTGAACCCAAGCCGGGCACCGATAGCCCCCAGCCGGACCGTATGGCGGGCGTTTAATTTGTAGGTAAGCGTACTGGACAGAATATCTTTGCGGTTCAGATAGCGCGACTGTTCGCGCCCGTCCAGCCGAAGCTCGTCGGTCAAAAACTGACTCTGGTAGGTGTAACCGTAAGCCGAAGCTAAGGCCACCGTCTTCAGTGTGGCCCGCCGTCCCAGGTTCAGCGTGTGGGTCAGGCCGACCGCGCCGGTGTTGGCCGTCAGTTGCTCGTTCAAGCGGTCAAAGTCGTATTGCCACTGCGTCGAATCGCGTTTGGCGGGTGTATCCTGGCGGCTCAGGCCCCCAAAGCCAAATAAAGTAAACGTACCCAGCCGGTTGGTGGGCAGATAAACGTTGAACGAAAAATCCTGAAAAGTCGTCGTACCGCTGCCGAGGTTAAAGCCCACCTGCCGCAGCAGCCCCAGCGTGGAGTAACGGTAGTTGAACAGGTACGAACCCTTGTACTTCTTGCTGAACGGCCCCTCACTCGATACGTCGAGGCCCAGCACCCCGGCCTGCACGTAGCTTTCGCGTTTGGCGTTGTTACCCCGGCGCAGCCGCAGATCGAACACGCCCGACAGCGCGTTGCCGTACTCAGCGGCAAAGGCACCGGTCAGAAAATCGGAGTTAGCCAGCAGTTGGGCGCTCAGGATCGACACGCCCCCCGCCGACGTACCCAGCTCGGCAAAGTGGTTGGGGTTGGGGATTTCCACGCCTTCCATCCGCCACAGCAGCCCGTTGGGGGCGTTGCCCCGGATGATAATCTGGTTGTTGCCATCATTACCGCCGACGACACCCGCGTAGGCGGTGGCCATGCGGGCGGGGTCGTTGATGGCAGCCGCGAACCGACCGGTTTCCTCCACCGAAAACGTCCGGGCTGATACCGTCGAGAGTTCATTGAGCGGCTTGTCTTTGTCAACCGTGGGGCGGATGGTTACCTCTGCTAATTGCGAGACGCTTTCGTCAAGTGCGATGGTCAGCACCAATTCTTTACCGGAATCGACCGTGAGGTTGCTCAATAATCGTTCTTTATAGCCCACCACCGACACCCGTAGTGACTGTCGCCCCACCCGCACGGCTGGAATCCGGAAAGTACCTTCCGCATCGGTGGTTGTACCCTGCAACGGCTCCGAGCCAAGCAGCACGACAGAAGCACCGGGCAGGGGCGTTTGCAGCCCGGCATCGACCACCGTGCCCCGAATAGTCTGGGTAAATGATTGAGCAACGCTTACGGAGAATGAAGCCGCGAAAAGCAGCAGGGACAGGATGGGTCGGGCGGGGTGGTGGCCCGGTCGTGGGCGGGTGGTCAGCGTTTTCATGAGGATTGTGCGTGATGACGGGGCAAAACTGCCCGGCCCAACGCGCAAGCCGAAGAAAGAGTGACCAACGCTACCTACCCACTGACCAACACTGTCAGAAACAGGGCCACTGCAGTTTGCGGATTAGATGGCCCCAAACTGATGCCCCCCGTCGATCTCATCGGAGGCAGTTGAATTGCCCAGCCTTATCGGATCAGATTACTGTGGTTGGTGGTGTGAAACTCGTCCAAGCTTTTCAGCGTCGCCATCAGTTCGTCGCGTTCTTGCTGGCTTAAATCGACTAACAGGTCCTGAATGGCCGCGAAGCGTCGGTACGTCTCGTGCAGCGTATCGCGACCGACGGGCGTGAGCGTGATAAGCTTTTCCCGTTTGTCGGCGGGGTTAGGGCGTTCGGCCACCAAACCCTGTTTAACTAACCGCCGAATGATTTCGATGCCCGTCGTGGCGTCAATGATGTTGGCCTGAATGGCTTCTTTCTTAGGGCAATCGGGTTGATAGTCAAGGTGTGCCAGCAGGGCAAAATCGTCCTGACCGCTCAGCCCCATCTCCTGAAAAATAGGCTTGGTGTAGAACCGCACGAACTTGTTTAGCCGCCAGATCAGGTAAGCGGCTTCCGAGCTTCGATACCCATACCCGTGCTGATCGGTGTTGCCCTTGAAATAGCGGGCCAGCGCCGGATCGTTCAGGGCCGGTTTGTCCTGCCGTTCCTGCTGCCGACTGCTCAGCAGCCACAGGCCGAAGTGGTCGAGCGACCGGTTTCCGGTAGCCCGTATGTACTCCTCCCACTGCTGAATAAGCGGTACGTATGAACCTGTGTCCTCTGCGTGATTGCTCACTATGCGGCTATTTATGTATAATAAAACAAAACAGTTTTAAAATTAAAACGTTTTTGTTGTAAATTGCTGACATTCTAAAAGCCAAAGATACAAACATGGGAGAAATCTGCGGTTTACCGAAGCAGGAGGCTATCACTAAGCTCAAAGAGATGGCCGCCGAACAGAACTGCCTACTGGGTACGTATGCCGACTCGTTTCATCCGCAAGCCCGCCCGACCGATTTACACATTTAATAAACCCTAAATTAGTTTACTCATGCTGACTGCAACGCAAGTACCTGCCCGCCCCATTTTCCGGTGGTGGCACGCGCTGATTATTTTCGTGGTGGCGAACGCCATCAGCCTCTTCCCGGCGGGCTTTAACGGCGACGAAGCCTTTTACAACCAATTTAAACAGCCGTCCATTGCTCCGCCCGACTGGCTGTTTCCCCCCGCCTGGCTGTTCAACAATATTACCTCGCTCTACGCCCTGGCTATCGTGGCTAACAAGCCGGTCAGCACACCCTACCGCCGGTCTATTTTGTGGCTGGAAGCGGTCAACTGGGCTTTGTTTGCCTTTTTCACGCTCCTGTATTTCGGCCTGAAAAGCCCTGTCCTGGGTGCCATCGACACTGTGCTGGGCTGCACCCTGACGGGCATTAGCTTATGGCTTTGCTTCCGCGTCGATAAACGGGCTGGGTGGGGCATCGCGCCCCGATTTGCCTGGCTGTTGCTGGCCAGCTACGTTTCGGTGTATGTTGCCCTCAACAACAGCGACGCGTTCTTCGGAACGACGCCATAGTCAAAAAATCCCGCCCGGCGGCTGACCAACGTAGCACCGGGCGGGTAATCAGCTTGGCAGAAATACTGCGCAGTATATCGCGGTTGACTGCCCAGTTCTACCCGGTAATGGCTAAAAACGGACTTATCGACGAAGGGCCTGCCGCCTGGATACGCCCTGTAGTATAGCAACGGCAATCTGAACCTGCCGGTCAATGTCTTTAGACGTGTTGACGGCGTGAATAAGTCCCCGTTTTCCACCATCGGTGAGTTGCTCATACCGCGTCTTCAAGTCGTCGTCTTGTTCGAGCAGTGCCTCCACGACCGGGGGCACGTCAACGCCCAGCAGGTTAGGGTCTTCGGTCAGTTCACAATACACGCTGTCACCGGATTTTTTGGCAAGCTTCCTTAGGTGTTTACTGGCCAGGATGATAAAGAAATTGCCGTCGCCGAGGTGATTCAGGCCGCACGGGTAGGAAACCGTCCTGTCGAGGGTGCAGATTAGCCGGGTGGCGCGTTTCTTGCTGAACTGGTCAACGGCTCCAGCAGTAATCTGTAAGTAAAAGTAGCCGCCCTTCCGCTCGTCCAATCGCTCAATGGGTAGTGTAGCCTCAAATACAGACATGATAGTTGCAATGAAAAGTTGGCCTGTCTAAGCGCTCCCACAGGAAGCGATAAGTAAGGCCAGACCGGTTAAACTACCAAACGCTCAGGCAACGCCAGCCCGGTGCAGGTTTGCTTTGGTCGTGTTTTCAACGTAGTGCTTAAGCCCTGCCAGGTCTTTCAGGTGCATCTGGTGTGTCCATCGAATAATGCCGAACACGTAGGGCAGCACATGGCTTGGTTTCTTCAGCGTATTGTCGAACCAAAGCGCAACCCTTGTTTTGTCAGTGCCTACTTCTTTTAGCCAGAAATGCAGCCGGGTATCCTGTTCAAACGGGGCATCGCTGGTCAGGTAAAAACTCACCAGCTCGTTTCCAATCAAGCCAGTGACCTCCTGATAACCAAACTGTTTCTCTTTTTGAAAATAAGTTGTTTGCGCCCCAACCTGTCCGTCGTTGCCCTTAACTGAACACTGAGAATTTGTTTCTGAGGGCCAGGCCGACCACTCCATCAACTGTTCCTGATAGCGGATCGCATCGTAAACCCTCGAAACCGGTGCCAGTACGTCCACCGTCTCGATATATTGTACTTTGGTCGGGAGAGTAATAGTGAGTATGATAAAGGCGGTAATTATACCGATGGCCAGGCCAATGAGCAGGGTAACGAGCATTGCCGTAAAGTTTGTATTGATGGATAAGGCAAAAGTATACGTTGGCCCTGACTTGAAATTTGCCTTATGGCAAAAAATTAACGCTTGTTTGCCCGCACCCGGCTGAGTGAACTTTGGGTGATGCCAATAAAACTTGATATGTACTTCAACGGAAATTTGCCGAGCCAGTTCTTCTCTGCTTCGAGCCGTCGGTAGCGTTCGATGGCTTCGTCGCTCTGGAACGAAATCACGTTTTTGCTCAGGTTGACAAACGCTTCTTCGACCGTTCGGCGCAGAAGAGTGTTGTAGGCCGGTGAGGTCTGTGCCAACCTGTCGCTGTCTCTTTTCAGAATGGTCAAAACGAGGGATGGCTCAATGGCTTCGATGTTCATCCGGCTCCGGCTTTCGCTAAGATAGCTTTCGAGGTCGGTAAAGATTTGCCCCGGCGTAGCGATCCAGGCGGTATAATCCTGGTCGTTTTTGTGATAATAAAGCCGCAGGGCACCGCTCGCCACGAAGAAGTAGCTCTCACAAACCTGGCCGTCTATCAGCAGGAACCGGCCTTTTTCCAACCGGACCGGCCGCAGGCTGTCTAAAATTGCGTCGGCCTGTTCAGCGTCGCATTCGGCGAACCGGATTATTTCGCTTTTAAGCGTTGTCATGCTAAGGTGGTTCCTGTTCTGCGCCGGTCGCTTCGCTACAGTCTGGCTACGTCTGACCCCCAGATCCGTGAGCGGATAAGCCCATGAAACGGCTAGAATTATGTACGGCTGTTTGACTGTTAATAAGGCGAAAATAGGGCATAAATAAGCGAATTAAAAGAACCGAGCCAGTAGACGATGTAGTTAATAAACGAACTACAAACGAACCGCCAGTTTAACAAACGGAACCCCGGCTATGAACAGCGCGGAAAGGTCCTTACTATTGAGAAGGGCCAAGTCGAGGGCCAGGCGTTTGCCCGAAAGCCGGACCCCGTACCCATACACGATCAGGTAACCGTCGTTGGTCGGTAGCATCCGGTTTTCGGTCAGCAATGCCCACCGGCCCGACAGATGGCTGATGCCGCTCAATGATATAATTGGGCGTGGTTCAAACTGGAGCCGACCACTGGCCGCTTCGGTCAGCGCGGCCCAACCCCAGCCAATGCCCACTGTGGCATGACGGTTGGCTTGCCCATACGTACCCAACGCCTGCATCAGCAACAGTTGGCGGGCTGATGACACTTCGGATATTGACCGCCAAATGGCCGCACTGGCCCCCACGTGAAACCGCCTGGCAAGTTGCCTCCCCGCCTTTGCATGTAGCAGAATAAACGGGGCAAAAGGACCCTTCTCCGCCAGCAGGGGCGACAGTAATTCAACGCCCCCGCCAACGGAAAGATGGCGGCTCAGGCCTATCGACGTCGTATGTATCAGCAAGTAGCTCGTCTGATACGTACCCCGGCCCGCCGGTAGCTGAAAGGCCGACGGAGCCGTCAGATAACTCACGTTGTGAACCGGATCCGGGTGTATCGCTGCCTGTTGTTGTGCCCGGGCTTGGCCTGTCCAGCATACGGCTAAACAGGCCATCCACAGTATCCGTCTTCGCATTAAAGCAACGACTTGCCCTTGTTTTAACGGCTTAGCTACTACCATTGGCTGGGGGGAAGTGTGCGGTTGGGTAGTCGGGAAAAATTGCCGTCCAGCAGGTTGTCCAGCACTTGTTTGGCTGCTTCGTCTGCCGGAAGACTAACGCTTACCGGCACCCCAAAAAGAGTCCGATATTCGATCCGGTTCGACAGGATAATGACCGTCAGTTGCTGGTCCGGGTAAAAACCGACGAAGGCATTCCCACCTAATCCCCCGCCGTTATGATTGATAAACGTTCCGTGCCTGGTTTGAGAAACGGACCAGCCGTAGCCGTATTCATCGCCGTAATCGGTAAACAGTTTGTTCCGCGAATCCGAAGAAAGAAATGTACCGGTTATGGCCTGAAACCAGGTGTACATATCGCCTACTGTCGATAAAATACCCCCGTTGGCCAGCGTGTTGCCATAATAAACGGAGGAATCAAGTTGGCTATAATTGGTACGGGTTTGGTTGAAGTAGCCGGTGAAATAGAGATCTCCTTTGTAATCGTCGCCGTAAAAACCCGTGGAGTTCAGTTTGGTCGGCGCAAAAACGGATCGGCGCATGAACTGAAAATACGTCTGGCCGGTCAGCCTTTCGATCAGCAGGCCTAACAGGGCATACCCCGTATTCGAGTACGCATACTTCTCACCCGGTTTAGCGACTAATTTCGCCATGACAATGTGGTGCAAAGCCGCTGTAGGGGTTAGCTTGTCCAAATCTTCGGCAAAATCAGATGGCAGGCCAGACCGGTGGGTTAGCAACTGGTGTACGGTGATGGCGGCTTTGTCGGCGGGCAATTCGGGAAAATATTGGCCAACTTTGTCCTCAACCGTCAGTTTCTTGAGGTCAACCAAACGCATGATGCCCGCAGCCGTAAACTGTTTGGTAACGGAGCCAATGTCGAGTACGGTTTGGCGCTGCATAGACCGCTTCGTTTCGTCTGACGCCAGCCCGTAGCCTTTTTGCAACAGCACATCCTGCCCTTTTGCGATCAGTACGACCGCGTGAAACTGCTTTTTGTCCTGTAAGAAAGTGAGGTATTGATCGAGTTGCTGAGTCAGCGGCAGCGATGCATCAATCGTCGGCTTTTCGCAGCTAAACAGGCATAGAAAAATTAGCCATCGTAGGTACCAGCGAGGATTTTTCAATAGTCAGGGCGTTTATCAGTTGATCGCTCAAAACTGACAAGACGCTCAGTGGCTACCAAATTGAGTGGGGTGGAAAGAAGGTCTACACCCTGGTTGAATTTAGGTTAGCTGATCTGGCCGGGTGGCAAATCCTTGCCCTGTGCGTTTGTAATCTCCTTACGCGATGATACGCCAAGGACTTTATAGAGTTTATTAATGTGCGTTTTAACCGTACTTACTTCAACGAACAGATCGGCCGCAATTTCTTTATTGCTTTTTCCCTATATGATTTTAGCCAGCACCTCCTGTTCTCGTTGGGACAGCGTCGGCTCTGAACGGTCAATTAGGTGGGCCGATACAGGTACGCGAGCATCTGGGTTCGGCAGTGCCCTTGCATCAACGCGCTTGTTCCAACGTATCAGGATCACAACACTGACAATCGTGAGACAGATTAACAACAACTCGATAGTGTTCAATTTAATCTGCTGTTCCATGAGCGGTACGTTTTTTTCTACCCATCAATTGATCTATCCTGTATTCTGACTTCTAAAAAAGCCACCACTTCATTAACGGAAGCCTACTCAATATTTATTCATACTTTTAGAATAAATAGCCCAATTATAGGTCAGTCGAACCAGCCGAACGACAGGCCTACCGACAGGGCCGGACTGTTGAGCGTGTTCTGGCTCGTGAGTTGGCTGTTGTTACCCACGAAGCGATAACCTACCCCCACCGACGCCCGCAGCCAGCGGAACAGGTTAAGTTCTACGTCCGCCTGGGGCGTAACCACGAACGCTACTGCCGATAGGTCGCCTGTGAGGCCGCTGTTGAGAAAACCTACCCCGATGCGCGAACTTACGGCCACGTGCACGGCCCGTTTGGGGCGGAAACTATAGCCCAGCAACCCGCCCACCTGCGTAAATTCGGTGTAGCGATCCGAAGGCGTACCCAGCCGGTCCCAGACGATGTCGCGCACGGGCGTGACTGTGGTGATGCCGTAGGCACCCACCCACAGGTGCCGATTGAACAGAGCCGCTCCCTGCCCACCCACCGACAGCACCGCCCGGTTGTTGATGCCCGACAGTTCGGTGAGCGACGCGGCAAATCCGCGCACCCGAAGGGGCTGACCTTTCTGAACCAGATACCGCATCGGCTCCGGCTCCAAGTCCACTTGGCCCGGCGCGGGGTACGTCCCCAGCAATAGCAGCAGAAAAAAAAGCAGACGCCCGCTCATGTGAAGTGCTTATTTGAAATTGCCAAATTGAATACCAAGGTGTAGCACGGGCGTACCAAAATCCCGACCAAACGCAAACAAAGTCGTGTTGGGGCCAGCCACGATCCGGTAGCCCACCCCTATGCTGGCCCGCAGCCAGGGGCGTAGGTTGGCTTCGAGGTCAACATGCGGGGTTAGCAGCAGCCCGTTGGTCTGTATCGTCTGGTAGGTGTCGGGCAATGCTACGTAGCTAATGAGCGAACCGCCGTAGCCGAAGCGGGTGCCCAGCGTCAGGTGTAGGGGTTTCTCCGAGCGGGGCAACCAGGCGAACGTACCCCCAATCTGCAAGTAGCCCGATACGCTCTCCTGCGCGGCATACGGATTAACCCGCAGAAGGTCGCCCGGTGTCAGTGTATAGAGGCTGTAGGCCCCCAGCCGTACCCGCCGGTTGATGATGACACCCCCTTCCAGCCCGTTGCTCAGAAACGAATATACGCCTGACGACGGGTTGACGCGGGGCGAAAACTCCGTCAGGATCATCCCGTAGCCCTTCAGGGCCGATGTCTGCCGGTTGGCCCGGCGTTGAAACACCGTTTCGTAGGGGTCGTCCTGGGCCGAGGTGGTCAGGGTCAGCAGCGAAAAACACAGTATCAGGATTGGTTTCATCGGGCAGCTAAATTAAGGTCGGCGTTCAAACCGGACATCCTTCAGGTTGGAGGTGGTTTCCATGCGCTGACAAACGCCCCGCCCGTAGGTGTAGCGGTTGACGCTGCCGTTAGGCAGGGTGACCTCGTACTGCCCCGCCCCAACCACCCGAACGGCGCACAACAGCCCGAACCGTTCGGAAAATACCTGACTGATGCCCTTTGGCTCGTGGTGGTAAAGCTGGCCCATCGTGAACAACACCTCGCCTGAAATGGTCAGGTCGTTTTCGCCTTTGCGCTGAACCTGGTAGCCCGATGCGGTGCGTTTCACCACCGTTTGTTCTTTAAGTTTGCCATTGCGGGTAATGATCTGCTCGGCTTCCTGTAAAACCCGACGCCGGAAGTAAGCCATCTGATGACTTTCAATTACGAACGAGCCGATAAAACTGATCGTCAGCTTCGAGTCGATGTTGACCACCGTGCTGCCCCCGATGTACGCGCTTTCAGTGGCCGTGAGTTGCCCCACGGGGTCGTTGCCCACCAGAATAGAGTAGGTCAGCGCCTGCGCCTGCGCTATCACCGAAACCAGCATCAACAGGCTGACATATACTAGTTGTATCCTCACGTCTCCGCGTTTATACGGTAATGACAACGAACCACCCGTTTTCTCTATCTGATTCAGCCGCAAAGATCGACGTACCCATCTCCGGCGCAATGCCGCACCCTAAAACATTGACCAACGGGCTTAAACGGCTGACCAACTGCGTTTGTCCTTAAAATTGGGGGTTGCTAATAATTGCCCGTAGGTTTACACTCGTTTCAAGCCGATACCTGTATGAATTTGTGGTCCGAACGGGCAATTTCGTGGCTGAATGGACTGGCGGTATCGCTCACCACCCTCATCGTGGTGTTGGACTATTTTCTGAACGAAAACTTCTTTGAACAAACCTGGCTCCAGGCCTTCTTTTTCGTCTTTCCAGTCAGTTCAGTCTTTATCAATAACTTCGTCCTGGTACCCCACTTCTTCGACCGGGGCCGGTACCGGGCCTACGGTCTGACCCTGTTTGTGACGGTGCTGGGTACGTTGCTCCTCTCGCGCTGGTTTGCCGACCCGGCTTATTTCAACCGCTACTGGCTAGTCTGGCTGCTCGATTTCGTGCGGTTCTTCATATCGGTGCTGGCTGCTTTCGGGTTCGTGGCCTTTGGGCGATTAGTGGTGCATCAGAACCAGCAGATGCAACAGCAGTATTTGCTTCAGCAGTCGGAATTGACTAACCTAAAAGCACAGATCAACCCGCACTTTTTGTTCAATACGCTGAACAACATTTACTTTTTATGCCTCGAACGCTCCGACAAAGCGGCCGGCATGGTGGCTCAACTCTCGGGCCTGATGCGCTACAACCTCGAAGCGGGACGAAAGGACCGGGTGCCGCTCGACGAAGAGTTCACGTCCCTGGAACACTACGTCCGGCTGGAACAAACGCGGCTTCCTCCCGGCGGGCACGTCGAACTGCACCGCGAAGGTCCGTTTGGCGGGGTGTACCTGGCTCCTTTTCTGCTGATGCCGTTCGTGGAAAACTGTTTCAAGCACGGAGCCGACCGCAACGCCCTCAATCCCCAGATTCTGCTCCGGGTGGAGGTGGCTGGCCCGAAGCTGTTTTTCTACGCTGAAAACAACAAACCCGCGTCGGTCAGCACCGACCGCCAAGCACGGTCGGGCACGGGTCTGGCCAACGTGCGCCAGCGGCTGCGGCTGCTTTACCCCGCCCGCCATGAACTGACACTGACTGAAACCGACACTCAATACGTTGTTAGTTTGATGATTGATCTGCCATGAAACTGAATTGCCTGATTGTCGATGATGAGCCGATGGCCCGGGGCGTGATCCGCACGCACCTCCAGCGGCTCGACGCGTTTGCGGTGACGGGCGAGTGCCCCAACGCCTTTGAGGCCATCAATGCGCTGCAAACCCTGCCTATTCACGTCCTGTTTTTAGACATTCAGATGCCTGAATTAAGTGGACTGGACCTGCTCCGCACGCTGGCTACCCCGCCCGCCGTAGTACTGACAACGGCCTACTCGACCTATGCCGTGGACAGCTACGAATTCGACGCGGTGGATTATTTGCTCAAACCTATAACGTTCGAGCGGTTTTTGAAAACCACCAACCGCCTGCTCGACCGCTTCCGCCCGCACTCCCCGGTCCCACCCGTCGAGGCTCTACCGACTTCGTTCCCGGCACCAAAACCGGAGGTCTTCTTTCTAAAATCAGACAAGAAAATCTATAAAGTGGATGCTGCGGATGTGCGCTACGTGCAGGGCTGGGGCAACTACGTTAAAGTGTTTACCGTCACGCAGGGCATGATTCTGACGATGCAGACGCTCAACGACCTTGAGCAGAGCCTGCCCCCGCTGACGTTCATCCGGGTGCATAAGTCATACATTGTCAACAAACACCACATTCGCTACATCGAGGGCAACCGGATTGGCTTTGAAGAGGTCGAGGTGCCCATCGGTCTCACCTACCGCCACCGGCTGACCTTATTACCAGGGTAATGCCGTTTATCTTATCAGGTGATTCTAATAGCCCAGCGATTTTTGGGCGTTTCTAGGAGCGTGTCCTGCCATAAACAGTCGATGTTTCGACACATTGCCAGCAGGTAAAAAGAAGCCCAACCATGGCTGGGCTTCTTTAGTTAAAAACACAGCTATTGCTATCAGTTCATCGAGCTTTCCTCCCTTTTGGACTATTCCGCCACGTCTATTGACACGGCAAGATCCTTTCTTATCCTCTTCACCAGTTATCTACGTGGTTTACTTCCCGATGTGCCTACCTGTTTGCACACGTTGCAAGGGCGAATAACGATCAGTTCGGAATTTGTCCATGACAATGGCACACGCCGGGGGTAACTTATAGTAAAACCTTATCGGTTGACCGGAGCGGACAGCAAGGCCGCCTGAATCATCGTGTGGTTGTGAAAAGAGTGGTTTAGCAAGGCCGGAAGCGGATTACCCTGTAGATCGAGCAACTGTAAATCCGGAATCTGGGCCAGTTCCGAAGGCGGGAGTATCAAATCGTTGTTAGCCAGTCGCAATGACCGCCACCGGAGGCTTGCCCAGGGCATGGGCGGCAGTGTGCGGATACTGTCGCCCGTCAGATTAACATACCGTAGGGCGGAAAGTTTGACCAGTTGCCCAAAGAGGGCCGCCACGTCGAGCTGGGACTGGTCGGTGAGGGTAAGGGTAGCCAATTTTTGGCAGTTTACCAGCGAGGCGGGCAGGCGGACCAGGCTCCCCAACACGGCCGCATCCCTAGTGCGACAACCTTTGATCGTTAGATTATTCAACTTGCTTAACCAGCCAAAACTGGTAGGCAACCGGCTGAATTTTTCGCCATGGATGGCTAGTCCAATTAGGTTGAGCAGGCGACCAAAGCCCTGTGGTAGGGTACGGATTTCGTCGGATTCCAGACGAATATACCTAAGCTGTGCCAACGAACTGATCCCGGCGGGCAGGGTACGCAAGTGGGTGTTGAGCAGGGTTAGCGTGGCTAACTTTCTCATTTTCAGTAGTGAAATTGGCAGCTTACGTAGTGGCATATCGCAGGAAAGGTCGGTGAGGTCGATCAGTTGCCCCAGCCAGTTGGGTAGCTCTGTTAACTGGTTCTTAGCAATGGTTAGCGACTGCAATCGCCGTAACCGCCCAAGCGATGGGGGCAGTGCCGTCAGGGCGTTATCGCCAATAACGAGCCTCCGTAGGGAGTCCAAATCGCCTAATCGGTTAGGTAGTCGACTAATGTGGTTGCCGCCAACGGCCAGCACCCGCAGTTGCTTTAGCTGGGAGAGAAAGTCGGGTAATCTCGTGAGGCGATTGCTACTCAGATTGAGCGAATGGAGCTGCCACCAGCCCCGGATCGTGTCGGGAATGGACGTAATGGCATTGCCCTGTAGGTCTAGGTAGGTAAGCGCCCGAAGCGATGACAGAAAGGGGGGTATTGTATCGAGCTGACAGGCCGCTAGTTGAACATGCCGTAACCGGGGCAGCTCACCAGCCTGGAGCGGTAGGCGGCGGATGGGATAGTTAGTGATGGTTAAGGCCGTCAGGCTGGTCAGGCGGCTCACGCACGCCGACAGTAGTAACTGAGTACCGGCCTCATCCCTATTGGCGCTCTGCTGGACCAAGTTGAGGCTCGTTAGCCGCGATAGGCTACAAACAGCCGTGGGCAGGCTGGTCAGGTAGCAGTCTTCCAGCGTGAGGTGTTCAAGTGCCTCCATACCCCTAAACATCATATCGCCGGGGGTCACGTGTTGCAGTCGCAGGTGGGTTAGCGATGGTAGCTCGCCCAGCCGAAGCTGCGCTGTCTGGGTGACTGAGGATATATCAAGCTGCTGAAGGCGGGTGAGTTGCGCCAATCCTCGGTTTAGATCAGCCACGTGGCGGTCCTCATAGGCTTTAATGACCGGGTTGCCTTCGTCGTGCGAACGTGCTGGAGGGCCACCGGCTGACACCGATGAGAGGTAAAGCGACCGCAACCCTGTCAACCCCCTAAAGGCGGCTTCCCATGCCTGCCACCCCCGTCCGTTCACCAGCAAGGTGGTGAGGTTAGGCAGGCAGCTGAGGTTATCGGGCAGCGTCTTTTGAGGGAGTTGCCAGCCACCCCAAAGCTCGACCCGTTGCAGGCTGGGGTGGCCGCAGAAACGACCAATCAGCACATAGGCCGGAATTTTATCGCCCGACAGTCGCAACTCGCGCAGCGAAGCAAACCCCGCTACGGGTATCACGGGCGGTTGCTGGACTGGCCGCTGGGGCGTTAGGCTGGTGGTGTCAGTGGCTCGTGGTGGCCGGTTTCGTTTGAGCGTAGGGGTGAAGGAACTGATCCGCAACGCCTCCAGACGGGGCAGGCCCGCCACGTTTAGCAGCAACGAATCCAATTCCAGCGCCATCGTGTCTGGTACAAAAATGGCCAGTAGCCGCAACGAACGTAGCTGGCGTAGCCGTTGCCAGTCAGTAGGACCAACCGCGTTGACCGTTAGCAGCAGGGCTTCGACTGGCAGACTATCACGGGTGTTACCGGTTAGATTAGTGAGGCTGCTGTAAGACATAGGCTGCCCGTCGGGGGTTCGGGCTGGCCTGGGCGGGTTTTCCAGGCTGACGGTGTATTCGGGCAGGTAGTTAACATCTTTCGGGGCCTGCTGAGCCGTAGCCCCTGCCGCCACCAACAGCATCAGCATATATACCGGGAAGCGTATCGGCATGGCTTGTATTGGTTTGTTATCAATTATCCATAGCTGAACCTGTCTGAACTGATCACTAACGACAGGGAGAGATGAACCAATAACGTCGAATGGGGGTGAGCCAGTACCTCCAGTATGGCTGTGGTTAAAAAGGGTGATTCCTCCAGCCCAGCAAAAAATGAGCGTTTTGAGGGAATTTTGATCACTTTTCGTGAGGCTTGTCCTGTTATAATCAGTCGAAGTTTCGGGACACACATTTGGCTAAAAAAGAAGCCCAACTAGTAGCAGTTGGGCTTCTTTTTTAGCCATGATACAGGAGTTGCTTAGCCTGCCATCCTAATCAGATTGTAGGCTTACTATCAGCTTCTCTGACCAGGAGTTGGTAAACGGGCAGCAATTTGACGGTAATTAAGTTCATGACGTCGATGAAGGCTAGCGAATTGGCCAAGCCTGTTTTTCGCAGAAAGGCCTGCCACTGACTGTTACGGCGAGGATCACGGGAGAAGCCTGGGCTAAAAAGCGGGTGATTGGCACTGACCATCGTCTGCCGCCACCGGAACGTCTGCCGGATGGCTTCGACGAGCATGGTGTCCGTGTACCGCTCCCCGGACAACAACTGGTAGACGTCATAAAAGTCTTTCATCCGGCTGTTGATCTCCGCCAGGTCAATCATGGCATCAAATTTCTCAGCGATGACCGTTTCCAACGAATAAGCCAGTAGCTGCGGCGGCTCCATAGCCAATAGCGTCGGGTAGCTCATTAGCACGGGAGCAGGCGTTACCACATCCCCGAAGCCAATATCAATCTGCATCACTTGTCGAATGTTCCCCAGGTTGGCGGGGAACTTCAGCCGTGCGCCCGGATACGGGCCGACCTTGGTGATTGGCTCGGTAGTCAGGCTGGTAGTGTCGAAGCGTACACCATCCGTTTCGCAGCTAATGCTGCCAATCTCCCTAAATATGGCTGGCAACCGACTCGTCTCACGGGTTAGACCAATAGCCAGCAAATCAATGTCCAGCGTAGGTCGACTTTTCTGCTGCTCGATGGCGTAGAGCAATGTGCCGCCTTTCAAACAGAACTGAGTTTCATAAGAGGACGTAGCCAGGCGAAACAACAACCGTTCTTGAAAATAACGAGTTAGGATAAGCTGGTAGGCCTTATTTTCGGTTACAGCCAGCTGTTTCAACTGGTGCTGAATGGACGCGGTCGTGTTTTTCACAACAGCACATTTAGTGTCGTATCAACATACTGGCTCAAACCAAGTTGACTGGCATACTCCACCAGCCGGGCAATCTGGCGATCCGGCCGCCGAAGGTAGTTGGTAAGTACCTCTTTGGCGACATCGAGTCCCAGTTTATGGCGTTGCCGCAGAAAATCGCACACTGTTTTTTCCTTATCATAAATGGGCAGTACCGTCCCGTTGAGGATAACAGTAGTTCGTCCTAGCTGGTAAGCGGTTTCATTCCAGTAGTAGAGTTTTATGGGTGGGTAGTCGGGCAGGGTCACTTTCGCTTTTCGGGGGATGGCGACGTAATAGGCCGACGCGCTAAAGGTCGTCAGGTCGTAGTGCGTCCCAGCAGTCAACAAACAAAACACCCCGCTTGGAACGATGCTGGCCACTTCGGGCAGTTCAGTCTGATCGGCTGTTTGCCACTTATAGAGGCCCCGTTTAACCTTTAGAATCTTTCCCTGCTGGATGAGTGGATTGAGGTGATAGTGACTAAAGCCGCCAGCCTGTAACTGTCGGGTACGAAGAATGCCGCCATGAGTCTGGAAAAAGTCAGCCAGCAATATCTGATTCATAACGCAGGAGATCAGTCGATCATTTTTCACAAAACTACGGCTTGTGTTGGTATAAGCCGTAGTTTTGTGAAAATAACAAAGATTTGTTGCCAGAAAAGGCCTAAAATCAGCCTACCAAACCGATCAGAGATGATTCCGTAAGCAGGTATGCAATCACTCAATAATAGATTGATTATGAATGATGTACGTATGCTTGACTGTACTGGCAAAAACACTACTATTCTTCGATGGTGATGGAGTAGTAATGTCTCTCCCTCACTTAACCCTGATACTTCCTCGGCTTACCTACTACTCGTGTAGCCCATTCGTTTTAGCCCTCAGCTTGGCTCATCGTCACCATCCCCCGACTTCCCTTTCTTCACCTTAGCCCCGTTCAACGTACCCAGTTTATAGCTGAAGGTCAATCGGATATTAGAGTTGTAGATATATTGTCGAAAATCCTGGTTGAACTGTGCTGAATTTAATACCGATGTAAACTGCATGCCGTTGGTGAGAAAATTCTCAGCTGTCAACCCAAGGCTACCACGTTTACTGGTAAATTCCTTGCGTGCCCCCAGCGAATATTGGGCAAACCCAATGCGGTAGCCCTGTAGTTGAATGTCACGCCCCCGATAGCCAAAGTTAGCCTGAATCGCCCACCCCTTGTCAAACTGTACTTGGGTATCTAGGCGGCCACCCCAGCGAACACCTGTGTTACTGAGGGTAACGGATAAGCCCCTCAAATCGAGCGCCAAACCACTAATGTACCGGTACATGATATCGATGTTCGTATTGACACTCCACCTGGGGGTAATAGTCACTGTGCCGAAGAGGTTAGTTCCATAGTTGTACTCCTTACCGATATTTTGAACACGGGTAACCACCGCGCCTATAAGCGTGTCTGAGCGCTGGCTGACCGACTGAATATCATCGGTATTAAGCCGGGCATAAAGCGTCAGGTTCAGATACGTCTTTTTGACGAACGTGCTATAACCAAACTCAATCCGGTCGGCAATTTCGGGCTTTAAATACGGGTTCCCGATACGGATACTAAGCGGATTGGCCGTGTTAAAATTGGGGTTCAGATCCTGAATGTCCGGGCGTTGAATCCGGCGGTTATAAGCCAGTTTGACAGTGGTTGTCTCGTTGATTTTTTTCGAGAGATTAATGCTGGGAACCAGTTTGCCGTAGTCTGGAATCGAAATGGGTCCCTGCCCCCCTGCCAGTGCCTGAATACTCGTATACTCATAGCGCACCCCTGCCTTAAGACTTATTTTGTTCCGCGTTGTCAGCGTGTAGGACAGGTAGGCAGCGGCAATGTTCTGATTATAATCCAGGAACCCTTCAGGCCTTTTGCTGTCAGTAATAAAATCGGACAGGGGTCCGGCGGCTAAATACCGATACTGGCTGTTCACCTGCCGGTAGGTCTCTTTACCGCCAAACTCCAGTTGCTGCCCTATGCCTATTGGCGTCTGGTAATCCATTTGGAGCACGAACTCCTGATTGGTATTGACATTCAGATTTCGCTGTCGACTCCTCAGTATGCCAGTCGTATCCAGATTATCCGCGTCAAAATTGTTGGTCAGGTTAGTCTGCCTATACTGGGAAGAAAAGCTCAGCTCTTTCTGGGCTCCATCGTCGGTGCTGGGGTAGGTATGCAGATAATCGACGTTCATATCCACCGAATTGGATAGATCCTGGCTATACACATCGCGTCTCGATGGTGTCCCCGCAACGTCCCCATTTACTATACTGCTGGCCAGATGCTGATCGCGGTTCAGGTCCCGTACCCCAAAACGAACCCCTGCCGTCAGCGATTGATTTTTGGCCAGGTCGTAGTCCAGCCCCAGGGCGTATTGCCCAAACAAACCCCTATCGAAGCCCTCTGCATGTTGACGAGTCTGGACAGGGGGGATAGATTCGCCCAGAAAAGTGGTCTGCTTCAGGTCGGAAGCCGATTTATTATAAACCCCCCGACCATTGCCGTTCAGGTTTACGCCCAGCTTCCCATGCCGGAAACTGCCGTTCAAACCCAGGGTTGAGGTCCGGTTACCGACACCGCCATCTACATCAAGGTGGAGTCCCTGTAGGGTATTTTTCTTGGTAATGATATTGATGATGCCTCCACTTCCTTCGGCATCATATTTAGCCGAAGGCGATGTAATCACTTCCACCGTCTTAATGAGATCAGCTGGAATTTGCCGCAGGGCATCTGCCAGGTTTCCCGCCAGAATGGATGAAGGCTTGTTGTTGATCAATACCCGTACGTTGGAACTGCCTTGTAAGGATACATTCCCCGCCAGATCCACCGATAGCATTGGTACCTTTTTAAGAATATCTGTTGCATCGCCCCCTTTCGCCGATAAATCGCTATCCGCATTATAAATCAGCCGGTCAACCTTATCTTCCACCAGGGCCTTTTTACCCATCACGGTTACCTCATTCAGGATACGGGTGGTAGCTCTAAGCCGAATAACCCCCATATCTTTGGTCTCACCGCTGGTAATCGATATATTCTCAGTCGTTTTGCTGGTATAGCCCACAAAAGAAAGTAGTAGTTTGTAGGTGCCTGGCGCCAGGCGGTTGATAGTAAATTTGCCCTTTTCATCGGCTACCGTCCCATCAACGAGTACGTTGGTTAGGGCATTATATACGGCTATCGTGGTATATTCAACTGATTTAGTGAGGGCAGAGTCGACTACATAGCCCATAATTTTAGCTTTCCCTTTCACAGCCGTTTCGCCTATCGACAAGGATGCTGGCTGGCTCAGGGGAGCTACAGGGGGCGGAATGGAGTCACTACCTGCTGTTGGTGTTTGTGCCAGCGAGACAGCCGAAGTGAGTAAAAGGAGAGAACCGGTAACGGTAAGCCGCATAACGTGAGTATTGATGAAGTGGAAGCATATACGAAATCGCATTGTGTTCTGCCTGGCTTATACCGAATAGCGAACACAATGCGGCTCAACTAACTTTTTATTTGATTGGGGTTCCTTTCTCGTCGAAGATTAAATCCTTTCCACCAACCTGTGCTTCGTACGTTTTCTTTCCTTTGGCATCAACAATTTCGGCGGCCTCTTTAATTTTCTTACCGGCATGGTGTTTTGTTACGTAAGCCTGGACAGGCGCGGGCAGCGCCGACACGGCAATGGTCGTCTCTGTTTCCAGCACGTTGCCTTTGGCATCAATAACCAGCGACAGCTCCTTGCCATTATGCGTTAAACCAGCTTCATAGTTTCCGTCTTCTTTCTCCCATTTCACGCCCTTCGCGCCCGGATACAGCCGGGCAACAGCGGCTTTGGTAGCCGCAGGAACGTCGATACCAACAGTGGCTACGCCTGACAACTCATTTTTGGCAAAGGCAGCAGGTGCCAGACAGGTTAAAGTCAGTGACGCCAGGGCGCCGACAAGCAGGGTCTTTCTCATGTGTTTCCTCTTTAATTTAGATGAGGACATAAACGTACCACTGCATTCTAAAGTAATTATGAAGTTTTAACCGGCCTTCTTTAGAACATAATTTGGAAGGTATGCCGTCGCATAGACGGCGAATAATTGTAGTGCACTTTCATGCTATACTGCTCCACAATTTCTTTGACTATGGCCAATCCAAGGCCTGTGGACTGAGCCAGTGCCTGATTCCGAATGAAGCGCTGGAAAAGATACTGTTGGGGGAAAGGCAATGGTTCGCCTTCATTGCTGATCATAAAACTGGCCGCATTCACTTGTATCCGGATAGTACTATCCGGATCACCATGGCGGACAGCGTTTTTTATTAAATTGGAGAAAAGTACATCGGCCAACTGCCGGTTCAGGGGTCTGCACACGCTACTATCAATCGACTGGGTAACAGACATGCCTTTGTGAGCCATAAAATCGCTGTAGTTGGCTACCAAGTGTGCGATTAGCTCACCAATATTTACCGATTCGTTGCGGGCAAACTGATGATTATCTATTTTGGCCAGTAACAGCAACGATTGATTCATAGCCGATAAACGCTTAATAACCTGCTGTGAGCGCTGAATTCGGTCGAGGTCCGTTTCGGTCAATTGCTTCGACTGTTGCAATAAGTCTAATTCGAAGGATAACACGCTGAGGGGTGTCTGCATTTCGTGCGAGGCGTTATCCGTGAATTGTTTCTGCTGCGCATATTGATGGCGCGTTCGACGGCTCATCTCATCCAACGATTTGCTAAGCAGACCAAATTCGGACACATCGCTGTCTGGAAATACGGTCTCCTCGGGCTGGTCTATACGATACTGCTGAAGTTGACGGATGATTTTGTAGAAGGGCTGCCAGATACGCCGGGAAACCAGTACATCGGTCAGGATCAGCAGCAACACAACCAGTAGAAAACAAACAATAACACCCACCGATAAAGCACTGGCGATTTCATCAAACTCCAGATACGATTGCTGAAGCGTTATGGTATACGTCCGGCTACCGACTGAGTAGGTAGAGCGGAGCATACGGACGGGCATTTGTTCTTTTTCCAGTGCGTTAAAGGCACTAGAGTCTTTGAATACAGCGTCAGGTTGATGTTGTGGCCTGGTAGCGATTGAAACCCGTACATTCGGATCCCAACCCGGAAAGTAGGTGGCAGCGGGTGGATGTTGATTTAGTTGTTCTTTCACCTGCGTGAGTTCAATCAATAATAACTCATCGATCTCGTGCAGAATATACCGGTGAATGTAATAATTCAAGAGAAAAACGCCTCCAAGCGCAATGGGTAGCGACGCCAGCAGGAGGGAGAGGGCTGTTTTATGAAGCAGTTTCATCAGCCTTCCGTGAAAATATACCCTGCTCCGTAACGCGTGGTAATGTAATCCGGGCTACCGGCGTCAAGCAGTTTTCGGCGTAGGTTTCGAACATGGGTGTACAGAAAGTCATGCGAGTCGCTGCTATCTATGTAATCGCCCCAAACATGTTCCACAATGGCCGCCTTCGATAGAAGCCGATGCTTGTTCGTCATCAGGAATAAGAGGAGGTTATATTCTTTACCTGTTAGTTCAACCAGTTGATTACTCACGAGCGTCTGCTTACGGCTGGGTACGATCGTGATAGCCCCGAAAACGAGTTGCGTTTCCCCTTCATGTTGCCGCCGCCGCATCAATGCCCGAATCCGGGCGTTTAATTCAGGCAGATGAAACGGTTTGGTCAGATAGTCATCAGCCCCTAATTCCAGGCCGGTAAGTTTATCATCTAACGAGTTTTTGGCCGATACAATAATGATGCCCGCCTGCGAATGGGCCTCTTTCAGCGCTTTCACCACCGCTAGCCCATTCCCATCGGGCAGCGTAATGTCCACTACGATGCAATCATAGTCATGATCGTGCACTTTTTCGGAGGCTATGCGGAACGTGCTGGCCGTTGATACGATATATCGCTCCTCCTCTAAATAGTGCCGCATAGCTACCAATAGCGACGGTTCATCTTCTATCAGTAAAATTTTCATGGCCCTTGTTCAGCTTTTCTCTCAAAGTACAGCCATAAAACTGAAGACATATTGAAGACAACTGAGCATGCTTCCTCCTGGGCTGGCTACAGATTCTCTTAAGGTTTCCTCCTTTACTTCGCTCCATCCCAACCAAAACAGGCAAAATTCGTCTAGCCTGATGCTGTATCAATAAAGAGCGACGCCTTATTATAACTCAACGAATGCTGAAATTTAGCCGAAAATCAGGTCCCTTGCTCACTTCTTGGATGATGCTCTGCTGGCTATCGCTGGCAACGCTGATCCCATCAATTGGGCAATCAATCAGGGAGGTTCCACTGCGCGTGCAGTGGGATAGTATGCCTGCCCGGCCCGCCACGTTTCGCTGGGTTATGCCAGCGGTGCTCATACCCGCTGGCGTAAGCTTATCACCCGATTACCCAAACAGTCATTTCGACCGGTTTTACGTACGGAGTGAGCTTCAGGATAAACTGCATTTCCGTACTCATGCTGACGATTTTCTGCAATATGGGCCTATGGCGGTCTGGACCGGTTTAAGTCTGGCGGGTGTAAAGGGCCGTTCACTTCCCCTTGACCGGGCTGGTATAGCTCTGATGGCTCACGGCATCATGAGCGTAGTGGTGCTGGGCCTAAAAGAGGCCACCCATGAAGGCCGACCGGATGGGTCTGACTCGTTTTCATTTCCCTCAGGCCATACCGCCCTGGCTTTTACAGGAGCAGGGTTGCTCGACCGGGAGTTTGGCGGGGCCAGTTCCCTTATTCCGATCGGTGGCTATGCAATGGCGGCCACAACGGGACTCTTACGAATGACGAATGACAAACACTGGATATCAGACGTACTGGTTGGCGCGGGGATTGGCCTACTTTCCAGCGAGATAGCCTATCAGGTTTATCCGTGGCTAAAACGAAAGATAGTTCGGCACAAATCGAAAGACTTTTGACTATGCTGGCACGAACCTGCTTCTTAAACGTCCTGATGGTTGTCTGCACGGCCGTTCTGCTCCACGGCCGTGTTCTGGCGCAGTATTCGATGATTAACACCAATCCCGCGGGTTGGGCTTTGTTAACGGCCGGGCTCGATCAGGTATATGATAACCAGTTTACGGCCGCTGAGGCCGCCTTCGCCCGTTTAGAGAAGCTAACGCCGGGGCATCCGGCCGTTGACCTGATGCGGGGAGTACGTCTGTTTTACCAGTGGTTCCCCGCCCGCATCGATGGTAAACTGAAGCAGCGTTGTCTGCAACAACTGGAACTGGCCGCCCAAAAAGCAGACGACTGGCAGAAAGCCCAAACCAAAACCAACGGTTCAGAACGTCCGGAAGCGGTGTTTTTGTACTTCACGGCCGAGGCTATGCTCGCTAAAATTAGCCATTACGAGCACGAAACGTTCGCCGTTATTCGGCACGCTAAAAATGCGTATCCGTACATTCAGAAAGGCAAGGCTTTCCAGCAGCAATACCCCGACTTTTACCTCTCAACGGGACTCTACAATTTCTATCGTGACGTGTACCCGGAAATTCATCCATTTTATAAAACGGTTGCCTGGGTAATGGCTGCCGGGGATAAAAGGCTGGGGATGAGTCAACTTCAGCTGGCTACCCAAAAGGCCCTGTTTGTGCGAACAGAAGCCATTCTATACCTGACGCACCTATTGACCGACTACGAAAACAAGCCAACATCCGCTCTTCCCTATCTGGCGCAATTGATTGTACACTACCCGGATAACCCGTATTGGCGGTATAAATATGCCGAAGCCCTGTTGAGTGCCCATCAAGTTGACTCTATACCAGCCCTGATTGCGCAGCTGATGGCCGCCCCGGAGCCAGCCTACCAGCAGATGGGAACGCTCTTGAAGGCCCGTTATGCGCTGGAACTTGGCCAGCGGTCCACTGCCCGGACGTTTGCCGGGGAGGTGGTGCGGAGTTCGGTGCGCGACGAAACCGTGCGGGCCTATGCCTTTCAGGTACTAGCGCGGGTGGCCAGGCAGGAAGGGCAGGAAAAACAGGCCCGGCAATACTACAAACAAATGCTTGAGCTTGCCGAATACCCGGCATTACGAAATCAGGCCCTCTGACTAAGCATATGCGCGCATACAGACTATTTATACTGGTGACTGTCTGGCTTGTCACGCAAGCTATTTCCGGATACGGACAAGATACCCTGGTTCACCGAAACCTGGATTATTACCTTGAATACGGGCTTGTAAACAGCCCCCTGCTGAAAGAGAATGTCAACTCGATTGCCTTAAATCGGTTCGACAGCCTTATTAATGTGGCCCTTAATAAACCGTATGTTCAGGCTGTTGGCCAGTACCTCTACGCACCCGCCGGCGCGAAATGGGGCTATGACCAAAACACGACCAACGGGGGGCAATATACCGCTGTGATCCAGGCAAATCGAAATCTGCTGTATCGCCGGAATCTGCGGATTCAGAACAACTTAAATACAGCTGTGCGCGACTCGCTGGTCAACATCGTTCACATCAACCAGAACGATCTGCAAAAAGCCATTATCGACCTGTACCTGACGGCCTATCAGGACTACCAGCAGATGGTCATTTTCGGCGGTTTATACCAGATTTTATCCCGCCAGAACGACATATTGAAAGAACTACTTCGTAAGGCCCTGTTCAACCAGTCGGACTATCTGGCGTTTCGGGTCGACTGGCAACAAAGCGAAGTAAATTATGAAGGGGCCAAAGTACAGTTCCTCCAGGACATACTGGCCCTCAATACACTCTGCAATATTCCCGAAGCGGGGCTGGTACGGCTCGAAAAGCCGGCCCTGACGCCTCAGGCCCGCTTCACACTCGATGGCAATCCGTATTTTCTCCGCTACCGGTACGACAGTGTCCTTGTGGAACGGAACCGCCGGGTCATCGACATCTTTTATCGACCCGCGCTGGATTTGGTCGTCAACGCCGGCACAAACGCTATTAGCCCCGACCTGATTACCCGGCGTTTTGGCTACAGTATTGGCTTAAACTTCGTGATGCCCATCTACGACGGGAACCAGAGAAAGCTGCAATACCAGAAACTTGACGTAGCCCAGCTCACCATCCAGAATTACCGCAATCAGTACATCAATCGCTTCAACCTGCAACTGCGAACAGTCAATGAGCAATTGCGCGTGAATCAGACTCTGATTGGTTTAACCGAAAAACAAAATACGGACGTCGAAAACCTGCTGACGATCAGCCAGACACGGCTTTATCGAGGCGACATATCGGCTATCGATTACCTGCTCATCGTGCAGCGATACCTCAATGTTAAATTGACCCTGAATCAATTAACGGTCCAGCAGCAACGCTATATCAATACGTTCAACTACCGCAATTTCTAACGTAGAAACCTCATTCATGCTTCAGCATTTCATTAAAACAGTTTATTGGATCGGGTTCATCCTGGCGCTGTTGCTTACCGGCTGTGGCTCATCGTCGACCAGCGATACAACTACGCAGGCGGACGCAGCCGATCCTCCCAGGCCCAAGACGCCCGTGGAGGTGACGACCGTAAAGGCTGACTCGTTCCGGGTGGAAAAAACATTTCGGGGTATGACCTATTACCTGACCAGCGGCGACATAAAATCCCCCATTGCGGGCTACGTGACCAAAGTGTACGTCAAAATTGGCGATCAGCTTCGGAAAGGGTCCCCTTTATTTGGCCTACAGACGAAGGAATCCTATGCGCTGGGGGGCAAAAACTACCTGAATGACCCTACGCTCAAAAACATCGGTAAGTTGATCATTCGCGCTCCCGATGCTGGTCTGGTTACCCTGGTGCAGGCCGAAGAGAACGAATACGTGCAGGATGGTGCTGTACTGGCTTCATTTTCGGCACCCGATATGTTTGTCTTTCTGATCGAAGTGCCCGCTGAGCAGGACTCGGCGGTGCATATAGGCAGTGTCTGCCGCATTCAGTTACCCAATGGCCGACGCATTGGCGGGCGAATTTCCCGAACGCTGGCCATTACCGACTCGCTTTCTCAGACCGAGCGGTTTGTTGTAAAACCTGACCAGCCAGTGGTCTTACCGGCCCGCCTCCAAATCAGTATCACCTTTACGAATCAGGAGCATACCAACGCGCAGTCATTGCCTAAAGAAGCCGTTCTGTCTAATGAACTTCAGACTGACTTCTGGGTCATGAAGCTAATCAACGATACAACGGCCATACGGGTACCGGTCAAAACGGGTATTCAGCGCGAGACACGGATCGAGATTCTCAGCCCTCGGTTTAAGCCTCAGGACCGCTTTGTCAGTAAAGGCGGCTACGGGTTGGCCGATACCGCAACTATCACGATAAATCGCCCTGCTCATGTCCGCTGAGCAATCTGCCGCCCAATCCGGTTTCTTTCGCTTTCTTAAGCCGATTCTGGGGCTGCTTATCCTGCTGCTGGTCGGTGGTATTTTCGCGTATAGAAGTATACAGGTATCCCTGTTTCCCGAGCGCACGTTTCCTAAAATCAAAATCATCGCCGACGCTGGGGAGCAGCCCGTAGAGCTGATGATGGTGGCTATTACACAACCGCTCGAAAATGCTGTTAACCAGGTTGAAGGTGTTGACATGGTCCGCAGCACCACTAGCCGGGGCAGTTCCGAACTGTCTATTTACCTGAACTGGTCGGCCGATATGGACGTGTCGCTGCAACGTGTCAATGCCCGAATCAACCAGGTTCAGAATACGCTCTTGCCAAATACGATCCTATCGGTAGAGAAGATGTCCCCGTCGATTCTGCCTGTGATGGATTTCGCGCTGGAATCGAAAAGCCGCGATTTAATTGAATTACGCAAGCTGGCGATATACACCATCCGCCCATACCTGAGCCGGGTAGCGGGTATATCGAATGTGCAGGTGATGGGGGGGCGCACAAAAGAATACTGGATTGTGCTCCAGCCCGACAAACTGGCGAGTTTGAATGTTACCCCGATGGCCATCACAACGGCGCTGGGCAACACCAACTTTATCCAGTCCGATGGGTTAGTGTCAGATTATCACCGCCTTTATCTGACCTTGACCGATGCGACGGTTCATTCCCGGCAGGATGTTGAGAATATCATCATTCGTAGCGATGGACAGCGGGTACTTCGTCTGGCCGATGTCGCGTCGGTGGAACTGCATGATCAGCAGGAATACACCCGTGTTGAAGCCAATGGGAAAGAAACGGTGCTGATCAATGTGGTCAAACAGCCGTCGGCCAACCTCATCAGCTTGAGTAATGGCGTAAGTCAGAAAATAAAAGAGTTGAAGAACCTGCTTCCCGCCGATGTAACATTAACGCCTACCTACGTGCAGGCTGACTTTGTCAGCGAGGCGGTCAGCAGTGTGACTGACAGTATTTTTATCGGGTTGATACTCGCCATTATCATCACCAGCTTATTCCTCCGGTCGATGAAAGCCAGTATCGTCATTCTTATCACCATTCCCATCATTCTGGCGGCTTCAATCCTGGTCCTGTTCGTGATGGGTTACACGCTCGACATTATGACGCTGGGCGGTATTGCAGCAGCTATCGGGCTGATTATCGATGATGCTGTCGTGATTGTGGAGCAGATTCATCGGGCGGAGGAAGAATATGAAGGAAAGCCAACCGTCGAGACAATTCAGCTGGCTATCAGCTACCTTTTTCCGGCTATGGTTGGGTCTTCGCTCAGCACGATTGTTATTTTCATCCCCTTTTCATTAATGAGTGGCGTGGCGGGCGCGTTCTTCAAGGTGCTGGCCATGACAATGGTAGTTACGCTCACCTGCTCATTTCTGATCACCTGGCTGGGGCTACCCGTGATTTATAGCCTGTTCGGGTCGAAGAAGAAAAAGCAGAAAGACGCGGCAACGCACCCGGCCATTGGCAAGGCTCTGTCCGTTTTTATTCACCGTCCCTGGATTGCGCTGGGGCTCGCTGGCGCGATGGCGGCCGCTGTTCTCCTGATCTATGGTCAGTTAGAAACGGGTTTTCTGCCCGAAATGGATGAGGGGTCTATCGTGCTCGATTACCATTCCGAACCGGGGACGTCGCTAGCTGAAACCAATGTGATGCTTACCGGGGTCGATAAACAACTAAAGACTATTCCGGAAGTAGCGGCTTATTCGCGGCGGACGGGTGCCCAAATGGGCTTTTTCATTACCGAGCCCAATGGTGGTGACTACCTGATTTCGCTCAAAAAAGAACGCACCCGGTCCACCAACGAAGTCATCGACGACTTGCGGAGAAAAATTGAAGCGACCCAACCGGGACTCTCTGTCGATTTTGGGCAGGTTATCGGCGATATGCTGGGCGATTTAATGAGCGAACCCAATCCGGTAGAAGTGAAAGTGTTTGGTAATGAGCCTGCCGAACTGCACCCGCTGGCCAATCAGATCAGTAACATTGTGACCCAGGTGCCTGGCACGGCCGATGTGTTCAATGGCATCACCATTGCCGGCCCCTCGGTGGTCTTTAGCCCGAAATCGAGCGCCTTACTGCAATTTGGCCTAACACCGCTCGACCTTCAAAATCAGCTCACAACCCGATTAATAGGCAACGAAGTCGGTAATATTCTGGAAGGGAGCCAGTTCATCAAAATGCGGCTGAAATACCCTGATGCAGGCAGCGATTTACAGTTGCTCAAGCAAAGCCCCGTTTTTACCGCCGATGGTCGCACTCGGCTGCTTGGCGACTTCGCCACTGTGCGGGTTGATTCGGGCACGGCCGAGATTCAGCGGGAAAACCTGCAGCCGATGGTAGCAATAACGTCCAGCCTGGCTAATCGTGATTTGGGCAGTGTTGTCAAGGAGATTCAGCAGAAAGTTGACAGTGGCATTACGCTGGCCTCAGGCCAGCACATTGAGTATGGCGGGGCCTACGCGCAGCAGCAGCAATCGTTCCGGGAGTTGCTGCTCATTCTGGTATCGGCTTCCCTGTTGGTGTTTATAGTGTTGCTGTTTTTATACCGGGACTTGAAAGCGGCCGCCTTGATTCTTTTCATTTCAATATTGGGTGTTTCTGGCTCATTCGTTGCCCTGTTTATTACCAAAACGCCGCTCAATGTGGGTAGCTATACAGGAATTATCATGATTGTAGGCATCATTGCCGAGAATGCCATTTTCACGTTCCAGCAGTTTGCGATTCATCACCAGACGGCCCCGGTCACCGAATCCATCGAGTTTGCCATCTCAGCCCGTATCCGTCCTAAACTTATGACCGCCACCAGTGCCATTATCGCCCTGATGCCGCTGGCCCTGGGTATTGGCACAGGCGCGCAACTCCATCAGCCTCTGGCCATTGCCGTCATTGGTGGGTTCTGCGCCGCCCTGCCTTTGCTGCTCTTAATTTTTCCCGGTCTGTTACGTCTAGCCTATAAAAACCAACAAGCTACCCTTTGACTACAAACCAATAGAACAAAGAAAATCAGATGAAAACAGTATGGATTACGGCTATAAGCCTGGCATTAACGGCCCCACTCTTCGCTCAGGTGGCTACGTATCAACTTGTTAAAAAAACCACCATTGGGGGCGAAGGCGGCTGGGACTACCTGATGGCCGATACCGAAGGGGGGCGGCTCTATGTATCCCATGGAACGCAGGTTGAGGTACTCGATTTGAAAAGCCACGAAAAAGTTGGGGTAATCACGCCTACACCGGGTATTCATGGTATCACCGTTGTGCCTGGTACCAATGTTGGCTACACCACGAATGGCCGCCCGAACACGGCGACCATGTTTGACAGGACCACATTCAAGGCCATCAAGGAAATTCCGACGGGTAAAAAGCCTGATGCCATCATGTACGACGCCTTCTCCAAGCGGGTCTTTATCTTCAACAACGAAGGTAATAGCGCCACTGTAGTAGAAGCCGCCACGGGCAACGTAGCCGGTACGGTCGAGTTGGGTGGTGCACCCGAAGCGGCGGTTAGCGATGACCACGGCCTGATTTTCGTCAATCTGGAAGATAAAAATGAAGTGGCTGTATTCGATGCCAAATCCCTGGTGGTGAAACATCACTGGAAGTTAGGAACGGGTGAGGAGCCCACTGGACTGGCTTTCGATAAAGCGCATCATCAGTTGTTCAGCACCTGCAATAAGGTCATGGTCGTCTTGGATTCGCGAACAGGCAAGGTGCTGGCGCAGGTACCAACGGGCAGCGGAACCGATGGCGCCGTGTTTGACCCCTCGACCGGTTCGGCCATCAGCTCCAACGGAGAAGGCACCCTCACGGTCGTGAAGGAAGTAAAACCGGGCCAATTTGAGGCCGTTCAAACGGTAACGACCCAGCGTGGTGCCCGCACGATCACGATTGATCCCAAAACCAACCACATTTTCCTGACAACCGCCGAATATGGTGCTGTCCCAGCCGCTACGACTGAAAACCCACGGCCTCGGGCTACGGTGAAGCCCGGAACGTTCCTGGTGCTGGAATACACAGCCAGATAAATACAGTTTCATACGCAATAAACCCTGTCGATAATGTGGTGGATCTATGCGTTACTCTCGGCCTTGTTTGCCGCCCTGACAGCCATACTGGCTAAGGTCGGCATCAAAGGGGTGAATACCGATCTGGCTACGGCTATCCGAACCGTCGTCATTCTTGTAGTGGCCTGGGGCCTGGTTTTCTGGCGGGGCGGTATCGATACCTTACCCTTGCTAAGCCGCCAGAACTGGCTATTTCTAGGTTTATCGGGTATAGCAACAGGCCTTTCCTGGATATTTTATTTCAAAGCCCTGCAACTAGGCAACGTGTCGCAGGTGGCACCCGTCGATAAGCTCAGTGTGGCCATAGCCATTCTGTTATCAGTCGTTTTCCTGGGTGAGGTCCTCACCTGGAAAGCGGCAATCGGAGCCCTCCTGATTATTGGGGGTACGTTAGTGTTGATTCTGTAATTAATCGCAGTAGTCTGCCTTAAACGTCCACATCACTTCAGAATATTACTAGTAGTTTCCCTCGGTTCATACTGAGTTTATACCGCATGACGACCACTCAACTCGAACACTTGATCCATCGTCGCTCCAACTGGTTAGCTAGCCGTTTTCCTGGCTTTACCAGGTGGCTAGCTGAACGGCTTTCGACTGAGCAATTCCGGGGCTTACCCCTGACCGTGCTGGCCGCTTTACTGGTCATTAATATATTGACGCTATCTGAAATTGCCGAGAATCTGGTCAATTCCGAGCCTATGATTAAGGTGGATGAGTGGTTTTCTCAACTGCTCTTTCAGGGCCGCCGTCAGTCGATTAGTCGAGCTCTGTATGTACTTACCTGGTTGGGCTCCGGCTATGTTACAATAGGCCTATCTCTGATAGGGTCATACATGCTATACCGGCAAAAGAAGAAGCGCAATATTCTGGTTCTGTGGATTCTAATGGCCGGCATTGGGCTTTTTGTACAGGTAGGGAAACGAACCTTCGTTCGCAAGCGACCCACACTGGTTGCTTATTACGTAGAATCCGGCTATTCCTTTCCCAGTGGGCATTCGGCCACGGCCATGACGCTATATGGGTTACTTGGTTACTGGCTGGTCCGGGGGCGTCGCCGCATAGGGAACCGGTGGTTAGTCGGCCTGTGCGCGGCTGGATTGATTCTGGTCGTTGGCTTTAGCCGAATCTATCTGGGCGTTCATTTCCTGAGCGATGTGCTGGGCGGTTACCTGTTGGGTGCCTGCTGGCTGATTGTGGGTATTGTGCTAACTGAATGTCCAGTCTCGAACCAAATAGCCCGACACTAGTGCCTAAACTCATGCACTAGTATCGGGCTATTTGGTTCGAGACTGGACATTCAGGGTAAGCTCGTGTTTTTATCACAACGTGAATTTCAACGCCAGATTCACGATTCGACCTTCGAGTGGTGCCCAAACCGGGCGAAAGGTGGGTTGCACGGTCGGGTTTGTACCCACCACAACAGTTTCGTAATTGGCCTGCTTGATATTGAAGATATTTTCCCCGTTTAGTACCAGCCGCCAGTGATCGTTGTAATGGTATTCGGCGGCTCCGGCAAAGAACCAGTAATTCGCTACTTTCTGGTTGTTATAGAGATATTGTGTGCCCACATAACTGGTTTCGATACCAAACCGGAAGTGGTCATTTTCCCAGGCAATCGTGGTTGAAAACTTGTCCTGGGGTGCCAGCGGCAGGTACGTATTATCCGTTGGACCATCGCGCCTTGCGAGCGTGTGGTTGTAGCCGAAATACAGTTCGTACGCTTTATATTCGAGCCGGACGTAGGTATCCGTTCCAACACTAAACAAATCGTAGGGCGCGTTGATCAACTGTGTATAAGCACCTAAGTTGCTCGACAAGCTGGCGAAGGCAGAGACCACCGGCGAATTAACGTAGGTATAGTAAAAAGCCTGATCGACCTGCACCGAAAAACCACTCTCAAAACTCTTGGAATAAGCCACGTCGATGTTGGCACCGACAGACCTTTCTGCTTTCACCGTAGCCACATCAATAGGAAGCAGTCGGGGAAAAATCAGGCTTACGTTCAACGCGCCGGGCGTCTGATTTACAAATAGGTTGGGCGTTTTGTATCCCGTGCCTACGCTCAAACGCACCGTCCAGGGGTCAGCTGGTTTGAGCTTTACCGAGAGCCGGGGTAATAAAAAACTGCCAAATGTGTTGTGATGATCGAAGCGAAGACCTGCCTGCAACGCGATTTTCTCACCAACTTGCCAGTCATCCTGCACAAATCCACCAACGGTGTTGTATGTGTAATCGACCAGACGGGTACTATCGGGATTTTTGCGGAAAGCTTCAACCGTTAAGTTAGCTCCGGCTATGAACTGATGTTTTCCAAAACGCACCAAATCATTTCCCTCCAGATAAACCGATGACTGTCGTCCATCCGATAATTTCTGATAGTCAGTATTCTGCCGGTGAAACGTGCTTAAAGCTCCTTTGAACGTCAATAAATTGGTTGCCGACGTGTTATGGCTGGAATTGAAATCAACCGTATGTCGATCCAAATCAGTTACGTTTTTATAGGCAGCAGGTTGAGACCCTTCAAGCGCTGGCAGATAACCACCTGCGCGATGTTCAGTGGTAAAAGCGTAGCCAATGTCCAGTTTGGTATGATCTGTGGGATTCCAAAAAAAACGAGGGTGAAAATTGAACTGCTTAATCTCGGGGCTATCTGTAAAGCCGTCTCCCGTCACGTCTACGGCTTGTTGGTGGGTATAACCACTAAAGAGCGTCAGACCCGTTTTACCATACCGTTGCGAGTAGTACACATTCAGGTTGGTTTCCTTCAAATTTGACCGGTTCAGCAAAGCGGTGAATTGGGGCTCTACGGACGTTGGTGCTTTAGAGACAATGTTGATCATGCCACCAATCGCGCCTCCGCCGTACAGCGTCGAAACTGACCCCTTCACCACTTCGATCTGTTTCAAATCCAATGGCGGAATCTGCAACACCCCCAGATTCCCGGAAAATCCTTCATAAAGGGGCAGGCCATCCCGCAGAATCTGCGTGTATTTAGGATCTAGCCCTTGCATTCGGATGGCCTGATTCCCGTTAACGGCTGAGGTACGCTGGATGTGAATGATAGAAATATCACCCAGAATACTGCTCACGTTACCGGGGACGACCGCGCTCTCTTCATCCATATCTTCCTGACCAAGTACTTCAACTTTGATGGGCAAGTCCTCAATGCGCGAATTCGTGCGGGTAGAGGTAACCGTTACTTCGTCCAGCGATTGGTCTTGACTATGTAGCTGAAAAACAAGCGTATCACTACCAGCGGTAATCGGAAACGATTCTGTTTCGTAGCCAATAGCACTCACCATGAGCGCAGTGACACTTGTTGGTATGCTGGGCATCGCTGCTACGCCGACAACATTGGTGACGGTGCCAATTACAGGTTTTATACCGGAAGGCGTTCGAATGGTGGCACCGATAATCGGCTCACGCGTTAAGCTGTCTTCAACCCGAATAAAACGGGTCGTTTGCCCAAAAGCCGATGCAGCAGCTTGCAGTAGTAAACCGAAAAGTATATAATATCTCATATGCGGTTAGATTTGCCCACAAAACTCAGAATGAATTATGAAGAAAATTTGAAGCTGCTGGCTATCTGGTTTACTAGCCCAACTGCAAGGCCATTACTTAAAGACCATTACTGACTCTCCTAATACACTTTGTTTGTCGTATTTTTAATATACCGTTTTAAAGTGGTGATTACACCAGTACACCGAACCCCACTAAAAGCCGCGCTCAGACAATCTTGGTACAGTTCTTTTGAGGGGTGATTATTTCGGTACAGTATTTCCAGATATATCTCGCTGACTCGATTCACTCATGCGGTTGAGAGCGGCCGTCACTTCGTCTTTCAACTTTTGCTGAGCTTGCTTACCTATATGAACAAAGACTTTATTGCAGTAACGTATCTTGTCATCGATACGCTTGTCTGAGTTTTCCTTCATCTGCCACTCATATACTAACTCACCCGCCTTTTTTGTGCCAATATCTTCGAGATAGAGCGCTATATTCTTATCCGATACTTTCCACTTGCGAAGACTGGTAATCGTCCGGCCAACTACTTCGTTCGTAAGCCAACTGGCCGGTATGGTCATACGTGGCAAACTCGTCATCCTAAATTTGAATGCAGTTACCCGTTTACGTCCTTTCACATACCGCTTCTCCTCATAGATAGGCTCATAAGTAAATGCCAACTCCGTGTTGGCCAACTCTTCAAGCGGCTCGGTCATTGTGTACTTGATCAATGAATTGACATTAGGGTATTTAATTTTCGGATTGCCCTCTTTGTCAGTTTTCACTTTTCCCTTTTGGTCCTTTTCGTGCCAGCAATCCATCAACATACGGTACTCTTCCACCGAGACGATCCACTCGCCTGTATCCTTGAAAGCTGATAATATCTCAAAAAAACGCATTGAATACCAGCTACGCAAGGTCATGTAGTTTTTTAACTGGTACTTCGTATAATGGGCAATTTGAATGAAATACGGAGCCAGTTGGGGGTTTACGACGATAGTAATAATACCATCCTGATAGCCCACCCGATGTTGTTTGGACGTATCGACTAAATGCAGCAAATAATATTGAGAGTCATCAGGACTGGCAAATTCCCAGATCACCTGGGCCAACTCGTAAAGGGCACCCTGTACAGAACTATAAGCCCCGGACTTTGACACACTGCTATCTTCAATAATATCTTGAATGCGTATCTGGTAGAATTCGCGCAGACTCATGTCGTCATCTCGTACCTGATCGATCACCTTGGCCATGATCCGTTTTGCCAGCACACTCATCTTCTTCTGACGGGCAAACGTTACATTCCAATGCTGCTTAACAAATTGCCGGTGTTCAGGCTCGTACTGAAGATCAAAAGGCAACATCAGTTGATTAGTGCGCTTATCAGCCATAAAAAATGACTCAGTTAGAATGACTTATGAACACAAAAATATAAGAAACAGGTAATAGTCTGTTTCTAATTTTTTAACGCCAACAAAGGCGTAACCAAAATATTTAGGCGTCCAATCTGGGTTAGTATCTCTTGCTTTTTAGGAAATCAAAAGCTGTTCACCTAACCGTAATGGCTATTATTAACTGATAATCAGTGATAAAGAAAAATAAATTTATTTTTCTTTATCACTGATTATTGTGTCTACCGAAATAAATCAATAAAAACAGATGTGGATAACTTACTTGCTTTAATGGACAGCATCCCTTGCTTTTATAAAAGCACAGGGTCAGCATAACTTGCTTTTCAAAGGCTGTTAGGGTTAGCAAACCTTGCTTTTTGGCGGTCTACTCCTTATATAATATACTAACTAAAATTGTTTCCTACTATTTTAGTTTCCCCCATCAGAATTCGGCATTTAGGGTGTGGATAACCGTCATAGGACTGGAGTAGCATAGCCCGACAGGAAAAACAAAAAACGACAAGTATATTGCATTAGTAAATGTCTTAATTTTACCCCAGAGGTAAAACAATGAAGCAGAAACTTACACCCCGCGATTACGCCCATAAAGTCACGCAGCTACAGCAAGTCGTTGATGACTGCCCCAAACTTACAGCCGACAGAACCCGCTGGGATCTGGATGGAAGTTGGGAAGGCGTTACCGTACACTTCATAGACACCCGTGAGAGGGCCAAATTTGCGCCGTGGCGAGACTTTGACTGTAAGACCATAAAACTGGTCAATTACGATACGCCGGCGGTTAGAATAGCTTTTTTCCCAAAACACAAGTATTGGGTACTAAAAGACGGTGATCTCACTAATGTAGATAAGCAGCAACGCTTACATCAACTCATTGGGTCTATCGAACTCCGACTGGCACGTCTAGAAACGCAACTTGACCACACGGACCCTCCTCCCCTGACTTTATTTGGCAATGATATCGCTCCAGGCAAACAACTAACCAGCTCGTCGACTCGAATCAGGCAGCTAATGGAAGAGTTGATCAACGAGAAGAAGGGATGGTTGACCATCCTTAACGACATAGCCAGTTATGAATTAGCCTTTTCGACGTACCGACGAGGGTATACCTACCTCTACATTCACTGGAAATACAAACTACCCAGCGGGGAATTTGACCGTGCGAACGAACATTTGCTCAACAACAAACGGGATAAGCTGGGTAACATCAATCAGATCAAGCACAACGTGGTTTTTATTGACACAGAAGAAATTTTCAGGCCCCACCCCTTCCAGAATAAAGAGGTAGAGCTATTCCTAAAGAAATTTCCTATTCGTTCCTCACAAGCTGTACCTGACGTGTACGCCCGCCGCCGACCAGATATTGATAATTTGGATCAATTCAAGTAACCAAAGGGGTTCCGTAAACCCATCACAAAGTGGGTATTAAAAGACTTATATAGCTGATTATCAATTAGTAATGTCTTTTTCAATCCACTAATTTTGAGTTGTTAAACTGTTGCAATCGCAACGGCAGTACTAACTAAACCACTCAAAATGCCATGAGAAAGGCCAGCGAAAAAAACCACCTATTTACCACCACTGATTGGGAAACTATTTGTTTTCCAGTCAAATCCGTACCTGTCAGTCAGATTATCAATGAACCCTACCGGATGATTCCGCCAGACCGCCAGCGGCTGATTATTGGCAGTCTACCAGCCACAGGCAATAAAACGAGCCAGGAAGCCATTTTTGCTGTACAATCGGCTGGCTACTCGCTTGTACCTAATGCAACGCTGCGCGATGCTGTAACGCAGGTTCTTGGGTATTTCGACAGAATCGTACATAAAACGACATGGGAGTAAAAAAACTACCAAT
>NZ_CAXUEC010000010.1:0-317538 GCF_964250085.1 uncultured Fibrella sp. | reverse complement strand
TGAACACGTTTGCCCCGGCAGCCACTGTCACAGGTAGTGTACCACCCCCTAAGAGTGTAGTAGTCAGACCGGTTAACACATTAGACCCACCTAACAGCCCTGTCAGGTTCAGGGGTGTACCTACGCATAGGCTCACTGAGATGGGATTCAACACGGGTGCGTTCACGCCTGTTACACTTACGGGTGTTACCGTGCTACAGCCTAAAGGACTCGTAGAGACCAGGTTGAACACGTTTGCCCCGGCAGCCACTGTCACAGGCAGCGTACCACCCCCTAAGAGAGTAGTAGTCAGACCAGTGAGGATATTAGAGCCACCCAGCAGCCCTGTCAGGTTCAGGGGCGTACCTACGCACAGGCTCACTGAGATGGGGTTCAACACGGGTGCGTTCACACCTGTCACACTCACGGGTGTTACCGTGCTACAGCCCAGTGGTGAAGTCGATACTAAGTTGAACACGTTTGCCCCGGCAGCCACTGTCACAGGCAGCGTACCACCCCCTAAGAGAGTAGTAGTCAGACCAGTGAGGATATTAGAGCCACCCAGCAGCCCTGTCAGGTTCAGGGGTGTACCTACGCATAAGCTCACTGAGATGGGGTTCAACACGGGTGCGTTCACACCCGTCACACTGATCGGTGTAACCGTAGTGCAACCAAACGGATTGGTCGATAATACGTTGAAGAGATTCACTCCAGCGCCGATGCTTACTGACGTTGGCGAGTTCAGCAACGTACCTGCACCAAGAATACCACCTGTGCGAAACGCATTCGTCAGACCCGACAGACCACTTAAACTAGTCAAATTCAGGTTCGTCCCCACACATACGGAAAGAGCGATTGGGGCCACCACCGGCGGGTTCACACCCGTTACCGAAACCGGTGCCACAGCCGTACAGCCATTTACATTCGTACTTACCAGGTTGAACACACTCACCCCCGTCCCAACAGTAAGATTAGTAGGCAGGGACGCTCCGCCTAAAAGCGTAGTTGTCAAGCCAGTAAGTACGTTATTCTGCCCCAGTAACGAGGTTAAGTTCAACGGCGACCCCACGCAAAGCGACACGGCCACTGGCGCAAGTACCGGATTAGACTGGCCCGTCACCGAAATCGGCGTAACAGCCGTACACCCGTTTGCATTCGTGCTAACCAAATTATAGGTGTTCACGCCATCCCCTACAGTAAGGTTAGTAGGAATGGCCGTTCCACCAAGCAACGTGTTCGTTAAGCCCGTAAGAATATTGTTCTGTCCCAGCAGACCAGTTAGGTTCAGTGGCACCCCAACGCATAGCGAGGCATTCACCGCTGTCAGTGCAGGCGGTGGATTAACAACAACAGTTACCGGACAACTCGATATCAGGCCACCAACCAGGGGCACTTGTGCCAGGAAGGTCGTTGTTGCCGTTGGACTCAGCACATTGGATGCAACAGGAACCAACGTACCCAGCGCGCCTACAGTGTTGACTACAATTGGCCCAAGCGGCACCAGACCCCCTAATAATGAAGACGATAACGTAACTGCCTGCCCAAGGCAGATAGCAGACGTAGATGCCGCCAGACTCAGTAACGTTGACCCAGTACTTGCCGTTATCGATACAACATTGGTGGTTACACAGGTTGGTCCGCTGCTGATCGTCACAGTAAACGTATTAACGCCCGTGTTCAGGTTGCTCACCGTAGCCGTGCCGGTCGTTCCACCACTGATGCTAACCCCCGCAGGACCAGCCACCGAATACGTGTAGCTACCCGACGGAGTGACCTGAGTCGTTAAGACAACGGGCTGGCTTGTGCAAACAATGTTACTATTAGCTGTAGTAACGGCCGTGAAGCACGGCACAAAACCGACGTCGAAAGATAGGTTGTTGGCCCCGGGTTGCCCTAACGTGAACACGATTCGACCCGCAGCATCAGCATCTGTGTCAATATTGTCTGTATTAGTGCCGGTGGCCGAGTTAGGCTTCGTGCTGATGGTCGTTGCACTCACGCTTGTCGGAAAACTCAGGGTATAGGAGCCTCCCGACGTTAGCGACAGGTTGTACGCAAAGCCGGTTACATTGGTCCCCGACGCGTTGGTGAAGTAATAGTTACCGTTGCCGTTAGTCGTTGCCGTAGCACTGAAGTTGTTCGGACCGCGCAGTATAACAGGTATTCCAGCCAGAGCCGGTTCACCTGGGTCCTGAATGCCATTATCGTTGTTGTCGCGCCAAACCCGGTTTCCAATTTCAATAGGAGCCGGATCGCAGGACAGTTCTATATCGCCCAACCCATTCGCTTTACCATACGTGCTCACATCGCCGCTGGCGAAGATCTGAACACTGGTTGCCGCACTAGCGGATCCGTTGGCGTTATTGAACCGTCTGATACCACCGGCAAATACGTTGACAGTGGGGTCCATAACAATCGAGGCAACTTCACCCGTACCCGGGAAAAGCGCCAGACCACCTTCTGCTATTTCGTTGTGATTGGTCTGATAGAAATCACTGAAATAATACTCGCCACCACCAGGGCCCTGCGTAGTAGAAGCACCACTGGTTGGCGTTCCGCCACAAATTCGGGCGTTACTCTCAAGGCTCCAGGCAGTAGCTGTTGGGCTACACTTACCAGCCCTCAGAATATCTCCGGGCGTAATGGCCCGATATGTTCGGGCAGCGTTTACTGTAGTAGAAGTGCCAAGATTGATATTTCCGTATTGGTCGCCAAGCCGATCGCGAATACCAATGATCATGTCTCCATTGACGTCAAACTCGATCCCGGTCAGCCACGGTTGCGGATAACTGGCAAAGATTCCGTTTGTGCCACTGGCGTCGTTTCGGGCAAATCGGGACGGTACAGCACCGCCAGCATCAGGCTCTACATTGGTCCACGGAAGCCAGAAATCGGCGCGGCTTACGCCCGTCTGGTCGTTATTGGATGCCCCCTTTCTATACGTAAGTGGAAAGGTCAATACCGGCGTGGTCGAAAATGTGCTGGTTGTCGGATTAAACTCATACACAACCCCTTTCATACCGGTTGTGTCGCGGGTGATTAAATTTATGTTCGTTGTACTGTTCGCTGACCCGATGCCAAAATTTACGGTACCTGGTGTGGCTTCATTCGTGGTAACCCCGCCAACATAAACCCGCCCGTGGTAATATTTCAATGCAAACGGACGAAACTGGCTGCCAGTAGCCTGCGTGGGTGTTAGTATCGAATAGGCGGTGGGTGTGCCGGCTGTAGGAGTGGCCGTATTGGCGTTGATAATCGGTATACGATACAGTTGTCTGTCATTCAGGTTAACGACAAAGAGTTCGGTACCATCGTCCGAAATCTCCAGGTCACCCAGTCCAGCCTTGCCAACCTGGTCAAAAACGGTTGGGTCACGGTTTAAATCAGTTATGATGCCGGGAAGGCCCCGGGCTGTGTTTGTTGCTACCGCGCCGACGTTGGGGATAGTGACAAAGACTGAGCTGGTAGTGGACGTAGGATTCGTAAGATAAATGTTACCAGCAGCGGTAGTAGTGTTACGCCCAAGACCAGAGTGCCGTTTTACAAAAGCCGATGTGAAGACAAGTTTAGATACCCGCTGGTAAGCTACCCCGTAAACGGTACCAACTTCACTATTGTCGGCAATGCCAGTTTCCGAAGGCGCATTGCCTGTGCCGCTGGCGGCGTTGTATGGTAAGGTGACCAATATGGGCTGAACAAGTGCAGACGTAGTTCCCGTAGCCGTGGTACTAGTGGGGTCACCGTTTACATAACAGGGCACAAAAAAATTGGGCACAGCCTGACAGTAGTCTGTTGGGTAGTTAACGCCAAAATTGACCGTTGCTACTCCTGACGACACAAATTGGACAGAGCCGCCTGAACTAGTACCGACGGGGCCGCTGAAGTAGCCATTCAGAGCCGTATTGCTGGTTGGCAGCGTGAATTCAACGCGGAATGGCCCGGTGCCGGTGGTAGGCGTTATAGTATACGTACCTGTAGAACTTGTTGTCTGAACAGTTCCATTAGTTACGTTAGTCCCGGCCACATTGAACACGCGCACCTCGACACCGGCTATACCTGGTTCGGTAAAGGTTGTGGAAGCGGGCGCGGTATCTAAGGTACCATTGGCGTTGAAATCCCGGAAAACAGTCCCTGATATCTGCGCCCGGACGGTCGAAGTAACCAGAAACAGTATGCCGACTAATGCCAGAAACAAGGATGTAGATAGACAGGAAGATACTTGTCTCTGTGTAGACGGGTATGTACTCCCAAAAAACGTTGGCAGGAAGATGTATTTCATATGCAGCCGCTGAGTTGATGGTGCGACTGAATGCTTACTAAAATTATGCCATGTTTATAAAATCCATGTACTTAGAGGGTTAATACTTATTGTTAACATAAATATATAAGAGTTAACCACTAATTAAGCATAGTGAAAATGTATCATATATCTATATGAACTAAAAAGTATGTAAAAGCTCATTTTGTTAATAGCGAGTGTCTATCATTTAGGCATAATTATTGTCTATGCAATCGATCGTTAAAAATGAGCCTTCCCTTTGTTCGTTTCCAGGACACGAACCTGACCAGGTAACTTATCAATTGATCGGTCCAGAATAAGTCGCCAGGTTGGCCGGGGAGCGTGGCCAAAACGTACCTGCTCAGCTATGCTTACAACCACCCGAAGCGTTCCATTAACCGGTCTTTCTGGGTACGCGACACAGGGATAGCCTGCATATTACTCATAACCAAATAGTTACCTTCGCCTTTCACGAATTTTTTGATATGGTTCAGGTTAATCAGATACTGGCGGTGTACCCGCAGGAAATCACGCTCTTCCAATAACTCCTGAATATCCCGCAGTGACTTTGTGGCTAAATAAGGCTGACCGTCGGCCAGATAAAACTTCGTATAATTATCGTCCGACTCGCAGTACAGGATGTCTTTCAAGTGCACAAACGCTACCCCATTTTGATAAGGCAACGCAATTCGATCGGGCAGGTTTTTGGCCTGACTACTCAACTGACCTTTCAGATGCTCGATCTGTTCGGGCACCGTTTTCTGGCTTTTCTCTACCCGTTGCACCGCCTGAATCAATTCCTGCGTGTCGATGGGTTTCAGCAGGTAATCAACGGCACTATAGCGAAACGCTTTAAGAGCAAACTTGTCGTAGGCCGTTACAAACACCAGCGAAAAAGGTACGCCTGCCACCGCCTCCAACACCTCGAATCCGTTCATCTGCGGCATTTCGATGTCTAAAAACACCAGCTCAGGGCGGTGATCGAGAATAGCCTGCACGCCCTTCTGGCTGTTTGTGCAGGTAGCCACCACATCAATATGGGGGCAGTTTTGTGTCAGTCGAAGCGAGAGTAAGCCTACTGCATTGGGTTCATCGTCGATAATAACGGCGCGGAGCATAGTCTGGGTGGTGTGTACGTGTGCGAATTAAATAGGTATCTCTACAATGACCCGGGTACCAGACGGCTCACCTCTTTCGGTGAACAAATCCTGAACCTCAACCTGGGTGTGCGTATGATAAAGGCGGTTAATCAGCTTGATTCGATCAGCGGTCAACTGCAGACCAACTGATTTATAGCTGTTTACAGACCTTCTTTTATAGTCGGCCGCCCTGGCTCGGCCAACCCCGTCGTCAGTAATTTCAACATGAATCAGATCGTAGCGGGCGAGTTGCACAACAATCGAAATAGTCCCCCCTTCGGGTTTGTGCATCAAGCCGTGCCAGATGGCATTTTCGACGAATGGCTGCAACAGCAACGGGGGAATCTCAACGTCTTCAACAATGATTTCAGCATCGACCTCAATCGTATAGTGCACTTTCTGCTCAAAACGCATGGCTTCCAGATCAGTGTAGAGCCGTAGCGTTTCCAGTTCGTTTTCAAGCGTTACTTTCTCCGATTTCGAGTTCTCCAGTACCAACCGAATCAGCCGGGCGAATTTAGCCAGGTAATCAGAGGCCCGTTCAGCGTTATTCTGAGCAGAGAAGTACTGGATAGAATTGAGGCAGTTGAAAATAAAATGCGGATTCATTTGCGCCCGCAAGGCGGTCATCGCCTGAACCTGACCATAAAAGAGTGCCTTTTCCAGTTCAGCTTTTTTCTCAGTCAAGAGCTGGTTTTTATGCTTCTGCTGTCGGCTACTCCACCCGGCAACGCCCAATAGCACTAATAGCAAGCCAGATATCGCCCACAAAAAGTAGGTGGTGCGGGTTTTAATAGCGTTGGCCTGCTCCAATTCCCGGATGCGCAGATTTCGGTTATCTATTTGTTGCTTTTCAAGTACTAATTGCGCCTGCACAGCATCATGCTCCTCGCGCGACCGATCCTGAAGCATTGAGTCGATCAGGGCCGTTCGTCGTTCCAGGTACGTCAGGGCTTTACCAGTTTGACCAAGTTGCTTGTGCGTTTCGTATAGCGTCTGATTCAGATCAGTAGCAAGCATATTGGTGTAATTCCCTTTTTTTTGGACAACTAACACCTCGTAGGCGTGTTCGAGATAAGGCTGTGCCAGCTTAAACTGCTGTCTACTAACGTAGTACAAGCCGATTTGCCGCTCAAACTGCGCCATAAAATTGTAATGCTTGATGTTGGCAGCAAGGCGGGCCGCTTGTTTCAATAGCAACAACCCCTGTTGTCTGGGGCCCGAAGCCAGGTAAATGTCGGCCAGTCCAGACAGGCCAAGGATCTCGCCAACTTTTAGCCCGTGACTCCGCGATATAGTCAGGCATTCCTTAAAATACCGTAGTGCAGCAACCGTATCTTTCCGGGCCTGCTCAAAATTAGCCAGTTGATTCAGACAGATTACCGCTTCGTTAAAATTGCCGGCTTTGTTCAGTAACCTATACGCCAGCTTATAGTAGTGAATAGCCGAATTGGGCTTAGTCTGAATTTCGTAGTTACCCGCCAAATCGCGGTAAACAACCCCTAATAAGCTATCATTCCGCATAGACCGTGCTACAATTACCGCTTTCAGAAACGACCGGGTAGCATTGTTCCACTGTTCGGCATCCATATAGCTATTGGCCAGCGCCATATGGCCCAGAAAAACGCCCTTCGGCCAGCGCCTTATACCGGCCAGTTGAGCAATGCGACGAGCCACCACAAATTCAGAATCGATTGGCCCCTGATTGTAGCTCATCCGATGCAGCTCAAACAGATTAGTTGCCAGCAAGGTATCGCGCGAAAGCGACGGCTTAAATTTCCCTAAGCGACTGATAGATTGACGAATACTGTCTTTTTGGGGTGCGGATTGAGCAAGAATCAGCACTGGCAAAAGCCAGGCAATCAGACCGACAATCGCACCCTTCCGTTTCAATGTATTATGTAAAGCCGATCTCATATTGGTATGTCGATTATCACCCGTGTGCCGGTGGGTTCACCCTGTTCATCAGTCAGATCGTTGACCTGAATCTGGGTGTAGGTCTGGTATAGCTGGTTGATGAGTTTAATCCGGTCGGCCGTGAGTTGGAGACCAAAAGATTTGTTGCGTGTGGCCGATTTACTTTTGTACTCGGCTGCTTTGGCCCGCCCAACCCCATCATCAGTAATACTGATGCACAGGCGGTTAGGATCAGGTTGCCCAACCGCAATCTGCACTGTTCCTCCTTCTTCTTTGTGCATCAGCCCGTGCCAGATGGCGTTTTCCACAAACGGTTGCAGTAATAATGGCGGTATCTGGATAAATTCTGTACTGATCGATGGAGCTACGGTGATCCTGTAGCTCACTTTTTGCTGAAAACGCATAGCTTCCATCTCAATGTAGAGCCGCAGGGTTTCCAGTTCATTAGCCAGTGTAACCCGTTCAGATCGGGAGTTTTCGAGCACCAGCCGAATCAGGCGGGAGAACTTGGTCAGGTAATCCGAGGCCGTTTCGGCATCGTTCTGGGCGGTGTAGTACTGGATGGAATTGAGGCAGTTGAAGATGAAGTGCGGGTTCATCTGCGCCCGCAACGCCGAAATCTCCGACTGGGCAATGAGCTGCTGAAATTCAGCTTCTTTCTGCTGGAAACGTACCTGCTCGCCCAGCGCCTGCTGCAACTCCTGGGTACGTTCATCAATCTTACTTTCCAAATCCCGATTCAAGGCATGAATCTCCCACCGCTGCCGCCGTATCCGCCTGTTTTGCGACAGTAGAATGGTTGCCAGCACCAGCAATGGCACCAGAAACAGGAGCAGAATGACCCTGACTTTGTAGTCGTTGTCGGCATTGTTTCGGAGCAGCGCAATACGGCTTTCCTGCCGAAGCTGATCCTGTTTGGTATCGGCCTGCAACTGGCGTAGCTGCGTTTGGCGGCGCAGGTCGTTGGCTTTATTGGCTTTAATCAGTTGTTCGCGGGCGAGGTCTTCGCGGAGGCGTTCGAGTTGCCGTTGTTTCTGAAACGTTGCCAGCTTGTTATTCTTGACAATCTCGGCCTGCTGGTTTTGCAACTCTATCTTCTCCAGATCCCAGCGTTTGGCGAGGGCCTCGGTCTGCGCCAATCGACGATCGGTTTCCAGCGAGTCGCGGAGGGCAATATGCTGTTTGTAGTGAAAATTAGCCTGCTCCCAGTTCTTCAGCGATTCATTGACCTGACTCAGCACCAGGTGCGCCCTCCGCCGCGATAGCTTCAGGGAACGGCCTTTCAGCGTTTTTTCGGCAAAATAAACTGCCGAATCCGTTTCATGGAGTTGCCATTTTTCCGTAGCTAACCACGACCAGCTATCGCGTAAAGCAGCACCTAGATTAAGCTGTTTCTGGTATTTTTCGGCCACCCGGAAGTGGATTATCGCCTGGGCCGGCTGATTCTGATCGGCATAGAATTCACCTAATGTGGTACTCATATACATCAGGTTGGTTCGGTGCTGGGGCAGGTCTTTTACCAGCTCCAGGGCTCTGAAAAAATAAGATTCGGCTTCTTCAAGCCGACCTGCCTGTTTGTGCGCCAGCCCGATCTGCTGTAGCGCATACGACTCATAGAGAACAGGAAACGCAGTAGATGTCGGAAACCGGTGTAGCCCTACAAGCCCCCGTTCAAAACAACCCATTGCCTTGGGGAGGTCATTGATCATCATGTATATTTCACCCAACCGAAGTTCAAACCGCCAGATATCCTGCTCTTCTTTCCGGGTCTTCTGAATCAGTTCCAGCGCAACCCGGTTAATCTTTAGAGCCTCGGCGTAGTTGGTTTGAATTGCCCGGTAATAAAACTCCGTGGCCAGATAGCCTTTCAGTTCGTATTTCACGTTGACCTCCCGTTGGGCCAGCGCAATGAGTTTGGTTGCATAATACAGGCTACTATCCGACTTATAGGTACGTGTTCGGTAAACCGTGGCCAGGTGGCTTAGCGTATACAGCATCAGCGTGTCGGTGGCGTACCCCTTCGGCAGGCCAGGCAACCGGCGGAGCTGAGCCAGGCCCAGTTGCACCAGGCTATCTACGTACACCTGGTTACCGCGCCGCTCCAGGTCCAGGGTCGGTAATGGTGGCCAGACCAATGTACCGCGCCGTTGCGACTGCGCCATGAGTGCGCCTGCGCAAAGGCAGCACATCAGGGGCAGAAGCAGCAGGCGGTACATTAACAGCATATGGTATGGATGAGTTGCCCGTTGACAAACAACCAGTATGAATAACCAATGATACAGGTTACCAACGGCCCACCCAATCCGCATTCCGCCAGTAACCCAAATTAAGGGGCGAATAGCTTGTTTTATAGGGTTAGGCGCACACCGATTATACGTTACCATCAGACCGGAATCAATACAATTACGCTGGTGCCAGTGGCCCGCCCCTGTTCATCAATCAAATCTTCGACCTGAATCCGGGTGTGCGTCTGGTATAGCTGGTTGATGAGTTCAATCCGGTCGGCGGTGAGTTTCATGCCAAAGGATTTGTTGCGTGTGGCCGATTTGCTTTTGTACTCGGCTGCTTTGGCCCGCCCAACGCCATCGTCGGCAATCTCGATACGCAGCCGATCAGCCTGAGGTTGCTCTACCAGGACCCGCACAAGCCCCCCCTCTTCTTTGTGCATCAGCCCGTGCCAGATGGCGTTTTCCACAAACGGTTGCAGTAGTAATGGCGGTATCTGGATCGCTTCGGCATCAATCGTTTCGCTCACCTGAATGGTGTAGCGGACCTTCTGCTGAAACCGCATGGTTTCCATTTCCAGATACAGCCGGAGTGTTTCCAGTTCGTTTTGCAGCGTCACCCGCTCCGATTTGGAGTTTTCGAGCACCAGCCGAATCAGCCGCGAAAATTTGGTGAGGTACTCCGAGGCCTTTTCGGCGTCATTCTGGGCAGTGAAATACTGGATGGAGTTGAGGCAGTTGAAGATGAAGTGCGGGTTCATCTGCGAGCGCAACGCCGCCATTTCTGTTGCCGACAGCCTGAGCTTATAGGCGGCTTCCTGCTCTTTCAGTTCAGCCTCGGTCTGCTTTCGTTTCGCGGCTTCGGCTTCCAGGCGGGCCTTCAGCGTGCGGCGTTCCACCTGAAAGCGATACAGTAGCACCACCGACGTTACCAGCAGCGAAACGGCCAGAAAGCGAAACCATCCCGTTTGCCAGAAAGGCGGAATAATGTGAATAGACAGCGTTTTTACGTCGCTCCAGCTTCCATCGTTGTTGCTGCCTTTGATCTGAAACGGATACGTACCCGGCGGCACATTCGAGAAAACGGCCAGCGGTTTGTTGCCGCAACGTACCCAGTCTTTGTTGAACCCCACCAGCCGATACATGTACTGGTTCCGGTCGGACTGGAAATAAGAAAGGGCTGAAAAACCGATGGTGAAGAAATCCTGATCGTAATCGAGGTCAAGGGTTTTTGTGGAATTCAGGCCCTTGGGCAACGGCAGTTCCTTATCAAACACTTTCAGGAAACTAAACACCACCACAGGCTTCGTCGTATCGGGTTTGATGTCGCGGTCACGGAAGCGAAATTTCTCGAAGAAAAATTCGTCATCGGCTGTTTTAGTGAAGGGCGACCAGTTGAAGCTATGCAGGTCATAGTCGCTTCCAAATCGCTGTTGCTGGCCGGTTTCGGGTACGTAGCGCACCAGGGCCGAACTGGTTTTAAGCCAGAGCCTACCGGTTTTGGTTAGCCAGACGCCCAGCACTGATTCGTTAAGTACACGTCGGGAGGTTTTAGTTCGGCGAACGTACTGCCAGAGGCCAGCGTCGTGGTGGGCAATCCAGACCACGCCACGGGCGGGGTCGTCGGCCAGTTTTATCACATCGGTGCCGTTGGGCAGGATCGTGGTGGCCTGGCTGGTGGCGGGGTCGAAACGAATCAGCGGACCACCACCCCGGTAGCCCAGCCAAATTTTTCCGTCAACGTCGATCATGATGGCCCGGATTTGTGCTTTTGGCAGGCCGTGCGTCCCAGCTCTGAAGCCCACAAACTGCTTAGTGCGGCTGTCAAATTTGAGCAGATTTCCTCCGTAAACACCCGCCGCGCCAAACGACGGAAACCAGACATTCCCGGCTTTGTCCTGCGCCAGGCACTGGATACCGTCGTAGTTGGCCGTCTGGTTTTCGCCCGGTGGCAACCCCTGAATGGTAGCCCGGACGGGGGTGGTCATACCGCGTTTTTCGTTGTACTGAAAGATGCCCCCCGCCGCCGACTGGCCCACTACCCACACGGTCTGGTTCACGGTGTCGGGCAGGGCAGCGTACAGATACTGCTCCACAAACCCGTTCAACGGCAGTTGAAACAGGGATTTCAGCCGGTGCGTCACCTCATTGTAGCGGGCGAAGTTGACGCGGTCGGTATTGTAGGCGACGTACAGATCGGCGCTTTTTTTGTACAACGCCCGAAAAATCCCCTGATACCGGAGCAGCGTATCGCTTTTCGTGCGGAAGGGTTGCCGGGCTTCGTGCAACACGCTGAAACCAGACGAGGTAGCCCCCGCCCGGTCCACGTCGAACCAGACCGTGCCCAGCCGCCCCGGCGTAGCTCCCCGTGAGTGGGCATCAAGGCTGAAGGGGTTGTCGGGCTGATGGGGGTAGGGGTAGAGCGTTTCGCTGGCCGTGTCGAAAATGGCAGGCACGTCATCGGTGGTGAGCCAGAACTGATGGCTATTGCGGCGGGTGAGGTCGGCCACACGGTTGTGGGCCAGATCGCCGAAGTAGTATTGCTTCCAGTGGCCGGTGCGGGTGTCTAACCGCAGCAGGCCCATCCGGTTCCAGCCTCCCACCCAGACGTAGGGGCCGTCGGCGTGAATGACGTTGAGGGCATCGAATTTCTGACCGGGGGCTGTGCTTTTATCAAATTGGGGGGCCAGAAACCCGCGCACCGGATACCAGACCAGGACATTGGTGCGGGGTTCGTAGTAGCCGACGGTGAAGTCAGTGCGGGTATTGACGCTGCCCCAGACCCGCCCCATCGAATCGACGGAGTAGGGGGCAAACAAGCGCAGTTTGTCCTTTTCGGTGCGCCCGCTATACCCATTCACCAGCCGGGCGGGCGTGATGAGCCGGGCGCGGTTGGTGCGGGTGTTGTAGGCCACGATGGGGACAAATGGCCGGGTGCCAAGCAGGGAATCGGGCCAATAGAACCAGTTTTCGTCCCCCCGGCCCGTCACCCATCGGCCTAGTTGACTACCTACCACCAGTGGGTTTAGGTACGTTCGAAATTGCTCGGTGTGCGGGTCGTAGCGGCACAGCCCTTTCTTGTTGAACGCCCAGATTTCGTGGCGATCATTTTCCTTAATATCGATCCAGTCCGCAGCACCAAACGATTTGGCGTAGGTGCCGTCATAACGAATAAGTTCGTTATGGTCGCTGACGTTGTTGATAAACCACAAGTAGCCCTGGCTGTCGTTCAGTGCCAAACGCTGGGTATCGGCCCGTTTGAAGGCGTCATCGTTGACCGCAAACTGATCGAAGCGCAGATAAGGCCCCTGCTCCGTTTTCACCCGGCAGAGCGCTATCGGCTGGGCAACTACCGAAGTGGCCATCCAGTAACAGGCTGAAAACCAGAGCAGAAAAGTACCGCGCATGAATAGAGTTTATAACCCTAACGTACGGTCCTTCGTCCGCTTTCGCAAGCATCGCCCAACTATTACCTCGACAAGGAGCGTAGTGCCCGCCTGTTGGTTCACCACATAGCCGCCATTCTCCCGATAAAACCGGTCACTCACCCACTATTTCCGACGGCTCACCCAGAGTTGGTGGATCAGCATCTTTTTTTTGCACAACCTTAAGCGATCTGAAACCCGGTTTGTACAACCCCAAAAAAACCTCAGATTTCAGGATACAATTACCCCAAAACTAAGGAGAGAAAACTCGCCGAAGAACCAGGACATTTGCCAAACAAACCAACTGTGCCACAACCGCTTCTATCTACACCATACGTATTCTCGTCGCCGAAGACCACCGGATTCTACTCGAAAGTCTCGCGTTACTGCTGTCAGACATCGAGGGCGGCGAAGTTGTATCCAAACACACCAACGGCCAGCAGGTACTGAACGCACTGACCTACGAAACGGCCATCGACCTGGTTGTTTCTGACCTTCAAATGCCCGTTATGGGGGGCATCGAGCTAACCATTCGCCTCCGCGAGCAGTTTCCGCAGGTGAAACTCTGCCTGCTCACCGTGGCCGACCAGCCCGAAGCCATCAAGGAAGCCCTCCGCGCCGGGGCCGACCATTACAACTAAGCGACGAATCGATTTGACTATCGGCGTAGGCACTCGTCAGATTTTCCAGACAATTATATACTGCTGAATTCCTGTCCTGGTTCTGGGACTGCTTTTCCAGTAACGCCGGCTTTCGCTTCAGGCTGTCGATCCCGTAGGTTTGGGCGAGGGCTGCCTGCTGGCCGTGCGTATGTAACATCTTGGAATTCAAGGATGTAAAATCATCCCTATCCATGATTTTCGCTAAATGGCAGCCAGCAGACCTTTGGAGTGTTGATTCGGGCTGGCATTTGGGCAATAGACACTCAGGCCGATCAGCTAACTTACCAGTTAGTAACTCACCCTACAAAACCGGTTGCTCACCCTACAAAATCGGTTGCTCACCCCTCCGTATTGGCAAACCGCCTTGACAAACTGTCAATTTGGTCGTGTCAATCAATTGGCTTTTCGACTACAACTACTATCCAGCAAATTTTTCAGGTAACTCTTCTGTCCGTATGAACCGCTTCTGCCCACTCCGTTACGCCCTTATTACCCTGACGCTTTTGCTGGGTACGTTGGCGAGTTGCAAAAAAGACCCCGACGTTTCTGCTGGGGCAGGCGGTGGTCTTGTCTACATTGGCAACCTCGATGGCTACCTCTACGCACTGAACGCCGCAACGGGCGAGAAAAAATGGGAGTTCAAAGCAGGGGCTTCCATTAATACTACACCAACGGTGGTCAATGGGGTGCTCTACATGGCCAGTTGGGATAAAAAACTGTACGCGCTCGACGCACTGACGGGGGTCAAAAAGTGGGAATCGAACCCGGCCACAGTCAAACTGTCGCAACCTTCCGCGGCCCCAATAGTAGTCAATGGCATCCTGTATTTTGGTGGCGACATCGCTCTACAAGCCCTTGATGCCAATACAGGCGCAAAGAAATGGGAATTTGTTGGTGACGGCATTTATGGCTGGAACGCTTCGCCTACCGTAGTAGATGGTGTGGTATATGGCTGTATACGAGGTAGTGCTGGTGGAAAGTCCGGTTTGTATGCCTTAAATGCCGCAACAGGGGCTGTTAAATGGCATCAGCCGGGCATTGGCATTTCAGAGTCATCGCCTGCCGTAGTTGGCGGAGTGCTATATGCCGGATCAGAAGGTAATGGCCTTAAGGCGATAGACATAGCAACGGGGACTGTCAAATGGACGCTCGATGTTGGCCTGGTTGCCGAATCATCGCCCACTATTGCTAATGGTGTTGTTTACATCGGCACGAGCGCATTCAGTTCTAATACGAATGATAAACTCTACGCTGTCAATGCAGCAACAGGAATAAAGAAGTGGGAATTCAAGACCCCCGATGGCGGCCCCTATGTCTCGTCGCCCGTCGTGGCCAACGGGATTGCCTACATCGGTGCCGGGGGTACGCTCTACGCCGTCGATGCAGCATCGGGTGTTCAAAAATGGGCCGCCAAGCCCGCCGGTGGGTTGATCTTTTCGGGGCCGGTGGTGGCTGAAGGCGTAGCCTACCTCGGCATCGGCTCGAAACTCTATGCCTTCGATGCCGCTACAGGGGCCAAAAAATGGGAGTACGACACGGGGCGCACCATCGACTATTCGTCGCCCTGCGTGCTGGCTGGCGATGGAACGGTCTACCACGCCGGTGTCAGCGGCATGGTGCAGTAGTCTCTTTTCTTCTTATCACAACCCAGCCTCTACGGCGGCTTCTATCTACCCATTACCATGAAAACGCATCTATTCATTTGCCTGGGTACGTTGCTGACTACCAGCCTCTATGCCCAAACAGCAACGCGCAAACCAACGGCGGCGACCAGCCGCACCGCCCCTGCCTCACGCGCTGTGGCTAGCCCGGCAAAAACAGCCGGTAAACCCGCCGCCGTTGCCGCAGCACCAAGTAAGGCCCCTGCAGCAGCACCTCCCGCGCAGGCAGCACCGCAACGTACCCAGACCGCCCCAACCACCCGGCCCACCACCGCCCGGAAGCAGACCAGCAGGCCATCCCGGCAGGAAGAAAGATCCGGTATCCAGTTTGGTATTGTGACGGGCGGCACTCTCGCCAGTCAAGCTCTCAGCATTGGTGCCTATACCGATATCAACGATAACGGCCAGACTATCAGCGTACCGGCATCGTCGTTTACCTCGCCTACCCGAATGGGTTTCCATGTCGGTGTGCTGGTTGACATTCCGCTGAGTTCGCAACTGTCCGTGCAGCCCAGCCTGCTCTACGTAATGAAGGGCAGCGGCGAATCGACGGATAAATCGTTTGCCTTCGGCGACCTCGGCCTGGGCTATGTGGAACTGCCGCTCACGGTATTTTACCGGATTCCGGTGGGATCTAATTCGGTGCGCATTGGGCTGGGGGGCTACGCGGCCTATGGCCTGTCGGGTAAGCTTACCACCGCAGGGCAGTCTAGATCTGTCGAATTTGGCTCTGGCGAAACCCAGGCTAATCCGCTTGATTTTGGGCCGCGGGGGGCGGTGCAGTTTCAGATGGGCAGCCTCTTGCTGGGTGCCAGCTACGACTATGGGCTGGGCAACCTCGGCAATAAAATAGGGGACATCAAAATCACGCAGACCAACCGAGCCATTAGCTTTTCTGTGGGGTATATGCTGGGCGGCAATCGCTAAAGTATGCCGGCAACATACCCAGGACAGTGCCAAAAACCAGATATAAATCAAGCCCACGCACTACTCAAAATCACACAACCATGAAACCACAACTCAAATTATTCGTTCTGGCGGGGATTTTGTCCATTGCCGGGGCATGTAGCAAAAAAGACGATCCCACACCTACAATGATCGGCTTTTGGGTCGGGAAATACGGCAACGGCTCCAGCGCAGCTACAATAGACTATGCGTTCCTTCTTAAATCGGATGGGTCCATGAAAGTATATGCTAACAATGCCGATACAGCAAAAGCCTCGAAAGCCAGCGGAACGTATTTCATTTCCGGGACAAAAATCAATGGCAGCTATGTCTATGCTGGTACTGACAAGTACTCCATGACAGCTACGACCGACGATAAATTTACGACCATGTCTGGTTCCTGGGGAAGTGGGACCACAACGACGGGCAATACTTTTTTTATGACTAAGCGGTAGGCACCAGTCTATACAAACGCGGCGGCTTCTTTACCTCGCCATGCTGCTGGCAGGCCCCCTCTTTGCTCAGACTCCGGCGCGTAAACCGGCTACCGCGCCGTCAGCTTTTCGGTCGGGTACGTCTTCGGCGGCAGCCGTTAGCCTGTGTCGGCAACGTACCTGGCTTTTGCAACCTTTTCACACCTATCCATTACGATGCTCCTTCGTTCTACCACCCTCCGCCTGCTGTCTCTAGCCCTGCTGCTGCTGACTACCGAGGCCTGTAAGAAAACCACCGATGCCGTCTCGACCCGCAAATGCCTCGTCCGCAGCTATGATGTTAGTGGTGCTGGCATCACCCACGACTACAACGTCGGCGGGCAACTAATTAAGCTCACAGGGGCATTGAGTGTGTCACAGGTGCAGGAATACACCTATTCACCGGGGCAAATTACGATGAGGGTAAACCCCGCCCCGGTGAAAGACGGCACGCTTTCGGCCACGTATCTGCTTAACAGCGCGGGCTATATCACCAAAATCGCCAGGGTGTTGCGCCCCTATGGCTCAACGACGTTAACGACTTACAGCCAGTTTTTTGAGTACAACACTGACGGTTATTTGACAAAAATCACCTTCGATGACGGCACGTATAGAACCCTAGAGTATGCTAATGGGAACAACACAGTAACGAAAGAATACACTAGCAGTGGCGTATTGCGAACGACTTACACCAACACGTTTTACGAAGACAAAACACCGCCCATTTCGCCCATTACTGACTTTCTGGGGATCAACATTGAATCTCCGTCGTTTTATGCCGCTGGGTTATTTGGTCAGTCTGTTAAAAACCCGCTTAAACAGTCGATCTCTGCTGGAACGTACAATAATGGAGTCACCATCAGCTATACCTATGCCTACGATGCCGACGGGAACATAGCCAGCGCCCTGCAAACGTATTTGCTTAAGGGTAATGCCACTCCCACCGTTAGTACCATCAACTACACGTACCTCTGCCAATAACTCTTTTTTTACCCACTATTCACACCAAATTTTCACAAACCCATGAACAAGCTCCTTAGCCTGATCCGGCTGGCCTGTGTCCTGGTCCTGTGCCAGTCGTGCCGCACGGTCTACACGCCCAACGCCCTGAACGTACCCCTGTTGCAGGAACAGGGCGAGATTAAACTGTTGGTAGCACCCAACAACTACCAGGCAGCCTATGCCGTGACAGACAAGATCGGCATCATCGCCAACGGACGGGTAGCAACTTCGGCCAACAGTTCAACGATCAACGGAGCGGCCGACAATTTCGACGCGAAAAACACGGTGTTTGAAGCAGGTGTGGGCTATTACGGGCGTACCGGGCGCAACCTCACCTACGAATTGTATGGCGGCGGCGGTATTTCGCAGGTAGGTTTTCACGGCACCGGCTCGTCGGTGGGGAAAAACTATGACGTATCGGGCATGAAGTTTTTCGTTCAACCCAACATCGGGTTCACCAGCCGGGGCTTCGACATCGCCTTCAGCACGCGCCTGTCGGGCCTTCAATTCAGCACGGCCACGGGTAATTACACCGCCACCGATCTGAAAAACAACGACCTCGACGGGCTGGCCAAAAGTACTCACCTCTTTCTGGAACCGGCCATTACGCTGCGAGGCGGCTACAAATACGTGAAGCTACAGATGCAGCTTGGTGGCTCCTTCAAACTAACACAAGCCGTAATCCCTTACAACGGCCTGATTGCCAACGTGGGGCTGGTCTTCGACTTCGCGCAGTGGTACAACGATTAAACAGTTAATCATTGTCAACAGATTCACACCATGAAAAAGCAACTTGCTATCAGCCTTGTAGCCGCAATAGGGTTACTGGCTGGCTGCGCCCGAACCTACACCGATAAATCGGCCAATGTAGAGGGCCAGACGTTTGCGGTACTGCCCTTCGATGTGCAGATCGTGAAGAACATCAACGTGCAGCGCACTACCCAGGCCCAGTTGGACCAGCAGGCCAAAAGCGAAGCCTACCGCTACCAGAGTTCGACCTACAACTACATGCTGAGCAAGCAGAAGGATTTCGTGATCGCGTTTCAGGACCCCGACCAGACCAATACCCTGCTGAAACGCAACAAGATCACCTACGAAAAGATGCACGACCTAACCAAGGAGGAACTGGCTACGCTCCTGAAAGTAGATGGGGTGATGTGGGGCAAGATGTACCGCAAAGAGGTGATGCCACAGGCAATGGCCAAAGGCATTGATATTCTGGCGAGCCAGAACAAGCTGGGCATTGGCCCCATGACCGCCAACGACGTAACGATGAACCTGAGCCTGTTCTCGAAACCCGAAAAGCGCGTGGTATGGACCTACCAAATGAACGTACCTGGCGGCGCCGACGAATCGCCCGAATCGATTTCGGCCAGTTTGATGAACAACGCCGCCCGCAAATTCCCGTACCGCAAACGGCGGTAAATCCCTCCGGGCGCGGGACGCAGGAATCCACGAATTAATCTACAGTTAAACCAATCCACAGAGTATGAAAACGGTAAAACAAAAAATAGGCAGTATTAGCTGTCTCTGCCTCTTGTGTTTAGCAATGGCCTGTAGCAAGAAAACCGAACCCGAACCTCAACTGGTAGGCCAACCGGGAAATCCACGTTTCAACCTTCAGTTTACCAACGAAGCCAACGTAGACATGGACTTGCACGTGATTGACCCCAAAGGGAATGAAATCTATTACGGCCGCAAGTCTACTTCCGACGGGGGGCAGCTCGATGTAGACTGCAAGTGCTCCTCGTGCGGGCAGGGGCCTAATGAAAACATTTTCTGGCCAGATGGCAAGGGAATCAAAGGCACGTACAAATATTGGGTAGAGTATTTCAGGTACTGCGGTAGCAACGATGCTGCCACCTCCGATTTCACACTCCGTATTGCCGTGAATGAAGCAGTGAAGGCCACGTTCAAAGGGACATTGAGTAACAGCAACGATAAAAGCGCGGTACAAACCTGGACGCTTCAGTAGCCATAGCCCTGTAAGGTTTTGGAAGCCTTACAGAGCTACCGATTGACCGCCGGTTCACTATCCATACTCTCATGAAAACGAAAAGTATCCCGTTTAAAAGTTGGCCTATTCTGTGGGCCATATTACTGATTGCAGGTACGCTTGGCTGTAAGAAAGCCGACACCAGTACACCCACACCTGCCAAGCCGGATTATCAGGTGGCTATCGAGGCGAAGTTTGCACTGCTGAACTGGACCAAAGACGGCTACACTGCCAGCGGAACCGTTGTACAGACAAAGGGCAAAAAAGGCTGGGTACAGTATTACCTCAGCGGTAGCAACAAACGGGCAATTTATTACTACCCCGGCTCAGAAGCGTTTGGCTTCGGCGAGCGGGAAACCCAAAAATACGATAACCTAGGGCAGGATACCTTCGCGGGCACCAGTAATGATTACCCCCTCGGCGAACCCATTGCCGATGTACAGCCCTGCGGCAGTGGTTGCACGTTTGTGGAGTTCAAAAACGGGATTATCATAAATCCCCAGGCGGTACCGTTGGCTGGGTCAACGTCCATCATGCTGGGATTCACTGTAGAAGTTCACGGCGCTATCTACGCCAAATATAAAAGCATCGGCCGATGGACAGGTCCGTTGGGATATCCTGTTACTGATGAGTTGGCAGGTACTGGCAGCGACGCAACGGCCGGGTTACGCGTCACTAATTTCGTAAAATATGAATCAGATTTGTCTAAAACGGCCAACCTGATCTGGTATACACCTACAACGGGAGCGCAAGCGCTATGGGGGCCCATATGTAAGGCGTATCGCGGCTCACAAGCCCCCACTTGGCTCAAATACCCAACCACAAGCTGCGATCCTAACCGCGCTGATAATGCCCAGATCGTCTCGTTTGTGGGTGGGCACATGGACATGAGTGGCACCTGCACCAATTTCTACAACAGCAGCAACCGCAAAGTATTTTCTGACGGCTCGGTGTATACGACGGGAGGCTTTTATCCTTGCTACTAATTTCACACAACCATGAACACCCTCAAAAACTGCCTCAGGTACGTCCTGCTGGCCCTGCCATTGCTGTTTTTTGCCTGCAAAGACAAAGACCCTGGCCCCGACACCGACGATGTGGTGTATGTGGGCAGCGTCGACAAAAAACTGTACGCCCTTGACGCAGCTACCGGATCCAAGAAATGGGAGTTTTTGACGGGAGGTACGGTCTATAACGATGCTGCGTTCAGCAACGGAGTCGTTTATGTGGGTAGTTATGATACTAAACTCTATGCACTGGACGCCACCACTGGTACCAAAAAATGGGAGTTTACAACAGGAGGGCAGATTTACTCAAGTCCAGCCGTTAGCAACGGCGTTGTCTATGTGGGCAGCTATGACACAAAACTCTACGCCCTCGATGCGGCTACCGGCACTGGCAAATGGGTATTTCTGGCAGGAGGCCGAATCCGGTCCAGCCCTGTGGTCAGCAATGGCATTGTGTATATCGGCAGTGATGATTTTAAAGTATATGCCCTTGATGCGGCTACCGGCACAAAAAAGTGGGAATTCTTGACGGGGGCCCCAATCGATGCCAGTCCCATCATCAGCAACGGCATTGTCTATGTGGGAAGCATTGATAAAAAACTGTATGCTATCGACGCGACCATAGGCACCAAGAAATGGGAATTCCTCACGGGAGGAAATATTTATGGTACTGCCGCTGTCAGCAATGGAGTAGTTTATGTGGGCAGTTTCGACGGCAAATGTTACGCGCTGGATGCCACAACCGGAGCCAAAAAGTGGGATTACACCAGTTCGCCTAGTGTCTCTGGGTATGGTGTAAGCGTTGCAAACGGCATCGTCTACTTTGCCGGTAATACTGGTGGCAAACAATATGCCCTCGATGCGGCCACTGGTACCAAAAAATGGGAATTGGCCACCGTAGGTTCAACTTATTACTCGACCGTGAGCAACGGTGTGTTCTATGCCGGTAGTTCAGATGGAAAACTATATGTGACCGATGCAGTCACCGGCACCGGCAAATGGACATTTTCAGGCGGAGCTTTCACCGGCAAGCCCTGCGTGGTGACCAAGCAGGGCAAAGTAGTGCGGGGTAACCCCGGTGACTGATCATCATCCACCATTTTTCTCCCACACAATCATAAGAATTGCATACACTCTTACCCTTACTGCGCTGCTGATTGCAGGTACGTTTGGCTATAAAAACCGACACAACCGTCACGCCGGTAGTGCCAACACGGGTTGTCGAAACCTAACCAAAAACGTCGGCCAATAACGAAGGGGTTCTGTTCTACAATGCCAGCACCGGAGCTTCTATTTTTTATGAAGTAGGGGGCAACTTTAAATTACTGAATGTGGTGAGCGATTTTGGCACCCGGCTGGGCACCAACTGGACCACCATGATGAGCTTTCGGGGGTTTATACTGCCCTACAACGCAAACACAGGTGAAGCCGCGCTTTTCGACGGTATAAAAATCACGAAACGGTTCAGTGCTTTTGGCTATCCCCTGCTGTTTTCAGTGCAGGGCAATCCTAATTAATTCTCAACTTCATAGGCTTCCACATTAGCATGAAAACACATCGCCACATCGCCACACTACTTTGCCTGATAATGGCACTGGTTTCTGCCTGTAAATCGACTGACCCTACGGTGAAGAGTACTGAGAAGAGTATCATTGCCTTCTCGTTTGCCAGCCCTGCCCTTGCGGCAACCATCAGCGGCAACAGCATTACAGGTACGTTGCCGCTGGGTACGTCTGCCAGCAGCCTCGTCCCCACCATTACACTTTCGCCTAAAGCGACGGTATCACCCGCATCGGGCGTAGCACAGGACTTTTCTAACGCCGTGCTTTATACGGTGACCGCCGAAGATGGCAGCACCCAGACGTACACGGTGACGATCACCAGAACATTCCCCACAAACGGGCTGGTAGCTTATTACCCATTCAACGGCAACGCCAGAGACGGCAGTGGTAGGGGTATTGATGGAACCGTAAACGGGGTAACCTATATAACCGACAGAAAAGGAAGTAATACGGCTGTTTACTTTAATGGTAGTAGTAACATTACATTCAATACCGTGCCCACAACCGTTACCGATAATTTTTCGATAAGCATTTGGCTATCAATAAGTTCACTTAGCCAACAGGCAACGTTTATATCCAACGGGGCTAATGATGGCAGCCGGCTGGACGGGTACAGTTTTGGTATGGGACTTGGCTCGCCCTCGTCCAGTTTAAGTCTGCTCTTCGGTACAGGTACAGGAAGTTTTTCGTTAGGTCTGGACACCTTTGCCAGTACCGATGTCAACAAATGGGTTCATTTGGTGATGGTACGAACCAGCGGACAGAACAAGTTTTATTGGAATGGCACGTTACGAACTTCCGCCAGCGTGGGTTCTGTGCCAACGACACCAACCAAGTTTACGATTGGCTCATCCGGTTCGGTACGATTCTTCAAAGGGAGCCTCGATGATGTCCGTATGTACAACAGGGTATTAACGGACAGCGAAATCCAGGCGCTCTACACCGAGTAAGTGTAGAACTTGCACCGTTCGCCATGAAAACGTATCTGGCCAGGCTCTGTTCCCTGCTGTCGGTTGGACTACTGTTGACCTCCTGCAACTTGGGGACCTACGTGCCAGCCCACCAAAACGTGCCACTTTTTCAGAAAAAGGGCGAGGCACATGTGTCGATCAATACGACGAATCTTCAGGCGGCGGTGGCGGTCGGAAACCACATTGGCGTAGCCCTCAATATGTTCGCGGTCATCAATGGCCAAAAGTTCCTATCGAAGGGGGCCATCTACAATCAACGGCGGGCTGAAGTAGCCGTTGGCTACTTTACATTACAAAAAAACGCCCGGAAGTCCCATTGCCGAGGTGTATCTAGGCGGGGGTATGGGCACTGCCGGGCAACGCTGGAATGAACCAGACACTCCGCTATCAACATCGGCAAGCAGCGGTACAGCTACTGGCTACTGGACTACTACTCCCGTTAGTATGAGCATTCCAAACTGGAATGTATATGTACAGCCCGCCATCGGAATTCGGCGACGGAAAGGAAGCATCTCGTTTTCCACGAAAATCAATTATACAGGCTACAGCACCGCCACAATTCTGCCTGCAAATACGCCCCCGGTATATGCCTACACACCTGGTTTCGAACAGTTGAGCCACTCACATCTTCTGTTCATTGAACCCGCCTTCACTATCGCTGCAGCAGGCCCAAGTTTCCGCCTAATGTTCCAGTTATTCGGCTGGATTCCTGTTATCAACCAGAGTAAGTTCGACGTTATCTACCGCGAACAGACGTTTATGAGGCTGGGTTTGCAATGGCGGCTAAATCAGCGACGAACGGGTATAATTCACTAACCTCATCCCACTGAGCCACACCTTAAACTACACCACAACCATCGCTTAAAACACCTTATTATTATGTATACCCTCTCAAAAACAACTCTGGTTCTAGTTTGCTTCCTGTTAAGTATCCAACTGAGCTGAGGGCAGCGGGTGCCCGTGTACCGCTTTTTTCATCCGCTCGAAAAAGACTGGGTCACCTTGCCCAAAACGCATAATACGTATGACAAGATGATCAGCTACGGGTACGAGAAAAAAGAGTTTCAGTTCTATGCCTTTGCTACACCCGGCGATGAACGGATCGAGGTGTTCCGGCTCTACCAGCCTCAGGATCAGGATTGGGTTACCGTTTCAGAAGACTATGAGGGAATTGACAAGATGGCAAGTTGGGGCTATAAATATAAAGAATCCCTTTTCTACGCCTATCGAGGTCCCGGGCCAGGCAGGGTAGCCGTTTACAACTGGTGGCATCCCGGTGATCGTGACTGGTTGCTAGTGCCCGAAACCCGCTACACCGACGCGCAACTGACCGGTTGGGGGTATGCGCACAAACGGCTTGAATTTTACGTGGACAGGCAGTAAAAAACTGTACTCAGACGTAACGCACCCGGCCATTCATACTAAAAAACCCGCTGGCCTAGAATCAGCGGGTTTTCATTCAGTCGGGATCTGCCTGCACCGCAAGGCAGGGTCACCTGCTAAGCAGGCAGGTCCGTTTCGGGCTTTTTGCCCAGTACGTCGTCGATAGCCTGTTCGGCGTTGGGAAAGTTGGTCTTCAGCATTTCCGACAATTGGGTTTTCAACTTCTCGAAATACTCAGGCGCGTTATCAATCGCGCCTTCGGCTTCTGTCTTCAATTGGGTGCCCTTCTCTTTCAGATCGGCAACCATTTTTTCGCCATCTTCGGTTTGCAGGTATTTGTTAAGGGCCACGCCGGCGGCGGCGCCTAAAATGAATGTAGCCAGGTGTTTTGCGTTAACTGCCATTGGTTTGTGTTGTTTAATGGAGCACGAACGTACCGCTTTTAGTCAACGAGTGAAAGAAATAAAGCCATAAAGAGTGACAGGCGGTGCCAGAGCAGGATTCGTGGAAGCGTTGCGTGTTCACGCTTTCGCCCGTTCAGGCTTTACATTTGCTCTATGAAACGGCGAATTTTTCTGGGTCTGCTGGGCGTCCTGCTGGCCCTGGGTATCTGGCAACGCGAACTGATCAGCTATGGGTATATGCAGGCGAAAGGGCAACTGCATATTATGCTTAATACCCGTCCCGTAGCCGAGGTTCTGGCCGACCCAACGTACCCGGATTCGCTTAAAACCAAGATTCGGCTTATCCAGGAAATAAAACGGTTTGCCCAGGATTCATTAGGCCTCGATCCGTCGGATAACTTCACTACCTACCACGATCAGGAAGGAAAACCGCTGATGTGGGTGCTTGTCGGGTCAGATCGATACGCGTTGAAGCCGGTTGAGTACGCCATTCCGCTACTTGGCACCTTTTCCTATAAAGGCTATTTCGACCGTCAGCGATTAATCCAGGCCGATAGTATGCTGCAACGCGACGGCTACGACACCCGTATCAATGAAGTAGCCGCCTACTCAACGCTCGGGTTCTTCAAAGACCCCATTCTGTCGAGTATGTTGAAACGCACGGAAGGCAGTCTGGCCGAGTTGATCATCCATGAACTGACTCATGGCACGCTTTTTATTAAAGACCAGTTGGAATACAATGAAAATCTGGCCGATTTTGTGGGCGACTACGGTGCCGAGCGATATATGGCGCAGAAATACGGCCGTGATTCGCTGCCGTACCGGAACTACCTGGCTACCAACGCGTATTATGAGCGCTTTAATGACCACATCCTGAAGGGCACGCAAACGCTCGACAGTGTTTATAAATCGTTTAAACCTTCAACGCCGGTGTCCGTCAAAGAAACAGTGAAGTGGACAACCATTGAAACGATCATGACCACGACCGACACGCTGACCGATGAGCGCTTGAACCATTTGGCTAAAAGGCGGGTCTGGATTAAAACTGACCTACCCAACAATGCGTACTTTGTAGGGTTCCTCACGTACCGAAAACAACAGAACCGGTTCAAAACAGAGTTTGTTACTCAATTTAAGAGCGACTTTAAGCGTTATTTAACACATCTGAAACACACCTATCCGTCTTTGTAACAGACTGATTGCCATGAAGAAAACGGGTATCACGCTTGGCATCCTGGTTATTCTAACGGCGGCTTTTACAGCCGCCAATACCTACCGTCGCGTTGTCAATACGAGCTTCGGGCCAGGTGAACATATTGAATATCGGGTTCATTACGGCATCATCAACGCCGCCGAAGCGCGCGTCGATGTAGCGCCATCGCTTTATTCGGTAAATGGCCGTCCATGCTATCAGGTCAATGTATTTGGCCGCACAACGGGAGCGTTTGACCTGGTTACCAAGGTACGCGACACCTGGCGCTCATACATCGACACGTCGGCTATTCTGCCTCAAAAGTTTTACACCAATATTCAGGAGAACAGCTACCGGAAAGAGGAGAATATGACCTTCAACCATGCCGCCAACACGGTGAAGGCTGAAGAACGAACAGAGAAAGACCTGTTCAAAGTGCCTGATAATGTGCACGATGTAGTAAGCAGCTATTATTTTCTGCGTACCATTGATTTCAATAAGCTCGGCATCGGCACGGTGATCGAGCTCCCCGCCTTCTACGATGACACCGTGTATAACATGAAAGTGAAATACCGGGGGAAGGAGGCGATCAAAACGAAGTTTGGTATGGTTAACGTCATCAAACTCAGTCCCATTCTATCGTCGAATGGCTTTTTCAAAGGCGAGGATTCGCTACTGATGTGGGTGTCGGATGACGTCAATAAAGTGCCCATCAAAGTACAGGTCGAATTGTCAATCGGCTCGCTCGATATGGACATCAAATCCTTTTCCGGCCTGAAACAGGCAATTGCGTTTAAGAAGTAAAATTTTGGGGCTACAGTCCAAGCTTGGCCTTAGCCTTTATTACCAGCCGCTCAAGCCAGGTTGAGCGGCTCCATGAGAAGACAATATACGGTTGGGGCGTTGCGCCGAAGCTTTCGTAGAACGACACGACGCCCGGTTTTTCAGGGCTTTCAAAATCAAGCATGAGCGGAGTTGGTGGCGTCACGGACGCTGCTTTATGTTGCTCATCCCGAATCAACTCGTCGATCAGTATAGACCGGGCGTTCAGTCGGCGACCTTCGCTATTGGCGGCGTTGAAGAGGTAAATAACCCGGCCGTGTTGCGCCACAAACATAGCGCCGGCCACGATCTGCCCGTTTGCCCACGCATACCGCAACGTACCCAGGTGCTGTTTCTGAACGGCTGAGAATAACTCACGAAACAACGCATAGGCCCATTCAGCCGCCCCAATCTCGTCGGCGTGGTTTTCCCGAAAGAGTGTTAGTAACGGCTCAATATCAGCCGATTCGGTCACGCGCCAGTCAGGTACGTTGGCAATCCGGCGTGCGGCCCGGCGTAGGTTCATTCGCCGGTCGGGGGTGTAACTACCAACTGTCTGTAGCGGCAGGATGTGCGTATACATCACCTGTTGACGTACCTGAGCCGCCAAGCCGGGCAATGGCTCGTTGAGCAGTAAATGCCACTTCGATACGTGCCGATAGCGTTCATAAACGAGCAATAAAAGCGGAGTGGGGTCAAGTTGCTGCGGGGAAAAAAGCGCCACAAACTGGCAGAAAAGAGGCTGATATACCACCCACCGCCCCCACCGGCGACGAAGCGGAATAGGGAGCACGGCCTCGTAGTGTGTAGCTGAGTGACCATCAGGTACGTTCCCTATAACGAGTCCCTCCCACTTCCAGCCAAGTACGTTAGTCACCGCATCCAAATACCACGTATGCCCATATATGAGCGCATTATGCGCCGTTGACACACACTGATTCCAGGCAGGAGCATCGATCTGGCGGCGGGTCAGGAAGTGCGGCAATTGCTAGTGGGAAAACAAAGTCAAAAAGGCGGTTACTTGCTCATGGAAATGGCAGAAACTACACGACTGTTTCGCTAGCTCGTCGAAATCAGCTTTTTCCGCAATTTCTTTAGCAACCTGTTGCATAGCGTCACCATCGCGCCTGTTCTTATAAAGTTGTTCTTTGAACTTATCCTGATGGGCACTTTTGACACTATTGGAAACTGTTGTCTTCATAGCTTGAACCTTATGAAGCTGATAAATTAGCCAATATTCGATAGCTTGCACAGGCACATAAAGTACGATTTTATTAGAAAAACGTTGGTACGGTTTACCTAACGCTGCAATTAACTTATCACATTCTTTTCTATGTACCGGCTGGTCTTGTTCACGATCAGGCTCATTCAAATCAACCCCTACAATAAATAAATCATATTGCCTGTTTATAGAGTCTTTCAAAATATCCTGATACTCTAGATACACCTCTGATTTATTCGATTTTCCTGGCCTCAGACCGAGTTTACTTTTAACAGCCTGAATAGCATACCTATCTGCCATTCTACGCATATAAACCGGTATGAATGCATACTCTGCGTACCCCTCCGCTACCAGTGTGTATTCAAGGCGATTCTTTACAGTCATATATTCTCTTCAGGTACGCCCCCAATCAATCCGTATAACCAGCTTTTACCTAAATCGCTTGTAAAATCAATCGGGTCAAACCCATTTTCCTCGCTCTTTTTGTTAGATACGTCAATTATGTCTCGTTGAAGATTTCGCACATGCGTTGCTCCTTCTTCATCTTTATCGAATACAAAAACAGCCTCAGGAATTGACGAAAACGCATTGACAACGTGTTCATTATGCGTTGTCAGAATAATCTGAATATCTTTTTCTTCGGCTAATTGAAAGATAAATTTCATCACCTCCCATATCCGGCGCGGATGAATTCCTTTCTCAGGCTCTTCCAGTAAAAGCAACTTAGGCGGATTCGGTTGATTTATAATGCAAAGCAGAGCGAGAAAATATAAAGTACCTTCTGAAAGCTCATCGGCCCAATAAATAGTCCCACGATCAACAGCAGATAATCCTATACGCTTAAACGATTTTCCAACTATTTTTTCATCGATATTTTCTGTTAATTGATAGTCTTCTAGATTTATTTCACTAAACTCTGGCAAACATGTCTTAAGGTCAGCTTCGATCCTTTGAAAGTTACTCTTCCTATATTTGCCAAGTAGCAGATCTAAAAATCCAACTAAATTTGAGGCGTCAGAATTAACAAACTCCTGGCCAATACCAACAGGTCCAGGAGCTATTATTTTATTAGGATCAGGTTTATATATAATTAAATTCCCTATGAAGTTTATTGTATGATTAACATCGTAAGTTGACGGATCACTATACACTATTCCATCATTCATTTGGGTACCTCTTTGCTTATGTACAGTTAGATTATCGTTAATTGTACACAAAAAGTACCTCTCGTGATTAAGAAGTTTACTTTCTTCTACTAATTCAATTTTTATTTCGTAAAGTTCATCCTTACTAAAAACTAAATTTTTGTAATCCAACTCAACAGTATTCGCATTTAATTTGGTCATATACTCCAACGCCTTCAAAAAATTGCTCTTTCCTGAGTTGTTCGGACCGATTAACAGATTTACTTTTTGTAAATCAAGCGTTACGTCTTTCAGGCTTTTGAAGTTTTGTATGGAGACGCGTTTGAGCATAACGAACAGGAGTCAGTTTACGCAATAGTACGAATTTTTAGAGTAGCGTGCTCTGCGCTGTTCACTTGCTGGCATGGCAATACAGATGCACGCCAGAGAAGCAGCGCAACTACAAACGACAGACAACAAACCACAGACTCATTTAAAATACCCCTTCAGTTTTGCTACCTGCTCTTTGGTATCGGGGTTTTCTTTCAGCAGGTCGTTTACCAGTTGAATGGCGTGAATGACGGTGCTGTGGTCGCGGCCGCCAAAATGGTAGCCGATGGATTTCAACGATAGTTCGGTCAATTCTTTGGCCAGGTACATCGCCACCTGACGCGGATAGACAATCTCGCGCTTGCGGCTCTTCGACTTTAAGTCGGCGATGGTGGTGTTGTAGAAATCGGCTACCAGTTCCTGCACCGTGTCGATGTTGATTTCCTTCTCGTCGTTGACAACGATGTTGCGCAACGTGGCTTTGGCCAGATCAAGGTCAATCTCGCGGCGATTCAGCGACGCCTGCGCCATCAATGACACCACCACGCCTTCGAGTTCACGCACGTTGGTGTTGATACTGTGGGCGAGGTATTCGATCACGCCATCGTCGATGTAGACGCCTTCGGCTTGCAATTTCTTCTGAATAATGGCAATACGTGTCTCTAAATCAGGCGTTTGCAGGTCAGTCGTCAGGCCCCACTTGAAGCGGGAGAGCAGGCGGTCTTCCAGCCCGTCGAGCGCACGCGGCGACCGGTCGGAGGTCATAATGATCTGCTTACCCGACTGATGGAGGTGATTGAAGATGTGGAAGAAAATTTCCTGCGTTTTCTCTTTTTTCTGCAAAAACTGCACATCGTCGATCACCAGCACGTCGACCTGCATGTAGAACGAGGTGAAATCACGAATACCGTCGGTGCGGATGGCATTCAGAAACTGGTTGGTGAACTTCTCGGAGGTGACGTACAGGACGAATTTATCCTGATTATTATTCTTGATGAAATTACCGATAGCCTGCACCAGGTGCGTCTTACCCAGACCCACACCGCCGTAAATCATCAACGGGTTAAACGACGTTACACCCGGCCGCGCGGCTACGGCATAGCCTGCATTTCGGGCGAGCCGGTTGCAGTCACCTTCTACGTAATTATCGAACGTATAGGTCGGGTTCAGGTAGGAATCGAGGGTAAGCGAATCGAGGTCTTTCAATACAAACGGCGATCGTAGCACCGGGCTCACATTGTCGGGCTTGGCCGACTGCGGGCTTTTGGTGGTCGGCATACTTACCGCGATCGGCCGGTTTTGGGCGTCGCCCTGATCCACCACAATCGAATATTCAAGCTGCCCGTCGCGGCCAATAGCGTAATCGAGGGCCTTTCTGAGCGCATGGACGAAGTTCTCTTCCAGCCACTCGTAAAAAAACTCACTCGGCACCTGAATCGTCAATACTTTCCCGTGGAGCCGCAACGGTATAATCGGCTCAAACCAGGTCTTGAAACTTGGTTCGGGCACAATTTCCTGAATAACACGCAGACAATTGTTCCAGACAATTTGTACTTCGCGTTGCATGGATCCTGGTGGTACGGGGTGGGTCACTGAATAAACGTTAGATGAAGTGGTGCGGTTACGGTTGCCAAAAGGGAGACAAAAGTAGCACAATTTACGAATTACGAACCGAGAAAAAACAGTGCGTACCTTTAGCCTGTTCTGTGACTTTGTTAAGCCGTATGCCAACTCCATTTTCGCCACCCTTCCCCCCAGCCTCTCGTGCCGACTGGCTCAATCAGGTGCAAAAAGACCTGAAAGACAGCAACATATACGAAAGTTTACGTTGGGAGTCGCCCGAAGGGTTTATGGTTGAACCTTATTATACAGACGCCGGGCTCGATCCGCAGCAACTTGCATTTGTCCATAATGTCCAGAAATCAACCCCCGGCTGGCTCAATACGCCCCACTATTTTGCTTTACCGGGCCAGGAGAGGTCGCTGAACACCCGGCTGCGCGATGCCCTTGCCAACGGTGCCGACGCACTGGTGCTGAACGTACCTGACTGGTCCGACGCTTCGGCAGGATCGCCACATAGCCTTTCGCTGACTCGTCTGCTCGACGGCATTAAACTGAGCAATACGCCTGTTTTCTTTCGCCTGGGTGCTGGCAATCAGGCCGTATCGTTCCTACAAACACTTCGTCAGGTGGCTCCGTATCAGCTTAAGGGCGGCATGCTGACCGAGTCAGGCACAGCCCACCCCCCTACAGCGGGGTTGCCCATTGGTGCGCTTGCTGAGCTGATCGAGCAGAGCAGTGAGTCACCTAATTTTCGGGTGATTGGCATCAATAGCCACGATTTTCACGCGGCGGGCGGTACGGCCACTCAGGAACTGGCCTTTACGTTGGCCCGCCTCGCCGAGGTGTATGGCCAGCTACTTGAGTCAGGGCTGACCGTTGAGCAGCTTGCCTCAAAAACGGTGTTATCGGTTTCGGTTGGAACGAGCTATTTCATGGAAATGGCTAAACTCCGGGCACTGCGCGTACTGTTTGCCCGTTTCGCACCGTCGGCAGCTAGCCAGACTCTGCTGATTCATGGGCAGACGTCTACCTTTTACGAAGCCACCGCCACGCCTTATACGAACCTGCTTAGGGCCACCACCGAAGCCATGGCGGCGATCATTGGCGGCATCGATGCGCTGACAGTCCGGCCCTACGATGCCGTACTGAGCACGTTGGGTACGTTGCCAGAAAGCCATCCCACCGAATTTAGCGAGCGGATTGCCCGCAACGTGTCGACCCTGCTAAAAGCCGAAAGTTACCTCGACAAAGTAACCGACCCGGCCGCCGGCAGTTATTACATCGAAAACCTGACGCATCAACTGACTGAAGCCGCCTGGGCCTTATTTCAACAAGTTGAAGCGATGGGCGGTTTTACGAAGGCACTGGAAAACGGCTTTATTCAGCAACATCTCGACAAGGCATTTGCAGCGAAAGTCGATGCTGTTCGAAACGGCCGGATACTGGTTGGTGTGACTAAATTTCGGCACGACGAAGAAGGTGCCGAGACCAACCCTATACCGTCTGAAGGAGATGATATAGGTTTAAAAACCCGCCGGCTAGCAAACGAATTTGAATAGCTGTTTACTCCCCAAGACATTCAGCATCATGCAACCAACCTTCCTCAACAAGCAAAATTCCGATTCTGGATCACCTTCGAGCCAGTTGTTCACCACGTCTGAAGGAATTCGACTAAAACCGCGTTTTACGCTGGCCGACGTACCTGAAAACGTCTCGAACTGGCAGGCGGGTATTCCGCCCTATCTGCGTGGGCCGTATAGCAGCATGTACGTTCGTCAGCCGTGGACAATTCGCCAGTATGCCGGCTTTTCGACCGCCGAAGCGTCGAACGCTTTTTACCGGCGCAACCTGGCGGGTGGACAAAAAGGCCTGTCGGTTGCCTTTGATCTGGCTACGCACCGGGGTTATGATTCGGACCATCCGCGCGTGGTGGGCGACGTGGGCAAAGCGGGTGTGGCCATCGATTCGGTCGAAGACATGAAAATCCTGTTCGATCAGATTCCGCTCGATCAGATGTCGGTGTCGATGACCATGAACGGGGCCGTACTCCCCATCATGGCGTTTTACATCGTGGCGGCCGAAGAACAGGGCGTTGCGGCCGAAAAATTGTCGGGTACCATTCAGAATGATATTCTGAAGGAGTTCATGGTGCGGAACACCTACATCTACCCCCCCGAACCATCGATGCGGCTGATCGGCGATATTTTCGCTTACACCAGCCAACACATGCCCAAGTTCAATTCGATCAGTATCAGCGGGTATCATATGCACGAAGCGGGTGCACCGGCTCACCTCGAACTGGCCTACACCCTCGCCGACGGGCTGGAATACATCCGTACGGGTCTGGCGGCGGGCATGAGCATCGATCAGTTTGCGCCGCGCCTATCGTTTTTCTGGGGTATCGGCATGAACCACTTCATGGAGATCGCCAAGCTTCGGGCCGGGCGCTTACTCTGGGCTACGCTCGTGAAGCAGTTTGGACCGCAGAACGCCAAATCGCTGGCCTTACGTACCCACTGCCAAACGTCGGGCTACAGCCTCACCGAGCAGGACCCGTTCAACAACGTGGCCCGAACGGCCATTGAGGCGCTGGCGGCGGTACTGGGTGGCACGCAAAGCCTGCATACCAACTCACTCGACGAAGCCATTGCCCTGCCTACCGATTTTTCGGCCCGCATTGCCCGGAACACGCAACTGTATCTGCAACACGAAACCGACATCACCCGCGCCGTTGACCCCTGGGGCGGCTCGTACTATGTTGAGTACCTGACCAACGAACTCGTCGAGAAAGCGTGGGCGTTGATCGACGAGGTGGAACAGCTCGGAGGCATGACAAAAGCCATCGATACGGGGTTACCCAAGTTGCGTATCGAAGAGGCCGCTGCCCGTAAGCAAGCGCGCATCGACGGTGGTAAAGATGTGATTGTGGGCGTAAACCGCTACAAACCTGCCACCGATACCATCATTGACTTGCTGGACATTGACAACCAGGCGGTGCGCGAGTCGCAGGTGGCGCGGCTGGCGCAGGTACGTGCCAACCGGGATCAGGCGCAGGTTGACGAGGCATTGTCGGCACTGACAGCGGCGGCGCATAACCCCACCCCTATCCCCTCCCCAACGGGGAGGGGCACAACAGGAGATTCACCCCTCTCCAACGGGAAGGGGACGGGGGTGGGGTCAAACTTGCTCGCTCTCGCCGTTGAAGCCGCGCGTCACCGGGCTACGCTGGGCGAAATTTCGGATGCGCTCGAAAAAGCGTTTGGACGTCATAAGGCCACGATCCGTTCTGTATCGGGCGTGTATTCGGCCGAGGTGTCGGATGATGAGAACTTCCGACAGGCGCGCGAAATGACCAATCAGTTTGCCGCTGTTGACGGGCGTCGCCCCCGGATTCTGGTGGCTAAGATGGGGCAGGATGGGCATGACCGTGGGGCTAAAATCATCGCCACGAGTTTTGCTGACCTGGGCTTCGACGTGGATATGGGCCCTCTTTTTCAAACGCCCGCCGAAGTAGCCCGGCAAGCCGCCGAAAACGATGTGCATATCGTGGGCGTTTCCAGTTTGGCGGCCGGGCACAAAACGCTGGTGCCTCAACTCATTGACGAATTGAAAGCCATTGGCCGCGACGATATCATGGTCATTGCCGGGGGCGTTATTCCGGCGGGCGACTACCAGTTTCTATACGATGCGGGCGTAAAGGGCGTTTTTGGCCCTGGCACCATCATTTCCATCGCCGCCCAGAAGATTCTGGTCGAATTGATGGCACCAGGCGTTCCGGGCAGTTGAGTGGCCAATCAATGCTCTTTATATTTTTTTATGAAAAGCCACTGCCAACCTCCGGTCAGTGGCTTTGGTCTGTGTGGTGAACCTATCTGTACTTGCTCAACGTATGCGCTGCCTCGTTCTCCTGTGTTTAGCAGTCACAACTTCCCTTGCCCAACCGCTAACCGACACGCAAAAGCTTTCGTCGCTTTGTAAAGTCTGGGGCTTTCTGAAATATTACCACCCTGTTGTAGCATCGGGAAAGCGGGACTGGGATCAACAGCTAATTCAATTGCTTCCTGTTATCCGGCAGGTTAACAATAAGCGGGCGCTTAACGCTGTCTACGTCAGATTAATTGATAGTCTGGGCGTGGTAAAAAGATGTCGGAAATGCCAATTGGTAGCTGCACCGCCCACCCTTGGCCGGCAGAATCTGGACCTATCGTTTTTGACAGATTCCCTTCTCTTCACAGAAGCCGTTCGAAGCCGATTAACGTACCTGAAAGACAACCGGAATCAGGGTGACAACCAGTATGTACAACAGCAGAAAGGGATTGGGAACACAAGCTTCGAGAGCGAGAAGGGCTACGCAGATATGTCTATTCCAGATCAGCCCTACCGACTGCTGGCCCTGTTTCGGTACTGGACTATCATTCACTATTTCTTTCCATACAAATACGCTATTGATGGAAGCTGGGATGACGTTTTGATTCAGATGATTCCGATTTTTGAACAGGCAAACACGCCTGACACGTATCAACAAGCTATTTATCAACTCGTTGCCAGCATCAAAGACAGCCACGGATTTGTAACCTCAACCGATAAGTCACGCTGTTTGCGCTGCAACCTGGGTACGTTATGGCTGCCGTTCGAGCTTAAACTAATAAACGATAGAGCCGTTATTACCCGGTTTTATAATGACTCACTCAGCCAATCACCCGCCTTGACAGTTGGCACAGTGATCAGCGCCATTGATGGGCAACCCATTCGCGCACACATTGATCGGCTTCGGCCCTATGTATCGGCCTCTAACGAACTGGTTTTGCTGCGCAACGTCAGGAATCTTATTGGCGTTGGTACCGACAAGCAAGCCAGGCTCACAATCAACCAGCATGGTCGGGATACGACAATAGTTGTTTCACGGTACACCTACAAGGAGTTCGGCAAAAGTGCTTCCCTGTCGCTTAACGCTCACTACCCGGTCAGCCGATGGCTGCCTGATAGTATTGGGTATGTCAATATGGGACATCTAACTCAGCGTCAGATCGATAGTGTAATGACGCCCCTGCTGACAGCCCGCACCATTATTTTCGACTTACGCAATTACCCACAGGGAACACTGTCTCTGGTGGGCTTGTACCTGACTGATAAACGGCCAACATTTGCGCAGTTTACCCGTCCCAATTTGGCCTTCCCGGGTGTTTTTGAGCAAATGGGCTCATCCAAGCTGCCGTCGGCCAGGGTGAAACCATACACTGGAAATGTTATTGTTCTGGTGAATGAAGACACCCAAAGTCAGGCGGAATTTACCGCGATGGCCTTCCAGACACTCGACCGGGTAACCGTTGTCGGGAGCCCCACTGCCGGCGCTGATGGCAACATTTCGTGGGTGCCTTTGCCAGGCGGCTACCGTACTGCCTTCAGCGGCATTGGCGTATATTACCCGGACGGGCGGGAAACGCAACGTATTGGCATCGTGCCTGACGTAGTGGTACACCCTTCCAGTGAGGGGATCCGGGCAGGCCGTGATGAGGTGCTTGAACGGGCCATTGAGCTTAGCCACGGCCATTAACTGGGCCTACAGATTCATCGGCCAGCGAAGGATGAAGGTGGCTCCTTCGCCGGGTTTGCCAATGGCCTGGATGGTTCCGCCGTGGTTCTGCATCACGCGTCGACAAATGGCCAACCCAATGCCGGTGCCAGCGTACTGCTGCTGGCTGTGAAGCCGTTGAAATAAGTTGAAAATCCGATCGCTATACACGGGATCAAAGCCGATTCCCTCATCCGCAATCGTTAGCTGGTGTTGCTCAGGTACGTCTCCGCTAGCCAGGCGCTGGTACGTGATGGTGACGCTGGGTGCATGACCGGGACGATGGTATTTGAGTGCGTTACTGATCAGATTAGTAAACAGTTGTTGAAAAGCAAGCCGGTTAACGGCTACCGTTGGCAGCGGATCAACCTGCATCTGCGCCTGCTTCGACAATATTGGCTCATGGAGAGTTGCCCGTGCCTGATTGACCAGTTCAGTAAGATCTACGACTTCATCTTCATTGGTCCGCCGGGCGGCATTTACCTGCGAGTAGGCAGTGAGGTCAGTGATCAGTTGCTGCATTCGGGCGGCGGCGGCGGTGGAACGACGGAAGAACTCCTGCCCCTGCTCCGACAACCGATCCGACTCCTGGTCGAGGATGAGTTGATTGAAACTTTTTATTTTTCGTAGCGGCTCCTGTAAATCATGACTGGCGATATACGTAAACGTATTGGCCTCAGCAACAAGCTGCTCCAGTTTCTTGTTTTTCTCTTCGAGTAGCCGGTTCAGATCAATCAGGTGTTGTTCCTGCTGTTTGCGTTTGGTAATGTCCATGTCGATCCCAAATACGCCGATGGCTTCCCCGGCTTCGTTCCGCATGATCTGCCCGTTGGTGTAGATATAAATCTCGCGCCCCAGCTTATCATACCGCCGGTACTCCATCTCCACATCATTGCCTTGCAGCAGCCGTTCCACGGCTGTTTGTAGAATTGGCAGATCGTCGATATGGGTCGATCTGGCAACGCTGTCCAGGTCAACGCTCACTTCGCCCGTTTGATATCCCCAGAACTGATACATCTCCGGGCTCCATCGTATTTCAGTTCCTCCAAAATACCACTCCCAACTGGCCATGCCTGCCATACGCTGCGCCTGACTTAACTGGGCTTCGCGCAAGAGCAGTTTCTCGCGAAGGGTTCGCTCCTGATCTGAGGAAGCCTGCGCCTCAGAACCAGGCAGGCCGGTCAGCGCAGGGCTGGTTGTAGGAGTAAGCGACATACGTAATCAACTTGGCAGAACAAACGGTGGTTACGGACAATTAAGTATACGAAGCCATGAAGATACACATCTACAAGTTCAATGACGTATGCACATGGAGTTGTATTTACATACCTGTAACGATACGCCTTCATGACAGGTGTTGGACACGTAGCCACTCCTAAAAGAAAGCGTGGCGTCTTTCTGATAATGAGCCTGTTAGAAGCTCGCTATCAGAAAGACGCCACGCTTATGTATTCGCTATTTTTAGTTGCGGGTAATCACCGAATCAGGGAGGAAACGAACATCGAGACCAGTTGCTTTTTTCAGCGCAGCGTAATTGTTCTTGCCATCCTGATAAGCCGGATTCACCTCCATCGACTTGTTGTAATAGTACGAAGCCAGTTGGTATTTACCCTCGTTCTGATAAATAACCCCGAGGTTATTGTAAGCGGGCGCATACGACGAAGCCGCCTTGATGGTCTGCTTGTAATAATGCTTGGCCGAATCGACGTTGGGCGTGATCCGCTGGAAAACGTAGGCCATCGAGAAGTACGATTCACCAAAATTCGGGTAAATCTTGCACGACTCCTGGAGGTGATCCAACGCCAGACGAGCATATTTACCAGCTTCCTTATTGTATTCCGGCAGCATAGCCTGATATTTTTTAATCGAATCGGCTTTGGCTTTGTAGCGCGCCATCCGCACGTTGGCCGAGTCGATTTTAGCGCGTTCTTTCAGGCCTTTCTCGATCCATTCGTTGGCCACGTGGCGCTGTACCTGGCAACTCGTAGGCGCGTAGGGCAGGGCCGAGTTGAACAGCACAAAGTTGTTTTCCCAATCGGGGTTGCGGGTGATGGTTTTGAACGAATACAGGCCACACGTGAGGCCAACAACCAGCGCCAGCGGCGCGTAATTGAGAGCTACCTGCGCCATAGCAGGCCGTGGTGCACGAAATGAATCGAGTACTGACTGGCTGTCGGTTTCAGGTACGTTGTCGGGTACGTTGGTTTTGGCTTTATCCAGGCCAAACCGGGCAACGGCTGCCTGAACGGCCCAAATCAGCACAAAGGCGAAGCCCATCACGGCGGCGTAGGTAAAACGCTCGGCCAGAATACCACCCCGGCTGAAGATAAAGCCCAGACCAGGCACCATCGTGACAAAGAACCAGAACAGGCCAAACCCCCAAAGGGTACGCCGCCGGAAACCAATCCATGTTAATATAACCATGCCAACCATTGAGAAGAAGCCCAGCCACGACATAATATCCCCTTTACCGCCCGTTGGAATTACGTTGAACGAATAGTCATAGACCAGCGGATGGGGCAACACCAGCAGCTTCAGGTAGTACATGAAGAACTTGAACATGGTCGACGTCTTCGTATTCAGGATGGCGTACGGATAGTTAGCCCAGTCGACCGGTGGGTTACCGCTTAGCGTGCCAATCATCTTCTGTTTCTGATAGAAAAACAAGGCTGAAATAATCAGGAACGGCCACAGGCTGATCATTGAGTTAAAGACATTACGGCGGGCAAACCAGTACTGCATGGCCGGAATCAGCGCAAGGCTCACGATCGAGGATTCTTTCGACAGAAACGCGAAGTACAGCGAGGCACATGCCAGGCCAACCCAACTTGTCGACAACGCACCCATGATAACCACGCCAATGATACCACCCGCCGTTGACCCGAATGAATTGACCAGTAGGCTACTACCAATAACCCAGCCCGCTACTACCGAAAACACGGTCAACAAACCACCAAGGGCAATATCAGCCGTTGGTCCCTGATACCAGAACGACGTTTTAGCTTCGAGGTGCTTCCAATAGGTCAGCAGCATGAGCGAGATGAACAGAAAGCTCAGCAGTTCGTCGCGGCCTTTGATGTTGGCCACAATCTCGGTATGAAGCGGGTGCGTAATGAACACCAGCCCGACCAGGAAAGCGACAACCACTTTGCCAGGCAACCATTTTTGCAGTAACGCGCCGATGCTAAGGCCGGTAAGGCCGTACAAAGCAGCGTTGATCATGTGGCTGTATTCAGGGTGCTTATCGCCAAAGAATTCCTGTTCCAACGCAAACGTAATCAGCGAAAGCGGGCGGTAATACCCCAGCGAAATGTTGCTGAAGTGCCAGAATTCGGTTCGCATCAGGTCGGGCAATCCTTTTAATCCCTGCTTCACAAACAGGTTCTGCCCGATAGCAGCAATGTCGTCAAGGGCGTACTGATGCCCGAATGTATTGGCGTACAGAAGCAGACCAATTGCTGCCAGGGCCAGCATGGGCCACCAGGCTACCGGGCTGGGGTCGATGGGTAAATCAGAGACAGCAGGCGTTGATGGTCGGGGTGCGGCGACAGGCTGCGGTCGCGGGGGAGTTGCCACCACCGGACGAGGCGCGGCGGTTTGCGGGGCTGTGTAGCCGGTACGTTGCGGTACGGCCGGTTTCTTTTTACTCATACGTATGGGTTGTGATACTAAATATGCCTAAAAAACAGGCTACATTGTGGTTTCTGGTCTGTTTTCAGTAAATCCGGGTTTACTGGTATTTTAGTCAAGTAAAGTTCCGCAAGTATGCTAACAAAATCAACGTTCACGCAAAATCGGCTACTGACAATCCTGCTTTTCAGCAGCTTGCTCGTAACGCTGAATGGCTGTTTGCCACCCCCTACCGGCTCAAAGCCTCCCAGCCGGTCGGTCCAATTCGTTAGCGAGCACCTTACCTTAGGTAATCCAAGCCAGGCCAGCACAGTCGATCCTGACAATTACCTGCTGGAAAAACCGCAGTTCGCCATAAGTTACAATCGTAGCCGGGGTATTGCCAACTGGGTAAGCTGGCACCTCAGCCCTGAGTGGCGCGGCGATGCGGCCCGAACCAAAACGTTCCGCCCTGATCCTGATTTACCCGCTGGTTATTCAACGATCAAATCAAGCGATTATGAGAAGACGGGCTTCGATCGGGGCCACCTGTGCCCATCGGAAGACCGCGACAGTAACCCAACCGACAACGCAGCCACGTTCGTCCTATCAAACGTCGTGCCGCAAGCACCGAAATTTAACCGGGAAACGTGGAAGTATCTGGAAGAATATGCCCGAAAACTGCTCGACAGTGGCAACGAAGTGTATCTGGTGGCTGGTGCAACCGGCGTTGGCGGTACTGGCGAACAGGGTTTTGCCAGCAGCATAGGCAATGGAAAAATCACGGTTCCCGCCGCCATGTGGAAAGTGTTGCTGGTGTTGCCAAACGGTACTGATGACCTAAACCGGATTGGCGTTAACACACAAGTTGTCGCCGTGTACATCGCTAACGACCAGTCGGTGTCTGCCCAGAAATGGACCAGCTATCGACTGTCAGTCAATGAATTGGAGAAAAAGACGGGCCTGACCTTTTTCTCCAACTTACCACCCGACGTACAGATTGCGCTGAAAAAACAAACCGGCACAGGCTATTAATGTACCACGGACTTTAGTCCGTTTTTTTAAACAAAAACGGACTAAAGTCCGTGGTACAACGTACCTACAGCGATTTCCGAACGGTTAGCTGGAATGGATTTTTGATCTGCCCCGTTACTTTACCCGTCACCAACTGAGCGGCTGTGCGGCCCATCTGGGCAAAATCCGTGGAGATAACGGTGATGCCATCCAGCAGCAGTTCTTTCAGTGGCGTTTCATTGTACGACAGAATCCCGACTTCGCGACCTACCTGATATGGCGTCTCTTTAATTTTTTTGATCAACGTAACCAGGTCCTCTTCCATGAGGTTGATATAGGCACAATCGGGCATAATGTCGACCGCCTTAATAGCGGGCGTTACGTGTGCTCTGAAGCCGTAATCGGTGCAAAAGCGGTGGAATCCGGCCAGAATTCCTTCGGGGTGGTAGGTGTAATCCGGGAACAGGATATTCAACGTGGCGTATTTGCGCAACAAGGGTAGCGCATCGGTCAGGGCCTGCACAAGGTCATTCTCAAAGTCCTGATAGACAGCCGAATAACGACCAGTAAGGCCGGTAATAAGCTTATCCATCACCACCAGTTTATGCTTGGGCAGCGTGTTGATCAGGTCAACGGCGCGTTCGCCACCTTCATAAAAATGGGGAATGATGACGTAATGCGTATAACCGTGCGCGTGATTTGGCAGAATCGTTTTAAAAAGCCGGAAATCGTTGTTGTAGATAAAAAAGTCGATGGGTACGTCCGGTCCAAGCTCGTCGATGAAGGCGTCGTAGATGATCTTTTTGTGGGCACTAAGCTTATTGAAGAGCAGGAAAACCTTCAACGCCCGGTTTATTTCCAGATCACTGATATAGGAACCCTTTCCTTTCGTCGACTCGATTATTTTTTTTTCTTTCAGCAGGTCATAGGCCCGTTCCACCGTCCGCTTCGACACGTCGAACTCGGCACATACCTCGAAAATGGACGGCAGTTTATCGCCCGGCAGTATGTCCTTGTTCCGTATTCCTTCCGTGATGGAATTGTAGATCTGGAGGTACTTGGGCGTACTCGAAAAGTCGTTGATTGCAATCTGCTGAAGCATTACGGACAAGGATGAGGCGGGCCGCCAAAGCGGATGAAGGATGAATAACTTTGCGGACTACTAACGCCTTTTATGGTGCAAAGCTATTCATCACTATTCATTCATCCTTCCTTATTCATCACTCATCATTATAAATACCGTTAGGCCACGTGCACCGTGGGCGCCGATGACCAGACTTTGTTCAATGTCAGCCGTTTTGGATGGGCCTGATATGAACGTGCCGAAACCAGTAGCCGCCACATCGATACGGCGGTAGGCTTCGTGCATATTGGTTACCAGATCGGCCTGCCGGATCACAATTGCCAGGTACTGCGTAATCATGGGCAGGGCGCGGAAATGTGATGGTATATGTTGTTCGTCGACCCAAATGGCGGCGTTTTCGGCCACGCCCAGTTGTCCGCCAATAATGGCCAGGTTCAGGCCAGCCAGGTCGTGGGGCACCGTAATAAGCGTCAGGTCTATATCGCTGACATGGGCTAGTTCAGGAATCGTAGTGCCAATATTGAGTACATCGGCGTAGGTTTCGTCCAGGTACGTGGCAATGGCCGTATAATCGGGTACGGTCACCGCCCGTCCGCCTACAGTCGCCAGCACATCGGCAAATTGCGTAACCAGATCGGGGTACGTAGTCTCAAATGTAAACTGTTCAGGCAACGGCAACCGGTCAGGCTGATTAGCCTGAATTGCTGCCAGTATCGTTTCGCGGGAAGCCATTTTCAGTGAACAATGAGCAATGTTCGTTTGCTCAGCTTAGGAACGCACTAAGTTAAGTAATATGGTGACTGGTAACTACTCATTGTTGATTGAAATTTAATGATTATTTATAAACCAGTCGCGGAAGCTCTCGGCCGGGGGCTCAGGCATTTCGCGGTGATTATACCAGGGGTTCAGCCCGTTTTCGGCTACCACGGGCGCAAAACGCAACACACCCCGCCCTACTTTTCCGGCCATCCGGTACAGGCGGGGCGACTCCAGTACACTCGCCATCGTTTTCATGGCGATGGTCTTGGCGGCTGGGCCGTAGCCTTCCTGCATCAGCACCTGCCGCCACTTATACAGTTGCTCATGGATGTCGATTTTCACCGGGCACACGTTGCTGCACGAGCCACAAAGCGTACTGGCAAAAGGCAAATCGACGTTCTGGCGCATATCGAGGTTGGGCGCGAGAATAGACCCAATTGGTCCGGCAATGGCGGTGTGATAGCTATGGCCTCCGCTACGCCGGTAAACGGGGCAAGTGTTGAAGCAGGCCGCACACCGAATACATTTCAGCGAATTCCGAAAATCGGGCCGTCCAAGCTGACGGCTCCGGCCATTATCCACAATGATCAGGTGCATCTGCTGGCCTTTCCGGGGCTTGTGAAAATGACTCGAAAACGTGGTAATGGGCTGACCAGTAGCCGACCGGGCCAGCAACCGCAGAAAAACGCCCAGGTGTTCGGCCTTTGGAATGACCTTCTCGAAACCCATACAGGCGATATGTACGTCGGCCAGGTGCACGCCCATATCGGCGTTGCCTTCGTTAGTACACACAACGAATCCGCCCGTTTCAGCAATGGCAAAATTAACGCCGGTGAGGGCTACTTTCCGGGTCAGAAACGTGTCGCGCAGGTGTAGACGGGCCGCTTCGGTCAGGTATTGCGGATCAGTAGCGCCCGCGTCGGTGCCCAGGTGTTTATAGAACGTGTCGCCCACGTCGCTCCGCTTAAGGTGAATAGCCGGCAACACAATATGGCTGGGTGGCTCTTCCCGCATCTGCACGATTCGCTCGCCCAGATCAGAGTCGATCACGTCGATACCGTGCGATTTCAGGTACTCGTTCAGGTGGCACTCCTCCGTCAGCATCGACTTCGATTTCACCATTTGTTGTACCTTGTTATCTGTCAGTATCTGGTGGACAATGGCGTTGTGTTCAGCGGCATCGGCGGCCCAGTGTACGGTGATCCCATTGCGCAAGGCGTTCTCTTCAAACCGTACCAGTAACTCGTGCATGTTGGAGAGCACGTGATTCTTTATCTGCGAGGCCGCTTCGCGCAGCCCCTCCCATTCGGGTATCGACTGCGCTGCCCGGTCGCGTTTGCTCCGCACAAACCAGAGCGTTTCGTCGTGCCAGTCAACGCGGGCTTCATCTTTATTGAAGACGGCGGCGGCTTCAGCATGCGATATCTTATTCATGATCAGACGGCTAACAACTCCGAAATATGTTTTACAGCTACGGTACTTCCCTGCCGCCGCAGGATTCCTTCCATGTGCATCAGGCAGGATACGTCTACACCCGTGATCACATCAACATTATGCCGCAGGTGATCGGCAACCCGGTCTTTACCCATTTTCGACGAGATGGCTTCTTCCGTTACACAGAACGTGCCACCAAACCCACAACACTCATCGCGACGGTCAAGGTCCACTAATTCAAGTCCGTCCACCATCTGGATCAGCCGGGCCGGTTTCGAGACGCCCTGCTTTCCCATTAGTTCAGACATGGGCGACAGGTGTAGCCCCCGCTGCCCGTGGCAACTTTGGTGCAGTCCTACGCGCAGGGGACGACGTACCCCGGCCGGACGTACCTGGCTCTGGATCGGCAACGCGTTTACGTTCAGCACGTCGGTCAGAAATTCAGTGAGTTCATACACCCGGCCACGAATGGCCGCTGCATCGGCATCGGTGGCGGCATCGTGGCCATGCAGGTGCTGCTTGACATGCAGCGTACAACTACCCGACGGCGACACGACGTAATCGTAACCCGCAAAATTTCGAATGAAGTTCTCATCGCAGCCGCCTGCCAGATGCGCATAACCCGAATTGGCCATTGGTTGTCCGCAACAGGTTTGATTCAGGGGGTAATCGACGGAGCAACCCAGTTGGTCAAGTAGTGCCAGCGTTGCTTTGGCTACCTGCGGATAAAACTGATCGACGTAACAGGGAATGAATAAGCCTATTTTCATGGGAGACCCTAACAAAGGAGGTTCTTAGGTACTAGTTGATTAGTTAATTGGACAATTAGCTAGTCAAGAGTGATTTAAGAATATGTAATTAACCAGTTAACCACTCAACCAGTTACTTAACTCTCTGGCTCAACTTCCGGGGCCGGATAATATGTTAAATTAATCAAATCTGCCGGAACCGGATCGGGATTCCAGTGCTCGTGGATAGCCAGTGCTGCGCCCAACGCCGTTGCCTGTGCCACCGATGCCGCCCAAACGTCGACATCAGGAAACGCCGCCGCCAATAAATTCATATAGATTGGGTTGTGGCTAAATCCGCCATCTACAAAGATGCGGCTGATAGGACCAACCGAATGGCTCGGAATAACCAGCGCCGTTGAAATCAACTGTTGCGCCATCAGATCGAGCATTAGCTGATGGTAGGCCGTTTCATAGTCAGGAAAATCGGCCAGATCGCGCCGCACAAACGCCGACTGGGTGAAGGGCGGAATGGTTGCGGGCGGGGTCATGCCCAGCCAATCACTATCCGTTTCGGCTTCGTTCGCGTGGGTACGTTGTAATTGGCTGATAATGTCGGCGTTATAGCCAACGTGCTTGTAGTAGGATTCAGGTACGTTGAAATGGGCGGCCAACCGTTTGGTCTGCTGCTCATGCTCATTACCCGCAAAGAGCCGCGACGCTTTTACGGGTTTTCCTTTATAGGTCAGGTAACACAGGCAATCATACTGTAATTCTTCGGCCGTCAGCGGATCGGTATTGAACGGATTCATGCTGATGCACCACGTACCTGTCGAGATCAGAACAAACGACTCCCGAAAAGAGGCCAGGTAGGGAATCAGCGCCGATGAGGAATCATGCAAACCGACACCAACCTTCAATGTCTTCCCTCCAACCGACACTGAGGTCACACTGTCAGACGGAGCCAGCACCGAAAGGCAGCTATCCAGTTGTTCCTGTTTTACCCAATCGTGGTAATCGGCCTGCTGAAAATCCCAAAGCATGGTATGGCAGCCAATGCTGGTCATTTCGGCCACTGGCTGGCTGGTAACCAGGTAGCTCATGTATTGCGGCAAGTGCAGGGCATAGGCAACCTGAGCAAACAGATCGGCCCGTTCGTGCTTAAGGCGGTATAGCTGTAGGCCCGAATTCAGGCTGTCCAGTGCGGGCGAAGCTGTTCCAACCGAAAGCCTGTCCGACGGGCCGTACTGGTTGTAAAACTGCTCCCGAAGGTCATCGGGAAACGGTTTCAGGTAGTTGGCGAGGCAACCGACCGGTTTACCATCTTTATCGACGTAGACAAAACTGGCGCCGTAGGTGGTAAAATTCAGGGCCTGCACGTCATAATCTGGCAGGCTGATTACGTCCTTGACAGCCTCTAATGCCCAGTTAATCAGGCGTTCCAGGTCTTCACAGGGATCGCCATCATCGTCAACCGTTTCAGTCAATTGCTCTGACCGTTCCCACACAAGCTGGTACTGGCGATCAAAAAGGAACACCTTCTTGTTCGTCTTGCCAACATCAACAATAGCAATTACGGGCGTTTTCAAAGAGTGAAAGAGGAAAAGAGTGAAAGAGCGACTGTCTTATGCCGGAACGAAGAGAAGGACGAACAGCTAGCCTAAGATAGCGTTCGCTCTTTCACTCTTTTCCTCTTTCACTCATTAGTTTTAAAGTCCTGTGGCTACTGTTTTCAGTCCGCGTTCGCCGATAAGTTGCCCGCGCACGTCGAGTTGGCGGAACAGCCCCAGCGGATTCAACGCCCCACCCGCCCGGAGGCGAGCTTCGGCCACCAGCGGGCGCACATCGGTACGGAACGCATCCTGCAACAGTTCCTGCGCCCGAACCACGTCGTTGGCTTCGCGGGCTTCTTCCAGCGCGGCCCGGTCAACGAGCAATGCCTGGGCGTAGGCCAGTTGAATGGCTTCGACCGACTGCAACAGGTCTTCGAGCGGGTCTTTCACGTTATGGCTGGCGTCGATCATCCAGCCCAGGTCGTCGGCGTGGTTCATGCCACGCGCATCCATGCCTTCGATCAGTTCGCAGAAGATCAGGAACAGTTGGTAGGGCCGGATGCTGCCTACAGTCAGGTCGTCGTCGCCGTATTTCGAGTCGTTGAAGTGAAACCCGCCCAGCTTGCCTTCCTGCAACAGAATAGCCACGATCTGCTCGATGTTGGCATTGGGCAGGTGGTGACCCAGATCGACAAGCGTATATGCTTTTGGCCCTAACTTACTGGCATAGAGATAGCTGCTTCCCCAATCACCAACTGTCATCGAATAAAAATTGGGTTCAAACGCTTTGTACTCGACAAACACTTTCCAGTCGTCGGGCAACGCTGAATAGATGGCCTGGAGGCTTTCGAGGGTGCGCGAAAACGCTTTGCGGAAATTGAGCTGACCGGGGAAACACGACCCGTCTGATAGCCAGACCGTCAGTGATTTTGACTCCAGTGCCACGCCGTGCCGGATAACCTCGATGTTGTGATCGATGGCCTGCTGACGAACTGCCGCATCGGCATGTTGGAGCGACCCAAATTTGTAGCTCAGCAATTGATCGGGCTGATCCTGAAACGTATTGGAGTTGACGGCATCGAAACGCAAACCCAGTTGTGCCGCGCGTTGCTGAATAGCCGCCACATCGCCAGGTACGTCCCACGGAATGTGCAACGAGATAGCGCCGCTACTCCGGTTCAGGGCGTGTAACAGGCCCACATCGTCCATCTTTTCTTCCAGCGAACGGGGCTCACCACCACCGGGGAAACGGCCAAACCGCGTTCCGCCGGTGCCCAGCGCCCAGCTTGGAATAGCGATCTGAAAATCAATGAGTTTTTGAATAACAGCCTCCGCGTTTTCCAGTTCACCGGTCCAGGGAGCTAGTTTGCGTTGGTGCCCGGCCAGCAAGCTGGCGTTATGGTCTTGTAGTTGGTTATGATTCAGGTTCATGGGAGTAGTCAGTTATCAATTATCAATGAACAATTATCAACAACTCTGTCTTGCAATTGAATTGGTGACAATTGTTCATTGCTTTACCGTACAAACGCCATGGCAACGCCGCCATCGACGTTCAGTACATTACCGGTTGATTTATTGAGTAGGCCACCCACGAACGCAAAGCAGGCGTTGGCAATATCGTCGGGGAGGATCACTTCATTCAGCAGGGTCCGTTTGGCGTAATACGCGGGGAGTTCCTCCACCGTGATGCCATACGCTTTGGCGCGACCTTCGGCCCAACCGCCCGCCCAGATGTTGGAGTCGGAAATAACGGCATCGGGATTCACCGTGTTGACCCGGATGTGGTCGCCGCCCAGTTCGGCCGCATTCAGGCGGCTCAGGTGCAGTTGCGCCGCTTTCGCCGAGCCATAACCAGCGTTGTTTGGTCCGGCAACCAGCGCATTTTTCGATACGATGTTCACAATATCACCGCCCAGCTTCTGCTTCCGCATGACAGCTACGGCCGCCTGAGTAACCATAAACTGGCCTTTCACCAGAATATCATATAGCCGATCCCATTCTTCGATAGTATGCTCGGCGATAGGCCGCGAAATGCTGATACCCGCGTTGTTAACGACGATATCAACGCCCCCGAACGCCAGGCAAGCCGCTTTATAGGCGTCGCCGATGCTACCGCCGTCAGTCACGTTCAATGTTGTCGTGGCCACGGCATCAGCCCCGAATGCTTTGATAAATTCCGCCTTCGACGCGTCGAGTCGTTCCTGGTCAATATCGTTCAAAATGACACACGCTCCTTCCTGCGCCATTTTCTTGGCGATAGCCTTACCAATCCCGCCGCCGCTGCCCGTCACGAGCGCGATCTTGCCCGACAGGGGCTTCGGTTTGGGCATGCGCTGAAGTTTTGCTTCTTCGAGCAGCCAGTACTCAATGTTAAAGGCTTCCTGACGAGGCAGTGACGTGTATTCCGAAATAGCCTCGGCACCGCGCATCACGTTGATGGCGTTGATATAGAATTCGGCGGCTACGCGGGCCGTCTGTTTGTCTTTGGCAAAGGTGAACATGCCCACGCCGGGCCACAGCAATACCACTGGATTCTTATCACGAATGGCCGGGCTGTTTGGGTGCTTGCAGGTATCATAATAAGCCTGATACATAACCCGGTAAGCGTTGAATGCGGGTTCGAGCCGCGCCTGAATGGCGGCAATGTCGCTCACATCTTCGTCGGGTGCCAGGTCGAGCACGAGTGGGCTGATCTTGGTGCGCAGGAAGTGATCGGGGCAGGACGTACCCAGCGGAGCCAACCGCGCTAGATCGTTCGAGTTGGTAAACTCCAGCACGCGTTCATCATCGGTAAAATGGCCGATCATGTGGCGCTCTGTGCTACACAGGCCCCGAAGGATCGGTGCCAACGAAGCCGCCTGTTCTTTTCTGGTATTGGGAGCTTCACTTTCGATGCGCTGTCCACCAAAGACCGGACCTTTTTTCCCCGTTTGCGATTCAATGTACTCGGCACACCGCTCCACCACTTCGAGCGTATTTATATAGCTTTCGTAGGCGGTATCACCCCAGGTAAACAGGCCGTGCGACCCGAGCATAATGCCCCGCAGTTGAATGCCATTGGCGGCGTTTTCGTCGAGGCAGTTACGCAGTTGCAGCCCCAGATCGAAACCGGGCTTCTGCCAGTCAACCCATCCAATCTGTCCGTCGAACAGTTCCTCGGTGATGCGTTTACCGTCTTTGGCCGCCGCAATGGCAATCGCCGCATCGGGGTGCAGGTGATCGATGTGCGCAAAGGGAAGAAATCCGTGCAGGGGTGTATCGATAGAAGGCGCTTTGGAGGCCAGGTCGTAGAGGCAGTAGTTGAATAGGTCAACCATCTCGTCTTCCTGCTCGATACCCCGGTAAATCCCCTCCAGGCTTCGTAGCCGGTCGACATAAAGGGCGGCCAGCCCGGAGCGGGTGAGCGTACCAATATCACCACCAGAGCCTTTCACCCACATTACCTCTGTAGATCTGCCGGTTAGCGGGTCTTTCGCCATTGCTTTGCAGGATGTGTTTCCGCCGCCATAGTTGGTTAGCCGCAGATCGGCACCCAGCAGGTTAGACCGGTAAATAAGCAGGGCCACCTCACGGTCGTGGGGTTCGCCAGTGGCCAGTAGCTCGGCAGCCTTAGCCTCGTCCCAGAGGTAACTGACGTGGTTGAAAACGTGAGTTTGGGAAACGTGAGTTTGGGAAACGTGAGTTTGGTTTAGCATACAACTAACTCGATGTGTTGCTTTAAAGAAGATTCAACACAAACGTACCTACTGCCATCAGGCTTAGTTTCCTCCTCCTCCCTACCGGTATAAGCCAAAAAAGCCTGTCACCATACTGGCGACAGGCTTCTCCGTTAGGCTTTTAATCAGCCTATAATTGCGGAATCCGCAGAACCTGACCCGGATAGATCAGATCAGGGCTTTTCAGCATAGGCTTGTTGGCCTCGAAGATGATGCCGTACTTCATTGGGTCGCCATATACTTTCTTAGAAATAGCCGATAATGTATCGCCTTCTTCAACCGTGTGAAACTTAGCTTCCGGCTCAGGACTATCGACCACCAATTGGTTGTCAACGACCGTTACGCCCTCTACGTTACCTACAGCCAACGCAATTTTCTCGGCGTCTTCCTGCTTGGCCACCTCACCTTCGATGGTCACCGTGTCGCCTTTGGTTTTAATTGTCAGCGTTTTGTAGGCGAGGCCTAACTGTTTAACGTGACTTAGTAAAGCACTGGCTTTCAGCGGCTCCGGATCGGCAGCGGCGGGCGTTGCAGCAGGTGCGTCTTCGCTTTTTCCGAAGACTTTTTCACCAACACCTTTGAAAAAACTTAATAGACCCATGTGTGTAAAAAAAGATTAAGTGTGAGACATTGGTTTTATACAGGCACAAACAACGCGTTTTCCCCAAACAAACCAACATACAGACGAGCTTATTATTCTATTGTCACATCTGAATTTGCTCTATTGGCATACAGGAGAGATGACCAGATTCACAAAAAAACCTTGCTAAATACTATTCAATGCACCTAGAGGCACCTGTAAGCCTGTTATATTTGTGTGAACACGACCAAAGTGTCTTCATATAATCGTTACAATGCTTATGCAATTTCGCTTTACCCATCCCCTACGCTGGATAGCCCTCATGGGCCTTATGGTTAGTACGGCAGGATGCTATGAAAACGACCAGCCTGGGGTTATTGACCCGCTCTTACCTGGTACAGCTAATTTCACCAAATATGTTGCAGTTGGCAATTCACTTACAGCAGGTTATGCCGACAATGGATTGTATCGCGACGGGCAGCTTAATTCGTACCCGAGCATTCTGGCCCAACAATTTCGGTTGGTCCGCGGTGGCAGCACGTTTGTCCAGCCACTGTTCACTCCTGAACAGGCTGCCGGAACCGGTTACCTTAAGCTAACCAGCCTCCCCACCGCCGCTTCAGGCGGACTGCCTGTTACCGCACAAGTGGCTCCGCAGGCAGTACGCGGCCTGGTCAACGGTAAACCGCTCTTTACCAAATTTATCGGTCCCCTCAACAACCTTGGTGTACCCGGTATTCGGATGAGCGACACCCAGACGCCCGGTTATGGATCAGCCGCCGGTAATCCGTATTTCGAGCGGTTACTACCCGATGTGTCTGCATTACGGACTTACCAGCAGTTTGTGGGTGATAACGTGACCGATGCGACGTTCTTCTCGTGCTTTATGGGAAATAACGATGCACTTGGATACGCTACCACGGGTGGTGTTACTCCGTTTACACCAACTGCGCTGTTTACTGCCAACTACAATGCGCTGATCAGTACGCTCAACGCCAACGGTCGGCAGGGTGTGGTCATCGGTATTCCTAAGGTGACGACGGCTGCCTTCTTCCAGACGGTTACGCTTACCCAGGTAATCGCCAAAATTGCGGCGGCTAACCCGGCCGTTACGGCGCTGGTCATTCAGGCACCACTGGCACCGGGTGGTATTCGGGCCTCCAAAACTGGTGATTTGCTACTGCTGGCGCAGCAGGCGGCCTACGCTACCATTGGCCGCACGGATGTTGGCACAAAAATTGGCCCCTACGGTCTGTCGCTGACCAATCCATTGGCCAACGAACTGGTACTGGATGCCGAAGAGGTAGCGGCGTTGAATGCCAAGATCGATGAGTATAACGGGATCATGAAGGCGCAGGCGGATAGCCGTGGGCTTGCCTGGGTCGATGTTAGCACGCTGACGAATCAGTTATCAACTGGCCTGGCGCAGAATGGCGTAAACTTCTCGCTGAGCTACATCCTGGGCGGTGTAATGAGCTTGGATGGTATTCACTTTACACCGGCCGGGTATGCCCTGCTGGCCAATGAGATCATCAAAAGCATCAACGCCAAGTATAGCTCCACTATTCCGCTGGTTGACGCCACGCGCTACCGCAAAGTTCTGGTTCAACCTTAAAGCACAGCGGGTAGACCTTGATTAACATAGATGCGGTTCATTACCGGTATCTGATAGTCAGCGTTCAACCTGCATTGATCCCTATGAAATATTCAGTACACAACATAGCTGCTGCCCTGCTGTTGACATCAACGGCCGTACTGGCGCAGTCGCCATCTCAGTCGCCCATTCGCTCAATCGAAGTAGGCTTAAAAGGTGGCCCCACCTTTGTACATGGTTATACGACTATTCCGGCCCAGCCAACGGGTATTGCGGGTGTAACGATACCGCAAATCGATAACAAGCGCAACGGTACTGGTGTAGGCTACACAGGCGGGGCGTTTGTTCGGTTCAATAGCTATAACCGGAAAGGGTTCGTTCAGGTTGAATTGACCTACAACCGGTATCTGTTGAAGCAGAAAACGAACGTTACACTCGATGTGAATGCCGAACCAAGTCTGGCGGCACAGCTACCAATCAGTTTCGCGCCGGGTCTGCTCAACGCAACGGTCGATATCACGTCTGAGTCGTCTATCGAGTCATTCAACGTACCTGTACTTTTCGGGCGGCGTTTGTTAAACAATAAGCTCCGTGCGTACATGGGGCCGACGCTGATTTTTGTCAACAAGTCGCAGGCTGAGCGCAGTACGGTTGGCCAGGTTAACCCCAATGCGGCCATCGGTTTTGCGGCGGCCATTGCCATTCCGCCAACGCCGGAGACGACCAATCTGCTGAGCAGCCGGGAAGCAGCCAACCTGGAAGTGAAACGATTTACCTGGGCGCTGGAAGTAGGCCTGGGCGTATCGCCTCTCTCCTGGCTTGACCTTGACATTCGCTATGCTGTTCCCGCTGGTGGCGTTTATAAGGATACAAATATCAAAGGGTATCTGGGCATTGCCAGCGTCACAGCAGGCATCAAGCTTCCGTAGAGCAAGTAGCAGCGCAACAACCTGTTGCTGACAACGTACCTGGCTTCCACAAAAAAGCCGCTCCTGACTGTTCAGGAGCGGCTTTTTTTAAGCTTATAAGGTCCTGGTTAGACCTTATAGTTTTTTTTACAGACTATAGATCAGAGAAATCGAACGTTTCCAGAAATGCGGTCGTGAAATTACCCGACTGGAAACCGGGATCGTCCATCAGCTTGATGTGGAACGGAATTGTGGTTTTGATTCCTTCAATTACAAATTCCTGCAAAGCCCGCTTCATGCGCGTTAACACCTCTGCCCGCGACTGCCCCGATACGATCAGTTTGGCAATCATCGAGTCGTAGTTTGGTGGAATAACGTACCCAGTATACACATGGCTATCGATTCGAACACCGTGACCGCCGGGGAAGTGCAGGTTTGTGATCTTACCGGGCGATGGGCGGAAGTTGTTGGCTGGGTCTTCGGCGTTGATCCGGCACTCCAGCGCAAACAGTTTCGGCGTATAGTTGACCCCCGAAATTGGCACGCCAGCGGCTACTTTGATCTGTTCTTTGATCAGGTCAAAATCCGTCACTTCTTCCGTAATCGGGTGCTCTACCTGAATCCGGGTGTTCATTTCCATGAAATAGAACTCGCCATGCTTATCCACCAGAAACTCAACCGTACCAGCCCCTTCATACCCAATCGACTGAGCGCCCCGGATGGCTGCTTCGCCCATCCGTGTCCGTAAATCGTCGGTCATAATTGGCGAAGGCGTTTCTTCCAGTAGTTTCTGGTGCCGCCGCTGAATGGAGCAATCACGCTCCGACAGGTGGCACACTTTACCGTACTGGTCACCTACAATCTGGATTTCGATATGGCGGGGTTCTTCAACGAATTTCTCAAGATAAAGACCATCATTACCAAAAGCTGCCCCGGCCTCAGTGCGCGCATCATTCCAGGCTTTCTCGAAGTCGGATTCGGCTTTGATGATCCGCATGCCACGACCACCACCACCGGCTGTTGCCTTGATGATGACCGGATAACCCATACCCGCTGCCAGTTCTTTTCCCTGCTCAATCGATTCCAAGAGACCTTCTGAACCGGGAATTACAGGTACACCGGCTGCCCGCATACTGGCCTTCGCCGTAGCTTTATCGCCCATGCTGTTGATCTGATCAGCCGTGGCGCCAATGAACTTGATTCCGTAGTCGGCACAGATTTGCGAGAATTCAGCGTTTTCTGACAAAAAGCCGTAGCCAGGGTGAATAGCGTCGGCTCCCGTCACTTCAGCAGCCGAAATAATACTCGGAATATTCAGATACGACTGGCGACTAGCCGGAGGACCAATGCAGACCGCCTCATCGGCAAATCGCACATGGAGGCTGTCACGATCGGCTGTTGAGTAAACGGCCACCGTACGAATGCCCATTTCGCGGCAGGTACGTATGATCCGCAACGCAATCTCGCCCCGATTTGCAATTAGGATTTTCTTGAACATAAAAAACAGTTTTCTGTTTTCTGTCTTCAGTTTTCTGTTGCTCCGCTGATTCACAGTTCTCCAGCCAGTGGAGCAACAGAAAACTGAAGACAGAAAACAGAAAACTTATAGTGGTTCGACAATAAATAACGGCTGGTCGTACTCGACAGGCGTCGCATTCTCAACAAGCACTTTCACGATGCGACCCGATATTTCGGCTTCTATTTCGTTGAAAAGTTTCATCGCTTCAATGATACACACCACTTTACCAGGTTTGATCTCGTCGCCTACCTCTGCAAACATGGGCGATTCAGGATTGGCCGACCGGTAGAACGTACCTATCATCGGTGATTTGATCGTGACATGGTTCGTGGCTGGCGCTTCGGCGGCAGGCGCTGGCGTAGCAACGGGAGCCGCCGCTGGCTGCGCGGTGGGGGCTGCTACTGGAGCCGCTGCTGGCAGCATAGCTGGTACCGGAGCCGCAATTACAGCCGGAGCTGCAGAGCGCTTCACGTTGATTTTCAGCTCGCTAGTCTCGATTTTCACCTCGTCGAGGCCTGATTTCGAGATGAAATCGATCAGTTGTTGAATGTCTTGTGTGCTCATATCTTAAAAAAAGGGTTTACCGTTTTCAGTTTGCTGTTTTCAGTTGCTCTGCTGTTAAGTAGCGTGTCTTTAAGACAACGCAACTGAAAACGGTAAACTTCTTCTACTTCACTCGTTCCTGGTATTCCCGTGTGCGGGTGTCGACACGGATTTTATCACCTTGGTTAATGAACAGGGGTACGTTGATCATCGCACCTGATTCTACTTCTACGCGCTTTTTAGCACCGCTCGACGTATCACCTTTCAAACCGGGTTCGGCGTAAGTTACCTCAAGTTCAACCGAAACGGGTAGTTCGCAAGTCAATGGCGTGTCGTTTTCGGCGTTCATCAGTATTTCTACCTCCTGCCCTTCACGCATCAGATCAGCCTGGTCAAGAATTTTTTCGTCGATATTAATTTGATCGAACGTTTCCTGATCCATGAAGTTATAACCAGCTTCATCTTTGTAGAGGTACTGGAATTTCCGACGCTCAACCCGAACAGGAATAATTGTTACTCCTGAGTTAAATGTGTTATCGATAACCCGGCCCGTTGTCAGGCTTTTTAGTTTCGTACGAACGAAAGCGGCCCCTTTTCCGGGCTTAACATGTTGAAATTCAACAATTTGAAAAAGGTCGTAGTTGTGGTTAATAACTAAGCCGTTCCGAATATCTGCGGTCGTTGCCATATTTTGAAATGTAATTAATTGTCATTAATGGTCACTTATAGTCATTTTCTGTCATTAGCTATAATCGCAGACGTCAACAAGTGAATGACTATCAATGACCATTTAATGACTACGAATGACCTGTTTAGTAAGCCCACTTCACGTATACCGCCCCCCAGGTAAAACCGCCCCCAAAGGCAGCCAGTACAAGGTTATCGCCTTTTTGTAACCGCGATTCGTAGTCAAACAGGCACAATGGAATAGTGGCGGCCGTGGTGTTGCCGTACTTATGAATATTAAGCATCACCTTATCCGACCCGATTCCCATGCGGTTGGCGGTGGCATCGATAATGCGTTTGTTTGCCTGATGCGGTACCAGCCACGCCACATCGCCCCCATCGAGGTGGTTGCGTTGCATGATTTCGGCGGATACATCGGCCATGTTTTTCACGGCAAATTTAAAAACAGACGGGCCATCCTGATACACGTAGTGCCAGCGCTTCTCAACGGTTTCGTGGCTGGGTGGGTAGCGGCTTCCGCCCGCTTTCTGGAAAAGATGATACTGACCTACACCATCTGACCGGATAATTGAATCGAGGATGCCGTACCCTTCTTCGGCCGCTTCCAGCAGCACTGCTCCCGCGCCATCGCCAAAAAGAACGCAGGTTGTCCGGTCGGTATAATCGGTAATGGCCGACATTTTATCAGCCCCCACAACGATCACTTTCCGGTACTTACCACTTTCAATAAACTGAGTACCAACGGTTAGTGCGTAAAGGAAGCCAGAGCAGGCAGCCTGAATGTCGAAGCTTCCAATATGGTGAATGCCAACCATATCGCAGATAAGATTGGCCGTGGCCGGAAATACATAATCGGGTGTAACGGTGGCGCAGATCAGCAGGTCGACATCTTCAGGGGCAGTATTGGTCTTGGCCAATAGTCCGCGCACGGCTTCGGCTCCCATATGCGAACTTCCCATACCCTCACCTTTAAGAATATGTCGCTCTTTGATGCCAGTGCGCGACGTGATCCATTCGTCGTTGGTATCGACCATCCGCTCCAGTTCAGCGTTGGTCAATACGTAATCAGGTACGTAGCCATGAACACCGGTAATTGCTGCTTTTATCATAAATCTGTTACGGGATACTCACTTAAGCGCCTGGGCAATTTTAGTGTGGGCATCTGCCTGCACCTGCCGAATAGCCAGATTGAGCATATTTTTTATAGCCTTGGCCGATGAAATACCGTGCGCGATGATCACATTGCCATTTACGCCAATTATTGGGCTGCCACCAACGGATGCATAATCTGTTTTATCGAAGAAATCGTCTTTAAGCCCACGCTGTGTAGCCACTTCGTAGAACGACTCGCCTAATTTAAACAGTGCATTTCCGGTAAAACCGTCGGTGACGATGACGTCGGCCCGGTTCATAAACATGTCTTTGCCTTCAATATTACCGACAAAGTTGATACGGCGTGAATCTTTCAGGAGTTGGTGAGCAGCCTGCACCACCAATGATCCCTTCTGCTCTTCTTCGCCAATATTCATTAGGGCCACCCGGGGCGAATCGATGTCGAACATGTGTTTGGCATAGATCGAACCAAGTTCGCCAAACTGGGCCAGCATCTCGGGTTTACAGTCTGCATTGGCCCCTATATCGAGCATGATCGTTGTTTTGCCATCCATCTGCGGCACAAACCCGGCAATACAGGGGCGAATGACACCCTCGATGGCTTTAATGCTAAATAGGGCGCCCACGTGCATAGCGCCCGTATTGCCAGCACTGCAGAAAGCGTCGATCTGGCGCTCTTTCAACAGTTTGAAACCAACACTAATGGTTGAATTTGGTTTCTGCGAGAGCGCTTTGGTCGGGTGTTCGCCCATACCGATCACATCTTCTGCATGAACGAACTCAATGGCAGAGTGATTAACCAGGCCCTGTTTGCTCAACTGCGTGGTCAGCACCGATTCCGGGCCAATGAGCACAATGGTGACGTCTTGGGGCAAACCGTCTTTTACAGCAGCGGCAACGCCTTCAATAATCGCTTCTGGTGCAAAATCGCCACCCAGGGCATCCACGGCAATCTTCATTTTATCGAGCAGCTTAATGAGCCAACACCAGCAGAGTTCGGTATTGGGCGCGTAAAATTAGTAGCCGGGGGGCAATAAAAAAGTATTCCGCGTTCATCTTAGACCCGATGTCGGCGAAATACTCGTTTACTTCATAGAATGAATGTACCGTAGGAAGGTACTTTTTTAACAAAAAACCTCCCCGGCAAGGTCGGTAACCAACTGGGTTTAAACCGTAGGTCGGTACCCTTCGATTACCATTTTGCCCCGGTAAAAGAGGTTACCCTCAAATACATGGGCGTGGTGACGCTCGTGAACTTCGCCCGTTGCTGAGTCGGTCGCCAGCGTTACGGCTTCTACTTTGTAATGCGTCCGGCGTTTATCGCGGCGGGTGGTCGAGTGGCGGCGTTTGGGGTGTGCCATTGTTAAAAAATCAGTTTAATGTTTAATGTCCAGTGTGCAAAAGGCCACAACGACGTTGACCCCTGGACACTAAGACGTTGAACGTTTCGTTAGTTATTACTCAATTTACGCAGGGCCTCCCACCGGGGATCCACTGCGGTTTTTTCTTCTTTTACTTCGTCACTGTCTGTTTCGGCAACAGCACCCGACGAATAAATTAGTTTACCGTCCGACAAGTCGTCATCGTCTTCCTCCTCGCGGAATCGGGGATGCAACCCTTTCATGGGCATCGACAATACGATATAATCGAATATGTAGCGGGCTACGTTGATCGTTGCGGTATTCCGCTCAATCAGTTCGATTTCATCGGTCAGCTCCTCGTTTCGATCGGCGAATTTCAGGAATAGCGTTTGGCGCGTATCCACATGTTCGTCATATAAATCGAGGCTTCGGTCGCAGGTACGTTCCACCACACCGGTAATCGAAAAGTCGAGACGAATCATTGTCTCCGACTTGTCGAGAATCAGATGGGTTTGCACATCGCCTTTGCTAATCAACTGTTGATCAAGGGCCTGAAAGAACGCTTTGCCCGACGAATAGTCATATTCATAGCGTTTCGGCTCTAAACCAATGATGTTAATATCGTATTGACGTAGTTCGTTCACCTCAATCATTCGCTAACAAGGCCGCAAAGATACGAAACTCCGTGCGGAAACAGAAAGCTTCGCTGGCTAAAGTTCAAGGGGCGAACTCTCCTAAGCCGCGTTGCTCGTCAGTTTCTGCTTGATGAACTGCACCAGGATAGGCATCAGCGATAAACCGACGATGCCAAACACGACGATCTCGAAGTTCTTCTGTACAATGTCAAGGTTACCGAAGAAGTAGCCCAGCAGTGTGATGCTAACCACCCATAGTACCGCTCCGATAATACAGTTCTTTATATAGGTAGCGTAATTCATACTTCCTGCACCAGCCACGAACGGAGCAATCGTGCGCACAATCGGAATAAACCGGGCAATAATTACGGTGCGGCCGCCATGTTTGGCGTAAAACTTCTCGGTTTCGGTAATGTATTCGCGCTTGAAAAACAGGATTCGCTCCCGCGATTTGATCTGCGTTCCTAGCTTGCGACCCACGAAATAGTTGACATTATCGCCTAGTAGAGCGGCCACGATCAACAGCGGGATAATCACGGCCACACTCAACTCGTTGGTGTCGCGGGCCGCTAGTGCGCCAGCCGCAAACAACAGCGAATCGCCGGGCAGTAGTGGCATCACGATCAGACCTGTCTCGGTGAAAATAATTAGAAACAGAATAGCGTATAGCAACACGCCATATTCGTTGGCCCACAAGTCGAGAAATTTATCGAGATGGAGCAGAAAGTCGAGGAGCGATTTGATGATTTCCATAAAGTGAGTAGCCTGATAAATGGCTCTTACCAGCCTATTTTATGTTTTATTTATCCAGGAAAAAGCTGAACGTGTCTCCACGCAGGCCCAACCGGATCGTTTCGAGCGGAATAACCTCGTTTGGCGCAATGTTACCAACGTTTACGTTGGCACCCAGCAGTTTGACAAACCAAACCTGCTGCTCTTTCTGCGGTGCTTCCCAGATAATCTTTTCTGACGGAATCTGGGTTAGAATCTCTTCAACAAGCCCCTGACGAACTTCGCCGCTGGCACGGAAAAGGCCAACTGTGCCCCCTTCACGGGCTTCACCGATTACTTTCCAGGCACCCGCTTCGAGTTCGGTTGTCATCAGTTTGATCCACTTATAGGGTGGAATGATCTTCGCTTCATCTTTCGACCCCACTTCAGACAGAACGGTCACCTGCTGAGCCAGCGTACGAATGTATTCACACTTCTCGTCGGGGTCCATTTCCAGAGAACCGTCGGATACTTCGGCGAATTTCAGATCATATTTATCGAGCAGCCGGCGGTAATCTTCGAACTGATTACGGACCACGAAAGCTTCAAACAGCGTTCCGCCAAAGTAGACAGGAATACCTGCTGCTTTGTAGGCGTCGAGTTTTTGCTGGAGGTTTGGCGTGACGAAGGAAGTGGCCCAGCCAAGTTTAACGATGTCGATATAATCTGCCGACATAGACAGCATATCTTCAACTTCGCGCAGGCTGAGGCCTTTATCCATAACCATCGTGAAGCCGCTGTGGCGCGGTTTAGGAGTACGGTCAGGAATCTGAGTTAACGTATAATTCATTCGATCTTGTACGGATACATGTTATCGTAAGTCGCGCAAAAGTAGCAAGACTTACCAGAAACTCACAATTAAATACACATATACACGCTGTTTCAGGCAGTATGGCTTAGTTAAATGCTATTTTTGCGATATGGAAATGAACCCCAGACTGGCCCTGTTTCAGTCGATGATCGAGCTGCCAATGAACCAGAGCCCGTCGGGGTTAGGGAGGTGGCTAAATGGCACGTTGGTCGCTGTAGAAGCGGGACGAACAGTGGCCAGGTACGTTGTTCGCGACGATATGGTGAACCCGATGCAGGTGCTTCACGGAGGGGCAGCCTCCGCCATTCTCGACGATCTGTGTGGCCTGACGGTATTTGCGATGGGGCGAGAATATGGGTATACATCAGTTAATCTGGCAATGGATTTCCTGAATCCGGCCCGGTTAGGCGATGTGCTCCTTGCCGAGGCCAATGTGGTGCGGGCAGGGCGTACCATTATTCATGTAGAGGGCCGCATTACCAACGTCGACGGTAAACTCATGGCCAAGTGCAGCACAAATCTGATACAGACGGGGTTTAAATTATAAGTATTTACAACCCCTGCTCATGGGCGAAGTCGAGCAATTGCGACAGGTGGGTAATATTGAGTTTACGGTAGATGTTTTTGCGATGCGATTTAACCGTTTCAAAACTAACAAACAGTTGTTCTCCAATCTGTTGAGTATTTCTTCCCTGCCGAATAAGGGCAATAATTTTCAACTCAGTGGGCGTTAGTTTGAAGCGCGTCACGAAGCTGTCTGCCGCATGCATGTCGGGAACAGTTGGCACGGGAAAAACGCGTTCGCCGATTAGCACCCGTGCAATGGTATCCAGCATCACAGGCACCCGAACATGTTTAAGCAGGTATGCAGCCGCTCCTGCTTCGCGACATTCATTGATGAAATGCTGATAGGCATACATCGTCAGCATAACCGTTTTAACGGCTGGGTACGTTGCTGAAAGCTGACGAAGGCAATCAATCCCGTTTGGCACGGGCAGATTTATATCCAGAAGCACCACATGAGGCGAATAGCGCTGCACAGCCGGTACCACATCACTTCCTCTGAATACCTGCCCAACCACCGTCACAGCAGGGTTAGCCTGAGTTAACTGCAGGGCCAGCCCATCGCTGAATAACGCATGGTCATCCGCCAGTAAAATTCGGACAGGTGATGAACTGTCAAGGGTCATGAGTAAGGGATGTCGATCCGAATTGTGGTACCCACTCCTGATGAGTCAATGGCCATGTTGCCGCCTAACCAATCAGTCCGTGAAGCTACATTTTTAAGGCCAATTCCACCACTGTCTGCCCTCTTTTCAGCATCGAATCCCTTTCCATTATCTTCGACCGTAACGTTCAGCAGGTCAGCATGATAAACTAACTGCACTACCGCCTCGGTGGCCCCACTGTGCCGAACTACGTTGTGCATGAGTTCCAGCACAGCCCGGTATATAGCCAGTTCGGTCGTATCGGCAAGCACCACTACGTCACCTGCGCAGACCGCCATAAATTTGATAGTGGATGACTCTTGAAACCGACGCACAGCTTCAGCGACAGCACCGGGCAGGCCGAGGTTCGCCAATTCATCGGGCATCAGGTTATGCGATACAGCCCGCACATCGGAAATGATCTGATCGAGCAAGCTATGCGCTTCTGGATTACTCACCGACAGTCGGCCGCGCAGGGCAATCAGGGAGGTGCCAATGTCATCATGCAAATCCTGGGCAATGCGGCGACGTTCGGCTTCCTGACTTAAAATTACTTCTTTTTGCGTATTGCTTAACTGCAACAGCGTAGCTTCTCGTTCACGCATCAACTGCCGAACAGCCCCTACGCCCAGGATAAGTATCTCAACCAAAGGTGCATAATACCGCAGGTAGTAATGCCAATCCTGCGTTTCCAGCAGACCCACTCTATCGCATACTCTAATCAGCACAATCAGCAGAAATGGGGCGATAGCCAGCAGGTAGTTGCGGGCTTCGTAGCTCCCCCTGGCAAGGCACACCAACAGATGCATCAGCAAAAAGGCAGCCGTGAGGGCTGTCAGTAGCAGGACCATATCGGCCGTACCGTATCGAAACGGCATGACCAGTACATACAAAAACCAGGCAGTCTGAACAGCGATCAGCCCGTAGGTGGCTTGCCGGAGCCAGCGAATTGGCTGCGAAAGCCGTTTATACACATACTCATGTGTGAAGAGCAGACTTCCTATATACCCCAGCGAAATACCCAGAGAGTAGCCTTTTATGCTGTTGAATGGAGTTGGCAGGTAATGGGCCATGACGCCCTCAATATTCAGGTTGTACACCGCCGTACCAAACGCATAGACGGCATAAAATAGCCAGATCAGGTGACGGGAGGCTACAAATAAGCTAAGCCCAACCGCTGCTAGAAACAGCAGGATGATTGGCGGGAGAATCAGAATGTTGGTTTCGGTGGAATAATAGCGTTCATAGGCTGACCGCTCCCAGATTCGGATCGGCGTAATGAGCGTACCGCTCTGTTCCTGAGCCCGGATAAACACCCGAACAGCCTGTTCAGGAGCTAAATCGAGCGGAAAGGCGAAGTAACGCGACGCAATTTTTCGTTTCCAGAGCGGCACATGCCAACTGTCGTGTTCGATCTGGAAGGTGATTTTTTTGCCATCGAGCATATAGAAACTCATCTCGTCGGCGTAGACAATATCCACTTCCAGCACGAATTTCCGGGCCTGTTTAGCGCCGTTCTGACAGGTGAAGGTGAGCCAGTGAACCAGCCCGTCGGTACCAAAGCCGGGGTGATCGGTGCCAGTTGGTTTGAACAAATTCAGATTCAGTTGACTCACATTGAGTTGGCCGGTCGAATCCGTAAACGTCAATAAGCAGGTAGACAGGTAGTTGCCCGGTTGCAGGGTATCCAGTCGCAGGCAAGGCTGCGCCCACCCGCCGACAGCCGTCAGGCACAGGAGCAGGCCCATTATGACCCCTCGTAGAATCGGCTTGAAGCAGGTCAATCGGTTCATCATCAAGACAAATGAAAGAGAAATACCCGGCTAAAAATATCCCCCAACCGGGGGATAGTGTACAAAGAATGCACAAGCCAATTTTGGTACCTAATCACCTTAAAGCGCAAAGGCGCAATCAACCGATTATGCTAACCCTATTTCTGCGTACACGATGAAAAAGCACCTCTCCTCTTTATGGATTATGGCGACGTTGTCGCTGTTAACCAGCCAACTGACTATGGCTCAATCTGCTGACGTGAAAGCCATTAAGGCGGTGATCGAAGGCGAAACGCAAGCCTGGCTCAACGTTGACCAGAAAGCCTACGCCAACGCCTGGGCCAACGTACCTGAGGCCCGCCTGCATTACAGCGAACCCAACGGTAAGGTTCATGAGATCGATATGTCGGGCGATAAGGCCAGCAGGTTCGCCAACCAGAAGCCTTCCAACGCCAAATTCCAGAATACCAACTACAAAATCCGGGTCAACGGCAACGCGGCCTTCGCGCAGTTCGATCAGGTGTTTTCAGATACCGATGGAACAACAGACCATGCCCGCGAAACGCGCTATCTGGAAAAAATGGGCGGGCAGTGGAAGATCGTTCATGTGGGAGCCATGTATTATGCCCCCGAAACACCTGCCAACGTACCTGACAAGGGCATTCTGGCGGCCAATCAGGTATTTATGCGGGCCTTCGAGCAAGGAGCCACCGCGCTAGGCGACCTCTACACGACTGATGCTCAGCTATTTCCGCCCAACGGCGACGTGATTCGCGGCAACAAAGCCATTGGCCCGTTCTGGAAAGGTGCTTTTGATATGGGCATCAAGAAAGCCACGCTGGAAACGACCGAAACAGAGCGGGTCGGCGACCAGATTGTAGAAACCGGTCGCTATTCGCTGGCCGGAGCCGACGGCAAAGCCATCGATAAGGGCAAGTACATCGTGGTCTGGAAAAACGACAACGGCCAGTGGAAACTCTACCGCGACATCTGGAATACCAGCCAGGCACCGGCTAAGTAAGTACGCTACTCTCTATCCATCCCATTTTCTGGCCCTGTCAATGCATAAAGTCATCTGCTCAAGCCTGTGCCTGCTGCTATTGACGGGGCTGTTTAGCCAAACGTTTGCCCAGATCTCGCTGGTCAACGAGTTTGGTTGCAGTGTCAATCCCAACTCATTCAGTCGCTTCAATAACCAGCTTTATTTCAACACAAGCGGTGGTAGTTGCGACGTTAACGGCATCTACCGCACAGATGGTACGGCGGCGGGCACCGTATTCGTTAGTAATGATGTATTCGACCGAAACCCTACAGGGCGCTGTGTGGCCGGGGGACATCTTTATTTTGGTACACTAGCTGGTCAGTTGAAGCGGATTAACGGACAAACCGGGGCGGTTGAACTGGTAAAAAGTGGGTTCAGTGGCGTTCCAAGGTACATGGCTGAAGTGAGCGGGGGCGTGCTGCTCTTCACCGACAACGGCAATGGCCTCTGGCGCAGCGACGGCACCACCGCAGGTACGTATGCCATCAGGAGTGAGTTTACCTCGATTGGGCAGGTAGTTTCGGATGGCACCACGGCTTATTTCCAGGCAACGGGCGATGCTATTTTGTACAAAACAGACGGCACCACGGCAGGTACATTGGCCCTGCTCAACACGGGCGGGTACGGTATTCGGGGCCTGACCCTCTGGAATGGCTTACCGTATTTCTGTACAAGATTGGCAGACGGTACAGAGCAGATTATAAAATGGACCGGAAGCGCCTTTGTTGTCCTCGCGTCGATTGCTCAATCGCCCACAACCAACTCAACGCCTTTCATCAATGTTGAGCGATTCATTCCAACAATTACCGCCCTCTACTTTTTCGGCACTACAACCACCGTACAAGCTGGCGGCAACACATCGGCGCTAAATCAACTCTGGAAAACGGATGGTACGCAGGCCGGAACCGCACTGGTCGCGACCATGGGGGCTACTGTTCCGGGTTATTTCCGAACCTATCAGAACAATCCCGAAGGGTATCAGAACATCCTGTATTTCCCGGCCGACGATGCTACCTTCGGCACCGAACTGTGGCGCAGCGACGGCACGGCGGGGGGTACGTTCCGGGTACGTGACATCAACCCCGGCGCAACGGGGTCAACGCCACTCGACTTTGCCTGTATCAACGGCATCTGTTATTTCCACGCCTACTCCGAAACCACTGGCAACGAAATATGGCGGTCCGACGGATCAACCGCCGGGACACAATTGGTGCAGGATTTATGGCCCGGACCAAATGGCGGTTCAGCCGCTGTAAACACCGGCAACAGTGGCCTTTCTTATTATTCGATGGTCTACAACGGGCGGCTTTATTTCCGGGGGCAAGCGGCGGATGGCAACTCACAACTCTATAAAACCTGCGCTGTTCCCGCCCCGCCCACACTCACGGCCAGCCCCAGCGCGAGCGTGTGTGCAGGAGCGAGCGTTACCTTGACGGCCTCTGGTTGTGCCGGCGGCGTTATCTGGAATACAGGCGCAACCGGGCCCAGCCTGATTCTTGCGCCCTCGGCAGGTACGGCAGATTACTTCGCCACCTGCACCGCCGAAAGCTGCACCAGCCCCAACAGTGCTACGCTTACCCTGCTAGCCACCAGCCCACCCGTTGCACCCACCATCAGCCCGGCGGGTTCGGTTAGTTTCTGCCTGGGGCAAACCACATCGCTCACCGCCAGTGGTTGTAGTGGTCAGGTACGTTGGAATACGGGCGCAACGAGGAGCATTTTGCTGGTATCGGCAACGGGTAGTTATTCGGCCACCTGCACGGTCAATAACTGCACCGGTCCCGGTAGCGCGGTGGTGCAGGCTATCGCCGTGTCAACGTCCGCCACGGTTGGCCTTACGCCCCCGTTGGTCTGCGCGGGCAGCAGCCAAACGCTCACGGCAACGCCCACCAACGGCGGGAGCATACCGGCCTACCAATGGACGCGTAACAACGTACCTATACTTAGCGCGATGAACCGCACAACCACTAACGGGCTGGGTTCGGCCAATGTACTTGGTGTCTATGTGGCCGCCAACGGGACTATATATGCCGCTACTACGAACGGACTGAGCATCTCGACCGATGGCGGACAAACCTTTGTGAACCGCACAACGGCGAATGGATTGGGCGCTAACCTGGTACTTAATGCTTTCGTTGGTGCCGACGGGAAAATCTATGCTGCCACGTTTGGGGGCCTGAGTATATCGAGCGATGGCGGCAACTCATTCAGCAATAAAATCAGCACCCGGACGGTCAATTCGGTGTATGTAGATGGCACGGGTAAAATTTACGTGGCCACCGGAGGCAGTACAGCAGCGGGTTTAGCCATTTCGACGGATGGGGGGAATACGTTCGCCTACAAGACAACCGCCAATGGCCTGGGAGGCGTAACGGTTATTGGCCTGGCGGCTGGCACCGATGGAAAAATTTATGCCGCTACCTACGGCGGATTGAGTATCTCAGCAGATGGCGGCAATTCATTCAGCAACAGGACTGTAGCTAACGGGTTAGGCGATAACGTTTGTAATGAAGTGGCTATCGGCAGCGACGGACGAATCTACGTCGCCACCAACGGCGGACTGAGTATCTCGACCGATGGTGGAAACAGCTTTGTGAACCGAACTACGGCCAATGGTCTGGGCAATACGTATACTGAAGCTGTTTTTGTCGATGCTACCGGAACAGTCTATGCCGGCAGCGGTGGAGGGCTGAGTATTTCGACCAACGGCGGACAGACATTCGTGAACTACACCACCGCCAGCGGCCTGGGAGCCACCTATGTACAGGGAATACACGTTACGCCCGACAAGACCATCTACCTCGCCACCAGCAGCAGCCCAGGCAACGGTGTCAGCATTGCCCAACGGCCCGCCAGCACGTACCCAGTACAAGCGGCAACGGCGGGCGATGTATATTCGGTAAGCCTTTCGCCATCGGCCGATGCCTGTCCGGCCCTCGCCCTGGTCTCGGCCAGCGTTGTCATTACGGCTTCGCCCGGTTCGCCCACGCTCACGGCCAGCCCATCGGCTACATTATGTGCCGGTTCCAGCGTCACGCTCACGGCAACGGGTTGCGCGGGTACGGTAACCTGGAACGCGGGAGCCACCGGCAATGTGCTTGTGGTGTCGAGCGCAGGAACGTACTCGGCTACCTGTTTGGCAGGCAGTTGCGCCAGCCCCGCCAATAGTCTGGCAATTTGGGTCGGCACAACGCCAGAAGCACCAACGATTGGCCCTATGTCGCCGACCATACCACAAACGGGCCTGATTGCCTATTACCCATTTGATGGAGGACTAAACGACGAGAGTGGCAACGGTATCAATCCAACTGCTTCGCCCAATACAACCTATGTACCAAATCGATTTGGCGCGGCTAACAAAGCAATACACTTTACAAACTCCACAACGGGAGCAGGCACCAGCTATCTTGACTTTTCAAATCCTGCCCTGCGCCTGACTGGTGACTTTACCATATCATCGTGGTCGCTCTATCAGGGTGGTTATTTTAACCCACGCCTGTTCGACTATAACGGTGATGGATGCGGTTACCTGATTGCCTTTGCCAGTGTAGGTGTGGCCCAACCAGCCATTCAATTTAGTTTTGGCTGTAAGCTAATCAGCTATGCTACGCCAATAACCGGCACGCAATGGCGGCACATAACAGGTGTGCGTACTGGCAATACGCTTAAATTATATATCAATGGAGCGTTGGTTGCCCAGAATACTTTTAGCTCACTCAGCATGCCAAATTATACTGCCACTACGCTCAATATAGGTCGCAAACCAATTCCTTCTTATGATGGAATGACAGGACACATTGATGATCTGCGCTTTTATAACCGAGCATTAACCGACTCAGAAATCGCTCTACTGGCAAATACAAATCAACCCGCTCCGCTCTCCATCTGCGCAGGCCAAAGCACAACGCTTACGGCTACGGGCTGCGCGGGAGTCACTACCTGGTCAACGGGGGCGACTGGGAATCAGCTTATTGTATCGCCTAGTCAGTCAACCAGTTATACGGCCACCTGCACGCTCAACGGCTGTAGTAGTCCGGCGAGCAACCCGGTCATGGTCACCTTATACACAGAAAACACGACGGTGAAAACCGGCAACTGGAACGACGCTACCGTTTGGTCGTGCGGTCGCGTGCCCACCAGTGCCGATGCGGTCACGCTCAACCATGCCATTATTATTCCGGCAAGTTTCGCCGCTACTGCTTTGCAGGTACGTTACGGAGCCAATGGGCAACTGCGTCACCTGTCGGGCGGGCGGTTAAGGGTAGGTCCGTAACCTACCCGTTGCGAAGCCATACACTACGTCATAGAATTGAACTAAAAACGGGGCAGAAAACTGAAAAGTTTTTTCTACCTTTGCACCCTCATTTTCAATATACACAAAGATCATGTACGCAATCGTAGAGATCGCAGGGCAGCAATTTAAAATCGAGAAGGGCCGCTTCATCTATACCCACAGGCTGGGAGGTGACGTGGACGCTGCACTTGCCTCCGACCAGATTAAAGTTCTTCTGGTTGACAACGAAGGTGCTATTACCGTTGGCGCTCCTACCGTGGCAGGCGCAACCGTATCGGCAACCATCCTCGAGCACCTGAAAGGCGAAAAAGTTATCGTCTTCAAAAAGAAACGTCGGAAAGGCTACAAGAAGAAAAATGGCCACCGTCAATACTTGACCAAAGTTCAAATCAACGATATCACCGTCTAAATCAGTTTACTGTTTACTGTTTACCGTTTACTGTTGCTCCGCCTTCCGCACTTACACGTCTGATAGGCAGCGCAACTGAAGACAGTAAATTGAGAACTGTAAACCATTTCTAAAAATGGCACACAAGAAAGGCGTCGGTAGTTCAAGGAACGGCCGTGACAGCATCAGCAAGCGACTGGGCGTCAAATTATTCGGTGGTCAGGTGGCCATCGCCGGTAACATCATCGTCCGCCAGCGCGGCACGAAACACCATCCTGGCAAGAACGTGGGTATTGGCAAAGACCACACCCTATTTGCGCTTATCGACGGTACCGTTACCTTTTCGAAAGGTCGCGCAGACCGGTCGATGGTGAACGTTATTCCATCTGAAGTAGCTGCTGCTCCGGTAGCCGTTGCTGCTGAGTAAGCTTTAAGTTCATCAACGGAACGAACCGCTTGTTTCACCAACAGGCGGTTTTTTCATGCCCATTCGGTGCCATCCAGCTTACGAACCTTTCCTGGCAGCCTGGGGCCATTTCTATAAATGGGTTGCACCACTCCCCTGTCACCGGTAACTTCGGGCAATCATACAACCAACCTTCATGGATCAACTGTTTACGGCAGAAGCCATTGTCAGTCTGTTAACCCTCACATTCCTGGAAATCGTACTGGGTATAGACAACATCATTTTCATCTCCATTGCCGCCAATAAACTAGCTCGAGCCGATCAGGCAAAAGCGCGTAACATCGGTTTATTGCTGGCTATGCTCTTTCGGGTGGCCTTGCTGTTTGGCATTTCCTTCCTGATTTCGCTCAGCAAGCCATTTACCCATGTCGATACGGGCTGGTTAGTGGCTGCGCCTACTGGACAGAGTATTATTCTGGTTGTTGGTGGGCTGTTCCTCTTGTACAAAGCAACTTCAGAAATTCACCACAAGCTGGAAGGCGACCCACAAAATGACGAAGTAGGCGACGACAAGAAAGGTGGCAAATCAACCGTTTCAAGCGTTGTGACGCAAATTGCCATTATCAACGTTGTATTCTCGATCGACTCGATCCTAACGGCTGTTGGCCTTACCCAGAACGTACCTGTCATGATTATAGCCGTTGTTTTGTCGGTTCTGATCATGATGTTCTTCTCTGGCCCAGTCGGCCGATTTGTCAATGAACACCCTAGCATTCAGATGCTGGGCCTGTCGTTTTTGATCATGATCGGTTTCATGCTTATTGCCGAGGGGGCGCACCTATCAGAAGTAACGTTCTTCAACTCACCCGTTGGAACCGTACCGAAAGGGTATCTCTACTTTGCCATCGCCTTCTCACTGATGGTTGAGGTGCTGAACATAAAACTCCGCAAGAATCAGAAGCCGATCCACATGCGGGGTTACGAAGAACAAGCTGAACGCGAAGGACTGATTTAAATCAAAAATTGAGAGGTGAGAGTTGGCTGACGCAAGTTTACTGGTGCGCACCGAAATGCCACATTAGTAAACTTACGTCAGCCAACTCTTACTTCTTAACTCGTCACTCTCAATTCTTGCCCATTGCCCCTCACCGACCAATTACGAAACATTATTGATAGCCTCAGCGGCGTTGGCGCTGAAGGGTGGCTGGCTCTTGTTTTTTGCGGCCTGCTGCTTGCCGAAGTGGTCCTGCTACGGCGAGTAGGTGAACAACAGACACGTACCTGGCTAACTACCATAACCCTTGTTGGCCTATTTGTTGCCGGCGGGCTGGCCGTCAACGAAGCCTACCGGGGTGGCTTATTCCTGGACTTGCTTTTCCTCGACAACCAGGCTGTGTTGATTAAAGGCGTGGTGGCGTTAGGTGCCTTCTGCGTGGTCTTGTGGGAGACCGGAACCTGGCAAAGCGGTGATGCAAGGCACGATTTGGCGAAACGAAAGCTACCCACCGAATGGTACGCCTTGCTGACGGCGCTGGTATTGGGCCTGTTTCTCCTGTCGATGGCCGTGAACCTGCTGTCGATTTACCTGAGCCTCGAACTGGTTTCGATCAGTTCATACCTGCTCACGGGCCTTGTTTGTGACCGGAAAGCGTCGGAAGGCGGCTTGAAATACCTGCTGTTTGGCGCGGTCAGTTCGGCGGTCATGCTCTACGGCATGTCACTGCTCTACGGCCTGACCGGTACGCTCGATATTACCAGCACCGTATTTGGTGTAGAATTGGCTAAAGGCGGAAGTATTACGCTTGTAGCCGGGCTACTGACCATGGCGGGTCTTCTGTTTAAACTATCAGCGGTGCCGTTCCAGATCTGGACGCCGGATGCCTACGAAGCGGCACCCGTTCCGGTGGCGGCTTTCTTCTCCATCGGCCCCAAAGCCGCTGCCTTGCTGGTGTTGATGCGCCTGTTATCGGCCATTCCTGTGGCTGGCCTGCAAACGCCGCTGGCCGTTATAGCACTGGCGGGTATTCTGATCGGGAACCTGTCAGCCCTGCGGCAAACCGATGCCAAGCGACTGTTGGCTTATTCAACCATTGCGCAGGCGGGCTTTTTGCTGGTTGGCGTTGTGGCATTGTCTGATACAGGATTTCAGGCAGCGGTGTTCTATATGGCAACGTACCTGTTCATTTCACTGGCGGCCTTTTTCCTCATCGATGCGCTGGCTCCGAATGGCTCCCTGCGAATCGCCGATTTTGCCGGGCGGGGTGCAGTAGCTCCCCTCCTGACGGTCGGCCTGGTGATAGTTGCACTGGCGTTAACGGGCCTGCCGCCCACCGTTGGTTTTACGGCGAAACTCCTCTCCTTTTCAGCGTTGTTTAGTGCCTATCAATCATCGGGTAACCCGTGGTTGATCTGGCTATTCGGGCTGGGTCTGGCCAATGCCGTTATTTCGCTATTCTATTATTTGCGCATTCCCTTCCTGCTGATTTTCCGCCCGCTACCAACCAATGCCGTTGCCAGCAACGTACCTGTGCAGTTAACATTGGCGCAGTGGGTAGCCCTGGCCATAACGGTACCGCCCGTAGTGCTCCTGTTTATCAAGCCCAACTGGATCCTTCAGTTCATCGCCACTTTTTAAGTTAGACCATGCTCCATTACCTCATCGAAACCCTGGGCTGGGTTGCTTCCGTTCTGATTGTCGGTGCCTATTTTCTGAATATGCAGGGTCGGCTGGACGCCAAAGATCCCCGGTACATATGGGCCAATCTGATTGGTGGCCTGTTCTTCATCGTAAACACCTACTACCACGGCGCCTATCCGTCGGCCCTGGTAAACGTGGTCTGGGTGTTAATTGCTGTCTTCTCCCTGACAAGAGCAAAGGGTTAAAACCTATCTCGAATGTGCTATCCGGTGTTGGCGTAGATTAAACAGATGGGAGATAACCAGGCCTGTCGATGCCGCGTAGGCAAGGTACTCAAACACAGGACTCACCTCTTCGAGCAGCAACCCTACGGCAAATACAAACAGGAAACTCCACAGAGCCGTGCGAATAGCCGATGACGTATGATTTCGGGTGGCGAAGTAAACAGCCACAATGTTGACGGCGATAAAAATATAATCCAGGCTCAGAAACCCGGCCCGCAGCGTGTCGTCGCGAAGCAGGCTTGACGTCATCACCAATACGGGCGCAGCTAAGCAGTGAATAAGGCATAGCACTGACCCCGTAATGCCAATGTAATCCGCTTTCTTATCAACAACGTCCAACTTCATTATCACGCTTAGTTCTGTGGAACAAAAGTAAGATGGTAACCAGGTCAAATGCAATAAGGTTGCAAATTAATTTGCAACAACGTTGCGTTTACGTATGTTTGCATCATCAAACTCAACAGGATTACGATGCATCAACTTCACAAAAAGCACATTATGTACACAGGCTGGGTTCTGGCGATAGGCAGTCTACTCTTACTGAACGGTTGCAAAAAAGCGACCGACCCCCAACCCGCCGACGAAAACGAACTGATAACTACCGTGACACTGCGCTTCACCCAGCAAGGCACCACCAACACGCAGGCATTTAGTTATCAGGATAAAGACGGCGACGGTGGCGCAGCACCAACCAAATTCGATGCCGTTACGCTGACCGCCAACACCAGTTATAGCGTGACAGTTGAGGTGCTGGACGAAAGCAAAACGCCCACCGACAATGTTACAAATGAGATAAAGGCGAAACAGGACGAGCACCTGTTCCTGTATACAGCCAGCCCTACTACTTTGCTGACATATACGTACGGCGACCTGGATAGCCGCAACTTTCCGGTGGGCCTGACCGGCACAGCCCGCACAGGAGCCGCCGGGACCGGTCAATTGACCGTGCGCCTTCGGCATCAGCCCCCAATCAACGGGGTAGCGGTTAAAAATGGGACAAGTGCTCCCGGCTCCGACGATGTGAATCTGAACTTTACCCTAACGGTGAAATAAACAGAGCCAGTTAGGCCATACCTTGTAGAGATGGCCTAACTGGCTCTGTTCATGCCAACCTATTTCAGCAACGTACCCAGCACATCTTCGCAGCGATAGAGCTGAAACGTCCGGTTATCGCTCATCGCGATGAATAATCCGTGTTTAAACTGACTGTTCAGCGGTTGCGTGATGGTCTCGGAGCCATCACTTTGATGGGCCAGCACCCGCGTGGTACGTACCCACGGATGCGCATAGGGCTGCCCGGCCTGCCCTTCCCGCCGGAAGATCTGAAACCGGTCTCCCCCCTGATCCGATACCAGCAGGTAGCCTGTGGTATCGCTGGTGGCGTAGATCGAAATACCTTCATGGTCTTCGGCAAACCCCTGCGTTGCAAACAGAGCCAACTGCTTGTTACCGCGCTCTGAATCAGCGAAGTACTGCCGAACACCAATGCCTTCATCCGAATAATAGACGTACCCAAGCCTATCGTCAACGGCAATGGATTCAATCTCTTTTCGGCCGCTATACTCGCCAAACTTGCGGAGCAACGTCGCCTTCACCTGCCCATTACCCGCGTCGGCCAGCCGATATTGCCACAGGTACGTTCCATCGGTGGGGCCGCTCTTTCGGCCCACAATCGCCTGAATATCGCCTGATTTGGTGCGGTACAACGCAATGCCCATCAGGTCGCGGAAACCCGTTCCGGTCTCGCCCTCAAACATGGGAATACCACCTCCGTCGATGGGTTTCATGTCGGGTAGGGAGAAGATGCGGAGGTTATGCGTTTCGCGCTCGGTCGTCACCGCAATGTCGGTGCGTTTACCGTTGAGTAACAGGCCATACTCTACATCCACATTGTTGGGCCGCTTCAACCCGCGAACCGTTTTGTTGGCCTGTAAATGACCGGCCAAATCATACACGTACAGACCGCCGTCCGAGTCTTTATCGGTACCTATAATCAGGCTCTGCGCCGGGTCCTTCGCATTTACCCAAACGGCCGGATCGTCGGAATCATGCTGTACCGAATCGGTTACGGCAACGGGCTGAACTACCTGACTTGAATCGGCCGCTGTCTGCCCAACCCGGCCAGCGGGTTGTTGGCAGGCAGCGGCAGCTAACCCAATCAAACAAATGACACTATATCGATACATGCTGCTTAGTTTGTTCCGTAGGCACCTACGTAGGTTGCGGGAGCCGGTGACTGATACAGTACGCCACCAACCGTGATGCCATCGGCAAATAAACGGGTAAAGGTCGTGTTACCTTTGCCCAACGCCGGTGAACCAGCCTGTAGTTTAAAACTCCAGGCCGTGTTGAACGTCTGGTTCAGCGACGGGTTATCGAGCGGGAAGTTCACAAATTTCGGATCGTTATCACCGGCTTTCTTGCCAATCACGTCGTTGGTACCGGCAATAATCTCCGCTGTCGGCTGGAACTGGTCAACGCCCTGCTGCGTGTAGCCGTAGTAGTAGTTATTAGCAAACTTGCTGCGGCCCTGCACCTGATCTTCAGTAAGTTTCGTGTCACGCTTGATACCAAAACGGTCATTTGCAAAAAGGTTGTTATATAGCTCGGCCCGAACGCCAGCCTCTACCCATATCGAACCACCCTTTATACTCGGCCGACGCCAGCCAGCATTGACAATCGTGTTGTTATACGCAATCACATAAGCCTGTACCGGACGGTCGCCTGCGTTCGAGAGTTTCAGCGCGTTGGTATTGGGGCTGTACACCAGGTTATACGCCACATCGGCCTGCACGCCTGACTTGATGTTGATGGCATCGCCTCCCGAAACACCCTGCGTGTAGATCACATTATTGGCAATGATAACTTTACCACCTTCCAGGTAAATGCCATCTTCATTCTGGTTGTTCAGACGGCTGTTGATAATCACCACTTTACCGTTCACATTCGTGAAATTCACCGCCGGTACGTGGCTACCTGCAACGGCTTTGTACAAACCCGCTTTTACCGATGGTGAACTCTCGGTAGTCACCGCACCACCGTATTCCATGATCACATTTTTCAGCACCAACTCCTCCGATTTTGGACTGGCGATGATGCCGCCCCATAGATTACCGAACTCGTTACGGGCAACTTTCCAGGCATCCGGTACGGTAAATTTAACTGGGTTTTGGTCGGTGCCCAATACGTATAAATTACCTTTTACAATAAACTCCGGCTTGACCGTCGAGTCGCTGAAAATAACGGTTGCGCCCTCCTGAATGGTCAGCGATTTACCTTCCGAGATCTGTAGGTGGTTGGTGATTTTATACGTTCCGCCTTTTGTCCAAACGCCCGACACATCACCGCCTACGTTTTCCTGCACAACGGGTGGAACCACAACTGGAGTTACAACCGGGTCGTCCATTTTTTTACAGCCAACGATGACTGAAACCAGCACAAGGGCTGAAAAAATTGCCTTTTTCATGATATTCTTGGTTTAAACAATTGATTATGAGTTAGTCACAACTTATAGCGCACACCGATAAGGTATGATTGCTGGTAGAAATCGCGCCGAATCAGCGTCTGTCCTGAGGTGAGGTCCTGTTCGGGCACACCCGCATTTCTGGCGTTGGTATTCTTGATGAAAATTTCGGTGGGCGTGTTCAGCAGGTTGTTGGCCTTAATGAAGAGAATGAATCCACCGGCAGCGCCACCGTTTGTGGCCGAGTGGCCCAGCCGCTTTTCCAGCGAGGCATCCATTTGTATAAATCCCTTCTGCCACAGGTCATTATCGACAAACTGCGCCACCGTACTGATCCGCTCGCCAGTGAAACTCCCGGCCAGTTGCACGTCCAGGCCGTGGTCGCTGTCTTTGTAGAGCAGCGATACATTGGCCACGTGCGCCGACTGCCCGTAGAGTGGCCGCGTCTGGCCCACGCTGATCGTTTGCAGGTCGCCCTGCGCATTCCGAATGCGCTTCGATTTCGGCGTGGTAATGCTCGAATTCGTGTAGGTGTAGTTTGCCTTCAGCCCCCAGCGCCGGATGTATTTGATGGCGTCGATCTCGATTCCAAAGTTGCGGGCCGTGCCGAAATTGCCGGGTGAATAGTAAATATCCTGCCCCCGAATGGCGTCTTTCTGAAGCGTGTATTCTATCGGGTCCTGGATGTGCTTGTAGAACAGGCCAACCATAAATTGCTCGAGCGGGCGGGGAAACAATTCATAGCGCAGGTCGAAGTTATCGGCGATGGCCCGTTTCAGATTCGGATTTCCCCGTTCCTGATATTCCTCATTGACAATGCGGTAGGGCACGATCTCAAAAAATCCGGGGCGGTTCAGCGACCGGAAGTAAGAGGCGCGCCAGTTGGTGTTGCCGCGTTGCAGCCGGGCGTGCAGGCTGGGCAGAAAATCGGTGTAAACCTGGCTTCCGGTCGGAAAATCTTCGCCAATCGGGAATTTCATGGCGTATCCCTGATCGGTATGTTCAATGCGCAACCCGCCTACCAGTTCGAGCGGCTGGCCGGTGGTGCGGAATTGCAGGTACCCGGCCGACGTTTGCTCCGTAGCATCATAATTCAGAGCCGAAGCCACTGATCCGAGCGGGTTCTGAATGACCCAGTTGATCTGATTGTAATTCGTAAAATCGACGCCGTACTGGGCAAACACATTCGACGGACGAACCGTGTAATTGTTATAAAAATTGGTGCGTGTTTTATCCCGATACAAACCGCCAACCATCCATTCGATGGGTAAGCCCGCCACAGGTACGTTCCAGGTAATATTCAGGTAACCTGCCAGATCCTGATCGGCGTTGTGTTCCCACCGGCGGTAGCCATCGTTTACCGTTGTGCGGGTATCTACGAACGCTTTCCGAATGCCCAGCAAGGGGACGTTGGTCTGGTCGGGCACGTCGTTGGTGGCTTTCGAGTACACCGCCGACCAGTTGACCGTGAGGCTGGCGGGAAGTTTATGGGTTCCCTGCAAAGTGCTGGTCAGAATATCCTGTTTAGTCAGCCGCGAGCGGGTCGAGTAGTTCAGCGATGCGTTGCCCAGTTCAGGATTATAGCCGCCAATGGCGAGTTCGGTGGTTTTAGTCTCGCGAACCTGCGCGTTGGTAAGGTTAATGTAGGCGTTGTACCACTGCAACTTGGTGCGGGGGCTCACCCGCAAATCGATTTTGCTATGAAGGCCATAGCGTGTCTGTTGCTCTGAGTAAATGCGTTCACTTTGCTTGGTCAGCACAATGCCGCGCAGGGTATCGGCCACGTCGCCGTCGGCAAACAGGCTGTTGCTACCCCGGTACGTATTCTGAAAGCTGCCTGCCAGCATGATACCCAGTTTCTGCCCGAAAAACCGGTCGCCAATGGCAAATCCGCCAATCAGGTTTGGCAACGGCCGACCGGTAGTATACGTAGCCGATGCCTTATTAAAATCGCCGGGCGTGGCACTATACTGATTGCCAAAACGCTCGTACGGCGACTGTGCGGCGATGTTCTTTGTGTCGAAACTGGTGAAATCGCGGTTGAAAAACAGGCCCGAATAACCCGTTGCGAGGTTGGCCTGCACGTACCGCTGGCTGGGCGCATCGCGCATGACCATGTTCACGGCCCCGCCAATGGCATCACCTTCCTGGCTGGGAATCAACGCTTTGTACACTTCCAGACGTTCCAGCAATTCGGACGGAAAAATGTCGAGGGGAACGTACCTGTACTTGTTATCGGGGCTCGGAATTTTCACCCCGTTGACCAGCGTGTAGTTGTATCGTTTGTCCATACCCCGAACAATGGCGTATTGCCCGTCACCATTGCTGTTTCGCTCCACCGAGATTCCCGATACACGCTGGATTACGTTGGCAACGGTCAGGTCGGGCGAGAGTTCGATGGTTCGGCCCGATACCATGTTGGTAACCTGTAGGGCGTTTCGTTCCAGGGCGCGGGCGGTATTGTCGCTGAACCCGTCGCGTTTCTGGGTCACTACCACTTCGCTCAGCGTCTGCTGTTCGTCTGATTCCAGCGCGAGAACAAGCGTCAATGGCTCTGCGCCCGCAACAAGCACGGTCCGAACACTGGTTTTATAGCTGATGTAGCTGACTTTCAGTTGATAACTACCGTCAGGTACGTTCCGAAGCTGAAACGAACCGTCGAGTTCTGAAACGGCATTGAAGCTGGTGTTTTCGAGTCGAATTACGGCACCGATCAGTTGCTCCCCGGTGGCGGCGTCGATGGCTTTGCCACGAATGGTGCCAGCCCAGGCTGGTAGTGTCAGTAAACAGCTATAAAGAAGAAAGTAGAGCGTTCGTTGCATACAGGGGGTAGTCAACACCGCTGTTACAGCCAGTAATCCAGCTATAAATCGGTGTTTAGACCCGCAAAATTGATGCAGCTAAGTCGCTATTGATCAATTAGTCCCGTTAAGAATGTGCAAAGAAACGCGGTCGTTTTTTAACAAAATGGCTACACATAAGGCCTGGCGTTGAGCCCTGCTAAACCTGACGCACAGCCAACTAATTCGTTTAGAACTCTTTAGAGAAAAGTCCCGTGTCACATTTTGGTAATCTACCCCACCCCCAACCCCTCCGGTTCTGCCTGCTCGGGCCGATAGGCGAGAACGGCTTTCAGGCAATAAAACAGCGACAGAACAGCTATTGGCGCGGTCAGGCTCAACTGGTAGGTAAGCCACGCGCAGGCACCAATGCCCAGCGCCAGGACGATATAAACCGGCGTTCGGGTCAGTAGCCAGTAAGTTGTACCGGCAAACAGGTGTAGTTCAACCAGTAACAGCATCGATTGGTTATACACGGTTACGAGTACCAGCGGTTGCCAGGCCATACTGGCCAGTGCCAGCAGGCGCATTTCGGCAGGCAGTCGCGCCCAGTATCGGTGATTGGTTGCGGTGAGATGCGCCAGACTACCACCCACTAAATCCCACAGCAGCCACATAGCTATCTGACCTGACTCCGCCGTTTGAAGAATAGGATCGTGCCGGAAAAGCCACCAGAGTAACCCCGTCGCCAGCAACGTACCTCCATGAATGATCAGTACGGATGCAAACGTGGTTGTTTCGCCGTAAACAGGCTTTAGTAGAGAAGGAACGGATCGGTTAAACGTCAGCGAATCGAAAATCGTCATAAGTAGCTGAGAAGTATGTACTGTTTGGCAAAGGTGAAATGATTTAGCCAAAAATTTAGCTAACGTCAACGCTGAACGGGCCAACAGACGTTACTTTTACATAGCCGACCCCAACCTCCTGAAGCAGAAAATGGCCCAGTCCACTACCGCCACACCCCGACAGAATACACGCCGTTCCGAAAACGCTGAAGGGCCTCGCCGTGGAGGCTCCAAACGTGACAAAGCCACCGACGTACCCAACCGTAACTGGACATTACCCTTCGACCGCGTGCGGTCCGACGGGCGTACCAACCTGGCCGCGGGCGTTTTGCTCATGCTGCTCGGCGTGGGCCTGGTGGTCGCTTTCGTGTCGTATCTGTTCAGCGGCCCCGCCGATCAGAGCCTGCTCGGCTCCGACGAATCGATTAAAGAGGTGGGTAAAGACGTGCAGAACAGGGTGGGCCTTTTAGGTGCCCATGTGGCTCATGTATTCATGTTCCGCTGGTTTGGCATTGGCGCGCTGGGCATTCCCCTGGTTGTTTTCCTGGCGGGCTTCAAGCTCACATCGGGTCGGGAACCACTCCCGCTCGCCCGAACAACTCAGGTCGTTTTGTTTCTGGCAGTCTGGCTTAGCCTCCTGCTTGGGTACGTTGTTATGGCGACCGGAACCGTCAGCACAGCCAGTGTCTGGTGTGGGGGTCTTGGTTACGAACTTAACCGGTTATTATACGGCCTGCTGGGCTTTGGCAGTATCGTACTGATCGGCTTTCTGGGGTTCGTTTTCGTCCTGTACTTTTTCAACATTACCAGTCTGCCGATCTTCAACCGGTCGCAGCCAGTTGACGAAGCCGACGATTATGTAGCTCCCCGGTCGCGGCCATCCACCACGTATGGACATGAGACCGACGGCTACGACGAGCCGGCAACCGCTGAACCACGGTACGCCGCCTCTCAGGAAGAACCACTGGCCGACGAGCCGGTATACACGGCTGCGGCGGAGTTTCCGCTGGCAGATGACCAGCCCACCCCTGCGCTCGATTTGCTTTCGCCTTACCCCACTCCTAAACAGCCGCCGGTGAGTGCTGGCGCCGGAAACCTGGTGCTGACCGTAGCTGAAGGCCTGGCGCTTTCAGAAGCCGAGCCAGCCGAGGCCCCGCCCGTGGTAACACCCACGTTTGAACCCGATATGTTTACCGGCGATCTGGTGGCGCAGCATGGGTTGTATGACCCCACCCTCGACCTGCCCAATTACCAGTACCCCACCGTAGACCTCTTGACAAACTACCCGGAAAACAGTAAAGCTCAGGTTTCTGCGGATGAACTCGAAGCCAACAAAGACCGCATCGTCGACACCCTGGCGAAGTTCAACATTGGTATTCAACGCATCCACGCCACCATTGGGCCAACGGTGACGCTGTACGAAATTGTGCCCGCCGACGGGGTTCGTATCTCGAAGATCAAGAGCCTGGAAGATGATATTGCCCTCAATCTGGCCGCTCTGGGTATTCGGATCATTGCCCCCATGCCGGGCAAAGGAACGATCGGGATCGAGGTGCCCAACAAGAACCGCGAAATGGTGTCGATGCGGTCGATGATGAATTCAGAGAAATTCCAGAAGGCCAGTATGGATTTACCCGTTGTTCTGGGCAAAACGATCTCGAACGAAATCCTGGTGGTCGACCTGGCCAAAATGCCTCACCTCCTGATGGCCGGCGCAACGGGCCAGGGTAAATCTGTTGGCCTTAACGTGCTCTTAACCAGTCTACTGTATAAAAAACACCCGGCCCAGCTAAAGTTTGTCCTGGTCGACCCCAAGAAGGTAGAACTCACCCTGTTCAATAAAATTGAGCGGCATTTTCTGGCTAAATTACCCGATGCCGAAGAAGCGATTATTACCGATACCAAGAAGGTAGTGAACACGCTGAACTCGCTGTGCATCGAGATGGACAACCGCTACGATTTGCTGAAAGATGCGGAAGTACGGAACATCAAGGAGTACAACACCAAGTTTACCCATCGCCGCCTGAACCCCGAAAAAGGACACCGCTACCTGCCTTACATCGTACTGATCATCGATGAGCTGGCCGACTTGATGATGACCGCCGGTAAAGAAGTAGAACAGCCCATTGCCCGGCTGGCCCAGTTGGCGCGGGCCATTGGCATTCACCTGGTTGTGGCTACCCAACGGCCTTCCGTCAACGTGATCACGGGTCTGATCAAGGCCAACTTCCCGGCGCGGCTATCGTTTAAAGTGACCTCGAAAATCGACTCCCGGACCATTCTGGATGCCGGTGGCGCAGAGCAACTCGTGGGCATGGGCGACATGCTGCTCTCGTCGAACTCCGACATCATCCGGTTGCAATGTCCGTTTGTCGACACCAACGAGATCGAGGAGATTTGCGGCTTCGTGGGTGGGCAGCGCGGCTACGACGATGCCTATCCCCTACCCGAGTTTTACGGCGAAGACAGCGGAGGAAGCACCACCGATGATAAAGATGTGGACCTGGCTAACCGCGATGCCATGTTCGATGAGGCCGCCCGGCTCATCGTCACGCATCAGCAAGGTAGCACCTCGCTCATTCAGCGGCGGTTGAAGCTGGGCTACAATCGCGCCGGTCGCCTCATCGACCAGTTGGAGAAAGCGGGAATCGTTGGCCCGTTTGAAGGCAGCAAAGCCCGCGATGTGTTGGTTCACGACATGGTCCACCTGGAAGAGATGCTGAAAAACCTGGGCTAGAACGTAGCCAACGAACGATGAACCAGAGCATACGTACCTGGATCAGTTAACATTCAGCCGTCTGCTGTGGTGGGAAACGGTGTCTTTTTTGCCCGCCAATTCAGGTAATATAAGTAAGGCAAAACAGACGCAGGTACTAAGTAGATGAACTCAGGCAATGGGCTCGCTACTGACCTGAATCGCAAATGGATTTCCCTTCCGAAATCAATAACGCCAGTTGATCGACTGACGGCGGCTTTACCAGAAATGTGCAGGCGCCCATCGCCTGGCTACGGGTCTGGTCATCGATATTACTCGATGTGCTCAGGATCGCCACGGGTACTTTTTTCCACTTGGGATGCCGCTTCAAAATAGTTAACGTTTCGAAGCCAGTCAGGCGTGGCATGTTCAAATCCAGAATAATCAGATCAGGTAACGCGTTGTCGGGATGGGTAGCAAAATGGTCGATCAACGCCTGCCCATCGTCAAAACTGGTCAGCGTCCATTCTGGAAAATGTGCGGCAAAGGTCAATCGAGCCAAATACACATCGTCATCATCATCATCGACCAGAAAAATTGCTGGCTCTTTCATTTTAGTTATTATCAAGTTGTTACGGTGCATTTCAATACTGCTAATATACACATCAATTTTTTCCGGGCATGGGAGTAAATGAGGATATGGAGCCAGGCAACGACCACCCGTTACAGCTAATTCGTTAAACTTTTAACCAGGTTCGTACGTCTAACTAATAGCGCTACTTGTCAACTTTGTGCTTTACTTACCCAACCAGATAGAATCATCCAGGAAATGAAAAAATTAGCATTTATTAGCTTTATCCTGCTCACTACCACAGGGTCACTGATGGCTCAGAAAGATAAGCGTGCCGAAACTATACTTGACGGTATGAGCGCCAGGTACAAAGCCTTAAGTAGCTTCCAGGCTTCTTTCAGTTATAGCACCGACCGCGAAACCTACAAAGGTGATCTTTCTGTCAAAGGCAAAATGTTCCGCCTCAAAACCGCGGGGCAGGAAGTCTTCACCGACGGCAAAGTGATGTCGACCTACGTAAAAGAGTCGAATGAAGTAAACGTGCAGGACTACGATGCCAGTGCAACCGGCGATTTCAACCCGACCAAGCTCTACACCATGTATAAGAAAGGATTCAACTACGCCTATGTCCGCGAGCAGAAAACCGCCGGGCGGGTGCTGGATGTGATTGAGTTAAAACCGGAGAAAAAGAACACGCAGATTACCACGGTGCAGATCAGCGTTGACCGGGCCGACAAGTCTATCCGCAACTGGCAGATCACCGACAAGAATGGCAAACGTACCCAGTATACGATCAGCAAGTTTACGCCCAACCCTAATTTGCCCGACAGTTATTTCGTCTTCGATAAATCGAAATACCCTGGCGTTGAAGTAGTAGACCTACGCTAGGCAACTGCGCTTTACCTGACGTAAAAAAGCCCGTTGAACGCTGTGTTCGACGGGCTTTTTTACGTCTATACGTACCTGGAAAATCGTTTCAATACCGGTCAGAATCCCCACTTCAGCCGAAGGGCCACGTTGCGCCCCAGGTCATTGGCATAGTACCGAAAGCGGTTCAGGTAATCGCGGTATTGCACGTCAAACAGGTTGGTGGCAGTCAGGCTGATGTCTACGCTCTGCCTGTCGGAGATGGAAATAGTGCTACCCAGCGAGGCTGTCCAGAGGCTGTAGGCTGGTGGCGGTGGGCTAAAATCACTGTTTGCCGGAACCCTATTTTGCCTGGCTACCAGCAGGTTACCTACACTCAGATAAGGATCATGCCACCGACTACTACGCCCGCCCGTACGGGTCAGCGAGTAGCGCAGGCTGTTATCCCACCGGCTTGGTGGAATCATCACAATGGCATTTCCCCCCCCGGCCTGAGTAGCCCCAACATTCTGCACGTAAAGGTAAGACGGCTTCGTGGTCCAGTTCCAGCGGGTTGCCAGTTTCACATCAACCGTGGCGTCGATACCAGTATAGATGGCATCGGTCTGGGTATATTTAAAGAAAGGAAATGCGCCGCGTACCGTCAGGATTGGCTCGGGTTGCGGCTTCAAATACATGTAGTTCCGTATGTAGTTGTAATACAGATCTACTCCGGCCTGCACGCGATTGCTGCGCCACTCCGACGTAATGCTCAAACTGATGTTCGTTTCGGGCCGCAGGCTGGCATCCCCCTGCTCATAAGCCGCGGCTCCGTGGTGAACTCCGTCGCTGAAGAGTTCGCTGATATTTGGTGGACGCCAGGCTGTACCCAGATTGAGCCGGGTAATCCAGTGATCGTTGTGGTAATGGGTAGCCCCCAACGTACCTGAGGGGCAGGCAAAAACAAACACGGGGTCGTTGTAGACCCTGTTCACGTACCTGAAAATCTGTAGCCGCCGCCAGTCCATGCGCAGCCCGAGTTCATATTCCCAGGAGCCACGCCGTTGTTTACCAATCCAGAAAGCACCGAACGTACCCATCTGAAAATTGGGAATCAGCGGCCGACCCGTCATTATATTATATTGGTACAGTCCACTGACGCCCATCGTGCTGCTGCGGTTGTTTCGCGTTGGGCTCTCCCGCACAAGGTCAGCCGAGTAGGTAGTGAGTTGAAATTGCAGTTCCGGCCGGTTGAGGGCCGCCAGTGAGTCGTTGCGGGGCAGGTGCAGATCGTATTCCATCCGGTCGTCGGTCTGCCGGGCCAGCGTCAGATTCCAGTTTGTGCCCGATGCCGCCGTATACGCCGTTCGCCATTTGAGCAGATCATGGGTTATGTCCTGGCTTGGTCGCCCAATGGTGTAGCTGAAACCCGATTTTATAAGGGGTTCGCCGCTGTCGAGTACCTGTTGCAGGTCGGTGAGGCTACCGATATGCGAGCCGGAGAAGATGCCAATCTGCGAGGAGAACCGACTGTAGAACACTTCCGACTGCCAGCCCTCGCCCCGATAGATCAGCGCCGCCGATCCGTTGCGTTCGCGCACTCCCGTATTGTCCAGGTAGTAGGTGGGCGTGTTTAGGTTACCGCCTTCTTTCGCTGTCCCCTGCAATCGCCAGGCAAAGCGACTGGCCCCGCCAGTCAGTAACCGACCGAATGTTCCTTCTGTCTGAGCCGAGACAACACCCTGCTGACCGTTGGAAAAACCCGCCAGATTGACCTGCCCATGCACCACGCCCGATGTGGGTAATAAAGCGGGCTCAACCAGAATCACCCCGCCGATGGCGTCGGAACCATACCGTACACCCGCCGCCCCTTTGATCACCGACAGGCGACTGGCCACAAACGGGTCTATTTCTGGCCCATGTTCCGAGCCCCATTGCTGGCCCTCCTGCCTGATACCGTTATTTAAAATCAGCACGCGGCTGCTGTGCATGCCATGAATGACCGGCTTAACCACCGAAGAACCAGTTTGTAAGGTCGTTACCCCGGTTACGTTCCTGAGGGCATCGCCCAGCGTTTGCCCGCGGGTTTGTTCCAGGGCAAGACCCTGCAAAGCCACCACAGCCTGACTTGTGAGAGCGTCTGTTTTTTGAGCCGTCACCGTCACATTTTGCAGATGCTGCACCTCTTCCGACAGCAACACGTCCTGATGCGCCTCGCTGGTCTGGTGCGAGAGAACGAGCCGCTGCTGAATTTCGCGATACCCTACTATGCGCGCTACGAGGGTGTATGTTCCCTCACACAGGCGATCGATACGGTACTGGCCTGCTGCGTCTGTAGCAGTACCCAGGCCGGTTTCTTTGATCAACAGGGTAGCTCCCGGTATAGGCTGGTTAGTTTCCCGATCCAGCACCTGCCCCTTTACAAAACAGCCACAATTGCCTTGGCCGGAACTGGGGAACGGATTACCCAGTAGAGTCATCAGCAAGCCTGCAAACCCTAGTAGTTGTGGTGTAATTAAACCTGGTTGTGCTCTGCCTCCCATTTGTCTGTGTATTCGCAACAAAGTTGCAACAGAATGGTAACGCAATTTCGAGCCAATAGTCCTTGTTTTAGTAATTTTTTTTGTAAACCGTTATTTTTGTTTAATCTTTGGGGTGTAATAGTTCAACAAAACGACCCGGTGAGATTCCACAAACTGGGGAATTTATTACTCACAGATCTTAACAAGGATACCTGGCCACCGAATTGGCACGCCTATGTTTACACTTTTAAGAACCTGTTTCTTAGCCTCTTAGCCGAAAAGCCACTGCAATTGGCTGGTCGTCGTAAAACTTGGTCGAGAATTTGTCTAAGTGTCATCAAGATTGATTCAACAAAACTTTTCGTACTCATGACTGCGCTCGAATTCACATATCACATTGGCAAAGTATCAAAATCACTGCGCCCATTTGCGCTCCGTTTGACGAAAGATTCGGAAGACGCTAACGATCTGTTGCAGGATACACTTTTGAAAGCATACACCAATCGCGACAAGTACACTGATGGTACCAACCTGAAGGCGTGGTTATATACAATCATGAAAAATACTTTCATCACAAATTATCAGCGTATGGTTCGTAAGAACACGTTTATCGACACGACTGACAATTTGCACTACATAAATTCAACCGACAGCAGCACCGATAACCTGGCCTACTCGTCGTTTGCTCAGGAAGACATTGCTCGGGCAGTAAACAACCTTGACGATACGTACCGGACTCCATTTATGATGCACTTCCGGGGTTTCAAGTACCACGAAATTGCCGCTAAACTCGACATACCCATCGGAACGGTTAAAAACCGCATCCATATTGCTCGTAAAGAGCTGAAAAGCAAACTACACGTTTACGCACACTTCGCTTCGTAAACTGTTGCAACCCACATCATCAGGAAATTTGTTTATCTTTTCCTAAACAAACGAATTGATTGAGTAGTTTTTGGTTAAAAAGAGGAAGGTTCCGAAAAGTTAGATGCCATGCATCTAACTTTTTTTGTGCTTTACAGAAGAAGTTTGCAGTTTACCGTTTGCTGTTATCAGTTGCTTCGCTCAGACTTGATCACCTCAATTGGCGAAGCAACTGATAACAGCAAACGGTAAACCATTTAACTTGTAAATATGCCCCCACGTGTACTAGTCATTGGCGCCGGCTTTTCCGGATTGTCTGTGGCGACGAGCCTGGCCCACAAAGGCTACGATGTAACAATTGTTGAAAAAAACGAGATGCCCGGCGGGCGGGCCAGAACCTTTCAGGCAGAGGGGTTTACCTTCGATATGGGCCCAAGCTGGTACTGGATGCCCGATGTATTCGAAACCTATTTCGCCCGTTTTAACAAAAAACCCGCCGACTATTACGACCTGGTCCGGTTAGACCCTTCCTATAAAGTAGTGTTCGGCCCTGCCGAAGCCGTTGATCTGCCCGCCAATCTGGACGAGCTGAAATCCCTCTTCGACAGCATCGAACCCGGCAGCGGCAAACAGCTTACCGAGTTTCTCCGGCAGGCGGCTTATAAATACGACGTGGGTATTCACAACTTCGTCTGGAAGCCGAGCCGCTCCGTTTCAGAATTCATGAGCCTGAAGTTGCTCTATGATGTTACCCGACTCGACGTTTTTCAATCGTTCGCCAGTCACGCCCGAAAGTTTTTCAGCCATCCCCGGCTGCTTCAACTGATCGAATTTCCGATCCTGTTTCTCGGCGCCACGCCGCAGAACACGCCGGCGATGTACAGCTTGATGAACTACGCCGAGATGGCGCTGGGTACGTGGTATCCGATGGGTGGCATGTACAAGATCATTGAGGGCATGGTGGCTCTGGCAAAAGAAAAGGGCGTAAAAATCCTGCTGGGTCAAACGGTTGAACAGATTGAAACAACAAACCGCCTGGCCAAACGTGTGCGTACCGACAAAGGTATATTCGAGGCCGATGTGGTCGTTGGCAGTGCCGACTACAACCATATTGAAACGGCGCTGGTCGATCCCGCCAATCGGAACTACGACGATGCCTACTGGGCCAAGCGGGTCATGGCACCCTCGTCTCTCCTGTTCTATCTGGGTGTAAATAAGCGGATTCCGAAGCTGGAGCATCATAACCTGTTCTTCGACGAAGATTTTGGCCTGCACGCCCAGGAGATTTATGAAACGCCAAAATGGCCGAGCAAACCCCTTTTTTACGCGTCGGCTCCTTCGAAAACAGATTCCAGCGTAGCGCCTGAAGGAAGCGAAAATTTATTTCTGCTGATACCTGTGGCGCCGGACCTGACAGACGATGAAGCGACCCGCGAGCACTACTACGACCTGATCATGCAACGGCTTGAAAACTACGTTGGTGAGTCGGTCCGTGACTGTGTGGTTTATAAACGAAGCTACGCGCACCGTGACTTCAAGAACGATTACAACGCCTTCCGGGGAAATGCCTATGGCCTCGCGAATACGTTACTACAAACGGCTATTCTAAAACCATCGCTTAAAAACAAAAAAGTCCATAATATGTTTTATACTGGACAGTTAACGGTTCCCGGACCGGGAGTTCCGCCCTCACTGATTTCCGGTTTGGTTGTTGCCGATGAAGTTGCCAAAGAGTATCCAGTGGCCTAACCAGCTACATTCCTAAACCCAGACCGTATCTAAACCCTTTTGGTTATGATGTCCCTTTTCAACCAGACTGCGCTGGAGTGCAGCAAACTCATCACAGAGCGCTATAGCACTTCGTTCACACTGGGAATCAAAACATTAGACAAGAAGTACCACCTGCCAATCTACGCCATCTACGGGTTTGTCCGCTACGCGGACGAGATTGTCGACACGTTTCACGACTACGACAAGCAGGCTTTGCTAAATCGGTTCAGAGCAGAGACGTACCTGGCCATTGAGGAGGGTATCAGCCTGAATCCAGTGCTACATTCGTTTCAGATGGTGGTGCGGCAGTACAGCATTGAGCGTGACCTGATCGATGCCTTTCTGCGCAGTATGGAAATGGACCTGCATCAGCACGACTACGATGAAGCCGGTTATTCGCAATACATCTATGGTTCGGCCGAGGTCGTGGGCCTGATGTGCCTGCGCGTTTTCTGCGAAGGCGACTATGCTGAATTCGACCGCCTCCGCGAACCCGCCCGCAAACTGGGAGCCGCTTTCCAGAAAGTGAACTTCCTCCGCGACATCAAGAGCGATTATCAGGAACGGGGACGTACCTACTTCCCCGGCGTTGACTTCACCGATTTCTCGCGCGATGCCAAACAACTGATCGAGGAAGACATTCAACGCGACTTCGACGATGCCTATCAGGGTATTTTGGGCCTGCCCAAAGGAGCCAGAATGGGCGTTCACCTGGCCTATATTTATTACCTGAAACTATTCTGCAAGATCAAAAACCTGCCCGCTTCCCGCATTCAGGAAGTGCGCGTGCGGGTGCCCAACCCCCAGAAGCTGGCTTTACTCGCCCAAACCCTGCTTCAATATCGACTGAATTTGATTTAACTGAAAGTGCCCCGCCTGAACTAAGCAGGCGAGGCACTTTGGTTAGGGTTAGGCTATATAGGTGAAGTTGACGGGTCACTCAAAAGCCATGACGATGTTAGCTTGTAAACTCACCCTACGCTGTCCATTTTCGGCGATATACTGCCGGGCTTCCCGAAGATTGTGTTGCAGTTCTTTGATCCGCTGCTCGCGAAATTTCACATCCTCTTCACTGTCGGAGGCTTGAATCTGGTATTCGTGGTAACCTACTTTGACATGCGTCATTTTGGTCAGCATTTCCAGGGCGTCCTGTGGCGTAAAATGTCCTTTTATCAATTGAAGTTGCATACGGAAACTGGTTTGTGCTATAAAAAGTGGTCAGAATGCCCGCTGGCAGGCGCAATTAGTGTAGACTGAGCAGCATTTATTGTCCCTGCCCCATCGAGAAAGCGGGTTGCCCGTTGAAGGCGTACAGATTTTCAGTTTTGATGGTGTCGATCCCAACTTCCAGCGCATTCGATAGAATATGAATGATCGCCTGTTTGTTGATCGGTTGGCCATCTGTAGGCAGGAAACGGCACCGCCAGTGGTCGGTGCAAGAGGTTTCACTGAACCCGTTGGGCCATACTTTGATCCCCCGGTTGGTGATCAGGCTAAGCGGTATAGCCGGAGTAGACACGCGATTTACCAAGGCAGCCAGTTCATCAGGATCATTGCCCGGCCAGTGAACAAACACATCAACGCCCAACAACTGTTTATCTATCAGTGGCTTACGCTTGTATTTTGGAATGTCGAGTGCCTGCGTATTGGCATAGGATACGGCTTTCAGGGTAGTAGGTTGCTGACCAAGCCGGGCGATAACTGCCTCTGCAAATTCCTTTGTGCCAACTTTTTGCTGGCTGAGGCCTTCCTGATACACATCATACGTGTGTACGCCATCTTCCAGCGTCTTAAGCCAGGCATTCTGCACCCGCTCGGCAACGTTGGCCTGCCCAATGTGATTGAGCATCATAATGGCTCCCTGCAATAACCCCGACGGGTTAGCCAGGTTCTGCCCGGCGCGCCGGGGTGCCGACCCGTGAATGGCTTCAAACATGGCGCACTTCTCGCCCAGGTTTGCCGAACCAGCCAGCCCCACCGACCCCGCAATCTGGGCCGCTACGTCTGAGAGCACATCGCCGTATAGATTAGGCATCACAATCACGTCGAAGGCTTCGGGCGTATCGGCTAGTTTGGCCGCTCCAATGTCAACGATCCAGTGTTCGTTCTGAATGTCCGGGTAGTTCGGTGCAATCTCATCGAACACCCGATGAAACAGGCCATCCGTCTGCTTCATGATGTTATCCTTAGTAAAACAGGTCACCTTCGACCGATTGTACTGGCGGGCATAAGCAAAGGCGTACTGCACAATTTTTTCGCATCCGGGCCGACTGATCAGTTTGAGGCATTGGACAACCTCGTCGGTTTGCTGGTGTTCGATACCCGCGTACAGGTCTTCTTCATTTTCACGAATGATCACCACATCCATACCCGGATGCTTGGTTTTTACGAATGGATGAAGGCTCAAGCAGGGCCGAACATTGGCGTAGAGACCCAGCATTTTACGAATCGTAACGTTGAGGCTCTTGTAGCCGCCGCCTTGTGGCGTAGTAATAGGGGCTTTGAGAAACACCTTGTTGCGCCGGATCACGTCCCAGGCATCCTCGGCAATGCCCGATTTATTACCAGCCAGATAGACCTGTTCGCCCACCTCAATTTCGTCTACCTCAATTTGCGCACCCGCCGCCTGTAAAATGGCCAGCGTGGCCTCCATAATCTCCGGCCCAATGCCATCGCCTTTCGCTACCGTAATTCGCTTCATCTGTTTGTTTTTGATACTCATCTGCCGCAAAGGTCCGTGAAGCCAGGTATAAATTTTTATTTATACTTTTGATGGTTTACATAAATAATTTTTATGAACTATACCCTCCATCAACTACACGTCTTTGTCAGGATCGCACAGAATCAGAGCGTTACCAGAGCCGCCGAAGAACTCAATCTGACCCAGCCAGCGGTATCGATTCAGTTAAAAAACTTTCAGGATCAGTTCGATATTCCCCTCACGGAGGTCATCAGCCGACGGATTTACCTGACCGATTTTGGGCGGGAAGTAGCCCAGGCTGCCGAAACCATTCTTCAGGCGGCCCAGGCCATCAACCATAAAACGCTGGCTTATAAAGGGTTGCTCTATGGCAAGTTGACCCTGTCTGTTGTCTCAACGGGCAAATACGTGATGCCTTATTTTTTGTCGGGGTTTATGCAACAACATGCAGGCATCGAGTTGGCCATCGACGTCACAAATCGGCAAAAGGTGGTCGATAGCTTCGCCAATAACGAAGTAGATTTTGCGCTCGTGTCTATTCTCCCGCAGCATCTGCATGTCAATCATCTGAAGCTAATGCCGAATAAACTGTACCTGTTGGGCAGCGGCCAACCCGATACTGCCCCCAATGGCAATGAGCCGAAGCTACTCGAAACGTTGCCGCTCATTTTCCGCGAAGCCGGTTCGGGCACCCGCTCGATGATGGAAAAGTTTATCGACGATCACCAGCTTGTGGTGCGCAAGCGGCTGGAGCTTACCTCCAACGAGGCCGTTAAGCAGGCCCTGCTGGCAGGCCTGGGCTACTCCATCATGCCGCTGATTGGCCTGAAAAATGAACTGCTGACAGACGAGCTGCGGATTGTTCCCCTGGATGGCCTGCCCCGGCAAACCACCTGGATGCTCATCTGGCATAAAGACAAGCAATTATCGCCGGTAGCCAAAGCTTACTTAACGTACCTGGAAGCCAACAAAGAACTGATTATTCAACACCATTTTGACTGGTACGAGCGGTTTTAGTAGTTGCACATGGCACCAGCTATATAGCCTGATGAACTGTATGATCCTGATTGATGTACCCGCTCCGCAACTCACCTCATCTGACAAGGTTACAAGACTGGTGTCGTACGCGATTTCGGCTACCTTTAAAGCCTTTTTTTGTATAAAAACGAGGATCTGCTGTTCTACAAGATCAAAAACCTGCCCGCCTCCCGCATTCAGGAAGAGCGTATTCGGGTACCCAATCCGCAAAAGCTGGACTTACTTGCACAAACCATGCTTCAGTATCGACTGAATTTGATTTGACTAAAAACGCCCCACCATACTAGTTCAGGCGGGGCGTTTTTGATTCAGATCAAACTAGCTTAACGCGGCTTACTTGCCTCCACTAATTTTCGCAACTCTACGAGTTTTTGCGACTCGTTTAAATGCAAGTCTCTGGAGTAATGCAAAAATAAAGTCGTAACGGCGACGTTTACTAACCAATTTAATCGTTGGCTTTTGTTCTTTAAGTAACGACCATATTGCTCGGCTGGCAACGTTGAAAAAACAACATTATCCTGTACCATTACGAGTAGTTTAAAGTAGCTATCTCCCTCTCCAAGGCTCCGCGATAGAGCCTTTATTTTTTGTTTAATCATTACTTCTTGGATTGGCGTAATGCTGGACGCTTCTTTCAGCTGAACGATAAATCGTCGTGTAATTTCAGCAGTATCAGTGGGATAAATCTCTACGTATTTTGATAAACTTGAGCTATACACATGCTTAGCATAATCCAAGTTTTCCACTTTCTTCAATTCCTCTTTTCTCCATCTACGCAGTAGAGAATCTTCTATAAAAAGCTCAACACTTCCGAAGTGACCCAATTTTTGCTCCATTGTCAACCGTAAAGGTTCATTTCCAGTACTTACAGGGCTTTGACTTCCTTGAGCAAAAACCTGCGAATAGTTAACTGTTATCATAGCTAACATCACGATGACAACAATCAATTTGTGTATCACATTCATACTTTTAATCATTTACAAAAAAGTGGAACTCTATACAAAACTTCATTCATTTGCTCGGTATTCATCTCAGATTCAAACCCAGTTTCAGGATCAAGTATTATGAATCTAGACTTTGTATTATTATAACCTGTAACCAGAATATTATGACCAAGTCCGCTATAATGGATGATACCAACCATGATCGGCGTTCCAGCAAGTACATCTGCCTTTACTTTTTCAGCCATACTTCCTCGCATCTCTATGTCCCCTGCATTTAAGTTGAAATAATCTGAGACGAAATCTATAAGCCGTTCCTTGGGGACTCCATCCTGAAGGATATTATTATCTGGTGCAGCATATTTACGGTAGTAATCAAAAACTAAAGCTCCGACATTAATGTCTTTATGGCACATTGTCTGGAGAACTTTAGCCATAACAGAGGGAACGCATAAGTTTGAGATTTGAGGATCCATATTTCTATAACCTGGAATACGGTACTTGTCGTCTGCTGGCACCACTGGTACAGAGCCACCACCGCCCGCAGAGCCGCCACCGCCCCCGCATCCATTACATGGAATGCCCCGGTAATCAGGATTGCGAGGTGATAAACCTCCATTATAATCAAATTCAGCATATCCTGGGTCCGGTATAAAAATCGCAAGATTAAGTGGAGTAAGGCCCTCAGCTTCCCAAGGCTTTGACTGACTGATCGGAATTTTTTTCTTCGTAAAAAGTGCTCTAATGGGTTTGAATACCTTAACCAGAGGAACACTGACCGAGAACCCAATATAGGGCTCGTTCGCCTTCTGTTTAGAAGGTGGCTCAACGGAGTAGACTGACTGCGACAGTGCCGGAGCAATGGCTAACATCCCCATGAAGAATAGGGTTAATGCGCGTTTTGTGTAGATTTGTTTCATGTTGCTTGATTCTTACGCAAACGTAAGAATCAAGCAACATGAAACAAATCTACACAGTTATATATACTTATTAATATACGTAGTTACGATTTCATTTCCAATTACTTGTAGCTTATTACCAGCCACCACTTTTGATTTAACGGTCATAGGTACGTTTGAGTCATCGGCTGAGTACAGCACATGGTCACCCGGTTGTGTGCTTGTAAGCACAATTAGTTTGGTAGACAAATTCATGTATATACGTGTATAAACCAGTATGTGGTAGGGGCTTTCGCCCAAACGGAGTTACTTTAGCGAAACAGATGAGGCGCAGTCACGAACGATTTGGCGCAATGACTGCGTTAGCCTGTTAGTTACGCATACACTTCCAACTGCACTGGTCTGTGCCGGTGCTTAACTGGTCAACGCTGCTCATGAGCGACGCTATTAAACACGAGTGCGGCATTGTGCTGCTACGCCTTCGTAAGCCCTATCAGTATTACATAGACAAGTACGGGACACCTCTCTACGCTGCCAACAAGCTTTTTTTGCTGATGGAAAAGCAGGTGAACCGGGGTCAGGATGGGGCTGGGGTAGCCAATATCAAGCTCGAGGTTCCACCGGGTCATCGCTACATCAGCCGCTACCGCTCCGTTGAGCCACAGCCTGTAGCCGATGTGTTTGGCAAAATCAATAAGAAGTTTGCCAAGGCACTGAAGAAGAATAAAGACAAAGCTCGTGATGCCAAGTGGCTCCAGGAAAACGTAGCCTTCACCGGCGAGGTCTGGATGGGCCACCTGCGCTACGGTACGCACGGCAACAACGACATTGAAAATTGCCACCCCATGCTCCGCCAAAGCAACTGGCGCAGCCGGAACCTGGTGATGGCGGGCAACTTCAACATGACCAACGTTGATCAACTGTTCAACAAACTGGTCTCGCTGGGGCAGCACCCGAAAGATTTTGTGGATACGGTAACGGTCATGGAAAAGATCGGCCACTTCCTCGATGAAGAGAATCAACGCGTATTTGAACGGTTCAAAGGCATCTACGAAAACCCCGACCTGTCGGACATTATCGAAGACAACCTCGACCTGCAACGTGTACTTTATCGCTCCTGTCGTGATTTCGATGGCGGTTACGCCATGGTGGGCATGACGGGCTACGGTGCTTCATTTGTGGCTCGTGACCCCGCTGGTATTCGCCCCGCCTATTATTACGCCGACGATGAGGTAGTTGTGGTGGCCTCGGAAAAACCAGCTATCAAAACAGCCTTCAACGTCGAATACAGCCAGATTCAGGAAGTTCAGCCGGGCCACGCACTGATCGTGGATAAGTATGGCGAATATGGCGAATACGAGTTCATTCAGCCTATCGAAAAGCGGTCGTGCAGCTTTGAGCGCATTTATTTCTCCCGCGCCACCGATCCCGATATTTATAACGAGCGGAAAATGCTGGGCCGCCTGCTGGTGCCGCAGATTTTGAAAGAAGTCAACTACGACCTCGAAAACACGGTCTTCAGCTACATACCAAACACGGCCGAAACAGCTTTCTTTGGTATGGTCGAAGGCCTGGAAGATTACCTGGCCAAGCAACGCAAGAAAGCGATCATGGAAGGTATCCTCTTCGAGCAGGACCTCGACAAGGTGCTCTCGTTCCGGCCCCGCATTGAAAAGCTGGTATCGAAAGACGTTAAACTCCGCACGTTCATTACCGACGATGCACACCGCGACGAAATGGTGGCAAACGTCTATGACACTACCTACGAAGTAATTCGGAAAGGCATCGATACCATCGTCGTTGTCGATGACTCGATCGTTCGTGGTACAACGCTGGAAAAGAGCATTTTACGGATGCTAGACCGGCTAGGTCCCAAGAAGATCGTGATCGTCTCGTCGGCTCCCCAGATTCGCTTCCCCGATTGCTACGGTATCGATATGTCGAAGGTAAAGGAGTTTGTGGCGTTTCGGGCGGTGTTGCAACTGCTCAATGAACGCGGCCTGAACCACATCGCCGATGAGGTGTATGCGCAGGCTGTGGCCGCGATCGAGTCGGGTAATGCAGTGAGTGAAAACTACGTGAAAGCCCTCTTCGCGCCCTTTACACATGACGAGGTCTCGCGCAAAGTAGCCGATATTATCACGCCCCGCCGCAACGATGAGGTCGACCTGAACGCTGAGGTAGCCGTGATCTACCAAACCGTTGAAAACCTGCACGTAGCCTGCCCCAATCATTCGGGCGACTGGTACTTCACGGGTAATTATCCCACGCCCGGCGGCAACAAAGTGGTTAACAAAGCCTTTGTCAACTTCATGGAAGGCAAGGTAGTCCGGGCCTATTAATAGATATTACAGCAATCAATCAATTGATTACGAGCGGCTTGTCATACGACAGGCCGCTCGTTTTGTATACGTACCTGGGGCATCGGGCAGCCAATCTTCATGTGTATCGCCGTTGTTAATTAGGGTTTCAACCAGGTTATTTTTTTCAGCCATACAATCAGAAAATACTTGGGTATGCGTCTATTTAGTGTGACCAAATTAATATTGTGCTCATTAGTATCCGGTTGCTACTTGCTTTAGAAATTAAACACGTTTACATGGTAAACAGCTACGATGTTTCAAGATGAAGCGCGACTTTGGAACGCTTTTCAGCAAGGCGATATCAAGGCTTTCGAGGCGATTTATGACCTGCACTCGTCAACGTTGATCGCTTACGGGAAACGACTGTGCCCTGATCACCATCTGGTAAAAGATCTCGTTCAGGATATTTTTATCGATATCTGGACACGCAGAAAAACCCTGCGCGACCTGCACACGATCCGGTATTACCTGTTCAAAATTATGCGGAACAGGCTGGCGAAGCTGCACCATAAAACATCGCTGCTGGTGGGCGACGACCATCTGGCCGATGATGACGATCTGTTTACACCTTCGATCGAGTTTCTGATCACCCAGCAGGAAACCAGTACGAAGCAAATTTCACAGTTACAACGCGCCATCACACAACTCCCCGGTCGGCAGCGCGAAGCCATTATGCTCGCCTTTTACCATGATTTCAGCAACGAAGACATTGCGGGAATCATGAGTATCAATCATCAATCGGTTATAAACCACCTGAACCGAGCGCTGTCTTCACTGAGAGAACTAGTACTGAAAGCCCCGATGGTAGCCTTTTTGATCAGCCAATTCGCCTGATTATCAGACTGTTTTGATAAATATCCCGTTATATTTTAATTTTTTTTATAAACTGGTGAGTTAAAAGCAGCCCTTTCATCCTATTGTAGGTAGACGGACTGCAACCATGAACGATAACTACTATACACTTGAGGATTTCGTGGCCGACGATCATTTCCGGCAATGGGTCAAGCAGCCCCACGGCCCCTCGTCGCGTTATTGGCATACGTACCTGGCCAACCATCCCGAACAGGCTGACCTGATTCAACAGGCCGCCGATCTGGTCAGAAAGTTATCGGAGGCTACGGCCGCTCTGTCCGAATCGCCAAATGCTGTTGATGAAGCCACCATCTGGAGCAACATCAGGGAGCAGGTACTGGCGCAGGAAGACCGCCGACAATCGCCTTTTCTGACCCGGCATCGTAGCACCGGTCGGCGGTGGCTGATGGTGGCGGCTTCTGTTCTTACGGTGATCGGTGTCGGCTGGTGGCTACAGCGCAGTTATTCACCACAGGCAACCAACAAAACGGGTCAATTGGCCAACACGCACCTACAGCGACACGTTGACCAGACAAACATAGCCGAAAAGCCACGATTGATTTCCCTGCCCGACGGTAGTTCTGTACTCCTTCAGAAGGGAAGCCATCTGCGCTATCCCAAACAGTTTAGCGGCGGCAAACGCATGGTCTACTTAACCGGTGAAGCCTTCTTTGAAGTAGCCAAAGACGCCAAACACCCTTTCTTCGTCTATGCCAATGAGCTAGTTACCAAGGTATTAGGCACCAGCTTTACAGTAAAAGCCTATGCTTCAGACAAAAACGTAGTCGTTACGGTTCGCTCTGGCCGGGTGGCGGTGTTTACGCAGTCAGACAAAAATCGGAATCAGAAAATAAGTTCGCCTACGCTGGATGGGGTCGTGCTGACACGGAATCAGCAACTCGTTTTTGCGCGCCAGCCGGTACGGTTATCTGCCCCGAAAGGCATAACTCCAGCCGTTGCCCGCGATGTTTTCGTACTCAATCAGGCCAGTTTTCTGTTCGATGCCACGCCGGTAAGCGAGGTCTTCGCGCTGCTGGAAAAGACCTACGGAATTAGCATTGTGTATGACAAAGAAACGCTGGGCAAATGCCGGTTAACCGCCGACCTGACCGACGAACCACTGGCCGACAAGATGCTGATTATCTGCAAAAGTATTGAAGCCACCTACACAATCACCGATACACAACTGGCTGTTTCGGGACCCGGCTGTGGCTCCTGACCAGTTTGTGCCAACCTATCTTACTCATTTCTAACCTAAACGCTATGCCCCAAAAGAATCAGTAAAAGAAGAGTCGGTCATGCGCCAACACGACCGACTCCGGTACTAGTCCCGGTTGCGAACCTACATCCGTTTTGGCGGATGAATGGGAAGATTTTGCCCTTAATTTCTTAACAAAACCCTCGTCAAAATTATGAATACTTACTTATTTACCAAGGATATTGGGAGAAGAGTCATGAGGTTAACACTATGTCAACTACTATTGGCCATTGCCTTCGTCAATGCGTCGCTGGCCATCGACGGCAGTGCCCAGGATGTCTTGAACCGGCGAATTACCCTACAGGTTACGAATAGAAACGTTAGCGCCGTTCTCTCACGCATTGAGAAACTGGCCGACGTCAAATTCTCGTACAGCCCGGACCTGATTCAGGCCGACAAGCGCATCTCGATGTCGAGCGTCAATGAGCCGCTCAGCGAGGTGTTGTCGGCATTGCTCGACCCATTGAAAGTGAAGTACGAAATGGTGGGGAATCGGCTGATCCTGACGCGCAGCAGAGCCACAACTGACCTAACAAGGCCCGAAGAAGCGGCTCCGCCCATTACCATTCGCGGCCGTATTCTGGATGAGTTGGGTAAAACCATTCCGGGAGTTACCATTTTGCTGAAGGGCACGTCGAGCACAGGAACCGTCACCGACGCTGATGGCGCTTATACGCTGAACGTACCTGACGGAACGGGAATACTGGTGGTATCGTCTATTGGGTTCACTACCCAGGAAGTGGCCATCGACAATCGCAGCACCATCGACGTGACGCTCCGCACTGACGTTAAATCATTGAGCGAAGTGGTGGTCGTCGGCTACGGTACGCAACGCCGGGCCGAAGTAACCTCGGCGGTGTCGACGGTGAAGGTCGAAGATTTCAACCAGGGCGGCGTACGCAGTCCCCTCGACCTGATTCAGGGGAAAGTGGCTGGCCTGACAATCACCCGTACCCAGGGCAATAACCCCAACGCCGGGGCTTCGATTCAACTGCGGGGTATCGTATCGGTCAGCGGCGACAGATCACCGCTGATCGTCATCGATGGTATTCCGGGTGGCAATCTGGACCTGCTCCAGCAGGATGACATTGCTTCGTTCGACGTGCTGAAAGACGGATCGGCAGCGGCCATCTACGGCACGCGGGCCAACGCCGGGGTTATTCTGATCACCACAAAGAAAGGGCAATCGGGAGCCCCGCGCTTCGACTACTCGACCTATGTGCAGCATGAAGTTGTTAGCCGTCGCCCACGCTTTCTGACGGCCGACGAGTGGCGGGCTTACAAAGCCGACCCTACCAACCTGAAAGCAGCCCAAATGGCAGACCTGGGTGCCTCGACGGACTGGTACAATCTGTTGATCAACAAAAGCAACCTGAGCCAGTACCACAACATGGCGCTGTCGGGCGGAACGCAGTCCAGCAACTATCGGGCGTCAGTGTATTTCAACGGGGCCGACCCCATCACGCTCCAGAATGACCGGAAGCAGTACGGAGGGCGTCTGAGCATGTTTCAACGTGGTTTGAACGACCGCCTGTCGGCGCAGATCAACCTGGCAACGAACCTGAGCAAGGGCAACCTGCTCGGCGGTCAGGGCGGCGACTTTGAGAATGCCCTGGGTCGGAACCCGACGCAGCCGGTGTATAACCCCAATGGTACGTTTTATGAAGAAGGCTCAACAACCAACCCCATCGGTCGGCTGACGCAGGAACGCAACCGCCGCGACCAGATAACGACGTCGGCAGATGCCCGCCTCACGCTGGAACCCATCGACGGCCTGCGGCTTTCGGCTTTCGGCTCATACGTGCGCGATAGCTGGAACGACAACGAATACCGCCGTACCGATTCGCGTTTTTCGCAGATTGGCACCCTGAACGGTACGTCTGTCAACGGAACGGGTTACGCTTATAAACGCAATTACATTACCAACTACTACGCTTTTGAACCAACGGCCGAATACAGCCGGACCATCGCCAACGACCATACGGTACGGGCATTGGCAGGATATAGTTATCAGTATGGCACGGCCGAAGATTTCTCGGCGGGTAACAGCGGTTTCCTGAACAACGTCTTCCAGGAAAACAACCTCGGGGCGGGTAACTTCCTGCAATTGGGCAAGTCGTCGCTCTATAGTTTCAAGGAAGACAATACGCTGATCGCCTTCTTTGGCCGCCTGAACTATTCGTATAAAGACAAATACATCGCCCAGTTCATTCTGCGGCGCGAAGGGTCGAGCCGGTTCGGAGCCAACAACAAGTTTGGTAATTTCCCGGCGGCATCGGTGGGCTGGACCATCAGCCAGGAATCGTTCATGCGTGACGTGCGGGTTGTCAACAACCTGAAACTACGGGCCGGCTATGGGGTCACGGGCAACCAGGGCATTCCAAACTATCAGTCGCTGGTACGGCTCAGCACGGGCAACCAGTACCTCAACGACGATGGCGTTTGGCGACAAACCTACGGCCCAAGCAACAACCCCAATCCCAACCTGCGCTGGGAACGGAAAGCCGAATTTAACGTAGGGCTGGATTTTGGCCTCTTCGGAAACCGGCTCACCGGTACGCTCGACGTGTATCGCCGCCGCACTACCGACCTGCTGGGCAGCTTCAATACGCAGTTGCCTCCCTACATCCAGTCGACGCTATACACCAACGTAGGCACCATCGACAACAACGGGGTTGAACTCTCGCTGAGCGGCACGGTCATCAGGAAAGACAACTTTAGCTGGAGCATGGACCTGATCGCCAGCACGCAATCGAACAAACTGGCGTCCTTCTCGAACGACGTCTTCAAAGTAACCTTCCTGACCTTTGGCGACATTGGCGGTTTCGGTGCCCTCGGGCCAGCTATCCGCACCATCGAAGGCGGACCACTGGGCAGCTTCTACGGCAAACGTTTTGCCGGGTTCACGACCGAAGGAAAGTGGCTGTTCTACAAAGCCAACGGTGAGGCTGTTACTGCCGACAAGATTGTTCCCAACGACGACTACGCCTACATCGGCAACGGTATTCCGAAGTACTATGCGTCCTGGACGAACCGCTTCCAGTATAAGAATCTGGACCTGACGCTCTTCTTCCGGGGCAAGTTCAAGTATGACATCCTGAACCTGCAACAGGTGTTCTTCGGCAACAAAGTGTACTTGCCCAACAACGTGCTCCAGGATGCCATCACGCGCAACAGCCAGATCAACGACGCCCTGCAATACTCGGATTATTACCTCGAACGGGGTGGTTTTGTGAAGCTCGATAACGTGACGCTGGGCTACAATTTCAAGTTCAAAACCAAAGTCATCCGTAACCTGCGTCTGTATGCTACGGGCCGCAACCTGCTGACCATCACAAGCTACCGGGGCGTTGACCCGGAAGTCGATGATACCGGCCTGGCTCCGGGCATCGACGGGCGGGGCTTCTACCCACGTACCCAGTCATACACAGCAGGTCTTCAAATTGGCTTTTAATCTGACCAACCATGAATCGTTCTTATAAAGCGCTACTGATCAGCGGCGTCACCTTGACATTAACCAGCCTGAGTGGTTGCACCAACCTGACTGAAACCCTCTACAGCCAGATCAACGCCGAACAATATTACAACAACCGGCAGGAAGTACTCGCGGCCGTATTGCGCCCCTACACCCACGCAAACGCCTGGATCGCCCCCACCAGCCAGCAGAGTTACTGGCGACTGAACGAGCTGACGGCCGACCAACTGGCCTGGCCGCAGAAAGGCCGCCACGGCTACGACGACGCCCAGTGGATTCGGCTTCACGGTCATAGCTGGGTATATACCGAAAACAACATCTGGAACCCCTGGAGCCTGCTGTTTACGGGAGTTGGCTTCTGCAACAGTACCCTCGGCGATTTCAGTCGGCTCAACTTTGCGCAGATTGGTGTCAGCGACACCGACAAAGCAGCGTTCACGGCCGAACTGCGCGTGTTCCGGGCGCTGCATTATATGAAGCTGATGGACCTCTACGGCAACGTACCCATCGTAACAACCGTGGGCACGCCGCTCAGCCCACCCACGGCTCCCCGCGCCGAGGTGTTTGCTTTCGTAGAAAAAGAACTGAAAGAAAGCGTCGATCAACTACCCAACCTGAGCAAATCCCTGATTGGCCGGATCACCAAAGCAGCCGGGTATGCCATGCTGGCCGAACTGTACCTGAACGCACAGGTTTGGACCGGAACCCCCCGCTGGGACGACTGCATTGCCGCCTGCGATAAGATCATTGGCGGGCAGACCGGTGGCCTCAACGGTGCCCCCGCCCTCGACGCCGACCTGATCAGCACGTTCAACAACACGAACGACAACTCGCGGGAAGCGCTGTTTCAGTTGACCTACGACTTCCAGGCCACGCCCACGCGTTGCGGCTGGAACAGCGATTTCTACCATTTCGCCCAGCGGTTGATCTACAACGGCGATGCCAACGGAAACAATGGTGTGGTGGTGATTCCAAGCGCCTACGATGCCTACAACGACAAAGACCTGCGCAAATCGACATGGTTCCTGATCGGGCCACAGTTTCAGGCGGCCAACCCCACACAGCCGGTGTTGGGCACGGAAGAATACCGCGACAAGCAACTGGTATTTGTGAAGGAAATTCGCCGGGCCAGCGAAAATAAAACGTCATCGACAATGATTGATGGCGAAGAGAACAGCGGTGCCCGGTTCAACAAATACCGGCCCGGTCAGCAGTCGGAAGCCAAATACTGGAGCAACGACTGGCTCATCTACCGCCTCACCGACATTTATTTCTACAAGGCGGAGGCACTGATGCGAAAAAACGGCAACGTTGCCACGCCGGAAGCCCTTGAACTGGTGAATGCGATACGGAAACGGGCGTTTGCTACGGCCGATTACATACCTTACACAGCCACTACGCTCACCCCGGCAGAACTACTGGCCGAACGCGGTCGTGAGTTTGTGTTCGAAGGGAAGCGCCGCACCGATATGATCCGGTTCGGGGCCTTCACCACCAACACCTGGTGGGATCACCAGCCCAGCGACCCAACGAAAACGATCTTCCCGATTCCGCAACGGCAACTGGCCGCGAACCCCAATCTGAAGCAGAATCCGGGGTATCCGGAAAAGTAAAGTGATGAAGGGGTGAATCAATGTTGTTGATTTGCCCCTTCTCGTTAACAGGCCAGTTTTCTGGTATCTCTCTGGTTAGTACCTTACTTTCGCTCGTTGTTCCATGTTGTATTGCCCGGCCAGGTACGTTACTGACGCATGGCCAAGCGGTTCAATTAGTTCAAATCACCTTATCAATTCGTTGCTATACCCCCGCATGAAAAACCTGCTTTCGTTTCTCTTACTTAGTACCTGTTCATTCGCTGCCCTTGCGCAATCGGCCGGCAATCAACGTGGCAACCCCGCTAAGGCAGGTCAGGTATTGCCTGACCTGGTCGAACTGGTTAACCCCCTGATCGGCACCGATTCCAAGCCAAGCCTGTCGAACGGCAACACGTACCCAGCCATTGCTCTGCCCTGGGGCATGAACTTCTGGTTGCCGCAAACCGGCAAGATGGGCAACGGATGGGCCTATACCTACTCAGCCGACAAGATCCGGGGCTTCAAGCAAACGCACCAGCCATCGCCCTGGATGAACGATTACGGCCAGTTTTCGCTCATGCCCATTACCGGTAAACTGCGCATCGACGAAGACGAACGCGCCAGTTGGTTTTCGCACAAAGCAGAAGTAGCCAAACCCTACTACTACAGCGTTTATCTGGCCGACCATGACATTACGACCGAAATTGCGCCCACCGAACGGGCAGCCATGTTCCGGTTTACTTTCCCGAAAACAGACAGTTCATACGTGATCCTGGATGCGTTTGACAAGGCGTCGTACGTAAAGATTTTTCCGAGCGAGCGAAAGATCATCGGCTACACAACCCGGAACAGCGGCGGTGTACCGGCCAACTTCAAAAACTACTTCGTCGCCTATTTCGATAAGCCCTTCACAACCACGCACACATGGCATGGCAAAACCTTCGCCAGGGACACAATCGAACTTCAGGCAGCACATGCGGGGGCTGTGGTCGGCTTCAAAACAACCAAAGGCGAACAGGTTCAGGTACGTATCGCGTCTTCGTTTATCAGCTATGATCAGGCCGAACTGAATCTGAAAGAACTGGGCAACGACTCGTTCAACACGGTAAAAGAGAAAGCAAAAACGGCCTGGAATAAGGAATTAGGCCGGATTCGGGTCGAAGGTGGCTCCCTGGCGCAGATGCAGACGTTCTACTCCTGCCTGTACCGGTCACTGCTGTTTCCCCGGAAATTCTTCGAGTTCGATGCCAACAAAAAAGTGGTGCACTACAGCCCCTACAATGGGCAGGTGCTGCCCGGCTACATGTTTACCGACACGGGGTTTTGGGACACGTTCCGGTCGATGTTTCCGTTTCTGAACCTGATGTATCCCTCGCTGAACGCGCAGATGCAGGCAGGGTTGGCCAACGCGTATAAAGAAGGCGGCTGGTTGCCCGAATGGGGTAGCCCCGGCCTGCGAAACGTGATGGTTGGCTCCAATTCGGCTTCCGTCATTGCCGATGCGTACCTGAAAGGCGCACGCGGCTACGACATCAACGCGCTGTATGAAGCAGTGCTGAAAAACTCAGAAAACGAAGGGCCAATGGACGCCGTTGGCCGAAAAGGCGTAGCGTATTACAACCAGCTTGGGTACGTTCCCTACGACGTGAAGATCAATGAAAACGCCGCCCGGACGCTGGAATACGCCTACGATGACTTTGCCATATATCAGTTGGCCAAAGCCCTGAAACGGCCACAGGCTGAAATCGACCGCTTTGCCAAACGCAGCCAGAATTACCGCAACCTGTTCGATCCGCAAACCGGATTAATGCGCGGCAAAAACAAGGACGGGCAATTCCAGACACCGTTCAATCCGTTCAAGTGGGGTGATGCCTTTACAGAAGGCAACAGTTGGCATTATACCTGGTCGGTTTTCCACGACGTGCAGGGCCTGGTCGATCTGATGGGCGGGCGGCAGCAATTCGTAGCTAAACTGGACTCGGTCTTCACCATTCCACCGGTATATGACGAAAGCTATTACCGGGGTGTGATCCATGAAATTCGGGAAATGCAGATTGCCAACATGGGCCAGTATGCGCACGGTAACCAGCCCATTCAACACATGATCTACCTCTACAACTATGCCGGGGAGCCTTGGAAAGCCCAATACTGGCTCCGCGAGGTGCTGAACCGCATGTACCTCCCCACGCCCGACGGCTACTGCGGTGATGAAGACAACGGCCAAACGTCGGCCTGGTACGTGTTTACGGCGATGGGATTTTACCCGGTTTGTCCGGCTACCGATCAGTACGTAGTGGGTGCCCCGTTGTTCAGGAAGGTGACTGCGACCCTGGAAAACGGCAAACAGATCGTGGTCAACGCGGCCGGCAACAGCGATCAAAATCGGTATATCGGTTCGATGCAGGTAAACCGCAAGCCGTACAGCAAAAACTGGCTCAGCCATCGCGAACTGCTTCAGGGCGCGACCATCGACTTCATGATGTCGCCAACGCCAAACAAACAAAGAGGCACAGCAGCCACCGATTTCCCGTATTCGATGTCGACGGATAAACTGTAACGCGGACTTGAGTCCGCATTTGTCTATCGCCACAAATGCGGACTCAAGTCCGCGTTACAGTTATCTGCCTTGTGGCAATGGAGACGTCACTTGCTGCGTAGCTTTCAGTCGTTCAATTTCCTGCTCCAGGCTGTTCGCTTTGAAGTATTGATAGAGACCGAAAGCGAGGAAGATTTTTCCAAGAATAAACACGCCGATGAAGGCAGCCCGCCAGTATTTATGCACCCTGATGTGGGTTGGATCACCAACTTCAACATCGATATACTGATGAGCATTGGCAGGTTCTGGTCGGGGCGGTTCAGGAATAGTCTGCTCCTCCCACTTCTGAATTTCAGCACCCACCAGCCGCTGCTGAAGTGCCGACTTGATGGATGGTGGAGGTGGCACAGCATTCTCCAGAAAGTACGTTTCTAAACCGGCTTCAATTTCCTCGAGTTGCATCGCCAGGTCGGGGTCTGTTGCAATGAGTTGCTCAGCTTCTTTCCGATCATTGTCAGACAGTACACCGAGCATGTACGACTCAAGCAGGCCATCTGACAGATATTGATAATTTTTCACAGTCAATATGGTTAGGACGGAAGAAGATGCGTGAAAAATTCACGCACTGCACCAAAAACAGCCGAACGTTGAATCTGCAACTGTTCAGCAACAGAGTCGGGCGTTTGATTCTGGTAAAATAAAAGATTAAAAATAAGTTCAGATTGCCGGGCCGGAGTTGGGCGTGCAGGAACAGGAAGTTGCTGTTTCTGCCGGTAATGAAGTGCTTTAGCCCTCGCCAATCGAACGATAGTGCAGGTAGGATTTGCCGCCGCAGAAATGTTTCCAGGCAGTTCGGACGAGGCAAACAAGTCAACTAGTACTTCCTGTGCCTGCTGCTGTTGCGGCAAAATTTGTAAGATTACCCCATACGCCACCGATCCGTACTGATCATACAGCGATAAGCTGTTCACAGCCGTATTATCAGATACCAGGGACTTCCTCACAGACCGGTTGAGCACGTTCATAATTTTTATAGTCACTACTTAGTGGTATCAGTGTAGCCCCCCGTCCGTTTCACTCACTGTGAGGCTGATGAGCGTGTCGGAAAACAACAGACGGGTAACACTAGCTCAAAAATAATATACTATATCTATATAGCAACCAATTCAATCCATTATTATCTGGTTCTGGTACAGGGTATTGCTCATCCGTCGGCACTGCCATCAATCGTGGCAGCGTATGGAATAATGCTCGGTGTTGCATCGTGTATATTAACCACTGTACGAGCAGGCTCTATGAAAAAACTTCTTCTGCTACTCGCCCTTGTCTGCTGCATTGCCTGTTCACGGCCACCTGCGACGTTTAACAACCCGTATGGCGTGACGGCTATGCTGAATGATTCGATCTGGTTTGGCCGGGCCTATGTGGCTGAAGCGGCGGCACTCAATAGCAACCCATGCGCCACCGGACGTTTTACGGTGTTTCTGGATTCTAACGTCGGCTATCCTGGTGATCGGTTGCGCTTATCGCCCCAACAGGTAGCTATGCAAGCAGGTGAGTTTGTGGCCAGACAACGAATAACGTTATATAATATCCCAGCTAAGAGAGGATCCTACCGCATAAATGAATTGAACCAGTGCGGAGGCATTGTGGTGAGCCAGGGCAATTACGCGTTGTTGGGAAACGGGTCGGCACTGATAGAGCCCTATTTTCTACAACCTAAGCAAGTAGGCCAGGTTCGTATCATAAAGATTGATTCGGCTGCCAGAACAGTCACGGGCACATTTAAGGTCACACTAACTGCTTCCAGCGGCCGTGTGGCCCGGTTTCGGAAAGGGCGGTTTATCGCCGGATTGCCAAAAAAATGACGCATTTGTTGGCAGAAGCAACGTACCTGAAACGTACCTGCATTCGTGCATTGCCACTCTGGTTATCCTTGCCTAATTTTGCGCGTTCTTCTGAACGGCTCACGCTACGTGGCCGTTCGGTTTGTAAGAAGATTACAACGCACTGATCCATGAGAGAAATACAATTCCGCGAGGCCCTACGGGAAGCTATGGTGGAAGAAATGCGCCTTGACCCGAAGGTCTACCTGATGGGCGAAGAAGTGGCCGAGTATAACGGAGCCTACAAAGTCAGTCAGGGAATGCTGGATGAATTCGGCGCAGAACGGGTAATCGACACGCCCATTGCCGAGCTTGGTTTCGCCGGTATCGGGGTTGGTTCGGCCATTAACGGGCTGCGTCCAATCATCGAGTTCATGACCTTCAACTTCTCGTTGGTGGCTATTGATCAGGTTATTAACTCAGCCGCAAAGATCATGTCAATGTCGGGAGGCCAGTATTCGTGTCCGATCGTGTTCCGGGGGCCAACGGGTAACGCCGGGATGCTATCAAGCCAGCACTCGCAGAACTTCGAGAACTGGTTTGCCAACACGCCGGGTCTGAAAGTGGTGGTTCCCTCGAACCCATACGACGCTAAAGGCCTGCTGAAAAGCTCGATCCGCGACAATGACCCGGTTATCTTCATGGAGTCGGAACTGATGTACGGCGACAAAGGGCAGGTGCCTGAAGAAGAATACCTGATTCCAATTGGTCAGGCGAAGATCGTACGCGAAGGCAACGACGTGACCATCGTTTCGTTCGGTAAGATCATGAAAGTGGCGCTGGCGGCGGCGGATGAACTGGCGAAGAACGGCGTGTCGGCCGAAGTAATCGACCTGCGCACGGTTCGCCCCATCGACTACGCAACGATTATCAACTCGGTGAAGAAAACCAACCGCTGCGTGATCGTCGAAGAAGCGTGGCCATTATCAGCCATCTCGTCGGAACTGACCTACAACATTCAGCGGAACGCGTTCGATTACCTCGATGCGCCGGTGATCCGGGTCAACAGCCTCGACCTGCCCCTCCCCTACGCGCCAACGCTGATCGAAGCCATTCTACCCAGCCTGAAACGCACGCTGGAAGCCGTTGAGACAGTGATGTATAAGAAGTAATTGAGAGTTGATTTCACAGAAAAGGGCCAGCCTGTGCAAACGGGCTGGCCTTTTTGATTGAGCTGGGTACGTTGGTGAGTGTGTTGCTACGCGCTACGGGCCCTTCGACAGGCTCAGGGTGACAATACACATCTAGATGTTTATGACGAACTTGGGTGGGAGTGTCACCCTGAGCCTGTCGAAGGGCCCGTAGCGCGTAGCAACACACTCACCAACGTACCCTCTACTCTTTCAACCCTTTCAGATACGCAATGCTTTTGGGCACCTGGGTAGTTTCGATATTACTTTCGTCTTCGATGTAATAGTGTTTGACGCCAGCCTTTTTTGCTTGCTTTAACACTTCGGGCATATTGACCTGTCCATCGCCGAGGGCGACATCATTTTCGGGCGGTGTGCCCCCGGTGAAATCGCCTTTGATACCTTTCTTCAGGTCTTTCAGGTGCATCAGTTTCCAGCGGTTGCCGTATTTTTTCAGCAACGCTACCGGGTCGCCACCGCCGTGGGTCACCCAGAGAATATCCATCTCGAACGAGACATAGTCCGGGTTCGTATTCTTCACCATATAGTCGAACAGCGTTCCGTCTTCATAGGGCTGAAACTCGAATCCGTGCGTGTGGTAGCAGAATGTCAGGCCGTTATCTTTCAGAATTTTGCCCACCCGGTTAAAATCCTCGACGGCTTTTTTGGCGTTTTCCAGCGTAAAATGCCCCTTCTCGTGCGGAATCCAGGCCACCATGACAAACGACGCGCCCAGTGTTTTTGCCTGCTTGATCGCCGGTTCGGGGTCTTTCACGATCTGATTATAATCTGCTCCTGTCGAGGTGACCTTAATACCCCGTTCATCGAGCATTTTTTTATACTCTTCCGCCGACACGCCTTTGGGTGGCCCGCCTTCTACCTCTTTGAAACCCAGCGACTTGATAAGGTCCAACGTACCTGGCACGTCTTTTGGCAAACTGTTTCGGTACGTATACGTCTGCAGTCCCAGCGGGAATGTGTAGACGGGTTTTCCCGATTGCGCAGCTACCTGACCCGAATCAGGACAGGCGAGGCCAAGCGAGAGTAAGGCGGCAGCAAGTAGCCGGGTTGTGGTTTTGTTGTACATAAATTAAAGGTTCTTCTTTTTAAGTTCTTTCACGGCGTAATCGGCCGCGCGGGCAGTGAACGCCATATAGGTTAGCGATGGGTTTTGCGTTGAGGTCGAGGTCATGCAGGCACCGTCGGTAACGAATACATTTTTGCAGTGGTGCAACTGATTCCACTTGTTGAGCAGCGATGTTTTCGGGTCGCGCCCCATCCGCACGCCGCCCATCTCGTGAATGTCTGAGCCCGGATTGGCGTGCGTGTCTACAGCCTGAACATTCCTGAAACCCGCCAGCGTAAACATTTCCGTCATCTGCTCCATGTAGTCCTTCACCATTTTGTCGTCATTTTCAGACCACCCAGCCGACGTAACGAGCTGAGGAATACCGTATTTATCGGTCAGGTTTGGGTGTAGCCGCACGTGGTTTTTCTCCAGCGGAACGGTCTCTCCCTGCATCCACCCACTGATATGCCAGGGGCCAAGTTGCGGATTCAGCAGGTTTTCTTTCAGTTCAAGGCCCATACCTGCGCGGTTCTGCGCAAAGCCGCGTCCGCCGCCAACGCCGGTCGCGTAGCCCCGCAGAAACCCGGACGCCGGACCGCTCGTTTCCTGCTTGTACAGGTTACGGAACCGGGGAATGTAACCGTTGCTCGGGTTTTTACCGTCGGTCATTTTATCGGGAAAGCCATCGTACTGCGCCGATATCTTACCTCGGTAATTATGCCAGGCAATGTATTTACCCAGCAGCCCGCTATCGTTACCCAATCCGTTCGGAAAACGGCTGGACGTTGAGTTAAGCAGAATCTGATTACTATTCAGCGCCGAGCCATTCACGAAAATGAGTTTGGCGTAGAATTCCATCATCTGCATGGTAGTCGCATCAATGACCCGCACGCCCGACGCCCGGCCTTTTTTCTCGTCGTAAATGATCGAGTGCACCACCGAATGGGGCCGGAGCGTCATATTTCCGGTACGTTCGGCCCAGGGCAATGTGGAGGCGTTGCTGCTGAAATAGCCGCCGAACGGACAGCCCCGCACGCACAACGCCCGGTGTTGGCATTTTGCCCGCCCCTGCGCCGTATGGACGGGCTGCGGCTTGGTAATGTGCGCGCAACGGCCCTGAATGAAATGTCGGTCTTTGTAGTTCTGAGCAATAACGCCCTGCAAGTGACTTTCCACGCAGTTCAGCTCGATGGGTGGCAGAAACTCACCGTCGGGCAGGCTGTCCAGGCCATCTTTGTTACCGGAGATACCCGCAAATTTTTCGACATAACTGTACCACGGAGCCAGGTCGGCGTAGCGGATGGGCCAGTCGACGGCGAAGCCATCGCGGGCGGGGCCGTCGAAATCGAACTCGCTCCAGCGCTGGGTCTGCCGGGCCCACAAGAGCGACTTGCCCCCCACATGATAGCCGCGTGTCCAGGTGAAAGGTTGCTCTTCCACGAAAGGCTGCTCGTCGGGTTTAATGGCCCAGTGGAGGGTTTCTTCGCGCATAAACGACCGGATGTTGCCGTACTGTTGCTGTACGGCCAGAGGAACCTGTCCCCGATGCTCGAACTCCCAGGGGTTGAGGTTGGCGGTGGGGTAATCGGTGACATGTTTCACGTCCCGGCCGCGTTCGAGCACCAGCGTTTTCAGCCCTTTGCCGGTCAGTTCCTTCGCCGCCCATCCACCGCTAATGCCCGACCCGATGACGATCGCATCGAACGTATTTTTAGAAACGGCGTCAATCGCAAAATTTGCCATGTTGGTAAGTTATTTAGCAGCTAGCGGTGCTGGTACGCAGCCGTAGTAGTGACCGGGTATCATGTTGTAATTCAGAAACTTAGTCATCACATATTCCGACGTAGTGTATCCCTGAATTGTCAGATTCTTGATCAGGGCATACATTTCCTGTTTCGTCGCTTCGGGAGCGGCCTGTAGCTGTTTCAGCACATCGAGCCGCTGCGTGGTATCGCAGGCAGAGAATGATTGACCAAAACTGGCTTTGGCCATCGTATAGACACCATCCAGCCCATCTCTTACTTTCTGCTGTACGGCGGGTTCATAGCAATCGGCGAGCATTTTCTGCACGAAGTCAGGTACGTTCAGCGCTTTGGCACCGGGCGTGTCGGAGGCTGGAATCAGGGTATCGACTATATCGACGAGCGTATCGGCCTGAGAAGCGCTCAATAATGTGTGGTTCAGCCCAACCGATGCGCTCGTCCAGGCGTTGGCCCAGGCCGGTAGAGCCAGCAATCCTCCGGCAAGGAAGGCCATTTGTTTAACTGCTTTTCGTCTTTCCATATGCATCTATGGGTTAAACAGAGATTGCTTTATTTTTCCCTAAAAAGCGGTCAATTCAAACAGGTTACTCGCATACGCTAATCCAGTATTAGTTTATGATGCATATGTACTTGCGCCGCCACTCGAGGATAGGCAGTGCATCAAAAAAGCCCGCTCATCGAAGCGATAAGCGGGCCTGGGTACGTATTTAGGAAGCTACGTATATTGTTGCGTCGTGCGGTGTTGCTATTTTTCGCAAAAATTCAGTTGTCCAGTGCGTAGCCTCCGTCTAGTTTCACATGCGTAGCCAGTCTCTTACAATTTATGAAGTGACCGTTTTGCCGGTTGGTTCGCTCAATACAGTCCGTCAACGCGAGCCGACGGTGGTATACTTTTCCAATCTACGCAAAGCCGTTGATGCCATTACCGGCGAACTAGCCCTGAATGGCTGGCCCGCCAAAGTAAATTACACGGCCGTGTACAGGGGCGTGAAAGATCGGGGCTACTACAGTTGCGACTTCGAGGTGGGCGGCACCCGTGTTTTCCGGGTAAAGGTGTTGCCTAAGCTTCTAAACCCGCCCCTTCCCCGACTAGGCATGGACGAAAACCCGGTGCTTGGCTAGTGATTGACCGCCGGGGTAGCTACCACTGCTATATCGGTTTTCCTGATTGCCGCCAGGCCCCCTTCCACATTCACGATCTGGTCGAAACCACGCGCTTTCAGAATTGAATTGGCCACCATAGACCGGTAGCCTCCCGCACAGTGAACGTAAACCGTTTCATTGCGGGGAATCTGGGCCAGATGTTCATTCAACGTGTCGAGGGGTAGGTTTTCAGCACCCTCAACGTGTTCGGGCTCAAACTCCGTTGGTTTCCGCACGTCGATCACCAGTGCGTCGGGCTGCTGTTTCAGCCGCTCGGCAAACGTATCGGCCGAAATCGATTCGATCATATCTACTTCTTTATCAGCCTGTTGCCAGGCCAAAAAACCGCCTTCCAGGTAACCAATGCACTGGTCATAGCCAACACGGGCTAGCCGAACAATTGTTTCGCGCTCCAGTCCGGCGGGGGTTATCAGCGCAATCGGCTGTTTCAGATCGGGAATCAACGCACCTACCCAGGGAGCAAACTGCCCGTTCAACCCGATATTGATGCTGTTGGGAACGAAGCCATTGGCAAAGTCGGCTGCCTCGCGAACGTCGAGCATAACGGCACCGGTTTCATTTACCGCCGCCTCGAATTCTACCGGCGAGAGTGCCTGCGTTCCCCGTTGCATCACTTGATCGATGGGCTCGTAGCCTTCTTTGTTCAGGCGGGCATTCTGGGCAAAATAGGCGGGCGCTTTGCTGAGGCCTTCGAGCACCTGCTCTACAAACTCGGCCTTCGATTTGGCCCGCAAGGCGTAGTTAAACATCTTCTGATTTCCCAGCGTGTCGGTTGTCTCCTTGCTCATATTCTTACCGCAGGCGGAGCCAGCTCCGTGGGCCGGATACACGATTACGTCGTCGGCAAGGGGCATAATTTTGGTGTGGAGACTATCATAAAGCATACCGGCCAGGTCACGCTCGGTCAGGTCGCCTTTAATCGCCAGATCGGGGCGGCCCACGTCGCCGATAAAGAGTGTGTCGCCCGTGAAAATGGCCTGGTCTTTTCCGTTCTCATCGATCAGCAGGTACGTTGTCGATTCGAGGGTGTGGCCGGGGGTGTGCAGCACTTTTATCCACACATTTCCCAGCTTAAACACTTCGCCATCAGTCGCTTTGTGCACTTCGTAGGCCGTGTTGGCATTGGGTCCGTAAACGATTGTTGCGCCGGTTTTTCTGGCCAGGTCAAGGTGTCCCGATACAAAATCGGCGTGGAAATGGGTTTCAAAAATATATTTAATTTTTGCCCCTGCTTTATCGGCTTTCCGCACATACGGCGTGGTTTCGCGCAGGGGGTCAATGATGGCCGCTTCGCCTTCGCTTTCAATATAGTAGGCTCCCTGCGCCAGGCAACCTGTATACAACTGTTCAACAAACATAATTTATCTATTAACGTACCTACCAGTTAATCCGGGGAACACGATTTATGCACCTTTTGGTCCAGCGGCCGGATGCTACACCAATCATTTATAGTAACTCCTTGGCTATCATATACGTTGCGACGGCGAGCACAAACCAGCCAAATCCTTTCCGGAGGGCATTGGGTGGCACGTACCTGGCCAGATACATGCCCAGAAAAATACCAGCTATCGACAAGCCGGTGAAGGGCAACAGGAAATTCCAGTTCAGATGAGTATGCTGCACATCGCCCAAAAAGCCGATAAACGAGTTTACCGCAATGATCAGGACCGACGTAGCCACGGCCCGCTGAATGGGCAAGCCCGCCAGTAAAACCAGCATGGGCACGATCAGGAAGCCACCGCCAGCGCCAATAATACCTGTTAGCAGGCCAACAGCCAGCCCGTCGAGCGCCAGGGTTCCGTACCGCGGGCGACCGTCGGCGGCGAGCCCTTCACTGGGCCGCTTGTCGCGGATCATGGCTCTGGCAGCCAGCACCATGATAATGGCAAAAAAGAAGAGGATAGCGTCGCTTTTGGGTACGTTCCAGTCGCCCAGTCGGAGCAGCGGATCGGGCAGGGCGGGCACCAGATACCGGCGGCTCAGGTAAACCGAAATGAACGAAGGGCCAGCAAACGTGCCCGTTATGCGCAGATCGACACGTTTTTTCCAAATGTGGTTAATCGACCCAATCAACGATGTGGTGCCTACCACAAAGAGGGAGTAGGACGTTGCCATCATGGTTGGAATGCCGAAGATATACACGAAGATGGGCACGGTCAGAATGCTGCCTCCGCCGCCGGCTAAGCCAATTACCAGCCCAACCAGCACGGCAGCCCCATACCCGAAAAGCTCCTGGATTGTCATTGATCGTAAACAACGTCAGTTTCACCTTACCCCAAAACCAACCTGGAGGAACCAGCTACCTGTGTTTTGATTGGGGCCATTGGGCAGGGCAACGTTGTTGGCCCAGTACCAGTTTTGGCCGTCGAGTGGCAGTAAATACCCGCCCGACAATGCGAAGCCCTGACGCTTGTACTGCTTGGTACTGCTGTTTTTTATACGTACCCACATCCGGCCACCAAAGGTGAGCGGGAATGTAAGGTGATTGAGGGAGATAGCCCGCGCATTGCCCGACACGTAGCCGTTGAAACTCCCCACCTGATTATCTTTCGATGCATCGATAGTAGAGGTCAGCACACCTACGCCAATCAGAGGCCCAGCAAGGAAGGCCCCTTTATTGATCACATCAAGCTCCAGCGCGAACTGCATATTCAGGCTGTTGATGGCTGTGCGGTTATTGCCAGAAATGTTCTCGTTTTCATTAAACATCGCCTGTAATCCAATCCGCAAGGGCAATTTACTTGTCAGCGGACCGCAGAGCGCCCCGCCAACGCCAAATCGGGCACTATTAGGCTTAAGGGCGTTATATCCATTTGCCGTAAGCACTGCATTGATGGGATTGTAATTAGCGAATAATCCGCCAGCGAACGCATCCAGACCAGCATGAACGGTGGCGTCGCCATTCTGCGCCGTAGCGGTAGTGAGACAAACAAGACAGAGAAAAGCGGGAAGAACAAATAGAGGTACGCGCATGAGGATCTTGAGTTGTCTACAATACTACCCATTTCTACGCGATATATGTCGTTTTTGTGGTACAGAACTCACGAATACCTACATAACCTAGCTCCCGCCCGAAACCAGATTTCTTCACACCGCCGATGGGTAAGCGACTATCCGAGCGAACCACCGCATTGACAAACACACTACCTACACGTAGTTGCCGCGCCAGGTACGTTGCCCGGTCCAGATCGGTTGTCCAGAGTGCCGCACTAAGGCCATAGCGCGATTCGTTGGCGTATCGGATGGCCTCGTCGGCGTTGCGCACGGTTGTGAGCGCAGCTAAAGGGCCAAAGGTTTCTTCCCGAAATACAACATTATTGGGCTGCACATGGGTGAGCAATGTCGGGGCGAAAGCGGTGCCTTCGCTCTGTCCGCCAACAAGTACGGTTGCGCCCTGCTGACGGGCTGTAGCCAGTTGCTGGCGTAACGTATCGGCCAGATCGAGGCGGGCAATCGGGCCCATCTGCACGGTGGGGTCGAGTGGATTACCTTGCTTTATTGCACGGATAAGTTGAGCCACCCGACGGGTAAATTCGTCGGCAACCGGTGCTTCGACCAGCCACCGTTTCGCCGCAATGCACACCTGTCCGGCGTTACCCATGCGTGAGGTAACAGCAGCGCGGGCAGCGGCATCCAGATCAGCGTCGGCCAGTACGATCAGCGGGTCAGATCCGCCCAGTTCGAGCACACATTTTTTAACGTTTGCCCCAGCAATGGCAGCTACTGAGGTGCCCGCCCGTTCGCTACCCGTGAGCGTAATCATACCGATCCGATCGTCGGCGATCACTGCCTTGAGTTCAGGTACGTCGACCAGCAGGCAGGTCATTATGCCGTCGGGGAAACCCGCCTCCCGAAAGGCCTGCTCGATAGCCATTGCACAGCCAGGTACGTTCGGAGCAGGTTTGAGTAGCGTTACATTACCAGCCATGAGTGCCGGAACAGCGTAGCGAAATACCTGCCAGAACGGAAAATTCCAGGGCATAATGGCCAGTACTACGCCCACCGGCTCGTAGCTGACGCCACTATAATTTGCCTCCGTCGCTACAGGATCAGGCTGAAGCATGGCCTCGGCATGATCGGCGTAGTGCAGACACTGTCCCGCACACTTTTCGATCTCGCCCCGCGATTCGGCCAGGGTTTTGCCCATTTCGCTGGTCATCAATAAAGCCAGTTCGTCGAGTTTTGTATGAAGCAGACCGGCCAGCTTTCGGAAACAATCGGCCCGGTAAGGAAAGGGGCGCATGAACCAATCAGAAAAAGCCCGGTTAGCGGTGCTTAACAGATTTTCTACCTGCCATTCAGCGTGTGCCGAATAATCGGCAAAATGCTCTCCGGAATAGGGATTGATGGATGTGAAAATCATAGCTGGGGGTGAGGTAAAAAAGCGCAGGCTTAGAGCTTTTGGCCCCAACCTGCGCTTCGGATAAATTAGTGAGTAGGTACGTTACAGATCGTTCAGGTTACTGTTCCGGCGGCCATACAGGAAGTACACGACCAAACCCAGCAGCAGCCAGACAAAGGCAGCCACCTGCGCGTCTTTGCTGAGGTTAACGATCAGGTACAGGTTGATGAGCATACCCAACGGGGCAATAACGCTTAGGGCTGGTGCCCGGAAAGGGCGTTCGCGGTTTGGCTCCCGCTGACGAAGCAGCAGTACAGCCAGACAAACCATAGCGAAAGCAAACAGAGTCCCGAATGAACACATATCGCCCAGGATACTAATTGGCGTGAACGCAGCTACTACCGACACGATCAGCCCTACGAGCAGCGTGCTTTTGTGGGGTGTTTTTAACGTTGGGTGAATAACCCGGAAGAAGTTGGGCAGCAGACCGTCTTTAGCCATACCGAGGAAGATACGGGTTTGGCCCAGCATCATCACCAGCATTACCGACACCAGACCAGCCGTGGCGGCAGCCGTGATAATAAACACAGCCCAGGGTTTCCCCGCTTTCTCAAACGCAGCAGCAACCGGAGCTTTCAGCGCATCACCAACGATTTCGTTGTAGTTGATCATACCCGTCAGTACGAGCGATACGGCGATGTACAGAATGGTACAAACCAGTAGCGACGTTACAATCGCAAACGGCATATCTTTCCGTGGGTTGATCGCCTCGCCTGCCTGCGTCGAAACGGCGTCGAACCCGATGTAGGCGAAGAAGATGGCCGATGCACCCGATACAATACCACCCCAGCCGTAGGCGGCATGTGGCGCCCCCGTTTCGCCAACGATCATCCGTTCGGCCGGAATAAACGGCTCCCAGTTAGCAGGTACCACCGAAAACACACCGACGACGATCACAAACAGAACGGCCGCTACTTTCAACAAAACGATGACGTTATTGGCCCCCGCCGCTTCTTTAATTCCACGAACCAGTACGGCCGTAACTACCCAAACAATAATGAAAGCGGGCAGATTGAAAGCAAATCCTGGCGCGGCTAACCCATTGTCGGTGGCATATTTGGCCGCCGAAACGGGGTCGTTGCGCAACCAGAACGGAATATCGAACCCAAACAAATGAACCAGTTTATTGAAGTAACCCGACCAGCTCACGGCTACGGTCATGGCCCCCATCGCATATTCAAGAATTAATCCCCAGCCAATGGCCCAGGCAAATAATTCACCGATTGTGCCGTAGGCATAGGCATAAGCAGACCCTTCTACAGGCAGCATGGCAGCAAATTCAGCGTAGCAAAGGGCGGCGAAAATACAGCCTATACCTGCAATCACGAACGAAAGAGCCAAAGCCGGGCCAGCATGGTAGTGGGCAGCCGTACCGGTCAGGACGAATATACCGCCGCCAATAATAGCCCCGATACCGATGGCCGTCAGGCTCCATTTACCCAGTACTCGCTTCAGTTCGCTCTTTTTCATGTCCCGCTCATAGAGGTACATGGGCTTGCGACGCCAGACGCTGGTGGTATCGGAATAGTTAGTTTCTGTTTCCATGCAGGAAAATAAAGTTTGGTGATTTAAGCTTTCTATGAAGTAATAATTGGCAATTGTAGCAGAAATATACCGTTTTTCACACATATTAAGTGTAAAAAGCCGAATAAGGGAAACCCCTATTCGGCTTTTTCGGTACTAATCAGCTTATTTCTGCGACGGCTTGATGATGGGCGTCTTTACTTTTTTCTCTTTACCAGCAGCCGTTTGCGAAAACTCATCGGGCGTAGCAACTTCTTTATCAGTGAAATCAGCGGGAATGGCGCTGTAACCCGTTTTGGGTGCGGCGGTTACTGGCTTATCGGCATCGAGCGTGTCTTTGCTCAGCGTATCAACCACGATTGGCGTAGCCACGAACAGCGACGAATACGTACCTACGATTACCCCGATCAACATCGCGAACGAGAAGCCACGAATGGTAGCGCCACCAAAAATGAACAGCACCAACAGCACCAGCATTGTCGACAGACCAGTTACGGCCGTGCGGCTGAGCGTACTGTTCAGGGCGTTGTTGATGATGGTAGCAATATCTTCTTTCTTGCCTTTGTTCTCGGCCAGGTATTCACGTACCCGGTCAAATACCACAACGGTATCGTTCATCGAATAACCCATGATGGTCAGCAGGGCACCGACAAAGGCCTGGTCAATATCAAGGGAGAAAGGCAACCAGCCATTACCAATTGTGAAAATGGCCAAGATGATCAGTACGTCGTGGAACAGGGCCACAACCGCACCATAACCGAAAGCCAGTTTTTTAAACCGGATCAGGATGTAGCCAAACACAACCGCTACCGCCAACAGGATCGACCAGATGGCCGAATAAATCAGGTCTTTGGCAATAGTCGGGCCTACTTTCTGCGAGCTTTCAATGCTGGCTTTATTGCCGTTAATGCTCGAAAGCCCTTTCAATACGGCGTCTGATACTTGCTTGTCGGCATCGGGAGCGGTATTGTCGATCTGGTAGCTGGTCGTCATTTTCACCTGATCAGCGTTGATACCTGCGCCGCCGTAGGTCTTCACTTCCGGCTCAGTTCCGCCCAATACAGGCGCCAGAGAAGCACGTACCTGGTCGGTGGTAATAGGCTGCTCGAACTTGATCACATACGACCGGCCACCTTTGAAATCGACACCCAGACCGAAGCCTTTGAAAAGGAAAGAGATAACCCCCAGAGCAATGATGGTCGACGAGATGATGTAGTAGGTACGTCGGTGCGATACGAAATCGAAGTTAGATCCTTTGAACAGGTTTTTAGCCCATGATGACGAGAAGCTCAGCGTACGACCACTGCTCACATACCACTCGATCATCAGACGGGTGATGAGCAGGGCGGCGAAAAGCGACGTCAGGATACCGATGATCAGCGTAGTGGCAAAACCTTTGATCAGACCCGTTCCGAACAGGAACAGAATGATACCCGTCAGGAAGGTCGTCACGTTCGAGTCGAGGATTGACGACAGGGCATTTTTGAAACCGTCGGTGATTGCCTGTCTGAGTGTCTTACCCAGTTCGAGCTCTTCTTTGATCCGTTCGTAAATCAGTACGTTGGCATCCACCGACATACCGATTGTGAGCACGATACCAGCAATACCAGGCATGGTCAGTACTGTACCCGGCACAGCGGCCATCACGCCCATGAGGAAGAACAGGTTGATGAACAGCGTAACGTCGGCAATCAGACCAGCGCGGTTGTAATAAAGGGCTACAAACACAAGTACGATCAGCAAACCAACCAGCGACGACACAACGCCCGCCTGAATAGCCTGCGAACCCAGCGTGGCACCCACAATATTTTCTTCTACGATGTTGGCAGGCGCATCCAGTTTACCAGCTTTCAGCACGTTAGACATATCCTTGGTTTCTTCAACGGTGAAGTTACCAGTGATGCTCGAGCTACCATTCGGAATCTCGTTCTGTACGTTCGGAGCCGTATAAACCAGGTTATCGAGCAGAATCGCTACGGGACGGTTCACGTTGGCGGCCGTCAGGGCACGCCACTTTTTGGCACCTTCCGCATTCATACGCATGGTTACTTCGGGCCGACCACGCTCATCGTAATCGTTACCGGCGTCAGAAATCACACCACCTTCCAGCGGCGCTTTCCCACTTGGCTTCTTCACGAAATAGAGAGGCAGCAACTCGCGGCGTGGATTGGCACCCTGCGCGGCGATTTCGGTAGCCTTCCGGTCCCAGGCAAACACGAGGTCATTCGGGAATACGGCCCGCACTTCGGGATCGTTGAAAATCGCATTGGCCCGCGCCGTATCTTTCAGATCAACGGCCAGTTGGTCCTGCGAAATAGGAATGAACAGGTTGGTCAGCGCGGCCTGCGTCTGGGCCGAATCGGCGGTTGATTTAGCGGTATCGGCTGTAGCCGTTTTTTTTGTACCACCCAACTGAGCAGCCAGATCGCCTGAGTTAGCGGTTCCAGATACAGTTGCCGTTGGCTTCGCTTTGGCAGCAGCCAGTTTGCGTTCGGCTTCAGCTTTGGCCAGGTACGTACCCAGCGCCTCCAGACCAGGAGAAATCTCATTGAGTTTGTATACTTCCGTAAATTCCAGTTTAGCCGCACCCGTCAGCAGGCGACGTACCCGGTCTGGATTGTCAACACCCGGCAGTTCGATCAGAATCCTGCCGGTACCTGGCAGGCGTTGTACGTTCGGGTTGGTTACACCGAATTTATCGACCCGCGCCTGAATAACCCGGAATGAGCGGTCGATAGCACCGCTTACTTCATCGTTCAGGAAGCGTTTCACTTCCGCGTCCGACGTTTGGTAATTAATGCGGGCGCGGTTCGAGCTTGTAGCAAACACACTGGCGAGTTTAGCACCCGGCACCAGGTCTTTATAGTTGTTCACAAACAGATCAACGAAGCTCGACTGGCTCGTTTGCTGATCTTTGGTAGCCCGTTTAATGGCTTCGTTGAATTGGGGATCACGGGTATTGCCGGCCAGGCCGCGCAGCACATCGCCGGGCGACACTTCCAGTACTACGTGCATACCGCCTTGCAGGTCAAGGCCCAGACCAAGCTCACGCTCGGTCACTTCCTGAAGCGTGTTGCCCAGGTAAACGGGCTGCTTCCAGAGTGAATCGATATAATGTTGTTTGGCTTTAATGTCCAGTTGCCCTTTGGCATTGGTAGCATATCGCTCGGCGTCTTTTTTAATGTTGCGCGAAACGAAGGTAAACGACAGGTAATACAGGCACAGCAGTGCTATAATACCCGTCAGAACCAAAACGACGGTTCTGTTTTGCATGATGTTACGAATTGGAAATTTGGATGAAACAGGAATAAAAAGGGTTACAGTTTTCTGTTGCGCTACTAAATCACCAGGCGTGTATTAGCAGCGCAACAGAAGACTGAAGACAGAAAACTGCAAACTCCTTATGGTGCATTCGGCGCGATGAGGTGGCCGAAGACCTGTCGTAGATACGACGAATAAAACTGGGGAACATCGAACACACGACGCAGCAGGGGGCGGTCGAGGGTAAGAAGCCGAATGTCATTGGCAAACAGCAGGTACGTTACCTGCGAAAAATCAAACGACAGGGCCGGGGCCACCACCGCTTCGTCGAGGGCCGCTTTGATAACGGTTTCCTCTTTCTGCTCACCCGTTTTCCGGGCTTTCTTCGCCGATGCTGTTGCCGCCGGTTCAGCCTTACGCAACGACGGACCGATTCCGCTATGAAGCAGAAGCAGCAACCCGGCCAGCGAGAGGGTTAAGAAACGATGTAACAGACGATTTGGCATGTATATCGGCAATGCGAATCACAAATTTCGCACCAAATTCAACCCTAAGCAAGAGAAAGTTGGGGAAGCTGTGGTTAAAAATGGTTCTGACAGACTGGGCGAGATCAATAGGATGTGCTAGTATGCCTATAAATAATCCTGTCTTTCTGGCAAACCCTATCAGAAAACAGCCCATCCATTGCGGGCCAGTCAGGCAGAAAATAGGCAAAACCGGGCTGATTGAGGGCGTTCTTCCGACCTTTGCCGGATGGACTTTTCAAAAATAATCTCGCTACTCTCCACCGAACTGATCGGCTGGGCGCGTTATGGCGTTCGGCTCGTTCCCAGATTGGCGCTGGCCCTGATAATCCTGCTTGTGGCCGTTGTTGTGGCCCGCTGGATCAGCCGCTGGGTACGTGCCGGCCTGAATCGGGTAAGTACGAATCAATCGCTTGCCTCTCTTACCGGATCGGTTGTTCGGGTTGTGGTTGTGGCCTTGGGTATATTTATGGCCCTGGGTATTCTGGGGCTCGAAAAAACGGTGACGTCCCTGCTGGCTGGTGCGGGGGTGATTGCACTGGCTGTGGGCTTCGCCTTCCAGGATTTAACGGCCAACTTTATTTCAGGGACTATGATAGCCCTGGCCCGGCCTATTCAGGTTGGTGATACCATCGAAACAAATGGCTTTACCGGCAAAGTGCTTTACGTACGAATCCGCTCTGTTGTGCTGGACAACGGGCAGGGGCAAACCGTAGAAATTCCCAGCAAAGACGTTTTCCAGAAGCCGATCATCAACCACTCTAAAAACGGTTTACGGCGAATCGAAATCACATCGGGTGTATCTTACATCGATGATCTGGCCAAGGCAAAGCGCGTGGCGCAGGAAGCCGTTCGAGTCCTGCCGTTCATTGCAAAAGGCCAGCCGGTTGATCTGCATTACCGGGCTTTTGGCGACAATAACATTCAGTTTATGCTCTGGTTCTGGGTCGACCCATTGAAGACAAATCCGGCGGCGGCACAAAGCGAGGCCATGATGGCGATTCATACCGCATTTAATCGCAACCAGATTCTGATGGTCTTTGCTGGTCACACGTTTGACCTTAGGCAAAAGCTGTTCAGTGCAGTGGATAGCAAGGAGCGAACTTTTACAGGTACGTTGCCTGAGCCAAACCTATAAGGTTTCAAAAACCTGATAGGTTTATGACCGGAATGGCAGCAAGGCCTGATACACGCGGTGCGTTGGTAAGCCCATTACCGTGTAAAAAGACCCTTCAAGCCGGTGAACGCCCACCAGCCCGATAAAATCCTGCGCGCCATAGGCCCCCGCTTTATCGAAGGGTTTGCAGATACGAATGTAATAGTCGATCTCTTCGTCAGTAAGGTCAGCGAAGTAGACGATGGCTTCATCCGTAAAGGAGTTTATACCATTAGGAGTTAACAGGCAAACGCCGGTACGTACCCGGTGAGCCCGACCGCTTAAACTGCGTAGCATACGGTGCGCATCGGCCGCATCGACGGGCTTGTTCAGGATCTGGTTGTCCAGAATCACCACTGTATCGGCGCAGAGAATCAGGCGTTGCCCACTATCAGCGGTAAATTCAGCCGCCTTCTGGCGAGCCAGAAACTCGGCGACCTCGTCGACGGGCATATCGGTGGGGAAAGCCTCATCGGTGGGGCGGGTTTCGATCGTGAAAGTAAAGCCAGCATCGGCCAATAGTTGCCGACGCCGAGGCGAACCCGACGCCAGGACTAATGGGTATTTTAATGGGAACATACCTATGAAAATGGAATTTAGCTTCTGATATAACACGGACTTTAGTCGGGGACGCCTAGTCCGTGTTATATCAGAAGCTAAATTCCATACCGCCTTTGATAACAAACGGGTCGACGCCTGGCCCAAGATAATTGAGGCGGTGAACAACCTGAATGCGGAATATTTTGAAAATATTGCTGATGCCGTACCCTGCTTCGATATAAGGAATGTTGGGGTCGAGCGAGCCGAATACGGTAGGGCGCACGCCGGGACGTACATCCTGCGGTGCGTCGACCCGGCGGTTTGGCTCCCGGCGGCTGCCCCATAGTATGTCGGTATTGGCCCACAACCGCCAGTTAAGCTTTTTGATCAATGGAATCCGGTTGAAGATAAAGCCGTCGAAGCCGTGCTGCCAGTGGAGGGTTGCGAACTGATCGCTCACAAACTCGTAGAACTGCATGCGGTTGAACGTGTTTGGCGCAAAGAAGAACGTGGGATTACCCGTATGCGTAAACAGCAGTGGAGCAGGAAGCCGCGATGGCGTGTAGCCCGCCTGCAACACGTATGACGAACGGCCCAGTTTACCGAACTTCAACGTCTGGAATGCCCGCAGTGAATACCGGTCGTAGCTAAAATCGCCGCCAAATGCCCGGTGTCCGCGTGTGTACTTCAGCCAGATAACCGGGGTACGTTTGGTGGCAATTGGAATCCGTTCGTTTCCGTCCATGATGTACGTTTCTTTCCGGGCCAGCCGCGCTTCAACCGACCAGTATGAGTCGTTGAAATCGGGGCGGGTAGGCGAATTGTTATCCAGGTCAGGCTGAGTGCGGTAGTGGAACGGGAAGGTCGGCATAAACGTCCGATCGCCGATGGCAACGGTAAACATCGCCCCTTTCAGCGGTTCTGTACGGAAATAGATTTCCTGGCTATTGCTGTAATAGCCGCCCCGATATTGGCCAAAACGGCTGAAAGCATAGAACACTTTGTTGCCGTTGATCAGCTCCGGGGTGAAGCCCAGTCGTTCCAGATCGTAGGCCACTTTAGCGCCGATGATCGTCCATTTCCGTCGCGACAGGATATAGTCATATTCCAGTCCGCCCTTAAACCGGGCGTCGCCGGTTCCGTAGGCGGCATAGGCTCGCAGCACCATCGACTTACTGAAATTTCCATTGGTCCGGAAGCCCCCGCGCAAGCGAAGCCCCTCGATATTATTGACCGCTAGTGCATAAGGATACGGCCCCCAGTCGATAGGGCCACGGCGATACCAGCCCGTTGTGGCTATTCGGGTCAGAATTTCTGTGGTGCGTACCAGGGGCACAGCCCGCAGGGTATCGATCAATTCCTGCACTTTGCGGTCAGCCACGCTGAGCGAATCTCCCGCGCCCAGATTCTTCCGAACGTTGGCCCAGTACATTTCTTCGGCGATGGCATCTTCTTTAGCGTCGCCTTCCAGTTCCTCAATTGGTACAGTATTGGTTTTGGCGGTATCGGCCACCGACACGGTTCGGTCGTAGAAGCTTAGAGGTTTGGGTTTATTGAGTACAAATCCCCCATTCCGCGTTACCTGCTGGGCCATTGCGCCAATCGAATTTTTGCCGATGCCGTATAATTCAGCGGTAGTACGCATGGCCACGGGCATCCAGCCAATTTTATTACCTGCCGAATCCAGAGCGGGCTCAAGTTCCTGCTCGATTTCCAGCCGACGCACGTAATTAAGGTTTGCCTCTGCGCCCACCTTGGCCTCAAGCATGGTGAGGGCAAACGTGGTTGTATCGATCCACATTTTACCGGTAAACAGCAGGTCCTGTTTGTTCTTGGGGTCGAATTGAATTTCGTAGCAAACGAAGTTGCCAATTTTGGTTGTATCGGCCAGATACATCGAGTACCACCCTTTCCAGTCGGCGCCAACCGGCGAGGCAAAATCCTTGCCCAGCACGCGGATGTAGTTCTGATAAAAATTATAGCTAAGCGCATTTCCTCCCACAAACTGCGAGATGATTTCCGGCTCAACAACATCCATTCCTTTCAGGCGGGTCTTCAGAATATCCTCGTGCCGCCGTTCGGGTGATTCGCGGTAATAATACTTGCTAACCGACTCGGTCATCATCAGCGGCATCATTTTGCGCCCCAGATCGTCGGTCACGGAGTCTTTCTTGTCCATGGCCGCCAACACTTTTTTGATGAGCGGATTACTACGCAGCTTATCCGAGATGTGCGTCAGCGAAATGCTGGTTTTAGCGTAGCTGTCGTATTCGTAGGCTCGAATACGGCTTCTGTCATTCTTGTCTAGATTCTTGCGAACATTACGCAGAATCCCCCAGGCTGGGTTTTCGCCCGCCCGCACCACCACTTCCTGCAAGACTCTGCCGGCGGGGGGTAACTTCAACAAAAGTTGTTGAACGAGTTTGTTTTTGTCGATCCCAAATCGCTTCACGCCGAAGCCCATCGAACTGACATAGATTGAATCAGTTAACCGGGTTGTTTTCAGCGTGAAAAGGCCGTTCTCGTCCGAAGTAACGCCTGCATTACGACCCACCAGTGCAATGCTGGCAAACGGCACGCCTACTCCTGAACGGGCATCAACGACCGTACCGCTTAGCACATACGTTGGCGTCTGGGCTAGTACAGAAGTACCTGTAATAGACACAAACAGCAAGAGTAAGCATGAAATCCTTAACTTAGTAAAGTACAATTTGGACATGTGCGTTTTAAATGCTTATGCTAATATACGGTAGGGCAACAAGTAGCGATGAGTACAATTAGTTAAAACGGCAGATTTCGAGTTTCAATTGAGTAAACGACAACCTGAACGGAGTAGCTACTAAGCACTTTACGCAGAGTAAGTTCATTAAAATCAATTGACCAAATTACTACTAGTTACATACATTCGCATCATTAAATTTTTTAAATAGTTTAGTTGTTATTTACTCTTATCTTGAAAAGAAAAAAGACCACCCTCACGAGTAGTCTTTTCCGATGGCAGTAAATCAATTAATTGCCTTATATAAATACCTGATATTGGATGGTTAGTTGACCTAATCTACCCGCTGGAACAAGTTTATTGTTGTTAAACGCTGATTAGTAATAAGGTCGGTTCTGTTAGTCAAGCGTAAACGTATCATTGTGTCCTTTTACCAGGTAATTTATACCTACGTTATATGCACTCAGAGTTCGGCTAGCCAGTTTAAGGAAGCCTAAATAAGGTCAAAGCAACTTAGCTAGCTGGCTGACGGGTCAATACCAGCTCTTTACTAATGAACCGGACGCCTTTATAGACAGTAGCCACAAGAGTATTGGCGTTTGTCATCTTCATCTCCACATCGAACTTAGAGCCCGACGATGGATGAATCATGGTTCCACCTTTCCACTCGTTATCTGAATAAGAGAGATTTGTTAATACAACCCGGTTATTGATATCACCATAGCTGCTGGCGCAACTTGCACTGATGGCCGCCATACGACCATAGTACCGGCCGTTCTCCCGGTAGATCTCCACACATGTTTGTTTCTTCGGAAATAGCCATCGGCCCAAAATCCGATCGGCACTGGCGTCTGTCGACTGACCAGCGGTTGTAACGACTAAACAAAGGAGGAGGCCGAGGCCCAGTTTAGTGATAAGAAGCATGAGAACGGGTTTGTTGTATACTGACACTTAAACAGCTAACGAAAATACATAGTTTCGTTGAAATCATAATAAAGTCTACGATTATTATAGATTTAATCCCATTAAAATTTGAGGACACAAAAAAGCCGTCGGAGAAACTCCGCCGGCTTTCCGCTTCTATCCACACCATTACAGAGTAGGTACATCGCTGCACCTGACTCTGATGTTCAACCTTCCCTTTGTAAAGGATCTATATACATCGGCAAATGCGTTTAAGAACTTGCCTACAAGTATGACAATTGCACGTGAGCGGCCTGTATTGAGACCAGGAAGCTTAAATTAAATGACTGACGAGGTACTAGTACTAAAGCACTTTATTAGTCTTCTATTCTACTGGATTAACGCAAACCTCCCTTTAAAAATTGCACTATCTATTTATCTGGCCCTCATACGGCACATAAAGAGAATCAAAAAAAAGTACAGAACAAACTGATACGAGTAAACGGTAAATAATTGCTAAAAACCATACTGTTAAGTAACCAAATATATATTTCCATTAAAAAAAGCTACTCAGGAATCCTGAATAGCTTTCCGACTATATCCACACCATTTAAGACTGACAAATTCATATACGTATTGTCAGGCTCAGCTTTTAAAGAAAAGCAAGCAAAAGTATTTTGTCACGCTTAGTAAAAGGAATAAAAAAATTAAAAAAGTATTAAATTTTATAACTCCTATCCAATGGTAAGTATGAAACCAGCTACCAGGGCGATCATATACACTAGCGGGCATACTACCTATCTTTGCCAATCATGATAGTACTGAACCTAATTGCCCGCCTGCCTTTCTTTGTCCTTTACCGCCTGTCTGATTGTCTGTTTATAGTAACAGCTTATATCATCCGTTATCGAAGGCAAGTTGTTCTTGACAATCTCCGACATGCTTTTCCAGATGAGTCGGACACCTATATACGTCAGTTGGCTCGTGGATTTTATCGAAACTTCTGCGATCTGATTGTCGAGACCATTAAGCTTCCCCGGATGACAGCCGATGACATGCGAAAAAGGGTAACGGTTATCAATGGTGAACAGGTACGTCATTACCTCAGTCAGGGACAAACCTTACTGGGCGCTGCGGGGCATCAATGCAACTGGGAATGGGTTCCGGGAGCCACGCTGGTCAACGGTATTGCCGTCGACTCTGTTTACAAGCCGCTCCATAACCCTTCTTCTGAACGCGTGATGCAGCAGATTCGCAGCCAGTTTGGGGCCTACCTGATTCCGATGAATCGCCTCCCCCGCGAAATGGTGAAACGTAGATACATTCCGAGAATTATTGCCCTGGTGGCTGACCAGATGCCCAACATACCTGAAGCGGCCTACTGGACCAATTTCTTCAATCGTGATACGCCCTTTTTCCCCGGTACAGAGCGGCTTGCCCGCAGCCAGCAGCTTCCCGTATTTTACCTTGATTTGATTCGAAACCGACGGGGATACTATACGGCCACGTTTATTTTGCTGGCGGCTCCACCGTATGTCGATTTACCATACGGTGAGATTCTGAACCGATACCGTGACCAGCTTACAGAGACGATCCTCAAGCAACCGTCAAATTGGCTTTGGTCGCATAAGCGGTGGAAACACCATCGCGAAGAATATCCGAAAATTAACACGAAACTGGAATGAGTATCAGATCGCTCTGATACTCATTCCAATAGGTGGTTTGGTCTACAGATTTTTCCGCTTCATCTCGGCTACGGCATAGGCGGCAGCGCGCGCCGTGAGTGCCATAAAGGTGATAGACGGGTTTTGGGTGCCCGTGCTTGTCATGGCCGCACCATCGGTGACAAACACGTTTTTGGCACCGTGCAGTTGGTTATGGGCGTTTAGCAACGATGTTTTAGGGTCTTTTCCCATTCTCACGCCACCCATTTCATGAATGTCGAGACCTGGGTTGCGTTTATCATCGTACGGTCGAATATTGACGTGACCCGACTTTTCGAGCATGTGCGCGCCCTGTTCGAGAAAGTCACGGATCATCTTCTCGTCATTATCCGTGTAGCCAATCGAGGTCACCAGTTGAGGAATACCCCATTGATCTTTCTGGTCGGAACTTAGCCGTACATGATTTTCGTAGCGCGGCACTGTTTCTCCCTGCATCATCATATACGTATGCCAGGGGCCGGGCTTGGTTCTGTTTTCTTTAAACTCAGCGCCGAAGGTGGCTGTGCCTTCCACACCCATGCTACGGGCGGCGCTAAAGGCCACCATATAGCCTCGCAAAAAATCAGTTTCCTGCTTATGCACATTTCGGAAATTGGGCATAAACGCGGTGGTGGGTCGACGACCATAATAATACCCGTCGGGAAACCCATCGTATGTAGCATTCAGCGAACCCCGGTAATTATGGAAGGCAACGTACCTACCCAGCAACCCGCTATCATTGCCAAGCCCATTGGGGAAACGGCCTGATGTAGAGTTCAGCAGGACCAGGTTCGTGTTTAGAGCGGCTGCATTCACGAAAATGATACGGGCAAAATACTCGGTTACCTGCTTCGTATTCGTATCGACAACCCGAACGCCGGTCGCCTTCCCTTTTTTGTCGTCGTAAATGATCGACTCAACAACCGAGAAAGGGCGAAGGGTCAGCTTACCCGTTTTTGCCGCCCACGGGAGCGTGGACGAGTTACTGCTGAAGTAACCACCATACGGGCACCCGCGATAGCATAAATGTCGCGCCTGGCACTGCGCCCGGCCCTGATCATAATGAATCTGCTTCGGCTCGGTCAGGTGCGCACACCGACCAATGATCACGTACCTGTCTTTATACAGACCGGCCACCGTTTTCTGCACTTCTTTTTCCACGCAATTCAATTCCCAGGGCTTCAGAAATTCACCATCAGGCAGCGTATCCAATCCGTCTTTATTACCTGAAATGCCTGCAAAACGCTCAACGTGGCTGTACCACGGAGCGATCTCATCGTAGCGAATGGGCCAGTCGATACCAGCTCCATCACGGGCATTGGCTTCAAAATCGTACTTGCTCCACCGTTGCGTTTGTCGCGCCCAGATCAGCGACTTCCCGCCAACCTGATAGCCCTTTATCCAGTCGAACGGCTTTTCCTGAACGTATGGATGCTCATTGTCTTTCACGAAAAAGTGCTGCGTTCCTTCATCTAAAGCGTAGCATTTGGTGGCGATTGGGTTCTGCTCATCAAACGCCAGCGGCATTCGATTGCGATGGGCAAAATCCCAGGGATTATTCATGGCCGTGGGGTAATCCTCGATATGTTTCACATCACGTCCCCGTTCCAGCACGAGTGTACGCAGGCCTTTGCCCGTTAGCTCTTTGGCCGCCCAACCGCCACTAATTCCCGAACCGATGACGATCGCATCGTATGTGTGCTGCTCTTTCCCCGGCCCGTTGATAGTCATGGTTTAACGTTTGATGTTTAAAGTTCAAGGTTTAACGATTAACGTCCAAATTTACGCTACCTGTTTATAAGCCTATGCCACCCAGCGTAACGTTGACCATTGAACGTTGGACATGGGACGTTAGACACTGCTCTTGTCCTGACTCACTTTCTGTGGATCGTTGTGGCTGCGGCCTGAGCAGCGGCCAGAATCGTGATATCGGCAATCGTTACGTGGGCTGGGGCTGATACAGCATACGCGATCGTATCGGCAATATCGACGGCCTGAAGCGCGTCGAAACCAGCGTATACCTGCGCAGCTCGGGCGGTATCTCCCTTGAAGCGAACCGTCGAAAAGTCGGTTTCTACGGCACCAGGGGCGATGTTGGTCACTTTAATACCGTGCTGAGTTAGGTCAAGACGCATGCCCGTACTGATGGCCTCAACGGCGGCCTTACTCGCACAATAGATGGCTCCATTGGCATAGGTCTGCTTACCGGCAATGCTGCTCATGTTGACGATATGCCCCCGCTGGCGGGCTACCATACCCGGCACTACTGCCTTCGACACATACAATAGCCCCTGCACATTGCCGTCAATCATAGCATCCCAGTCAGCAATTTCGCCATCCTGAAAAGACGACATCCCGTAGGCGTTACCCGCATTGTTTACCAGCACATCAATTGACTGCCAGGCTTCGGGCAGCGAGCTAATGGCCAATGCAACGGCCTCATTGTTACGCACGTCGAAGGTCAGCGTATGGGTTTCGACCGGCAGTTGCGCGGCTAGTTCGTCCAGCTTTTCCTGACGGCGACCACACAAAATGAGTTGATAATTGAGTTTAGCAAGCGCCTCGGCAGTAGCCCAGCCAATGCCCGACGATGCGCCGGTGATTAAAGCAATCATGTGATGAGTTTTATGGTTACCGTTTTCAATCAAACTGCCCGGCCATTTTTTAGTTGGGCCAGTTAACCGTACTTGCCAATGAATATATACGTACCTGAGTCATGTCTGCCCGAATTTGTCCCATTACCGCCCCCGATACCTATCCGCTTCGCCACTCGGTGCTCTGGCCCGATAAACCCCTCGACTATGTACGGATCGACGACGATGAACAGGGACATCACTACGGAACGTACCTGGACAGTGAACTGGTGGCCGTTATATCGCTCTTCGTAGACGGCGGCTCGGCCCGTTTTCGTAAGTTCGCCACTCGGCCTGATCAACAAAACAAGGGGCTGGGTACGTCCTTACTCCACCATGTTTTTGCCGAGGCCCGTCGACTGGGTGCCCGCACAATCTGCTGCGACGCCCGCATAAGCGCGGCAGCTTTTTATCAACGTTTTGGCATGCAACGGACCGGCGCTATTTTTTACAAAGGACTTATTCCTTACCAACGCTACGAAACCCGGATATAACTACCAAGGCATTTCAGATCCGACGAGTGGTTGGTCAATATTTCCTGCAACGCCGGTTCCTGAGCATGTCCTTCACATTCCAGCAAAAACCAGTATTGGAAAGTAGCTCCGTTGCGCAGTGGGCGGCTCTCGATCTTGGTGATGTTGATGTTACGCTCGTTGAATTCCTGCAAAAACGTGGCCAGTACCCCCGGCCGCATCGTTTCGGGCAGGCGGGCTATCAGGGTAGTTTTATCCTGGCCACTCGGCTGATTCTGGAAATTCTTGGCCAAAATCAGGAAGCGCGTGCGGTTCAAATCACTGTCTTCGATATTATCGAACAGCACCGGCACCCCGAAAAGCTTGGCCGCGATGTGTGAACAGATAGCGGCTGAATTGGGCTGTTGCGCCGCCAGTTTAGCCGCTTTCGAGGTCGATTCTACCGGAACAAGCTCAACTTTTAGCCCGTCGAAGGTGTCTTGCAAGAATTTGCTGCACTGCCTAAATGCAATGTCTTTCGAGTAAATATATTTTAGCTCCGACAGGTCTTCCGTTTGGGTGGCAAACGTGAAATGAACCGGAATCTGTGCTTCGGCAGCAATGCTGATTTCCCGTTCATTCAGCAGATCAATTGTCTCATTGACAACCCCTTCCTGATTGTTCTCTATCGGCACCACCCCAAACCGGGCCCGGCCCGTTTCAACACTTTCAAACACCGAACGAATCGTTGGCAGTGCTGTATACGCACTCAACGCCCCAAACCGACTCTCGGCACACTGATGGGTGAAGCTCCCCTCCGGCCCCAGGTACGCTACCCGTTCGGGCAGTTCCATGTTCCGCGCCACGGCGAATACTTCCAGAAAAATAGCTTCGATAGCCGCTTCATTCAGCGGTCCACTGTTTTGTGCAATCAGGCGGTCAATGATCTGGCGTTCGCGTTCGGGCCGGTAAATGATCGAGTTGGTTGAGCGTTTCAGTTCGCCCACATGCCGCACCAGGTCCATTCGCTGATTCAGCAAAGCCAGCACCTGATCGTCGAGGGCATCAATATTGTTACGGAGTGATTCGAGGGTCATGGCGCAAAATTAAGAATTAAGAAGGTGGAATTGAGAAGGAGGCTCTGCAAAGCACCAATTTGATTGCTTTGCAGAGCCTCCTTCTTAATTCCACCTTCTTAATTCTACACCAGCGCTACGTCTTCAACGTCTTTCTCGACCCGCAGGTTGTCGATGATGAAGCGTTGCCGGTCAGGGGTATTTTTTCCCATGTAGTAGCTGAGCAACTTAGGCACCGAGGCGTCTTTTTCCATGATTACCGGCTCCAGACGCATGTCTTCACCGATAAACAGGCCGAACTCGTCGGGTGAGATCTCGCCTAATCCTTTAAACCGGGTGATCTCGACTTTCTTGCCTCCTTTTGTGAGCTTGGCCGTTGCTTTTTGCTTCTCGTCTTCCGAATAGCAATAGGCCGTTTCCTTGTGATTCTTGGGGTTACGTACCCGGAATAAGGGTGTTTCCAGAATATACAGATGCCCGTTGCGAACCAGATCGGGGAAGAACTGGAGGAAAAACGTCAGCATCAGCAACCGGATGTGCATACCGTCTACGTCAGCGTCGGTGGCAATCACGATTCGGTTGTACCGGAGCGTATCAAGCCCTTCTTCAATATCCAGCGCGTGTTGCAGCAGGTTAAATTCCTCATTCTCATACACCACTTTTTTGGTCAGCCCAAAGCAGTTGAGCGGCTTTCCGCGTAAACTGAATACGGCCTGCGTCTGCACGTTGCGGCTTTTGGTGATCGATCCACTGGCCGAGTCGCCTTCAGTAATGAACAAGGTCGTATTAAGGCGATCGTCTGACTTTGGATCGGGCAGGTGAACCCGGCAGTCGCGTAGTTTTTTGTTATGAAGGCTGGCTTTTTTAGCCCGTTCGTTGGCCAGTTTCTTAATCCCCGCCAGCTCTTTGCGCTCCCGCTCCGACTGCTCGATCCGCCGTTTCAGGGCCTCTTTTACCGCTGGATTGTAGTGCAGGTAATTGTCGAGCCGGTCTTTTAAAAAATCCATCACGAATGAGCGCACCGACGGGGCACTATCATCTGGCGCCATATTGACTGAACCCAGCTTTGTCTTCGTCTGCGATTCGAATACAGGCTCCTGCACGCGAATGCTGATGGCAGCTACCACACTGGCGCGAATGTCGGCGGCATCGTAATCTTTATTGAAGTGATCACGGATTGTTTTTACGAAGGCCTCCTTCAGCGCGTTCTGGTGCGTTCCGCCCTGGGTCGTGTACTGGCCGTTGACGAACGAATGGTATTCTTCGCCGTACTGGCTTCCGTGGCTCACGGCCAGTTCGATGTCGTTGCCTTTCAGGTGAATGATGGGGTAGCGCAGGTCATCTTCTTTGTGTTTACTTCGCAACAGATCGAGCAACCCGTTTTGCGAGACGAATTTCTGGCCGTTAAAATTCATGACCAGACCCGCATTCAGGTAACAATAATTCCAGAGCATGTCTGACACGAACTGCCCCCGGTAATGGTAATTTTTGAAGATCGTATCATCGGGCTCAAACACCGACAGGGTACCATTGCGCTGATTGGTTACTTCTTCACCCTGCCGCATGAGTATGCCCCGCTCAAATTCGGCCCAAACGGTTTTTCCTTCCCGAAAAGACTGAATCCGGAAAAAGCCGGATAAGGCATTGACGGCTTTTGTACCGACGCCATTCAGCCCAACCGACTTCTGGAACGCCCCGGAATCATACTTGCCACCGGTATTTATTTTCGATACCACTTCAACGACTTTACCCAGCGGAATGCCCCGGCCATAGTCGCGCACTTCAATACGATGATCGGTCACTTTAATGTCGATGACCTTACCGTTTCCCATCACATGTTCATCGATGGAATTGTCGATTGTCTCTTTCAGGAGAACATAAATGCCATCATCTGCGGCGGCGCCATCGCCTAATTTACCTATGTACATACCCGGCCGCAAACGGATATGCTCCCGCCAGTCGAGTGAGCGGATACTGTCTTCGTTATACTGTACGGTCGGTTGTGTTTGTTCTGCCATAATGGACGAAATCGGGGGTGTTCTGCAAAAAACGGTCTGTGAACTGAAATACGGATGTCGACGAAAAATTAGAAAAATTATAACCAACCTACCAGGGGCGTCTAGCCTTCCACTTGCTAGAAAACTATTTAGAATCCGGCAAAAGTTCGTTTACTTTGCCCGCTGATTGTGCTGAAATATCATAAAAACAAGAAACGTCGTTAACCAATTACCATCCAGCTAACCTCTTTACCATGAGGTTGACATCTTAAAAATATGCAAAAATTGCCCAATTTCCAACATTCCCGGGTTTCTTTATTTGCCAGCCTTACCGACCAGTCTCTTCGTTCTACAACTCGCACAATCGCACTCCTCGGGTTATTTTTCGGAACGGTTACTACTGCTTCTGCGCAAATTGCGCCATCGACCGGTAGCGGCAGCGCACCCACCACAACAGGTCGCCCAGGTGCGGCATCGCCTTCGAGTTCGCAGGGAAACATTCAGTTACCGCCAGGCGTGCAGATTCCCGCTGGCGGCGTACGGCTACCTAATGGCTCCCAGCTTAATCAGAACGGTGTCATTCAAAACGGCACTGGTGGTCAGGTTCCGGGACGTACTACCCAACAGGGCCGCACTAATCAGCAGGGAGCTAATGTAAACCCGAACCAGGCCGCAGGGCAGGGTAACACCGGTCGGCAGCAGGCAGGCACCGGGCAAAACGGTACCGGGCAGAATGGCCAGGTGATGCTTGATGCAAATGGTCAGCCGATAGGAGACGTTCCACTAAACGCCAACGAAGAAGCCGAAGAGAAAACGGCCGACGTACTGAGCGATCAGGAAGCCCTCAGAGCCCAGGAGCGTGCTACCACCCGCCGTAAGTTGTTTGGCTATGAGCTTTTCAACAATCCGGCACTGGCCACCACGTTTCAGCCCAACCTCAACATTGCCACGCCAGTCAATTATGTACTGGGCACCAATGATCAGTTGGACATCAATATCTACGGGTATTCGCAGGATGCGATCAAGCAATCGATAACGCCGGAAGGAAACATCTACCTGCCCAGCGGTATCGGGCCTGTTCACGTATCAGGGCTAAGCATTGAGGCCGCGAAAGCCCGCATCAGTGAGCGATTATCCAAAATTTACGTCGGCCTGAAAAACAGTTCCTACGGCCCCAAAAACACGTACCTGGAAGTTACCCTCGGCAACATTCGTAGTATTCGGGTGTCGGTCCTTGGCGAAGCCGTAAAGCCAGGTACGTATACCGTTTCGTCGCTCTCTTCGGCGATGAACGTAATCTACCCATCGGGCGGGCCGAGCGATCTGGGCTCGTTCCGAAATATCCAGGTAATTCGGAATAATCGGGTTGTGGCAACAATCGACCTGTACGATTTGATGCTGACCGGCGTGTTACGGAATAACGTTCGCCTACAGGATAACGACAATATCAGAATTCCCGCTTTTATCTCGCACGTTGAGCTTCTGGGAACAACCCGCCGCAACAACATTTTCGAGATGCTGCCTGGCGAAACGATCGACAAACTGCTGTCATACGGCGGTGGATTTGCAGCCAATGCCTACAAAAACCGCGTTAAGGTAACTCGTCTGACCAACCGCGAACTGAAAGTGATCGACGTATTGGCCGATCAGTACAAATCGTTTGTTATGCAGGATGGTGATGTAGCGTCTGTCGAGCAGGTACTGAACCGGTACGAAAACCAGGTTACGATCAGCGGAGCCATTTACCGCCCCGGTGTATACTCGCTCGATCAGAACAAAACACTGAAAGAACTGGTAACCAGCGCCGAAGGGCCACGGGGCGAAGCCCTGATGGGCCGCGTAAACATTATTCGGACCCGCGAGGATATGACCACGGAGAACATTACGGTTGATCTGACTAAGATTCTGAACGGCACCGATGCTGATCTGCCACTTCAACGTGAAGACCAGATTATTCTGAACTCTAAGTTTGATCTGGCCGAATTCGGCGATATTACCATTCAGGGGGAAGTGAATAAACCTGGTGCTATTGGGTACGTATCGAACATGACACTCGAAGATGCCTTTGTTAAGGTGGGTGGCCTGCGCGAATCGGCGGCCGTATCGCAGGTGGAGGTTATCCGGCGGAAAAAAGATGTTGACCCAACCTCTACTACCGGACAAATTGCTGACGTATACCGGTTTAGCATCGACCGTAATCTGGAGTTAAGCAACGAAAGCAAATTCTTCCTGCAACCTTACGATCAGGTAATGGTCCGTAAGTCGCCTAATTACCAGATTCAGACATTTGCCACGGTAGAAGGTGAAGTTATTCTTCCCGGCCGGTATCCAATCAGGACGAAAGATCAGAAAGTGTCTGATCTGGTAACCGTGTCTGGTGGCCTCACCCCGCAAGCCTTTATTCGGGGAGCAACCCTGGTTCGCTCGGTGAAACTTAGCCCTGAAGAACTGGCCCAACGCCAGCGGTCTGTTGATGAACTGGCCAATGATGTGAACCGCAAAACAGCCGTTGAAATCGAAGACGTATCACCCGACAAGCAGGAATCCATTGGCATTGACCTTGAGCGTATTCTTTCTCGTCCAGGCTCGTCGGAAGATATTCTGCTCCAGGAAGGAGACATCTTACGCATTCCCAAGAAGTTGGAAACGGTTCGTATCCAGGGTGAAGTGTTGCTGCCAACGACGGTGAAGTATCGGCCCGGCCAGACATTTCAGGATTATATCTCACAGGCTGGCGGTTTCACCGAGCGGTCGCAGCGTAAGAAATCGTTTATCGTGTATGCCAACGGATCTGTCGACCGTACGCGCCGATTCATGTTCTTCAACGTTTATCCGCGTGTAGAGCCTGGTGCTGAGGTGATTATTCCTGTACAAAAAACCACGCCAACGACGCCGCAACAACTGCTGCAACAGTTTGGTGGCATTGCTTCGTCATTGCTGACGCTGATCACGACGGTTTTATTAATCACTCGCGTTAAGTAAATAGCCTCATGACTCCAACGAATCAAACCGGTAATCTGGCAGCCAATAACGCGTTGCCGCCCGATCAGCTTTCACCTAAAGAGGTAATCGCCCGGGCCAAAAATTTTCAGTACATCATCAAGCGTAACTGGATGTTGCTGGCTGGCATGATTGTCATCAGCGGTCTCATCGGTTACCTGATCGATGCGTCGTCGACGAAGAAGACGGTCTACGCAGCCAAAATCATCTTCAACCTGGGCGGTGGTAGCGGTAGCAGCCAGATGGCCGACTTAGGGGCATTGGCCAGTGCGTTCGGGCTTGGCCAGGCAGCCCCGGAAGCCAGTCTGTTTACGGGCGATAACTTCATGCTGTATAGCAAGTCGATTCCGGTTATTGAAAAAACACTGATGAAAACAGTGGTTGTCAATGATACGTCGTACCTACTGGTGAATTACTATATTCAGCATAGCGGCATCCTCGATAAAGAGTGGGAAGAAGATACCGCGCTTCAAAAGTTCAGGTTCAAACAGCCCACACTGCGGAAAGACTATAACAAGCTTCAGATTGCGGCTATGGCCGACATCAACGCCCGAATAAGCGACGAACTGTCGATCAAGCAGGTTGACCGCAAATCGTCATTCATGGCTTTGATAGCCTCGATGGAGAATGTGGACCTGGCCAAATCGTTCGTTGAAAACCACATCGTAACCATCGAAGACGATTACCGGCTGAAGCAGACGAAAAAGACAACCGAAATGGAGCGTTTTCTGTCTCATCGCGTCGATTCGCTCTACAGGCAGCTTAGCGGTACCGAAAATCAACTGGCTAGTTACCTGAACCAAAACCAGCAGGTGGTTGTAGCTGAAGGCCAGTTGAAGCAAAGCCGCCTTAGCCGTAGCTCTACGTTCCTGACTCAGCAGTACTACACGGCTGTTTCCAGCCTCGATAACCTGCGGTTGTCGCTCATTCGGGAGCAACCCCTGTTTACGATCATAGAACCCGTTACGCTTCCTTTATACGCGACCATTCCCGCTAAAATTGCCATGCAGGCAGGTTTCGCCATCGGTCTGGTATTGGGCATCGTCATTATTTTCATTCGGGAAACGTTGCGTAACATGGCGAAGAATTAACCATGAGAACCCACGAAGTAATTATTCAGGCAGGACGACCAGAGCGGTATTACTGGCGTGACCTGTGGCTAAGCCGGGAGTTATTATACATTCTCTCTGTTCGCGACATTTCTGTTCGTTATAAGCAAACGGCGTTAGGCGCTTCGTGGAGCCTGATTCGTCCGTTGGCTACTATGTTGGTACAGACGTTTGTCTTTAGTATCCTCATTAAAGTGCCGGTTGATCCGGGTGTCCCCTACCCGCTCATGATTCTATCGGGCATCACGATCTGGACTCTCTTTTCTAACGCCTTTACGCAGGTCAGCTCCAGCATCACGGCCAATGCCAACCTCGTGACGAAGGTCTATTTTCCCCGGTTGCTGATGCCCATCAGTGCCATCGCCGTGAGCCTGATTGACTTTCTGATCACACTGGTGCTGTTTATTGGCATCACGATCTGGTACCAGTTCACGCCTGATTGGCACATCATCTATGTACCGGTGTTCATGGCGTTAGCTTTAATCGCGGCCCTGGCCTTTGGCCTGTTTTTTGCCGCCCTGAACGTACGGTTTCGCGATGTGGGGCAACTCATTCCGTTTCTGGTGCAGATGGGTTTTTACGTCTGCCCTATTGCCTATAGCAGTTCGCTCGTGGCTGGTCAATGGTATGAGAAGTACTACATCATGAATCCACTGGTGGGTATTATCGATGGGTTCCGCTGGTCGCTGTTGGGTGGCAAAACACATCTCAATCCGCAGAGTTTAGTATATTCGGTAGCCATTACCTTCGTCTGCCTAATTTTGTCGATCATTTTTTTTCGTAAACGGGAAAACACGTTTGTCGACGACATTTAACTGTCCGCGTCATGTCCGTCATCACGGTAGAAAACATAAGTAAACATTACATCATCGACCACAAACGGGGCAAAGGAACGAATAGCCTGCGCGATGCCATTACCGGTACGGTAAAGGGCTGGTTTGGCTCTCACGAAACTGCCGATGACCTGACGCATGAAGAATTCTGGGCATTACGCGATGTAAACTTCTCCGTTGAACAGGGCGACCGGGTTGGTATCGTTGGCCATAACGGCGCGGGTAAGTCAACGCTGCTGAAAATCCTGAGCAAAATCGTTGAACCCACCAACGGCTCGGTTCGGATCAAAGGACGCGTAGCCAGTTTATTGGAGGTGGGAACCGGCTTCCACCCGGAGTTGACCGGTCGTGAAAATATCTATCTGAACGGTTCACTGCTCGGAATGCGGCGCGACGAAATCCGTAAGGCGTTCGACGAGATCGTCGCCTTTGCCGGTGTCGAGCGGTTTCTGGATACACCCGTCAAACGGTATTCGTCGGGCATGTACGTTCGGCTGGGCTTTGCCATCTCGGCCCACCTGAATCCGGAAATCATGATCGTGGATGAAGTGCTGGCCGTGGGTGACGCTGATTTCCAGAAGAAGAGTCTCGGCAAAATGCGCGACAATTCGGCCAGCGGGCGTACTATTCTGTTCGTCAGTCACAACCTGACAGCCGTACAGGCGCTGTGTAACAAAACGTTGTACTTCGAAAAAGGCCAACTGATCGAGCAGGGAGAGACCAATCAGGTAGTTGCCTCGTACCTGAGCAAAGTATCGCGAACCCGCCTGCGGCTGGCCTGGGAGACCCCCGAAGAAGCACCCGGTAACGACCTGGTGCGGGTGCGCCGCATCGAGTTGATTCCTGAATACCCCGCTGGCGCTACGCATATCGACGTACGAACACCCATGCGGATTCAGTTTGAGTTCTGGAACATGATGGACCGGGCCAACCTGAATTTAAGCCTGCACCTGTATTCGCTGACTGGTGAATGTATTTTCAACGTCGGCAGCGACTCAACCGCCTACGGAAAAGGCCTTATTCAGGGCGAATGCGTCATTCCCGGCTATTTCCTGAACGACGGCACCTACACGATCTCCATCATGATTGTGAAAGATACCGTTACCCCGCTGTACAACATGGAAGAGGGTATCACCTTCGATGTGGAAGACTTCCGGGAAGGAGTCGCCTGGTATGGTAAATGGCCTGGGTACGTTCGTCCGCAATTTCCGTTTCGGGTGCAGGCACTGGAACCGATCATTGACATACGGTAGGCATTTTACCCGGATTGCACTGTATTTTTGACGGCGTTACGGGCCACACTGTTTATAGTTCACTCGTAGCCGCCCACTGCTCATGATCAATGTCACTAAATCGTACTTACCCGATCTCGCTGAATATACCCGCCTTTTAGAAGGCGTTTGGGAACGGGTTCATTTAACTAATAATGGCCCGCTGGTCCGTCAATTAGAGGCTGATATGCAGGCCTATCTGGGCACCCGGCATCTGCAATATTGTACCAATGGCACCATCGTACTTCAATTGGCCCTGAAAGCCCTGAACATCACGAAGGAGGTTATCACCACGCCATTCTCTTATTGCGCCACCACCAATGTATTGCTCTGGGAAGGCTGTACGCCCGTCTTTGCCGACATCAGAGCCGATGATTTCTGCATCGACGCCGACTTGATCGAGCCGCTGATCACCAAAAATACGGAAGCGATCCTGGCTACCCATGTGTACGGGAATGCCTGCCGGGTTGAACAGATCGAAGCCATTGCCCGGAAACATAACCTCAAAGTTATCTACGACGGTGCCCACGCATTCGGGGCCGAATACAAGGGAAAGGCGGTTCTTAATTACGGCGATGTGAGTACCTGTAGCTTCCATGCCACCAAGGTTTTCCATACCGTAGAAGGCGGTTGCCTGATTACGCCCGACGACGCACTGGCGGCAAAAATGCAGCATTACGGCACCTTCGGCCATCATGGTGATGAGTATTACAGCATGGGCATCAACGCTAAAGCCTCGGAGTTCCACGCGGCAATGGGTTTATGCGTACTCCCGAAAGTCGACGCGCTGATTGCCGCCCGAAAAGCCATTTCGGAGCAGTACAACCGCCTGCTTGACTTTACGCGAATCAGCCGCCCGGTGCTTTCGCCCGGCATGACCCGCTACAATTACGCCTATTATCCCGTAGTGCTGGCTTCTGAACAGGTGCTCTTGAACGTGGTGGAAGCACTAACTGCAGAAGGGATCGTTCCCCGCCGCTACTTCTACCCATCGCTAAACACGCTGCCGTTCGTGAAAAATGCGCAGCCCTGCCCTGTCTCAGAAGATATTGCCGTTCGGGTGTTGAGTCTCCCCCTCTACCCAAGCCTGGCCGCCGAGGATGTAGACCGAATTTGTCAGGTTGTTAATGAGGCCATCTTGGCCGAGGCGGTGTAAAATGATTGTCTTTCTACTGCTTTTCGTTGCGTACGTCGGCTGGCTGTCGGCCCGCATTACGCGTCCCTCACTGATCGAGTGGCTGCTGGGTTCTTTTCTTATTTACGCCAGTAGCGTCATCCTCACGGGCTTCGTGCTATCGGCTCTGTACCAGACAAACCATGAGTGGGTATGGGCTTTTTCTGTGTTTATTACCGCTTCGGCGATCGGGTTCAGTTTACGAGCCTTGGCACATCAGCCCATTCCCTACGAGCCGTTGAGCCTGATCCGATCACGCTGGCAGGTAACCAGCTCCTGGTTTGGTTCGCTGCCAACGTACCTGAAAGTGGTGTTTTCGGTCCTGTTCCTGACCCTCTTTGTATTGAGCATTACCAATCTGGCTATCGTTCTGTTCACTGTACCCAATGAGTGGGACAGTATGACCGGTCACCTGAACCGCGTTGTGCAATACATGCAACGGGGCACCATGCGGCACTTCGGCGGTACTAACTGGAATATCGACACATACCCAAAAAGCGTCTGCACGCTCCAGATCTACGGGTATCTGATGACGGGCCGCTTCGAGAACGGATTCAAAATCATTCATTACCTCTCTTACTGGACCACGATCGTGGCCGTGTTCGGCATCGTGCAGCGGATTGGTGCCCTCAACAAACAGGCAAGATCGACCGCCACGCTCTCGGCCAGTTTTCTGGCGGCGCTGGCCATGAGCCTGCTCCCCGACTTTCTGATGCAGGAAGTCACGACAGAAACCGACATTGTGCTTACCGCCTACCTGAGCGTACTACTCTACATGCTGTTTGCCTACCGCGCCTCGGACAATGAGGCCGATGGCGCAAGTAGCAAGCAGCGCGACAATCGCTACCTCTACCTGGCTGGCATCGCCTTTGGCGTAGCCTACGGGCACAAAGTCACCTTTACGCTCCTGTTGCCGTCGGTGTTTGTCATCATGATCTACACCGTTTTCTGGTCCGGGCCGCGTTCGGCAACTTCTATTGCCGTCACCGCCGCTCGAACCGGCCGACTGGCAGCCGCTATTGCGGTGGGCGTTTGTCTGTGGATGCTACCAACGGGTTATCTGAAAAATATTCAGGTATTTGGCCACCCAATTGGTCCGCCAACGGCCCTGCGCCACCAGTCAGTTGAACGGGCCGGATCGTTACGAAATCTGGCCGAACAGGGATCACGAAACGTTGTCCGGTACGTATACGACCACGTCAACCTCGACGGCCTGCGGAACACCGCGACCGGTGAATCCATCAACCGGGAGATGCGCAAACCGGCCATCTGGCTTGAAGACAGGCTGCACATGCGCCTCGACGAAGAGACCGACTTCTCCATCATTCCGTTTACGTTCCAGCGGAAGTTCGTTTTCTACAATGCCAACCCCTACTGGGGCATCATCGGCTTTGGGCTGATCATTCCCCTGCTGGTGCTGACCTTGCTGTTTGTGATTCGCTCCACTCCGCATCGCTACCTGGGCGTAGCCATCGTTCTGCACGTACTTGCACTCTCCTATTCGGCTCCCTACGATCCGTTTAAAGGCCGGTATTTTACGGAAACGGGTATGCTTGGTAGCCTCTTTCTAGGCCTTCTCTTTCTAAACCCGCGTTTGAATCTGACGCTTCCCGGTAAACCAGTATTGAAAGCGTACGTGGCTTTTGTATTGACAATTGGTTGCTTATCCGCTCTTGGCTGCGTATTTCTGAACATCCGGGCGCTCCCCTTCGCCTGGACAACACCCGATGGCGTCCGGTTTCCGTCCGTTTTCGAGGCCGATCGTATTCGGGTTATGACCGTTGGACGGCCCGATACGTACCTGCCTTACAAACGATTCGATGAGTTGGTCCCCGACTCGGCAACGGTAGCCCTCGGCACCATCAACGACGATTATGAATACCCACTCTACGGGGCACATCTGAGTCGGCGGCTGCTGCCAATCAACCCATTTGAAAAGGGCGTGCAACCCATTCCCAAAGAAGCAACGTACCTGTTCTTCTCGAAAAATGTTATTCCTCCCCGCCCCGGTGATATTCGCCTGGGCACCGACACCGCCGCCGCACATTCGCCCTATGTAGTAGTGCCCGGAGAGGATTATTACCTTCGTAAGCTTAAGTGAACAGAATATCGGATGTCGGGTTTGGCTTACGCGCGCGCGGTCTACTTATGCGTAAGCCAAATCCGATATCCGACATCCGATATACCACATTCCATGACCCTCGCCATTATGCAGCCGTATGTGCTGCCCTACATCGGGTATATACAGTTGATGAATACGGTGGATACGTTCGTATTTTACGACGACGTCGCGTTCATTAACCGGGGGTGGGTAAACCGGAACCGGCTGTTAGTCAACGGGAAAGATTACCTGTTTACCATTCCGTTGAAAGAAGCGAGTCAGAACAAAATGATTCGTGAGATCGAGCTGGCCAATGACCCAAAGTGGCGGGGGAAGCTCCTGAAAACCATTGAACAGAGCTACCGCAAAGCACCTGAATACGCCACGGTGATGCCAATCACCGAACGAATCGTCAACTTCCAGGCAGGTACGCGGTCCGATGTATCGGTTGCCGATTATATCTTTCATAGCTTCACCGAACTCACCGCCCACCTCGGCATCACCACCCGTTTAGTAGCTTCTTCGACCGTTTACGAAAACGGACATCTGAAAGCACAAGAGCGAATTGTCGATATTTGCCGACAGGAAGGGGCCGAGCGTTACATCAATCCGATTGGCGGCACTGACCTGTATAACCAGTCGGCTTTTAACCCGATCGGCTGCGAACTACGGTTCATTCAACCCCATCGCGTAACGTACCCACAAACGGGTGGCACTGAATTTGTACCCTGGCTTTCAATCCTGGACATGCTAATGAACCTGAGTGCCGAAGACATCCGCCCGCTATTAACCCAATTCGACCTTATCCCATCTCATGGCTAATATCATCATTTTCGGAGTACTCGATACGGCTGAACTGGCCCATTTTTACCTCACCAATGACTCGGAACATACCGTTGTCGCGTTTACCGTTGATCGGGAGTACCTGAAAGACGAGTCGTTCAAGGGCTTGCCCGTCGTTCCTTTTGAGGAAGTCGAGACGCTGTTTCCCCCGGCAGACTATCAGTTTTTTGCCCCAATGACCGGGCGTAACATGAACCGTAACCGGGAAAAAGTGTATCTGGCAGCCAAGGCTAAAGGCTACGAATTCATTTCGTATATCAGCTCAAAGGCAACTACGTTTGGCAACCAGATCGGCGAAAACTGCTTCATTCTGGAAGACAACACCATTCAGCCGTTCACTACGATTGGCAATAATGTGGTGATGTGGAGCGGTAACCACATTGGCCATCATGGCCGAATCGACGACCACGTCTTTTTCACGTCGCACGTAGTCATGTCGGGGCACTGCCACATTCAGTCATACTGCTTTTTCGGCGTCAACAGCACCATTCGCGATTACCTGACGGTGGCCGAAGGAACGCTGCTGGGTATGGCCTCGGCACTCTACAAAAACTCCGACCCCTGGGGCGTCTACATCGGCAACCCACCCAAAAAGCTTCCCCAGCCCAGCTACGACACGTACTGATACAGCCCCCGAATGACAATCCTATTAATCGGTCAAGACGCAAACCGGGCGGGTGCTCAGTTGGTACTCCTTCAACTGATGCAGCAGTTAAAGGCTAAAAACATCACCCTGTTCCTGTTGTTGGGCGAAGGAGGCCCGCTACTGGCGGAGTATGAGCTATTGGCAACCGTTGTGCGTTGGCCAAAGCCCGAAACGTACGTAGCAGGCCCTACAGCCGACAAAGTGCTTGGTAAACTGGGACTTTGGCAGCAGCAAGCCGATCGAAAACAGCAGCGTCAGCGCGAAACCCTATTCGCCGACCTGCACCTGGACTCGATCGACCTGGTCCTGGTCAATACAGTAACGAGCGGGCAGTATTTCCGGCAGTTAACGATCCGCGACAACGTACCTGTACTGGTCTTTGTGCACGAACTGGCCATGTCGGTGCAGATGTATACCAAACCCGGCGACCTCCGCTACCTGCTTCAGCGGGCTACGCGGATTCTGGCGGTTTCGCAGGCTACGGCCCGCTACTACGAAACGGCCTGGCACGTTTCGCCCGACCAGATCACGCTGTTCACCCTCATCGACTTACCCGCCATTCAGCGATCGTTAGACGCCGCCAGCACACGCACCGGATCGCTACCTGGTTTGGATGACCTGCCCGCCAACGCTATTGTGGTAGGCGGCTGTGGAAACGCCGAGTGGCGAAAAGGTACCGATCTCTTTGTGTCGCTGGCCTGTGTGCTGGCCAGCCTCCCGCCCTTGCCCGAACAGCCGCCCGTTTATTTTGTCTGGGTTGGGTTACCGCCCGGCCCGCTACACAATGACCTGACCCTCGACGTTGCCAAAGCAGGGCTTGCAGACCGCGTGCGCTTCATCGCCCCCACACCAGACGTGCTGCGCTACATGGCCCGCTTCGACCTGTTCCTGCTTTGCTCCCGCGAAGATCCGTATCCACTTGTGGTGCTGGAAGCGGGCCTGTCGGGCGTGCCGGTCGTCTGCTTCGACGGTGCCGGAGGAGCCGCCGAACTCATTGAAACAGACGGTGGCGTGGTGACTCCGTATCTGGATTTACTGGCAACGGCGCAGGCGATTCAGCAACTGACCGGCAATGCCGAACGGCGGCGGCATCTTGGCCAAACGCTCCGGCAGAAAATCCAGCAACGTCATAGTCTGCAACAGAGCACCAGTCAACTGCTCACCCTCATTGCCACCCTGACCAATCAGCCCGAACCAGCTAAACAACATTGACCATGACGCTGGCATTTACCATCTGTTCTGTAAACTACCTCGCCCAGGCCCGTACCCTTGGCGATTCGTTGCAGCAAACCAACCCCGACTGGCAGTTTGTCATCGGTCTGGTCGATGACCTGAAAACAGCAAACCTACCCGCTCATCTGCTGCCTGCCTACTCAATGCTGGAGGTCACCACGCTGGGCATTCCCGACTTCGCCGGCATGTGTGCCCGCTACGACATTACCGAACTAAACACAGCGGTGAAACCCTTTTTCATCGATTACTTTTTCCAAAGCAGCCCCCGGCCCGACTCGGTCATCTACTTTGATCCCGACATCATCGTTTTTCAGCCACTTACCCGACTGACCGCTGCGCTGGAAACAAACAGTCTGGTGGTAACACCACACACGATTGCGCCAACCCCCGACTGGGAAATGCCCAACGAACAGCACCATCTGAACACCGGCATTTTCAACCTCGGATTTATTGGACTTCGTAATGATCCTACCGCTCAACAGTTTGTAGACTGGTGGCAAAAACGCCTCACATATGAATGCCGGATCGACCTGTGCGAAGGGCTTTTCGTGGATCAGCACTGGGTCAATTTTGCGCCCATTTATCATGATAACGTTCTGATCGAGAAGCACAAAGGCTACAACGTGGCCTACTGGAATATCCACGAACGGCTACTGGCCGAGCAGGATGGCAACTGGGTAGTAAAAGACCCCGAAGGTGGCGATACAGTACCCCTTCAGTTTTTCCACTACAGCGGTTATGGGGTGCAGAAACCCGGCGATATCTCGAAATACCAGACCCGCTACACCTTCAACCAGCGCCCCGATCTGGTACCGCTTTTCCAGTTATACCATAATCGGCTGCTTCAGAACGGGAACGACGCCTACCGGGCCTATCCCTGCGTATATATCAAACCGGCAACGGTCCTGTATTACACCAGCATTCGTCGGTTACTGAACGTACCTGTCCAAAAGCTCGCCGAATGGGTTAGTTGAGCAAGCCGTATATTTGTCGGAATGTTGTGGGTTGGCTTTACCCCCCACCCGCAACATTCCGATAAAAATCAGTCCCAATTCATGCGTGTTTGTATTGTCATTCCGGTTTATAAAGCAACGCTGACCGCCAACGAAACCGTAGCGCTGACGCAATGCATGCGGGTACTGGGACATTATCCAGTCATTTTCGTCAAACCGGATTCTCTCGACCTGACCCCAATTCTGCAAACGCTGCCGACATCTGTTCAGACCCAATCGTTCGGCGACGACTATTTCCGGTCTGTGCTGAGTTACAATCGGCTTATGCTATTGCCCGCTTTTTACGAAGCTTTTGCCCGGTTCGACTACATTCTCATTCACCAGTTAGATGCCTTCGTTTTTCGCGACGAACTGGCCAGTTGGTGCCAACGCGGCTACGATTACGTGGGAGCCCCCTGGCTCCGCGACTGCGACTTTGCCAGCCCCTGGGACGAATACTGGTTCAATGCCAAAAAGCAACTGTCCCTCTGGCTCAACCTGCGGAAAGATGATGGCATTACGCCGCGCGAAATCACTACACTCAACGGCGTGGGCAACGGCGGCCTGTCGCTGCGGCACGTTGCCCATTCACTGAACGCCTTACGACGTATGCAATCGCGACTGGCGACGTATCAGGCTGTAACTACTTATCAGTTCAACGAAGATGTGTTTTGGGGAGTGGAAGTGAACCGATACTGGCCCCACCTGAACGTACCTGACTTCCGAACAGCCATGCATTTTTCGGTTGAATTTTATCCCGAACGAGCTATTTCAGTCTATAACCACGGGAAGCTCCCCTTCGGCTGTCATGCCTGGGACATTCACGGTACCGATTATTGGCGCCCTATCTTTGCGCAGTATGGATATACCATCTGACCAGCGACCCACCCTCTCCATCGCCCTTTGTACCTACAACGGGGCAACGTACCTGCGCGAACAGTGGACCAGTATTCTGGCCCAGGAATGGCTCCCCGACGAGGTTATCATTAGCGATGATGGCTCAACCGACGGTACACCGGCGTTGCTTCGGGAACTGGCCGAAACCGCACCATTTCGGGTTACAATTCTGACAAACGACTCGCCGCTGGGCTATAACGGCAACTTCGGAAAAGCCATTGCTGCCTGCACCAGCGAACTGATTTTCCTCTGCGACCAGGACGATGCCTGGTTGCCCCACAAAACCCGCACGCTGGCAACGTACCTGCTGGCGCACCCCAATCAGGATGTTGTATTTGGAAACGCCATTGTTGCCGACTCAACCCTCACGCCCACCAAGGAGCATTTTTGGGACGTGGTGCGCTTTGGTGCCGCCGACCAGCACGAGTGGCTGGCGGGTGGGGCCATGCACGTGTTGCTCAACGGAAACCGCGTAATGGGCTGCGCAATGGCTTTTCGCCAGTCGTTTCGGGCGCGGGCGTTACCGATTCCGGCCAACGTACCTGGCGGTTATGCCTACGATGGCTGGCTGGCGCTGGTTGCCGCCGCAACCAATCAAATCGGTTTCGTGGCTGAACTACTTCAACTTTACCGGACCCACCCGACACAGCAAATAGGCGTACGCCCGCCCGAATCGGCAACGCCCGTTCGCTTTCTTGATCGCTTTAACCGCGATCGAACGCTGAAACTGGCCCCCTTCCGTAGCCAGCAGGCCTGCTGGCAAACGCTGCTCTCGATGCTCACCCAGCGGGTGGGTAGCCAGGCGGCCGGATTGGCACAATTGCAACACCGGCTGAACCACATCACGATGCGGGCTACGTTGGCCAACAGCCGGGTAGCCCGTCTTTTGCCCGTGACCCGGCATTTACTGGCCGGGTACTATCATCGATATGCCGATGCCGATGCGAATCGGCTTGCCCCTTACGTAGCCGCCGCCGGCGATCTTCTCGAATAATGTTACTGACCGTCTGTACTATCGCCCAACTGCCTCAGGCCCTGACGCTTGGTGCCAGCTTCATTCAACATAACCCCGACCGCCAGTTTATCATCGGCCTGGCCGACGATGTAAATCAGCTACCTGCTACCTGGACATCTCCGCACCCAATACTGACCCTGGCCGATGCGGGTTTGTCGGCTGCTGACGTGGCTAACTTGTCGACCCGGTATACGCCTACGGAATTCAGGGCGGCTTGTAAACCGGCTTTTATCCGGGCCGCCTACAAACAGGCCGGGCCGGAAGGCTTGCTCTACGCCGACCCATCGGCCTTTATTTACCACCCGCTCAACGAGTTATTTTCGCTGCTGGCCCAGCATAGTATAGTACTGAATCCGCACTGGTTGCAAGCCCCTGGCGATGACCGGCTGCCCGACGAAAAACACCTGCAAAACGTGGGGCTTTATAGCAGCGGACTCATCGGCTTCGGCCCCAAACCCGCCGCGGCGAAGATGTTGGCCTGGTGGCAAAGCCGAACAGCCGACCGCGCCCACATCAATTTCTGCGAAGGCCAGTGCCTCGATCAACTGTGGCTCATGCACGTACCTGCCTTGTTTGAGCAAGTAGGCATTTTGAAACAGATTGGCCTGCAAGTCGCCCTCTGGAACCTCCCCGAACGCCATCTGGCCCTTGTGCAGGGCAACTGGCAGGTAATCGATAAGGCAACGCCTGTCCCCTTGGTCACCGCTGATTTTCTGGGGTTGACCAACCCGCATGAAGGGCTGTTTCAACGCCAGAATCGGCTCCAGCTAACCAAACGCCCCGACGCTGGCACCTTGGTGAGTCTATACCAGACGGCCCTGTCACGCCACCTGTCGCCTGAGCTTGTCAGCGTTCCCGCAGCGTATGGCAAACAGCCAGAGCCAGTCATGTTGACCGGATGGCGGTATTCGGCCCTACAGAAATTACAGCGCCTGAGCACCTGGATCGGAAGCGTACCCGTGCGGCCTATCCATCGGTAACACGGACTCTAATCGGGGATGGTATTGCAACGTGTGTTGGCCATACATACGTTCAGGGCGGCTGAATAGATAGTCTAGGAAAAACTGACTGTTTTTGGGTAATTTGCGCCTGATTTCACAGAAAAATACAAACACGCGTTAGTAACAGATGAAAGTACTGTATGACCATCAGGCCTTCACGGGCATGACCTACGGGGGAGTTACCCGGTACTTTTACGAACTGATGCAGGCCTACGCTGACCGTGACGACATCGATTTTGAGCTGTCTCTTCAGTTTTCGAATAACGAATACCTTGACAAAGCCGCTTTCAGCAGGCACCGTCGCTACGGATTGTCCCACTGGCGTAACGTAGCCCGGCTTGCCTCGGTGGTTAATCGGCTCTATAGCAACCAACGGGTACGTACCGGCGATTATTCGGTGTTTCACCCCACCTACTACCACAATTATTTCCTGCGGAATCTGGGCAACAAGCCATTAGTCGTCACCTTTCACGACGCCACCAGTGAACGCTACGGTAAACAGTATCCCGATGTAGGGGAGCACCTCTCGGCCGCCAAGAAAATTCAGCTTGCCCGAGCCGACAAGATCATTGCCGTATCGGAATTTTCCAAACAGGAGATTTTACGATTCTTTCCCGTCGACGAACACAAAATAGAGGTCATTCACCTCGGCACCGCATTTAGTCGGCAACGCGCCTACGTACCTGCCGTACCGGGTGCCCATCCGTACCTCCTGTATGTGGGAAAACGGGGATTGTACAAGAATTTCGACGGCTTCTTTCGGGCTATCCAGCCGGTTCTTCGTCAGCACCCTGATCTCCATCTGATCTGTGCAGGTGGTGGATCGTTCACTACGGCCGAGAAAGAGGCGTTCCAGGCATCTGGCTTTGAACGGCGAGTTCATTATCGCTCCATCACTGATCTATCGCTTTATGAGCTGTACCATCAGGCCGAAGCCTTCGTGTTTCCATCGCTCAACGAAGGCTTTGGCATTCCTGTGCTGGAAGCCTTCAGTGCAGGGTGCCCCGTCATTTTAAGCAACCGTAGTTCGCTACCTGAAGTCGGGGCCGATGCCGCTGTTTATTTCGACCCGGAAGAGGCAGACTCTATTGCTTCTACCATAGAAAAAGTACTGACCGACAACGCATTAAAGCAAGAAATGCGCCACAAAGGCACTCAGCGGCTCAGTCATTTCTCGTGGGAAAAAACCGCCGCGAAAACCCAGAATCTATACCGGCAATTAAGCTGAATCTACTCACCGTTCTACACCGACTTACCGTACCCTGTGCCTATTCCATCGCTACGCGAGAGACACCGCCAATCACTTCGTGAATTCGTGACAGCCACCCCGCAGCCGTCCGGCTCATCCGGGCTGTTGGGTTCCCAGGCAGGATTGCCGAAGCTGACGATTGTTACGCCTTCATACAATCAGGCAGAGTACCTCGAACGAACCATTCTGAGCGTGTTGAACCAGCAGTATCCCAACCTGGAGTTCTTCGTCATTGATGGTGGCTCAACAGATGGTACACGGGCTATTCTGGAAAAGTACAGCAACTACCTGACCGCCTGGGTCATGGAGAAAGACAACGGCCAGACCGACGCTATTAATAAAGGATTTCGGCGCGCTACCGGCGATTATGTAGCCTACCAGAATTCGGATGATGTGTTTGCCCCCGACGCGCTCTGGCACGTAGCCGAAGCCTGGAAAAAATCGCCCGATACCGATGTTTTCTTCGGCGACATGTACATCATCGACGAGCAGGACGTTATTCTGGAAGAGCTGCGTGTGCCTTCGTTTAGCGCGGGCTGCCAGGTGCACGAAGGCATGCAGGTATTCAATCAATCGTTGTTCATCCGTCGGTCGCTACTGGCCGAAACCGGCTGGCTCGATGAAACGCTTCGCTTCGTGATGGATTACGAGATCGTGACCCGGCTGGGTGTCCGGCCCGACGTTCGCTTCAGGCACGTACCTGGCTTTTGGGGAGGCTTCCGTATTCAGCCCGAGGCAAAGTCGTCGCAGATTGCGGCAACAGTGGGGCTGGCCGAGCACAAACAGGTGAGTGAACGCTATCAGCCGCAGTTAACAAGCCGGTTGAGCGGAAACCTATGGCGACGCTACAGCCGCCTGCGTAAATTGCTTTGGTTTCTAGCTCGCGGTCAGTTTCGTTATATCTATCACCGACTAACTCTACCTCAACACAATGAGTAAGTTTCTGCACAAATGGGCCCTGATTCGTATGTGCGTGGGCATTTTCGTCGTTCTGGATGGCTATCCACTGGGCTTTTTTCTGAAAGAAACCGTTGGCATTCCCATCGAATCGTCCATTTTCACGGCAGGTTTTATATCGATTGGTCTGTTGATGATGTTGCCGACCACGGCCCTCCGAAAGCTCTATTCCCCCAACGTACCTGTATTCAATGCGCTACTCGCCTTTGTTTTGATGTGCGTTTTATATTCATTCATGTTCAATGCCACTGCGATGGCAGACCGGAGCCGTGATCTGGTCTATTACTTATTTGTCATCCTCTTTCTGCTGCTGCTCGTTAACGTACCCAATGAAATAACGACGCAGATTGTCGTCGTCGGTGTTTTTTTTACGCTGGTATCCAACCTTGCGCTGGTCTACTCGCTCCTCACCGACCCCGACTGGACGTTGGGTCAGCGGGCGGCTATTCAGTTTGGCCCGCCGGGCGAAAAAATGGGTAACCCACACGTATTTGCCCGTAACGCCCAGATAGGCCTGCTCTGTTGCCTGATGTGGGGAAATCGCCCGAATCAGTCGTTTTTCCTTCGCTTCATGGGTATCTCGCTGGTTATCTTCAACATCATTATCCTGATGTTGACCTTCAGTAAATCAGCCATTTTATCAACCCTAGTGGCGGTGTTTATTTTTGCGGCAGCAAACTTCAGGCATACCTCCCCCCAGAAAATCCTAAAGTCGCTCACCAGCCCTATCTCTCTGATTGTCATCTCGATGCCTTTTCTCGGGTTTATCGCGTTGATCATTGTGCGGCCCGAAATCTGGGACATTATTACCCTGTATGGCGATATGATTTTTGGCCGTTTCAGCCAGAACATTCTGGCCCTGCTGGGAGCCGAAACCGATAAGGGCGATCTGGCCGAATTTGACGGTTCTTCGGTAAACCGGGTTCTAAGCTGGACCTACGTGACCTACGCGGTCATTGGTGACCCGCTGGGGTTAATAATGGGCTACGGGTATAAATATTTCTTCATGGATATACCCCTGCTTGAAACACTTATCAACCAGGGCATCTTCGGCTTTTTGCTCTACGCATATATCTTTTATCAATTGGGTAAAGTATCGCTGTCTATCGCCTATAAAAGTGGCAAGACCGAGATTGAAATTCTGTGTGCCTACCTGTTTTTCCTGTTTCTGGTCAGCTATTTTACCAGTGGTAGACCCTACGAAATGGCGACGCTGCATCCGCTCTGTCTGTTTGCCCGTTTCCTTGGCGTTTACTATGCCCCCGACCTGACGCCTGGGTACGTCGATACGGCGCTGCCAATCGATCAGGAGGAACTGCCGCCAACCCTACAACCCGCGTAAGTCCTTATGCGGTTACTGGTTATTCATAACACCCTCTGGGCGCATTATAAGTCGCTTCTATTCAGAAAATTAGCTGAACAGATGTCGACCTCCGATGCCATGCTGGTCATTCAGATCGCCTTGACCGAAGGCCATCGCGAAGGGCTTGGCGTGCCTGATGCCTCAGCGGTTGGGTATCCATTTACGCTGCTGCATGATGGACCCTTGGAAGCGGTGCCGCTGCCCAGCCGGATTCGTGGTTTACTCAAGCACGGTCTGGCGTTCAAACCCGACGTGGTCCTGTTAACGGGCTACTACGATCCGGCTCAGTTGCTGCTCGGTCTGATCCTGAAAGCGAAAGGATGCCGGGTGGTACTGCAAAGCGAGTCGACCAGTCTGGATAGTGCACGAACAGGCTGGCGCGAGCAGATCAAACGGGCCTTTGTGAAACTATGCGACGGTTATTTCTGCTTTGGCACCCGTGCTGCCGACTACCTAGTGCAGCTTGGGGCAACCCCTTCACGTATACTGGTTCGGAATAACGCTGTAGTCGACAATACGTTGCTGCGCGAAACGTACAAGGCGGCTTTACCCAATCGGGAACAGGAACAGAAGGCCCATCAAATAGCCCCAATGAACCTGATCTACGTTGGGCGGTTGATTGCTATAAAGAACCTGACGGCCCTGATCAGCGCGTTTAACGATGCCTGCCAGGCTAATCCAACGGCCAATTGGGGACTAATTTTACTGGGCGAAGGCGAGCAAAAAGCCACCCTCCAGCAACAGGTCGATGCGTTGGGAATAACTGGAAAAGTCCGCTTTCTACCCGGCTGCAACTGGCAGGAAGTACCCCGTTTTTTAGCCCTCGCCGATACGTTGGTCCTGCCCAGCCAGTCGGAGCCCTGGGGCCTGGTCGTCAACGAGGCGATGGCTTGTGGACTACCTGTGCTTGTATCTGACCGCTGTGGCTGCGTCGACGATTTGGTGCAGGATGGGCTGAACGGCTACCAATTCGACCCAAACCAGCCCGGTGAGCTAGCCGACCGGATTGGCAGCCTGCTGCGTTTGCCCGCCACTGATTTGGCCAGAATGGGTGCCGAATCGATCCGAATCGTGGATACATTCAACCCGGATACCGTGGGGAAAGCCATGTACGATGCCCTGGTTCAACGCTCGAAACATTAACCTTAACAGCTTACCCCCGACTACTATTGTCATGCGAATTCTGAATATCTGTGCGTATACCTGGGCCATTGGCGGGCCTGCCCGGATCATCTACGATCATGCGGGTGTTGCCATTCAGCGGGGCCATCAGGTCGATATTCTTAGCCCTATGTCGCCTGGCGATGACCTCTATCCGGCACCGGAAGGCGTTCGGGTAATTCCGGTGTTGCGCACTCCGCCAATCAGCCGTGTGTTCCGGGAATATTCGGCTCCACTGTACCAATACCTTAAAGCCCATATTCACGAATACGACATTGTGCATTGCCACGGTATCTGGCATTTTGGAAGTCTCGCTCCTTTTCTGCTCGATAGGTCGGTAAAGAAAGTGATAACCATTCACGGCCTGCTCGATAAATGGGCCGTTCGGCATAGTTACTGGAAAAAGAAACTGCTGACGATTGTGCTGCAAAAACGCCTGCTCAACCGCGCCGACCTGATTCAGATCAACAACACCGATGAGCAAGGCGATTTAATGCGGTATCTGGGCCATCAGCATCCAAACGTGGTTATTATTCCCAATGGAATTCCAATGGCCGATTTCGAGACGTTGCCCCCGCCAGGTACGTTCCGGCAGCAGCACGGTATTCCAGCCAGTCAGCCGTTGATTTTGTTCATGAGCCGCCTGAACATCAAAAAAGGCCTCGATCTCCTGCTTCCTGCTTTCAGGCAGTATGCAGCCCGTCACCCTGATGCGCTGTTGGTACTGGCCGGCCCCGACGATGGGTATCAGGCCACAACCGAAGCCTTTATCCGGGAAAATAACCTGGCAGATCGCGTTAAGCTGGTTGGCATGCTTATGGACGACGACAAAAAAGCCGCCCTCGCCGACGCCAACGTGTTTGTGCTTCCCTCTTATTCAGAAGGATTTTCAATGGCCGTTCTGGAAGCAATGGCCGCTGGCACGCCAACCATTGTCTCTGACCGGGTTGGTTTTGGCGAAGTGATTCGTGAAACCGGAGCAGCCTGCCTTACCGACCTCACGCCAGAAAGTGTGTTGGCCAGTCTCGAAAAAGTACTGCATGACAGCAGCTACCGGGAGCAGATACGCACAACAGGGCAGGCACTGGTACGGCAACGATATGATATTCAGGTTGTAGCAGATCAATTGCTCAATGCTTACCAATTGGTTCTAAACCGGCATCCGGCGAAGACGTCGGTTGCCACCTCATGAACCAAGCGTTCACTTCTGTCCGTTATCGTCTCGCTCCTTACAGATCGATTCAGTCAATAGTCTATGTCCTCAGTTAAACAGCCTGCCTCCCTATCCGAGCCCATTCTTGCAGCAGACATGCCTGCCCGGCAACAGTTGCAGACCATTCAGGCCGTGCGGGGTGTGGCAGCGCTGGTAGTAGTGGCTTTCCACCTGACCCAGTTTATTGATGGTACGTATGGTGAGGCATTATGGTTTGGCGTATTTGAGCGGGGATTCGCCGGTGTAGACTTCTTTTTCGTTATCAGTGGATTTGTGATTGTGTACACTAGTCAGGCGTATATCGGCCGGCCGGAAACGCTACGTACCTACCTTACCAAACGGGCTATCCGGGTATATCCGATTTATTGGCTCACCATCGCCATCATGACCCTGCTCATGGGCGTTAGCCTGTTGCTACGGCCCAACGGGGTCGGTAAAGTAATTACCAATCGCTGGCCAGGACTAGACACGATACTGCTCACCCCGCATCACCACGCCCTGAACATTGTAAGCTGGAGCCTTAGCCACGAACTATTCTTTTACCTGCTTTTCGCCTGTCTGATCATCTCGCGAAAATTGTGGGTAATTCCCGCGTTTTTCCTGGTTGGCTGTATCTACATGGCCCTGACCAGACAACTGTATGTCGACGGCCAGACCTCAATCTGGGCTTATTTCTGGTTCAACCCACTCAATGCTGAGTTTGCCCTGGGTGCGCTGGCAGGTTACGGCTTTCTACACCATACGATCGTGAAGTGGGAAGGCATCGGAGCCGCTGCATTGGGCCTAGTCTGGCTGTATAGTTTTGGCGATACGCCCAATGAGTTTTTTGGTGAGCGCCTGCTTCACTACGGCGTTGCGAGTATGCTTATTTTGATAGCCGTTCTGGCGTATGAACACCTGCGCCGCCCCAGGTTACCGCAGTGGATCGTTCGTACCGGCGACGCATCGTACCTCATCTACCTCATTCATACACCCTTGCTGTTACTCTTCACCAGGCTTTTAACGCGCGTTTTTCCTACCTATTCAGCCGTTGGTGTACCGCTAGCCTGTTTCGCGCTGATCATCGTGGTAACGTACCTGAGCATCCTCACCCATCGCCTGATCGAGAAACCCCTCATGCGCTACCTGTCTGCCAGGCTTATACCCCGGAAGAAAGCTGTGGCGATAAACTGAGAAGCGCCGCTACATGGTCAGGTAGAAAAGAGTGGCGGTTAAACAGACAAACAGCAGCAGCAGCACGAACGGCCCAACCCAGGAAACGCCCCCCTGTTGTCGCAATTGGACAATCACATCCTGGTCCGGGATGGTGTATGAGCGCGTATGGCCAGTCAGTTTATCCACGCGCTTTCGGGCAAAATCAATGTACAGGCGGTTACCGATAAAGCCGATCACGCTGGCAATCAGCAGGTTTGAGATCAGTGAATAGGCAAACGTTTTGCTTAACTGCGGAATAAGCCTGTCTTCCAGCATACTCTCAGCCATAATCAGCGCAAACGTAATGGCCGCATGCCCGTACATTTTGCGGTAGGCCATCCAGAACATCCCGAAGAAGAAGGCCCCTTCGTTGAACCGGGTTTTACCTTCATCCAGATCATCGGCAACACTGGTGTAATAATCAGCCTGTGGACCGAAGAAAAACGGCAGGTACTTGTGCATACATGGTAACACGGACTTCAGTCCGTTTTTTGTTAAAAACGGACTGAAGTCCGTGTTACGTTTTCTAAAACGCAACCGGCTTCAGCCGAAGTCCTGTGTCTTCGGGTAAGCCGACGACAAGGTTCATGTTTTGAACCGCCTGACCCGACGCTCCCTTGGTGAGGTTGTCGATTACACTCGTAATCAGCAACTGCCCGTCGTGAACCTCCAGGCTTAGCAACGCTTTGTTGGTATTGACTACTTGCTTCAGGTCAACGGGCGTTTCACTAACGTGCGTAAACGGATGAGCAGCGTAATAATCGCGGTAGAGTTGAAGGGCGTCGGGCAACGTACCTGAGAAGGGCGTATACACATTCGCCATAATACCCCGCGTGAAATCACCCCGGTACGGAATGAAGTTGATGGCCTCGCCAAAATCCGGTTGCAGGTACGTTAAACTCTGCCTGATTTCGGCCAGGTGCTGATGCGTAAACGCCTTATAAACAGACAGGTTATTGTTGCGCCAGGTAAAACCAGTAGTCGGAACCAGTGCCTGACCGGCTCCCGTGCTTCCTGTTACGGCACTGATATGTACCGCATCGAGCAACCGCCCGGCGCTGGCCAGTGGCAACAGGGTCAGTTGAATGGCCGTGGCAAAACAGCCGGGATTGGCAATTCGATCGGCTTGTTGGATCCGTTCGCGCTGTAGTTCGGGCAGGCCATAAATGAACTCGTTTGTCTCGTCGCGGAAATCAGTACTGAGGTCAATGATTGTAACATGTTCAGCCACCTCATTATCAGCCAGGAATTTGGCCGATTGCCCATGTCCCGAGCACAGAAACAGGACGTCCAGTTCGTCCTGCTGAACCAGCGGCTGTGTTGCTCCGCCGCTAAACGTCAGATCAGTATCGCCCAGCAAATCGGTATGCGTACTCCAAACAGGCTTTCCTGCCTGACTCTGACTATGAACAAAGGCGATGGAAACGAACGGATGATTGATCAGAATGCGGAGAAGTTCCCCACCTGTATAGCCCGCACCACCGATGATGCCTACTTGAATTGTCATGAGGTTGATAAATTACGGTACAAGTCAATGTGTTGACGGGTAAATTTTTCCCAGGAAAACAATTTCGCCCGTCGAAGCGCATTCGCCCGGAGTTGCTGCTGTAACTCGTCTGAATTAATCACCTGGATGATAGCCTGACAAAGCGCGTCGGCATCGGTGGGCGATACCAGAATGGCCGCATCGCCCACCACTTCAGGCAGCGACGATACATTCGAGGTGATCACCGGTAGGCCACACTGCATGGCCTCAAGCGGCGGTAATCCAAACCCTTCATAAAGCGACGGAAAAAGAAAAGCCGTTGCTCCACTATAGAGGGCGGCCAGATCTTCGTCAGGTACGTATCCAGTGAATATAAGGCGGGAGATCAGTTGCTCGCTAGCTCTGATTTCGCTGAGCCACTCATCCATTTTCCAGCCTTTTGTACCCACCAGCACCAATTTCAATTCGATTGGGACTGCGTTTTCAGAGACCAGCCGGGCAAAGCACTGCACCAGATGCCGAATGTTCTTGCGTGGTTCAAGCGTGGCAATACTTAACAGATAAGGCTCTTCATGAAGTCCGTACCGCGCCTGCGTCATATGCATCCGTTCGGGGTCAGTTACGGGGTAAAACAACCGCCGCGAAGCAGCCAGATAGATCGGCATAACACGCGCTGGATCAAACCCGGTGTATTCGCAGAAGTCGTTTTTAGTCGCCTCTGAAATGGTGATCACATGGGCATCATTAGAGAGGGTACGAATAGCATGGTGCACCGCCTGCTCGCCCGAGAGGAACCATTCAGGGTGGTGAATCGGAATCATATCATTGACCGTCAGTACCTTTTGAATGCGACGATCACTCCCTACATTATTGGGAATAGCAAAAAAAGGAGAGTGATAGATCGTCCTGGCTGGATACCGATCGAGCACAATTTTCGACGAATCGAGACCGACGGCCCGCCGCCCTTTATACAGTATGTAACGGAGTGCTTTGGACATGTAACTGTGCGTATCCATGTTTCGCAGCAGGTTTTTCTCCCACTCGGCCAGCTTCAATTCGCCAGTTCGGTTGGCGAAGGGCAGGTTGTAGGCTGGCAGCACATCGTCGACCCAGCGGAGCGTTTCGCTCAGATGAGTGGGAGCCGCCAGTGACAGCGTCAGGTCGGGAGAGTCGGCTAAACCTCGCACCAAGTGTTCGGCAACCCGATTCACCCCCGTTCGCGCCTGGGGGTGAAAATGACCTATGCCTAACAAACTGGCATCAAAGACGATGTCCAAAGCAGTAATGAATGATGTGGTGGGAGGTTGTTATCACTGGGCTTTGTCGTCATTAAGTGGTCATTGCTAGTCACTAATCGCAAAAAACAAGAAATGACTATCAATGACCACTTAATAAGAGCAAAGCCCACTGATTACAAACTTAATTTCCGGCTTTCACCTTTTCGTAAATCATCACCTGATTCGAGGCCACTTTCGAGAAGCCCCGCACATCGTCGCCCGTCCAGGCATTGTTCATTTCACCGTATGAGCCAAACGTCGACGACATCAGATCATACGACGATTCGATGCCCAGCACCGTGAACCGATAGGGCGCGAGTTGAACATGCACCTGCCCGGATACGTGCCCCTGCGTGTCGGCCAGGAATGTTTCGATGTTACGCATCACAGGGTCCATAAACTGGCCTTCATGCAGCATGGTACCATAAAAATTCCCCAACTGCTCTTTCCAGGTTAGTTGGTGTTTGGTCAGTACGTGCTTTTCCAGGGTGTGGTGCGCTTTGATAATGATCAGCGGCGCGGGTGCTTCGAAACCAACCCGGCCTTTAATACCGATGATGGTATCACCCACGTGAATATCGCGCCCAATGCCATACGGTCCCGCCAGTTCGGTCAGCCGTTGAATGGCCCCTACCGGATTGGCAAACGTTTCGTTGCCGTACGCGTTGCTTTTAATACCCCTCAACTCACCATGAGCAAACGTAAGGGTAATGACCTCTTCGCCCGTTTTAGTAACAGGTGTGGGCCACGCTGATTCGGGCAGATAGCCGTTGGAGGTTAATGTCTCTTTACCACCAACCGACGTGCCCCACAATCCTTTATTGATTGAATACGCCGCTTTGTGCCACTCCTGATTAACGCCTTTGTTTTTCAGGTACTCAATTTCAGCCTCGCGCGACAGGCGCAAATCACGGATAGGCGTAATGATTTCAGCTTCAGGAATAATGATCCGGAAGGCCATATCGAAACGTACCTGATCATTACCCGCCCCGGTTGACCCGTGGGCAATAGCCGAGGCACCTATCTCACGGGCATATTCAGCAGCGGCAATGGCCTGAAAAATACGTTCGGCCGATACGCAGAGTGGATACGTATTGTTTTTCAGAACGTTACCGAATACCAGGAACTTCAGGCATTCCTGATAATAGTCGTCGGTTTTTGATACGACAGCATGCGATACAACGCCCAGCGAATAAGCCCGCGCCTCGATGGCCGCGAGTTCATCGGCCGAGAAACCGCCTGTATCGACCAGTACCGAGTACACATCCATGCCCCGATCTTCGGTAAGGTATTTTACACAGAAAGAGGTATCGAGACCTCCACTAAACGCCAATACAACTTTTTGTTTGTCAGCCATTTATCAAGAAAATTAACGCTCATCTCATCGGGTTCCGACCTGGCGATCCATAGCGACTCTGTCTGCTAGTACAGAAGCGGCCAATCAGAAATTAACTGATTTGTTGATGAGTGTGCAAATATCGGTGCTACGGGGCATACGACCCAACCCTCCGCGAAAAAGCAGGACGTACGGTAGCTACCTGTATGGGTAAAAGCAGCACAGGTACGTTACTGATAAGTGGCCAGACGTATCTGGTCAATCATCAGTAACGTACCTGTGTGGGTAGCGTTAGGCTGCTTCCAGTTCGCGCTCCACTTTCTTGGGAGCAGGGCGTGGGCGTTCCTGAAAACGAAGCAGCACACGCTCTTTCAGCCGCTGCCAGCGTTCGTATAATTTTGAGTCTTTGATGAAATCCCAGGGGGCTTTCTTCTCGTCTTTCTTCTCTTCGGGGTCGTAAAGCATACCTGTACACAGGCAATGCTTCCGCTCGGTGCGCGTCAGAATGTCGTAGTTAACGCAGGTTTGGCAGCCTTTCCAGAAGGCTTCATCACCGGGCAACTGGCTGAGCGTCACGGGCTGGTACCCCAGATCGCTGTTGATCTTCATCACAGCAAGACTAGTAGTGAGCCCAATGATTTTGGCATCCGGGTAACGCGTACGCGATAACTCAAACGCTTTGTGCTTAATGTGGGTAGCTACGCCGCTTTTGCGGTGGTCGGGGTGCACGATCAGGCCTGAGTTGGCCACGAATTTACCGTGGTCCCAGGTTTCGACATAGCAGAAGCCCACCCATTCGCCGCCCAGTGTTTGAGCAACAATGGCCTTTCCTTCCAGCATTTTCTGCATCAGGTAAAGCGGCGAGCGTTTGGCGATGCCGGTTCCCCGGGCCTTCGCGCTATTTTCCATCTCTTTACAGATGGTGTCAGCCAGATTGAGGTGAACCTCGCTGGCTACCTGAATGATGTACTGGTCGTTGATTACTTCTTGCGTGATCATCGTCATTTATTGAACGCCCGACCTCAACGGTCGGCGGCGGCCTCAAACGGAGACGTTTTTATCCGGATGGATGTGAAAAGTTGAGATAAAGAGAGGGGGTGCGAAAGTGGCCTGCTACGTAGGCAGGACATCGTTATAGGGTCCTCGCGGACCTGAACCGATAGGGCGTCATGTGGCAAGAGGCCTGTATGTAGACGAGCTGGTTCATGTCTTGGTAAAACGAGGGCAATATTCGACAAATTACCCCATCTGTGCAATCCATAACAGAATTTTAATAGAATGGTTCGGCAGCCTTCCGGCCATACCTGCTGTATAGACGGGTTTGCGGCGAAAAGGTTTAGAATAAAAGCCGAAATGTGCTGCCTTTGCCAACCTCAGTGCTGACGGTGAGTTGCCCACCCATCTGCTGCATCATTTGCCGCGAGAGGCTTAAACCGATGCCAGAGCCTGTTTTTTTGGTAGTAAAAAACGGAATAAAAATCTGGTCCAGTGCTTCGGGTTCAATGCCAGGCCCATTATCAGCCACCTCAATGACGGGCTTGGTCCCATCGAGCAGGGCTTCAAAACGGATGTGAGGATTGACGGTTTTTTCGAGGGCTTCACCGGCATTCTTGAGCAGATTGAGCAAAATCATTTCCAGTTGCGCTTCATCGGCCAGAATGGGCAGCGAATCAGGAGGGGATATAACCGTCATAATTATCTGTCGGCCGTCGAATTCGGGACGCACCAGTCCGGCCACGCGCTGCATGAGTGTCTGCACAGCCAGAACCCCCACCCGGGGGGCAGGAATAGTGGTAAAGTTGCGGTAGGCATCGACAAACCGCATAATCCCTTCGCCGCGCTGCGCAATGGTGTTCAGTGCATCACCCAGATCACCGACCGCCTCGTGAACGACAGCCGCGTTGGGCAGAACCGGTAAACTGGCTCCTGGTGTAGTATCGAGTGGGGGCAGGTTGGCCGCGATATCATGTTCAAGAATAGCCTGCATGGTGCCCGTTAGCGAGACCAGTGGCGTTACTGAGTTCATAATCTCATGGCGTAGTACCTTGGTCAGGTTTTGCCAGGCGTCTACTTCTTTCTGCTGAAGCTCAGAGCGGATGTTCTGCAACGAAACCAGCGTGACCAAACGTCCCCGCAGCCGAACGTCGGTGGTGCGAATAGCCAGGTCGTTGCCGCTGACGGTCGTGTAGGCGAACGCGGCCTGCCGGTCGGGACCAGTAAGCCGCGTAGGCAGGTCAGGGTGTTGCTCGGCCAGGTCGGTCAGCAGGCGGAGCCGGTACGTATCCAGCAGCCGCAACGCCGCCTGGTTTACCAGTTCAACCTGTCCGGCGGCGTCGAACGCCAGCAGACCAACACTCACGTGCTGTACGATCGTGTTCAGGTATTGCAGGTTGGCTTCTTTTTCGGCCCGCGCCTGCCTGAACGCCTCCAGCACCTCATTGAACTGCTGATTCAACTGCGCAAAGGAGGGGCCAAGTTTACTGTCGGCGTTGAAGCTGATGGCGAAATCAGAGTACCGGACCGACTCCAGAAAATAGGTGAGCTTGCGGTTAACGCCCGTCACGTATTGATATAAATTCACCGCCACCAGGAGCAGTATCAGGCTTGTGACGATCAGCAACGGCATGAAGCGGCTAGCAGGTCCAATATAGACCATTGTGCCTGCCAGGAGCCCCAACAGTGCCATTCGCCAACCAATACCCCATGCGAAGTGATTCATTTTCCAGAGTTTACCGTCTTCTGTTTACCATTTTCAGTTGCGCTGCCCAGGTACGTTATGGTTACGTAGCAGCGTAACTGAAAACGGTAAACAGAAAACGGTAAACTTTTTATAATCCATATTTCTCCATACGCCGATAGAGCGCCTGGCGCGAAAGGCCCAGTTCGCGGGCCACGTCGGTGATATTACCGCCGTGTTTTTGCATGGCCTGCTGAATCATGCGACGCTCCATGTCTTCGATCTGGAGGGTGTCGCTTCCGGGGAGCCCTCCCCCATTCTGCATGGCCGCCGGCGACGAACCGAAAAAGAAATCATCGGGCGTCAGGGTGTTTCCACGGGCCAGAATCACGGCCCGTTCAATGGCGTGTTGCAGTTCGCGCACATTACCCGGCCAGGCGTATTGCTTCAAATGTTTCAGGAGTTCGGGACTGATCTGCCCCACCGGCCGGTTGTATTGTTTGCGGTAAATACGCAGAAAATGCTCGGCCAATGGCCCGATATCGTCGGGGCGCTGGCGAAGCGGCGGAATGTGCAGTTCAATGGTATTGATCCGGTACAGCAGATCCTGCCGGAACGAACGGTCCATGACGCGGGCGGTGAGATCGGCATTGGTGGCGCAAACCAGCCGTACATCCACGTTCCGGGGTTTGTTGCTGCCTACCCGCGTTATCTGCCGCTGTTGCAATACGGTGAGTAGTCGGGCCTGTTGCGCCAGCCCTACGTTCCCAATTTCATCCAGAAAAATGGTGCCTCCCTGCGCTTCTTCAAAGCGCCCGGCCCGGTCGTCGCGGGCATCGGTGAAGGCTCCACGCACGTGACCGAACAATTCACTTTCGAACAGGCTTTCGGGCAACGCGCCCAGATCAGCGCAGACGAACGGTTTATCGCGACGGTTCGAGAGCCGGTGAATCTCGCGGGCCAGCACATCTTTACCCGTGCCGTTTTCGCCCAGAATGAGAATATTCGCGTCGGTAGGCGCTACACGTTCGATGGTTTCGGCGATTTGCCGCATGGCCGCGCTTTGGGCTATGAATCGGTCCGCCGATGCGGTATTGCCCGAGGCGCTCTTTTTAGTACCGGCAGTATTGTCGGCATCGTCCTGTTTACCAGCAATAGCCGTTTTAATGACATCGACAAGTTTGCTGTTTTCCCACGGCTTGAGCACAAAATCAACGGCTCCGGCCTTGATAGCGCGAACGGCCATTTCTACATCGCCATATGCCGTGAACAAGACGACCCTGGCCGTTGGGTCGGCGTCCAGAATCCGATCGAGCCAGTCGAAGCCTTCCTTGCCCGAACTCACATCCCGCGTGAAGTTCATATCGAGCAGAATGGCATCATAACGGGTATTTCCCAGCAGGAAAGGAAGCTTATCGGGATTCTTTTCAATGTCGACCTGACCGATATGCCGTTTCAGGAGCAGCTTGGCCGCCAGCAGTACATCGGGGTCATCATCAACGATAAGAAGTTTCGCGGTTTGCATGCAGTAAAATTAGTCTGGAAAGTCGATGTGCGTTACTAGTCCTTAGCCTCTATAGTCTTTTTATAGATGATTAACGCCTTTCCAGCCCTGGCCTCAGTAACGCACATCGACTTTCCAGATTAATTTTACCCCATGCTTACCCCTTCCCCACTTGCCAACCGCCTGTTCTACGCCCTGCTGACTGCGGTTGTGGCGATCAATTTTACGGCCCTTTGCCTGCCCATTATGGAACCCGACAATGGGTTGTACGCCACCGTGGCCAAGCGTATGTTTCTGACCGGCGACTATATCAACCTGTATTCCTGCGAAGTAGAATGGCTCGACAAACCCCGCCTGCCGTTTCTGCTGAACGTGTTATTCATGAAGCTCCTGGGCGTAACAACGGCAGCGTATAAATTGCCCGCCCTGTTTTGTTTCTGCGGAAGCCTGTTTTACACCTACCAGTTTGCCCGGCTCAATTACCCGAAAGTGGTAGCGCAGGTAGCCACCCTGATTTTTGGTACGGCCTACCACGTTATCCTGTCGAACACCGATGTGCGGGCCGAGCCTTTTCTTACGTTATTCATCATCGGTCCCGCCTATCACTTCATGCGTGTGGTTCAGGGCGGCAAGTGGTATCATCTGGTGTTGGGGTCGCTGCTGACGGCCTGCGCCATGATGACAAAAGGCCCCGTTGTTCCGATTGCTTCGGTAGGAGCTGGTTTGGTGGCCCATTGCGCCTTCACCAATCAGTGGAAGGAGCTATGGCACCCGCGCTGGCTGCTGGCTGCGCTGCTCACCGCCCTGTTTGTATCGCCCGAACTTTATGCGCTCTATCAGCAATTCGACGCGCATCCCGAAAAGATCGTATATGGGCAGCCAGGTACGTCGGGACTGCGTTTTTTCTTCTGGGACAGCCAGATGGGCCGCTTTCTAAACAATGGCCCCCTGCGTGGTAGCGGCGATCCGTTTTTCTTTACGCATACGCTCCTTTGGGCGCTGTTACCGTGGGCCTTTCTGGTCTATACCGCTGCGGGGCGGGCTATTGGCGGTTTAGTTCGCCGACAACCCGAACAGAGTGACCGCCATTTACCCGAGTACCTATCCCTGGGCGCGGGCGTGTCATTGTTTGTTCTCTTCTCGGCCTCCCGCTTTCAACTGCCACACTACCTCAACATAGTTTTCCCCTTTTATGCGGTATTGGCGGCCCATTACCTCAGTCAGCTATCGGCTACGGCCCTGCGCCGCTGGACGATAGCCCAAACTGTAATTGCTGTGCTGGTGGGTACGTTCGTGACGGGTGTGCTGGTTCTCTACCAACCCGAACGGCTGCTCTCCGGGCTACTCTGGATTGCGCTGATTACCCTGGTCACCATCGTGGTATTCTGGCGGTATAACCCGCTCTTTGGTAGCCCGATAGCCACGCTGACTGGCCGCATGGTTGGGCTGATGGTCATTATCGGCGGGCTGATCAACCTGTTTCTCTACCCATCGATCATGCAGTATCAGGCCGGGATGGTCGCTGCCGACTATGCCAATACCCGCCCGGCACTGCAACGCACAACCTGGTTCTACGGGGGCGACACGTACGGCGAAAGCTCCTGGTCGTATGAGTACTATACCCACCAGCCTACGCACTATATCTACGCCGATTCTACCCTTCGGCAAGCCGTCCGAAAAGGCCCTGTGCAGGTGTTAACGACTGCTCCTTATGCCGACTCGCTCACTCAGCATGGCTTTCAGGTACGTCGGCTGGCCACCTTTCCGTATTACCACGTCAGCCAGTTGACAGGTACATTCCTGAACCCGGCCACCCGCGCCAGTACGCTCAAGGCCTACATCCTGGCCGAGGTTCAGTAACGGAGTTGTTTAGTATATTCGGGGGTAAAATCAACAAACTCGTATTCTATCGGCAGTTGAATAGGCTGCTTTTTTCTCTTGCATGAACGTAACAACGCCTGCTCCCCCCACTCAAACCGGCCATTCGACGGGCCTCTACGTGCTGTTTTTCACCGAAATGTGGGAGCGCTTCAGTTATTATGGCATGAGGGCCATTCTGCTGCTCTTTCTGATCGACAATGTTCGGGGCGGCATGGGCCTCAACGAAGTTGAAGGCGCAGCGATCTACGGTCTATATACGTCATCGGTCTATCTGCTCTCATTGCCCGGTGGCTGGGTGGCTGACAATATCCTGGGTCAACGAAAGTCGATCTGGTACGGGGGCATCATCATCATGCTCGGGCACATCATTCTGGCCTTTCCGGCTGGTACGGCAATTTTTTACATGGGCCTGGCGGTGGTAGCCATCGGCACGGGGTTGCTCAAGCCCAACATCAGTTCAATTGTGGGCGAACTTTACCCCGAAGGTGGTGCCCGGCGCGACGCAGCCTTCTCGATCTTTTACATGGGCATCAACCTCGGTTCGTTGCTGGGTATCACAACCGTGGGCTATTTAGGGCAGAAGGTGGGCTGGCATTATGGGTTTGGCGCCGCCGCCGTGGGCATGGGCTTAGGCCTGATCACCTTCCGAACGCTGGGGCATAAACACCTGGGTCACCTGGGAAACGTACCTGTACGCCCCGAAAAAACGGTGGCAAAATCGGGCGGAAACCGGCCGTTGATCGCCTTTCTCTTTGTGGTGGTCAGCTTACTGGGTACGTTGCAACTTACTCACGTACTGGACTTAACAACGGCCATTGGCCTGGCAAAAGCGATGGGCACCATTATATCCCTGATCGCCGTGAGCTATTTCATCTTCATCCTGGTGGCTGGCGGCTTAACTACCGAGGAGAAAAAGCGAGTCGCCGTGCTCTTCGTATTCTTTCTTGCCGCAGCCTTTTACTGGGCTGGTAATGAACAGCAAGGTTCATCCTTACAAATCTTCGCAGAACGGTATACTAACCTGAATTTCTTTGGCTGGGAACTGCCATCAAGCTGGTTTCAGAACTTCAATCCAGCCTTTATCCTAAGCTTTTCGCCACTACTAGCCATCTTGTGGGTCTTTCTGGCAAACCGGAAAATAGATTACCCGGCACCCGCTAAACTGGCAACCGGACTTATTCTCCTGGGGCTGGCTTACTTTATCATGGTCGTTGCCGCCAAAGTTGCCCTGACAGGTGTACGTACGTCGCCCTTGTACCTGACGTTTACGTACCTGTTCTTCACCCTTGGCGAACTGTTCCTGAGCCCTGTAGGCTTGAGTGCTTTCACTAAACTAGCTCCCAAGCGGTACACCAGCCAACTCATGGGCATCTGGTTTGTAGGTACGTCGCTGGGTAACCTCATCGCCGGTCTGTTTGCGGGTGGGTTCGATGAGGAAAATGTGGCCCAGATGCCACAACTCTTCCAGAGCGTAGCCTACTTTGGCCTGGGTGCCGGCCTACTTATGCTGCTCTTCACTAAACCGTTGAAACGCTGGATGGGCGGTGTCGTCTAACCCTGTTTCGTCACTGGTATTTATGCAAAAACCCCGTCAACAGCTCTGTTGGCGAGGTTTTTTGTGCGACGATTTTAGCCTACTGAGCTGGCAAAAAATGACGTCCGATGTCTTTTATCTGAAGCAGGATAGGCAACACAGTCAGGCCGCGCTCTGAAAGCCGGTATTCGACACGAGGAGGCACTTCGTTATACGATTGCTTCTCCAGTACGCCTAACTGAACCAGAGTTTTTAATTCCTGAATCAGTACTTTCTCGCTCACATCGGGAAGTAGTCGACGTAATTCGCTGTAACGGCGAACTTTCTGGCCCAGGTGCAACAGAATAAATAAACGCCATTTACCGCATACGACCTCCAATGCTTTTTTCACAACAAGCCGTTCTTCTTCGGCCATTAATTCCGGTTGAATTCTTTCGTTCATTTTGGTCGTACAGAAACTAACAGCCAAGTTAGCTAATGCCTTATTTGTAAGTAGAAGATGATTTAAAAGTAGAGGTATGTTTCCAAATTTACACATTCATTAATAAAAAATGAATATTTTGTGACGGTCCTACGGGTTGATCGAATCTGGAATGTTCAAAAGTAAGCATGAATAATACCTCATACAACTGAGAGTTCCAAACATTTACTCCCCTGATTCACAACACATATGCAATTTGAATGTAGCGTCTTTTAATACTATATTAAATCTGCATTATAAATATATTTTTTCGAAAAATTTATCCTGGGCTGGATTTCTCCCTGAAGCAGGTAGCTTAGTAGTTGATTTTATTAGCGAATGATTTCTTCCAAAAGTAAGACTGTTATTGTCATTGCCGGCCCCACGGCTGTAGGAAAAACACAGCTCTGTGTTTGGTTGGCTAAACAACTCGATACGGTTGTTATTTCAGCCGATTCCAGACAATTATATCGCGAGTTAACCATCGGCACAGCCAAACCGTCGGCGGCGGAATTAGACAACGTACCTCATTATTTTATCAATTCGCACAGTGTAACAGACCCTATCAGCGCGGGGCAGTACGAACGCGAAGCGTTGGTATTACTGAACAATTTGTTTGACACACGCGACACAGTCATCTTGACGGGTGGCACCGGGCTGTATATCAACGCGGTGTTGAAAGGGCTGGACGACATGCCGGAAGGCGACGCTACATTACGCCGTCAGTTACAACAGCAGTTTGACGTAGAAGGCATATCCGCACTTCAGGCTCAGCTACTCGAGCTCGACCCAGACTATGCGGCCCTGGCCGATCTGAACAACACACAGCGAGTTATGCGGGCACTGGAAGTTTGTCTGACCACCGGAAAGCCCTACTCCTGGTTCAGGCGGCGGTCATCCGTCGAGCGGCCTTTCGCTACTAAACTGATTGCCTTGCAACGGCCACGCGAAGAGCTATATGACCGCATCGACCAGCGCATGGACAGAATGCTGGCCAGTGGACTGGTTGACGAGGTTCGCAGCTTACTGCCCTATCGCCACACACCAGCCCTGCAAACGGTGGGCTACAAAGAGGTATTTCCTTATCTGGATGGTGAATACGATTACGACACGATGGTTGACTTGCTCAAGCGTAACTCGCGCCGGTATGCCAAGCGCCAACTTACCTGGTTCCGCCACCAGAATCAGTTTCACTGGTTCAGCCCGGACCAAACTGGCGGAATCCTGTCAGTTATCAATGAAGACTGATTACTGGTCAGGTGGCGGTCAATTGATGAGGAGCTTCTGCGTAACCACGTCTGTAGCCCGTCTGAGGCGAACGATGTAAACGCCTGTCGGATAGCCCGTTAACGACAAGGGGACCTGAGTAACCTGAGCCAGTTCCTGCTCGGTCTGAACAACACCGCGCAAATCGATTATCTGTAACGTACCACTGGCAAGACCCGAAAACCGCAGCGACACCTGCCCTGCGGGCGCGGGATTAGGCCACAAGCTCATTGTAATGGCCGGCTCCTGATTGACAGCCAACAGAACAAGGGTAGTGCCCGCCGCCAGACTGGGTTTCGACTGCGTTTTATCGCCGTAAGCCGTCAGGGTATACTGGTAAAGGGTGCTTGGCGTCAGTTTGTCATCCCTATACTGGCTCTGCCAGGCCTCAATCCGGACGGTAGTTTCAGCCGTATCGGCATCTGGTGCTTTCCGTTTCAGTACATAATACGTGGCATTAGGAACAGCTTTCCAGGACAGACTCATCACATCGAACGACGTTGGCGTAACCAGCAAATCGGGTGAATTAAGCCAATCGGGCGTAACGGCGCTTGCGCTTACAACCGGTGAACTTGTTCTATCGCCCAGCGCCCTGATACGGTATATGTACCCCGAACCAGGCGTTAAGCTGGTGTCGTTGACGGCGACCACATTCGCTTTAAACGTACCCACCTCCCGATAACGCTGCCCAGAGTCAAGTCGCTCAACCAGGTAGGCGGTAGCATTGGGGACAGTTGTCCAGTTTACTTGCAGCGAATTGTTATAAACGACTGATAATGACATAGTGGGAGAGGCCAATGCGGCGGGCGTCTGCCCATCGACCACGGCAACAGGCGATTCAGAAAAGCGGCCAAACGCCTTCAACCGGTAGGTGTAGGTTGTACCCGGTTGCAGGGTGGTATCGCTAAATGCCACTGCACCAGCCTCGAACGTACCTACGCGCTGGTAATCCTGGTTGGCGGCTTTCCGGTCTACCTGATACCGTATGGCATCGGGAACAGCCGACCAGCCCAGCCTGATAGCGTTATTATACACTACGGTCAGGGCAATAGTCGGGGTGACCAGCAAGCTGGGCGTGGCGGCGTCTACACTGACGAAAGGCGATTCTGTCCGATCACCAATGGCTTTGATCCGGTACGTGTACGTGGTTCCGATCAGCAGGTTAGTGTCTTTGATCGCTGTTGCTGCCGACCCGAACGTACCCAGATTCTGATACGCGCCGTCGGTTACCTTTCGCGCTACCTGATACGTTGTCGCGTTGGGCACGGGCTTCCAGCTAACAGTCAGGGCATTGTTGTAGAGCACGTTAACAACAAGCTCCGGCGACGCCAGAAAAGCCGGTGTCTGTACGCTGGCAGTAGCGAAGGGGGAATCGCCGTAAACCCCCGTTGCCTTTATTCGATACATGCACGTGTTATTATCACTCAACAGATTATCTGTATAGGCAAGTTTATCGGCGGCAACGGTAGTTAGTGACTTGAACGTTGTCTCAGCGCCCAACCGACGTTCGATAACGTATCCAAGCGCAGTTGGTACGGGTTGCCATGATAGCGACACCACATTGGCAAACGTAGCAGCAGCCTGCAACACAGGCATTTGGGGCGACGCCGGGGTTGTTACATTGATCTGATACCAGTCCGATTCTGTATCTACTCCCAGCGCCTTGATGCGAAACGTGTAGGTTGTTTGCTCGGCAAGGCGTTCGGCCAGATAGGTCAGCGTGCCGGCAGAAACCTGGGTTAAACTGCCGAACGTACCCAGTTTTGGGTCCTTCAATTCCAGTTGATACGCGGTGGCGTCAGGTATTCCATTCCAGCTCAGCCGAATGTAGTTCAGCGACGCTACTGCCGACGTCATCACCGGCGTTTGCAATTGTCGTATCACGATAGGCGCGCCAATGGGCAGTTCAAAAAATGACAGTGCCCGCATGCCACGCTTGTTGGTGATGTACGGCCCCCTGTACGGAACTCCGGGACTTATGGGATCATTTTTGGGTGGCAGGTACGTCAGCTTGGTCGCTGTTGTTGGGCCTTTCAACGTCAGAATGACCCGGTTACGAAGTACCCGACCAGCCGTTACTTCGCCACTGCGTCCGTCAAGGTAGAAGTGATCTTTTAACAACAGGTTCTCGAATTGTTCCGTCCAGACAAGTTCTTGGTCGGTGTTGAATTGCACCGTAATCTCGCTGCGATCACCTTTCGAGAAATCGACGCGCCGACTATTGGGCGCGTTGATGTTGTCGGTATCTGCCGAGTTGTAAAAATCGCGCCCGATCAATCGGGTCAGTTCCTGTGCGTTCTGTATATAGCCTTCGTCAGAATAATGTAACCCGTCGAAACCGGCGGTTCCGACTGAGGGCACTACCTGAATATCAGGGTATTTATCAACCAGTGCCCGTTGCGTTTCGCGAATCATGGGGGCGGCCTCAACGGCAGGGTCAATGATATCGATCTGATACACGTAGAATTGCCGGATGGAGGGCAGATCCGTTTTTAGGTTTTTGTAGAAGATATCGAAGTAGCCGCCCCAATTCACTCCTTCGCCATACGCTTCCGACTCTCCCTGCCTGTATATCAATGCTTTAACGGACTTATCCAGACCTCCTTTCTGCAACCGGTATAACATTCGACCGTATCCATTAGTCAGATCAGCGGGGTTATCGGCGGTACGGGTGGCATGGTGCACCATCATCGACCAGTGGAATGCAGCGTTGATCAGGCAGGTTGGTATACCGTATTTCTCCAGAACAAGTTGCTGAAACTCAAACCCCAACGTACCTACATCCTGGGTTAGCAACGTTTGATTCGACAGCGCCCAGCTTGTATCAGCCGGGTTATACGGTTCAACGCCATACGTGCCCGTGGTCTTGCCAAACGTGCGGCAGTACTCGTTCGTGCGCGTCTCCCGAAAAAAAGCAGACGCATTGGACTGACCGGTAAGCACATACACATCGCCAGCCACCAGGTTGGTGCGATTCACGACGTTTACCGAATCATTGTCTTTACCGAGGTACAGGTTGATAGCATACTCAGCCTTTTCCGCTTTTATCGTTATCGGTTCAACCGTAAAGCGACCGGTGCCGCCCGTGTAGCTGATGGCCACCCGCTTATACCCAACGGCTTGTTTATTTCTGAACACCTGAACAGAAACGTATTGCCAGCCGGCTTCAGTGACACGGCCTGAAATAGGTATCTGCGCTTCACTTTGCGCGTTTCGGGGGTAAAGCTGGTAATCCTGCGGTAGCTTGTCGAAGGCGATGGCATTAATGCGCTGCGCCCATCCCGATGCACTGACTAAGCAGAGCAGAGCGATAACAACCAATTGATTAGCAGCCGGACAAAGCTGCCGTTTCATTGCCTGATGGTGTGTAAAGTAAACGAATAGGTCATCGTTGAGTGAGTGTTCTTTCTTGTACTGAACTACCAGTTTTGCTGTATGTACGGTATTATCAGGTACGTAGATTACTACGAATTACTCTAACGTTTGACAAAATCTCTATCTAGATGGACTAAAAGTGATACAGTGGTACCAGCCCGTCATTGGCAGGCAATACTACGTCGGCCAACTTCCTTTTACCAATAAAAAAGGCGTCTCTCCCACGATCAGGGAAAGACGCCAACTTGGCCCAAGACCTTTTAGTTAGTTACTAGGCCCGATAAGCGAGCATGCCGCCAGTTACATTGCGAACATTGTTGAAGCCGTTTTCTTCCAGAAACTGCTGGGCACGGGCCGATCGGGCTCCCGAACGGCAATGCACGATCACTTCTTCATCCTGCAAACCGTCGAGTTCGTCGATACGGTACGGCAGTTCGCCCAGGGGAATGAGGGTGGCACCGATGTTGTCGGCTTCATATTCGTTGGGCTCCCGAACGTCGATGAGGTTGAGAGTTTCGCCTTTTTCGAGGCGTTCGCGGAGTTCCTGAACGGTGATATCCATACGGGTGTGTGCGGGTTGCGTTTAATGTCTGATAATCAATTTCGATGTTCGTGGCCGGGCTTCAGCGTCGATGAACCGGAGCAGGTAAAACCCATCGGGCAACGTACCCAGGTCGGTACTGGTCTGGGCAGGCGACAGGGATTGGGTTTGCACGAGTCGGCCACTCAGATCGAGTACATCCAGTTGCACCGCTCCTGCCAGTGCCCCACCCCAGTTGAGCGGCCCCGCCGTTGGGTTAGGAAACACCTGCACGGCCAGCGTCGGTTCAGTAGCGGTGATAATTACGGTTCCGTTGTTCATCACCGGCCGAATCATCAACGCACCATCCTGATCCGTTACACGATCCCAGCGAGTGCCCAGATTCACAAATAGTTTATCGCGAAACGGACTATTTCGGTCGAAACCAATCGGAATAGCCGGGTCGTCGAGTTGCGAGAAAGCGACGTAAAAGACCGAATCAGGTACGTTGACAGGGTTGGCAAAGATAAATTCGGTGAAGCCATTCCGCTGAGCGGCATACGATACCGAAAACGGCTGCTGCAGAATGGGCTGATCGGTGGGCTGGCCATTATTATTGCCATAAATGCCCAGCAGTACCAGTTGCCCACGCTGGTCGCGGCGTGTCGGGGCGATATTGAGGCGCACACCCCGCACCGCATCGGGCTGGTTGATGGTAAACTTCACCGCCACCCGCGCCAGCCGCTGGTTGACCTGCTTCACGGTTTCGGCCGTTCCGTCGTCGTAGGCGTAATAATTGTCCAGCACGGTGGTAGCCGACAGCGTGTCGTTCAGCGTCAGGTCCAGGCCCGGCGTGTCAGGGCTGCTCTGATCTTTGGTGACCAGATTAAACGAGGCCTGCAACACAGCCCGCCCCTGCAAACCAGTAGGCATTTTGGGCTTAAAGGCGAGCGAATTTCGGGAAAGACCCAGCGCGTTGATTGGGTTTGGCAGCGTATCCTGTTGAAAGACCCGCCCCGAAACCCGATCACGCAGGCTGAACCGGCTATTGATCGGAATGAATTCGGTAAACAGGTTCGTGAAATCACTCCTGACAGTATCGGCCAGTTCGGCGGCTGGCTTGGCCAGATACTGCCACAGCGGCATGGCCGTGTACCGACGGAGCAACGGCGTGACGGGTTGCCGCATGGCCCGGTCGCGCAGTGGCCGGTTGGTGGCCGTTCGGTCGCGGTTCAGGTATACGTAATCGATATGCCACGAATCGAACATACCAGACTGCCGCCCCCGGCTGCGAAAGCGAAACTGGAAAGCAGGATGAAAATAGATTGGATTATCGACCTGAAGAAGCTGGAAGGCAAAGTTATTGTCGATCACACCACCGCCCTGCGTCCACACCTTGCGCCAGGTGCCATCGCTCCCCAAAAACTCAAGGCTTAGCGAATCCGTTGCGTCGGGCAGTTCGCCCAAACCCCGGCGTTGCCAGTAGAAGCTCAGAAAAACGCCGTTACTAACCGCTAGCCCACCCAGATCGATAGGCAACGAGGTTAGCGTATCGGTGCCTCCTTCTGCATTTTCATCATTGAGCGAATACGGCAATCCACTCAGCCGCAGACCATCGAAAGTGGCCACGTTGACCGACGGGTGATTGATGGTCAGTGTGTTGTTGATATACACATTGCTTCCCGCTACCCACCGGGTTGGTGAAGCAGTTTGCTGTGCCGTTGAGAAATCGTCGAAAAAAGGAAGCTTCAGCGACTGTCCCGGCGCGGTTTGTCCACCCAGCAAGCCAAGAAGTAAAATTAATAACTTATTGATTTTCATCGACATCGCTTGCTACCGGACCCACTACCCACACGTCGACAGATTGCCCTACGCGAATGCGCTCACCAGCTTTGGGTTTCTGCTTAATCACCGTACCCACTTCCTGCTCAGGATCATCGACCGGCACCCGCACGCCCACGCGTAACCCCGATCCCTGAATCAGGGTAACGGCCTCATCGAAAGGCAACCCAACGACTTCGGGGGCCGGGAAGAACACGTTGCCCTCACCGTCGCCCACAACCAGATCAACTTTCGTGCCTTTGGCTATTGGCGATCCTCCTTTAATTTCCTGCCCGTTTGCATATTGCCGCAACACCTTGTTCTTACCCAGATCCGGTTCATACGTCAGGTCGCCCATCACCAGGCCCATTGACCGCAGCAGCAGCTCGGCCGTGCGCAAGGTTTGATCGACCAGATTAGGCATGATCACCGTTGGCGCGGTTCGCTTAATAACAGTCAGGTATATTTTACGCCCTTCTTTCACGTTAGAACCCGGCGTGGGGTACTGGGCAAAAACGGTCAGCGGCACGCCACCAGCCACGAACGTACAATCACTCACCTCATAGCGCAGGTCGCGGTCTTCGAGGTAGTTTTCCAGTTCGTCGAGGCTCATGTGTTTCAGATCAGGCACCGTAATGGTCTGACCGTGGTTGGTCGAGAAAGGCAGGTAAACAAAAAAGAAGGTAAGCACCAACACCACCGTGAAGGCAACCACAAGGCCAATATGAATGTATAGATCGGTGCGGGAACGGGTACTCAGTTTCGTCATGCGGTAAAAATACAAGGAGTTTTTGTCTTCTGTCTTCCGTCCTCTGTCTTCTGAGGCGCTGCTAATTCAGCAAGTGGTTGACTGGCAGCGCAACAGAAGACAGAGGACGGAAGACAGACGACTCATTTGTACGCTGCCAGCATCTTTTTGATGTATTTGCCCACTACGTCGAACTCCAGATTAACGACGTCGCCGGGTTGCAAATTGCGGAAGGTCGTGTGTTCGTAGGTATATGGAATGATGGTGACGCGGAAACCGTCGTCGTGCGAATCAAAAACGGTGAGACTCACGCCGTTAATGCAAATCGACCCTTTTTCGACGGTGATGTTGCCAACGCCCGGATCGTACTGGAAATCATACAGCCAGCTTCCGTTGAGGTCCTGCACGCTGACACACGTACCTGTCTGATCGACGTGTCCCTGCACGATATGCCCATCAAAGCGGCCCGTGGCGGGCATGCACCGCTCGAGGTTTACGGAGTCGCCAACGGCGAGGTGGCCCAGGTTCGTTTTTTTCAGTGTTTCGTCCACCGCCGTCACGCTGTAGGTATCCCCCGATAGGCCAGTCACCGTCAGGCAAACGCCGTTATGGCTGACACTCTGATCAATTTTCAGTTCGTTGGTGAGCGATGAATCAATATGGAACGTCAGGTTGGTGCCTTCCGCGTCGATGGCCGCTACCCGGCCGGTGGTTTCTACAATGCCCGTAAACATGGGAGTGACTAAGTAAATGTGTGTACTAGTCGGGCAACAGAAGCCTCCGCCGAATGATTCGATTAGCCAGCCAGCAACTGCATCACTTTCTCGGCAAACGCCTGATCCTGCTCAAAGTTACCCCCACCAACACCAAAGCCGCCAATGCACGTTCCGTCAACAATAATAGGCATCCCACCAGCAACCGCCAGCACATCGGGTTGTGATGTAATAGCGAAAGCCAGTGCGGGCTGCTGTTGTAGAATGGAATAAAAAATGTGAGTTGGCAACCGGAAGTTACAGGCTGTTACTGCCTTGCGGCGCACCACGTCGTTGGCCATGTAGCTTACACCCGACATTCGGTGATGCATTACCAGATGGCCGCCAGTGTCGACCACACACACGGCAACAGGAAGGTTCTGTTTTACCGCTTCCCGAAGTGATTCGTCAACCAACTGACGCGCAATAGAGGCTAGTTCGATCATAATTTCTTTGTTTCAGGTACGTTCATATTTCAAGATGAAGCGACAATAGTAAGTATAGCTTACCAATTAATAACCTGAGCTTACTAAATTTGTTCATGATTCCTCACGATACCCTCATTCAGCATATTCAACAGAAGAATATAGCCAGTTATCTGCACCGGTTTTCCCGGCTACTGAGCAGCCTCAGCGAACACCGATGGGCGGCTGATGGCTACGCCGACGTGCGCAACGCTCACGTTCAGCTATTGCGAAATCTCGATCCGGGCGGAACGCGCAACACGGTACTGGCGCAGCGGGCACAGATCACCAAGCAGACCATGGGGCGGCTGGTCAGAGAATTGACTGAAGCTGGGTACGTGTCGATAACACCCGACCCGTCGGATAGTCGGGCGCAGCAGGTGCAGTTGACCGAGCGGGGCCAGCAGTTTCTGGTTTATTTGGTCAGTACACTCTCCGACCTCGAACAGGCATTCGTTAGCACCGTGGGAGACTACCGGTACGCTGATTTTATCACCACGCTACATGACTTATTACACTTCGTTGAGCAACGTCATCAGCAGCTCAGCCAACAGCAGTAAACGCCGATTTATTTACGCTGCAAACCCATTCACCACGGCAATAACCCGACTTACGTCATCATCCGTCATGGCCGGGTTTAGCGGCAGGCTAACGACCTGCTGATGTAGCAGATCGGCAATTGGGAAGGCATCGGCTGGCCACTGACCGGCATAGGCAACCTGCCGATGCGGCGGCACCGGATAATGCACATCCGTACCGATTCCCTGCGCACGGAGGTAGTCGCGAAAGGCATCACGCTGCGGGTGACGAATAACAAACAGATGCCAGACGTCCTGTTCAATCGCATCGGCGGGCGGCAGCATCAGGCCAGGTAGGGTCAGTTCAGCAACGTACCTGCGGGCTATCTGGCGGCGGCGGGCATTTTCGTGGTTCAGGAAAGGAAGTTTTTCGGAAAGAATAGCCGCCTGAAGCTCGTCGAGGCGGCTGTTATGGCCGGGTACGTCATTATGGTACTTCTGCGCCGATCCGTAATTCCGCCACATGCGCAGTTGAGCCGCCAGTTGGGCGTCGTTGGTGGTGATGGCACCGGCGTCGCCCAATGCACCAAGGTTTTTGGTCGGGTAAAAGCTGAAACCCGCCGCATGGCCCCATGCTCCCGCCTGCTTGCTCAGGTACGTTGCTCCGTGGGCCTGGGCAGCATCTTCCAGTACCCGCAGATCGTATTTCTCCGCAAAAGCCAGCAAGGGGGCCATATTGGTTACGCGACCGTACAGATGCACCGGCAGAATGGCCCGCGTATTGGGCGTCAGCACCGCGTTCAGTCGGGCCGGGTCAAGGGTGTAGGTACGTGGGTCGGGTTCAACCAGCACGGGTATGAGCCCCGCCTGCGTAATGGCCAGCACCGAGGCGATATAGGCGTTCGACGGCACGATGACTTCGCTCCCCGCCGGAAACGCCCAGGCTTTCAACACCAGCGTCAACGCTTCCAGACCGTTGGCTACGCCAATGCAATGCGACACGCCAACGTACCTGGCAAACGCTTCTTCAAAGGCCGCCACTTCCGGGCCCAGTACGTACCAGCCCGACGCCACCACCCGCTCAACCGCCGCCCGGATACGCACCTGATGCGGCGCGTTGATTCGGCCAAGGTCAAGAAAAGGAATAGCAGGGTTTGATAGCACGCCGATTGAACGGATAAAATGGATTTACGCAGATTATGTTGTGTAGGTCGATCAAAAGCGGAACAACGACAACCGATTCATACGTCTATGGACCAAAAATCTGCATTTAATCCGTACTTCCGTGCAAATCCATTTAATCCGTCTAATCCGCCTACCATCAATCCTGCCCGGACCGTAGCTTTGCCAACACATCCTAATCGCATGACCTCTATGCTGAAAAAGCCGATTTTCTGGTTGATCGTTCTTCCTGTCGTGGCCGGTCTGATCTGGCTATACACGCTTCCCGATCAGGCCAGCACTGTTCAGGTTGACCCGGTTGCTTACCGCGCTGAGCTAACTGCCGAGCGCGCCAAGAAGGACAACTACATGCGAACGAACGCCGAATCGCCTATTCCCGACAAAGCCACCTTCAAAGGGCTGTCTTATTTCGACGCTGACCCAGCCTTTCGCGTACTGGCCATGCTCGAACCATTTCCGGAAGGCAAAGCCGAAAAACTGGTGATCAAACTCACCGACGGTTCCGACGAAATTTACGAGAAATACGCTCACGCCACCTTCACACTGGATGGCAAAGAATGTCGCCTGCTCGTGCTGAAATTCCAGAATTCGTTGAGCGTATTATTTCAGGACGCTACTTCCGGCCGGGAAACGTATGGCGGTGGCCGCTACATCGACATCGAGCCAAACACCGTCGCCAACAACCAGGTCGTGATCGATTTCAACGCGGCCTACAACCCCTACTGCGCCTACAACCCCACCTACGCCTGCCCGCTCCCCCCGCCCGAAAACAAGCTGCCCGCAGCGGTAAAGGCGGGCGAACGGTATGTGCATGAGGGAGAATGAAGTTCAAGGTCCAGGGTCTGAAGTCTACTGTTGAAAGTTGCTGACGCGCAATTAACTCGCGTCAGCAACTTTCAACAGTAGACTTCAGACCTTAGACCTTGACTATTGGACTTTACACTTCACTTCACCAAAACCGTGTAAGGTTGCTTATTTTTGTACCTAATTCGTTTTGCCCGACTCCTGCCAGTCGGGTTTTTTGCTAGACACATGAACATTTCATATAGTTGGCTTACCCAGTTTATCGACGTCGACAAAACGCCGGAAGAACTGGATCATATCCTCACCAGTACCGGCCTTGAAGTAGATGGCATCGAGCGGGTTGACCTTATTCCGGGTGGTCTGGCGGGCGTAGTCATCGGCACCGTGCTGACCTGCGAACGCCACCCCGACGCTGATAAACTAAGCATCACCACCGTGGATGTAGGCGGCGAACAACCACTGAACATCGTTTGTGGCGCACCCAACGTAGCGGCGGGTCAGCGCGTGGTGGTGGCTATGGTTGGGGCTACGCTCTATCCGAAGAACGGAGCAGGAACGCCTGCCGAACCGTTTGTTATCAAGAAGGCAAAAATTCGGGGGGCAACATCCGAAGGTATGATCTGCGCCGAAGACGAAATCGGCCTTGGCGAGTCACACGCGGGCATTATGGTGCTTACTACCGACGTACCCAATGGAACGCCCGCCGCCAAATTCTTCGACCTTGAAGCCGATTCACGCATCGAAATCGGCCTGACGCCCAACCGCGCCGACGCGGCCTCGCACCTCGGTGTAGCCCGTGATCTGCGCGCTGTACTCGGTACACCCATAAAATGGCCGTCGGTTGATGCGTTTGCCATAGCGTCTACCGATTTTACACTTCAGGTACGTGTCGAAGACGTTGACGCCTGTCCGCGGTATACCGGTCTGACGATGAGCGGCCTCACCGTCGGCGAATCGCCGAAGTGGCTGAAACAACGGTTGCTAAGCATCGGTCTGACGCCGATCAACAACATCGTCGATATCACCAATTTTGTGTGTCACGGACTGGGGCAACCCATGCACGCCTTTGATGCCGACGCCATCACAACGGGCGAAGTGGTGGTGAAAACGCTGCCTGCGGGTACGTTGTTCACGACTCTCGACGGCGTGGAACGAAAACTGTCGGCCACCGATCTGATGATCTGCAATGGTGAGTCGGACGGTATGTGTATCGGCGGCGTATTTGGCGGAAAAACATCAGGCGTATCAGAGAAAACGACGCGTATTTTCCTGGAATGTGCTTACTTCTCCCCGGCTTCGATTCGGAAAACGGCCCAGCACCACGGGCTGAAAACCGACGCCTCGTTTCGCTACGAGCGTGGCACCGACCCCAACATGCCGACTTTCGCGTTGAAATACGCAGCCCTGCTGATCCAGGAAGTGGCGGGCGGTCGCGTAACGTCTGATCTTGTCGATCTGTACCCGCAACCCATCGCCGATTTTCGGATACCCATTGCCTACCGCAACATCGACCGGCTGATTGGCATCCAGATCGACCGCGAGCGTATTCTCCAGATCCTCCATTCGCTGGACATCCAAACCGACGAACTGACCGATTCAGGTTTTGTGGCGGTGGTTCCCCCCTACCGCGTCGACGTGACGCGCGAAGCCGACGTGGTCGAGGAAATTCTGCGGATTTATGGGCTGGATAACGTACCCCTGTCGCCGAGTCTGTCGGCCAATACGTTGTCGGAGTTTCCAACTACGGATGTCAATCAGTTGCAGGACCGCATTGGGCAGGTGCTGGCGGCCAACGGCTTTATTGAGGCTATGTCGCTCTCGATGACCCGGCCCGCCTACCACGAAGCCATTCGCGCCAGCCTGCCCCTGGATGATGTGCGCCTGCTAAACCCATTGAGCGACGAACTTTCGGTGATGCGTCAGTCGATGCTGTTCTCGGTTCTTGAAGCACTGGTGTATAACCTGAATCGTCGGCAACGCGACCTGAAATTGTTTGAGTTTGGCAAGGTGTACGGCAGCAGTCAGGCCGGGAACGAGTCGGGTGAATTTTCGAAGAAGTATCACGAATCACCGCGATTGGCGCTGGCGATGGTGGGCGATCAAACGGCGGAAAGCTGGCAGCAGAAAGGCCAGTCAGTCGCTTTTCACGATCTGAAAGCGGCCGTTCATACGGTACTGGCGTCGCTGCGCATTCAGCCAACCGACCAGCAGCCCGCCGATGTTACTCTATTTCAATACGGACTCACCTATACGGTAAATAAAAAACCAATTGTTACATTCGGGTTAGTACAATCGAAAGTGGCTAAATTAGCGGACGCAAAACAACCCGTTTATTACGCCGATTTCGATTGGGCTTTGTTGACCAAACGATATAGCGGCAAAACCAGTTACGTTGACGTTCCGCGATTCCCGGAAGTGCGCCGCGACCTGTCGCTGGTGCTCGACAAATCGGTATCGTTCGAACAGATTCAAAAACTGGCGACACAAACGGAACGGAAATTGTTGCGTAGTATCAACGTGTTCGACGTGTATGAGGGCGACAACCTGGGCAACGGGAAAAAGGCGTATGCCGTTAGTTTTACGCTTCAGGATGCCACCCAGACCCTCACAGACGCTGTGATCGACAAAACGATGCAACGGCTTATGAGTCAGTTTGAGAAAGAATTAGGTGCAGTTATTAGAAAATAAGTCTTTGTTGCTGCGTCTTCTGTTGCGCTGTTTAGGAGCGGAGCAACAGAAGACGCAGGAATAAAGGCTCTCTTAAAAGGATGGTTTCTGAATCGAGACTTTTTGTATTGCTGGAAGATTTTGAACACAAAGTCTTCGATTTGACTGAGCGTCTTGCTCAGCAGAAGCAACGCATTGAGCAGTTGGAACGAGACAACGCCGACCATCTGGAAACGATTCGGAAGCAACAAAACCAGTCTAAACAACAGTTGAAAAAAGAGGTGGAGAGTCCACCGGCGTTTACAAAGTCGAAAGATTTAAGTAAACTTGTAAGCAGCAACCTGCCCGACGCGGTTGCCCGTGAAGAAGTAAAGCAGAAACTCGATGAGTATATCCGGGATATTGACCGGTGCATTGCCCATCTGAGTACCTTGTCATAATACACCAATAGCGTACCCCGACCCGAGCAGTTTGGGCCGGTAAGCCAGTGCCACCTTTACACAATGGAAGAACGGCTAGCGATACATATCAAAATTGCAGATCGCGACTATCGCTTTAAATCGTTGCCGGAGGAAGAAATATTCCTGCGCGACGCTGGTAAGCTGATTCGCGACCGCATGGAGGTACACCGAAGCCGGGGCGTGCGCGACACGCAGGACATTCTGGCCTTAGTGGCCCTCGATTGTTTGGTATCGAGCCTGAAAACAGATGATCAGGCTCGACAGATGCAGAATCGCATCTATGACAGGATTGCCCAATTGAACCAGACCATTACGCCAAGCCTCGTTTAGGCGGCCGACGGGTCTTCTTCTCCCCACGGGAACCGGTGTTGCAGCGGGTGCATAATGAACTATGTTCAACCCAAACGATACCTATTAATGACAACGACTAGTATAATACTGATCATCCTGTGTAGCGTAATTGCCGCAGGAATCGGTGTTTTTATGGGGCGTAAATCGCTCCAGGGCGCTATCGCCGATAAGCAGCAGGAAGCCGAAGCCAAAGCCGCCGACATCCTGAAAACAGCCGAACTCCAGGCCGAGACGATCAAAAAAGACCGCATGCTGGAGGCTAAAGAAAAGTTTCTGCGCCTGAAATCAGAGTTTGAAGACCAAACCAACGAGAAACGGGGTCTGCTGCAACAGAACGAAGCCAAGCTGAAACAACGCGAACAACAACTCGCCCAGCAGGCCGACCAGCAACGTACCCGCGAAGGCGAACTGAACCAGCTAAAGAATGAGATCAATGTACTGAAAAGCGAGGTTGCTCAGCAGCGAAGTGCGTTGACTCAGCAGGTTGATGCACTGAATCGGCGCAATGAAGACGTTGACCGCCGCCAGGCCGAAGCCGATAAAATGCTGGCCGAGCAGGTATCGCAACTTGAAAAAATTGCCGGCCTCACTGCCGAGCAGGCCCTCGAACGAATGGTCGACAACCTGAAAGCCGAAGCCGATACCCGCGCCTCTGCCTATGTGAAGAACATGCTGGAAGAGGCCAAGCTGACCGCTACGAAGGAAGCCAAAAAAGTGGTGATCGACACCATTCAGCGGACGGCCACCGAGCACGCGATCGAAAACTGCGTGTCGGTCTTCAACATCGAATCAGACGACATCAAGGGTAAAATTATCGGTCGCGAGGGGCGCAACATCCGGGCGTTGGAGGCCGCTACCGGCGTGGAAATTATCGTGGACGATACCCCGGAAGCCATCATCATTTCCGGTTTCGATCCCGTTCGGCGCGAAGTAGCCCGACTGTCGTTGCACCGGCTGGTGCAGGATGGCCGTATTCACCCGGCCCGGATTGAAGAAATTGTGGCCAAAACGCGCAAGAACATCGAAGATGAGATCGTCGAAATCGGTGAGCGTACCGTCATCGACCTTGGCATTCACGGTCTGCACCCTGAACTGATCAAAATGATTGGCCGGATGCGTTTCCGGTCGAGCTACGGGCAGAACCTGCTGCAACACTCGCGGGAAGTAGCTAAACTCTGCGCCACGATGGCCGCCGAACTGGGGCTGAATGCCAAATTGGCCAAACGCGCCGGTCTGTTGCACGACATTGGCAAGGTATGGCCCGAAGAAGCCGAACTGCCCCACGCCCTGCTGGGCATGGAATTGGCCAAGAAGTACAAGGAGAACCCCGAGGTGATCAACGCCATTGGTGCTCACCACGACGAAATTGAAATGACCAGTATGATTTCACCAATCGTGCAGGTGTGCGACGCCGTTTCCGGCTCGCGTCCCGGTGCCCGCCGCGAGATGATGGAGTCGTATATCAAACGCCTGAAAGAACTCGAAGAATTAGCTACCAATTTCCAGGGTGTGGTCAAATGCTACGCCATTCAGGCCGGTCGTGAACTGCGCGTGATGGTGGATGCTGATCACGTCACCGACGAGCGCGCAGGTACGTTGTCGTTCGAGATTTCGCAGAAGATCGAGAAAGAAATGCAATACCCTGGTCAGATCAAAGTGACCGTAATCCGCGAAATGCGCTCGGTAGCCTACGCCAAGTAAGGTGCGTAACGCGGACTGGGCGTCCCCGACTGAAGTCCGCGTTACATAAAAAAGCCGGGTTAGTGCCCGGCTTTTTTTATTCTATCGTTTTAAGAATTTATACGCTCAGCTTCTGCATGTTCTTGAAGCTGACGGCGATGGCATCGAGTGGTGGCTGTTTGCACACGTCCTGCTCGACGAAGTAGTGTTGAATACCGCCAATTTTAGCGGCGTCCAGAATTTTCTGAAAATCGACCGAGCCAGTTCCTACTTCGGCGAATTCACGCTTTTCGGTTTTGGCAATATCTTTCATGTGTACCAGCGGGAAACGACCCGGATTTTGTTTGAACAACTCGACAGGGTCTTTACCGGCGATAATTGTCCAGTACAAATCCAGTTCCATCTTCACCAGTTTGGGATCGGTCCCTTTCAGGATGATGTCGTAGCCAAGCTGCCCATCTACCGGCTGGAATTCGAAGTCGTGGTTGTGGTATACGAACTGAATGCCGGCTTTCTTACACGTCTCGGCCGACTTGTTGAACAGGTCGGCAAACCCTTTGTAGTCGTCGGCTTTTGTGCGTTCGTTCGGCATCAGGTACGCACAGGCCATGTATTTTTGGCCAATGGTAGCGGCATCATCCACGATTTTGTCCCAGCCATTTTTTAGCTGGTTTGGCATGTAGTGACCACTTGGCGAGGTAAGTCCCAGGCTTTTTAGTTGTTCTTTAAAGGCCTGTGGCGTTTTACCAAAGAATTTACCGTCGGTATAGCCGAATGTTTCTACTTCTTTATACCCAATTTCGGCTACCCGCTTCAGCACCGCGTCGGGGTCTTTACTCAACTCAGCCCGTAGGGTGTAGAGTTGCAAACCGATATTCTTGATAGGCTTGGCCTGCGCCTCGAAACGGCTCAGCAGTGGAAGCGTTAACGCAAGTGCACTCGTTTTCAGGAAGTCAGCGCGTGAAATAGTAGGCGATTGTGCCATTGTCAGAGGTTAGTTAATTGAGTGAGACAAGCAAGTAAAGGCCAGTCGGTTTGTTTGACCGCAAAAAAACGCAAAGGTTTAGACAAGCCTCTTCAGCCCTCGTTCAACAGAAGAAAATCAACCGGACAACCTACTACTCCCCCCGCTTAAAAGCGTATTAACAGGAAGACTTCACGTTTGACTGGCATACCGGCTTTCGAGTTGTGCGGTCATCGCCCGCATCTGTTTCAGGCTACGTTCGCTCAGCCACACAGCTACGACATAGAGGAACAGGACGTTGTAGGTAATCAGTGTAAAGGCCTGTGTGTAATCGGAGAGGCGATTGCCGAGCAAATCGCTGGTCATCAGGCCAATGGCAATGGCAATGATCGTCATCCAGCGGCGGAGAGTTACTGCTTTTTTCACGGTCAGCAGGTGATACAGACCCGCAACGATCAGCAGCAACGTCACATGGTGACCTTCCCAGGCAACGCCCGAAACGAGCAGCATCGTCAGAAAAGTCAGCAGAATAGCGTGTAGTGGAAGTTGGCGCTGTTTTCGCGTGAGCCAGACGTACCTGTAGGTAATTCCCATAATAACTATCCGAATAACCAGACTTATCTTACCCACTAGTGCTGGCGGCCAGCTTACTATATTATACTGAATGCCGTTTATACCTTCATGGGCCGTCAGTAGTTTAGACAGCAGCGGTGAGATACCAAACGCAATCCAGTCGGTGAATACCTTGCCTGTCAGAAAAGGTTTGAACGTGATGTTCCAGTAATCGAAGTAATCCTGAATACCCTGATTGACGCCCCGAAAGCCCATCACGATTAGGGCAAACAGGATTGTGAAACCAACTGCCGGAATCACCGTTTGCTTTGGCCGCCGGAAAGCCAGCGTAACCACCAGTAGCAAGGCCATTACTTTGATCCACATCGCCAGCGACAGCAAGGCCAGCGCCGTTAACCGGTGGCCTTTCAGGTACGTATACAGGCCACCAAAACACAACAGGGCAATTATCTCGTTGACGTTCACCCACAAGATATTGTGCCAGAAATAGCGAATACTCGCCACAAAACCCACGAGCATGGCCAGCCGTAGATCAGCCTTCGGGAAGTAAAATCGGAGCAATTTGTAGGTCAGTCCGATCAGGACTAGCCAGGCGGCGAAGTTGAACAGCGTGAACACGACCACCGCTACCGGAAACGGCATCAGGGCCAGAATCTGGCAGAAAAGAACGGCTACGGGTGGGTACAGAAACTCCTGTGATCCGGGAACGGGTTCGTATAAGGGTTTATCGGCTAGAAACTTACCACCGACAGCCCAATAGATATAAGGGTCGCCGTTGACACCCTGATACGAATATTGCCGAATGGATATGGCAATGGCAAGTACTAAAACAGCAGCCAGGAGATACCACCGCCGACGGGCAAAGGAAAGAAATTCACTCATTTAATCTATAGACCTAGTTACTAATTTATCACAACGTCGACGGAGATCGTCAATGGCCCGCAACTGGGTAGAACGCGGTCACTCTATCGAACGCAGCAGCAGAGTAACCTGCACTATGTAACTTTCGGAACGGCCCTTTTTCGGCTATTTAGTTATCCAGTGTACACAATTACCCCTGATTCAGGCTCCTTTTTGCTATTGCAGCGCGTAGAGGCTATTTTTCCAGAACACTCACTATACAACCTATGCGCCTACTGTTTACACTGTTACTGACGTTGGCCATCAAGCCCCTGGTGGCCCAGACTATCGCCACATTTACTACCGGCATGGAAAAACATCCGGGATTTTTGACCTATTACTGGGATGCCAAAAAAGGCAAAATGTGGCTCGAAATAGACAAGTTCGGGCAGGAGTTCCTGTACTACCCTACCCTCGCGCAGGGCGTTGGCTCCAACGACATTGGGCTCGACCGGGGGCGGCTCGGGGCCGAACACGTCGTTCGATTCGAGCGAAGTGGCAATAAGATTCTGCTCATCGAGCCCAACTACGGCTACCGCGCACTCAGCACTGATTCGCTGGAACGGCGGGCCGTAGCCGAGTCATTTGCCCAGTCGGTTCATGCCGGGTTTGAGATTGCCGCCGAGGAAAACGGCCATGCCCTCGTCGATCTGACGCCATTCCTGCTTCAGGATGCAGTGGGTGCTGCTCAGGCCATTGCCCAGACAAGGCAGGGTACATTCCGGGTTGACGCAAGCCGGTGCGCCATGTACCTGCCACGGACCAAAGCCTTCCCGCAGAACACCGAATTTGAAGTTACGATTACACTTACCGGTGATCAGCCGGGCGCGTACCTGCGGCAGGTAGTGCCCACGGCATCGGCTGTCACCATGCGTCAGCACCATTCGTTTGTCGAACTCCCTCCGCTCGACGGCTCTTACAAACCGCGCCTGTTCGACCCCCGTTCGGGCATGAATAGCATTGACTTTTACGATTACGCCTCGCCCGTGAGTCAGCCTATTACGAAGCGGTATACGGTTCGGCACCGGTTGGCCAAGAAAGACCCGACGGCCGCTATCAGCGATCCGGTGAAACCTATTATCTACTACATGGACCCTGGCGCACCCGAACCTATTCGGTCAGCCCTGATGGATGGTATAAAGTGGTGGAATCAGGCGTTTGAGGCGGCGGGTTACCGCGATGCATTCCAGGTTAAACTGCTTCCCGCCGACGCCGACCCGATGGATATTCGGTATAATCTGGTGCAGTGGGTACACCGCTCAACCCGTGGCTGGAGCTACGGAGCCAGCATTATTGACCCTCGAACGGGCGAGATTCTGAAAGGAAAAGTGACCCTGGGGTCGCTCCGGGTACGTCAGGATTACCTCATCGCGCAGGGACTGACGGCACGTTACGAAAACAACCGCACCGACACTGCCGCCCTGATGCCAATGGCCCTGGCCCGCCTCCGGCAACTGGCCGCCCACGAAGTAGGGCACACGCTGGGGCTGCCGCACAACTACGTTGCCAGTACTATCAGCCGCTCGTCGGTGATGGATTACCCACACCCGCAGGTCGACATCGGCCCAAATAACACACTGAAACTGGATAGTGTCTACGCCGTTGGCATTGGCGAGTGGGATAAGGTGGCGATTACCTATGGCTACCAGGATTTCCCGAAAGGCACCGATGAAGCAGCGGGTTTGAAAGCCATTATCGACAATTATCTGAAGCGCGGCCTGAAATTCCTGAGCGATCAGGATGCGCGGCCGGAAGGCAGTGCTCACCCACAAACCCACCTCTGGGATAGTAATGCGGACGCGACCACCGAACTTCTCCGTACGATGGCAATTCGCAAGATTGCGCTCAGCCAGTTCAGCGAGTCGAAGATCCCGGTGGGTATGCCGATGGCGAATCTGGAAGAAGTACTGGTGCCGATGTATATGTTTCACCGCTACCAGGTCGAGGCGGCGAGCAAGGTACTGGGTGGCGTTACCTATAGCTATGCCCTTCGTGGCGACGGGCAGGTGGTGACCCAAACCGTGGCCGCTGACCAGCAACGCCGGGCGATGACGGCCCTGCTGGGTACGTTAGACCCCGCCGCCCTGGCCGTACCAACGGGTATTTTGAACCTGATTCCGCCCCGCGCCTTTGGCATCGACGCCAACCCGCGCGAGGTATTCAAACGGCATACCGGCCTGACGTTCGACCCGATGGGCCCGCCCGAAGCCGCCGCCAACCTTACCTTACGTTTGTTGCTGAACCCCGAACGCTGCGCCCGCCTGCTAAACCAGAAGGCTCTGAACCCCGCTATGCCCGGCCTTTCCGACCTGCTGACGGGGCTAATCAACACCACGTTTGAACCCATGAGCCGCACGCATGGCGATGCACCAACGTACCCGGAAGCCATTCGCCAGCTCACGAGTCGTCGCCTGCTGGAAAGTCTGATCGGTCTGGCCTCCGACCGCGACGCCGATGGCCGGGTACGGGCCACCGCCCACGATGCCATTCAGCGAATCCGGCAGCAGTACCTGATCAATAAATCGACGGGCAGTTTGCTGAATTACACGATCACCGAATCGTATCCGAACCAGTTGCTCTGGCTGATTCAGCAGTACGAAAATAACCCGCAACAGCCAATGGCCAGCAACGCCCTCGCCGCCCCCGACGGTGCCCCCATCGACCCCGGCTACGACTGGCTGGACTGCGACAAATAAGTGTAACACGGATTTCAATCCGTTTTTCGGTGTAGCTAAAACCTGGTAAAGCCAGCCCGATTTTTTAGTTATACCGAAAAACGGATTGAAATCCGTGTTACGTTAGCTCCACTCCCGATCCCAGGAATCTTTCGTGTTCCAGACCTCGGTGGGCGCAAACCAGGGTGTGCCTTTTTTCAGGAACTTCCTGGCGGCTTCTTCGTTGAGCTCAACGCCCAGTCCGGGTTTGTCGGGCACCTTCACAAAGCCGTTATCGACAATCGGTTTCAGGCCGGTTACGATATCCTCCCAGCCTTCTACATCAACGCCGTGGTGTTCAAGGGCCACAAAGTTTTCGGTCGCTGCCGCACAATGCACATTGGCCATCATGGAAATCGGCGAGCCAGCGAAGTGCATCGCCATCGGAATGCCAGCCTCTTCAGCATAATCACCAATCTTCTTGGTTTCCAGAATGCCACCCGACGAGGCCAGGTCCGGGTGGATCATATCGACGGCGCGCTTGTCGATGAGTTTGATGAACTCTTCTTTCAGGAAAATATCTTCGCCCGTCAGCGTGGGCGTTTCAATCGCGTCGGAAATCTGTTTCCACTGGTCGGCGTAGAACCAGGGCACCAGGTCTTCGAGCCAGGCGAGCCGGAACGGTTCCATCGCCTTGCCAATCTGAATGGCCGTGTTCACATCGAAATGACCAAAATGGTCGGCGGCAAGCGGCGTATCATAACCTACGATCTCACGTACTTTCGCTACGTGCTCTACCAGTTTATCAAGTCCTTTTTTGGTTACCTGAATACGTGTGAAGGGGTGCTTGGTCATACCGTAGTTACCTACTTTATTTTCCTTTCCACCATACTGATTCGTGATGTCCCAGACGTTGGCCCCAACGAGCATGTCTTTCTGGCCGGCCAGCATACCTATGCCAAAATCCATTTTCAGGAACGTGTAGCCCTGGCCCTTCCGCTTTTTCATATTCTCGGCAAAATCGTCATATGTCTTGCCTTCGGGTGTATCGGCATACAGGCGAACCGTATCGCGGTATTTGCCGCCAAGCATCTGATAGACAGGTACGTTATAGGCTTTTCCGGCCAAATCCCAAAGGGCCATTTCTACCCCGCAGACGCCACCCGCCGCCCGGCCGTGACCGCCAAATGGCTTCAGTATCTTAAACAACTGCTCGACGTTACAGGGGTTTTTGCCCAGCAGCCGCGACTTCAGCATAAGTGCGTAGTTGGGGCTGGCCCCATCGCGCACTTCACCCCAGCCCACTAAACCCTGGTTGGTTTCGATTTTGATAATCGGGCTGCCAAATGGCACACCTGCCAGGTTGGCAATGCGCAGATCGGTAATTTTCAGATCCGATGGTTTCGAATCGCGATTGACACGCTGGGTCGTGAATTCCAGTTCCTGGTCTACACCATATGGTCCTTTTACATTGTCGAACGCTAAGCCAACTGAAAGACCACCAAGAACAGATTTTTGCATGAACTCGCGCCGCGACGCGGCCTTAGGGACAATCAGCGGCGGCGAGCTAGTGAGGGCGGCACGGTCGGCCTGCGGAGACCCGATCGGGGCGGATTGACGCAGGAAATCGAGTAGGGCTTTTTTCATATAAGTGGTTAATAAGCAGGATTTATTAGGACTAAAACGGTCTGTGTTAAGTAATTTACTTACCGCCTACCCTTCTATCAGTAAATTCCTTATAGCCAATCTACCTCTATGAACAAACTTGTTTTACCCCTCCTTTTTGCCGTTTTCAGCCTGCCGGCACTGGCTCAGATTCAACTGTCGAAAGAGCAATTACAATTTTACACCGCCGATTGGAAAGGTGAACGCAGCGCCGATGGTCGACCGAAAGTAGCCGACGCCCTGCTGGCCCGCCTCAAAAACGTGTCGCTGGAAGAAGCCTGGGGCGTACTGCGCAACGAAGGCTATCATAACCAGTTTGAAGGCAACTGGCAGATCATCCGGCCCGAAGCCGCGATGGTGGGGCGTGTGCTGACGGCGCAATACATGCCCGCCCGGCCCGACATGGAGAAACCAATCAAGGAACTAGGCAAAACGCAGGGACGGTCGGGCAATACCAACTCATGGCCCATCGACATGCTTCAGAACGGCGATGTGTATGTAGCCGATGGCATGGGAAAAATCGTGAATGGCACCCTGATCGGCGACAACCTCGGTAATTCGATCTATGCCAAATCGAAAACCGGCGTCATCTTCGACGGCAGCGTGCGCGACCTGGAAGGGCTGGAAGAAATTCAGGGGTTCAATGGCTGGGTACGTGGTTTCGACCCCAGCTACATTATGGACATGACCATGACCTGCGTGAACTGCCCTATTCGGATTGGGCGGGCGGTGGTGGTACCGGGCGACGTGGTGCTGGCTAAAAAAGAAGGCATTGTATTTATTCCGGCTCACCTCGCCGAAAAAGTAATTCTGAGTGCCGAATTCATCTCCCTGAAAGACAAATTTGGCCACCAGATGCTGCGTGAAGGTAAATTTACACCCGGCCAGATCGATCAGGCCTGGACCGCCGACATTACCCAGGCGTTTAAAAAGTGGATCGATGCCAACCCCGACAAAGTACCCATGCCCCGCGCCGACCTGGACAAATACATGAAAGACAAAAATCTGTGAGCCCGAAGCCAAACCTATAAGGTCTTCAGGGACCTTATAGGCTTACATTCTCTGCTGATGATCTCCCTTCGCCCGGCCCGCTCTACCGATCTTCCGTTCCTCTATGATTGCCTCTGCGATCTGGAGGAAATGACCCTTAATCGGGCCGCGTTCGAGCGTATCTTTCTGGAAAACGTAGCTGATCCACGCGTTCGGTACCTACTCGCCGAGGCCGACAACGTACCTGTAGGGTTTCTAAACTGCCACGTGCAGGGACTACTCCATCATGCAGGGCTGGTTGGTGAAATTCAGGAAATGTACGTCCTACCCAACTGGCGCAGCAAAGGCGTAGGCCAGCAACTGGTGGAACATCTGGTGACAATGGCCCAGCAGGAAGGGTGGATCAATCTGGAAGTAACCTCCAATCGTCGCCGTACCCGCACCCACGAATTTTATGAACGAATGGGGTTCGCTACTACCCATGTAAAACTGGTGATGCCGATGCCGGCCCCAACCCTGTAAGGTCCCCGAAGATTTTACAGGTTTATGCATATAGTGAATAAAAATTCATTTATTCCGTAATACTGAATCTTTATTCAACTATCTTTGTCTCATCAATGTGGAAGAACAATGCGCCCAAGAGACGAAGCAAAAGAAACCCTTATTCTTAATACCGCCCTGCGGCTAATTACCCAAACCGGATTGGCGGGTCTTAAAATGGCCGATCTTGCCCGGGAAGCGGGTGTCGCTACCGGTACGGTCTATATCTATTTTGCCGATAAGCCCGCCCTGATTGCCCGCCTGTATACGTACCTGCTTCGTCATTCACTAAGCGACCTTACCGCTGGCATACTGGCAACAGATCCGGTGCGGGTACAGATTCAGAAAATGGCGCGTAACTACTTGACTGAAAACACGGAACATCCTGAATATAACGCATTTTTTGAGCAGTATTTCCGGTCGCCATTCTACGAAGAGACCGAGATATCGCAGGCCGAAGAACAGTCAGCCCTGCAACCTATCTACGATATAGTGCGACGCGGACAAGCTGAGACAATTATCAAGGAGGTAAATCCTGACTTGCTGGTTACGCTCGTTTGCGGTATGCTGAACGAATTAGCGAAACAAGTACTGTACACCAAACAACCCATTTCCGAAGCAGACTGGACTACCGCATTCTCCGTACTCTGGGACGGTATCAAACGGTAACTATTTTTTAACAGACCGAAAACCAGTATACATTTTTAGTATTTAACTGAATATTTAATCATTTCACTGATCATGAACAAGACAGTTCTCATTACAGGTACGTCGTCGGGTATTGGTAAAGCGGCCGTTACTTATTTTTCACAGCAAGGCTGGAATGTGGCGGCCACGATGCGTTCGCCCGAAAAAGAAACGCTGTTGGGTACCTTGCCCAATGTCAAACTCTTCCGGCTCGACGTGCTCGACGCCGACTCTATTCGACAGGCTATTGCCGATACGATCACGGCTTTTGGCAGCATCGACGCCATTATCAACAACGCTGGCTATGGAGCCGTGGGAGCGTTTGAAGCCGCCACACCCGAGCAGGTGCAGCGCCAGTTCGATACAAATGTGTTCGGTGTCATGAACGTCATCCGCGAGATTCTTCCCTATTTCCGGGAACGGCGCAGTGGCACGATCCTGACCGTGACCTCGATGGGCGGACTGATCACGTTCCCGATCTATAGCATCTACCACGGCACCAAATGGGCAGTTGAAGGGTTCACCGAAGCCCTGTCGTTTGAATTGAAACCGTTCAACATTCGCGTTAAAAATATCGAACCGGGTGCCATTAAAACCGATTTCTACGATCGTTCGCAAGATACGTTGCAAAAGCCCGGTCTTACGGCCTACGATGAGTATGTGAAGATCACCTTCGCGAATTCGCAAAAAGCCGGCGCCGACGCGCCGGGTCCAGAGGTAGTGGCGAAAACGCTGTTCGAGGCCGCTACTGACACTTCAGACCGGCTCAGGTACGTGTCGGGCGGGGCCTCTGTCAGCTTCCTGCTGTTCATTCGTCGGCTTATTCCACTGAACTGGTTTCGTGGCCTCGTCAAGAGCGTTGTTGAAAAGGGCTACAAACCGGCGCAGGCGTAGGCGACAAGTACTAGTTGATTCGTTATCAGCTACTTGAATACGAAATTATAGGCAAGCGATGCAATGGGGGCGGCAAAAATCTGCAACTGGTAGGCGCTCGTTTTTCCGTTCTCTGTCTTGAAAAAGACCGAATACGCATTCTTACGGCCATACAGGTTGTAGATGGTAAACGCCCAGCGGCCTTCCCAACGGCGTTTCTTCATACTTGGATTGTAGATGTTCCAAACGAAATCGAGGCGGTGATAATCGGGGAGCCGCGCCTGGTTGCGTTCACCGTAGTAGGGATACTGATTATCATCAATGGTAACGTACCCAGTCGGTGCCGTATAAGGGCGTCCCGTACTGTAGGCAAAGGTGAATCCGAAACTATTGTGGCGGTCGGCGTCGATCGTTATAGCCGCGTTTACCGTGTGGGGACGGTCATAATTGGCCTGGTACCAGGCCCCGCCGTTCACGTTTTGCGACACGGCGGGGCCTTCATACACCTGGTTCATAGTGCGGGCATAGGTGTAATTGAGCCAGCCCGTTAACTCGCCTTTCTTCTTGGAAATCATCGTTTCCAGCCCGTAGGCACGGCTTTGCCCCTGCAACAACTGTGTTTCCGGGTACGGTTGCAGCAAAAAATCAGCGCCGGGTCGGTAGTCGATGATGTGCTGCGTTTCCCGCCAGTAGGCTTCCACCGTCAGTTCGTACACATTCTTATGGAAGTTCAGGAAATAACCCGCCGTAAGGAGCTGGCTGACCTGCGGCTTTATGTTGGCATCCGACGTTTTCCAGCGCGACGTGGGCAGTGGTGTAGTGGTGTTGGTGACAACCTGCAGGTATTGCCGCATCAGGTTATAGCCAAACTTCAGCGATGCGTTCGCGCCCATTGAATACCGCAGACCCAGCCGGGGCTCAAACCCGCCGTATGTCTGGCTCACCTGCCCGGCTCCGTAACGCACACTGTCAAGAATCGACAACTCATCACGTGGTTCGCCGGGTCGGTACTGGCGCACCAGCGAAGGCCCGAGTGCCAGGAACTGAGCATAACGAAGCCCCACCGACACGGCCAGTTGGGCGCTGACGTTCCGCTCATAATCGGCGTACAGGGCGAGTTCAAGCGCATTTTCGGTCGGCGTCGTAATTAAATTGACCCGATCACTTTGGCCCGGCAACAACGTACCCGGCTTGATCTGATACTGTGTACCGCTGATCCCGATTTCGAGTTTCTGGTTAGTCAGCAGGTAATTCAGATTCGATTTTACCTGTCGCTGCACTACCGACGATTCAAGGGTGACTACGTTGGTTGAATTGAGTTCGGGCGACAAAATTTTGGGTACGTAGTCGACCGACGACACGGTAGTTTGCAGGTCCGTTTTGGCCGATAACCGACTAAACCAGCGAGCCATGAGGTTCAATGTCTGGTGGTCGTATCGCGTGGCTGTGCCGTTTACGTTGGGCAAATTGGCCAGCAGGGCCGTCTGAAACAGATCTTTGCTGTAGTAGGCGGTGGCTGTCAGCGTATTTCGATCATTCATCCGCCAGAACAATTTCACCGCGCCATCGCCAAACTTGGCCCGGATGTCGGCCAGTCGATCGGAAATCCGAGGGAGCAAAAAGTCGTTGAAGGCCCCCCGGCCAGCCACCAGAATACCCAGTTTCCCCTTGATGATCGGTATATCGACGGTCAGGCGGTCAGACACAAAGCTCACGCCACCCGATAGCTGGAGTTTATCGAGCGTCGGGTTGCGCAGCGTTACGTCGAGCACCGCCGCCGTTCGCCCGCCAAACCGCGCCGGTACGTTGCCTTTGTAGAGATCGATTGTTCCCAGCACATCGGGAGGAAACACCGAGAACAGGCCGAACATATGCGTTGGGTTAAAAATCGGCGTATCATCAAGCAGCACCAGATTCTGGTCGGTGGTGCCCCCCCGAATATTCACCCCATTGGCGGCTTCGCCTACGCTTGTAACGCCCGGCAACATCTGCAGGCCGCGTAATACATCCACTTCCCCAAGGGCGGCCGGTATCTTCTTAAGTGTAGTGACATTGAGTTGATTAACGCCTAGCAACGGTTGCCGAACCGTTTCGTCGAAGCCTTTTGTGGTAACCACTACTTCTTCCAGTTGGCTGGCCACCGTGATCATGGTCACGTCCACGACCGCCCCCTCGGCCGATACGTTCACGATCTTCCGAACGGGCATGTAGCCAACCAGCCGCGCCACCAGTGTATGCTCACCCAGGCTCAGTTTAATACTGTATTTACCAGCGTCGTTGGTTGTGGTTCCGGTCAATAGCCGCCGATAGTCGATCACTACGGCCGCGCCCGCCAGGGGCCGCCCCAGCGAGTCGCGCACGGTGCCACTGACCGTATACGTTGGTTGAGCCCAGGCAGTTGTGGCCGCCACGAGAAGGCTTAGTAGCAGGAAAAGTCGGTTCATGAGCTGAGCAACGGATAAAGCAACTACTGATTCCAGCCGGGCGGCAACTGATCGGTGCGGTAGCGGCCGGGTACACAAATCGCCGACGGTACGCCCACGCCGTATTGACCTGAGAGTACTTCCACGTTAGGAATCCGGCCAGTCTGAGCGTAGAAAAGCCCCCGATAGCTACCCGTCGTTACGTTTTTCCGGTTTATTTTATATTGATTAACGGCCACCGACGATGCGGAGAAATAACCAATGACGTTCTCGGCCGGATTACTCAGGTTCTTTATATTGCCCGAAATGGGTGCAGGGGGCGCATCGGCCAACGTACCTGTATTCTGCACCTGATCGACGAAGAGTTTGTAATAGCGATAGGCATCAGGCGAAATGGACAGTTGCTCAATAACGATCAACGCAGGGTCGCGCTGGTAAATAGGGATACTGGCAATTTTCCGGCCTACCTGCCGCTGACCGTTGCTGTATATGTCGGAAAACACGTTAATGTCCGTGTTGTAAAAGATATCCCAGCAGATGCCCCGGCAGGTATAATCGAACAGATTGGTAACCGACAGTGACGGGTCTGGTACACAACCGATTACTTCGATAGGCCCCGCCCCTACCGGGCCAATGTCCCGAACTATATACCGTCCCTGTTTGCAGGTAGCGCACCAGGCTTGAATTTCGTAAAGTCGCCAGCGCCAGAGGTAAAAATTTCGGGAAGAGCCAGGGTCTGCAAAGTCGATATAGATGTCGTTGGCGGGTATGGGCGTCCCATCGGCGGTTTGTTTGGGGCCACGCAGCGTAAACTCATCGTAAGCCCGTTCAACAGGAGGCACGGCCATCATCGTTTCTTCTGATGATTCGTACTGTACGCCTTCGGCCGTCCGAAAACGCAGCTTATACCGGTTACCGACCTGCCCCCGAAACGTAGCGGGAAACAGGTACGTACCTGGCGTCGATTCATTCAGTTGCAGTGTTTCGCTACCGTTGATAACCACGTCGGCCCTGGCATTGGTAATGGCGGTACTGGCCGCCACACTATCCGGGTTCGAGCGTGAGCGATTCAACGTAATAGCCTGTTGACCAGGCAGGTCCGTAACCATTCCGCTCACCACTACCAGACTGGAGTTCAGCGATAGCTCAGGGTCATAACTGCTCACGCACCCTACCAGCAAAGCTATCAGACTAGTCAGAGAAATACGACGAATCGACATACGTTGAGTTTGAACAGGTATTTGATGCTGGACTTTAGACGCAAGGCAAGTGTAGGTGTATACAATGCTCGGTCGCCAGTAGCCACCATCATTTATTATTTTCCTCCACTGATGGTTGGGTACGTCCCCGCTATAGCAGATTTCTGGGCTAACACCGGATTTGACAGCACAACCCCGCCCGTTTGAAACGACCATTTTTGCGCACCAGTGGTTGCAACAAGGGCGTAGAAACGCATATCGGTGCTACCCACATAAACCGTTTTATGGCTCACCACCGGCGTTGAATAAATGTCAAAGTCGGTGGTGTAGGTCCAGAGTCTGGCTCCCGTTAGGGCGTTTACTGTGTAGAGCGAATGGTCACGGCTACCTATGTACACAGCGCCATTGGCCACAACCGGACTGGCCCTTATTCCTCCATTCGGTGTTGTAAACGACCATCGGCGATTACCGGTATTGGTATCGAGTGCATACAGCGTTCCATTGATAGTGGCAGCGTAAACCAGGTCGTTGGTTACTACGGGGCTAGCCTCAAACGGTGCTCCGCCCGGGAACGACCAGCGCAATCTGCCCGTAGTTGCCTCAACTGCGTAGAGCGACATGTCGTTACTGCCGATGTAAACGGTGCCATTGACAACAGTAGGGCTTGAGAGAATGTAGTTTTTGGTTGTAAATTGCCATTTAAGCAGGCCCGTGGCTGCATCGAGCCCGTATACATTACCATCCAGCCCGCCAACGTACACCATTCCGTTGGCAACAGCCGGGCTCGAAAAAAAGCCGTAATCTGATTTGTAGCCCCATAGTTGCCGGCCAGTCATGGCGTCGATGGCATATAGGGAATTGTCATTACAGCCCACAAACACCCGCCCATCTAATACGGTTGGGCTGGAATAGACCAGGCCACCCGTTTTAAATTGCCACCGCTGTTTCCCGGTTGTGGCATCGATGGCGTAGAGCGAATTTCCGTTTGTGCCCACAAACAGGAGTCCATACGCCAGTGCCGGGCTGGATTGAATCGATGTGTCGGCCCGAAAGGTCCAGCGTGGCAGGCCCGTCAGTGTATCGAGCGCGTAGAGCTTGCCATCATAACTACCGATATAGACCACGGGCAGCGTGACCGTGACGTCAACAGGCGGGGTCACAACTGGTGGAACCTCTACTTTGGGAACTACCACCTCCTCGGCCTGTCGGCAACTCAACTGACCTGCAACGAGCAACACCAGCCAGCCGTAAAACCAACGCTGACGGTATAACTGGCGACAAAGGTTTTCAGAACGTTGATGCATGACTCACTAACCCATCGGGAGGCTGGCCAATCAGGAAAGGAGAGTAAGCAAATTGATCTACTTAAATTTATACTACCAATCAGAAATCGCCCAGTTCCTGCATCCGTACGCGCAGGGCTGGCCGTTCGCCTTCGGGAACAATGAAAATAACGTCATTGGTTACCGACTCGCCATTGCGCAGCATATTACCCACACGTACCTGCACCGATGTGGTCACCACCTTCCCGTCGGGGCCTTTGGTGCTGGTGCTGTAGGGAACATAAAATTCTTTAGCTTTCAGGGTGGCGCTTTTCGAGGTCAGCCGCATACCGGTCGCGTTCAGGCAATCAAAATCGGCCAGTTGATCCTGGTACTGCAGGCCGGTGAAGGTTTGGCGGGGCATCATGATCTTGCTGCACCCACTCCGGTTCGTCACGTAGAGCGTGACTTCATAACGCCCGAACATACCTTTGCTGCCCACCTCTTTCTTACTTTCATTGCGGATGGTGTAGCCGTACTCAATGCCATTCATGACGACAGGACGGTCGGGTGGCACATCGGCCGACTGCTGGGCGCAGACTGGCGACAAAAATACAAGTAAACAGATTACCGATAAGTAGACATATAGTTGTTTCATATTGCCAAAATAGAAAAGCCGCGTTTCCCATTCAGCGTACGTTTATTAAGCGGCTAATCGACACCGGCCGACCGTAGATCGTTACTCCCTGCAAGCGTAACCGAATGGTACGGGCACTGTCTGACAGGGGAAACGTCACTGTAAATGAACCGGTCTGGCTTGTGGCTATAACTGGTTTCCAGCAAAGTACATCCCGCCAGTCGGGCCGGTATGTTGCGCTATCTGGCTGGCCAGCATACCGGGGGGTATAAAACTGCCGATCTGCCTGAAAGCCGTAGACGGTCAATTCAGGGTCCGTTTTGTCAACTGGTTTGGCCTGCCCTGCTTTTTCTGTTGCCGAAAAGAACGCGATCATGCCTCCGCCACCGCCGTTTTTGATCACGCCAATTCGTTCTATGTTGGTCAGGTTGAGCATAAGCAACGCCGTGCCTTCGTCGTTTTCTGGAATAAGCACTCCGTCGATCAGGTATTGTGGGGCAGCGGCCCGGCCCGGCGAACCAGCCCCATTTACAGTCACGGTATAGCCGCCACTGGGTTCAACGGTATTACCAGCCAGTCGTTTTCGGACCAGAACACCCGGTATTCTGCCCAACATCATCTCGTAGGCGTTCTCATAAGCGCGGGCATCTTTATCGAAAAGCACGGTTTGGGTAATGGTCCCGTAGCGGCTTATCTGCTGATCCTGAGTCCTGCTATCCGGCAGGTTGGCCTTTACAACGACTTCCTTCAATTGCCGGGCCTCCTGGCTACGATATTGATCAGGGTCACTGGCCTGGCGTTGTTGCATCCTCATTATAAACGGCCGTAAATCAGTCAGGTCCGGCAACGTACCTGGACCGGATGTTCTCGAAATTGAGGTTCCCGAACTAGTTGTTCCTGACTCCGTCGTGGCGAACTGAATACCCGGAGCATCCAGCACAACCCGCGTATTTGGGATCGGTTTAAAGGCGGCCGTCATCGCCCGGATTTGCACCGTCGCGGTATCAGCCAACAGGATTTTATCGAGAGAGAACCGCCCCTGCTGATCGGTATGGGCGGTTCGGGCGAATGAATTATTGGGCACACCGCTAAATGTCAGCAACAGATTCGCGTCTGGAACAGGACGGTCTTTCTTATCGAAAACCTGCCCTTTCAGTACCAGTCCGGCCACAGCGGGATTTACCGCGGGCTGTTTGTCAGCCAAAGATTGCCCGTTCACGCGCCGCCATCCCTGCGTTAGCAACAGATTATCCAGCGCCTGCCGCACATCCATCTGGTTGCTGCTCAGGTACTCATTCGCCAGTTCAACCCGTCCCCGCAGTTCACTTGTCAGCAACAGGTGGGTTCGGATGGTTGCCTCAACCGAATCGTCGGGCACCTGTTGCGCGTCTGTCACCACCACCGACCCAATCAAGGCCAGTTGCTCCTTAAATCCGTCGGCCACCCGCACCGAAAGCGTCACCGATTCGCGCGGTTTGTAGGTGGGCTTATCGGTTGTTATATCAGCCACGATGGGCAAAAAGCGTTCAGGAATAAACACCAGCCGTTCGGCCTGCGGATGTCCCAGCGCATCGAAAAGGGTTATCTGTGCCACACCAACGGGCAATTTCGCCGCCGATACAGCTACTACAGCCTGGCCATTCTGAAGTTGCAGCTTTGTTTTCTGCACCAACTGCCCCCGACTTTGAATAGTCAGGTAAACGGGTTGCGTGGCCAGTGGCGCCGACGCCCGAATGCGGATGCTTAGCCGGGTGCTGTCGGTAACCATGTCGGTGGCCAGCAATAGCCCGTTTGCTTCAACGACGGGCAACGTCATCACCGCCGAATCGGTCTCCCAACGTACCTGGGCCGTATAGGTCTGGTTAGCCTGTGGCACCAGTTCGATGCTGCCGATACCGACCGAATTTGTCACAAATCGACTGATCGCCGCGCCACTCTGCGACCGGATGAGGCCCGACACCGACAGACCACGCCCCCGCTGGTCGATGGCTTTAATACCCAACCGCGACGGTAACCCGGCTACCCAGCGCCCGCCTTCGGGCAAAAACTGCACATCGACCCGGCTTGAGTCTGGCCGCAAACGACTCGGTCTTATTATATCGTTGCCCAACGTCAGTCCCTTAATAATCGATAGGTTTCGCTCGAAGGCAGGGCGCTTGTTGTTCCGGTCGGCTTCTGTATACGCCCTGAGTCGATATGATCCGGTGGCCAGCGAATCGGACAGTCGAAAACTACCCGACGCCCGGCCTGCACTGACACGTACCCACTGGTGGGAAACCACCCGTCCGTCCGGCGCGATCAGGTCAACATGTAACGGCACTTCTTCATCCGTAACTGCCTGATCTGCTGGAAGCAACGTAGCTGGATCGAGTACAAAGCCACTGAACCAGATCGGATCACCCGTTACATACACGGGTTTGTCTGTATGCAGAAACAGCGCAGAAGCCATATTCTTCTGAGCGGCTGTCCAGTTTGCCGCCAACGAATCGATCAGCGCATCGGCGGGCAAAACAACACCCTGGTTTGGCGGAGTCGCCGCTAGCGTACCCGCATTTTTGGCTATTGGTTGCCAGTCGGCGGGTAGCAGCGTAGCCAGGCGGTCGGCACTTAATGCGCCCCGCATTTCCATACCGTTTGGTTGCACCACCCACCCCTCCGTAGTCACGATAGCCTGTCCTTTCGGCATGTCTATCAGCGAATACGCGTAGGGCAAATCGCGATACGGCGTTACAGCGCGTTGCCGGGTGTAGAATACTTCCAGGGGTTTACGGCTATAGAAATACCGTTCGGCTGGCAGTTCGGTGGCGGTGAACAGGCTGTCTGGTACAACGGCTTTGGTAGGCGGTTCTTTCCCAAAGCGGGCAATTGGTATCGACTGATCAGCGGGGATATCGAAGTTTGCCTCAAAAACCAGAAAACCTTCCTGCTCATACGTACCTGCCAGCAAACTGGCCAGCAGATGCCGCCCCGACCCCAGATAGGCGCGTTGCCGGTTTCGGGCCCACCGTTCGGCCTGCTCGTTGTTTGTCGGTTTCATGGCCTCAAACCGACTTGCTCCGCCATAATACGTTGCTCCCCGGAAGCTATCGAAATGGAAAAGCTGGTAGACGAGCCGATACCCCAGGGCGTTATTTTCGATCACCAGTGGCTCAGCGGCGGTCGCTTCCAGATGCCCGTCGTTCACGGTGAGGCCAACCGTTTCAATATTGGTAATCAAGCACTTATCGGCGAATGAGTTCTCGCCCAACAGCTCGCGCTTAAACTGTTTCAGCATCCGGTTATACGCAGCCGAGCGTTTAGCCGTTACCGTCACGGCCTTCAGGCCAATGGCATCAGGCTTGAGCATAAATGTGATCCGGCGATTTTTGATGTCACCCAGCCGCATTGTCTGCCGAACAGTCTCGTAGCCCACCGCCGACGCCACAATTTCGACCGTTCCCGACGGAACACCCGGTAATTGGTAGTGCCCTTCGGCATCGGCCGTTGTCCCGCGCGTGGAGGCGTTGATATACACACTCGCAAACGGCACCGCCTTATTGGTCATCCCATCCATTACCCGCCCCGCAATCGGCATCGGCACCTGCGCCCACACAACTCCAACCCGCATGAACTGGCAGAGTAGCAACAGGCATATAGCGGATCGGCGATTCATACAAGCGCGAAAAAGGTATGTTGATCAGTTACCCCAACCCAACCCGGACAAGGACCGCCCTTCCCGGTAGGGAGGGGTACTACGTACTCAGCCGGACCACGCCGCCGTCTATGGGGTAATCGGTACCGGTGATGAAGCCGGCTTCATCTGTGCAAAGGTATAGCGCCAGTGAAGCCACTTCGGCTGGCTTACCCATCCGGCCAATCGGCTGCGAAGCCGATAGTTTGGCGAACATCTCATCTTTCCGGTCGGGGTAATTTTTCGCCAGAAAACCATCGACAAACGGCGTGTGTACCCGGGCGGGTGAAATGCAGTTGCAGCGAATATTGTGCGTCAGATAATCCTTTGCCACCGACAACGTCATACTCAGTACCGCCCCCTTGCTCATAGAATAGGCAAAACGGTCGGACAGGCCTAGCGTAGCCGCAATTGACGCCATGTTCAGGATGACCCCGCCGCCGCTGGCTTTCATATATGGCAACACGGCATGCAGGCAATTATACACGCCCTTCACATTGACCGAATAGATGCGATCCAGATCGGCCTCCGTCGTGGTTTCAGCCGTACCAATGTGGGCAATTCCCGCATTATTGACCAGCACGTGAATAGGCCCGGTCGCCGCAATCTGATCAACCACCGCCTGCACGTCGGCCTGCACCGACACATCCACGCCATATGCCTGCGCCTGCCCACCCGCCGCCCGAATCTGACCAGCGGCTACTTCTGCCGCCTCCCGATTCAGTTCCAGTATGTGAATAGTAGCGCCAGCCTGCGCGAATGTCTCCGATATGGCCAGCCCGATTCCGCTGGCCCCGCCCGTAATCAGGGCGGTTTTGTTGTTGAGTGAAAACATGAATGGGATTTCGGATTGGGAATTTCGGATTTCGGATTGGTTTCGCACTGGGAGTGTTCTTGCGTCAGCCAATCCGAAATCCAAAATCCCCAATCCGAAATTTTAAAGTGATACCCCCCGTTTCCAGGGAATGAAATCGTCCTGGCCGAGTTGTTCGGCTTTGGTTAGGTACGTACCTGAGGCCAGACCAATGAGCCAATCGAGCAGGGCCGCGCCATTTTGTTCGATGGTTTGCTGGCCGTCGATGACCGGTCCACTATCAAAGTCAATCACGTCGGGCATTCGGTTTTTCAGCTTTGTGTTGGTCGAAATCTTCACCACCGGGCTGATCGGGTTGCCCGTTGGCGTACCCAGGCCCGTCGTAAACAGGATGAGGTTGGCTCCCGACCCCGCCATGCCCGTTGTGGCTTCTACATCGTTGCCGGGCGTGCAGAGCAGGTTCAGCCCTGGAGACGTAATGGGTTCGGTGTAATCGAGCACGTCGGCCACAAACGCCAGCCCGCCTTTCCGTGCGGCCCCCGCCGACTTGATGGCGTCGGTAATCAGGCCGTCTTTAATGTTTCCCGGCGAGGGGTTCATGTCGAAACCAGACCCGGCAGCTTCGGCCTGGGCGGCGTACGTTTCCATCAGGTTCATGAACTTCATGGCCCGCTGATCATCTGGCATCCGGTCGATGAGGTTTTGCTCGGCCCCGCATAGTTCAGGAAACTCGGCCAGTACGGTGCGCCCACCCAACGTACCCAGCAGGTCGGACAGGTAACCGATGGCCGGATTCGCCGAAATGCCCGAAAACCCATCCGAGCCGCCGCACTTCAAGCCCACGCATAACTGACTGAGCGGGGCAGGCTGCCGCTCGATTTTGTTAATCTCGATCAGATGCAAAAACGTATCTTTAATGGCCTGGGTCAGCAGTTCATATTCTGTACCGGCCTGTTGCTCATACATCAGCAGAGTCTTCTTGCCATGCGGGTTCTGCCGACGTACTTCTTTCTCCAGCATATCGGTCTGAAGGTGCTGGCAACCCAGGCTCAGCACAGTTGCGCCCGCCACGTTCGGGTTATTGATATAGCCAGCCAGCAGCGAACACAACGCCGCCGAATCCTGCCGGGTACCACCGCAGCCCATTTCGTGCGTCAGGAATTTGATGCCGTCTACATTCGGAAAGGGCCGACGCGACGTACCTGGCTCGTTATGAAGTGTTTTGTTCTGTTCAGGCGACACAAACGGCTCCATTTTTTTGATCACGTCGATCTGCCCATGCTGATACAGATGCAGTAACTCACGTACCTGATCGCGGTATTGATCGGACTGGGCGTAACCAAGTTCGCGCTCGAACGCGTCTTTAAGCGTCAGCACATTCCTGTTTTCGCAGAACACCAGCGGAATCACCAGCCAGTAGTTGCGCGTTCCTACGCGCCCGTCGGGCCGGTGGTAGCCCATAAATGTACGAGTAGCAAAAGCCAACGCGTCGGGGGCTTTATAGGTATAAGGCTGGCGCTGGGCTAATCCATACGGGTCGGCTTCGTGGCGAAGATTGAACGTAGTAATCACCTCACCCTGCCCGATTGGCTGCGTGGCCAGGCCCACCGTAACACCGTACATATGAACAGGTTCACCGGGTTGCCGGGCTTCGGTCACAAACTTATGTTTAGCCGCAACTCCATTGGGTACTGTATACGTATGACCTTCGTAAGTTACCTGCGCCCCCGCAGGCAGATCGGTTAATGCCACAATGACATTATCGTCGGGATGAATTTTCAGAATAGAGTCTGACATGTAATAGGAAGTTGCTCAATCGGTAAGTAAACGAAAAAGTCGCTTTACTGGGCTATATACCCTTACTCACGTACGCTAAAACTTTCTCATTACACTTGGGATTGTTGCAGGCTTTTGCCAACATTTGACCTTTAACAAGCTCCTGCTCACTGCCGGACCACCACTCGCTTTATGCTGACTGCCAATATCCTGAACCTCTTCGACAAGTCGATCTATTACGGCACCATCCATCTCGATCATGGCCGCGTAGCGCAGATCGACCGTCTTGGTCCCGAGCGCGTTGGCGAGCCGTATATACTCCCCGGCTTTGTTGATGCGCATGTTCATATCGAAAGTTCGTTGTTAACCCCCGTTCAGTTTGCGCGGCTTGCCGTTGTACACGGTACCGTATCGACCGTATCGGACCCGCACGAAATCGGTAATGTTCTGGGTGTAGCGGGTGTGGAATACATGCTCGACGATGCCGAACGTACCCCGTTTAAATTCTGCTTTGGGGCTCCCTCCTGCGTACCGGCCACGCCCTTCGAAACCGCCGGAGCCATCATCGGTGTAAACGACGTCAAGAACCTGCTTGGCCGACGGGACATCGGGTATCTGGCCGAAATGATGAATTTCCCCGGCGTACTGAACGAAGACCCCGACGTGATGCTGAAAATCGCCTACGCCAGGGCCTTCAGCAAGCCCGTGGATGGCCATGCGCCCGGCCTGCGCGGCAACGACGCCCAGCGCTACATCGACGCTGGTATTGAAACAGACCATGAATGCACCACCTATGAGGAAGGACTAGACAAAGCCCGGCGGGGCATGAATATCCTGATTCGGGAAGGCAGCGCCGCCCGGAACTTCGACGATCTGATTCCGCTCGTTGATGAGTTTCCGCAGCTTATCATGTTCTGTTCCGACGATAAGCACCCGGACACGCTGGCTGAAGGGCACATCAACCAGTTGGTGGTGCGGGCTATTCGGGCGGGCTACAACCGCTGGAACGTGTTGCGGGCGGCCTGCATCAATCCGGTGCTCCATTACCGCCTGCCCGTAGGGCTGCTGCGCGAAGGAGATGCGGCCGACTACATTGTGGTAAACGATCTGATTACTTTTCAGGTGCTTGAAACCATAATCAATGGCGAAACGGTAGCCCAACGTGGAGAAACCCTCCTGCCCGACCAGCGAAGCGAACAGGTAAACCAGTTTAACTGCTCGCCCAAAGAGCCCGCCGATTTCTGGTTGCAGGCGCATCGCCCCTACGGCCAGTTACGGGTGATTGAAGCCATTGACGGACAACTGATTACGAACGAATTGCATCTGGACGGTACCGTAGCCAAAGGTGCGTGGGTAGCCGACCCCACCCGCGACCTGCTCAAAATTGTGGTCGTCAATCGCTATGCCGATGCTCCGGTGGCAGTAGGCTTCATCCGAAATTTCGGCCTTACACAGGGCGCCATCGCCTCATCTGTTGGGCACGATTCGCACAATATCACCGCCGTGGGTTGCGACGATGAGAGTCTGTGTCAGGCCGTCAATGCGGTTATTCAGGCGCGGGGTGGTTTGTCGGCGGTGGGCGTGGTGGCGCAGGAGGCCGGTTCGTTATATATCCGCAAACTATTACCGCTGCCGGTAGCGGGCCTCATGACCGACGTGGATGGGTACGTTGTTGCCGACCAGTATACCGAACTGGATCGGTTTGTAAAGGACGAGCTGGGCAGTACGCTGGCGGCTCCTTTTATGACCCTAAGCTTCATGGCGTTACTGGTTATTCCCGCCCTTAAGCTAAGCGACAAGGGATTGTTTGACGGAAGCACATTTCGATTTACCGGCTTGGAAGTTATCAAGTGACCTATTCTCAATTAAGATCGACGATAGTAATAGTCACAAAGAGTGTACTATTTTACCCAACTACAACACTTTCCTAACAGTTGCCTCAATTTTTAGGATTATGCCGATAATTATTAGTGAAAGATTTATAAGTTTACAGTAGTCCTCTTAACTAATCTACTAACCATATGGCTCGGCAGCGCACGTCTCCCAAAATTGATGAAGTTAAGTTGTGGGACGAATTCCGGTCTGGTAACCAACCGGCTTTCGCAACACTCTATCAGGAGTACGTCAATGTTCTGTTTCATTACTGCAGCCACTTCTCGCAGGATCGTGCGCTCATTAAAGACTGCATCCACGACTTGTTTGTAGAGCTTTGGCGGCACCGGCAAAATATTGGCCCCACCACATCGGTCCGGTTTTATCTGATGGCGTCGATCAAGCGGAAGTTGGTTCGCCATATCACCGCCGAGCAGAAATTCTGTAACCCCGATGATCTTCGTCCGGGTGAAGGATTTACCGACAGTGATCGTTCGTATGAGATGGCCCTGATTCAGAACGAAGAAGACACGCACCTGAACAGTTGCCTCACCCGCGCTCTTGATCGGCTACCCCGTCGCCAGCGCGAGGCCGTTTACCTGAAATTCTACCAAAACATGGGCAACGAAGAAATCTCGAAACTCATGGATATCAACATTCAATCCGTTTACAATTTGATTTTTGGCGCATTGGGAAACCTCAAAAAACACGTATCGATTGAGCGCTTTGCGATTTGACAAGTAACTTTCCAGACTATTCCTATTCCTTCCTTTTCTGAAAACGGCGGCCCTGGTTTATAAACTGGGGCCGCCGTTTTTTGTGAGCAATAGTCGGCTAATTTATGAGGGTGTAGTCTGGTAATGCTCCATATTCTCGTTATTGCGGGGTTATTAAGGCTAAATAGCGCGAAAATTTCGTTGTCTTTATACGCCTACGGCGCCTTTGCCCATGTATTGATAGCTGACCACCCCATTGATCCCCATGCCTACGCGCCACCTGATTGCCGTTGAAAATCGTTATTGGCATTACCGCCAGCAAGGCGACATAACGGCCGAAACGGCTATTGTTCTTCTCCACACATCACCCGGCAGTTCAGCGATGTTTGCGCCCCTGTTTGCTGAACTGGGTAGCCTCAGGCCCAAGATGCGCATCCTGGCTCCCGACATTCCCGGCTACGGCGGCACCGATCCACTGCCCAATCCACCTGCTTCTCTGCAAGACTACCTCCCCTCTTTCCGGGCCTTTTTTCGGGAAATGGGCCTTCGGCAGGTTATCCTGTACGGAACAGGTACGGGTGCCCAGCTTGCCATTGCCTACGCCCACGCCTACCCCGACAAAGTAGCTAACGTATTGCTTGACAACGCCTTCCATATCGATGAAACGGAACGGCAGGCCATCCTGACTAACTCGTTTCCCGACCTTACTCCCCGCGCCGACGGAAGCCATCTGGCGAAAGTATGGCAAATGTCGACCGGATTCATGCAGTATTTCCCCTGGTTCATGACCGACGAAGCCCATCGGATCGGCCCGGTTCCTACACCTGAGCAGACCCAGCAAATGGCGATGGAATTTCTGAACGCGGGCGTCAACTACGCGCATGGATACCGGGCCGCTTTCGATCATGAACGGGCCGAAAACGTGAAACGCCTGACGGTACCAACGACTTTATTTCGCTGGCAGGGCAGCGCTTTTCTGCCCCAGATCGATGCGTTGATTGCCGAGGGCTTTCCTGCAAATGTGCAAATCACCGACACGCCCGAAACCCTGCCCCAGCACTACAAAACCGTAGCTGAAGGACTGGTAAAAGGTGTGAAACAGTAATGTTCGGACACGGCACAGCCGTCTGAGACATTAGCCCCCGATGGTAGACATGGATTCGGTGACGGGCTGGCGGTGCTTTTCGGCTTCGAAGCCGTTGAGCGGGCGGTGGGCAAATGCTTTCAGGAAAGCCGCCGTCAGCTCGGTGTCTGATGCTCCACCCCGCAACAGGGCACGAATATCGAGTACGCCATCATCATAAAGGCACGTTTTTAACATGCCCTGCGCCGTCATTCTGATGCGGTTGCAGCTTCCGCAGAACGTGCGCGTGTAGGCCGCAATGATCCCCAACGTACCCACGTAACCCGGCACCTGCCAGGTAGCTGCCGTGGCGTGCGGGGCCGTGGGGCGCTGTTCCAGATTGGGATAAAACGACCGTAACTCCTGCAAAATACGCTGATGGGTCCAGGTCAGAATGGGGTAATGGCTGCCTTCGCCATTGAACGGCATTTCCTCGATAAACCGCACGTCGATGGGTTGGGTACGTGCCAGTTCGGCCAGCGGGTATAGATCTTCAATGTTCTGCCCGTCCATAACCACCGCGTTGATCTTCACCCGAATAGTATGGGCCAGCAGTTCGTCTAACGTACCCAGCACCGCGGGTAATTCGTCGCGGCGGGTAATCTGGTGGAAACGGGCCCGGTCAAGACTATCCAGGCTTAAATTCACAGATTTTACACCGAGGCGGGCCATTTCGGCCACATGCGGCGCCGTTAGCACCCCATTGGTGGTCATGTGCAATTCGGTCAGTCCGGGAATGGCCGACAGCCGTTCCATAAACGGCATCAGACCTGCCCGCACGAACGGTTCACCACCCGTCAACCGAAGTTTCGATACGCCCATTCTGGCCAGAACAGCCACCACACGCTCCATCTCTTCGTAGGTAAGTAGCTGTTGTTTAGGCAAATACTTAATTCCACTTTCGGGCATGCAGTAAAAACAACGCAGGTTGCAGCGGTCAGTAACGGCCAGCCGCAGGTACGTTATAGGGCGATTGTGATTATCGAATAACATCAGGCAGAAAACAGAAGAACCGGCTAGAAGGTTGCCAGTTCCTTACTCTGCAAACTAATAAAATGAGGCCGTGTTTTATACAAACCATACTGAATAAACGTAACCTGGCCGCTGTTCAACCTTCTTTTGATTCACCCAGCCCGATTCCCGACTGGTAGGCTCATGCCAATTTACGGCAGTATTTCTACGATTAAGCTAAGAAAACCACCTTTGCCTCCAATTTCTGATGTGCATACCGTTTATTTGGCGTTCAAGATTCCGTTAGCCTTTACCCTATGACTTCTACCCAGCCCTGGCTCACTTTTGCCCTCGATATACCTACCCAGCGTTTGCTGAGCGACACCGTGCTTCCTGCCTACATCAATGCCTGTAGATGGTTTGCCGGAAAGGCCCGTCAGCAAGTTGGCTTTGATTTTTCAAGTATTCTACCCCTCACTACCAACGGAACAACCTACTATATGGCCATCATCGAGTCCCGTTACTCCGATGGTGATCCAGAACGGTACTTGCTCCCGCTATCATTCATTACCGATCCCATAACCAGAGGCAACGTACCTGAAAAGGGCCTTATCACCGAAGCCACATTTGGTACCCAGACCGGCTGGCTCGTTGACGCCATTTACGACGAGAATTTTCGTAATCTATTGTATCACAACATCCTGGCCAATCAGACTCAGGGAGTCATTACGTTTCAGAAGGGCAAAGGGCTGGTGGCCAGCGACGCAGTTATGTCGCGGGTACTGCCCGTCGATTCCAGCAATTCTGCACTGGTTTTCAACGAAATGTACTTCATGAAACTCTACCGGAAACTGTTCACGCTGACCAACCCGGAGGTAGAAATGGTCGCTTTCCTGACGGAAACGGGCGGTTTCGAAGCCATTCCGGCCTATGCCGGCAGCTTCACCTGGCATCAGCCCGAACAGGGAGACATTACGCTGGGAATGATGCAGCGGATGGTGGCCAACGATAAAGACAGTTGGGCTATGACCGGCGATTACCTCAACGATTTTCTGTATGCGGTGCCGAACCGGGTGTTTACGGTGAAGGAAGACGTGTTCGAGAAGGTGGCGTTACTGGGGCAGCGCACCGCCGAAATGCACCTGGCCCTGTACAGTAAAACCGACGATCCGGCTTTTCAATCCGAACCGTTCACCGACGAATACCGCACATTTCTGGCCGGGCGCTTCACCGATCTGCTCGAACGGCGCTATGAGTTGCTGGTCAACAACTATGGCCAACTCGATGAGCAGGCGCAGCGGCTGGCGTGGGTGTTTATGGAAGCCAAAGAGATGATCGACGACTTCGTGGCTGACTTCAAAAAACGGGAACTCGGCTCGTGCCGCATCCGTATCCACGGCGATTATCACCTGGGGCAGGTACTCGCCACCCAGAATGATTACGTGATTATCGACTTCGAGGGAGAGCCAGAAAGCACCATTGCCGAGCGGAAGATCAAGCATTCGCCGTTGAAAGACGTAGCGGGCATGATTCGGTCGTATCACTATGCGGTGTCGGCCAAACTGTTCAACTCATCCGAAACCCAGGGTATCGACCCCGACAAGTTGCAGGTTGTTTCCGACCGCTGGTACAAATTAATCCGCGATACGTACCTGGATGCGTATCTGGGTACGTTCGGTTCACCACACCCAATGTTTTACGACAACGGCGAAATCAACTACCTGCTGCTGATCTACCTGCTCGAAAAGGCGGTGTACGAACTGGGCTACGAAATTAGCTACCGCCCCAGTTGGGTGAAAATTCCGCTGAAAGGCATCGTCGATGTGATCAGCGAAATAGAAAAACTCCAACCCGGCGGCAGACATCGCCAAATGGCTTCGGCACCGCTGCATTTAGTGTAGAAGTTTCATGTTCCAGGTTTCAGATTCCAGGTGGCGCTGCTACATTGTAACATCTGCCGTGGCAGCGCCATCTGAAACCTGGAACATGAAACCAACTTTTGCCAACACCACCATCCTCATCACCGGCGCCGGGTCTGGTATTGGGCGCGAACTAGCCCGGCAAGCGGTGCAGCAGGGCGCGCAGGTAATTGCCACCGACATAAATGAGGCGGGCCTGGCCGAAACCAATCAATTGGTTGGCGGATCACTACGTACCTACCGGCTCGACGTGTCGGATGCGGCAGCAATTCACCAGTTTGCCTCCGACCTGACGCCCACACTAGATTCAGCTAAACGGCTGATCCTAATCAACAACGCAGGCGTTGCGCTGGCTAGCGGGCCGTTCGCACAAACGCATCTCGACGATTTCGAGTGGTTGCTCAGCATTAATTTATGGGGTGTCATCCGAATGACCAAGGCGTTTCTGCCCTTCATGCTGGAACACAACAAAGGTCATATCGTGAATCTCAGCAGTGTATTCGGGCTGGCAGGTGTAGAAAACCAGTCGGCCTATTGCACCGCCAAGTTTGGGGTTCGCGGCTTTTCCGACGTGTTGCGTATGGAACTGATGGATACCGACGTACGGGTAACCTGCGTGCATCCGGGAGGAATCAGCACCAGCATTGCCGAGGCAGCCCGACGGGGAAAAGGCAACTTCGTGACTGACGATATGCACCGACAAAGCACGACAAGCTTTGCCAAAGCGGCCAAAACAACGCCTCAGGAAGCAGCGCGTGTCATTCTCGACGGGGTTTCGCGCCAAAAAGCCCGTGTTTTAATCGGCAACGATGCCCGACAGATCGAATGGGTTACCCGCCTTTTTCCAACCAGGTACGTTGCCATGCTTCGGGATCGCATTCACAAGGCATTTGCGACGGAATAAATGTTCAAGGTCCAGGAGGCCAAAGTCGCTTTGCAGATTAGCAGAGCAGCTTTGGCCTCCTGGACCTTGGACTTAATTTTACCTTCGTTTACGCTATCCAGCTAAACTCGTAGGCTAGTTCGGGGGTTTTGGTCCGTTCGGCTACACGGGTGAGGCGGGCGGGTAGGGCCATCAGGTAATCGCGGGCTTTCTGGGCCTCATCATTCAACCCTTCGATGGCGTCGATTTTCCAGTCTTTCAGCAACGACTGCATAATGGCGATGTAATCCTGAACGGTGTACACGCCGAGCCGTTGGGCGGCATCAGAAAAATGGCTGTAGGTTTCGCCCAGTTTGAAGCCCGATTCACGCAAAAAATGAGCGGGCATCACAATCTTCTTGCGCATCATGTCCTCAAAAGCGAGCATCATGTTCGATGGGTCGAGGTTGAGGATTTCCTGCACAAACGATTTGTACGCTTTGGCATGGCGCATTTCATCAGCGGCAATGACGCCACATATCTGCGACAACAGGTTGTTACCAGCCTGTTTGGCCAGTGTAGCCGTCCGCCGGTGCGACACGTTGGTTGCCAGTTCCTGAAACGACGTATACACAAAATTGCGGTACGGGTCGCGACCGGTTTGAATATCAAAACCGTCGGCAATCAGGTATTGCGTCGACGTTTCCATCGCCCGCATATCGACCCGGCCGGAGAGGTAGAGAAACTTGTTCAGCAAATCGCCGTGGCGGTTTTCTTCGGCTGTCCAGGCACGTACCCAGCGCGACCAGCCCTTCTGGTCAGTCTGGTCAATACCGTCGACATCCATTAGCCAGGCTTCATAGGTTGGCAGGGCTTCTTCGGTAATCGTATCTCCGATCAAAACAGCGAGGTAATCGTAGGGCAACGCCGCCGACTGCTCGCGCAGATCGCGCAGTTCGTCGAAGAACGTTGGCTTGGTTGAGTCAGGCAGAAAATCAGTAGGTTGCCAGTTGGTCTCAATTGGCTTCAGGTAATCGGTCATGATCGTGTCGATCTTTGTACCGATAAACTGCATGACTTCGATGCGGGAATTCATTGATTGGTATCGTGTTACGGAGATTTGAAGCAGTGCTTGCAGCACCATTACCTTGCAAAAAGAAGCAACAACGGCGTTATTACCTAATTTTGCCGCAGGAATGACAAGTTATTATTAGTATCAACGTTTGAAACAGGCCTTAGCATATCTATTTAGTATAGTTTATCTCCTTTATTTTTCCCTTATCCTGTTGCTCTTCCACATCGCACAGGTTTTTGCCTTCGGGTTGGGGGGACCTAAAGCACAAAAACCGGTTGCCGACTGGCTTAATCGATCGATTATGCAGGGTTGGCTACTGACAGGGTCAACACATCGGTTCCGGTTCAACTACACACCGCCAACCGACCGGCCACTTATTTTCGTAGCCAATCACCAGAGCATGTTCGACATCTCGCCGATTGCCTGGTATCTGCGGCAGTACACCCCGGTTTTTGTGTCGAAGATCGAGTTGGGCCGGGGCACGCCCAGCGTATCCTACAACCTGCGAAAAAGTGGTGCCGCGCTGGTTGACCGAACCGATCCCCGGCAGGCGATAAGCGAAATCAGCCGCCTGGGTCAACGCCTGAAAGAAGGGGCCTGCTCGGTGGTCATTTTCCCTGAAGGCACCCGCAGCCGCGATGGTCAGCCCAAACCATTTGCCGGGGCCGGGCTGGCAATCCTGCTACGCAAGTGCCCGAATGCATTGATCGTACCCATTGCCATTACCGGAACAGGTAAATTCAACCCGGAAGGCCTTTTCCCACTACGCCCCTTCACCCGCATGATCTGGACCGTGCTCCCCCCCATCGAGCCCGCTGGCCTGACGGGCGAGCAGGTAGCCCGTCAGGCGCAGGAAGCCATTTTCGGGAACGTACCTACCGAACAATCTATCTGATCCCTACTTTTTCAATGCAACCCAACGACACCCACAAGCATGCCTTCCGCTTTTCGCAGGCCGATGTGATTGACTTCGCCCGCGTTACCGGCGATAATAACCCGCTTCACCTCGACGCGGAGTTTGCGGCCCAAACACCGTTCAAACGGCCCATTATTCATGGTATGCTGGGCGCGTGCATCTTCACAAAAGTGCTGGGCACGGAATTTCCCGGCCCTGGTTCCGTCTATCTGGCCCAGACGCTGGAGTTTTTACGCCCTATGTTCGTCGACACCGACTATGAGGTGACCTTCACGGTGCAGTCTATCGATACCGCCAAACATACCGCTCAGATCCTCGGCGAAATTCGCGATGCGCAAACCGGGAAAGTCACCACACGCGGTGTGGCTACGCTGATGCATAAAGAGAAGATCGGGTAAGCGTACAGTACATCGCTGATGTGAACAAGCTATGGGGTTTCCTGTAGCTTTTTTGGTTTCAGCGTAGGAGCAGATCAGGTACGTCGTCTAACTGGCAAATTCCGACCCTGCTCACATGACCAAAGCAAGCATTCTGGCTCTATTTGTCGCTTTTGCGCTCATCATCAGTTGTAGTAAATCGAGCGACACAGCCGTTACGCCCGATACGACATCTACAACAGTAACCACCGGTACGTACAACGACCTCTGGATTCCCCCTACCCTCACGGGCACAACCTTCAACCTGACGCTGGCCAAAACAACGAAGCAGATGCGGACGGGAGCTGTTACCAACACGTATAGTTATAACAACACCGGTTTCTGGGGGCCAACGCTGATCATGAACAAGGGAGATTTGGTAAAGATGAACGTTACCAACAACCTGCCGGAAGCGACGACGACCCACTGGCATGGCTTTCACATTCCAGCCATTATGGACGGTGGGCCGCACCAGATCATTGACGCAGGCACCACCTGGACGCCTTCGTTTGAGATCAAGAACAATGCAGGTACGTATTGGTACCATCCGCATCTGCATGAAAAAACAAAAGCGCACCTGACCTACGGTGCCGGCGGTCTGATTATCATTAAAGACCCAGCCGAGTCGGCACTGGCCTTACCACGTACCTACGGCGAAGATGATATTCCGCTGATTCTGACCAGCCGGAGCTACAACGCGTCGAACGCCTTTGACCTGAGCGCCCGGGCGTATGGCGATTACCAGTTGACCAACGGAACGTCGAACGCGCAGGTAAGCCTGCCCAAACAGTTTGTGCGCCTCCGTATTCTGAACGCGGAAATTGAGCGGGGCTATAACCTGGGCTTCAGCGACAACCGGACGTTTTACGTCATTACCAACGACGGTGGCCTGCTTGACGCGCCTGTTCCCGTTACGCGGGTGAAGATGATGGTTGGCGAACGTGTTGAAATCCTGGTCAATCTAGGCGCGGATGCCGTAGGGTCAAGCCTTGATTTAAAAGCGTATAATTCAGGGCAGGCGTTTGGTTTTCCGGGTGGCGAGCCCAATACCACCGGCGACTTTGGCAGTTTGCTAAACAACAAAGATTTCACCGTTCTTCACATCAACGTGAAAGCGGCCACTGCGTCGGGCATCACGGCCCTTCCCGCCAAACTCACAACCAATACGTACTGGACCAACGCCGACGTTACCAACAGCCGCACCATCACCATCACGGGTGGACAGGGAGCCACGGCGTTCTCATTCGACAATAACGTGTACGGCGATACCCGGATCAATCAGACGCTTAAGCTGAATGCCGTTGAGAAATGGACGATTACCAACAACAATATATTCGGCCACTCCTTCCACATTCACGACATCCAGTTCAAGATCATTTCGCGCAGTTCCGGAACGGTGGCCGCTTACGAATCGGGCTGGAAAGACACGGTATACGTACCTGTGGGCGAAAGCGTGTCGGTCATTGCTAAGTTCGATGACTTCGCCAGCACCACCAACGCGTACATGTACCACTGCCATTTCTCGAACCACGAAGATGGCGGCATGATGGGTCAGTTTCTGGTTACTCAGTAAACTGTCGGTATGAAGCTACTACTCGTTAGTGCCGTTCTGCTACTAACTGGTGCCTGTTCATCAGGCAATTCGGACAGGCAAATGCCGCCCGCCGTAGAGGTGGTGAATTATGACACACTGCTACGCAAAACCGATGATGGCTGGTTCTACAAGGACCAGCCGTTTTCGGGCTATATGGTTGAGAAAGAAAAAGATGGCCGGGTTGTGTACCGTTTGCCGATCATCAACGGGCGCGAAAATGGGTTAGCGAAAGGCTGGTACAATGCGGGCGAAAAACTACTGGAACGCCAGTTTGTAGATGGCCGAAGAGAAGGTATTTTCAGGCAATGGTGGCCAAACGGGAAACTTCGCTACCTGTTTCAATATAAGAATGACAAATACGACGGCACGCAATTGGTTTATTTCCCCACAGGCAACAAGCGGGAAGAAAGCGCATACCTGGCCGGTGAACAGGACGGTCTTCAGCGCGTTTGGGATGAAACAGGAAAACTTGTGTCAAACTATGTTATCAAAAACAAACGTACCTACGGCCTCGTCTCCGTCAAGAGTTGCATTCCTGTTGGGCATTTGTAGGGCTGTCACGAGTATTTAGCTCTTACGCGATTTACTGGCAATGGCCGTAATGGCGGTAACCAGCCGGTCGAGGTCTTTGGGCGAATGGTACACGTGCGGGGTGATGCGGACACCATGAATGTTCTCCCAGTCGATACCGACGGCGTGAATCTTGTATTTACCCATCAGTTGACTATCCACTTCAGTCGCCTTCATCCCGTCGATAGAAACCAGCCCTACGGCCCCCGCCCATTCCGGCTTGAACGACGTGTGGATTTTCACGCCAGGTACGTCGCGTACCCGTTCCATCCAGTAATTTTTCAGGTAATGCGCCCGGGCAAATTTACGCGCCGAGCCAATACCGTTATGAAAATCAACGGCGGTGCCAATAGCCATTTCCGACGCAAACGAACGCGTGCCCAGACTCTCGAATTTGCGGATATCGGGACCATCGGGTTCATTGTTCGACAGTAAGGCCCACACGTTCTTAATCTTATTCTGTTTCACGTAGAGCATACCACTACCAAACGGTGCGCCCAGCCATTTGTGCAGGCTGGTGGCGTAATAATCGCAGCCCAGATCGGGAATTTTGAAATCGAACAGGGCAAACGAATGGGCGCCGTCGGCAATGACTTCGATACCACGTTTGTGCGCTTCGTCAGCAATTTTTCGCACCGGCATCACCTGCCCAATCCAGTTGATCATGTGCGTGATATGCACCACTTTCGTTTTCGACGTGAACGCGCTGACGTATTGGTCGACCAGTGCGGCTTCGTTCTCGTTAGGTAATTCCAGGTTCAGGAAAACCAGCTTGATACCGTCCCGTTTTTCGCGTTGCTTCCAGGCGTTGAGCATGTTGGGGTAATCCTGTTTGGTCAGCACCACCTCATCGCCGGGTTTCAGATTCAGGCCGAAAATGACTGTGTTCAGCCCTTCAGTGGCGTTGCGGTTAATCGCAATCTCTTCCGACGAGCAGCCCGCCAACTCGGCCAGTTTATCACGCAGGGCCTCGCGGCCCTGATCCAGAATACGCCACATGTAATAGGATGGCGCTTCGTTGCTGTACTGATAAAACCGGATGTGCGCATCCTGCACCACTTTAGGCTGCGGACAAACGCCCCCATTATTCAGGTTCAAAATATTGGGCGACACCGTGTATTCGGACTTGATACGCGCCCAGAAATCTTCATCCTGCGCCCAGTCTGTAGGTGATTTCAGCGCAGCGTTTGGCAATGCTTGCCCCGCCACGTCGGGCAGAAATGGTGGCAATGTAATGGCACCCGTAGCGGCAGCGGCTGTTTGGCGAAGGAAATGGCGTCGAGAAGTCATGGTACAATGTCTCTTTGAAGAAAGTACTTCGTAAAATAACGGAATTAAATTAGGCAAACAGAGAGAAATACTATGAATTTATTTGGCGTTAACGACCTATTTTCGTGCATTACTGTGGTGTGCTTTGCGATATAGGTTGCTTTCGCCTGGCCCTTCGACAGGCTCATGGTGACAACCTAACTCAAGTTGGTCATCAACATTTGGATGTGAGTTGTCACCCTGAGCCTGTCGAAGGGCCTAGCGAAAGCAACCTACAGCGCGAAGCACCTATTCACCAAACACAATACAACCGTTAATCAACAAACTACATGTATCACTCACGACGCCATTTTTTTCGGCAATCTGCCCAGCGCGGCGCAGCGGCACTAGCGCTCCCTACCATCCTTCAGGCAATTTCAACCGAAACGGCGCAGGCTGAAACGACAGTAAATCTGGCAGAACCAGCCCGAATCAAACCGGATAGTGTGGTTCGGTCACTGCCCGAAAACATGGTGTGGGGCTATTTTGGGGCCGATGTAACGCCCGTTAGCCGGATCAAAGATGGCGATATTGTGGAAATTCAAACGGTCAATCCGTCGGGGGTGAGCCGCACCGATCCAGAGGCGTTTTACAAGACCAATAATTTGCCGATCGACGATCATGCGAAGGAGGTCATTGCCATTATGAAGAACGTGAAGCCCGAACCCTCCGGCATTCGCGGGCATATGCTGACGGGTCCGATCTACATTGAAAACGCCGAACCCGGTGATCATATCGAAATCCGAATCCTCGATCTTACCCTCCCCGCCGACTTTGGCGTAAACAGCGTGTGGCCGGGCGGTGGCGGCATTCCCGAGCTGGTGAAGCAACGCGAAACGTTTGTGTATCGGTACGATGCCAAACGCCGCACAGGTACGTTCATCGACGGCGTTGAGATACCGTTGAAGCCGTTTATGGGCGTTATGGCCCTGTCGCCACCAGCCGAAACAGGCCGGGTCAGCTCCATTCCGCCCGCTTTTTTTGGAGGCAACCTCGACATCAAACACCTGACGAAACATACGACGTTGCACTTGCCAGTCTCGGTTCCGGGTGGGTTATTCACCACTGGCGATGGACATGCCGCACAAGGCAACGGCGAGGTAAGTGGCGTGGCTATTGAAACCGCCGTGAACCTGACCGCCCAGTTTATCGTCCATAAAAAGAGCGGGCTAAAAATGCCACGGGCCGAAACGCCCACTCACTTTATCGCCGTTGGCCTCGACAAAGACCTGAACAAAGCCATGAAACAGGCCCTTGCCGAAGCCGTTCAGTTCATTCAGACCGAACTGGGTTTCACGGTCAATCAGGCATTATCCATCGCCAGCACCGGCGTCGATCTCGAAATCAGTCAGGTGGTCGATCAGGTACTGGGCGTTCACGCCATGATTCCAAAGTCGATCTTTCCGAAGAAAAAGTTTGGCTACTGGTGATGTACCTTGCGTTCGAAACACCAGGTCACACGTCCGGCTCCATGCTTCCTTACTTTCCTTTCGGCCAGCGGTTTAACGACAAAATGGGAACGGCCCCACTGCCCGAGAGTGACCGGCTTGTTGAGGTAGATGCGCATTATAAAGCCGAAATTGCGCTGAAGAAGCAGTTACTGACTGAGTTGCCAGCCTATTACTTCCAGACCCTTCCCGGCCATGAAACAGCGCAATGGGAGGTGCTGGAACTGGTGCTTCAACACCTTGCCCGGTTCTGTCCCGATTGGTTTAGCCTCTGGCAACAGGGCAAGCAATGGCACTGGCAAAACCACCTGCTTGCCGAGGAAACGACCTTTACATTTGGCGACCCAGGTACGTTGCCGGTTGCGCCGCTTGATTGGGTGGGGCGGCAGGTGCAGGAAGATATCGTAATTCTGGCTGGTGCCGACTCAACGCTGGTGGGCGGGCAGCTCTGTTTTGGTAATGGCTGGTGTCTCAACGAGAAGATTGGCCTCCCCTTCTGGCAAATCCACGCACCCATTATGCCCATCGTAGAGCCAATGATCCGGGCGGCGCAAAAACTCATGGAACGGCTACCCGTTGGCCGACCAGTCTGGCGCGTAAACTGGAGTGTGAAAGTGACCGATCAACTCGATATGACCAGCCGACACACACCCGCCCTCGACCAACTCCTTGCCGACCGCCTGCCCAGCCTTACCCCCAACATGATCGGTAGCCAGCTTTTCCTCCGCATCGAACGGCAAACCCTGACGCGGCTTCCTCGATCGGGGGCCATTTTGTTTGGCATTCATACCTATCAGAATCGGCTGGCCAACGAACTTAACACCCGCCCCGACGCGGCCCTCCGGCTGGCGCAGGTATTCAGCACAACCCCGCCCGCTATGCTTGCCTACAAGGGCATGACAGCCTTTTTGCCTGCGTTGCTAACGTACCTGGATCGTCACGTTCCTCCACAAACAGCAGAAGCGTGGTGCTGACCTTTATTAAAAATCAACACCACGCTTCTGTCAACACCACCATTCAACGCGGTATTACCCTCTGGTTGCTGAAGTAAACTTACCTTCTCCGTTAAAAATGACCGTATACAGTACCTCCCCAACTTTAATAACGACGGTATAGCTCGTCACTACAGAGCCAGTCGATACGATTACGCCCTTCATAAACGCCCAGCCAGGATACGTTTTAGTCAGGTATTCTCTACTGGTGCCCGGCAACTCACTCGACGTAGCCATTGCCTTTTCTGTTGGGCGCGGCGTATAGGTATTGGTAAGCACTTTACCGTCGCCATCGAAGGTCATTTCGTAGCGTTTTCCGTCTTTATTCACCACCACTGAATAGGTCTTCTTTCCCTCTTTCGTAGTGACCGACCCTTTCTCAAATGTGTAGCCCGCCAGGAACGCAACCGCCGCCGCGGGTAAATCGCTGATCGACTTTAGCTCAACGGTTGTTGTGGCAGGAGGCGTTGGGGTCGATGAGCTTGACCGGATCAACTTTCCGTCGTTGTCAAATGCCAGTTCATAGGTCGTCGTCCCTTTTGTTGCGTAAACCAGGTACGTCTTCTTATTGTCCTTATCCACGGTTGCCATTCCTTTGGCAAACACCAGGCTGTTTTCCTTCAGGTAATTACTGGCGGCAGTCGGCAACTCTTCTGCCTTCAGGATCGGAAAGGTTTTGGGCGGCTCGACTACCGGCGTAATAGCCGCTTTAAACTCCAGAATCACCGTACCACTGGCGTCGAAAATGAGCGTAACTTCTTCTTTTTCCGTACGCAGCGATACCTTATAGGCCTTCTGGTTATTGTACTGCCCTTCGCCGACGGCTACGAGTTTGTAGCCTGGGTACGTCTTGTCGATGTAGGCTTTGGCAGCGGCGGGCAATGTCACTGACTGAGGGCCTGTCAGCGCATCGCCTTTGCCCAGCGCATACACTTCCAGAATGCTTCCTTTTGCATTGACAGTAGCCTGGTGATTGACGGCCTGTATGCTGAAATCAGATTCCCACATATTGCCTTTGTCAATTTCGGTAAAGCTCAGGCCTGTTGCCGTTGGGTAAGCAATCCGAACGGCCTGAACAACAGCCGTTGGCACATCGGGAAACTCGTTGGCAGGCTGAGCCTCCTGCTGACGGCAGGCACCAAGCCAGAGAACAGCCAACAAGGGAAGTAAAAGCGAGATCTTCTTCATGGCAATTTTTAGGTTTTTAGGATACTGGCAATGAACCAGTTAGTATCCCTAAAAGTAGCAATTATCTGTACAACTACCCAACTCGCTTTTTGCCTTTGACCCTTACTCTACGATTTGTAAGCAAGCAGAATCAGAAAAAAAATGTTCATTCCCCAACCGGTAAGGCGGGTCATCCACATGGCGGCGCGGTAATCGGCGGCGGCGGCATTTTGCCAGACCCGGTACGTCAAAGCCGCCAGATACACAACGCCGGGAACGAGCAGGGCGATCATCAGGAAGAACGGCCAGGTGCCTTCATAAAAGAGCAGAAAGCAGATACCCGACGCCAGCAAACAAAGCCACGCATTGATGAATGTACCCCGCACGCCCATCAGCCGGCTGATGGTGAGGTCGCCCCGGCTGGCATCTTCGGCATGCTGGTACACCTGCGTAACCGGGTACAGCGCCAGAATATTCAGGGTCGAAATCAACGTACCCAGCCATAAACCGATCTGGTCCGACATCACGAACAGTTCCCAGAAACTCACGTCGTGCATAATCATGTAGGTCATCAGAAACACAAATCCGCCCTGGAATGTACTGATGAGCAACCAACTGGCCACGGGGCGCTTCTTGATGCGAATGGCGGTGTGGCTGTAGCATTTCATGAACGCGCCGTATACCAGAATGAACACCACAAACTGCATGTTGATGAACGCCCCCGCCAGCAGGGCCAGTGCTTCAAGACCCATTGATACCCAGAACAGCGTCTTGTCCACAGGCGGTGGACTTTCGAGACCATTCACACTGCCTTCATCTTTGTCGTAATAACTGTTGAACGTATTGGCGGCGGGGTATACCAGTACGTGAATGATCAGCAGCACCCACACCGCCCGCCACCAGTTGCTGATACCGGGGGGCAGCGTCATGGCAAACAGACAGACGGGAAGCAGGTAAATCGAGAAGGGCATGCGTAGATGTAGCCAGATAGCGCGTAGTGTCATGCTTATGAAGTCATAATTGTGAAGAGAGCAACAACCTTATGGTAATGGAGTAGTTATACTGTGTAACATCGTATTCGCGCCAAGACACGTATATTGAGCTATCACGCGTTGGAACGCATCAACAACAAGTCTAATGAACGTACCTGCCAGTTTCATTACGTCGCTCGGCACTGCCGTACCCGGAAACGCAATCCCACAGGCGCAAATCGCCCGGTTTATGGCCGAGGCGCTGGAGATGGACGAACGCGACCAACGTAGGCTCACGGCACTGTACCGCCACACCCGCATTGATCAGCGACACTCGGTTTTGCCCGATTACAACCGTTCGCGTGGTGAATATACGTTCTACCCCAACACCAAAGGGCTTGAACCATTCCCAACGGTTGGGCAACGCATGAAAATGTATCGGCAGGAAGCTGTTCCGCTGGCACTCAGCGCCATCGACGATTGCCTGACGAGCTACCCCGGCTTTGATAAACAACGCATTACGCACATCGTAACCGTCAGTTGTACCGGCCTGTACGCGCCCGGACCTGATATCGAGCTTATCGAAGCGATGGGCTTGCCGGGCACGACACAACGCATGGCCATTAACTTCATGGGTTGCTACGGAGCCTTCAACGGCCTGAAAGCTGCCGACGCCATTGTGCGCTCTACGCCCGACGCCGTGGTACTGGTTGTCTGCGTAGAACTCTGTACGCTTCATTTTCAGAAAAAAAACGACCTCGACAACCTGCTTTCCAACGCGCTCTTCTCCGACGGCGCGGCGGCCGTGCTCATCGAAGGGCAGGCACGCACCGACCGGTCATTGCGGTTGCGTTCGTTCTACTGCGATCTACTACCCGCTGGCAAAGAGGCAATGGCCTGGCACGTGACCGATTTTGGCTTTGAAATGACCTTGACGTCTGAAGTACCCACGGTGATTCAGCAGGGAATTGGTCAGATGCTGTCGCGGTTGCTCGAACGCAGCGGCCTCACCATTGGCGATATAGGTACGTATGCCCTGCACCCCGGCGGTCGACGGATTCTGGAAGTGATCGAAGGACAATTGGGCCTCGACCAGACCGACAATCGCTACGCGTATCAGGTCCTGCGTGAATTTGGCAATATGTCGTCGGCTACGGTGTTGTTTGTGCTAAAAGCCATCTGGAACGACCTGGAGAACGCCACCGCTGACCCCGACAAAAACAACAAGGGTGCTTTCAACATTCTGAGTTGCGCCTTTGGCCCCGGCCTTACGCTCGAATCCATGATCCTGGAGGCAAGCTACACACCGGTTGCGGAAGCTTCCCTCAAAACCGACGTAGCAGTGGGTACGGTAACGTTGTAGGGTCAGGTACGTTGTTTGCCAGACTAGCCTTACCTTGTGCTCCTGCTGCTATGCCTGTCTCACCTAAACAACTATTAATCAACTATATCTCCGCCATTGCTCCCCTAGACGCAGATGTATTAGCTGCTGTTGAGCAGGCCATTGCCGTACAACCGGCAGCCAAAGGAACGCTTCTGCTCGAAGCCGATCGGGTCTGTCAGCACGTATGGTTTATTGCCGATGGGGCCGCGCGGGCTTTCTACTACAAAGACGATAAGGAGGTGACGGCCTGGTTTATGGGCAGGCACGACTTCATCATCTCGGTGCGGAGTTTCTTCGAGCAAAAGCCCAGCCATGAGTATATCCAGACCCTTACCGATTGCACACTGGTCAGCATTGCCTACAGCCAGCTTCAGCAATTGTATCAAAAACACCCTTCGTTCAATACGGTGGGGCGGCAGCTTGTTGAAAAATACTACGCCCTCAGCGAAGAACGCCTGTTTCAGCTACGCATGAACACTGCCGCCGAACGGTATGATTTATTATTGGCCACGCATCCCGCCATTTTCCAGCAGACATCGCTGAAACACATCGCCTCGTACATCGGCGTTACGCCCGAAACTGTCAGCCGGATGCGCAAACGGAAGTAGCCGGGTACGTTGCGAAAACAGAGAAAAGGGGAATAAGCTGTCCAGATTCAAAAGCTCGCCAGCTTAACTTGCGTTGTTATGGCAATCAAACGACTTCTTTTCATCCACGGCAACCTCGACGTACCTGCCTCGTTTGATGCGCTGCTGCCGTTACTGCCCCCGGCAAAAACGCTGTGCATTGATCTGGAAGCTGACTTCAACGCCTGGGATGCGGTGGTGCCCGTGACGGTCAGGACCGTAGCCGAACGAGTTGCCCAGGCTTACCGTATTGGCCCCGATGATATACTGATTGGTCATTCGATGGGAGGCTGGATTGCGGCTCACGTGAAAGAGTTGACCGGGTCTGTCGTGATCCAACTCAGTTCATGGACCGATCCGCGCAAGATAAAGTCTCCCCTGCGGCGGCTGGATCTAATCAGGCCGATCATTAACAGTGGCGTTGTACAGCATCCGTTCTGTATCCGGGTGGCCAAACGGCTGTATCCGTTCCGGCAGTCTCGAGCCCGCATTCAGGCCGCGCTGGATCGGGTGCAGCACATGAACCCGGCCTACATGATCTGGCAATACGAACTGATTTTCAGCACCGTACCGCCCCTGGCAGTCTTGCCCGACCTGCGCATTCACGACCGCCGCGACCCGGTCATCAGCCCGCCCGATGAGCCGTTTGTGAACGTACCTGGTAAGCACAAAATCCACGCGACCAACGCGCCGGGTGTAGCCAACGCGATCAGCGAGTTTATACAAACCCAACGACAATTTGGGCAACCAGCCACGTGATTAGTGCTCAAACGTAAATTTTTGATTCGTTTTCTTTAAGCGGGTTTCTTTACAAATCGTAAATAATGTGCGGATCAGTTCGTCGATAAGTACAGGAGGCGACATCGTTTTAATGTACTTACGTTGTCCGTTAAAATAAACAATAATTGTAGTCAGCGTGCCATCACAACACAAAGAACGGTTAGTAGTCAGCGTACGCAGGTTACAGGTTTGTAACGCTTTAACTACCTTGGATAGATCATTTTCGCTCAACATTCCTACATAATACCCCTGTGCTAACGAATCGGTCAGGTACATACTATTCGTCAGGTAACTAGTTTCTGCATGGAGGTATACGCTTCCCGAGCTGTCTAGTTCGAGGTGATAGGTAGGCCCGCCTCCAAAAGAACTTCCCCCTGTATGATAAATGAGTTTGCCGAATTTTATGGATGGATCAATGTTGAATTCGCGTCTGACGAAACGAACCGTATCTCGGCCTGAGAACCGTTTTTTCGCCAATTGAGAGGCAGGTGTTACGACCAAAACACGGCCATCGAATTCATTGACTATCAAATCATACCGATCGATATATAGCTCCTTATAATCGGTTGTTGACGAATAGTACCGATTTTGAAAACTCAGTGTATCGCCCAATAAAAACAAATCCAGTTGCTCATCGCCGTCGCTCGTACAGAGCATAGCTGAATGACCACTTTTACTGGTTGAACCCCGAATAGCCAGACAATCCTGCTGCCTGGACACCCAGGTTCCCGCATACGTACTAAGTTGCCCATACGCAGTTGCCGAACTGATAAAAGCGACCAGGAGTAATGAGAACTTCATACTGTACAGGCTAACGTATCCTTAAAAACTACTATAGATTGAATAGATCAAATTAAGCCTATTTTCCATAAGCTCATAGCAGCAGAGTATTGGTGATAGCGTTTACTTCGTCGATTTGATCGAGACGTTTGGGCAACCCGGACAACGGCAGTCGGTACGTAGGAGTGTGAGGGGAACGTCGACGACGCAGAGGCCCGACGTACTGAACAGCCGGATGGTGTAGGCCTGACTCGAAGCAGGATTAGGTAAGCCCGTAAAGCCAACGGCGCCACCGGAAACAACCCGGTTGCTGGAAGCGCCGTAAGCAGGTCCACCAGCATAGGTGCTTCCCGCCACCAGATCAGCCCGTTCTGTATTCTGCAACGTCGTGAAGCTGATACTGGCATCCTGATTGGCCGTAGCACCGCGGCAGGTCGCCAGTGTCACGGTCGGCTGCTGCGTGTAGGATGGGGTTGGCCTCACTACAACCGTCGTTGACGTGGTGGCGGAGCACCCGTTGGCGGCCAGACAGGTAACGGAGTAGAGGGTTGTCAAAAGCGGAGTGACGATAATTGATGTGTTCGTACTCCCCGTACTCCACAGAAGGGTACCGCCCGTGCACCCGCCTACCGTCAGCGTGGCAGATAGACCGGCACAAAGTGTAGTGGAATTGAGCACCAGCGTAGGCGTAGCAGGCTGGGAGTTGACGGTCGCCGATGTAGGCGGCGAAGTGCAGCCGCTACTATTACGCACCGTAACGGAGTATACTCCAGGGGCCACGCCGCTGAAACTACTGGTTGTGTTCACGTAGGTTGCGCCGTCAAGGCTGTAAGTCAAGCCCGCCCCCGTGGGCGCGGTCACGGTAATGGTACCCGTGGCCAGTATACAACTGGGTTGCAGCACACTTACCGTAGGGGCCACTGGTGTTGATGGCTGCGCGTTTACGGTGACCGACGTGGCTGTCGAAATACAGCCAGCAACGTTTCGATCGGTCACTGCATATACCCCCGGAGCCACGCCCGTAAAAACAGTTGTATTGCTGTAGTTTGTGCCATCGATGCTATACGTGAAGCCAATCCCGACTGGCGCGGTGATGCTGATGGTTCCGGTAGCCAGCGTACAGTTTGGTTGGGTACTGACCGTGACGGCAGGTGCCGCCGACGCCAGTAACGACGCGTTGACGGTTACCGTTGTGGCGGTAGAAATGCACCCGCTGCTATTGCGGACTGTCACGGAGTAGGACCCAGGAGCCACGCCCGAAAAGACAGTCGCACTCGTGTAGGTGGTCCCGTCGATACTGTACAGTAGCCCGGTGCCCGTGGGCGCCGTAATGGTAATCGTTCCGGTAGGCGTTGTACAAGTGGGCTGCGAGGTGACGCTCGCGGTCGGAGCCACTGGTGTTGGTGGCTGCGCATTCACCGTCACCGATGTAGCAGGCGATGTACAGCCACTACCCGTATTGCGGACAGTGACGGCATACGTACCTGCCGCAACACCGGTGAACACGCCCGTCGTGTTGGTGTAAGTACTGCCATTGATGCTATACGCCAGTTGAGCACCCGTGGGAGCCGTTACAATAATGGTGCCCGTTGCCAGCGTACAACTGGGCTGAGCGGTTACGGTAGCCGTAGGCGCAACCGGTGTCGCCGTGTTGCTGGATACAGTGGTCGTGGCCACGGCCGTACAACCGCTAGCCGTCGTGACAATCACCGTATACGTGCCCGACTGCGTAACCACAGCCGTGTTTGAGGCGCTGTTCTGGCTTATCCCCGGCCCCAGAAACGCATAGGCTATGGCCGATGTACTACTCGTTGCGGTCAATGTATTGCTGGTCACCGAGCAGGTCAACGTACCTGAATTGGTAAGGCTAACGGTCGGCGGCGCATCAACGGTTACCGACGTGATGGCCGTACTGGTACAGGCGGAGTTGGAATTAAGAGCATTGGTGGTTGTCACGCTGAAACTATACACGCCGGCGGCAAGTCCGCTGATCGTCGTCGTATTGGCGGTGCTGGTTGAGCCAATAATGCCGGTTGGGCCCCTGAAGGTATACGTCGTTACGCCAGAGGCACTTGTTCCGGGTGTGGCCGTCAGGCTTATCAGACTACCCACACAAACCGCCGGGGCATTAGCCGTCAGCATGGGCTGAAGCACCCGAAACGTAACTGACGTTAGCACCTGATTACCAATATTATCCTGCGCAAAAAAAGACGTAACCGATGTTCCCTCCAGCGTTGGTGTAAAGCTAAAACCAGACGCTACGGTATTGGCACCCGTAACGGGAGAGAACGTCGCACCGGCGGGTAACCCTACCCCCTGAAGCGTGATGGTGTTGCTGGTTGGGTCGGTGTCGGTTGCGCGAACGGTGAAACTGACGGGGCACCCAACATAGGTCTGTATGGTCGAATTGTTGGCGGGCGTAACACCCCCGTACACGAAAACCGGCGGCGCACTGGCCGCTACGATTTTAATAAGAAAGTCGACGATGACGAATGACTTGCCGTCTGATATTTTTATGATGGCATTGTATAAATCATTTACCGCTTTGGGTGACCGTGTATCGAATGTAGCTACACCAGCTGAGCTTATAGAGAATCCGGTTGGCTGGGTAAATGCATAGCCTGCTCCCAGGTCGGCAGCCGTTGCCAGGCTAAATGTCAGTGGGTTACCATCCGGATCTGTTGCTGGCACCGTAAATGTGGCCGCCGACTGGCTAACCGGTAAGTTAATGATTGGTGGTAAGGTCGATGCTGGCGGAAGGTTGGCATTAACAGTACCTACATTGACCAGCGAGGTGATTCGATAGTTACCATTGGCGTTGTTCTTTAAGGCAGAGAGCCGTGCACTCGACTCAATAAAAGCTGTAACTGAGGCCGTTGTGCTATACGTGTGGGTAAGCGTAGCTTCGCCATACAGGTAATCGTCGGCCGGGTTAACCGTGGTTACGTTGAAGTTGAAGGAACTTATGGAGGTGCCATCGCCAAAATTAAACGCGGCCCCCGAATTAGCCGACGCATTGGTAACCGTCGATCCAACTGTTGGGGTTGGTGTAAAAAAACCCAGCCGGAAGCCCATCGTCAGTTTAAACTCTATCGTGCGCCCTGTCGGGTCAGAGGGTAGTTGCCGCCAACTGAGGTTACCATACCGGAAGTGCGTTGCCTGGGCGGTAGATATAGATGCGAACTGTACAGCCAGAACGAATAGTATATATAGCCAACCTCGTCGCCTTGAGCCACCTTTTTCCGACGAAAATGAGCTATATATATCCATCCTTGTTTCCCTAAAATGCCCTGTTTGGCCTGGTCAGGCAGTTTCGACAATCCTTATCCATATTGTCTACTAATTATATAGATAATTATTCATATCGCAGCCAATTCTATGCCAGACTTACATTGTCCAATGTAAAGCTTCGTAAGTGGCAACGTACCTACTTCAGCACTTTCCAGTCGATGAGCCCCCAACGGGTGAGGCGGTACATGAGCGACACTTTCAACACGCCTAACCCATAGATTGAACTGCGTTTGAAGTTGATTGACGATGCCTCTTCAAAATATTTGGTAGGGCAGGTCACCTCGGCGATCTCGAAACCCTTGTAGAAAATCTGGGCGATCATCTCGTTGTCGAAGATGAAATCATCATCGTTATACGTGAAGTCGAGCGCCCGCAGCACCTCACCCGAAAACGCCCGGTAGCCCGTGTGGTATTCCGATAATTTCTGGTTCATCAGGATGTTCTGCGTCAGCGTCAGAAACCGGTTGGCCACGTACTTGTATAGGGGCATACCGCCCTTGAGCGCGCCTTTCCCCAGAATGCGCGAAGCAAAAACGACGGGGTATAGGCCATTGCCGATGATCGAGATCATGGCCGTCAGCAGCAGCGGGGTGTACTGGTAATCGGGGTGGAGCATGATTACAATGTCGCCACCGATTTCGAGGGCTTTGCTGTAGCAGGTTTTCTGATTACCGCCGTAGCCCTTGTTTACATCGTGCCGGATCACGTGCCGGATGCCCAGACCTTTGGCGACCTCAACGGTATTATCGGGGCTGTGGTCATCGACCAGAATGACATCATCGACCAGATCGAAGGGAATTTCGCGGTAGGTACGTTCAAGGGTCAGGGCGGCGCGATAGGCGGGCATCACCACCACTACTTTTTTACCATTATACATGAAGACAAAATTACGTAAGCCAACTGGCAACTGCGAATTTCGTGCCACCGGTTACGGCAGTTAACCCGATATTGCGCCCTGATTTAAGAGTAAGGGTCAACTTTTCTGCCCACCGCACGTTATTTCAGCAGTTATCCATTGTCTATGTTCACCAGCGAAACGTTGTTTTTTCTCGGCTTTGCCGTTTTTGTTCTCTTCGTCATGTCGCTCGACCTGGGCGTCTTTTCCTCGAAAAAAGCGCGCCAGAGCCATGTCGTCGGCTTTAAAGAAGCCGCTACTTGGAGCGCAATCTGGGTGGTCCTGTCTGTTCTCTTTTACCTGTTTCTGCGCAACTACGGCTACCTCGTCCACGGTATCGACGATATGGCCAGGCTACAGGAAGTCCGTGACCGCTATGCCGACCATGTACAACTGACGGGCAAATCATTCGCCGAAAACCTGGCGATCTTCCAGAAGAATATGGGCCTCGAATACATCACCGGCTACCTGGTTGAATACTCGCTGTCGGCCGACAATATCTTTGTCTTTATCCTGATATTCAGCTCCTTCGGTGTACGCGAACGGTACTATAAGAAGATTCTGGTCTGGGGTATTCTGGGTGCCATCATCCTGCGTTTCGGGTTCATCTTCCTGGGATCGGCCCTGCTGCAGCGCTTCGACTGGATCATGTACGTCTTTGGGGCGTTTCTCGTTTACACGGGTGTCAGCCTCTTTTTCCAGGGAGACGAAGAGGAGCAGATCGACACCAAAAATCACCCGGTCGTACGATTCGTCTCCAAGTACACAAACGTGTACAAGCGCAATGTGACCGACAATTTTTTCATCCGCCGCAAGAGCGATAAAAAGCTGTTTGTCACCCCGTTGTTTATCGTGGTCGTGGTGGTGGCCTTCACCGACCTGGTGTTTGCCGTCGATTCCATTCCGGCCATTTTCTCGATCACCAAAGACCCGTACATCGTCTTTTTCTCGAACGTATTTGCCATCATGGGCCTGCGGTCGATGTTCTTCTTCCTGTCGAGTATCATGAGCCAGTTCCGCTTCCTCAAGACGGGCCTGGCCGTTCTGCTGACCTTTATTGGCCTCAAAATGCTGTTCGAACATCCACTGGAAGACCTGGGCTTCAAACCGGCTTATTCGCTCTACGTAATCATCGGCATTCTGGCCACCAGCATCCTCGCCTCCTATCTGATTCCCGAGAAAAAAGAAGCAGAGGCGTAGCGTGCGTTGTTTTTGACAGGATTTACAGGATAAACAGGATTGTCGGGTTTAGTAAAAGGAAAAAGAAATCCTGTTTATCCTGTAAATCCTGTCAAAAAAGATTTCAATGCATTTTTCTGCCGCCGTTCTTAAAACATACCGCCGTCGACTCACCAACCTGAGTAGCCGCAACCGGTCGCTACTGTTGAGCAGCCTGCCCGTCGACCAGTTTGTGGACCTGCACGACGCGGATTTCCGGCTCAACAAACCCTCGTTTGACCTGGTGGTGGGGTTGATGGCCCGGAAGCATCATATTGCCCTCTGCGCCGTAACCGACCCGCGCGATGAGCGGACCAACACGCTGAGTAAACGCCTGCGCCGGTTGGCCCGCACCGAACGATTTATTGAAGAAGAACGCGGCACCGAAGACCTCTACGTAGGTTGGCCATTTGTGCGCGGCCGGTTCAACGACGGCACGCCCGTGCATGGGCCGCTGCTGTTTTTCCCCGTTCACCTCACCACAGAAGGCAACGAATGGCGATTGGAACGGCGCGGCGACGTACCTGTGCAGTTCAACCAGTCGATGGGCCTGGCCTACAGCTATTTCAACGGCATCAAACTCCCCGACGAATGGCTCGACCCCGATTTCGATGGCTTCGATAAAGACCCGCTGACGTTTCGGATGCAGTTGTACGACTGGCTGAAAAGCAGCCCGTTCGAACTGAATTTCAACACCAAGAATTTTACCAACCTGCTTCAGCCGTTCGACAAACAGTCGGCAAAATCGCTGACGCAGTTGGAAAAAGCAGGCGAGCTAACGCTCATGCCAGAGGCAGTGCTGGGCATATTTCCGCAGGCAGGCTCTTTCCTGGTCCCTGACTACGACCAGCTATTGGCCGAAAAAGAACGGTTAGAGCAGGCGGAGAGTGATGAGGGAACGGGGCTCGACATCGGGATGGCTCCTCCTACCCTGCCGGTCAACGCGCCGCTTAAAGAAGCATCTCTGCTGTTGCCACTGGCGGTCGACGCCTCGCAGGAAGCGGCGGTTCGGGCGGTAAAAGCCGGGCTGTCGGTGGTGGTGCAGGGGCCGCCGGGAACGGGAAAATCGCAGTTGATTGCCAACCTCATGGCCGATGCTGCTGCTCAGGGAAAGCGCGTCTTGCTGGTCTGTCAGAAACGCGCCGCCCTCGATGTGGTCCATCAGCGACTGATGCAGGTCGGCATGGCTCCGTTTGCGGCGTTAGTACATGATTTTCAGGACGATCGGAAACCGCTCTACACGCAACTGGCCGCCCAGATCGACGCCATCGAAGCCTACCAACAGCAAAACAACGGACTCGACGCCGTACTGCTCGAACGCGAATTCGACGTTGAAAGCCGCCGGATCGACGCCCTCGTTGCTGAATTACAGGCGTTTAAAGACGCCCTCTTCGACCTGTCGATCTGTGGCGTATCGGTGAAGGAACTGTACCTCAACAGCAATCCGAACCTACCTGGCCCCAACCTGACCGACCTGTACCGTGACTTTCGGCTCAACACCATCGGTCCGTTTCGGGAGCAGTTGGGCAATTACCTGGCCTATAAAGACCGCATCACGCCCAACCACCCATTTGCCGACCGGGTCAGCTTTGCCACCCTCACCGGGCAGGATCTGGCCAGCCTCCGCGACACCATCACCGAAGCCGCGCAGGCATTGCCCGACCTCCTGGACCGCGCAGGTACGTTGTTTGGCCAGCCCCTTGCCTGGCCCGACTTAACCGACCAATACGCCCCGCAACGTACCCAGCTCGACACCCTCGCGCAAACCGTAACCGACCCGCTTGTGTGGGCCATACTTACCCGAACGGCGGCAGGTTCTATTCCTGAACAGGTGGTCGACACGTTCAAGAAAGACAAGGCTGATTTACAGGCCATCGAAGCGCGTGGCCTGCTACAGACCGCCGATACCAACGGCCTGCCCGACCGCCTCAGGCAGGGTATTGGGGCTCGGCAATCCGTGTTTAGCTGGCTGTTTTACACCGATAAACCCTACCTGGCCGCGCTGGTACAGGCACACGGCCTGAATGAATCGTCGCTGGCCAATCTGCAAGCGCTTGATGCCCGCTGGGTAAACCGGCAATCGTGGGAAGCGCGGGCCAACGAAACGGGCCAGCAGTTTGCCGGTATATCGGTTGTGGGTTCAACGCCGGCCAAAACCAGCGAGGCATTACAAACGCTGGAAACGGCTGTTTCGCAGGCAGAACACGTGTGGCAGACGCTCCGCAACCAGTTCCCGGCCCTGCTTGCCTTCATCGCCACTGAACCGTCTGGTGCCGCCTTCGGGCAGCGCCTGATGGACGTTCGCTTTCTACTGGCCGACGTTATTGCCCGGAAAACACGCTGGCAAACGTACCTGACAGCCAGTCAGTTGGCAGCTTTATCGAAAAACCCCACAGCGCAGGCCGACGCGCTGCAAACCGCCCTGCGCCTCGATGCCGACAACCTGATGGAGATGGATCGTAGCTGGGAAACATTCACCAGTTCGGAGCGAAAAGCAGCCGGGCGAACACCGAACGTACCTGCGTTTGACAACGCCCTTCGCCTCGCCTGGATCGACGATATCGAGCGCCAACATCCCGAACTACGCAGCGTGTCGTCGTTGAAGATGGGGCAGAACGAAGCGGCGTTGCAGCAGAGTATCCGGCAGAAACAGGCACTTACTCACGCCATTCTGGGCCTGAAACTGCGCGAGCAAACGTATCAGGCTCTCGTGGTGAATAGGCTCAATAATCTGGTCAGCTACCGCGAGTTACGGCATCAGGTGACCAAAAAACGGAGCATCTGGCCCATCCGCAAACTGATGGAACACCATGCCGACGAAGTGTTCCGGCTCGTGCCCTGCTGGATGGCCTCCCCCGAATCGGTGTCGACGCTGTTCCCCATGCGCGAAGGACTCTTTGACCTGGTCATCTTCGATGAAGCGTCGCAGTGTTTTGCCGAAAATGGCCTGCCCGCCATGCTCCGTGGACAGCAGGTAGTGGTGACCGGCGACAGCAAACAGCTCCGCCCCAGCGACCTCTACCGCGCCCGTTTCGACCTGGATGAACCCAACCCGGATGATGAACCCGACAGCACGTTGAGCGTGATGCTGGAGGTGGAATCGCTGCTCGATCTGGCGGCGCAATACCTGCCGCAGGTTTCGTTGACGGGCCATTACCGCAGCCGCAGCCTGGACCTGATCGCTTTCTCGAACGAGCATTTCTACGACAACAAACTCACGCTGCTCCCCGATTTTGCCGAAGTCAACAGGCCCGAACCCGGCATTCGTTACCTGAATGTAAAGGGGCAGTGGCTTAACAACACGAATCCCATCGAGGCCGAGGCCGTTCTCGCCCTGACCGACCAGCTACGCACCGAACTGCCCGGCCGGTCCATCGGCGTGGTTACGTTCAATTTCCAGCAACAGCAACTCATTCAGGAACTGCTGGAGAACCAGCTTCATTTAGTTGGGCAAACGCCCGAATCGCATCCGGCAGCGGTTCGTTTCGTCAAGAATATCGAAAACGTGCAGGGCGACGAGTGCGACGTGATCATCTTTTCGGTGGGCTATGCGCCCGATGCGAAGGGTAAAGTGGCCGCGCAGTTTGGTAGCCTGAACATGTCGGGAGGTGAAAACCGGCTGAACGTAGCCGTAACGCGGGCGCGGGAACGTACCTACGTGATCACGAGCGTGTACCCCGACCAGCTATCGGTGGAGAACACCTCGAACGAGGGGCCGAAAATGCTGAAAGCGTATCTGCAATATGCCCTAAACGTGGCCCAGGGGCAATTCAAGCCGCAACCGCGGGCCGTAGTGGGCATTCAGTCGGGTGGCTTACTGAAGAATAAACTCGCCGCAACGCACCCCCACTGGCGCCCTGAACTTCCCTTCGCCGACCTTACTATTCGGGAAGACAAAACGTATCAGGGCCTCATCCTGACGGACGACGATCAGTATTTCCAACAAACACCAAAGGAGGCCCACGCCTACCGGCCGTTTGCGCTCACCGATCGGCATTGGCCTTTCCAGCGCCAGTGGAGCCGGGAAGTGTGGCGGCAACCGGGACAGTCGTAGGTCGGCGCTGCCCGTCACCATCAACGCCAGGCCTTAACGGCGGCGGGCAGCGCGCTGACCTCGGCAACGGTGACGTTGATGAGCGCAAAGCCCGGCTCGCCGCACAGCATCCGGGTACGTATGTCCACCTGACCGATGCTTCGGTGCAGGCCGTTACTGAACCACCAGGCTGTTTGTAACCTCTGCTGGCCTTTTCGCAGTTCGCCCACATACATCGGCTGCCCGGCCACGACCACTTCACGGATACGGCGGAGTGTATAGCCCTGCCCTTTCCAGCAAAAGACGGGGCTGTGTTCGGCACTGTACCAGTCGGGCAGGGGTTTTACGTAAATAAGCTCGCCGGGGCGGCTGTATTGCACAAAACCAAATAGCGTTTTAGTTCGCTCATATCCAGCCCGTTTGCCAACGAAATACAGTTGCCGGACAGGCCGAACAAAGGCGAAACTAAACAGGGTCAATGACGCGATGACGAAGCCGGACCGCCAGAGCAACGCCCGATGGAAGCCGCCAGATGCGACAGTTGGTTGCCACTGAACCCCGTACCGCCCAATTACCCAACGAGCCAGTGCCCAGAGCGGTAACCAGGCATAGATAACCATACACGCAAGCCCAACCAGTTCGTGGAGCGGATGGTCGGGACCGAGGCCAAACAACACCAGCAGCACAATCCGAATCAGGTTACTGAGCACCGTCAGGCCAAACGCAACGCTTCCGTAGGCCAGTACCCAACCCAGCGGCAGGGAACGTACCTGCCGACGTTCATAGGCGAGCAGCCAGAAGACGGCCAGTAACAGCGTCAGGCTGGTCATACGCAGGCCCATACAGGCCGGATCAACGGCCATTTCCTGCCCGTAGAGGACCAGTATATTCCCATCGATTGCTACCGGTACACCTGCACTTCGGAGTAAAAAACCGGCCCATTGACTCAGCCGCAGCCGCACGGCAAAGCCAAACACCACATCGACGTACCTGAGCACCGGCGACAGGGTTAGCCCCAGGAGCAACCGGGCCAGCCAGGCTCCCTGATTGGGTTGGCCCGGCCAGCCAGCGAACGTGATCAGCAAAAGCGTAAGCAGGATCAGGAGCATAGTTATCACATTCGGCGATATCGCTTAAACAAAAGGTTTACATATGCGCACAGTTAGCGCTTAAGCTAACGTGAATTATGGAGCAGATGCAGACAAGATTGCTTTGCAAGGCAGGTTGCTTTCGCATAGCCTACTGCTCTCCTCATCTACGCAATCAGCTTTGGCCGGATGTAGAACCAACTGACGAGCAAGGCCATCAGCAGTAATATGGCCCACTCATGGGGTTCGGGTACGGCACCATCCTGTTTGAGCGTGGCATTGTCGAGGCCTTTTGTATCAGCTTTTATACCGAAGCGATCGTAATCTTTCTGCGTTTCCAGCACAACCAGACTGGATACCGGCGACACCACATGGCCCGTTTGCGCAATGGTCGCCAGGGCCTCGTTGTTCCGGTAGGCTTTATCGAAATACTGCCGACCAACGCGTTGCATGAGCTGGTTATAGGTGAATAGCCTCAGTAAGTGATCAGGCCCCAAATTGGCCCGTTGCGTCTGTGCGTTCCAGACCGCCGAATCGGCCACGGTTTCCCGGACAACCATGCCCGATTTGGCCAGGGTAACCCGGTCAGTAGCGGCTGTATTTGCAGGAAACTGGCGGTTTATCAAGACATCCTGTAGCGACAACTGATCGCCCGTTACGGTTTGAAGCACCTGCAGTTCGGTCAGCGTTTTCAGGTACGGGGGAAGTTCGTTTCCGAGGCTGTAGGTACGTATCGGTGCGCTCAGGTACGTTGCCTTGCGGGCCAGCCGGTCGGCTAACGGGCTCTTGTCCAGGTCGGTGAGCGTGGGGCCGTTTGGTGTGCCTTTGGTGATCAGCAGCGCCGTTTCCGGGTTGGCCATCCGATCAATCGGGAACAGGCTGAATGGCTGTTGGGCCAGCGCGTCGAAGAGTTGGGCGCGGTTATTGGCGGTCACTTCCTCCAGTCCATCGCGGAAGATCCAAACGTGGGCAACCCGCGTTTTTTTAGCCAGTTCACAGAGCTGGTCAAATTCCGTTTTCGACCATGCTTCGTTTACATCCAGATACAGATCGGTGGGCACAAATGCGGTCAGGCTGGGTACGTAGGGCGTTGACTGGTAGGTTTTCCCACCAAGTCGAAAGGATTCGGCCGACAGGGGCGGCGCATCCATTTGTAGTGCCCAGTCGGGTTGATAAGCCGCGTGCCGGATCAGTTCATGGTTGGTTAGGGAGCCGGATATATGGCTCATTGTCAGTGCTACTGGCTCCTGATCAAAGCTCAGTTTCAGTGTTTCACTGGCCCTGCCTGCATCTGGCCCCTCAAACCAGGGATTCTGGTACATCAGTGTTTTGCCATTGAGTCGTAAAGGCGACGTAATGCCGATCTTCAGTTGCCGTTCCTGTCCCGGAAGCACCGGAAATACCCGGACCGTGACGCGGTTGCCTTCCTGCCAGGTTACAACCGACGGGTCACGGGCAACTACCTGACTTTCAACACCAACTACCTGTTTATAGGCCGAATCAGCTTTGGCCTGGGTAGTAAGGCGAGCCGGTTCTTCGCGGCCATTCACCCAGAGCGACAACGCCGAAACGGCCGACCCTTCGGGCAGGTGGAACGTATACAATGCCTCCCGGTTTCCCCACTGAGCCGCGCTTTTCACCCAAAGCGTTTTCTCCGTATAACTCAACCGATACTGCGGCCAGATACGTACCTGCGTCGCTACGCGCGGAGTGGTGAGGTTACGGCCGCTCCAGAATTTACTTTCCGTTCCGTAGTGTTGCCGACTCACCGACCGTAACAGTTTCGTCTGCTCATCACCGGCGAAGGTCGGGGCCGGAAACAGGGTATTGGCAATCACCACCAGCGGGTCGTGCAGCCGAATGTCGTCGAGCGCGGTCAGGTCGCCCAGCGACCGGCTCCAGGGCGAGGTGCCGTATACGAGCCCTACTTTCAGGACCCGATCGGTGAGCGGACCGGGGGTAAGTTGCTGGGCCATCTGCACCCAGACGGGCAGGTCGCTGGTGCGGCGCAGGGCAGCGTCTATACGTACCTGATCGAGCCGGTCGACGGTTCGATACCAGTTGATCAGAAAGAAGACCAGGAAAGCCATCGGTACGAGCAACCCGGTCAGTACGGCTCCGCGCAGGTACGTTCGCTGGCGCGCCGCTAGCCAGAGTTGGCGGCCTACCACAAAAGCCAGCAAGGCCGGCACGAAGGTATGGTACGAGATACCCAGCGCAAACAGCCCCGGAATACTGAGCGGATATAAGGAGGCTACGTAAATAGCCTGATACAAAAACAGCAGGAACGCACCAGCCAGCCCGCCGTAAAGTAGTTGCTGTGCCCAGATCGGAAACCGGTCGGCCCAGGTGTGCAGCACCATCAGCGCACCGGCACCCACGATAATCCAGCAAAGCCACGGCACCGACTGTTCAAAAACGGCCATCTGCCGGTTCAACGCGAAGGCGCTCAGATACGAGAGCAGAAGCGATACCCAGAAAGTCGCCTGCTGCCGCCGATCGTGTTTAAAGAGATAGGCAAATCCGCCTTTTGCCAGTACGACTATGCCGAAAACGAGGGCCATAATATAGTGTACACTAAACCAGGCTATTCCTTCCTGATCACGCGAGGTGGTAGTCAACCAGAAATCATGCGCGACAAACAATGTTCCCGAAAAGAGCAGCATGAGGCATCCAGCCTGAAAAGTGGTGTTGTCAAAAGCTGCCCGCCAGCCTGATAAGGCGACATTCGCTGTGCCCGGCACCGGGCTTAATAGCGCCGGTTTGCCCGGAGCGTTGGATAGGTTGCGTGCACTATGTTTAACAATCATAAAGTACTTTGTTTTACAAAGTTAAATGATAAAAAAGAGTGGACTAAGCGGAAAGCAATCTGATTTTCAGGAAAGAATGGATGCTATGTTGCTGACGTCATACGCCTCGAATCCATTCGGGCTACTATCAGCTAGGTTGTAATAATTTACTCAGGTTGCGCCACGGATAAAGGCTTCGAGGGCGTTGAGGTGGTCGGTAAATGCCTGCTTGCCAGACTCAGTAGCCAGGTACGTTGTATTCGGTTTTCTGCCCACAAACTGCTTCTGTATCAAGACATAACCCTGCTCTTCCAGCGCACGGAGGTGCGTAGACAAGTTCCCGTCGGTAAGGTTCAGCAGTTCTTTTAACTCGTTAAAACTGACCGCGTCATTAACCATCAGCACCGACATGATGCTGAGGCGGGCCTTGCTTTCAAAGGCCTTGTTGAAGCGGGACAGTACATCATTTGTCATGCGGCGGGTCGCCCTTCTGTGGGCCGGTCATATTTAAGCCACATCACCGTGCCATACACTACGTGTAGTACCCCGAAACCGATGGTCCAGGCTAGCAGGCTGTAACCTGTTAAGAAGAGAGAAAGTAGTCCCAGCGCCATTTCACAGAGCCCCAGGTACTCCAGATCGCGGTAGGTGTAGCGGCTGGCGTTCAGTAACGTGAGGCCATAAAAGGTGAGCATGGCCGGGCAAACCAGCCAGAGTAGTTGATGATAGACCAGGCCCAGGCAGAAAATACCGGCGGCCAGGAGCGGTACTGCCAGTGCCCACAGCATCCGGCGAGAGGCTGATGTCCAGAAACTTAGCCCCTGCCGACGCGCTTTTCGGGAAGTGAAATACCAGGCGGCCAGTAACGCCAGCGCAAGCACCACGGAAGCATCGATAAACAGAAATTCCATGAGTTGCCGTCGCGACATGGGTGTCATCAGTTCATAATGCCCGGAATCGAAGACGGTAAACCAGCCTTTCCGCAACCGCACGTAGGCGACGAGTGCGCCGCCCATCGCAATAAGCCCCGCCGATACGCCCGACAGGCCGCTCAACGACAGGAACTTGGTCGACCGTTCCATCAGACCACGGATCTCGGTCAGGGTTTGTAGATGTTCGCGTGACTCGGTCATGCTTTGGAACGTAGATTTAGCGAAAGTGAAACGATTAACGCGGATGAATGATATACATGAGCCAAGGCCAGTTGTTGACATAGCTTCGGCCCGTTCACAGCAGCACCATCAGTTTTGGGACGAAGATAAACAGACCAACCGCCACCGCCATGATGGCAACGATCAGTACGGCTGCTGATGACAAATCTTTAGCGGCACCAATCAATGGGTCATGGTCGGTAGTGACCCGGTCGGCGAGCTTTTCGAGGGCGGTATTAAAGCTCTCGGCCGCCATGACCAGGCCAACTTGCGTTACGATCAGCGCCCATTCCATCGGTGACAAACGGAGCCAGCTCCCCAGACCAATAACCGCTACAGCCGCTACCAGGTGAATTTTGGCGTTATTTTCAAACCGAAACAGATCGATAATTCCCTTGACGGCAAACTGGATACTCCGAAAAAACTTAGGAATGTCGATCATGTTAAATCAGCCTGGCGTATTGGCTGGCGGGTAATCAATGAGCCAACTCCTTTTCGACGTAAATGTAGAACGCAACATACAGCGTAGCTAAGCCGAAGCCGTAGGTCAGGGCTACTTTCTGAGCCAGCGGATTGTGTAGTGATGTCCAGAGGCTGCGTGTGAGAATCATTGGCTGAGTCAGGATGCTCCAACTATTCCAGCGAATATAACGGCCAAGATAGATTCCAAAGCCAGCCAGCCCCTGACAAGCTACAATTAGTGTCCAGGATTGGATCGGTCCTGTGAGCGATCGAAGCGTGCGGTGTGCCAGTAAGGTACTGTAAAGTCCTGCCAGTAAGCCGGTAAGGGCACTCACGAAGATCATCAGCGTATCGAACCAGACCAGATTACTGTCGGTCATGCGCAGGTGAAACAGGTCGGTGATGATATAAGGGGCATTGGGCATAAACAGCAGCCACAGGCCCACCATCAGCCAGGAAACAGCGAGATTGCGGCGGCCCCGACCCAGCAGCCCTGATTCGCGCAGGTCGCGCAGCACAAGCATGACACCCAGCGGAAACCAGGCCAGGAACAGGTTCCACATCAGGAACATGAAGAACCACCAGTTGCCGGTTGTTGAACCACGGGTGGTCGCCAGCGTAAAGCAAACCCCCGTCAGGAGGGTCAGGGCAGTAAGCCCCTTCCCTTTTGACGGTGTTACGGTGGGTAGAGTACGCTCTACCAAAAACTTAGTCAGATAAAGCATTGTGCTGAAAGTACTTTGAGTTACAAAGTAAGTCAAGCGGACGGCTATTATCCAAGCAGACGAGAAAATAAATTGGTAAGATTGATTCAACGGTTGACTACATGCGGGCCGCACCAGGCAACGTACCTGCATGAGACAGGGCCGCGCGACAGCAAGTTTGGCATGACTAATTTCTATAGCGAAGCCCCGTCTAAACGACACACCGCGCCTTTTACTTCCCAATTTTCACCCTGAACAGTTCATAAGGCCGTTTACGCGTGTCTTTTCCCCCATTGTTTTTCGCCATATGATCGATCTGCGAGGTAGTCACGTAGAGGTAACCATCGTGAACGGCGTAGCTATCGGGCCATTGCAACAACGTCGTATCTTTCACCAGGTTCGTACGTTTGAGAGGCGGCTTCGGGTTGCCACTGGTTTGTAGACTATACAGTTCATAGCCCTGAATATCACCCAGATACAGATTACCGGCCTCATCAATAATCATTCCGTCGGTAGTGGTGTAATTGCCCATATCCTCCACTTTAGCTTTCAGATCGGCATCGCTCAAACTGGCATCGCGCAGGGCAGCCGTTGACATTCGATAAAGCCGGTTGTCAGACAGCGGTTTATAGTACAGCATGTTGCCGTCGGGGGTTAAGGCTAGTCCGTCGGAGTTGAACCGCACCGGGCCTTTGTTGTCGCGCAGTTCGCGGCCGTCGATCACAAACTTGAACATCGGGTCAGATTTCATCGACTTATCGCCCTGTAGCTTCATCGTAATCTTGCCGCTGTTGATGTCGATGATGGCAAGGCCGCCGTTTTTCGATTCGGTCACATACACGACCTCCCGCTGCGTATCGACCCGGATATCGTTCAGGTAGCTATCTGGTCCAACAATGTTCTTAAACGAGTATTGCCGGATCACTTTGTTGGTGGCCAGATCGAAGCAAACCAGCTTGTGTGCATCCCGGTAAACGCCCGCCTGTTTCGGGCTCGCCGGATCGATCACCCACAACCGATCTTTCGCGTCGACAAACTCAGATTGCACACAGATCCAGCGATTAGTGGGGTCCTGGCCCATTTTCCAGCTATTCCAGGCCGCATCGGGATAAGGCTTCACCGATCCGTCTTTCAGAACCTCAACCAGGGCATATTTATACGTATCTGACCAGTAGGGGTAATTGATAAAAATCCGGCCGCTTTTGGAAACGGCTACGCCCGTGAGTTGGTAGGTGTTGTCTTTGAATACCGGTTCCAGCTTTGCCTGCGCGGTTACCAACTGGGCAGTAGTTATAAAAGCTGCACTAAAGGCCAGTTTTATCAGCCACTTTTTCATAGTTTGTTGATCTGTTTCAGGCAAAACGGCCTGGGTAGGCCGAAGGTTTATCCAGCTTAGCCTGAGGATTGAGAAGCGGATGAACGTGTTCAGGCGATCAGTGCGGTAAATGGGTAATTGTTGCCGCTTTGCTTCCTGTAACGTACCTGTACCTACCTATCCAGCAAGTCATTCACCCACACATCTACTTCCCCGCATGCAGCCAACGCTTCCTACAACGCCTATTTCTACCTTCCGTGCTGTGCTCACGCTGCCTGTGCTTGTTGCTGCGCTGGGGTACTTTGTCGATGTGTATGACCTGTTACTGTTCAATATTGTTCGGGTTCCCAGCCTGACCGAATTGGGCTTATCGGAAAAAGATATTTCGCTGGTTGGCGGTCGCATCTACAATTTTCAGCAGGCGGGGCTGTTGATCGGCGGCATACTGTGGGGTATTTTGGGCGATAAACGCGGGCGGTTGTCGGTGCTGTTCGGGAGCATCATCACCTACTCGCTGGCCAATCTGGCCTGCGGCATGGTTCATTCGGCCGACACCTACGCCTGGCTGCGTTTTATGGCGGGCCTGGGGCTGGCGGGCGAACTGGGCGCGGGCATCACGCTGGTGAGCGAAGTGTTGCCCCGGCATCTGCGGGGCTACGGGTCGTCGGTGGTGGCCAGTGTAGGGCTGTTAGGTGCCGTGGCCGCTTTCCTGACGGTGCAGCTAACGGGCAACTGGCGGCTAACGTACCTGATTGGCGGTGGGCTGGGGCTGGCCCTGCTCCTGCTTCGCATCGGCGTGCTGGAATCGGGCATGTACAAAGATGTGGTTCAAGCGGCGGTGAAGCGGGGCAACTTCGGCGTATTTTTCACCAACCGCGACCGGTTTATGCGCTACCTGCGGTGCATGGGCATTTCATTGCCAACTTACTTTGTGATTGGCCTTCTGGCCACCTTCGGCAATGAGTTCGGCAAGGCGCTGGGCATTGAAACGCCGATCATACCGGGCAAATGCGTGATGTACACCTACATAGGCATGGCAGCGGGCGACCTGTTCAGTGGGTTCTTCAGCCAGTGGTTACGTTCTCGCCGGGCCGCCATCGGCTGGATGATGGCGTTCACCGTTGCCTTCGTACTCGTTTATCTGTCGGGGGCTATAAATTCGGCACCCGCATTTTACCTGGTCTGCGGGTGCATGGGTTTCGGCATTGGCTACATTGCCATGTTCCTGACGGTAACGGCCGAAAGTTTTGGTACTAACCTGCGCGCCACAGCGACCACGTCAGTGGCCAATAACGTACGGGCCACCACGCTCGTCAGCATTCCGGCTTTTCAGTACCTGAAAACGATTCCAGCCCTGAGCACTCTTGGCTCCGGTGCCATCGTCGGTCTGGTTTGCTTCGCCGTCGGTGCCTGGTCGCTCTGGGCCATCGACGAAACCTACGGCAAAGACCTGGATTATGTGGAGTGAGGTTTAAATCAATTATTCAGTATCTGATCTCGGCGGATATTCTCTGGGGGCGCGCTGTTGAGGCCCTGCCGGTATTCTTTCGTTTTGAAGTCACCCCGTTTCACCGACTTGATAAAGTTGGCCCAGGCAAATGGGTTCAGGAACGGAAAAGTGGTAACGGCCCCCCGGCTGGTAATGGCTTCGCGCCCCAAAAACTGCTGATTCATGAAATACTGGTGATTCGACAACGCGCCCATCGGCGTGGCGGCCATCGCCCGCAACAGGGCCTGTGGGTCTGTATTGCGGGCCAGCGCATCGCGATCACGCTGGTCAGGCAACTTCATGTTGATCAATGCCTGCTTGAAGAGTTCTTCCGTCGGGTACGGATATACTTTTACTTCAGATAGTAACTTAACGTCTTCCTGCAAAGCCACCACCGCCGAGTACGTCGGCTCGGTGAGGCGGCGGGGAATAATGTGATACTGCGTTTTATAACCCACGTAACTGAAAATCACGCTATCGCCGGGGAAAACGGGCAGCGCAAAGTACCCATTCGTGGCTGAGAGCACGCCTTTACCGGCTCGGGGAATAAAGATTCGGGCCAACGGTAACGGCTCGTTGCTTTTACCGCCTGTGATAATCCCCGTGAATGTAATCTGAGCGTCCTGTCCCTGCGCCAGTCCGTCGGTGGTTAGGCAGAAAAGCAGTACCAGAAGGCCAGCCCATGCACTGTATCGTTTGATCAATCGATTCATAGCGGAACAAAAAAGACAACCAGCCCGACAAAACAACCAGTTTGTCAGTGGGCGGTTGACAAAGAGACCCCAATTTGGAACAGGGGGTTGTTGCACATAGTAACAAAGTAATAAAGCCTGTGGTTGCAACAGGCTAACTGACACCAGAATTTAACGAATATTAATGGGTCGCCGCAGTTAACCTTATAAGGTTTTTAAAAACCTTATAAGGTTAAGATGACTAAGCAAATAATTTTAGGAACGTCAGAATGAAGGGTGCCGCCAGCAAAAGGCCATCGAACCGGTCGAGGAAGCCACCATGACCGGGAATACTCGTTCCCGAATCTTTGATGGCGATACTACGCTTGAAGAGCGACTCAACCAGATCGCCATACGTACCTGTCACCACAATAATAGCCCCAATGCAGTACCACTGCCAGGGAGTCAGTTCGGGGGCATACCAGGTAAGTCCGAGCGCTACAATACCCGCCGCCACAGCCCCGCCAATGCTGCCCTCCCACGACTTCTTGGGCGATACCCGCTCGAATAATTTCCGGCGACCAAACTTGGTCCCGGCAAAGTAGGCACCAATGTCAGAGGCCCACAGCAGAAACAGGCAACCCAGAATAACATTGGGCTGGTAGGCGCCGGTACGCAGCGCCAATACATTGAGCAGCGCAAAGGGAATGCCTACGTAAATAATCCCGAGAAACGTGAAACCGATATTGGTAAAGGGCTTCATGTCTTTCTTTTTGTATAGTTTGATCAGAAAGATCATCGACGAAGCCGGGCTGATGAGGTAATAGGCTGACTCGGCAACGTACCCCATTTCTACCAGAAACGTCAGAATGCTGACCAGACAGCCAACGACCGTCCCGTAATACGTGAGCGGCTGATTACCGTCGAGGCCAAGCAATCGATAGAACTCGATCTGCGCTAAAGCACTGATAACCAGAAACAACAGAGCGAACGTGTAAACGCTGTAGCTGATGCAAAAAAGGATGACGGCTACGCCGAAAACGGCCGCAATAACACGCTGTTGCAGGTTCGACAGCTCAGCTAATCGTTGTCTCATTATCTAAGATTATACGGGCAATAATAGCATCTTTCGTTGGTACGTACACCTCATAGTTACCAAACAGTTCTGGATACGAACTGCTTTGCTTGTTGATAATTACGGCGTCGATATCATTTTCAACCAGTTGCGCCTTAGCAAGTTCAGCCTGATAGGGCTGCTTGGTCACCAGCACTTTTTCCCAATCTTTTGTCATATGTCTGTTGTCAGTAACCCGTTACCAGGGATCAGCGTTGCTCAGGTACGTTCCTTCTGCGAAGCTGATCCCTGGTAACTGGTTACTGTTTTGTTCATTCGTTTAAAAAGTACCAGCGCGGCTACGGTTACCACTGTACCAAAAAGAGCGGCTGAAACAGGGACTGATTCGGTACTATCAATGTCGATCGTCGTCATTTCCCGCTGATGCAGGAAAATCATTATTACTGTAAACCCGTTATTAATGAAGTGAGCCAGAATCGGCACCCATAAATTTCCCGACCATACATACAGATACCCAAACAGCGCACCTAACAGCATTCGGGGCACAAAACCATAGAACTGTAGATGAATAGCACTAAACAACGCCGCCGCCAGCCAAATGCCCAGGTGTACGTTACTGGTCCAGACGATGAATTTTCGCTGCAGGATGCCACGGAAAAGCACTTCTTCGCCCAAAGCAGGCAGCAAACCTATGGTAAAAACAGCCATCAGCAGTTGCGGCACCGTGCGGAAGGTGGTCAGAAACTTCGTAAGTTCGGCCATCTGGTCTTCTTTAGCCCGCATCCAGCGTTCGAGCGGAGCCAGCGTTTCGGGCAGTTTGAGGGCCTGGTTCAGTTCGATGATCAGCCCGTTGACGGGCATAAACGCGATGGTAAGCAGCACAACCAGCCCCCAGCCAGCTACTTTGTGGGCAGGCTGGCCGCTGAAGTCACTCAGTCGGCGCTTATCTATAGTGAACCAGTATAGCAGTGCCGGCAGCAGAAAGGTGCTAACGTGGCTTAGTGCCTGAACGACCATCAGCCACCACCAGCCATTGGGCGTTGTAGACGGATGTTGAAGCAACTCGGTGACATTTTTTATCGTACCGCCTGACGCCATTGCGCCGACGCTCACCACGAATGCCGCCGCAACGGCACCCAGCGTCATCCCCAGCATAATGAACCCAAAAAGCATCAGCATTGAACGCAACGGCTGCGGCTCTGGTGTTACTGGGTAAGACGATTGTAGTTCTCTCATAGTTTTCACAAAAATAGGGTAGCTTTCCGAGACAATTGGCTCAAATTTGTTACCCATCGACACTCATTTATTCTCTTGGCTTCCTTCTGGCAAACATTATCCAACCGGTTGAAATTGTCTTCCGCCCCTGACCAACCCGTTCGGGCTGGGTACGTTGTCGACATGCACAGCCACCTGCTGCCCGACGTAGATGATGGCATCCGCTCTGCGGGCGATGCGCTGACCTGCCTCCGTCAGTTCGCCGAATGGGGCATTCAGCACGTAGTTACCACGCCTCATATCAGTCAGGATACGTTTCCCAACACATCAGCGCTCCTGCGTACGGTAGCGGCCGAACTACAGACCCATATCGAGCTGGCCGAACTGCCCCTGACCTTCAGCCTTGCTGCGGAGTACATGGTCGACGAATTATTTGTGAAGCACCTACAGCAGAATGACCTGCTTTCGTTTGGTACCGAACGCTATGTGCTGATCGAGACAGGCTGGGCCAGCTTACCCCTTCAACTGAACACCTGGCTATTTCAGATGCAGTTACAGGGCTACAAACCCATACTCGCCCACCCGGAACGGTACCCTTACTTTCGCGGAAAACCCGAGCTACTGGCTGACCTTCGCCACCAGGGATGCCTGATGCAACTCAACCTGATGTCGCTCGCGGGGCGCTATGGGCCAGACACGCGGCGAATGGCACAGACACTCATTCATGATGGACTCGTCGATTTTGTTTCGTCCGATCTGCACCACACCCGCGATTTACCCATGCTCGAAAAATCCATGCAGACCCCCGATTACCGAGAGCTTTGCAAGCTTCCTCTTTCTATTCCAACGTTTGATTAGCCTTCTGGTAGTCGACAGAAAAACAAAGTCTAGTGACTATTACTATAAAGTTACGTATGAATGATATTGGCGGTTAACGCCTATCTTTAGCCTCATTTCTTGTAACCCGTATTGCTGCACTTCTTTACTTAATGGTTTTAGTTTCGCCGCTTACCAACGCCACACGCATTGGTGTTATTGGTCTGGGCTATGTCGGCCTTCCGCTAGCCCTTGAATTTGGCAAAAATCAGCCAACAATTGGTTATGACATTAACCCGGTACGCATAAGCGAACTTCGTCAACAGATTGACCAGACCCGCGAAATAAAACCCGCCGATTTTCAGGACAGTCCCCACATCCTCTTCAGCGATCAGGCCGCCGATCTGGCCAGTTGTACGGTCTTCATCGTGACGGTGCCAACACCGATAGATAAATACAAATGCCCTGATCTGACGGCTCTACTGGCGGCCTCACGCCTGGTAGGAACGTACCTGAAAACAGGCGATGTAGTGATCTATGAATCAACCGTTTACCCCGGATGTACGGAAGAAGACTGCGTGCCTGCATTAGAACAATCCAGCGGGCTGCGTTACAATGTCGACTTCTTCTGCGGCTACTCGCCCGAGCGAATCAACCCCGGCGACAAAAAACGGACTCTGACCACAATCTTAAAAATCACGTCCGGGTCCACACCGGCGGCAGCGCAGTTTGTCGATCAGTTATATGGCTCAGTTATCAAAGCAGGCACGTACCCAGCCCCGTCTATAAAAGTAGCCGAAGCGGCCAAAGCCATCGAAAACGCCCAGCGCGACGTCAATATCTCGTTCGTGAATGAACTGGCGCTCATCTTCGACCGGCTTAATATCGACACAATGGACGTACTGGAAGCAGCAGGTACCAAATGGAATTTTTTGAAATTCAGGCCCGGCCTGGTGGGTGGTCACTGCATTAGCGTCGATCCTTACTACCTGGCTCATAAGGCAGAGAGCGTAGGCTACCACCCGCAGGTCATTTTGTCGGGACGGCGCGTTAACGACGATATGCCCATTTACGTGGCCAACAAGCTGGTCAAGGCCATGATCCGGGCGGGAAGCCCTATCTCCGGTGCCAACGTGTTACTCTTAGGTATTACCTTTAAAGAAAATTGCCCCGATGTGCGAAACACAAAGGTGGCCGATATTTATCATGAACTGACCGGATTTGGTATCAACGTAACGGTTTACGACCCCTGGGCGATCGCCGACGAGGTGGCTCACGAGCATCGGATTACCCTCGCCAATAGTCCGCAGGGAGTATATGATGGCATTGTGCTGGCCGTGGCTCATGACGAATTCCTGGAACTGGACATTCCTTCGCTGCGCCGCCACGCCACTACCGTCGTATATGACCTTAAGTCTGTACTGGACCGAAGTCTGGTTTCTATGCGTATCTGATTTTAATTTACTCAACTTCAACATAACCATGCAGTTCAACCGAACATCTATTTTCTGGCTCGTTGCCATTTTCGTATTACCCGGCCTGTTTGAATCGGCCACAGCCCAATCGAAAAAACGGCGCGACGATATCACTTACTTTCAGGATTTAGCACCCACCGATACATCCATGCGCATCGGTATCGGGCCAAATGGCACCGCCGTAGCTGGCACAACAGCCCCCGCCCCGTATATCTACCGGCTCCAGTCAGGCGACATTCTGGCCATTGCCGTGTCGAGTCTGAATGCCGAAGCCGACGTTATCTACAACCCGTTTGCCCGCACCGGATTTGCCCTTGCATCGGGTGCCAATAATACCCAGGAGAACAACAACCTGCCCATTGGTTACCGGGTCAGCGAAGCGGGAACAATCAACTTTCCAAAACTGGGTGCGGTGCGGGTAGCTGGCCGAACGCTTTCGGGGCTGGAAACGATGCTGCGCGACACCCTGCGCCAGTACCTGCGCGAGCCGTTCGTATCTGCCCGCCTGCTGAACTTCAAAATATCGGTGATGGGTGAAGTCAACCGTCCATCGGTGTATACCGTACAGAACGAGAAAATAACCCTGACCGAAGCCATCAGCCTGGCCGGTGACCTGACGGTTTACGGCAAACGCGAAAACGTTATGGTGATTCGTGAAACCGCCGGCCAGCGTGAGTTCATCCGGGTAGACCTGACCCAACGCAACACATTTACCTCTGCCGCTTATTACCTGAAGCCAAACGACGTCATTTACGTGGAGCCTAAAAGCAGCAAAAAAGTGCAGGCCAGCCGTACGCTACCCTACATTCCCGCCGTACTGGGTGGCATAACGCTATTGGCAACTGTGGTCTTAAATTTGATTCGTTAGCTCTTTGACAACGTACCTGAGGCCAGCCAAACTCAGGTACGTTGCCAGTTACTTTAAAACAGCCTGCTTCTTAGCATACCAGCACAATCCGTAACCAGCATGACATCGATTGGACAATCAGAAAATCAGTTCGGCCAGGAATACATCAAGTTTCTGGCGACAAAATACCTGCGTAACTGGTACTGGTTTGTGCTAACGCTCGTCATTAGCCTGGTGGGCATGTTTGCTTATCTCACCACACTCAAGTATTCGTTCAACGCCCAGGCGAGCATCCTGATCAAGGAAGAAGACAGCATGGGTGGGTCTTCTAAACAGGACCTGATGGAAGAACTGGATATGTTCGGTTCCAAGAAACAGGTGGAGAATGAGATTGAAGTGCTCAAATCGTACAAACTCGCTCAAAAGGTTGTCGATGACTTAGGGCTTGATCTGGTTTACTCGTACAAAGACCGCTGGCGGGTGCGCGATATCTACCGCGATGCCCCTATTGTGGTAAAGGTGTTGAAACCCATTGAATCAGCCTATGACATCCCTGTCAAGGTGACTGTAGCTCCCGGCAAAGCCATCATGGATGGCGTGGTTTGTCCATTCGGGAAAGCAACGCAATCGCCGCTGGGGTTGGTACTGGTTACCAAACGCGACAGCGTTACAACCCAGCACCGGGACATTACCGTTACGATGGAACACCGGGTGGGCGCCATTAAGTCGTTCGTCAAACGATTGCGCGTATCACAACCCAATAAATCAGCGTCGGTCCTTTTCCTGACAATGGAAGACACGGCGCCCGACCGCGCCGAGGCGTATCTCGACCGCCTGATTTACTTCTATGAACTCTCATCGCTACAGGATAAAAACAAAGTAGCCGCCAACACCCTGCGGTTCGTTGAAGATCGCCTCGGCATTATTTCCCGTGAATTAACCACCGTTGAAGGCGATATCCAACGCTACAAAACCAACTCGGGCATTGTCGACCTGAGTTCGGAATCGACCCTGTTTCTCGACAAAGTAAAAGAAAACGATACCCAGCTTAGTCAGGTGAACATTCAGTTGGGTACGTTGAGCGAGATTGAAACGTACCTGGCCAGCAAAGGTGGATCCCGGATCGTCTCTCCCTCGACAGTCGGGCTGGAAAGCCCGACGCTAACAGCGCTCATCGGTAACCTGTTTGACCTGGAAGGCCAACGCGAAAAACTGATTCGGACTGTTCCCGAAAAATCAGTTCCCATCGAGACCATCGACGAACAGATTCGGAGCACGAAACGAAACATCGCCGACAATGTGCAAACGCTGCGCCGTATTCTGATCAATACCCGAGCCAGTTTGCAAACCACCAACAAGCGAATTGAGTCGACCATTCGCACGATTCCGCAGAAAGAACGGCAACTGCTCGATATTTCGCGGCAGGCCAGTATCAAGGGCAATCTGTATACGTACCTGTTGCAGAAACGCGAAGAGACGGCCATGTCGTTTGCCTCCACCGTTTCGGATCTGCGCGTGATCGATGACGCCCAGGGCGACCCGCAGCCGGTAAAACCCGTGAAGCGCAATTATTACCTGGTCGCGCTACTCGTAGGCTTATTGTTACCCGTACTGGTGCTTTGGCTGATCGACTATTTCAACAATAAGATCAGCCGGAAAACACAGGTTGAAGACGCCACCGAAACGCCCATCATTGGCGAGATCATTCAGTCCGACGCCACCGAGTCGCCCCTGGAAATGACGCCCAAGAGCCGGTCACTTCTATCCGAGCAGATTCGTGCGTTACGGACGAACATTCAGTTCTTCAACCCGGAGAGCGGCACTAAACAAACGATTCTGATCACCTCCAGCATTAGTGGTGAAGGCAAATCGTTTATCTCGCTCAATCTGGCTGCCAGCCTGGCTATCGCCGACAAGAAAGTAGTTATGCTGGAACTGGATATGCGGAAGCCTAAACTGCACCGTTACATCAAAGAAACCAGCCCGCAAGGCTTATCAAGTTACCTGTCTGGTCAGGCCACGCTGGATGAGATCATTAAACCGGTTCCGGGCTATGATAACCTGTTTTTTATCCCCTGCGGCATCATTCCTCCCAACCCATCCGAACTGATCAGCGGCGATAAAATGCGCTACCTGTTCGAGAACCTGCACGAACACTTCGATGTCGTCATTGCCGACACGCCGCCTGTGGGGTTAGTAACGGATGCCAACATTCTGGCCAAATACGCCAGCATGACGCTCTACATTGTGCGGCACCTGTATACGGGTAAAGGATTCCTGAAAAACATCGATACCCTCTACAAAGAGAAACGATTCCCCAACATGTGCCTGGTCATCAACGGCATTGATATGGAGAAAGACTACGAGTACAACTACGGATACGGATACGACGCTGGTTACGGCTACATGTATCGCTCCACGTATGGCGACGAGAACACGAAGTCTCAAAAAGTAGCTAAAAAAGGCTTTGGTTTCGATTTCTGGAACAGGAAATAATAGTAGAGTAATTCACAATGAATAGCAAAACTATCATATTGACATTAACCCTCCTTTTCGGAATAGGACTTAGGTACGTTTCTGAGTTGTCAAACTATGAAGTTTTAGCTTTCTCTTTTTCACTATTCACATTTCTAAACTTATTCATTGAATTCGGCAACTCTATTGCTTTGCGGGAGTTGATGGGTTTCGTTGCTTCATTACAATTACTTCTTTCGACTGCTTTAGAGTTTGTTTATCAACCAGAGGAAATGCCATTACCCTCGGATGAGTATTTTTCATACGCATTACCTGCTGTTGTCGCATATTATACCGGGCTTTTTCTTCCAATATTCAAAACGCAAGAACACGTCCTGCTCTTATCTAAAGCTAAAACTCATTTAATCGGAAAGGATAATATCAGTACAATATTATTGGTAATAGGCATAGTCGGAGCTATAGTTTATCAATATGTACCAATACAAATTAAAGCGATAGTGTACCTATTTTCTATATGCCTATATGCATCTGTAATGTATGGACACTACCTTTCGGGCAAGATAAAAAGAATCACACTGTCAGTAGCTTTTGCTTTACTAGTGTATACAACTATTAAAGAGGGGGCATTCGGCCATCTAATATTTTGGACAACCCTGTACTTTATCATTGCGTTTACTGGTACAGATCGTGGGAAAAGTTTGCAACTTAAATCATTTATTGTTCTAGCCGGAATCGTTTTTATCGTTATAGTTCAGTCAGTGAAAATGGATTACCGTTTAGGAACTTGGGGTAATAAGATTACTGAAAGGCGTGCAGATCCTGAGCTTCTTATGCAACTGGTAAAACAGCGAATTGATGATCCAAGTTATCTATTAAGCAGAGAACATTTTTTGTCTGTAGCTCATCGATTTAATCAAGGCAACTTAGTAGCACTAGCTCAATCGTATGTGCCTAGGGTAGAACCTTATGCAGACGGAGAAATCCTTTTTCATTTCGTATACCCTATAATACCAAGGTTATTTTGGAATGAAAAACCGATTACCGGCGGTGTTGCCAATATTACTCGATTTACTCCTCTTATCCACTCAGGTACAAGTAGCTCAAACATTTCTCCGTTTGGAGAAGCATATGCCAATTTCGGGATTGTGGGTGGAATTGTCTTCATGTTCATTTTCGGACTACTATTCAACTATTGCTTTAGTAAAATATTAAGAATATCTGAAAATAAACCATCTTTATTATTATGGCTTCCTTGCTTGTTTAGTGGTTGTCTTACTGTTGAAACAGATGTACTGTCAATGTGGGGAAGTTTTATATCTACTTCTATATTTATTGCTGTATTTTGGTTTGCGTTGAAAAGACTTAACATTAATCTTTAATATATTCATAATACCTACGTGTAAATTATACTAATCATTAAAAATTATTTCATATTACTTTACATCTGGCTATTCAAAACACAAAATATAGGAAAGCGAATTTTTCAACGTCTAGCCTATCCACGTTCACAAAGATGAAAATAGCTATAATTGGCAGTACAGAATTTGATTCGCTAGAGTGTCATTTACAAAGTTCATTCAATCATCTTGGCCACGATGCCTATATAATGGACCTGGCCAGTATAAGCCGGGTACCACTATCTGCCCAGTACTGGTTGACTCGATTCATAAATAAATATGACGAAATAGTATGCACTAAACTGGCAAATCGCGTGGCAGATCAGCACCCTGACCTGGTACTCGTTGTCTTCCGCCATCTGCATCCGATAATCGTCGATCAACTGAAAATACGGTTACCTGGTCGGCTGATCATACAAGTAAACCCCGATACGATTGCCACCTTAGATCGCCAACAAATTATTGCATCAAATTTCGACTATTACTTTTCAAAGGAACCCTTCCTGGTCGATACATTACGCGCTAAAGCAGGGTTGAACGCCTACTATTTACCAGAAGGTTTTAATCCACGCATGAATGTTCGCCCGGCCATAGCCAAAAGTCAGGCTGAAGCCCAGGTGAATATAGATGTATTGATGTATGGAAACCTGTATCCATATCGTGCCCGAATGGCCGAGCAATTACTGAAGGCAGGTATCCGGGTAACTATTTATGGCCGTCCTGCCGCTTTTACCCCATCCCTGGTCAAATCAGCTTATGTAGGTCGCTACCTGGTTGGTGAAGAAAAAAACCAGATGTTATACGGAGCAAAAATCATTTTCAATAATTTCTACTTTGCCGAGATTACATCCGCCAACCAGAAGTATTTCGAAATTAATGGTACAGGCGGATTTCAACTGTCTGATTACAAACCACTTTTAGAGGATTATAGCGGCGTTCCCTGTAGCCAGGTGACGTTTACATCCCTGGATGAGGCGATCGACAAGATTCGATACTATCTGGCTAATCCACTAGAGCGTTATGCGATAGCCGACAGGCAGTACACTCATTTTCAGCAACATCACACATTTGACCACCGAATGGTACAACTGCTGACTACCATTGGTTATTAGCAACCGCCTCTTACCTCATGGGTGTAATTTACTTTCTGCGGACTTATAAGGATAGCCCTGTTACCAGGACTATTACCTTATTATTTGGCGGGCAGGTAGTAATGGCAATAGCCGGCCTGATCCTGGGAAAGGCTATTGCTCTTTACATTCCACCTACCGAATTAGGTGATTATAACCTGCTACTTTCAGGCTTGAATCTGGCTCATGTCGTCTTGATAGTCCCCATATTACAGGCATTCAAAACTGATCAGGCTCAGCTTGGTATTCGTGCTGCTTTCCCATTTTACAGTCGACTCATCGGTTTGGCTTACGTACTTTGCGCGGGTGCTCTGCTCGTTTTTGGCTATGTGTATGATCAATTTCTACCTGCGTTACTGATCAGTGCTGCCGGCATTGGACAAGGTCTCTATTCGGGCAGCATCGACTATCTGAACCTGAATGGCAAGCATCGCTTTTACACAGCCATCCAGCTAAGTTATTCAATCGGAAACCTGTTGTTATTTGCCCTGGTGGTCATTAATTATCACCAGTCAACATCGCTGGGTTTATGGCTATGTCTGGCGTTAAGTAACGTTATTTTTGCCGGTATAGGGCTTACTTATTCATACAAGCTGATACCCGCCACCCGTTTGAACGTACCTGACTTACCCACCTTCGCAACGTTCTGGCGGTATGCGTTCCCACTTATTGCTCTGGCTTTGTGGGGTTGGGTAATCAACTACGGCGATCGGTATTTAATCAGTTTATATCTATCTGAAGCAGACGTAGGCCAGTATAGTGTCGGCTATGGTTTAGGGGCTAAACTGGTTATTCTCGTTAGCCCATTTGTTGTTCATTCAACCCGACAGGTTTACGCACTACGTGCGGCCAACGTACCCACAAAGGCTGTCTGGCTGGTACAGCGAAAGTACCTTTTTACCTACGCAGCCCTAGCAGGCAGCGCGTGCGTGGCCTATCTGTTGCTACGCGACGAACTCGGATTATTGCTCCTGTCCGATACCTACAAAGAGGCTTTCCAGATAGGTCCTGTAATTGCCTTCGGCTACCTTTTCCTTACTCTCATTCATTTGCTCGAAGTGCAATGGTATGCCTACGGATACACCAGGCTGATTTTATGGACAACCATTGCCGGGGCAGTAGCCAATATAGGGTTCAATCTGATTTTCATTCCTTATTTCGGCTTAATCGGTGCTGCATTTGCCTCACTACTGGGCTTCCTGATTCAATTTGTAGTGGCTTGTTTCTTGTACAAAAGTCACCTATACTAACCTTATGCTGCAACATGACACCTTATAAGCAGAGACTATATGACGCTTACGTGAGCAGCGGTCAGGGTTCACTGCCTGCCAACACCGCTGCACTGCCCGAAATGCTGTTTAAAACGAATCGTCCATACGTCGACTCGATCATACGCCCCTTATTACCAACCGACAAGATGGCCGCTATAGTAGACCTGGGTTGTGGCAACGGTTGTTTCATTTATTTTTTCAAAAAATACGGCTACCTCAATCTGGTCGGCATCGATGCATCGGCCGAACAGGTTAAAGTAGCTAATGAGTTAGGTCTCCAGGAAGTCCGGCAAGGGCATATTCACCAGTTTTTAACAGCCCATAAGGAAAGTAAAGACGTATTTTTGCTCATGGATGTGATTGAGCATTTGACTGTACAAGAAACATTTGACTTGCTCGACCTGGTACATTCACAATTGAAACCGGGTGGTAAACTAATCATGCACGTACCCAACGCCGAAGGTCTTTTCGGGATGCGCATCCGATATGGCGACTTAACTCATGAGCAGTGCTTCACCACTACATCGGTACAGCAGTTGCTGAAAACTGTTGGCTTCAATGCGATTATCTGCAAGGAGGAAAAGCCGGTAGTGCATGGACTTATATCCTTACTACGCCGGGTTATCTGGGAGTTAGGCACCTTGAACTATCGGTTACTACTTTTAGCCGAAACGGGTTTAACAGGGTCTATTTTATCTCAGAACATGCTTGTTGTTGCCACTAAGTAGCCGTGAAAACGATCCTTTATATCTTCAGAAATAAGCAGGCCGGATTCAGCATAGAAGGTCTATTTACGAAGTTAGCAGTTGCTATCAGATCACAGCACCGTTTCAGGGTAACCGAAGTCTATATGCCCAATCTGGGTGTGAGTATTCAAACATTGTGGAAAAACCTTCGCTTCACCTTTCGGCAACAGGCTGATATTTACCATATCACAGGTGAACTTCACTATCTGGCCCTTGCACTACCACCAGCCAGAACTATACTGACAATCCACGACTGCGTATCGCTCGAACGCCAACACAAAGCTGGAAACGTTATCAGGTTCAGTTTCATCTATTTATTATTTTATTACCTACCCATACGCCGGGCTGAATATGTCATCACGATTTCCGAAAAATCAAAGCAGGAACTGATTCACTTTGTTGGCCCTAAATTGTCTGGCAAAATCCGTGTAATTTCGAATCATTATAACCCTGATCTGAAACCTTCTCGAAAGGAATTTAACAGTAAACAGCCACGCATACTTCATATAGGAACAGGAGAAAATAAAAATTTACCTCGCCTTGTTGATGCCCTACAAGGTATACCTTGTACACTGGTAATTATTGGACGGCTCTCCGTTTCTCAGAAAGACCAGCTTACCGAGTCAGGCTTATCATACACCCAGAAAGAAAATTTGCCGGACAGGGAAATAATAAAAGAATATGAAGCCTGCGATCTTGTCTCCTTTGTTTCGACATATGAAGGATTTGGTATGCCAATTATTGAGGCTAATGCTGTTGGCAGAGTGGTGTTAACGTCTTCTCTTTCACCAATGCGCGAACTGGCAGGAGAGGCCGCTCATCTGGCAGACCCCTATTGTATCGATTCCATTCATTCAGGCATACAATTACTTATCAACGACTCCGCCTATCGGGAACGGCTTATCCTCGCCGGGTATCAAAACGCGGCTAAGTATACTATTGAGAACGTGTCGGCCCAATATGCGGCTCTTTACCAGGAAGTACTCACCCACGAGGAGCAAGCCCTATGAATGAGCCAACAAGTAAGAAAAAAACACTTTTGATCTTCGTTGAGTATTTTCTGCCCGGTTATAAATCAGGAGGGCCTGTGCATTCTATATCCAACTTATTATCACTCTTAAAAAACCAGTATACCATTTATCTGGTATCTCGTGATCGGGATTATAAAGATGACAATCCTTATGCGGGAATTGTCACAAATCAGTGGCTTGATCGCACTTTCTATAGTATATTGTATGCCAGCCCACGAACTATTAATAGTTATTATTTTAAAAAATTAATAACTCAGACAAACCCAGACCATATCTATCTTAACAGCTTATTCGGAAGCATGTCCCGCATACTGCTTTTGATCTCTTTTGCCCACAAACGAAAGATTATTATTGCGCCCCGTGGCGAATTACAAGCTAGTGCGTTATCCATAAAATACCAAAAGAAGCGTCTTTTTCTTGCCCTGTTAAAGAGAATATTCAACTCAAATTTAATTACATGGCATGCGACCAGTAAAGCAGAAACAGAGGCGATAAAACATGTGTTCACGCGGCCATCAATTAAGTTTATACCCATTATTTTGGCCCCGGATACGCCTGCACTATTACCCCATCGTGAGGAATATGTAAAGGAAAAAGGTGTATTGCGAATGGTGTTTATTTCCCGAATCGCTCCAGTAAAAAACCTGCACTTCCTCCTTGATTTATTTCCTAAGCTATCTGTCGGGAAAATTCATTTGTCTATCTATGGCCATATAAATGATGACCGTTACTGGAAAAAGTGCAACCAGCTCATTACGGCCTATAGTGGTCCACACGAAATAAAGTACCAGAATTATTTACCCAACGGGCAGGTTCCCCAAACCCTGGCCCAGAACGATTTCTTCGTGTTGCCAACCCTCGGAGAAAGTTTTGGTCATGCAATTTTCGAATCATTATCAATTGGCGTACCTGTACTAATCAGCGACCAGACACCCTGGCGAAACTTAAGCGAACAATTGGCTGGCAGCGACTTACCTTTAGAAGGATCCAGTTGGATTGACGCCATAAATCACTATGTATCAATGGAAAACGACACCTATCAACAGTATGTTGCCGGAGCGTTAAGGGTATCCAGAGCGTACATAGATGAACAACAGTTTCACGAAAGCTATTCACACTTATTCTCGTAATAGCCCTACACATGATGGATCTCGACAAGCAGCAAGTTCATGCTTTCTGGAATGAAGCATCCTGCGGAGAAACGCTTTATCTAACTGGTACCGATCAGCAGGGTAGTTATAAGCAACAAGCGCAAATCCGCTATCAGTTAGAGCCTTATATAGTTGATTTTGCTCGCTTCGACGACTCTTCAGCGCGTCATGTGCTGGAAATAGGGGTAGGTCTGGGTGCTGACCATCAGCGCTTTGCTGAAGCAGGTGCTTTGCTGAAAGGCTGTGATCTAACCCCGCGTGCGGTGAAGCATACCCAGGAAAGGCTGGCCTGCTTTGGGTTACCGGCAAACGTACAGGTTGCCGATGCAGAGGCACTCCCTTACGCAACAAATGAATTCGATCTTGTTTACTCGTGGGGTGTGATTCACCACAGCCCTGATACGCCGAAGGCCGTTTCGGAGATTCATCGAGTGTTAAAGCCGGGTGGTGAAGCAGCGGTTATGATCTATCATACCCACAGCTTTGTCGGGTATATGCTCTGGGTACGTTATGCCTTCCTGACGGGCCGATGGACTCTATCACTAGCCGATATTTATGCCCGATTTTTAGAAAGTCCGGGCACCAAAGCGTATACCTTACCAGAAGCGAAAGCGTTGTTTTCCGGCTTCAGTCTGGTAACTATTCATACGGTTCTCACACACGGCGATTTGCTGAGTTCTCAGGCAGGGCAGCGTCATGCAGGTACGTTGTTAACCGTAGCCAGGCGCCTGTTTCCCAGAAAGTTCATTCAACATTTCTTTCCTACGCATGGATTGTTCATGCTGATAAAAGCCACTAAGTAACGTATGTGCGGAATAGCAGGACAGGTAGGCCAAGCGTTGGTTTCACCCGACTATTGGAAGTCGTTTCTAAGCCATCGTGGCCCAGACGGCAATGGTATTTATCAAGCCCATAACCTGACGCTCGCCCACACCCGACTGGCTATACTTGACTTATCTGCCAATGGTCATCAGCCCATGCAAACCAGCGATGGCAGGTACGTTGTTACCTTCAATGGCGAAATTTATAACCACCTCGATTTGAGAGCCGATTTACGCCGCCGGGGCTGTCAATTTCGGTCAACGAGTGACACAGAGACACTTTTGTATGGTTTCGCTGAGTTTGGAACGGCTATTTTTAGCCGCCTGAACGGCATTTTTGCCTGCGCTATTTATGATACGCAAACGCGCAAATTAGTTTTGGCCCGCGACCAGTTTGGTGTAAAGCCGTTATACTATTACCATCAATCAGACCAGTTTCTGTTTGCCTCCGAATTGAAAGTCATTGCCGGTTATCCGGGTATAGACCAGTCTCTCGACTACACGGCCCTGAGTCAATACCTGCATTTTTTGTATGCACCGGGTGAACAAACTCCGCTACGGCATGTGAGAAAACTATTACCAGGCCACTACTTATGCGTATCGGTCGATCTGCCATCCACGATGTCGATCAAGCAATATTATTCCCTGCCACTTCGGGGCGTTTATGATCAGCGCCCCGAAGCAGAGCTGATCGAGGCGCTGGACCAGCAAATGCGGCAAGCCGTAGACCGTCAATTACAGTCTGATGTTCCCTTAGGTTTTTTTCTCTCCGGTGGTCTGGATTCCAGTGCCGTTGTTGCTCTTGCTGCTCAACTCAGACCTAAGGAGCAGTTAACCTGTTACACGATCCGAACAGCTTCATCTCAAAAGTCATATGAAGGTTTCGACAACGACCTTCCCTACGCCAGGCTGGTAGCCAAACACCTTGGAGTGAAGTTGATCGAAGTAGCAGCGGAATCAGATATCGTTCGGGACTTTAGCAAGGTCATTTATCATCTCGACGAACCTCTGGCAGATACGGCCCCGATCAATGTACTTAATATATGCCGCCAGGCTCGGGAAAACGGCCATACCGTGTTGTTGGGAGGCACCGCTGGCGATGATATTTTTTCGGGTTATCGTCGCCATCAGGCATTAAGTATGGAAGCGCTGTTTCAACACCTGCCAAGTGGAATGGGTAAGTTGGCTTCTGCTATTTTGTCTCAATGGCCAGGCCAGCACCCACAGGTCAGGCGCCTCCAGAAAATAGCAGAAGGATTGGGCAAACAACAGCCTGACCGGTTAGCCGATTACTATGGTTGGTTACCTTATTCGATAAACCGGAGCCTTTTCACGCCAGCGATACAGGCAATGCTTCCTGATATACACCCTCGGCATCGACTACTCACTGCGCTATCCCAGATTCCAGACGAGTCATCGCTCCTCAACCAGCTCCTGTTCTGGGAGACAACATTCTATCTACCTGATCATAATCTGAATTACACAGACAAGCTAAGTATGGCGGTAGGCGTAGAAGCAAGAGTACCTTTTTTAGATGTGGAACTGGTCAATTTCGCCGCTCGATTACCGCCAGCGCTCAAAATGAAAGGGCGCGAAACTAAATACATTTTAAAGAAGCTGATGGAGCGCTATCTGCCTAACGAAGTCATTTACCGACCTAAAACCGGCTTTGGCACCCCACTGCGAAGTTGGCTCATGGCTGGGCAACTTGACGGGCTTTTTGAGCAATACCTCTCTACCGACGTACTGAACCGGCGAGGTATTTTTGATCCAAAAAACGTTCATAGGCTCATTGAAAACACTAAAAATGGACACCTGGACGCAGTCTATAGCATCTGGGGGCTCGTAGCTATCGAGGCCTGGTGCCAGCAATTCATAGATGCCCCCGCCTATTCATTACTTGACCAGTAGGATCAATGCCACTGTATTAACGCGTCTCTATATGAAGATTTTGAACGTTGTGGGCGCTCGGCCCAATTTCATGAAAGTGGCTCCGCTGCACCGTGCTTTTTTAAGGCACAATGACATCGAGTCGAAAATTGTGCATACCGGCCAGCACTACGACGCCAGAATGAGCGACGTTTTTTTCAACCAGATTGGTTTACCAAAACCAGATTACTACCTCGGCGTTACCAGCGGCACTCACACTCAGCAAACTGCCGATATCATGACCAAATTTGAGGCCGTGATGCAAACCGAACAACCCGACTGGGTGGTGGTGGTGGGCGACGTGACGAGCACGCTGGCCTGTGCGCTGGTAGCCGTTCGGATGGGTGTGCAGGTGGCACACGTAGAAGCAGGCTTGCGGTCGGGCGACCGACAGATGCCCGAAGAGATCAACCGGATTCTCACCGATAACCTGTCCGACTTGCTGTTTGTCACAGAGCAGGCCGGCCTCGACAATCTACGTCGCGAAGGCATCGCTGATGAGAAAGTCAAGTTCGTTGGCAACGTCATGATCGACTCGCTGGTGCGTTATCGAGACCAGGCTGCCGCGCTGAACATGGTTCAAACATTGGAGTTAACGCCTGGAGAATATATTCTTCTTACCATGCATCGACCATCAAACGTGGATACTGTTGACGGGCTGCGGGCACTTGTACAGATCGCCAGTGAAGCAGCCCAATATGATCCGGTTGTCTTTCCACTTCATCCACGTACCCGTTCCAACCTGGCCCGCTTTGGCCTGCTCGACCAACTGACTACACTCAAGAATGTACGGTTACTGGAACCGCAGGGTTATCTGGAATTTCTGAATCTGATGGAACACGCCAAAGCAGTTGTTACGGACTCAGGCGGTATTCAGGAAGAAACAACGTACCTGCAGATTCCCTGCCTCACCTTCCGCAACAGCACCGAACGCCCCAGCACCGTTGAGTTCGGCACCAATACCCTACTCGCTGACCTTGATCCCAGTACGGTCAGCAACCACCTCAATGCCATTCGGTCGAGGAAAGGTAAGCAAGGAACGATACCACCACTTTGGGATGGTAAAGCTGCCAATCGAATCGTGGACGTTTTACTTAATTCTTCGTTACCAGAGAAAATAGATTTAGCGCTTCCTTAGCTCGAAAATACCGCAGCCATATCGACACCCAAAGTTACGTTGAACATCAGTTGGCTTCAGGTCGACGTGTTTATGTAAATCGCCTTTGTCATCGACATACGAGAAGTGCAACAGATCATAATCTGTTTGAAACATATCCAGTAGATAAGCTACACTGAATACACGATGGGCGTTAAACTCAATTCGTTGTGGGCCAATTGGGGTTGAAAAATAGAACATACCTCCTTTCCGCAAAACCTGCCTGATAGCCTGAAGTCCTTTTAAATAGCCTTGCGGGTCAAGTGGGTCACCATAGCGACCCAGCCCAAAATGCTCGATCGTGTGCAGGCACGAAACTGAATCGGTGTAGTCTATTAATCGTTCATCCACCTGCATAAGATTTGCCTGCGTAAATCGAACATTATCAATAAGATCATACAAAGGTCTGATGTCGAATACCTCCACTGGCCGGTATGATGCTACATGAGCAACGAACCCATCAATTCGTGATCCTATATCGACATGCCTGGCGGGTGCATTGTTAAATACACGTTGTGCAACGAGCAGATCCTGATGAAAGTAATGTCCTTTAACGCTGCCACTACTCGCTCGTTTATCATTCAGTAGCGGATAAAAGGAGTCAATTGGAAAAAGCGGATTTGGTCCTGCCAGTTTTTTAAAGGCTCGATAATCAGACCAGAACCACCTCAGACCAGTGATATTCTGAAATAAACGTAGCGGATCAATTCCTAAAAATGTAAGTATAGCGTAAAGCTTGCGAAGAATAAACATTAAAGTTATTTAGTAGTAGTTAATCAAGCAGTTTTCAGCACCTCTTGCTCACCTGTTGCTGGGTCATACAATTCAACTGCCTCAAGTTCAGGTTGAAAGTCGGTAACTGGCTCCTGATAGTGATAGCGGAGCTGGTAACCCGCCAGCATTTTTGCATTCAAATAGGCAGGCGCTATATCGAAGCTACGGTTACCGTTGTATGTCTGCACCTTGTTTAGAATAAAACCGACCAAACTAGGTTGAGCATCGAAAAATAACGTACTATACAAATGAGGCTGAACAGTAGAGATGTATTCGTTTACAAACCCTTCTAGTGAATTTGGATTAGCGTAATTCAAACGCCGTAGCACTGGCAACAACGCCTGGCGAGTATACAGATGCCCATCAACCGAAAAACGCCATGTCCAATGTCCGAGATCAACCAGGTTAGGTTCTATCCGCCAAACGTGACCGCCAGTTTTGTCAGCCTCTATGTTAATTGGTAGTGGCCTAAGCGATAAGCCGTGGCGTAGACTTAGAGTATACCTATGGAGTGAATCGCCGAGTACAGTGTTGAGCCGAACACGATCAATTAGGACAGGACGCGTGAACAAACTGTCGTCGGTAAGGAACAGAACACCTTCGTGTGGACTATTTGCGATAATTTGCTCAGTCAACGACTTAAAATTAGTCGTGCGCCGTAGGCTCGAATGCGTCAAGTACCGATACAAATTCTTCCAGTATCGGGTTACTAATGGCCATGCCCATTTATGCTGTCGTCGCTCCCGGTGAAACTGAATCTGCGGATACGCCCGTACAACCTGCTCATATCCCGCTTGATAGTCGTCGTTGTCGGCAGCGTACAAAACATGGATTGAATAGGGGGCATCGACTTGTAAGTACGCCAATAGGCTACTCAATAGGGTCTGAAGTTGTAAGGCACGATTATATGAAAAAATCAGTAAGGTCATATGATGCGGTAGAGGACGTCAGTCAATTCATCAAAAGTAGATAGTACTCCCACAGATTACCGCTCAGTTTTCAAAGATATTTCCACTCCCTGAGGGAGGGAGTCAGTAAGAGCGTAGAGGCTATTGTTCCTACCTTTGCCCGAATCATTACCCCCGTAGATGTACCAGCTTATACAGAATTTAAAGTCCGGCGAGACGGTGCTGGAGACAGTGCCAGCGCCTCAGGTACGTGCCGGCCAAGTGCTGATTCGCACCCGACGCACGCTGGTATCACTTGGTACCGAACGGATGCTGGTCGATTTCGGCAAGGCAAATCTGCTCAGTAAAGCCCGTCAACAGCCCGATAAAGTAAAGCAGGTCATCGAGAAAATCCAGTCAGACGGGCTGTTGCCAACTTTAGAGGCTGTTTTTCGGAAGCTAGACCAGCCACTGCCACTTGGCTATTGCCATGTGGGCGAGGTAGTGGCCGTGGGCACAGGCATTACCGATATCAGCGTTGGCGATCGGGTGGCGTCTAACGGGCAACATGCCGAAATGGTCTGCATTCCCCGTAACCTGGTGGCTAAAATTCCCGATTCGGTCACCGATGATCAGGCGGCGTTTACCGTTATTGGTGCCATCGGCCTTCAGGGTATCAGGCTGGTGAACCCTACGCTGGGTGAAACCATCGTGGTGGTTGGCCTGGGACTGATCGGGCTGCTTACGGCCCAGCTTCTGCGCCTGAACGGCTGCCGGGTGATCGGCCTCGACCTCGACGAACGGAAGCTAACGCTAGCCCGCACCCTGGGCATTGACACGCTTAATTCCGCCAACACCGACGTGGTGAAAGCGGTAATCGACGTAACCGGTGGCACCGGAGCCGACGGTGTGCTGATCACCGCCTCTACCAAGCCGAACGCGTCCCGGTCAGACGAGATCATGACGCAGGCGGCCCGGATGAGTCGTAAACGCGGGCGCATTGTGCTGATCGGTGTGGTTGGGCTGAACCTAAGCCGCGCCGATTTCTTTGAGAAAGAACTGACATTTCAGGTTTCGTGCTCATACGGTCCGGGCCGCTACGACGCTGATTATGAGCAGGCTGGCCACGATTATCCACTGCCGTTTGTCCGCTGGACCGAAAACCGCAATTTCCAGACGATCCTGCACCTGCTTGGCACAGGGCAGCTACAGGTAGACCCACTGATTACGGAGATTGTTCCCCTGGCCGATTACCAGCAGATTTATGGCCGGATGAATGGGTCGGCTAGCATCGCCTCACTGCTCAGCTACCCCGATACACCCGAAGCGGCGACCCGCTTCGGCGATCGGCTGGGTACGCTGGTCAGGTTGCGTGCCGCGGATATACCACTGGCCAAATCGGCAGGGGTCGTTGGCATCATTGGTGCAGGCAATTTCGCCGGGTCAACCCTCGTACCTGCCTTACAAAAAGCCGGAGCCACCCTGCAAACCATCGTTAGTGCCAATGGACTCAGTGGTACGCTGCTGGCGAAAAAGCATGGTATTGCCCAAAGTACAACCAACTACCAGGACGTATTGACCGACCCCGCCATTGACCTTTGCGTGATCACTACCCGTCATAACAATCACGCAAAACTGGTGGTGGAAGCTTTGCAGGCAGGCAAACATGTGTTTGTGGAAAAACCACTGGCCATCTACGAGGATGAGCTGGCCGATGTGATAAATGCCCACCAGACTACCGATCAGGTTAACGAACGGATGGTGATGGTTGGGTTTAACCGTCGGTTTGCGCCTACGGCCCGGAAAGCCAAGGCATTACTGGGCGGTGCCGGTAGCGATGCCGTACCGATGAACGTGATCGCCACCATGAACGCGGGGGCTATTCCGGCCAACTCGTGGGTACACGACCGGGCAGTTGGCGGCGGGCGTATCCTGGGCGAAGCCTGCCATTACGTCGACCTGATCACGTACCTGACGGGAAGCCGGGTAGTAGCAGTCTGCATGAACGCGATGGGGCAACATCCATCAGAGATCACCGATTCGGCGTCGATCCTGTTGCGGTATGAGAATGGATCAACCGGCGTAATCAACTATTTCGCCAATGGCAGCAAAGCATACGCCAAGGAACGAATCGAGGTATATTCGCAGGAAAGAACGCTCATCCTCGACAATTTCAAGTCGTTGAAAGGCTACGGATTCCGTGGGTTCTCGAGCCAGTCGGGTGGTCAGGATAAGGGCCATACCGAGCAGTTTCGGCGGCTCATTGATACCCTGCGCACGGGCGGGGCACCCCTGATTCCGTTTGCCGACCTGGTAAACACGACCGCCGCAACCCTGGCTGCCCTGCGTAGCTTGCACGAAGGAGGATGGGCACAGGTACCAATGAACAATTATCAATGAACAATGGCTCCGCTTGGGGAAGTTACGAACGGTGGATTTGGTATGGGCGAACGGCGTCGCTACATACGTATTGAACGGAAATCTGTTGGTGACCAGAAAACAAATCACAGTGTCTAAAAGCTCAATTAATAATTGATAATTGATAATTGGCTACCCTCGGACTATACTGGCGTACCCTTCGACACCTGACTCCCCGGCAGGTGATATACCAGGTATGGAATCGCCTGCGCAGTCGGCCACGCCTGCAATGGGGCGGTGGCGACCCTGCCGGTAACGTACCTGGCATTCCCTTTCCGGTCACCTTTACCTTCCTGAATCAATCGGTTACCTTCACGGATCGGATCGACTGGAACTATGCTGCCAATGGTAAGCTCTGGACCTATACCCTCAATTATTTTGAGCAGTTGAACGAGTCGGAGTACGGGCTGGCGCTTATCCATGACTTCATTCGGCAGACAGACGCGCTCGTTGATGGGCTGGAGCCTTATCCAACTTCGCTTCGCGTCTTGAACTGGCGGGCATTTCTGCTGCACGACACCATTCGCGACTCGGTTATCGAACGTCACCTGTACGCACAGACAGCCCTGCTCCACTCCCGGCTGGAATACCACCTTGGTGGCAATCACCTCCTCGAAAACGCCTGTGCGCTGACCATCATGGCCATTCACTTTCAGCATAGGCTTTGGTTTTTCGAGGGTATCAACCTGCTACGGGCTCAACTCGATGAGCAGATTCTGCAAGACGGGGGTCATTATGAACGCAGTCCGGTATATCACCAACTCCTGACCGACCGCCTCCTCGACGTTTATTCGGTCCTGATGAGCAACCGGTGGGTGAACGACCAGAATCTGATCAGGTACGTTCAGGAAAAGACCGCCGCCATGCTGGACTGGCTTGTTTCCGTGACGTTTCGCGACGGGTCGGTGCCGATGGTCAATGATGCTGCTTATGGCGTTGCCCCCACCACGGCCGAGCTCCTGGACAAAGCCAAGACACTGAATTTCAGACCAGTACCTGCATTATTAAGCGATAGTGGCTACCGGATGTTGACTACGCCACGCTTTGAGCTGTTTATCGACGTTGGTCCGGTCGGGCCAGCTCATCAACCGGGGCATGCTCATGCGGATACGTTCTCGTTTGTGCTGCATGTAGATGGTAAACCCTTTGTGGTTGATCCGGGTACGTCGACCTACCAGATTGGTGAACAACGTAGCTGGGAACGAAGTACGGCCGCACACAACACTGTAACTGTAGCAGACAAAAATTCGTCGGAAGTATGGAGTGGTTTTCGGGTTGGCCGGCGGGCTCAGGTACGTATCCTTGTGGACACGCCGCACTGTGTAGAGGCAGTTCACGACGGCTACGCACACCTGGGCGAATACCATACCCGCCAGTGGAAATTTGTCGATGATGCTACGCTCAGTATATATGATAGCTTTTACAACAATAATTTAACGAAGAAATCCAATCTCTATTTCGACCATTGTATATCTTTGACGACTCAGCAAAATGTCGTCAAATCAATGGATTGTGATATTCTTTTCATGAACGAGCAGGCGCTAAGTGTTAACTTATCCAACTATAACCAGGCCGTCGGTTTCAACTTTACTCGTCTTGCTTCCCGAGTAACACTTGACATTTCCACCGCACTGACGGCCCTTTTTACGGCCCGCTTGTGAATATACTTTTACTGACTTACTATTTTTCGCCAGATCTGAGTGCGGGATCATTCCGCAATACGCCGTTGGCTTATGAGCTGGCGCGGCAACTTGGCGAAACAGGTACGGTTCATGTCGTTACTACGCAACCAAACCGATACCAGTCGTTTCGGGCTGAAGCGGCGGCCGAGGAGCAACACGGCAACCTCCGTATTAATCGTATCTCGGTACCAGCCCACACAAGCGGGTTTGTCGATCAGATTCGCTCCTATGTTCACTTTTACCGTCAGGCATATGCGTTAACCCGCAACGGCACCTACGACGTAGTGGTAGCTTCCTCGTCCCGCCTGTTCTCCGCTTTTCTGGGTGCGCAACTAGCCAGGCAACGAAAAATCCCCTTAGTGCTGGACATACGCGATCTGTTCCGGGAAAACATTCTGGAGCTCCTCAGGAACCCAATTGCTAAACTGGTCTTATCGCCCACCTTAAAGTCGGTTGAACGTTATACCTTCGGATATGCCCGCCATATTAACATGGTTTCGGAAGGCTTCGACGATTACTTCGCTGACTATCAACAAGCTACATACAGCCATTTCACCAACGGGATCGACGATTATTTTCTAAACATCCCCCCTACGCCGACTTCCGCTGAGCCGCCTATCCAGCGTACCATCCTGTATGCCGGTAATATTGGTGAGGGGCAGGGTCTTGAAAAAATCATTCCAGCTACTGCCCGGCTGCTTGGCCCAACCTACCGGTTTGTTGTCATCGGTGATGGTGGCACTAAAAATCGCCTCGAAAAAGCAGTGGCCGAAGCAGGCTTGAACAACGTGGCTATTCGTCCGCCGGTCAATCGGGCTACATTGCTCACCGAATACAAACAGGCCGACTATCTATTTATGCACCTCAACAATTTGGCGGCCTTTGAGCGGTGCTTACCATCGAAGCTGTTTGAGTATGCCGCCACCGACAAACCCGTGCTGGCTGGTGTGGCGGGCTACGCAGCCCAGTTTGTTAACCGGCACGTACCGAACAGTTTTGTTTTCACCCCCGGCGACTCGGCCTCCCTGGCAACGTACCTGTTGACAATACCGTACCAGAATACGGTTCGCACTGAATTTATCAACCAGTTCCGGCGCGAGACAATTATTCACTCACTAGCCGGGCAGATTTTAAAAACAGCCGGTTTTGTACAGGCTCCAGTTGCAGCCGATAGCTATTAACGGGGCGATAAGTAATTGGGTAATTACTAACGCCTGGCTTTTTTGACGGGCCGGGCGTCAGCAATTACTACTTCCGCTACTTCCTTCGGCTCCCCAGGAATGCTTCGATGCGGTTTAGAGCCAGCGTCATCTCATCGACGGTTGGCAAGCAGACAATGCGAAAATGGTCGGGTGTGGTGAAGTTAAATCCCTGACCAGCCACCACCAGTACCTTCTGCTCGACCAGTAGATCGTAGACAAACTCGTTGTCATCTGCGATGTTGAACTGGCTCAGGTCAATTTTCGGGAAAATGTACAGAGCGCCTTTTGGCTTCACACACGTGATGCCCGGAATAGCGACCATCCGGTCATAGGCCAGCATAATTTGCCGGTATAGCCGCCCGGCAGGAATAACCAGGTCGTGGATACTCTGGTAGCCGCCCAGTGCCGTTTGAATCGCGTATTGCGTAGGTACGTTGGCGCACAAACGTAAACTGGCCAGTAACGTCAGCCCTTCGATATATGATTTGGCCTTGTGCTTGGCCCCCGTCATCACCAGCCAGCCACCCCGAAAACCAGCCGCCCGGTAGTTTTTCGATAGGCCATTCATGGTGATACACAACGTGTCATGAACAAAGCGGGCCATTGGATGATGTATGGCACCGTCGTACAGGATTTTGTCGTAAATCTCGTCGGCAAAGACAATTAGCTGGTGCTTCTCGGCGATCCGCGCTATTCCTTCCAGCACTGTTTTGTCGTAAACGGCCCCGGTTGGGTTATTGGGATTAATAAGCACAACTGCGCGCGTCCGGTTAGTTATTTTGCTTTCCAGATCGGCAAGGTCAGGGTTCCAGCCAGCCGCTTCGTCGCAGACGTAGTGAACGGGTTTACCACCGCAAAGTGCCACCGATGTTGTCCAGAGCGGATAATCGGGCGAGGGCACCAGCACTTCGTCGCCTTCGTTGATTAGCGCCTGCATCGACAGCAGGATCAATTCACTAACGCCATTCCCAATGTAGATGTCGTTGATGGTAACACCGGGCAAGCCCAGGTTCTGGGTGTAATGCATCACCGCCTTACGAGCCGCAAACAAGCCACGCGAATCAGCATAGCCCTGCGCATTGCGGATGTTCAGGATAACGTCGTGGACAATCTCATCGGGCGTATCGAAGCCAAATGCCGCCGGATTACCAATATTCAGGCTAATGATTTTATAGCCCTGGCTCTCTAACTCCAGCGACTTTTCATAAACCGGTCCCCGAATATCATATTTGAGATGTGTGAGCCGGTCTGATTTGCGAATTTCCATCTTAAAAAAAAGACATAACCCTCGTGGGCCATGTCGAAGGTGCAAAGGTAGCGGTTTTTGAGGGCGCAACGCCTTATTTACCTTGCTCTTCCAGTGGAATCACCGCTTTTCCGGCCGCAGAAAGGCAGCCTGATAGCGGCGGAGTTGGTCTTATAACCGCTAATTAAGGCTAAACGAGAGTGTGAGTCGTGGTTTTGCAAAAATCATACCAACAATACAGCAGCCCTCCTATTCAGGCCAATAATTAGCCTATACCGAGTTTAGCACTATCTAACGAGCATTTGATTTATTAAGGTAGTCATACTCTTACCGCTCAATTGACTGGCCCAATAGTTGCAGGAAACCCGGCATGTACTGGAACTCAAATTCGACCACATACGTGCCTTCCTGGGAGGTAGCCTCTACACTTCAGGCACAACAGGTATCCGCTGGCGCTGGCTGGGTACTGACGGTAACGGTGCCGCCACTGATTCCGTCAACGGCCCATTAAGTGCCCGTCAATGGGTTTAGAAACCCACTTTTGAACTGCTCTCCGTACGCTCACCAGAGATGGTTTGCCCTTCAACATTGAAAATATCAGCGAGCGTCATTGGGTCGTTCGTATGTAAATCGCTGCCCAGGCTTGCCAGCAGGGCATTTGCTTTAGGAGCCGCCAGTTTGCCAAACGCATAATCGATCATCAATCGGCCCTTCCGAAGCAACGCTTTATCGAGCAGGCTTTTGTTGGCGTTGAACGTAGCAATGATCTGAATATGAAGACAATCGGCCAGAAGGCCATCAGTCAGGTTCAGAATATTGGAAACGCTGTTTGTGTCCCCACCCGCTTCACGAGCCTGCAAGATTCGCTCGGCATCTTCGATCAACAGTACGGAATCACGTTGCTCGAGCAGAAACGGAATCAGATCGGGCGACGTGAGGAAGTTGGTCATGTAGGGCGGTAGAATCAGCATGTTCTTCCGCACCTGTGAACTGAGGTACTTGATATAGGTGGTTTTGCCGGTGCCCGGTTCGCCATGCAGCAGGATCAGCCCTTTGTATTTGGGTTTGTTCAACAGCGACACCAGCCGTTCGTGCACGTCAGGGAAACCATCGTTATAGTATAATTCCAGGTCAATCTGCGGCGGTTCGATCTCCACGCGCTCGGTATGCAAGCCACCCAGCCCGCTCTGGATAAGGTAAATATTGGTTTGTTCGGGCTCCTGCTCGCAGATCAGGCTCTCGATACCACCCAGACAGGCCTGCAAGGCATCGGCATCCCGATAAAAACCAGAAAACCGGCAGTACGAATCCCACATAAACTCACCGTTGAGCATGACGCCGTTTGGATGGGTATAGATGCGTTCGTTCGTGCGCAGACCATCTTTAGTTAACCGCATCGACTGATTGATGACGGTGAAACCACGCGCCAACAGCCAGTCGTGCAGGTCTGTTTTATAGTCTTCGTGCGTGAAGAGGTAATTCGGATACTCTCCGTAGGTCTGCACGAAATGAGCCGCCAGCGGAAACTCGCGATCTAAATCGTGGGTAATAAAGAGGTCCTGAATAACGCGTTGATTGGGCATACGGGGCTAAAAGTACGAAAACTTGAGTGTATTGGGATTAGGCGTATACCTAAAAACGAGTTCATGCATGGTTCGCTGAAAGGCGGTCAATGGGGCTTCGGGGGCAATTGAGTTATAAAGGTAACCCAGTCTTACGTTTCCTGAGAGTTGATACTCCAGCGTTCCCTGCACATAGTTGAAAGTGCCATTCGTAAAGGTATTATTCTGTCGGACCGACACGCCCAGCGCGGCGCGGTTGGCGTACCAAAGCCGTGCGTTCAGGTCAACGGCCAGCGGTTCGGACCCCGACCGCGAGAGTACCACCGACGGGATCAGTTTAAAGTCTTCGGCTACATCGATCTTGCCGCCACCCTGTACGTAAATCGGTTGCCGGTACAGAAATCCACCCAGCCCAAACGCCTTGCTGTTGAGTTCAGGAGCCGAAATACCCGCGAAAAACGTAGCCGCATCGTAGTACATGCCTACTCCGTAGCTCAGCAAAGCACTGCTTCCGCCCAGGTTCGTTCCGGTGCCAACGATGGGCAGAATATTGACGCCGCCCTGCACGCCGAAAAACAACCGGGCCAGATTGGGCAGGTCGACGCGGTAGGAAAGGTTACTGGACAGGCCCACGTTACCGAGCGTACTGTTTCGGTCGTTGAGTACCTGAAAACCCAGCCCGAAGTGGCCGGTACCCAGTTGCCCATCGGCGGCGAAGGTCTGGGTAATGGGCGTAGCAATCTGTTGCGCATTCTGGCTCAGGAAACTAAACAACCGCCCCCGGAAAGCCAGTGTCATGCTGAAATCTTCACGCACACCCGCAAAAGCCGGGTTGATAGCCATCGGATTTACGAGGTATTGGGAGTACAGGACCTCTTTCTGAGCCAGAAGAGGCAACCAACTGACTGATAAACAAGCAGCCAGCAGAAAACGGGTAGAGCGATGCATTTGCCAGGGGTTACAACAGCCGCAAGTTGCCCCATACAGACCGTTTTTCCAATCATGGACCATCACTCAGGTACGTTATCCCGATTTCTATGGCTCCAGTTACGTTCCGGTAGGCAACTGTATGCTAGTGTGACCAATCCGGTTGGTTAAATTAGCAGCCACTTAGGCTTTCCATATGTATTGCCCTGGCCTGGCACCCGTCAGGGCGGAACGGTCCGCCACTGCCGGGATATGCCTGTGCTCATGGCTCACTCCTGTCTTATGTCTACAATTTGTTGTTTTGGTGAAGTGTTATTGCGGTTTTCCCCCCTGGCAAACGGCGGCTGGATTCAGCAGTCGGTGATGCCTGTTTATGTGGGGGGAGCCGAGCTGAACGTGGCGATGGCTCTGGCCAACTGGAACGTACCTGTCCGATATTGCACCGGCGTGCCGGAGAATGCCCTGGCCCGCGACATTACCGAGTACCTCACCAAACGGGGCGTTGATCCGTCGGGCCTGCTGTTGACCAAACCCGGCCAAACGGCGGGTAACCGCATCGGCACGTATTACCTGCCCCAGGGAAGCGACCTGAAAAACGCGGGTGTCATCTACGACCGGGCCGGGTCTGCGTTCGCCGAAATGAAACCGGGCGAAACCGATTGGGAGCCCATCCTCGACGGAGTGACCCGTCTGCACATCAGCGCCATCAGCCCGGCCCTGAGCGCCCAGGCAGCGGAGGTGTGCCGCGAATTGCTGGCTATCGCGTCAGACAAAGGCATCTCGATCTCGATCGACCTGAATTACCGCGCCCGCCTCTGGCAATACGGCGTGAAGCCCGTTGACATTATGCCGGCACTGGTTCAATACTGCGATGTGGTGATGGGTAATATCTGGGCGGCCAATACGCTGCTGGGCATCCCGGTGGGCGACCATATCACCGAACAGAGCACGCAGGCCGACTATGTGGCCCATGCTCAGGCGACGTCGGAAGCCATTCAGGCTCGTTTTCCACGTTGCAAAGTGGTTGCCAATACCTTCCGGTTCAGCAAAAAACCGACGGGGATTCACTATTATACGACCCTCTTTACCAACGAAAAATCGTATGTATCGCCTGTTTATGAAGCAGATACGGTCATTGACCAGATTGGCAGCGGCGACTGTTTCATGGCCGGTCTGCTCTACGGGCTTTACAATGAACATCAGCCTCAGGACATCCTGAATTTCGCCACTGCTGCCGCTTTCGGCAAACTGAGCGAAGTTGGCGACGACACCAAACAAACTGTAGCCGACGTATTGGCAATCACAGCTTAACTACCTAAATAGTACTTATGTCTCCTTTCCTCCAGAATCTAGCCGATCACCCACTCGTACCGGTTTTCTACCATGCCGACGCGGCTCACGCCATTTCGATCGTAAAGGCTTGCTACGACGGCGGCATGCGCGTATTTGAATTCACCAACCGGGGTGCTGCTGCCCTACCCGTTTTCACCGAACTGGCTGGGTACGTTGCCGAGCACTGCCCCGGCCTGTCGCTGGGCATTGGCACCATCCTGACCGCCGCCGATACCGAGCGATTCATCGATGCGGGTGCCAATTTTGTGGTTCAGCCCGTCATGACCGCCGAAGTGGGTAACGTATGCCGGACGCGTGGCCTGCCGTGGATACCAGCCGGGGCAACGTTGACCGAAATCTACCAGGCTACTCAGTTGGGTGCCGAAGTGGTGAAGGTATTTCCGGGTAACGTGCTGGGGCCAGGTTTCGTCAAAGCCGTGAAAGGCCCGATGCCGTGGCTTAACCTGATGGTGACAGGCGGCGTAGAACCCACCGCCGACAGCCTGAAGACCTGGTTTGGCGCGGGCGTAACGGCTGTGGGCCTTGGCTCACAATTGTTTACCGGCGACACCACCAACACCGACGCCCTCCGCGACCGGGTAGCGACGCTGGTTCAGCTTGTTGCCGATCTGAAAGCCAACTAATAAGCGGGCAGAACTCCTTGACTGGCATCTGGTACAGCTCAACGAATAAACCAGCGAGCATAGTACGTGATGCCGGCCTACGGTTTCAACCACTTCACCAGCCAGTCTACGGCGACCTGAAGAGCAACCGGCGTGACAGCATGGCCAGTGTTTTGCTGGATGTATACCTGTAGCTTTTCATCCGCAGCAGCCTTGTGATAGGCCAGTTTGGCCGGTGTCATACACTCATCTACACCAGGTAAGGGTGTTCGGTCGTCGGCATCGCCGTTGATAACCAGTAGCGGGCGGGGGGTTATGAGCGGTACCATCGCCGGCCCATCAAACCGGGTGTAGATGCCCGGCGCTACACGGTCGTAAAAGGAACGCACAAAGGCGGCATCGACCTTGCTTAGGCCTGCCTCTTTTGCGGCACCGTCAACGGCAGCCTGGAACGTACCTACGCGCGACATCCAACGGTCGTTATCCAATGCCCAGCGAAAGCTCTGCACGCCAATCATGGGCACCGCCACCGCAATACGTGGGTCAACGGCGGCGGCCAGGTACGTTTCCATACCGCCTTTCGAGAAGCCAATCACCGCAATACGAGCCGGGTCTACGTCGGGGCGGCTTTCCAGATAGTCGATGAGCCGCAGTACATCCCAGACAGTATCGTAGAGAAAGGGATGCCCCTGTCCGGTATGGTACGTTTCCAGCATGGCCGCTACGTATTGGGCCGATCCCGTTCCGGTTTTCCGCTCACCGTGGTACCGGCCGTCGATGGCAACAGCGACAAAACCCTGAACCGCCAGCCTGTTCAACAGGCTCAGTTGTCCCTCTTTCGTTCCACCCGTTCCGTGCAGCACCACAACAGCGGGTCGACGACCATGATCGGCCGGTTTGAGGAGAATACCCGGAACGCGCTGGTCCTTTTCGCTGGAGTACGTAATGTACTCCTGCCTCAACCCCTCTGAATTAGGTACGTCTTTGACCAATGGAGCGAGTGACACTCGTGGTCGGTCAATCATGCGCAGAAAGGCCGTGCGGGTTTGTGCGGGCGAAGGCCCTGATCCGACTCCTTCCTGCGCTATTCCGTTGAAAGCGAACAGGATTGGGAAGACCATCAATACAAGATTACGGCTGTTAATTCGCCTGATTGAAGAACGCATAGGGCTTTGCTGATTAACGTGAAGTGGGGTTACTGCGCTCCGTTGATGGCTACCAACCGACGCATGGGCTGGCGTTGCCAGTGTATCGGGCTGCGCTACACCTATTTGAGCGGGCCAAACTGGCCCTTAGTTCGTCACCCGTTGCAGGTCCAGGTCCTGAAAGTCGAAGCTGAAGTCGGTGAGGGGTGAGATGGGTTTCATCTTGATGGCGGTGGGCTTCATGGTGTCATCGACCGAAAAAGTAACGTAAGCATCGGCGTCGAGGCTACGGTTGTTCCACTTCACCACGAAGGTGTTACCCTTGTAATAAAACAACTCGCCCGTTAGCTTGGGCGCCCGTACCGACCGGAACCAGGTACGTCCCCCCTGCTGACTAAGCACGACATCGCCAAACCAGCGGTCGCGATACGTACCGGCATAAGTCGCGAAATCGACTTTCGTGGTGGTGGCTTTCTGTTCCTTTTCAATGCCCGTCCATATGTCTTTGGTAATTTTATCCGCTTCCTGCTGACCACTTTTCGCCCGGTCACCGTAGCGGGTAACCCAATCTGTCGACGGCAGGCCCAGGTAGCTGTCTTTGATGGTGTTGGTAATCGAGTAAAACGCCCCACCCGACTGCTGGTTAGTAAATACGATGATACCCAACTGAAGCTCAGGCAGTAACGTCACCTGCGTTACCATACCAGCCAGGCCACCCGTATGCGTCACCTGCTTCAGGCCTTTTACATCCGACAGAAACCAGCCCAGGCCATAGGCCGAAAAGTGGGTATTGTACGGTGGCGTCGGCGTAGGACCAACCGGCAGAATAGTTTGCGCGCTCCACATCTCGGCGTGGACTTTCTCGCTAAACAGCCTCTTGCTTCCATTGTCGCCATACTTGCCTCTGTTGAGTTGGGCGATCACCCATTTGCTCATATCGGCCACGCTCGAATTAATCCCACCGGCCGAGTAGCCAAACCGCATGATGTCGCGGTCGATGACCTGCACCTTGCCGTTGACGGGTGCATGAGCGTCGATGACGTTTACTTTGTCGGCCAGTCGTTCGTAGTAGCCTGCGCTCCGGTTCATTTGCAGCGGTTTCATGATCCGTTCTTCCACAAATTCCGACCAGGTTTTACCGCTAACCCGCTCAATAACCTCGCCCGCGACCATGTAGAGCAGGTTATCATAATCATACTTCGTTCGGAAGCCCGAAACTGGTTTCAGATAGCGCAGATTATGGATAATATCGTTCATGGTGAAATTGCTGGAATCGGGCCAGAACATCAGATCACCCGCGCCGAGGCCGAGTCCGCTGCGGTGAGTGAGCAAATCGCGGATGGTAAACTCTTCGGTTACGTAGGCATTATACATCCTGAATTCAGGTATGTAGTCGATCACCTTATCATCCCAGGTCAGTTTGCCTTCGTCCATGAGTATACCGAGGGCAGCAGCGGTGAAGGCTTTGCTGTTGGATGCAATTCCGAAGGCAGTGTTTTCGTCTACCGGCTGCCGTGTTTTCAGCGAGCGCACACCGTAGCCTTTCGCATGAACAACTTTTCCGTCTTTCACCACGGCCACGGCAATGCCAGGTACGTCGAAAGTGGTTAAGGTCCGCTGCACCAGGTCATCGATCTGCTGAGGCGTGATGACTTGAGTGTAAGCAAAAAACGGAGCGGCATACAGGAGTACACCCATAACGAGAATAGGGAGACAGCGATTTTTCATTATAGCGAAGATGAACGATTAATTGTGAGTAATTTAATGATAATGCCTTGATTCATCGAATTTTGACCCGACAAGCCAAGGCATTATCGCTCGTTTATGCTTCTGCTGTTTTCAACCGTTAAAATCGGTTGACTTATCTACTGAAAAGTGAGTGCCAAGACGTAGCCCAATCCCTATACTACTTCATAGCTAGTAGTCCCTGTGGGTGCTGTTGGTGGCTTGTTGGTATTGATTGGCGACGGCCAGTACAGTAGCCCTCCCAAAGCGCGGGCCGATGATTTGAAGACCAATGGGTAAGCCTTCGGAAGAGAGTCCACAAAGAATGCTGATGGCGAGCCATGGCGAGGAGGTTAACATTGGTAGGCATAACTACCAGTACGAAGCCAATACCGGCAATTCAGTCCCGCAGGAGCAGGTGTTGTCGGCAGCATCCCGACTGGTTACGAACTTGCCACAAGCCTGACATTGCACCGTAGTACTCATCCGAAGGGGAGTACATACGCTATTGAATCCTGTGAATTCTGTCACTTGAGCAATTCCTTTCTGATGCGTTTTCAATCGCATCACACGCCGGGGATGATCGGGGGTTTCCCAAGCCGTAATCGTAAACATTCGGTTACCGAGAATGATGGCCGTAAACCCTAAAAAACCCTCCATCCCCATCATTTCCGTGACTACTTGCCGACTGTAGTCTTTTACCTGCTGTGCCTGTTCGTTGGAACTGGTTTCGAGCCACGTAATTGAAAAAGCACCTGGTGCAATCGGTCGGCTCAAACTGACGCCAATGCTGGTGCCAAACTGAAAGGGTCCAATGGACGTAGGTTGAACAACGACCTGTAATCCGAGCTGCCGCGGTATGGCTCCTGAATCAAAATAGCCCTTCACCGAGCGGATTTTTCCATTTTCTACCTGAATAAAATCAGCACCGGTTAATTCGACGGGCAGGTTGGTCGGTGGCAGACCATTTAGGGAGCCAAAATTGGTGCCATGCATAAGCCATTCCGTAGCCACCCTACCATCTGCTATTTCAGCTATGCTTATGGTTTGAAAGGATAAATTGGGGAAAGCCGCCCATAGCTTTTGGGCGTAGGCTGCGATGGATTCTCCTGTCAATCCCTGACCGGCGGTCGGATCGCTATAGGTGCCTTCGTCGGAAAATGTGGCAAGGAGTGCCTGCGCATCCCGACGATTCCAGGCGTCTGTGTAGGCGTGTATTACCTCGATTGGTTTCATGGACATAGCTGCTTTACAGGTCTTTTTTGGATCACATCGCCAACCAAGCGGGCAGGTAGGTGGTTATCCTGCAAGGCGGCAAAAGACGCCTGAATCGGGTAATCAGAATGATTGACATGATTGGTAAAAGGATCGGAAATAGATTGATAAAAAACCACTCGCTAACCTGCGTCGGCGAGTGGCAACAAGCGGTTTGGTTACTTCGAGGCCTGTACTGGCGGGGTTTTTACGGCAAACTCCTGTAGAAAGTACACCTCTTCCCGAACCATGTTGCGGGTAGCATAAACCTGGCCAATCAGCTTTTGTATATCCTGGCCCGGCATGGCTTTCTGGAAGGCTTCGCCGTAATGAGCATCGCCCATCTCTTTCATGGTCGGGTAAAAATTGACTGTAGCGTAGCTGTAGCCTTTTTCGCTGCCAGCCGGATACAGCAGCGTGGATAGATTCCAGCCCGCAATGTTGTTCATAGCAATGCGCTCTTTGTGTAGGGCTTTCATGCTTTTTTCCATCGCTACGTACTCCGTATACTTGTTGTCTTTCACCTGCATCAGATCCAAAACCCAGACCGGCGATTTATCGGGCGACAATCGTTTTTCAGCAAACACGCCGTCGATGGTTTCCCAGATTTCCATCTTGCCATACGCCTGAATCGCATCGGTGCGCTTGATCAGGTCGGCCCATTTCGTTTTGGCTGCCGCCCCAAACACCTGCGTCAGCACTTTATCGGGGTACGAATTGTCCATCACGCCGAAATCGCTGAACGTTTTGATGGTGATATAATCATACTCTTGGTTATTGGGGTTGGAGGTCAGGATTGACGACAGCATATACCAGCCCGTAATAAAATCGGCATCAGCCTGCGCCTGATGGAGTTTCTTCCATTCGTTTTCAACGGCTCTGGCTTCGGCGAGGGTATGTCCGGCTTTCAGCTTGTGGTAATACACTTCCGAGTAGGACTTGGTGGGTGGAGCCTGGCTATAGCTAACACTGGCGATGAATAGACCCAACACAAGGGCCAGCAGAGTACGGAACAATCGATTCGTTTTCATGGTAAAAAGGGGTTTATATGAATTGAAAAAATGGACTCAGATCAGGAAAACAGACTGGCCAACTGTGTTACCGGCCAGTAAGGGCCGCTTACTTCTTCGCCACTCCGGGCAGAACGACCGTATAGCCAACCTGCTGCCAGCGGCCACGAGCGGGAAGCGGAATAGGCTTTTCATTGGAAAATGGAAGGGGTTAGGGATACGATAAATAAAAACAGGTAAGAAGCTTACCATCATACGGTTAGTTGATCAGTCGTTTGCGCTCTTCGTCAGAGCCCGTCACCCTTGTATTGGCCGCTTTCACGGTCTTACTGCCGAAGGATCGGTTGTAGGTCAGTTGCCACACACGCGGCTCGCTCACAAACGCGGCCCGGTCGCTGAAATTCAACCCGGCAATTGCGCTCTGGATACGGGTAATGTTTCCCCAGAAAATATCTGTTAGGCTCATCCGAAACGTACCCCGCCCGGCTGGCAGCACTTTCTGCAGGCCAATGATCACCTGATTGCGGGCCGAAAACCGATACAGGCCGTTGACACTGGGACCTGTGTAAAACCCGGTTAATTCAGCCGTAAACTGGCGGGGTAATTTGAATGTAAACGTAGTATTGGCCCGAAAAAAAGACACGCGCTGACTGACGGGAACCGTCTGGTATGTACTTACGATGAGTTGATGCAACAGCGTCATGTTCGTCTGGCTTTGCCACCACCGGGTTATCTGCACCGGCAGGCTGACGTTGGCAGAGAGCGTCTGTTGCTGGGCCAGGTTCTCGGCGTAATACGAAATACGATTGGTCGCGGCATCTACATGGGGCTGAATACCCGCAATCGCGTGTTGGTCGTCGCTGTAACGGACCGAAAACACGTAGGCATCCTTAAACGTGTAGCTCCCCTGAACGGCATCGGAGATCGTGGGCAGCAGCGCCGGGTTGCCCGACGCGTAGGTATTGGGGTCGATGAACAGCACAAGCGGGGCGATGTCATCGTAGGTAGGCCGGGTAATTCGCCGACTATACGACAGGTTGACCGAGTGGTTCTTGCTCAGTTTGCGCGACAAAAAGAGGCTCGGAAACCAATTGCCATACCGCCGGTGAACCAGCACCTGACCCTCTACCGTGTTAATGTCGGTTTGGGTGTGTTCGTAGCGCAACCCGGCCTGAAGCGTCGTTTGGGCGGCGAGGGGCTGGTTCAGGCTAACGTACCCAGCCAGAATATCTTCGGCCAGAGTATACCGCTGGGTGAACATAGTGTCCACCTGCCAGCGATTATTGACCAGTTGGTCCAGGGCTACATCATTGCTTAGTCGGCTCATGGTGGCTTTCACTCCTGTTTCTAACCGTCCTTTCTGACCAACAGGCAGTTGGAAATCGGTTTTCAGCACCCACATCTGAATGGGCGTTTCTTTACTGAATCGAAGCTGCTGACGATCCGTTTTGCCCTCCTGAATGGCATAGTTTGTGGTCAGGTAATCGCTGGGGTTGTGGTTGTTGTAATAAAGCCGGTCAATGTCGAGGCTCCACTCCTGCTTGTTTTTGAAGACGTGCCGCAGGTTCATGTTCAGCAACAGATGCTCCCACCGGTTTCGTCGGGTAGCTGCCACAGTGGTCTCACCAACAGGCACATCGCCGCGCTGCAACAGGGTCAGTGTGGGTAAATTGCCCGACCAGTCGTTGCTGAATCCCGCCACCAGCCCATTCAGCGTTGTTTGCGGACTTAGCGTATACTCGATTCCGAGCCGGGCCGTGTTGGTATGCCGAATCGAATACCGGTTCGACACAATATCTGACTGGAGCGCCCCGGTGGTCTGCTGTACCTGCCGGGTATACGAGTACTGGTCCCAGCGATGATCGCGAGCCAGCGAATAACTCCCGTAGAGGTTCACTTTCCGGTTGCGGTGATTGAGCGAAAGCGTGGCCGACGGACGCTCGTACCAGCCGTAGCTCATCGTGGCCGACAGGCTACCATTGGTACCCAGGGCCGTATTTTTCCGGGTAACGATATTAATCAGGCCCGCATCGCCCTCGGCATCATAACGGGCTGGCGGCGTCGTAATCAGTTCGATCTTATCAATATCACTGGCCGTCATCCCCGCCAGCATTTCCATAACCGTTGCTATAGGCAGGCGGGTTAATTTGCCGTTCAGCATCACCATCACCCCGGCTTTACCGCTCATGGTCATACTACCATTCTGCCGGTTTACAGTGATGCCCGGCGATCGTTCCAGTACATCCAGGGCTGTGCCACCCGCCGCCGTGATGCTGTTCTGTACGTTCACAACCAGCCGGTCTACCTGCTGCTCGAACAGCGGTTTCCTGGCTACCACCGTTACTTCATTAAGCGCCTTCGTCGATTCACTCAGGGTCAGTGTCGGTACGGCAGTACGCTCGGCAGTCACTTCAAAAACGATCGACCGCGCCGCTGTATAACCCACCATACTGGCCGCCACAACGTACCTGCCTGCCCGGATACCCGCCAGTTCATACGTCCCCAGTTCATTGGCCAGACCACCTTTGACCAGCGTCGAATCCCTGGCACTTAACAGGGTAAGCGTACAGAAAGGCAGGGCTTTGCCAGCGGCATCGCGGACGTTGCCACGCAGGGTTGTGCGGAATTCAGCAGGTACGTTATCCTGCGCTTGTGCTGCTAGCCCGCCACCGATCAGCAAGCAGAACAGTAGACTGGTTCTCATCGTCATGGTTTACAAAGAGGAGAATAGAATCAACTTTCCAAACTATCATCAACCTAAATAAACTATTGACTATCAATTAATTAGCGCGTTGCATTTCTTCTTCGGCGGCGGTGCGCCGCTGGCGGGCGGCTTTCAGCTTCTGGTTGCCGAACGTGTAGCTCAGGTTCAGCAGAAACAGCCGCGTATCCTGCGTTATCCGAACGTGCTGGATGTTGGTTGGGGTGTTCATCGTGGCAATCGTCCGGTTGGTGTGTAGCAGGTCCTGCCCGCTCAGTTTTACCTTCAGTTTAGCGTTGACGGCCTTTTGCAGCCCCGCATCGACCGACCCCAGCCAGGGCGACGACCAGATCGCGTATACACTGGGCGCACTCACCCGGCCGTTGAGTTCGGCGGTCCAGCCGTTGCCCAGCACAATCGCGCTGGAACTGTTCAGCCGCCCCGAAAACTGGCTCAGTGTCAGCGGCGATTCCTGATAATTGTAGTCGAACTGGTTGTAGAAACCCAACAGTGTGGTCTGCATGGTCCAGCCCTTAGTGATGGTTACGGGGAAGCTGACGGTCAGGTTGTAAGCCTGCGATTTGCCGATATTCTGCACGATGTAATAGACCTTGTTGCCCTCGAGCGGATAGGCCACAATGAATACCAGATCGTTGGTAAAACTGGCTCCCAGCGAGGTAAATACCTTGCTTTTAAAGCCGTGCTTCACTTCCAGCGAGTGCGTGTACTGCGGCCGCAGATACGGGTTCCCTTCCTGAAACGCGTAGGGGTCGACAAACGAGCGCGAGGGGTTAAGGTTCTGGTAGCTGGGGCGGTCGATCCGGTAGCTGTACGAAAGGGCCAGGGTCTGGTCTTTAGCTACGGGCCGTGACACAAACAGGCTGGGAAACCAGTTCAGGTAGTTGCGCTCTACAATTTTTTGTAGCGTTACCGAATTGCCTTCCGAGTGGGTATGCTCGGCCCGAAGGCCCACCTGCACGTCTGTCTGCCCGCCCCACTTTCCCGACAGGCTGACGTACCCGGCATTGACCTGCTCAGTATACTGAAACTGATTCGACCGGCTGGGGTCCAGACTCAGATTCTCGCCCATTCCCGTAAATACGGTTAAGTTGTTATCTGTTTTTACAGAGGTGCTCTTCACGCCCAGTTCCAGCTTCCACTTGTTGGGAAGCATGCGGCTGTAGTCTGCCTTGGCCGACCGAATATCGACCGTGGTTGGCATCCGGTTATCAAGGGCCGTCAGCGAATTGGTATTGGCGGTTGCGCCAGTGGTGGTGGCAGTGAGCAGGCTGTTGGAAAACTCGCGCCGGTAGTGCCCCATATCAAGGTCGGCGTTGAGTTGTCCGTTCGTGCTTTTCCCGTCTTTTGTGCTGAACGTGTGCTGAACATTGAGGTTGACTAGCTGATTACTCGCGTCGGTAAGCTGGGTTTTAGCCGTTTCTGTTTGCAGGTAGACGGGCTGGTCGCTTCCCCGACGAAACTGGGCGGTGGCCGGCCCGCGCTGATCGTTGCTATTCCAGAACGCCGTCCAGACCAGGCCGACTGTCGTGTTTTTAGTCGGCATATAGTCCAGACCTGCCTTAGCATTCTGCCCCATATCCCGGAATACCAGGTACGTATCCTGCCCAACGAAGCTGCGTTTGGTCAGGTCAACGGCGGTTCCTGTTCCATCGCCCTGGGCGGGCTGGTCACGGTCGGTGATGAAGTTCCAGTAATTTCCGCCCCGGTTGAGGCCGTAGCTGCCAAACAGATTCACTTTGGATTCGCGGTGATTCAGTTGCAGACTGGCCCGTTCCCGATCAAACCGGCCCGAACCACCTGTGATCGAGGCAGAGCCATTGGTGCCGACATTGTTGTTTTTCTTAAGCCGGATGTTGATAATACCCGAATTGCCCGATGCGTCGTAGCGGGCACCGGGGTTGGTGATCAGGTCAATTTTATCGATGTTGTCACTCGGCATGTTCTTCAGCAGGTTCACCACATCCTGCATCGACAGGTACGTCTGCTTACCGTCGATCTGAACGATTACGCCGTCTTTACCCCGAAGCTGAAGGGCATCGTTCTGCCGGTCGACGGTAACGCCGGGCGCTTTTTCCAGTACTTCGAGGGCGGTGCTGCCAGTGCCGATTATGCTGCCCGCCACGTTGATCACCGTCCGGTCGGCTTCCTGCTCCACAAACGGCCTTTTGGCGGCTACCGTCACTTCGTTGAGCGTTTTGGTTGATTCGCTCAGGGCCAGGGCAGGTACTTCGACTGGTATGGCCATGACCTCAAATACAGCCGATTTTGCCGATTTGTAGCCGATCGAACTGGCCGCGATAACGTACCTGCCGGGGCGGATACCCGTCAGTTCATACGTACCTGACTCGCCGCTCAGGGCCCCTTTGGCCAGGCTGGAGTCTTTGGCGTTGAGCAGGGCAATGCTGGCAAAAGGCAGAGGCTTACCCCCGCCATTTCGAACCGAACCCGTCAGGGTTGTCTGGGCAGCGGCAGAGCCAATGGCAAGGAGGATTACAACGTAGGTGTAGAGTAGCTTCATAGTGCATGTTCATGTGTAGAGGAATGGTGTACAGCCTGTTAAGACTGATGTACAATATTCCGTCATGCAGCGTGAACAGCCTGTTGATTTTGAGCCAAATCCTGTCGATTTTGGGACAGCACCTACCGATCAGTAAATTATAGTAAGCCGTACTGTCACAGCGTCAATTTTCTGCCCGCCTGAGGCGGGTGAATTGGCCAGCCTGAGTCGTTATCAGTGGTTGAGTTTATGCCACCATTTACGGATCGGTCCTGCCCACTGAGGCCCTTCCAGCGAGGCTGGGTTTTCGATCAGTTCCAGTACCTGCCGGGCCGTGAGCCTGGCCTTGGGCGACACCGTCAACAGTCGGTCAATGAGTTGCACACTCGCGGGCGATACCGCCGGGTTCAGGCGGGTGGGGGGCAGGTAATTGGCTTTCTGGATCAGTTGGCCGATTTCCGATTCCGTGCTGCCACCGAAAGGCGAGTACCCCGTCATCATTTCATAAAACAACACTCCCAACGCCCAACAGTCGGATGCCGACACACTTTCGCCCGCAAACTGTTCAGGGGCCATCGACGAGACCGTACCCACCAGGTAACCCTGACGCGTGAGGCGGGGTGAATTGGCCAGCCTGGCGAGCCCAAAGTCCAGGAGTTTGGCTTTATCGGGTCGGGGAAGCTTGACGTTGCCCGCCTTCAAATCGCGGTGAACGATATCACGGTCATGTAAATAGGCCAGCGCAGAGGCGATCTGGCCCAGTAGTTTCCAGGCCGTAGGTTCGGGAAGCGGCCCATGCTTACGAATAACCTGTTCGAGCGTCGGCCCCTCAACGTATTCCATCACCAGACAGGATAGCTCTTTCTCCACAAAAAAATCGTACAACAGACCAATGTGCGGGTGACGGAGCGACGCCTGAACAGCCGCTTCATTTTTGAATCGATCAGCCTGCCCGGCCTGTCGAAGCAACTTGATAGCCACCACGCGATTGGCGGCCGGTTGGTGGGCCAGATACACCTCTCCCATCCCCCCCGAACCCAGCCACTGGGTTAGCGTATAGCCTCGAATAGTCTGGTTCATAGCTGTTTTCGAGCCTTTTAAGGATTGACCTGCGCTACCAGAGCACTGGGTACGTTGCCCTGCACGGTGGCAGCCAGCCGGTTCACATTCAGCGTCCGGGCGTTGGAGTCGATGATGTCGCGGTACAGGCCGCCCGCTCGATACAGCGATTCGTGCGTTCCCTGCCCCACTACCCGGCCGTCCTGAAGCACATAAATTCTGTCGGCATCCATGATCTGGCTGATGTTGTGGGAGATGATCAATACGGTGCGGTCCTGCTTGATGGCGTCGAGACTATCTTTGATCTGCTCGGCGGTGATGGCGTCGAGGCTGGCGGTTGGTTCGTCGAGGAGCAGGACGGGCGGATTTTTCAGGAATAACCGGGCAATAGCAATACGCTGCTGCTGCCCGCCCGACAGGGCTCTGGCTTCGGTTTTGTACCCCTGAGGCAGTTGCACTACCTGGTCGTGCAGGCTGGCCTTTCGCGCTGCCGCTACAATCTCCGCCTCCGTAGCGTCCAGCCGACCGTAGCGGATGTTCTCTTCTACGGTGCCCGCAAAAATGTGGTTTTTCTGAAGCACCAGGCCCACGTTCTCCCGAACAAATTCGCTGTCGTAGTCGGCTAGCGGTTGGCCATCCAGTAGCACACGGCCCTGAGTTGGATTGTAAAAACCAGCCAGCAGATTCAGGGCCGAGCTTTTTCCGGCCCCCGACAGGCCAATCAGGGCGGTAACTTTGCCCGGTTCCAGTTCGAGCGTAACGCTGTGGAGTGCCTGCTTGCCATTCGGGTACACGAAGTTCACGTTTTCGAGCGCAAAGTGGCCTGTCCAACTGGTGGTGGTCAATGAGCCGCGCTGGTGCAGGTACGTATCGTTTTCGATCATATCGAAAAATCCTTCGGCATAGACCAGCGCTTCGGTATATTCATCGTAAATGCGGTGCAGGTGCCGAACCGGAGCCGACACATTGTTGAACAGCATAAGGTGCAGCAAAATGGCCCCGATGGTCATCTGATGGGTCAGCACGAAGTAGATAGTGACCACAAAAACCAGGATGATACCGATTTGCTCGGCCACGCTTTTCAGTCCGTCGAACAAATAATTGGTGCGATGGTGCCGGATCTCATTCTCGCTCAGGCTGCTGTTCAACGCGTGCTGGCGCCCTTGTTCATAGCGTTCCCGCACAAAGGATTTCACAACGAAAATAGACTCCAGCAAGCCGAACAGGGCATTGGCTTTATTCTCGCGCACCTCCTGAATATCCCGGCGAATCTGTTTCTGGCGGTTGGTCTGTTCGCGGCTGATGTAGGCGTATAGGGGCAGAACAAACGTGGCAACCAGGCCAACGCCCCAGTTTTTATTGTAGATCAGCACCAGGGCAAACGCAGCATTGGCGATCATCGGCACAATATCGACAAACAGGTTTTTGACCGTTTTGGTCAGGCTGTCGATGCCCTTATCGATTCGCTTTTCGAGCTTGCCGGTCTGGTTCTGGCTTTGGGCAAAAAACGACAGGTGATAGGAAACAATACGGCGGATGGTATAATCGTAGAGGTCGGCGGCCATCCTGAACCGGATACGGTCGCTCAGGAATTTTTGCCCCAACTGAACCAGCAAACTCAACAGTTCTTTGGTCAGCAGAATCATAACCAGGCTACCCACCACCCAGGTTATTTCGGCCCGGTCGACGGGTTGATTCAGTAGTTTCTGCACCGCATTCACCGAGTATTCCATCACCAGGGGCGTCACCTGCGCCAGCATGGCCCCAAGGGTTGTCAGCAAGAGGGCCAACGCCAGACTTCCCCGGTAGGTACGTACAAATGGCCAGAGTTTACGAATGAGGAGCAGGGTGGACATGATTAGATCAGTTGCCGGATAAACTCCTGGGTGTTGAGTCGGCCGTCGGTTTGGTAATCATAGAAAAGCTCGGTCATCGACGCCACAATGTGCGGGTCTTCTGTCAGGAAAGCGGTGAGCTTGGTGGCGCGACCGCTTGCACTTGATCCACTGCCGAGGATACAGACGCACAGCCCCCGGAAGATGCCGGGTTTATTGTCGCGGGGGGCGCTGATAAACAGTTGCACAGGCAACGTCTTATTTACTTTCGACACCCGGATACCCATCTCCTGCATCTCCTGAATAGCCTGCACATGATCTTTGTATAATTGATTGACCAGCAACGACTTCGGCTCGGTAGCCTCGTCCGTCGACGAGGCTACCAGGAAGCGATTATGGTGTGGAATATCATCGCGCTGGCTTAGCACGGCATTGCTGCCCGGCCGGTAGGTTTCTACGGATACATGCTCATTGACTACTTTACCCAGGTATTTCAGGAAAGCGTGGGTAGCGCCTTCATTCTGGTCGTTGAGCGTGACAAACTCAACATGCGCGTCGCTGCCCATATTCTGCAGGTACAGGGCGGCCCCTTTCAATTTGTTTTCAACATCGGTGCGGTCGCGCTGGAGCGCTTCGGCTTTACGTGCGTAATCAAACTGGGTCGCGTTGCGTAGTTCGTGCGGGCGCAGGTCGGCGTGTTTGGCTACGTATTCCATACGAAACGGCGCGATACCCTCAACCCTGGCAGTATTCGACAAAACCAGCAGGTCGTTCCCCTGCGACTGGGCTGAGTCGATCACTTTGCCGATGCCTTTCAGGAGTTCATCGGCACCGTCTATCAGCAGCACTTTTTCGTTGACTTTGCCACTCACATCCATCATCAGCGTATTGAGCGACTGGGTGGCCTGAACCAGCAGGTTGGTCTGGGTCTTGATATGCTCCATCTCCTGCTGATTGATCTTCTCCTTCTGCCGGTTGGCTTTTTCGGTCGACACCGTCACAAACAGCCCGATAAATATGCCCACAATACCGCCGAGCAAACCAGCGATATCGAGCTCGCGGATGTAGCGGTCGATGCCGGGGCCGAAATACCGCTTCGAGTCGGTCCAGGCACCGGTTTTCGGGTCGATCTGAAAGTTAGACAGGTAGTGCGCCGAATCGTTGAAGACATAATACCATTTGAGTCCCATTGATATCAGCAGGGCCACGAAGGGAATCATAAACAGCACGGTGAACAGCACCGGATGCCGCCTGATTATTTCATAGAGAACGCTAAAGAAGCCCGCGTCATCGGGGGCAGGATCAGGGGTACGAAGGGCGTCGGTACTAGTAGTAGACGAAGTAGTACGCATGATAGTGGTTGATTGGTAGAGCCCCACAAAGGTCTACGCCAATCCACTGTGACACCATCCACGAAGACCTAGATTCTGCTATAGGAAAACCTGTATATTAAGGTCGATTCGGGTTCGGGTCTGAGCTAACGGGAGCCGTTCAGGTTGAACGATGCGCAAATTCTGTCGGCGTCTTTTGAAAGAACTCCTTGAATATGAGCGAAAAGTGGGCCGGGCTTTCGTAGCCAACCTGGTACGCTGTTTCGGCAATGGTACCCCCGGCCAGCAGCAGCGAAGCGGCCCGCTTTAACCGTTGCTGACGTAACACATCGTTGGCCGACTGGTTGGCGATCGTGCTCAGTTTACGGTTCAGCGTTCGCCGGCTCACGCCCAGTTCGTGCGCCAGTTCTTCAACCCCGAATGTACTATCGGACAGATGCGCGTCGACGACCTCGTGCAGGTGCCGGAGAAATTTGTCCTCCATCCCCTCGGCCCGACAATTGGCATCGGGCTGGATAAACTGTGCGTGATAATAGTCCCGTAGCGTTTGTTGGCGGCTGATCAGGTTATGCAGCCGCTGGTGTACTTCATCCAGGTGAAATGGCTTGGTCAGGTAGTCATCGGCGCCCTGGCCCAGGGCTTCCATCCGGCTTTCCCGGGCAGTGCGGGCAGTGAGTAACATCACCGCAACATGACTGGTCATGGAGTTGCTTTTGAGGCGCTGAGTTAGCTCGTACCCATCCATACCGGGCATCATCACGTCTGAGATGACCACATCGGGCAGTTCAGTTTGAGCCAGTTGCCAGCCCTCCTGCCCATCAGCCGCCGTTAGTACCCGATAGGAGCCAACTAACTCATCAGCTAGAAAATGGCGTAGTTCAGCGTTGTCTTCAACCACCAGCACCATCGGCCGATTAGCCGCGCCCGGGGCGTGAAAAGCATCTGAACGGCTACCCGTATACGTTGGCAGAATCCGGTTAGTTGCTACCGGACCCATCGCAAAACTGGCAGAACCAGCCAACGCATTGGCTACAGGCAACAACACCGTGAATGTGGTGCCACTACCCGGCTTACTAGCTACTGTGATGGTGCCTCCCAAAACGTTGACCAGTTCGCTGACCAGCGACAGGCCAATTCCGGTTCCCTCGAAAGCCCGGGTACGTGTATCGTCGACCTGGTAAAAACGGTTAAAAATATGGGGCAGTTTCGCCGCCTCAATGCCAATACCGGTGTCTGCCACAACCAGACAAAGCATCTGCTCGCTACCATCGGTAAGCCTAATCCGTATCTGCCCTCCTGCCGGGGTAAACTTCAGGGCATTTGCCAGCAGGTTTGTACCAATGGTCAGCCACTTGTCGGCGTCGAACGCAAATTCCTCCTCCGTCAGCGTAACCTGCGCCAGCAACCTCACCTCTTTCTGGTCAGCAGCCGGTCGGAACGAATCAACCAGTTGCTCGATGAACCCGGCCACATTACCCCGCGCCAGCGATACAGCCATATGGCCCGCTTCCAGTTTCGACAAATCGAGTAACTGATTGATCAGCCCAAGCAATTGCCCGGCATTGCGGTGTACCGATGCCAGTGTCTGCCGGGTTGCGGCATCGTGTTTGGCCTCCTGCAACAGCTTTTCGGTGGGCGTTAAAATCAACGAGAGTGGCGTGCGAAACTCATGGGTAATGTTGGAGAAAAAGCGGGTTTTCACTTCATCAACGGCTTTCAACTGTTCGGCTTCCCGTTGCTTCATCTGCATATTTTGCTGCTCCCGAATCCGGCTGATGCGCAGCCGGACAATGCCAAATACAACCCCTCCGACCGCAACGGCATAGGCCGCATAAGCCCACCACGTGGCCCAGAATGGCGGTTTGATCAGCACCACGATCCGTTTGATCTGGCGCGTCCAGAGCCCGTCCGTATTCGAGCTATTCACCTCGAAAACGTACCTGCCAGGGGCAAGCTGCGTGTAATTGGCCGTATTCTGTTTCCCCGCAACGACCCAATTAGCATCTACGCCACTTAGCCGATACCGATACACGATGTTTTCGGGCTTGTTGTACTGAAGCCCAGCAAATTCAAACGTCAAAAAATTTTGGGTATACGACAGAACCAGTTCCGACAACGCGTTGATTGGCCGCGGCAGCACCGACGCCACCTGATTGGCATCAGCCACTATATTATTGATTTTCAGTGAAGTAAGTACCAACGGCGGTTCGTATACGTCGTTGCGGATGGCGAGTGGGTCAAAAACGGTTCGACCGCCGGATGAGCCAAACATAAGTCGGCCGTCGGGCAAAACAGCCGATGAGCCGATGGCAAACTCCGTTTCCACCAGGCCATCACTGACCGTAAACTGGCGCACAGCCCACGTTTTCGGATTCAGTCGCACTAGTCCGCGCGTTGTTGAGCACCACAAAAAACCGTTGGCATCCGCTTCCAGGCTCTGGACGGTTCCACCCGGAAAGCCTTCACGTTCGCCCAATCGCCGAAACGTATAGGTTCTCGTATCCAATTGGCAAAGGCCATCACCACCCATACTGATCCATAATTTGGCAGGATCGAACGGGTCGGGCGTAAGGCGGTGTATCGTATTGTGGGGCAGCGAATTGGTTGTTCCAGGTTCATTCCGAAAGACGCGAATGATCCGCTGCTTTGTCAGGTCATACTGGAATAAGCCGAGGCCCAGCCGGGAGCCTAGCCAGACGGCGTTACCAATTGGCTGAATATCCGTTACGTCATAGCCTGGGTACGGGCCTGTCAGGGGCAATCGGCTACCCGGATAGAACCTCACCTGTTCCCCATCCAGATTACTTTCGATCAGGCCTAAGTCATTCGAGTAAAGCCAGAGCCGACCAGTCGTCGACGCCTTCAACGCCAGCTTGCAACACTCCCTATTATCAGTACGTCGAAGTGACCGGATTTCTTCCAGTTTTTTCAGGCCTGGCCGATACCGATACACGCGACCCGGATCTACCAGGTAGCCGTCTTGGTTGGGTGCCCTAACGAAACGCGGCCACCAGGCTGTCGGCCAGACGAGTAAAGAGTCGGGAGGCGACCTACCCAGATCAGCTTCGATAAAATCTTCCAGTATCGATTTCCGAGTAGCGTGAAACTGGAACGGCATTGCGTGTTGATCTACCCGGATCAGGCCACCAGTGATGGCTCTACGCCACAACGTACCTGACCGGTCGAGGAGCACCGCATGCGCCCGCCCCGGTCGTCCATTCTCGGAAACCCGTTGGGTGAGCGTCAGGCGGTTATCAGCACCGAGTCGGTACAGGCGGTCTGTGTAGCCAACGTATAGGTGCCGATCAGACAAGGTATTCAGCGAGTAGTAAACCGGATTGGCGGCCACAGGATCAGGAATCGGCACCAGTTGAAACCGGTCCTTTACCGGATCGTACAGCGCTACATTAACGTACCCGAAAAGGACGATCTGCCCGTTTGGACCTTCCACAATGTCGTGGTCAACGGATCTGAAGCCTGTATTACGGACAGTAAATGGGCAATTAATAATCCGTTTCTGCCCGGTTTTGGTATTAAGTTGCAGTAAGCCGGCAGAACAAATCCCGTACAGGAAGCCACTGGCTGTCAGCACCATATCGCTCATGGTATTTATTTCACCGATGAGGGAAAGCAACGGATACATCACCAGTTTCTTTGTCAGCCGGTCGTAGTGAACCAGGTGGACACCCGGTTGCAGCCCCCACACATGTCGCCCATCGGCGCTCAACCGGCATTGGGTGACGGCGGCTTTCCCAGCCGCCAGAAACCGTTCATCCAGCAGCGTAGTGAATCGCTCGGTAACTGGATCGAACAGTTGAAAGCTGCCAGATTCTAGGCCAATCAGGAAGTCTCCCGCCGCTGTTTCAACCAGTTGGGTAACCTTGTTGTCGGCTAGTGACGTGGTGTCGCCGGGCTTATGCCTGAACACCTTGACTGTCCGTCCATCGTAACGCCCCAACCCGTCGGCGGTACCAATCCAGATAAAGCCGGCCCGATCCTGAACAACCTCGGTCACCGTCGAATTCGGCAACCCGTCGGCAGTCGTCAGCGTCTTGCTGGTCTGAGCAGAGGCCAGTAGAAATTGGGCCCAGGCCAAGGCTATCGTCAGAAACCACTGACGCGTTATCATACAAAAACAGATTGATATACAGCAGGTAAGGTAGCAGATAATCAACCCATTATAAAAACCAGGTCTACTTTTTCAGTGAACGGAGCCAGTTGTCTAACGTACCTGACAAAATGCGACTAACTAATCTAACCAACCGCAATTACTTAAGTAGTTAATACATAAGAAAAGAGTAGGTACGTTCGCAGGGCATGCATCGAAACAGCAATGGATCATACGAGTCTGTTCACCCCTCAACCAGTCGCCGGTGGTAATTCATCTGCCCCAGGTGATAGCTCAGATGAGTGGCCAGATGCATCAATAAATAGCCAGTCGATGTCTTTTTCTCGAAGACTTGTAGTGGGTATTCCTCATCCAGGCTGGCGGCGTCGAGCGTCGTCAACGTACGGGTGACGATTGCGATGGTGTCTTCCAGTTGAGTCAGCAAAACAGGTCTGGGTACGTCGCGGAGCGAAAACTCCAGCTCACGCTGCCGAACGTACCCAGACTGTCCCAGTTCGGCTCCGATGTAGGTGTTCAGGTTACCAATGAGGTGAAGGCATAAGTTACCCGCCGAATTGCTGATTCCTGCGGGCACCGCCCAGATTTGTTGCTCGTCGCGGTATTGGCGCAATTCAGTTCTGACCCGGTTCAGGTCACGATCAAACAGGGTGGTCAGGGTTTCGAGCAGCATACTGGCTTTTTTGTGCAAAAAACGCATAAATAACAAGACGTCAACAAGCAGGCACTGGTCAATGTTGCCTGAGCCACTCGAAGTAATCGTGTTCAACGGCAATTCCGTTATATACCTTGCCCGTTACTTTACCGGCAGTGTCGTACGTCAGTTTATGGTAGGTATGGTCATGATCCGGGTACGCCTTCACCGTCAGGTTGGTTTTACCACGCCGCGCAAATTCCAGCGGCAGTATGTCGTTCGACGTTGACCCCACATCGGCGGTGCCGTAGATAATACAGATCGGAATGGATAGCGCCAGCAGGTAGTCTTTGTTGAGGCCGTGCGAAAACGAGTACGTCGTTCTGTTGGGGTCGCCTGCAACGGCAGTTACATTCAGCGAATCCCGACATATGGCGGCCCATTCCTGCTGCAATGCCTCAACGCTGCGTTGCGCTTCGGCCTGCGTGTATTCGCCCGTGATCCCTTTGGCCCGTTCGGTGCGGATAATCGATTGCAACCGGCCTTCCAGCCCACCCGACGAGGCAATCAGGTGGGTCACCCGTTTGTTGCTATACGCCGTTTTGATGGCGACATGATACCCTTCCGACCCACCAGCCAACACCACCCGACGGGTATCGGCCCAGGGTTGTTTCAGCACAAAGGTCAACACGGTATTGGTCTGAGCGACGTAATAATCCAGGTAGTTATGGGCCAGGTACGTTGCCGGATACATGGTTGGTAATGGCTTGTCGCGGGAGCCGAACAGCGTGTCCAGGTACGTATCCTCGACTATTAGTGGCACGCCCGGTTTGGCAATCATGATACTGTATTGGTCGGCTTCATGATCGTAACAGGTTCTGGGCAGTTCGGTAAGAGCGTGACGCCTTGTTTTGGGGCTTATTGTGAACAGCGGAATGGGTAGCGACCCTTGCCTGAACAGAAAAACAGGTTTACGTTTGGTGAGTTCGCCCTTGCTGGCTACCACCGCAAAAGTGATTGAATCGCCGGGAAACGAACCAGGAAATGGAATAGTAAAAACGGCGCAGTCGCCAATTTGCCGCTGGCTGTACTGGCCAGAAGCAGATATGGATAACGTGCTCACCATCAGCGCAATAACGACCAATTGTTTCACAGTAAAAGCGAGGATCAGTTCACCGGCAAAGATGCCGTTGTGTGCCTATCTGCGCCAACATAAGATTTGTTAAATGCAAAAGCCGCATCCAGACTGTCTGAATGCGGCTTTTGTCGGCTGGAATGCCTGTACGTTAGGCGGGCGTAAGGTTTTTCTTCTGGTCGTCGATCGCTTTCAACAGCTTATCATAGGGTTTATTGAATTTGTCGATCCCCTCGTCTTCCAGTTGCTGCATCAGCGCGTCCAGATCAATACCGGCTTCTCTCACCGTAGCCAACACCTGTTCAGCCTGTTCAGGATTGGTTTCCAGTTGCGCCTGCGGATTACCGTGATCCCGGAAGGCGTCGAGCGTTTCCATCGGCACCGTATCAACCGTGTTGGGCCCAATAAGCGCCTCCACGTATTTCACATCCGAATAGGCCGGGTCTTTACTGCCGGTACTGGCCCAGAGCAAGCGTTGCGGGGTAGCTCCTTTATCGGCCAGGGCCTTGAATCGGTCAGAATCAAACAGCCGTTTGTAGATCTGGTACGCCTGTTTAGCCGAGGCAATAGCTACTTCGCCTTTCAGATCAGTCAAGCCTTTTTCAACCAGAATAGGGTCAACGAGCGTGTCGATGCGGCTCAGGAAGAAACTGGCGACCGAGGCAATCTGATCAACAGGCTGCCCGGCGTTGGCGCGTTGCTCCAACCCGGCGATGTAGGCCTCGGCAACGGCCTCATACCGGTCGAGGCTAAACAACAAGGTTACGTTGATATTGATACCCTCGCTAATAGCTTGCTGAATAGCGGCAAGGCCCGGTTGCGTTCCGGGAATCTTGATCATCACGTTGGGCCGGTCAACGGCTTTCCAGAGGGCACGTGCCTGCTCGATGGTGCCGGCCGTGTTAAGGGCCAGATGGGGTGATACTTCCAGGCTCACGAACCCGTCGGCTCCGCTCACTTTATCGTCATAGACCGGCATGAAAATATCGGCGGCCCGCTGAATATCGGCTACGGCTACGCCATAGAATATATCTTCATTTGACTTACCGGCTTCAGCCAATTGTTTGATGTCGCTATCATAATCGGAACTGCTACTGATCGCTTTTTCGAAAATAGCCGGATTGGACGTAATACCCCGAACGCCGTCTTCGTCGATAAGCTTTTGTAGTCCACCGCTATTTATGATCTGGCGGTCAATGAAATCGAGCCAGATGCTCTGACCTGCTTCGTGAATTTGTTTTACCCGGTTAGTTGCCATAACAAACGCTTTTTGTTTAAATCGAGAGTGGTAATTTACTACACCATAAAGGCTTGACAAGCGGGTTTGTTTACTCAAAACTTTATCAAACTACTATTTTCAACAGAAAGCCGCCCTCAGTTATCCGGGGGCGGCTTTCAAAACAAAATGAGTCTGTGGGTACGTACCTGGCAGGTATGCACCCATAGACTCATTTTATAGTCAGAATCTTGATCTCCGTCCGGCGGTTCTGCTGATGCTGTTCTTCCGAGCAGTCGGCCCCGTCGGCACAATCATTCACCAGTTCAGACTCGCCATAGCCGGTGGCTTTCAGGCGCGATTTAGCAATGCCTTTCGACGCCAGGTACGTGACAGCGGCTTTGGCCCGGCTCGTCGATAGCGTTTTGTTATAGGCGGCGGTGGCCCGGCTGTCTGTATGTGACCGCATTTCGATGGTCATTTTGGGATAGCGCGTCAGCATGTCAACCAGTCTATCCAACTCTACAGCGGCATCCCGGCGAATCTTAGACTTTCCCCGATCGTAATAAATGTTGTCGAGCCGTAATATATCGCCCTTGCTGAACATAGTGATATTGGGATCTCCAGTTCCATCGGCGGCAATGCGCGATCCAAGGCAGGCCATATCCTTGTAGGTTGCTTCGAGTTTGTACTCGCAGCCGAGAACGGTAGTAAATGAATACAACCCGTTACCATCGGACACCATCTGGAAGGATGAGCCATCACATTCATTCGCTAGCGTAATTTTTACGTCGGACAGAGGCGCGTTATCATCCTGAGAAACAACCTTACCCTGCCGTTGCGTTACGGCTCCGGTCACCCCGGCCACAGTGGCAACCGCTGTAACTACAGTGGGGTGGCTAAGGGCAATTTCGAGCCGCGAGGGCTGATCATCCTGTAGGTTATGAGTGGCAAATCCAACCTTGCTGTCGATGTACCCATCATGCATGGCCACAAGCGTTAGTTCACTTTCGGCGTCTACACAAATCTTTATATCGCCATTGGCGTCAGTCTCCAACTCTTTTCGGTCATTACCCGGCTCACCACCCTGCAAGACAACTTTTGTGTTGGCCAGTGGGCCTTTAGTAACTTCATCAAACACATTGACCGTCAACTGGCGACAGGGATACAGCGACCCCTCGCGTGAGAACCGGTAGATATCATCATCGGCCCCACCATTCTTGCGGTTACTGCTGAAATACCCGGCCTTCCGGTTGCCATCGGTCACGATCCCGAAATCATCTTTAGCCGAGTTGAGTGGTTCCCCAACGTTCCGAATGTTTTTGGTAGGCTTACCATCAACCGACATTTCAACGTAGAAGATATCCAGATCACCCAGCCCCGGCAGGCCATCGGACGAGAAATAAAGATTTCCTTTTTCATCTATGAACGGGAAGAGTTCATTGCCTTTTGAATTGACGTTTGCACCCAGATTAACCGGGGCTGACCAATGGCTTCCCTCCCACTTCGACACATAAATATCGGTACCACCCATACCACCCGGCATATCAGAGGCAAAGTATAGCCGCTGGTTGTCACGGCTTAGGGCAGGATGCCCCGTCGAATATTCATCGCTGTTGAAGGGCATTTCTTCAATGTCGCTCCAGAGGCCGTTGACCTGTTTGGCCGTGTACAGCTTTAGCTTATTGACCCCGTCTTTACTGGTTGCCGACTGGCCGTTGTTGTAGTTGTTGCGCGTGAAGATCACCCGTGAGCCATCACTACTAAAGGTAGCGGGTCCTTCGTGGTATTTGCTGTTTAAGGATTGGCTGAACTGGTCAGATTCCGACACCGGCACCATCCCGTAGCCTTCGCCTGCCGCTACCTGATTACCGCCAAACACGCCTACTGTACGGCTGTCGTTAGAGGTAGGGGCCGTAAAATCATCGCGGCCGAGTGGCCGGTACGACTGCATACGTACCTGGCGGCGGTTCGATTTGCCACTGCCTAAACTGGCGGGGGAGGTCCCTTTCACTGAACTCAGTTCAGGTATGTAGTGCAGGTCGAGAAAGGGAGTATTGTCCCATTTAAAGATGCGCCGAATACCATTATCGGCCTTCGATGAGGTAACGAAAACCAGACCGCCCTGGTAAATCACCGGGCTGAATTCGGCCTCACGTGTGTTCAGGTCCAGAAAATCGACCCGGTAGCTGCCCGCATTGCTTGTGAGTGCGCTCACGTCACGGTATAGCTTGGAGAATTGCGGACCACGATTGTCGGTCGTTTTCAGGCTTGCATACGTTTCGTAGGCTTCCTGGGCCTCTCTATATTTTCCGTTGCTGGCCAGAGCCTGCGCAAAATGCAGGTACGAATCTGAATAGTCGGCGGGTAGTTGCCCACTCCCGATCAGATCACGGTAAATTCGTTCGGCATTATGGGTGTCGCGCAACTGGCGGTAGCAATAGCCGAGTTTAGCCCGCGCCTGACGTACGTCGGCTTCGGTCGATAATTGGGCTTCCTTAAGTGCCTGCTCATACAGATCGGCGGCCTGAGCGTAGGCTAGTTGAGCAAACTGCTGGTCGGCCCGTTTGGCGGCGTTCTGAGCCTGAGCGCTATAGCCAAGCAGGAACAGCAGCCAACAGATGGCGAGAGATAAACGAGAGGTCATACGTGAAGCTGTATGAGAATGGGTTAGAACTAAGAAAGGGTATATCCTCTAAATTGAGAATATACCCTCTGGATAGCAAATACTTTGCCGAATTCTTAGAAATAACGCGGTGTCAGGATTTTGTTCCGATTAAACCCTAGTTCGTAGCGAATCATGATCTCGTGGGAATTAGGCGAAAACTTCCCTAAACTGTTCAATGTGCGGTCATATGAATAGCCTAACCGGAACTGGTCGCTAAGCTGAAGTTCCAGCAGACCCACTATGGCATCGTTGGTCTGGTTGGTAAATGTGTAGAACTGGTTGCGGCGATACGATGTACCAATAGCCACCCGATCATTGATCCACAAGTTTACGTTACCGTCGAAACCCAGTGGCGCATCTTCCGAGTATTTCACCAGCATCGACGGTTTCAATTTCAGCGCCGGGCTCAGGCCAATAACGAACCCAGCCATTGCGTATGCCTGACGAGCCTGCCGCGACCGGAGGCCCGGCGCGTTGAAATCGCTCAGGTTATTCCGCAACAAACGGGGCACCGACAAGCCGATATACGACCGGTCGTTGCTGACATACACGCCGGTACCGAAGTTGGGCAGCATCTTGTTGATGTCCGTTGCAAAAGCCGGGTCATTCGGACCTAACTGGCCGGGGGAGGTCACTACTTCGGTCAGGCGATTGCTGTAGGCCGACACACCACCGGTTAACCCCAGAGACAGCGTTGACCGTTGCCCCACCCGGAAGCGGAACGCGTAGGATGCATAGGCTCCCGTTTCGGTCTGCTTGCCAATGCGGTCATTGTAGAGCTGAAGGCCTACGCCGATCCGTTCGCGGTTGAGCGGCATATCGGCGGTGAAGGTTGCCGTTTGCGGGGCACCCTCCAGGCCAATCCACTGCGCCCGGTAAAGGGCCGTCATGCTCAGCACATCGCGGCTACCGGCATAGGCCGGGTTAAGCGCCATCATGTTGAACATGTACTGCGAGAACATCTTGTCCTGCTGCGCCTGCACCCGGCTGCTTCCAACCCCGAGGGTTAGCAGCAGCACGGCTGCCCAAAGTTTAAAAGCGTGTTTGTTACACATATCAGATAGGCTGCTTTGGCATTTTTTCAGTTCGATGCGGTTGGCCGTGGCCAACCGCATCGAACTTACTTACTACCGGTTAATCGTCATGTACCGTACGAACTCACGGCCATCGCTCAGTTTCACGACATAGAAGTACGTACCGTCGGGCAGGCCATTGCTGGTGTTACCCACTTGTGCGCCTGTGTTTGGCTTGCCGTCCCAGTCGTTCTTGTAGTCTTCGCTGTAGTAGACGCGGTGTCCCCAACGGTTGAAGATTTCAAGACTAACTGTTGTACCCTGCGTTCCGGTGATCACGAAGGTATCGTTGATACCGTCTCCGTTGGGCGAGAAGCCTTCAGGAATAAACACCGTTTGCAGGTTCAGCGGCAGGTTCAACGGGGTGGCTTCGCTTTCGTTCAGATCGGTCGGGTTGTTGTTTCCGTTCAGATCCGGGTTCATGCCGTTGGTCGACACGTCGCGAACTGTTTCCAGACCCGCCTTCGCTACGGCATAAACCGTGTTGAAGAACGTACCTGTTTGCCCGTTGCTCAGGACGTTAATCCGTACAAGCAGCGTATCCGTGGCTCCTACTGCCAGGCGACTCGTTGAATCACCCATCACCAGAGCGGGGTCGGTGCTTCCGTTAAAGCCCGGATTCACCTTCAGCTTACTACCTGCTGATGCAATTGGTGTGCCAAGTACACTAAAGCCTGCGCCTACCTGCTGATTAAACACGTTCGAGAGGCTATCAGACAAAGACACATTGTTCAGAGCAACCGTACCGTAGTTTTTCACAACCACGCGGTACGTGATGTTGTAGCTACCGTTTGCCTGGCGGGCCGTGTCACGAACCATCATGGCAACTCCAATGTGTGGTGCACCGGGCAGGCTGTTCAGCACAACCCGTGTTCCATCATTGTTGTTGCGCGGATCGAGATCGTTATCAGGGTCCACATTCGAGCCGGTATTCGACGTATCAGCTATAGCTACTGAGCCACTCATTGCCGAACCAAGGGCAATGTTGGTGAAGCTCAGCGATGTGGCTTTCGACACATCGACACGCGCCATCAGTTGAATGTAACGAATCGCTTTGGCAGGCAGTGAGCTGGCCGTGGTATCGAGCATGCTGGTCAGCAACCCAACACCCGTGTAACCGGCGTTCACTTTCAGGCCTGCATCGGCCGTTACCGTTACACTGGTCACCTGCGCACCGCTACCGAACGTTTTCGACAGATCGTCGATCACCTGCACCTTCTTCAGATCCGTTGTGCCCAGGTTACATACCTTGATTGTGTAGGGTACATTCCAGACATTGTCGGCAATCCGTACCGGCGTACCCACGGCCTTGGCTACCCCAAGAAGCGCCGATGGCAGATCGAACCGAACACCTGTTTTGGTATCATCATTCGGGATGATGGTTGACCCGGCGTTCGACTTGTCGGTCACCGTCAGCGTAGTCGCTTCTGGCTTAGCGGAGGCATAGACCTGGCTGTAGAATGGTCCGATGGCACCGTTGGGTTTCACGTTCACCGTGTAACTCAGGGTATCGGCCTTACCAGCAGCCAGACGGCTTTGTGAGCTATTGAAGTAATATGGCGCATCGTTTCCGTTGAAATCTCCGCTAATCACCAATTCACTACCTGCATTGACAACCAGGCCACTCACGATTGAGTACGATGCCGGGCTCTTAAACGCATTGGCGATGGTGTCGAGCAGACTCACGTTTGTCAGCGCAACGTTGCTGTAGTTCTTCACATACACCTTGTAGGTCACGTTGTAACTATCGTCAGCCTGTTTCACCACCGATGCAACCGCCATGGCTACGCCGATTTGTTTGGCTTGTGCTTTCGCCGTGGCCGGAATCGTGATCAGTGCAGCACCGGTGTTGTTGGTTGGGTTACCGTCCTTATCCGGGTCGGCGTCATTTCCATCAACGGATGCGTCACTCACCTGCGACGTCGAATTCATAGCTGTAGCCATCGCCAGGTTAGCGTATGTCCGATCAACTGTGTCTGCTTTGTTCACACGAACCGTTGCAGACAGCATAAATGTCGACGTCTGACCGGCAACCAGTGTACTGCTGGCGGCAAGTAGCTGCGTAGTAGCACCTGATCCGGTATAAGCCGGGTTCAGCACCAGTTTGCTGCTACCATCTGTTGAGGCCAGTTGAGTACTCAGTACGTGGCCAGCACCAAACACAGCATCCAGGTCGTCCGTCACGCCTACGGTGCTCAGATCTTCGTCGCCGAAGTTAGTCACGGTAAACTGGTAGGCGACGGCCAGTGTGCTATCGTTGGTAAAGGTTGGCGTACCAATCACCGCTTTGGCCAGGCCAATCAGGCCCGCTTTGAATGGTGAGTTATCGCTAACCGTTACGCTCGACGTGTTATTGCTCGCCGATGGATCAACTACATCGCTGTAGGTGATACTGGCGGTGTTCACCACGTTTCCTTTCTTCGTCAGACGGGCCATGAAGACGATCGAGTCGGTGGCACCGACAGCCAGGCTGTCGAACCGCTTCGTAATGGCACCATTTCCTACCGTGTACGATACCGGTGAGTTGGCAACGACCAGGTTCAAGCCTACTGGCAGTACATCGCGGATGTCTACATTGTATGCCTTATTCGGACCGTTGTTCGTCACCTTCAACGTATAGGTGATAGCTTCACCCACTTTCGCCGTTGGGTTGCTTACCAGTTTGGCAATAGATACGTCGGCCGACTTACCGTTATCCTGCAGGCAGTCGATCACCTTCACACTCACCTTGGCTGGCAGGCTCACACACTGGCTGGCCGTACGCTCGAAGATGTAGTAGGTGCCTTCGCCAGCCGCAGCCGGGTTCATCACCAGTGCCGACGATGTCGACTCACCCATACGGTATTCGTAGGTGCTACCAGCCGTAGTCAGACCGCCAAGGGCTGTGCTCAGGCTTACTGTAGTAGCTGGGCAGGCGTTGCGCAGGTTAGCTACCAGCGGAGCTGCTACTGGAGCAGCAACGCTGATGGCTACGCTTGCCGAAGGAACTGAGCTACATCCGTTCTGATCGAAGACCTGAACGCTGTAGGCACCGCCCTGTTTCACCGTAATACTCTGCGACGTGGCTTTATTCGACCACAGGTACGTAAACCCGGCTGGTGCCTGAAGCTTCACTGAGTCACCGTAGCAAAGCTGGGTGGCTCCGATCACCGCTACTGTCGGCTGCTCTTTCGGACCATTGAGAGTTAGTACCAGTGCGTCGCTCTTCGTGCCGCAGGCCGTATTGTTGGTTTTCACTGAGAATGTCAGTGTAACCTGGCCGGCCTGCACATCCGTCGCCGACGGAGTGTACAGAGCCTGACCGCTAAAGGCATTGTCGAACGTACCTGTACCGCTGGTTGCCCATTGAGTAGTCAGGTTCTTTCCGGTTGCCTTACCGTTTAATTTATACGTCTTCGCTGCGCATACGGCTGCATCCAGACCTGCGTCGGCCGTCACCGGGTTGTCGCCGCATGGGATGATATCACCACAGGTTGTGATGTTCACCTGGATCGGAGCAGGCAGGCTGTAGCAACCGCCAGTCGTTTTCTCAACCACGTAGTACGTACCTGATACCGTCACGTTGGTGTTGGTCAGCTTAGTAGCTGGCTCAAGCGTGCTGCTTGAGTAGTACTCGAGCGTTCCGCCGGTTGTTTGAACAGGACCTACTGCGCTGGCCAGATTCACGGCCAGGATTGGGCAGGTATTGGTCAGATCCGTCGTTGCTGGCTGTGGCACTTTGCTCAGCACATTGATCACGATGGCGTTCGACACCTTGCTCTTACAGTTGTTCGAGGTACAGCACTGGGCCGTGTAAGTAGCCGTTATGGCTGGGTTCACGGTGATGCTGCTACCTACCTGGTTGTTACTCCAGATAGCAAAGGCACCCGCTGGGCAACCGCTGGCCGTCAGCGTAACAGGCGAGCCGAAGCAGGTCGTTACGTTGTTGGTCGAACCGTTCACCTTCACAACTGGCGTACCTGGCTGACCAACTGTCAGTTTGCAGGCTGGCGACCAGTCGCTCTGGCAACCGTTCAGCGTACACTTCACGGCGTAGGTTGTGCTTTCACCCGGGGTTACCACGATGCTCGACGTTGTTTCGCCGGTGCTCCATAGATAACCAGCGTTCTCGCAGCCCTGAGCCGTCAGTGTGGCCGGATCACCCGCACATACCGTTGGCTTGTCGCAACCGATCGTTGGTACTTTCAGCAGAACCAGGTAGTGGTCGACCATCTGCGACGGTGCACTGCTGCAACCATCCACTGTGCAGATAGCACTGAACCAGTTGTCGTGTAGTACTGTGAAGGTAAAGACGTTCCCTTCAGCACCACCTCCCCATGTAACCTTGCCGTTCTCACAGCCGGTTGCAGTCAGAGAGACAACCTCACCATAGCAGCGGTAGATATTTCCAATACCCAGGATCACCGGTGCAGGTACGTACTTCACTTTCGTACGGGCACCTGTTACATCCAGGTCAGCGCAGATCTGGTTCGCCTGAATCCGGTTCAGCACATCCGCAGCCGTCGTCGTTCCCGGAACAACCATCGACAGATCGAGGGTAGCCGGATTGTAGACCAGGGTATGAATGGTGTAGATACCGGCGTCAGCAGCAGCCACCGTGAATGATGGCGTAGCACTTGTCTGCTGGATCACCAGACCAGTTCCTTTTGTCAGTACGTAACGAACTGAGAAACCAGTTGGTACCACGCGACCACCGTTGTCGGTTGCGGCGAGTGTCACCATCGTCATTGTCGACGCACACACTTCGCTTATAACGGGCACCAGTGTACCTGCCTTTGCCGTGCAATTCTCAGGCCCTTTCTTACGAATAGTGATCGTAATCGATGGGTCTGTGACACAGCTACGGAAGCGGCAGACAGCCGTGTAGTAGCTGACAGCAGCCGATGGCGTTACCACAATCGAGTTGCCCGTCTGGTTGGTATTCCACGTTACTGTGCCCGGGCAGTTGGTCACCGACAGTGTTACGCTTTCCCCTTCACTGATCAGCGTGCTGCTGGCCGTCACGTCTGGTTCAGGCACCGGTACTACTGTAATCGTATACAGTGGTGAAGATGCACTCATGCAGACGCCATCCGCGCATTTGACCGAATAGCTGGTCGTTTTGGTTGGCGACACAGTAATCATTGTCTTCCCATTATCAGCCGCCCCTGTACTCCACATCGCGGTACCTGAACAGTTCTGAATCGTTAGATCAACCGATTCGCCTGGGCAGATCACCGATGTGCTGCAAACCACTGTTGGTGCTGGTGGCGTGCTGACATTGATCGTAATCACCCGCGACTGTGGGCTTCCACAATTGGCAGCCTGTTTACAGGTAGCCGAGTAGGTGTTGGCATCAGCCGTTGGTATCACGACGATCGACGTACCTGTCATACCGTTCGACCAGTTAACCACTCCGTTGGTGCAGTTACCGGCAGTCAGCGTGACACTGCCACCGTTGCAAACCGTTGCAGCCGAAGCCGTAACCGTTGGCGCTGTACCAGCCGTTTTCACAATTACCCTTACTACGTTCGACGGTGCGCTTTCGCAAGTGCTGGTCAAACAGGTAGCGGTGTAATCTGTGTTGATCGTCGGTACTACAACAATCGAGCTGCCAGTCAGGTTACCCGGCATCCATTTAACAGTTCCGTTGGCACAGCCTTCAGCTACTGTCAGCGTTACCGACTCACCAGAGCAGATGGCCGTGTTCGGAATAGCCCGGATCGTTGGTGCCGATGGCTTGCCTACCTGAATCGTTACCGATTGAGACGGATTGCTTACACAATCGCGCACCTTACAGTAGGCGTAGAAGCTTTCCGTTGACGTTACCGTGACCGAGATCACGCTACCTGTCATATTGTTGCTCCAGGTCACATTGCCCTGGCAGCCAGTAGCCGTGAGGCTAACAACCGTTCCGGCGCATACCGACGTTGCAGATGCAGCCACCGTTGGCACAGCCGCCGGTGTCACCTTGATGGTGTAGTCGTTTGAGCGTGGGCTCAGGCAGGCACCATCCATGCATTGTACCGAGTAGCTATTGTTACCCTGCGTTGGTGCCACTATGATGCTGGCGGTTTTTTCGCCGGTGCTCCATATTGGCGTCCCTACGCAGTTCTGGGCAGTCAGTGTAACCGTTTCGCCTGGACACACATCCGTTGTGCTGCAGACTACAGTTGGTTTCGGCAGGTCGTTACCCACCTTAATCACCTTGGCAGTCGACGTGCTGTAGCAGTTATTGAGGCGGCACTGAGCCGTAATCGTCGTCTCAACGTTCACGGTCAACGATACAACCGCACCAGTCATGTTATCTGACCAGAACACCTGACCATTCTCGCAGCCAACAGCGGTGAGGCTAACCACACCACCGGCGCATACCTTATCGGCACTAGCCAGGATCGTTGGTGCTTTCACATCCGTCACTGTTACCGTAATCGGGTTCGATGATGGGCTGGCACACGTACCTACTACGCAACTGGCAGTGTAGGTGGTCGTCATCGTTGGGAACACTTCGATCCGGTTACCCGTCATGCCATTCGACCATCTGATGGTTCCCTGGCAATCGCGGGCTGTCAAGATCGTCGACTCGGTCGGCGTATGGCCGCAAAGTGCTGTAACGGCGCAGGCAATCGTTGGAGCCGGTGTGTTACAATCATCAACCGTGATACCCACTGTCGCTGTGTTGTTACCCGGCAAGCTCGGATCATCATTACCACCTGTTACTACAACCCGGTTCGTAATTGAACCAGTCGCTTTCACTTTCACCTGAACGATCAGGCTGCGGTTCGAGCCGTTCAGCAGGCTACCGATTGTCCATATACCCGTTGCCGCGTTGTATTCGCCGGCCGGTGTGGCACTGACGTATTCAAGTGAAGCAGGCAGCATTTCAGACACCGACACCGCTGTGGCGTTGATCGGACCGTTGTTGGTAACCGTGATTCCGTATGAGATCACATCACCCACTTTGTACGGACCAGCCGTCATTACTGTCTTCACAACCGCAAGGTCGGCCAGACAGGTAGCTTTTACCGTTACGATCACCTCACTTGACGGAACGCTGACACAACCGGCTGCGCTTTCTGCAATGGCCGTGTAGGTAGTTGACTGCATTGGCGTTACCACCAGCGCTTTACCACTAGCCGTTGATCCAATCAGGGTGCCGTTGGCATACCAGTTGATCTTGGCACCAGTCGTGAACCCGAACAGCTTCGTGCTCGTGCCGCGGCAGAGGATCTCATCATCGCAGGCTACACCAAGTGGCGCATCTGGCCGCTTGCCGATTGCTACCAGCACCGTGCTGCGAGCAGGCATACAAACACCGTTGCCATCTGGATCGTTGGTCGTTACCGTAAAGGCAACCTGACCAGCCGCGATATCAGCCGCCGAAGGCAGGTACATGGCCGTGAGGCTGTTAGCACCTGTTAGCGTACCAGCGGTTGCCGTGTTCGAGGCCATCCAGGTTACACCCGTTGCCGATCCGCTGATCGTTGCTACCAGCGTAATCCGGTCACCTTCGCAAACTGAGCCTGATGTGAGGCTGGTCGATACCATCGCTACACTCTGGCAGCTACAATCGATCGCGTTGACCGTCAACACAGCAGGGTAGCTGTAGCAACCGTACCGTGACCGTTCGAACAGGTAGTATTCACCCGCACCGACAGCCGACAGGTTGGTCACCAGCGGACTTGTTTCACTGATTCCCGTATGCCATTCCAGCGTGCTGCCAGGCAGTGGCACATTGTTCAGTTTCACCGTTGTGAGGTCAAACAGTTTGTCTTTGCAGACCGTCACTTCCTTCAGACACGATGGCGTGTTCGGACGGGCGTTGACGATGATGACAACCGGCTTGATCTCGCTCTTGCAACCGTCGGCCGTTTCTGCCTGTACGTAGTAGGTCAGGTTAGTCGTCGGTGCTACTTCCATTGATTGGCCACTTACTGTTGTGAAGGCCAGCACCTGCGCCGTGGCGTCGAGGTACCAGTTCACTCTCGATGCTCCTGTTGCAATGGCACTTACCGAAGTAGAACCGCCCACGCAAAGGCTCATGTTGGTTGTTCCGGCAACCAGTACCAGTTGAGTAGCACACTTGCCAGCTACACCCGCGTCGATCGTCATGTTATTCCGACCAACGTCTCCCAGTGGTAGGGCCGTGTTGATCACGATCAACTTGCTGAAACCATCAGGGCCTGGATTGCTGTCTACTGTCCGATCAGTACCTGCTTCGGTTAGGGTGAAGATTTCGCCCGTTGGGAGGGTGAATTTCACTTTATAGCTACCAGCAATTAGGTTATCGAACAGGTAGTAACCAGTACCATCTGTCAGCGTTTCGGCTAGCGGAGTAGTCAGGTTATTAGCGCCATACAGTTCAACCGTGATACCAGCCAGGCCTGTAGGTCCGTCATTCTGGATACCATCGTTATTTGTGTCGCGCCACACGTAATTACCAATCGAGCCGTATGGAACAATACCGGCATCAATGGTCAGGTTCACACGGGCCGTGCTCGATAGCGGCTGGGTTACGTCGATGGTGATGACATCCGTCAGCCCGTCAACTACACCCGGATTACTATCAAGGTCAGTGCTAACACCTGTTTTGTTCTTCGTCGTGAATACACTGCCATTCGGCGCCGTAAACTTCACGATGTATTGACCCGAAGGCAGCTTGTCGAACAGGTATTTACCCATGCTATCCGTTATGGTCGTAGCCAGTGGCACTGTCGTGTTCGAGGCAGCGAAGAGCTGTACTGTGACACCCGCTACACCAGGTTCCAAAACAGTCGATCCTTGCTGACCGTCGCTGTTGTAATCGAACCACACGTAATCACCGATGGCGCCCAGACCGCGGACGAAGCCACCATCAACCGTTGGGTTACTTTCACCGCTAGCCAGCGTAATGCTCTGGCTACGGCCCGTAAGTGGGTTGATGTCACTATCATTCGCTGTGCTGGTTCCAGCCAGAGGCGTTGTTGGTGCGTAGCCAGCCGGAGCCGTGAAGCCAACACTATAGCTGTTGCTCGAACCTGGCGTCAGACCCGTGAACGAGTACAGACCTGACCCATTGGTGGTCGTCGTGGCCACGGCACTACCGTTCTGGTAGAGCGTCACGATCACTCCTGGAATCGGCGTGTCGCCCGTATTCTGGATGCCATCCTGGTTAACGTCTTCGAAGACGTAGTCACCCAGGGAAGCAGGCCGGAAGAAACCAGCGTCCACCGTTGGGTTGAACTCGTTGGCTGTCAGGCTATACACTCCCGTCAGACCACCCACGCCTGCATCCGAATCGATCATATCGTTCAGACCTGCGTTAGCCGCCGTGGGTACGTACCCAGATGGTTGACCGAAGCCCACTACATACGGCATATTTGGCGTCAAGCCCGTGAATCCATATAAACCGTTGGCATCCGTAATGGTCGTGTTGACGACGGACCCGTTTGAGTACAAGGTCACTAACACCCCTTGGATCGGCACATCGCCCGCATCCTGGATGCCGTTGGCATTCTTGTCTTCAAAGACATAGTCGCCCA
>NZ_CAXUEC010000009.1:0-354139 GCF_964250085.1 uncultured Fibrella sp. | reverse complement strand
GCCGATGGTACTGGTGTCACGACCGGGAGAGTAGGCGGTCGCCACCCCTAGACAATAGAGTCCCGCTTCGAAAGAGGCGGGACTTTTTGTTGCTACCCACTCCAGCGCGAAGCAACGTACCTACACAGATCACAAAAAAGGGTCACCGGAAGCTCCCGGTAACCCTTTTTTGTGTCTATTGATTGATCTTACAAACCCAGTACACGCTTATTAAACGCCTCATCTGAACCAGCGCCTGCGAAGTCGTCGAAAGCACGCTCGGTTACGCGGATCATGTGATCCTGGATAAATGGTGCCCCTTCGGCAGCTCCCTGTTCAGGATGTTTGATGGCGCATTCCCATTCCAATACCGCCCAACCGTTGTAATTGTATTGCGCAAGTTTACTGAAGATGGCTGCAAAATCGACCTGGCCATCGCCTAATGAACGGAATCGTCCAGCGCGTTCTACCCATCCCTGGAAACCACCGTATACACCCTGACGGCCTGTTGGATTAAACTCGGCATCTTTTACATGAAACGCATAGATACGGTCATGGTAGATGTCGATGAAATCCAGGTAGTCCAGGCATTGGAGCACAAAGTGACTCGGGTCGTAGTTGATACCGGCACGAGGGTGATTATCTACGGCTTTAAGAAACATCTCAAACGTAATACCATCATGGACGTCTTCGCCAGGGTGCAGTTCAAACCCTACGTTGACACCTGCTTCGTCGAAGGCATCGAGGATTGGTTTCCACCTCTTGCCTAATTCGGCAAACCCTGTTTCAACCAATCCCGCCGGACGTTGCGGCCAGGGGTACATGAATGGCCACAAGAGGGCACCCGTGAAGCAAACGTGTGAGGTTAAGGCCAAGTTTTGACTGGCCTTGGCGGCCAGCATCATCTGGTTCACAGCCCAGGCTTGTTGTTCAACCGGTTTGCCTGCTAATTCAGCAGGACCGAACCCATCGAACATTGGTGCATAAGCGGGGTGAACAGCTACCAATTGGCTCTGCAAATGCGTTGAGAGTTCGGTGATTTCAACGCCAATATCGGCCAGCTTCGCTTTCAGTTCGTCGCAATACTCTTTGCTGTCAGCCGCTTTCTGGAGATCAATTACCCGTGAGTCCCAGGTGGGAAGTTGAATCCCTTTATAGCCTAGATCGGCCATGTATTTGGCAATTGTATCCAGCGAGTTAAAGGGCGCTTCATCGCCCATAAACTGCGCCAGAAAAACGGCAGGGCCTTTAAGTGATTTCATAGTGTTATAAAGAACGAAAGGGTGAGAGAGTGAAAGAGTGAAAGGGCTTCGCTTAGGTGCAAAACCGGAGTTTAGCAGTTTGCAGCTACTCTTTCATTCTTTCACTCTTTAAATTCAGTCGCTCGCTGTTTTTCGTGATTTAGATAGAATTTTGAGGAGTTGATACCCTTCGTCTTTTAAGTCAGCCAATCGACTTTCGGAGACGAGTTCAACCAATACAAGTGTCTCGAGCCAGAAAAGAGATTCATCCAACTCTTCAATAACCAAGCTAAGTTTGGCAAAATACTCTTTAGCACTTCTGCTGCGTCTAACAGCTCGAAAGTTTGCTGCGGCTGAGGAAGAAGAACGAACGAGTTGACGATTAAAATGTTGAGGCGTCGTGCCATATCGTCTAAAAACTGACCTTTCGTGAAGGTTGTATAATCTGCAGGTGGTTCACCGACAAAACTGCCATCCCATTCTAAACTTTCCTCAGCGAAGTCCATAGCGCAATAGTCACTCTTTCACTCTTTCGTTCTTTCACTCTTAATTAAGCTTATAATTCTACCCAAGCCTGCTTCTTGTTGCTTTCCAGGATTTTCTCACAGATCAGCAGTTCGCGGTAGCCGTCGGCGAACGTTGGGTACGTTGGGTTGTCAGGTTGTTTACCGGCTTCGATGGCCGCGTATACTTCCTTGAACATCTGCTTCGATGTGTCAGGGAAACCTTCGTTGTGACCACCGGGAAAACCGATTACCGACCGTACTTCGGCATGAACGATAGATGGGTCATCCGTCATGGTTTGGTTATAGCCATCGCGGTTGCCTAACCAGAGCTGATTCGGCGACTCGGAGTCGAACGCGAACGTTTTTTTAGCTCCCGAAATCTCCAGTTTCAACTGGTTTTTGCGGCCCGCCGATACCTGAGACACGGTTACCACACCACGATTGCCATTATCGAACCGAAGTAGGACATTGGCGTGATCTTCCGTATTGATGGGTACGTCGGCATAATCATCAGGCTGAAGGATTTTCCCCGAATAGGTTTCAACGGGCTTTAACGGCTTTTTGCGCGTCTTATGAATTGTATTGAAATCAGCCAGCACAGCGGTTGTTTTCAAACCAGTGATGTACTCGATGATGTCCATCAGGTGTGAGCCAATATCGGCAATGGCCCGCGAATCGCCAGATTTGTCTGGTTCGAGCCGCCAGTTGTAGTCGGTTTCGTAGAATAGCCAGTCTTGTAAATAAGAGCCGATGATGCTGTAGACATCGCCCAGTTCGCCTTTTTCGCGCATAACCTTCATCTGGCGCACCAGCGGGTAATAACGCAGGTTGAAGTGAACGGCATTGACCAAGCCGGATTCTTTGGCCAGTTGTACCAGTTCTTCTGCTTCGGCCAGGTCTTTTGCCAGCGGCTTCTCACAGATGACGTGTTTACCCGCCAGCAACGCTGCTTTCGACTGGCTGTAGTGCAGAAAATTGGGCGTACAGATATGAATGCTCTGAATGTCATCCTGCTTCAGCAGTTCATCGAATGTGTAGGCGCGGGGAATACCCAACTGCGCTGCTTTTGTTTCAGCAAGTTCCTGTGTGACTTCGCAAAGAGCAACTACCTCAACGTTGGGGAGCCGACGGAGGGCTTCGATATGGGCAGGACCGATAAATCCGGTGCCAACCACACCGACTTGAATTTTTTGCATAAAAGGTATATTTGGTAGTTATTGGGTTGTATAGAGCCGCAAGATATTGCGGCTCTACGAAATGAACTTCGTCCACTTCTCCGACGACTTATCAGAGGCAAGAACTGTATCGATAAAGGCCATACCGCGCAACCCTTCCTCTATTCCGGGGAAATCGAGCCGGATGGGGTCGGGCTGCTGACCGTTCATACGGGCGCGTAATGTCAGCGCGAAGTTATAATAGACATTAGCAAATGCTTCCAGAAAAGCTTCTGGGTGCCCCGCCGGTAATCGGGTGTTTGCCTGTGCTTCAGGTGATAGATCACCTACGCCGGTGCGCAGCAGGCGTGCGCCTTCTTCATTCGTTTTGTAAATCAGCGTGTTAGGCTCCATCTGCCGCCATTCTAAACCGCCCAGTTCGCCATACACCCGAATTGAGAACGGGTTCTCTTCGCCATTGGCAATCTGACTGTTGACAAGCGTTCCCTTAGCCCCGTTCTCGAAGCGAAGCAGCATATTGGCGTCATCGTCGAGCAGACGACCCTCAACGAAGATGGTGAGGTCGGCGCAGAGTTCGGTGATTTTCAGGCCGGTGATGTACTCGGCCAAGTTTTCGGCGTGAGTGCCAATGTCGCCAACGCCGCCTGCCGCGCCGGAGCGGGCTGGATCGGTGCGCCAGCCAGCCTGTTTCTGACCGGTAGCCTCCACCAACTGGGCGAGCCAGCCTTGTGGGTATTCGACCATGACTTTGCGGATCTGGCCCAATTTCCCAGCCTTCACCATTGCCCGCGCCTGTTTCACCATTGGGTAGCCCGTGTAGTTGTGTGTCAGGCAGAAGAGCAGCCCCGTTTCGTCGATGATGCGCTTCAGCTCACGCGCTTCAGCCATATTCAGCGTTACGGGCTTATCACAAACGACATGGAAGCCATTTTCGAGCGCCATTTTAGCCGGGGCAAAGTGCATGTGATTGGGCGTAACGATGGTCACAAAATCCATCCGTTCACCTTCGGGAAGATCTTTTTCCCGTAAAATCATTTCTTCGAAATTGGCGTAAACTCGGTTCTCGGGTAGGTATAGTGCATGACCCGTTTGTTTCGACTTTTCGGCGTTTGAACTGAAGGCTCCGCAGACCAGTTCAATTTCATTGTCCATGGCAGCAGCGCGTCGATGAACGGCGCCGATGAAGGCATCCAGGCTGCCGCCGACCATACCCATCCGTAATTTTCGATGCGTAGTGGTCTGACTAACAGTAGGAGACAGGTTTGTTGAGGCTTGAGGCGTCATAAAATGCGAAAGAAGGCGTTTTGCAGCTACTTGCTGATTAGTAAATAGCCGAATAGACAATCATCTACTTGTTGGCTGGAAAATTAGCGGATTTCCTTTTTTTTAGGAAATTTTGCATCTGCTACATAGCCCAATCGGGTAATTCGTGTTAATTAATCCCTTTATCAAAAAACCTAATCTACTTGTTTGATCAACTCATTTTCATTGTCTCTCTATGAACACAACTGTTAATAGCTCGCGGCTTTTCCTGGCCAGTTGCTTTGCACTCATCACCACTGCCTTCTCGTTCAGTATTCGGGCGGGCATTCTGCCCCAGTTAGGGACTGAGTTTAGCCTGAGTGCCGAACAACTGGGCTTTATCAACTCAATGTGGTTTCTTGGCTTTCCGATAGCCATGATTGTTGGCGGGTTGGTGTACCATACGGTTGGGCCAAGGATCATTATGACGGTAGCCTTTGTATCCCACACATTAGGAATTCTGCTCACCATTTATTCAGGCGGATACACAGGTTTGCTTATATCGACACTGTTCATTGGTATTGGTAATGGCTGTACAGAAGCCGCCTGTAACCCGTTGATCGCCGATATGTATTCTGGGTCGGAAATGAACAAAAAACTGAACCGCTTTCACATGTGGTTTCCAGGCGGCATTGTAGTGGGTAGCCTTCTGTCTAAATTCATGACGGATGGTGGTTTGTCGTGGCAAACGCAGATCTGGGCCATTATGGTACCAACGCTGGTCTATGCATTCCTGTTTTTCGGGCAGGCTTTTCCGAAGCCGCGTGTAGAAGGCGTAACATCGATCAGCAAAAACTTTGCAGCAATGCTTACTCCCCTCTATCTGTTCATCTTCTGCTGCATGGCGTTAACGGCTATTTCAGAATTTGGTCCGCAGCAATGGGTTGGCTTAATCATGAGCAAGAGTGGCGCAAGTCCGATGTTGATTCTGGCGTTGGTAACCGGTCTTATGGCTGTGGGCCGCTACTTCGGTGGGCCAATCATTCACCGCCTCGACCAAACGGGCGTGTTGCTGGGCGGCTCAATTTTCGCTACTATTGGTATCTACCTGTTTAGCACGCAGACGGGCGCAATGGCCTACGTAGCTGCCGTGTTCTTTGCCATTGGCGTCTGCTATTTCTGGCCAACGATGATTGGATTTGTCGCTGAACGTATTCCGTTGAGTGGTGCCCTTGGCATGTCGATCGTTGGTGGTGTAGGGATGTTCTCAACGTCTATCTTCCAGCCAATCATTGGTCGTTGGATCGATGCAGAGCGCGTTGTACAAACGGCTGCCGGGAAAACTGGCGATGCAATGGAATTAGCCGCAGGACAGGCAACCTTAGTCAAAATGACGACTTTCCCGATCATTCTGATCGTAGCCTTTGCTGGCTTGTACTTCTTCATGCGGAACAAGAAACATGTTCACGTAGACGAATCAACGATAGCACAGCAGCCACAGTTGTAGGCTTGTGGATACGTTGATATCATAAAAAAGGGGGCCTGAATTTGTCAGGCCCCCTTTTTTATGATATCCCAGGTACGTTCCCGATCAGGCAACCACAGTTACGCCTTTCCAGAAAGCAACGTGATCTTTGATCTGGCTGGCTGCCGACTTTGGTTCGGGGTAGTACCAGGCTGCGTCGGCGTTCGTTTTGCCGTCTACTGTCAGCGAATAATATGAGGCCAGCCCTTTCCAGGGGCAGGTCGTGTGCGTCTGACTATCCGTCAGGTACTCCGCTTTTACTGATTCGATAGGGAAATAATGATTGTTCTCAACAACGACTGTGTTGTCACTCTCGGCAATCGTCTGACCGTTCCAGATCGCTTTCATAGTTTGTTGGGTTTAACTACCCGCCTCGCAGGTACGTTGGTCAACAAACAACTGATAAGCACCGACTTTCGTTTATAAACAGCCACAGGAACGTACCTGAGAATGCGTATTGACTGAAATAACGCCGCTTTAAAACTCTGTTTTCCACTGCACCAGCCAGCCGACCGGCAGCTTTTTAGGCAGTGGTAACCCAAGCAAGCCGGTGGCCGGGTTCATGGCCGAAATTGTTATGGGCGTGGTCTCTTTCGTTTGAGCCGACAATACTTTCGTGGCCCGCAGAAAGATATGGCCCTGGTTATCAACGTCATCAACCACGGCGTATAACAGGTCGCCCTCTTTCAGGTCTATTTCACCCACCTGGGCGTCGTGCGTGATGGTAAACGCCCAACTCTGGCCCAATTGGGCTTTACCCGCTTTCTGGAGCCTGGCTTCCACTTCTCCCGTAAAAATAGCCGGTGTTTTGGGCTGCTTAGCCAGCAGATTGGTCAGTATGCTATCCATAACGGCGGCTTCGCTACCGGGAGCGGGATCATACGCTTCGATAGGTACTCCCTTCACTTCGGGGTCTTCGTCAACGATCCAGCCCATGCGCCGTGCCTGTTGTAATTCACGTTCGTACGGGTCGTCGGCATAAGCCAGCATACCCGCGTTCATACCGGCATAGCGCCCCGGATTCTGCATGATCTCTTTCATGGCCAGCATCCGGTAGAGGTAATAGCCTGTTTCTTCGTTCATGGCCATTTCATAATAACTCCGGGTGGCTTGCCGAACGATCTTTTTCTCGATCATACCCATACCGCCATTATAAGCGGCAGCGGCTAATGTCCATGAACCCAGCCGTTTGTGTAGCGCACTCAGGTACCGACAGGCCGCCTCCGTCGATTTCACCAGATCCATCCGGTCGTCATGGTCGGGATCAATGCGCAGGTTCATGTCTTTGGCCGTTTCATCCATAAACTGCCAGTAGCCCACCGCCCCCGCCGACGATACCGCATCTGCCTTCCAGTTGCTCTCGATCAGCGGCATATACTTGAAATCATTTGGAATGTGGTGTTTCGCCAGAATCGGCTCGATCACGGCGAAATAAGGTGCTGATCGTTGCTGTAGTGCCTGCACCCGTTTGGCATAACCCGACGTGCTCATCAGCGCAATCGCCAGCTTGGCAGCTACCGTTCCCTGTTCGATAGGAACGAGTTCTCCCGCAAAATTAGTCCGTTGAGCAGGCTGAGGGGCAGGTAGTTGCCTCGTTGAACGTACCTGGTTCTGCCCTTTTTTCAGCGCCGCTTTTTTCTGAGCAACGGAGAAATGTGCAATGAGACTAAATGCTAAGCAACTTACTATGAAGTATTTGCTAAACCGGCTTTCTTGTTTCAAGGCAATTCAGTTGGTGCTGTGTTAGAAACTAACGCAGGTGGCTATAAGTTCTTTTTTGACTGCCTAACCACCCAACGGTTTAATTGCGATGCGTATAAACAGAAAGGCCCGCTCCCGATGAATGAATCATCCGAGCGGGCCTTCACTGGGCTGTGGTAAGATTTTATAAAACTTTCCAGGTCAGAATCCAGCCCGCTTTCATTTGGGCAACGTCTGGTAGTTTGATACCGATCCGGCCAGTCGAGGCATCGACAGCGGCAAGAGGTAAGGTCATTGTTTGTTGGCTACCAGACGTGTAAAGCTTGTCGGCGCGGAAGAAGATCTTTCCTGTTTTGGTGTCGATATCTTCAACCACGGCATAGAGACGGTCTCCCTCGCTTACAGTCACATCTTCGGCTACACTATTTCGAGTTAAGTCAAATACCCAGACGCCACCACGCCGCAACTCACCGGCTTCGGTCAACCTGGCTTTAATGCCACCCTGAAATACATCAGCCGCATTTGGCAAAGGCAGGTCTTCAGTGCGATCGTCGGTAGGGGCAATCGCTACCACGGGCATGGGCGTATTGACCGCCTGATGCTCCATATTCACGATCACGCTCTCATCAAACAGCACCTCTTCCGATTGGGTCGCAGACTCAGAGTCAACCGGTTTGTTCAAACTAGCGAGCATCCGCTCCGACAGCAGTTCGCGATAGTGAGATGTATTGTTGAACAGCTCTTTAAAAGCCAGAATCCGGTAAAGGTATTTGCCCGTTTCGGCGTTCAGGCGCAGGTAGTAATAATCCCGCTTCTGCTGCTTCCGAATATTTCCCAGCAGGTTGCCAATGCCAATGTTGTAGGCCGCAGCCGCTAGGGTCCACGACCCCAATCGACTGTGCAAAAAGCGGAGATATCGACAGGCGGCTTCGGTCGAGCGCATGAGGTTCAGGCGTTCGTCGCGGTACGTTTCTACCGATAAACCCAGTTCCCGCGCCGTAGCAGGCATCAATTGCCAGTAGCCAACCGCGCCCTTAGGCGAAACGGCCGTACCCACCAATGCACTTTCTACGAGGGGGAGGTACTTAAAGTCAAGCGGAATGTGGTATTTCTGTAATACGGGTTCAATGATCGGGAAGAAAGCCGCCGCCCGTTGACGCATTCGAACAATGGCAGATGCCTGCACCGAACTATGCGACAGGGCTGAAATCAACCGCCGCGCCACAATCTCTTCATGCATGGGCACTACCTCACCGCAAAAATGAACAGGCGGTAACGTACCTGGAAACGCAGGATAAATAGCTGGTATGTAGGTCAACAAAGAACAAGTCCGATCGCTGGCGGGAACGGTAACCCGATTGCCCTCTTTAGCCAAACTGACTACCTGTTGTGCGCCGACAAAATAGAGTGCCAGTACAACACGGATGAATGGCTTCATTCAGGATAAATCTAGTTAGACGGTTGGGTAAGTATTCTCCTGTTGAGACAAAAAAATGATCGACTGGTCACCAATGCGGGGCTACCAGTCGATCATCATCTATACCTATTTCCGTCTATTGTGCCTCATCTAAGGGCGTAAAGTCCTTAAATGTGCGCTTTATGGCTTTATCCGTTGCTTCTTTTTTGTTTTGCCAATTTGCATCCAGTTCAAGCGCCACCAGCCCACTTAAACTCATCGCGTTGCGGAACTCGTCGAGCCGCTTAATGAATTCGGGCGAGCGGCGGGCCGATTTCAGCGCGAACTCGCGGGCAAAAACGTCGCCTTTGTTCTGGAGTTCGCTTTTCTTGCCTAACACGTAATTGTATCGGTCAAGCAGGTCTTTCATCGATTTACCAATCACCTCAGTGGCTTCCAACGTACCCATCGTCAACACCGCCGTTCCACCAATTGCCGAAATCAGGCGTTGGTTACTCTGGGCTGTCTGGCTCGACTGAGCATTGGTTACGGCTGGCGCAACGCCTGTGACAGCTCCAAGCGAGGCATTGGCCACCGACCGGTTCCGCTTACCACCTTTAGCCCGCCGATAGTCGTGTTTCAACTCTACTTCTTTTTCATCCAGTTGAGTCACCAGGTTCCAGGCTTGTACCAGCGCCTGGTTATACAGCGCGTATGTATATCGGTCTTTAGCTTCCTCATTGACTGTATTCAACACCGTGACAGCGATGGTTTGCTCATCGCGGTTTTGCGCCTTGTCGAGCACAAAAAAAGTCAGGTTAAGCCGTAGTGTATCATTCGGGTCACGAACAAACTCGTAGCCGGGCATCCAGATAAACTCGTACTGGTTGTTGGTATTCTTTACCAGCGCCGATTTTGGTATGCGTTGGTCGGTACTCAGAAAATCAAAGGTATGAATGTCATCGTCGCCGTTGGGGTCGGCCAGGTAAAACTTGAGGTTGATCGTGGCGTTTTCACGTACCCGATATGATTTCTCTTTGGGTACCACCGAAATCACCGGCGGTAAATCCATCTGCGTTACGTCGATCTTCAGTCGGCCTTTGGTGCGGGTTTTCGCGGGCTGATCTTCCACCCAGAATTCGATGTAAATAGGCTTGGCCCTAAGCTGGTTGAACTGGTTTTTAGACAATGTCCAGGTTAGTTCGCCCTGGGCGCTGAGCTTGCTGCCTTCGGGCATCTGGTCGGGAATGGCGATAAAGGCGATGGGGTCACCGTCGGCATCGAAGACCTGCTTGGGATCAAATTTATAGACGTTCTGGGTCTGAAAACGAACATAAAACGGGGGTAATTCTTCAACAACTGGTGGCCGGTTCACGTGCTGCACGCGAAGGTCGACCAACTGAGTAGCCGATTCGCCCCGGCGGTTGCGGACTTCAAAAATGACGGGAACGGTCCGGGTTGTTTTCAGGCGGTCGGCCAGATCGTAGCCGGGTGTCCAACTGAAGTGGCCCAGTGAATCGAAGGCCATTCCCTCGAGCATACCCTGGGCAATACTGTAGGTGACAGAATCAGCCAGGCTGCCGCTTGTTTTTAGCGTGAAGCGGATAGACTGCCCCTCGGCCACTGCGTTCCAGTCGGCTTGTTGTGGAAGAAGAATCTGAAATGATTTTGGGTCCTGCGCCTGGCAAAACGGGCTGGTGATCCACCCGATCAGCAAGAACGCAAGCCAACAGTATTTTATCATGCTACGTACCTGGGCCAATTTGACTTTTAAAACGTAAAACTACGGTTAAGATTACAGCCGCCTTACTCAAATGCTATTTTTTTGAGGTAATAAGCCCGATATATGCTTTTTTATTGACTTATTTCGAGAAAACATAGGGGCAAATCAGGAAGCCACCCGCTGGTTGTTAACCGGCGGGTGGCTAAACCATTTACCGCAAAAGCCTGTTTGAATTATAATGTATGATGGACAATGGGTACTGGATGAGGGCAGGTTTTGCGACGGATCAGTAGCCATTGTCCATTATATATTACAACCTGTTCATTTATCTGTTTTCTTCAACGAGTGTTGCCAACGAACGTTCCCAACGAATGAGTTACTATAACCTGAAAGCGAAGGAGTTAACTGCCATTAAAACCCTTGGCGAATTGAAAGCCGCCGGTTACCAATCCCGGTCTATTAAACAGGAATTACGCGAGAATTTAATTCAAAAAATTCGGGCTAAAGAATCGGTTTTCCCAGGCATCTGGGGCTATGAAGAAACGGTTATCCCCGACGTTGAACGGGCTATCCTGTCCATGCACCACATCAACTTGCTGGGGCTACGGGGGCAAGCTAAAACCCGGATTGCCCGCCTGATGGTTAATCTGCTGGACGAATACATTCCGGTGGTTGATGGGTCTGAACTCAATGATGATCCGCTGAAACCACTCTCGCGTTTTGCCCATGATCTGATCGCGCAGCACGGCGACGCAACGCCAATCTCGTGGATGCACCGCGGCGACCGCTACACCGAAAAACTGGCAACGCCCGATGTGTCGGTAGCTGACTTGATTGGCGACGTTGACCCCATCAAAGCCGCCACACTGAAACTGCCGTATTCGGATGAACGGACGATTCATTTCGGCCTGATTCCACGTTCGCATCGCTGCATTTTCGTCATCAACGAATTGCCCGATCTACAGGCCCGGATTCAGGTGTCGCTGTTCAATATTTTGCAGGAAGGCGACATTCAAATCCGTGGTTTCAAACTGCGTCTGCCGCTCGATATCCAGTTTGTGTTTACCGCCAACCCGGAAGATTATACCAACCGGGGCAGTATTGTAACGCCGTTGAAAGACCGGATCGACAGCCAGATCGTGACGCACTACCCGAAAACGATCGAAATGGGCCGTAAGATTACGCAGCAGGAGGCCGTGGTGAAAACCGAGCAGAAAGGGTTGGTAAAAACCAACGACCTGGTAGCCGATCTGATCGAGCAGGTAGCTATTGAAGCCCGCCAGAGCGAATACGTCGATGCAAAATCGGGTGTGTCGGCGCGGATGACGATCTCAGCCTACGAAAATCTGTTATCGTCGGCCGAGCGGCGTACGTTGTTGAATAGCGAGAAAGAAACCTACGTGCGCATCGCCGATGTATACGGTGTTGTGCCTGCCATTTGCGGGAAGGTCGAACTGGTGTATGAAGGTGAAGTGGAAGGCCCCGTTATTGTGGCGCAGAACCTGATTGGCAAAGCGATACGTACCCAGTTCCTGAATTACTTCCCTAATCCGGAAAAAGCCAAGAAGGACAAGCGCGGTAATCCGTACAAAAAAATCACCGACTGGTTTGGCGAGAGTAACACCATGGACCTGCTCAACGACCTGTCGAACCGGGATTATGAAAGCCGCCTTCGTACCATCGACGGTCTCGATGATCTGGTCGATCAGTTTCACCCGCGTCTGAGCAAACAGGAACGGCTATTCATGATGGAATTTGCCCTGCATGGCATCGCCGAATATTCGCTGGTAGGTAAGAAAGCAATGGATACTGGCCTGCAATTCAAAGACCTTGTTGGCTCCATGTTCGACCCCAGCAAGCATTTCGGGGAAGAAGAGGAAGAGGACGACGACGATCGGTTTTAAACAATGATAGGTAACGTACCTGGTGACTGATAAGGTAAAAAAAGCCGCTATGCAATCTGGATAGCGGCTTTTTTACCTTGTAACGCACCTGGAAACCATTACAGGCCATGTTCGATCGCGAACCGTACCAGGTCGGTGGCTTTGCCAATACCCAGCTTGAAGTAAATATTCTTACGATGCGTTTTTACCGTCTCTACACTTAAATGTATCCGTACGGCAATCTGGTCATTATTAAGGCCCTCACGGATAAGGGCAATGATCTCAACTTCGCGGAATGTCAGGTTCAGCCGCCGGGCAAAATTATCGCCAAACGGGTCGTCGGGTGGTGAGGCCGTGTCGATGATGTTGGGGTCGAATACCGTTCCTCCGCCCAATACATGCCGGATTCCGCGTAGCAGTTCGTTGGTGGTGGAGTCTTTAAGCAGATACCCCTGTAGCCCTGCCCGGCGTGCTTCATCCAGTAATCTGGGCTGATTATACATGGTCAGTATCAGCACACGAACGGCCGGGAAATTGCTGATAATGGATTTGCCCAGGTCGATACCGTTGCTTCCCTGTAGGTTCACATCCAGCAGGATGAGCTGTGGATTTGTGCGTTGAATAGCCGGGAGGGCATCCGAGGCCTGAAATACCTGGCCACAAACGGTCAAATCAGGTTGTCCGTTAAGCAGGCTTTTCAGGCCATCGTTGAAAAGGCGATGATCATCAATTAAGAGAATTTGGGAGGCTGGTGCGGGCTGCATACATGGGCGTTGGATAAGGAATATCCAGCACAACGAGCGTACCTGCTTCACTTGCGTCACGCCATAACGTTGCTCCGATATATTCGGCCCGTAAACTACTATTTTTCAAGCCAATGCCAGCCGATTCATTCATATTTGCTATGGTCCGGCTCCCCAGCCCATCATCGTCAACGGTGATAGTCAGTTTATCATTTTGGTAGAGTAACTGCACGGCGGCCCGGTCAGCGTGAGCATGTTTATTAATGTTCTGAATCAGTTCAGATACAATGCGGTAGGCGTTCAATTCAATATCTACCGGTAGCCGTTGTTCTACGCCCGATACCACAAAGGTGAAGCGAGTGGGCTGCAGGGGTTGATTTCGTACCAACTGTTCCAAAGCATGCCGTAGCCCAATGCGGACAAACTCAGGTGGCATCAGGTTATGAGAAATGCGTCGCAGATCATCGCTGCTTTTCTGAATGAGTGGCTCTGCATCGGCAAAAGCCCGTTGCGTATTGGTGTCGGTCGTATGCTGGCTGATATCGGCTAACCGTCGGCGTAGCGTGGCGATTGTGCCGCCGAGGTCATCGTGGAGATCGGCGGCTATACGTTGCCGTTCAGTTTCCTGCGTTTGAATGATGCGGGCATTGGCTTCCCGGCGTTCAGATGCCAGACGCAGGTCGGCTTCAGCCTTCCTTTTTCGTAATTGAGCCATGTAAAGCAATAACGTCAGGAGGCCGACGATGAATAGGAACGAACTAACCAGGTAGAAGATCAGGTTTTGCTGCGCTTTGTTTTCCTGCTGCAACGTTTGTTGCTCAAACGCCTGCCGTTGCAGTGCCTGGGCCGTCTGTTGACGATTCAACATGGCGTTGGCCCGCTCCCGGTCGAACCGACGCTGCTGTTCGCTCAACTGCGCTTTTTTGGTTAGGGCCTCGGCCTGTGCAGTAGCCCGAAGCTGATTGAGTTCGGCCTGTTGTTGAAGGGTTAATAATCGTTGGGCCTGTAGCTCGTGGGCCTGCCGGTTTTCCAGGGCAATGTTATCAAATTCGGCCTGTTTCTGAATCGCCGTTAATTCAAACGTACGCTGGTCGTAGGCGATGGTATCGCGCACTACGATGTATTTTTTGTAAAAGAGCGAACTGTTTTTCCAGTCTCCCTTGCGCTCAAATACCTGATACAGTGCCTTATAAGCCTGCTCCAGTATGAATTTCGTTGGTTTTCGTAGTTGCAGTACATACTGCGCATATTGATACGCCAGTTCATCCTGACCAAGCCCCGCATAAACGGTAGCCAACGTACCCCAGCCCTGCGACTCGCCCGCTGCTTTTAGCCGATTCCAGATCGACTCTGCTTTTTTGGCGTAAGGCAACGCTTGTTCGTAGCGCTGAAACTTGCAGTACAATTCGGCCAGATCGTCATACACGTACCCATGTTCTACGGGCGAGGTACTGTACGCTAACATCGCTTCGGCTATCCGATAGTGCCGTTCACTTTCTGCAAAGTTGTCTTGCTGATTATAGATAGCGCCAATATGCTGCTCCAGATCAATGAGCTGGCTATAGACCTTCGGCGATCTGTAGATGGTATCCTGAATGATAGCGTTCCGTGCTCGTGACAGGTGGCGAAGTGCGTTTGGATAGTCTCGGGATAGTGTATACAGGCTCCCAAGGTTTACATTCGTTTGAAAGCGCACGTATTTATAAACGACAGTGGCAGGAATAAGAGGAAGTATCTCCAGGTTTAACCGAAGGGCCAGCGGCGTATTCAATTCATTGGATCGGTAGTATTCAGCCAGCGAGAGTTTACCATTGAGTTCATAAAATAGATTATTGCTTTGGTGGGCCTGAGCCACCAGTTCGTTGCTAAAGTAACGTGTGCTGTCGCGGCGCCCCGACCAGATTTTATAGAGACGCCCTAAATAATAGAGCGCTTTAAAACGGAGTGTATCTGTCTGGGCCGTTCGTGTAAGCCTGGTCAGGTCACTATATCGTTTCTTGGCCACCTGTGACAGGCTGTCCAGATACGAGCCATTCGCCCGGCGACTAATCTGGATCTCGGGTAAAGGCTGAGACAGGTTTTGCCCTTGCCCCATCAGTGGTAGCAGAATCAACAGCATGATTAATAGGCCGTTGAGTATATTCATACGGAAGAAGTTTATCAAAAGTAGACAGGAAGAAGTCACTGAAAAATACCCCGAACGCGGTATAGGGTCCGATGCCCAGAAGAGCCACCTTTGTCGTGTCATTTATTCTTCCACACCGCTGATTTTGCCTCCTTTACCGTACCGTCATGTGCCGTGAAGGAGGCTTTTTTGATGAATATACTGTACCATCAGGCAACATGGTGCGCTGGTCAGTGGCCAGTTGGCCGTTCGGTAACGGCCAACTGGCGGGCTATCCATACACCAGATCGGAAAATGGCAACAGTAAATCGCTTTTCGTAACCAAAGCAGGGAGTGCCGGTTGTTTCCTGACAAACTCAGACGTTATGAAACAGATCGATCACCTGCTGCAATTATTTAAAACAGAACCTGATACGGACGTACCCGACGGACTGTCCCGGACCGATTTTTTACGACTGACCGGTAAAGGATTAGCCGTGGGCCTTGTTGGCGGGCTGGCCGCTTCGTGTAAAACCAGCCAGTCGGGTACGCGCTACCCGGCCAATCCAGCCACGGTGTATCGCTCGCCAACGGGCCAGCAAATTCCGTCGTCGACGCCCTACTCGCCGCCCGCGAAAGTGCCCAAAGAGGCCGACAAACCCATTGAACTGGAAGCCTGGAAATCGGATGTCGACCGCAAATCGGCCCCCACACCCACGCCGTTGCCAATGGATCAACGGGTTGGTTACGCGCTGGTTGGGCTGGGCCACCTGACCTTGGAAGAGATTCTACCCGCATTTGCGCAGTGTAAAAAATCGAAGCCGGTTGCGCTGGTCAGTGGTAGTCCGGAGAAGCTGCAAAAGGTAGCGCAGCAGTATGGTATTAAAGCCAGCAGTTGCTATAGCTACGAACAGTATGACCGGCTGAAAGATAACCCGGAGGTGCAGGCGATCTACATCGTTCTGCCCAACTCCATGCATGCCGAGTACACCATTCGCGGCGCGCAGGCGGGCAAGCATATCCTGTGCGAAAAGCCAATGGCCAGTTCGTCGCAGCAGGCGCAGGCCATGATCGATGCCTGTAACCGGGCGGGGCGCAAACTGATGGTGGCCTACCGGATTCAATATGAGCCCAACAACCGGATGATTCGCGATATGGTGCGGTCGAAACAGTATGGAGCCCCAAAGTTTGTGGAATCATTTAACTGCCAGAGTTCGGCTAACCCGCAGCACTGGCGGCATATCAAGGCGCTGGCCGGGGGCGGTTCATTGCCTGATATTGGCCTGTACTGCCTGAACACCACGCGGTTTATCCTGGGCGAAGAGCCAAGCGAAGTGTTTGGCTACCAGTATAGTACGCCCGGAAATCCGCTGTTTCGGGAGGTGGAAGAGGTGATGTCGTGGCAGATGCGGTTTCCGAGTGGCGTCATTGCCAACTGCGCTGCCCACTACAACGTGCATGAGTCGCGGCGGTATCGGGTGCTTACCGAACGCGGCTGGATGGGCCTGGACCCGGCCTTTTCGTATACAGGGCTGAAGATGGAAACGGCTCATGCCGACGGAATGGTTGAACGAAAAGAAACGCCGATTCTTGAGCAGAAAAATCAGTTTGCGACCGAGATCGACCATTTCTCGGCTTGTATCACAACCAATAAACAGCCATTTACGCCCGGCGAAGAGGGCTTACAGGATCATAAAATAATGGAAGCCATCTACCAGTCGGCAAGTGAGGGACGGCCGGTAAAGCTGGCGTCTGTGTCGAAAAAAGACGCTTTCCGGGGGCCTGAACCCGATTTACAATAACGAGTTAATAAACCAACGATCTCTATTATCGGCAACGTACCCAGCTTTATGGTTCGGTCATACATACCGTCTGGGTACGTTGCCGTTTTAGAAGAATACCTACTCAGGCAGGTTGTAGCGTTGCCTTTTTAATCTTCCTGCTCATCATGGATGCCACGATGTTGATCACCGTTTTGCGGGGCAACAGGCGTGGTAGTAATGCCTGGGCATAATTGTCGGTGCCCACGATGGTGTAACTGCGGTTTTGTGTTAGCGCCTTAAGTCCCTGTCGGGCTACGGTTTCGGGCGAATCGGCGCGCATACCGTCTGTATTGGCCTGGGCTTCGGCCTGGAAACCCGTGTCGGTGTTGCCGGGGCAAAGGGCCGTGATGCGGATGCCCCGATGCTGGTATTCACCATGCAAGGCTTCCGAAAAACTCAGGACAAACGCCTTCGTGGCGCAGTAGGTGGCAATATAAGGGCAAGGCTGGAAGGCCCCCGTTGATGCCACATTGATGATGCCGCCCTGTCCGCTGGCGAGCATTTGGGGGAGCACCAGGTACGTTAACGCCATCAGCGATGTGATATTCAGTGTTATCATTGCTTCGTAAGATCCCAGCGGTTCATCCAGGAAATCCGTCCATTTACCCACGCCCGCATTGTTCACCAGCAGGTCTACTTGCAGCTTAGCGGCATAAACGGCATCCATCAGTTCGTTGGCCGCACCCGGTTTGGCCAGGTCGGCCGGAATAACCGTGACGGAGACGTTGTATTGTCGGCGAATTTGCCGGGCTAGCTCCTGAAGTTTGTCTTCAGAGCGGGCCGTTAAAATGAGCGATCCTCCCTGGCTGGCAATTTCCAGGGCAAACGCGCGGCCAATACCCGATGAAGCGCCGGTGATCAAGGCAGTTTTTCCGTGTATCAATTCCATTGTCTGTGCTGTTTAAGTTGGTTTGAACAGCACAAAGGTCCGGCTTGCTCGGCCAGCGCTACTTAACAAATGGTAGGAAATCAGCCGTTGACGGGGCGTTTGCGACGAATGCGGCTGAGCGATTCCGGCGTCACACCGATATACGAAGCAATGTACTGGAGCGGAATATGCTGGAGCAGGACTGGGGTTTCCTGCATGAGTTTCTGATACCGCTGTTCGGCCGATAGCGTGATCAGGTCGCGGCTGCGCTGGTTGTTGAACACCAGGTATTGATCGGCCATGACGATGCCAAACAGGGCCAGGTTATGGCTCTGGCGATAAAGTTGGTCCAGGTTGTCTTTTGTGATACGGAGTAGCTGCGCCGGCGTGAGTGTTTCAACGGCTTCGTCTGACGGCGTTTTGGTTGAAAAACTGAGGTAAGCGGTGATGAAACCGGTTGGTGCGCCGAGGTGATTGGTAATCTCGTTTCCGTCTTCATAATGGTAGGCCCGCGCAAACCCGTCATTGATGAAGTAAATGTAGCTGGCCACTTTCCCTGGTTCAACCAGTAACGTACTTTTTGCGTAACTGATCGGCTCAAAGAGCGTTCGGATTAATGTTTCGTCCGTTGGCGTCAGGGTCACCAGTTGTTTCAGTAAACGAATGAAGGGCTGAAAGGCGTCGGTCATGGGTGGCCAGGTACGTTGTTTCGTATCCGTTGGTGTTGATGGATCGCTCAGATTCGGATAAAGAGTTTTCGGCGGTACATCCAGAGCAGGATGAGGTAGAATGTGCCAAGGGTAGCCGCTCCAGCCAGCAGGGGCTCAAAAGCGGGTCCAAATACCAGAAAAGGACCGTGCCCCAGATGAATATAAAACGAGTTGGTAATGAAGGGGCTGATTAATTCCACCAGACAATAAATCGCGATAGAATTCAGGCCAATGACGGTTAAAAAGAAGGCCCAGCTCCGGCGTTTGGCGACGTCGATAAGGGCGTAGAAAAAGGCCATGAACGCGAAGCAGCACCCGCCGCTAAACAGCGTCCAGGCTGGAGTCCAGATGCGTTTCACGATTGGGCAGATGCCTGTCAGGTGAAGGACTAATCCCAGAGCGAGGCTACCGGCCCCGGCAATCAGTAGCTGGCGAATGATTGCTCGGTCTGGCTGTTCAGCACGGAGCCACTGCCCGGCCTGCAACCCCAGCAGCATGGTGCCGAGGGTAGGAATGAAACTTAGGGTAACGTAACCGCCTCTGTTGAATAAAAAGAGCGTTGGGCGGGGAAAGAGGTTCAGAAACCAGGTGTCGAAGGCCCAGGCCAGGTTGCTGTTTTTGTTGAAATGGGCAGCCAGTCCTGTATAGTGATGGGTCCAGGTGGCCGGTACGCCCACGGACGCGTAGTTGTTGAACGTGGTCGCAGAAGCAGGATACAACACAAACGCGAGCCAGTAGCCGACCAGAATGCCAGCCAGCGCAAACCACTGCGTGCGGGGTGCGGTAGTTCCGAGCAAAAAAAGGAACGGATAGCCGAGGCCAATCTGCGTCAGCGTGTCTTCAAAAGTGAAATTGGTTTGCGTACTGTGAATAGAGCGCAGGAAAATGCCCAGCACAACCAGGATCAACGACCGCCGAAGCGCATGCCCAAACTGCGACCGAATTGAACCGCCTTGCATGCTTCGACTGGCCATTGAGTAGGGGAGTGCCACGCCCACCAGAAACGAAAACGAGGGCTGGATCAGGTCGTGCAGCGAGCAGCCCGCCCAATCGACATGGCTTTGCTGATACGCCAGAAACGCCCAGAATACACTTGTCGGAAAGGCGTCGTGTAGCTCCGAAAAGTGCAGCAACTCACCGGCCATCAGCAGCATGACAAACCCCCGATACGCATCCATCGACATCAACCGGCTTTTTAAAAAGCCGGTTTCCTGATGCAGTCGCTTTGCGTGGATAAGGGTTGCCGGGTGGGGTAAGGAGTTTGCCATGTGTCGGGTAATCGGCTAATTATCAAGTCAATGCAAACATAAGGAGTTTTTGTTTTTCTCGGTGCAACCCCCAACCCAGACGCGGACCGCCCCTAAAGGGCAGGGCTATTACACCGAGATTATAAGCCATACGTGTCCAGCAGATAAACCAGCGCGGCCATTGAGGCGCCGCCCAGTTCAAGTTCGCGCTTGTTGACCATCTCGAAGCGGTCGGCGGCGGTGTGGTGAAAATCGAAGTAGCGTTGCGAATCAGGTTTGAAGCCGAACAGCACCGTGCCAATGTTGACCAGCGGGCCAATATCGGCACCACCGCCACCGGGACCAATATCATGCAGACCGTAGGGGGCCAGCAACGGTTTCCACTGAATCACCTTCTCTTTTTGCTGGGGTGTGCCCACAATGCCAAAGCCACGCGGTGTAAAGCCACCTTCGTCCGATTCAATGGCAGCAATGTGTTTCTCGTTGTTCTGCTTGGCCAGATCGGCGTACTTAACGCCCCCGCGAAGGCCGTTTTCTTCGTTCATGAACATCACCGCACGAATCGTACGCTTCGGCTTAATGCCCAGCACTTTCATGATCCGAAGCACTTCAATCGACTGCATACAGCCCGTGCCATCGTCGTGTGCGCCCTGCCCAAGGTCCCACGAATCCAGGTGACCACCCACCACAATAATCTCGTCGGGCTTTTCGGAGCCTTTCAGCTCGCCTACCACGTTGTATGATTTCGCGTCGGGCAGGGTCTCGCAGTTTTGCTTGAAATAGAACGTCAGGTTCGGGTTTTCGGCCAGTGACTTGCTCAGTAGATTGGCCCCGTTGGTGCTGATCGCCGCCGTTGGAATGAGTGGAACACCGGTGCCGTAGCGCGTGCCGCCCGTATGCGGATAGTCGTCCTGCGCCAGGCCCATCGAGCGGATGATGGCACCCACGGCCCCTAGTTTGGCGGCTTCGGTAGCACCGCCTGCCCGCTGATCAACCGCCCCGCCGTAGGCATCGAACGTGATAGTTTTGGTGGGGTCCATGGGTCGGTTGAAAAACACGATTTTACCCTTTACCTTTTCGGGTCCCAGTGCCCGCAACTCAGGGAAGCTCGTCACCTCGATCACCTGCGCTTCAACGCCTTTGGCCGCCGTTGCCACCGATCCGCCCAGGGCGGCGATGGGTACGTTTGTTTTCTGCTTACCGTTCTGAATGTAAGCCACTTCCTTCGCGCCACGTACCCAGTGCGGTACCATCACTTCCTGCAAAAATACCCGGTCGAAGCCTTGCTGCTCCATCAGTTGTTTTGTCCAGTCAACGGCCTTTTGTGCCCCTTCAGAGCCACTCAGGCGCGGCCCAATCTGTTGCGTCAGGTACCGGAGCCACTCGTGCGATTTGCCGTTTGAGAGGGCTTCGTTATAAATCTTCCGAATGGCGACCGAATCGGCATTCTGACTGTACGAATGAAAGGAAATACAGAGCAGGAGTGAAGTAATTAATCTTTTCATGGACGTGATGTTTGTTAACCGGGTGATTTATCAGGTTGATTCTGTTCTGGAAATCTAGTCAAAAACGGCCGTGTCATCATCAGTTCCCCGCAGTTAGCCGCTAATCAGCCAAAAAAGTGCCCGATTAGCGATTGTGCCTCAAAGCAACGCCCAGACGAAAGCAAGCTTGAGTTGTTCGTGTTTAAATGAAACTATTTTTGTTACAATAAGCTTTTGGTATCAATCAGCAACCAGTCAATGAGCGGCAACTTCCTAACGGCGATCCACATTATGACGTACCTGGCCTATCCCGGCAACGCAGGTGCGCCAGTTACCCATATTGTCTCCTTCGTGCGGTACGTGGAGGGCGTGGGTACGTTGGTCACGTCTGAAGAAATTGCGGGCGTAATCAATACCAATCCGGTAATTGTCAGGCGGATTTTAAAGGAGCTTCGTGCGGCTGGGCTGGTTACGTCGACACGGGGTAAAACGGGGGGGTATCAACTCGGAAGGTCAGCCAACGACATGTCGCTACTCGATATTTTTCTGGCCGTAGAGGGCGATCGGGTCGATTTCTTTTCGCTGGCCCATCGGGATAATAAGCCGGGTTGTAGTGCTATTGCCAACAGTATCCAGCAGACGTTGCATCCCATATTTGCCCAGTCACTGGCGGCGCTCAAAGAAGATTTAGGGCGTTATTCGGTAGCAGAGGTCCTGAACACGTCATTAGCCCGTATGCAGGAGGCAACCCGTAGCTGTTCCTGAAATTTTTGTATTTTAATGTAACAAAAATAGTTTCAATTAAACTAATTACTACGATGAAAGCAGTACAGTTTGCAGAGCACGGCGAGTCCGATGTATTAACGTTTGTTGAGTTGCCCACGCCACAGCCACAGGCGGGCGAGGTGTTGATAAAAGTAGCTGCGGCGGGTGTCAACTATGCCGATGTGCTTCAGCGCAAGGGGACGTACCCAGTGCCGGTAACGTTACCGTTCGTGGCGGGTTATGAAGTGGCCGGAGTGGTTGAAGCGCTTGGCGATGGGGTCACTAATCTGCAACCCGGCCAGCGAGTAATGGCTATGATTCCCAACGGAGGCTATGCCGAATATGCCATTGCGCAAGCTGCACAGGCTATTCCATTGCCCAGCGAGCTGGGCGATGCCGAGGCCACGGCCTTACTTGTGCAGGGCATGACGGCAGTGGGCCTGTTGCGCACGGGCAACTACGACTCGGTGCTGGTGCTGGCGGCGTCGGGCGGCGTGGGATCAGTGCTGGTGCAACTGGCTAAAAGTCAGGGTAAGCGGGTGATTGCGGCCGTAGGCAGCGACGCCAAAAAAGCACAGGCGCTGGCCTTTGGTGCCGATGCTGCCGTAAGCTACCGGAACGCCGACCGCGCCGATGCCGACTGGGTGCAGCAGGTACGTGACGCTACCGACGGCCAGGGCGTTTCGGCCAGTTTCGATGCCGTTGGCGGGGCTGTGGGCGTGGGGGCGTTGCAAACCCTCGGTGCTGGTGGAACCGGCGTTATCTACGGTGCGGCCAGTGGCCAGCCAACCATGCTGGCCGGGCAGCAACTTATTGGTCAGGGGCAGTCTGTTCGTGGGTACACACTCTTCGCCGACGTAACTAAGTTTGGTGAATACGCGGGCGAATTATTCAGCCTTTTACAGGCCGGAAAGTTGAAATTACCTGTTCAGACATACCCTGTTGCCGACGTTCGGACCGCCCAGCAGGATATGGAATCACGCCGGACACAGGGTAAAGTTGCGTTGATTTTTTAGTTGATAAGGTAGGTACGGGCTTCGATTCAATGCATCAGACTGACCTGGATTCAACTACATCATGTATCAGGTCAATTACCAACCGGAAGGTAATGGGTGACCTGATACATGATGTAAATCGCGGCGACCCATGCTGGTTGAATTGCCTGGCGCAAAAAAGCCACCGCAATACTGTACCCGAACAAGCGGCTTGGATAGTCTATTTGTATTTGGCGTTAATCGTTGATTTTGAGTGCCTTATACCCTGAAAAATAGCTATCGGGTAGCCATGTAATCCGCCACTATATAGGCTATATCGACAGAGCCCTACGAAGGTTGGATTTGGTTTGGCCTGACTGGCATGTTTCTGCTCGTAACGCTCTAGAGCTTCGGCCTGTTTGCCAAACTAAAGCCCGGTACGTACCCACAGCGCTACTGGTTTATGGGTTTTGGCTTGGTGTTTGCCCTTATTGCTGGCTTGTCTTACCGGGATTTCCACCGTCTACAGGACCGGCTCATCGCCGATAACTGCCAAAAACTAGAAGGCGTCATTGTGTCGTATATGCAGCAGCAACTGCTGACCAACGACCTGCCCGGTGCCAACGCCAGCCTGAAGCAGTCGCGGCAGACGTACCTGACCATCCGCGAGCAGGCGGCCAACCATCCGCTGGTGTATCTGCCTTCGCACGATAAAGGAGCTGGCCAACGGTTGGCGACAGGCGCGACACTGTCGTAATGGATTTGTAGTTGATAATCAAATGGTTATTGGGTTGGCTAGCCACAGCAGTAGTTTAAAGATAGCCGTAATGGGCATCCAGATAAGCAGGGGAAGCAGGCAGTGAAACGCCTGCTTCGAGTGCCTCGAAAACAGCCAGCTCAGTAGACCCGCCGTCAACACACCGTTTATATCCATGCAAGTCATAACCGCCGGATTACCATTGGACAGGTTGGCAACGGGCAAAAACATGAAGTTGGTCAGGAGAATAGAGGCATAAAAAGTCATAGCGCCCCTGACGTCAAACTCGCGCCGTTTCAGCCAGATATGACCTGCTGCCAGCCCCATAGTCGGGTAAAGGATAAGCCACACCAGCCAGAACACCCAGAGGGGCGGATACACGGCCGGTAAAGTGTATGTCCGGTTTAGCGGGAATACGGCAAAACTGACATAAGCGGTCAGCATGCCGACGATTAATGTTCCGATTGAAAACAGGGAAAGGACTTTCCATTTTTCACTCCTTGTTTCCGCCTTTTCCGACGTCACTTCATCTGCTTTGTCTACTGAAATCGTTTTCATGCCCATGATGTCGCCCGGATGTGAAAGCGACGGAACAAAGGTATTTGGGTGGTTCAGGGGGCGGGTAAGACGAATCGGGGGGAAAGTCGCACAATTTATGCCTGCTGCCGGTAGTCTGTTGGATTGAGGCCGCTGTGCTTTTTGAAAAACCGCGCGAAGTACGACAGATCGTCGAAACTGAGCCGGAAAGCCACCTCCGAAATGGTCAGGTTTGGCTGGCCCAACAGCACTTTGGCTTCCAGCATCAGCATGTCGGCAATGAGGGTGCTGGCGGGTTTGCCCGTCGTTTCTTTTACGCACTTGTTCAGGTGGTTGGGCGTAACGGCCAGCAGATCGGCATAGTCACGAACCGACTGTTTGCTAAGTATGTGGCGCGTCAGTAGCTGCCGGAAACGGGCGGTAAGCTGAGCGGCCGATGATAAAAGCCGGGTTTGCGCCTGCTGACCATACTGCTGCTGAACATCCAGCAAAAAAGCGTAGAGCAGCGAACCGATATAGGCCTGCTGGTCAGGGCGCTGGCTCTGGAATGCCCGTTCGATTCGGCCTAGTTGCGCCTGCCAGTCCTGCGTCGTCTCCGCATCGATGGAAAGCACCGGGCTGGCGTCGGTCTGGAAAAAACTCAGGTCGTTGAGCGCATGCGGATTTTTCAGGGTATGCAACACGTAGTCGGCATTGAACAGGCCGTAATAACCAGTGGCGTCGGGGCTACAGGCATCGGTGGAAACAATATCGCCCGCTGTGTAAGCCGAGAACATCGACGGGCCAATTACGTAGGAGTCAAGACCGTAGGTACGTTCGATAGACCCGCCCGTCAGGAATATGAAATCGTAGTGAAAACTCCGGCTTACAGGAATTGGAAACGTAATGTGCCGGGCGAAATCCTCAATACGCATCAGCGAGAAAAAGCCGGTCGCCGACGAGTTGGTACTATCTACCGGATTCAGTATCCGGGCTCGCTCGTGGGCGTCCTGGGTCACGAACTGGCTGACAAACGAGTGAGGATCGAGAACAGGAATGGCTGGCTGATTCATAACAAACAAGATTTTGCACAGATAACTATTAAACAAGACAGAGCCCGATTTGTCGCGATAAACAGCTTTTGCCGTTGCCCCTCGTCAGGTACGTTATGAACGGACAATTACTGCGGAACGGGCTTAGTGGAGACCGTGTTACGCCGGAAAACAAACCTCACACCCTGGTTGACAAGAGATTATGAACACCAGTCCTCTCGTTACAAAAATTGGCCAGATCATTGCGCTGTCGGCATCCGAACAGGTGCTGGTCGACGAGTTGTTTCGGCCGCAAACGCTCCGCCCCGGTGATCAGTGGTTGCAGGAGGGGCAGGTGTGCCGATACGTTGCCTTTATTGAGGAAGGGTTACTGCGCTACACCGTCAACCACGATGGCGAAGAGGTAACATATTCGTTTGGGAAAGAAAACGATTTTGCCAGCAGTTACGAGAGCTTCCTGGATCAATCGCCGGCGACTTGTGCGATCCAGGCGATTGAGCCAACCGTGTTGCGGTGTATGAGCTACGACGATCTGCAACGGTTTTATCGGGACGTACGGGAAGGGGAACGGTTTGGGCGGCTGGTGATCGAGCAGGTTTTTCTGCAAACGATAAAGCAGCTTACCGGCCTGTATACCAATACGCCCGAACATCGGTATCTGAGTTTCATGACCCATTTTCGGGATATTCAACAGCGTATTCCGCAATACTACCTGGCGTCGTATGTAGGCGTTAAGCCACAGTCGCTCAGTCGAATACGGCGGCGATTGGCCCAGGAAGGCGGATAAACGGCACCTGGGTTACGGCTCGCTACTGGTTTGCAATAGTTGATTAGCTGCCTGTTGCGTTTATTAACTCAGGTGCATTAATCCGAAATTTTGGGCGATGAATTTTGCTCCCGTTATCAACATCGGTAACCGTAGCAATTCATCATCATGACACGTCAAACACCACTTACCCTACTGAGCCTGTTGCCTGGTTTGGGGCTGATTTTTATCGGAGGCCGCTTTCTCCTCGCTCCCGAAATCGCCGAACGCGGATTCGGCATACTGGTTGCTAATCAGGGCGACTTCGCTTTTCATTCGATCAAAGGTATCCGTGATCTGTTCACCGGTTTGCTGATTACGCTGCTGGCACTGACCGGCCAACGTAAGGCACTCGCCTTCTGTCTGTTGCTGGGTACGTTGATTCCCATAACCGATGGCTGGATTGTCTTGTCCCGGCCCGAAGTAACCACATCAGCCGTATTGACCCACTGGCTGACGGCGGTTTTCTGTGCGGTGACAGGTACGTTGTTGCTCGTTCGCAGAGCACCCCGTCTGTCGGCGGGGCCGCAGCCTGGGTACGTTCATGTGCTGCAATCGGCCAAAGATGGGGAAGCTATCAGTGTGTTGGAGATGAGCGTATCGCCCGGAGTGGGTACGCCCGCACACGCTCACGACCAGTTTGCCGAAACGTTTACGGTACTCGCCGGTGAACTGCACGTCGGCGTTGCTGGTCAATCGCGGGTGTTACGAACGGGCGAATCGGCCACAGTGGCTCCCGGACAGACGCATTCGTTCAAAAATCAAACGAGTCTTGTTTGTCATATTCAGGTACGTATCGAGCCGGGCAACGCGCCGTTTGAAGAGGCCATGCAGATTTATTACGGCCTCATGCGGGACGGTCAGGCTACGCCTTCGGGCACACCTAAGCGGCTGGGTGATCTGGCGTTGTTCATGCTACTGAGCAACTCGAACATGGTGGGTGTTGCCCGCCTTGTTCAGCCGGTGTTTGGCTGGTTGGCCCGTCGGGCTGCCCGGCGCGGGCGGCTGGATGCACTCAGAAGCCGCTACGTACCAACTGTCAAATCGGACAGTCGCCAAATGGGCGGGGTCAACGTGCTGTTGGTTGCGGCGTTGGTGTTACTGGGATCAGGTACGTTCGCCCAGAGCCGTTTTTCGAAAAATGAAGTGATTATCAATGCCTTCCGGGCACCTTCTATCGGGCTGGAATACCGGCACCGGGCCGTGTCGATTCATGGTGGTTATTATCTGACCAACCTGACACCTAACGTGACTACGCGCTTTGTAAAAGTGGGCCTGACGGGCTGGTTTCTGCCGGTTGGTCAGCGAGAAAATCCCTCGTCTTTCTACGCGTCGCTGTCGTACCTGCGGGGGCTGAATCTGGACTACGAATTGCAGAATGCGGCCTCCGCCGAGGTCGGTTTTCGGTGGATGGTATGGCGCGGGCTGAACCTGCGATTAGGTGCCATTGCGCTGGCGGCTGAAGGGAAGGACTTGAAAATCAATCCAACGCCGGGAATTAGCTATTCATTCTTTTTCAGGTGAACCCATCAAAACAGGTAATCCTCATGAGCACGTCACCAAACTCTGCCTCAGCTACCGGGCGGTTCCTTATCGCTGGCGCCGTCCTGCTTTTTATTCCGTACACGATCCTGACTATCACCTTTGACTACCCGGATATTCTCCGGCAGGATTCCGGCCTGATTCTCACCCGTTTTCAGGCGGGCGGGGCCAGCCTGATCTGGACGTGGCTGGCCTTTGCTCTGGTTGGCCTGCCCCTGATTCCCGCCTATAGTCGGCTTGGGCAATGGCTGGAAACCAACTCGGGCGTTGATACCCCGAATGTGCGCTGGGCCACCTCAATCGGGGTCGTTGGGTTGGTGGTGCAGATGGTCGGTCTATTGCGCTGGACCTTCGTGGTTCCGGTGCTGGCCCGCACCTTCGTCGCGGCTACCAACCAAGTTACCCGCGAAGCCTGCCGGATCGCCTTTATCACCATTCACCAGTATGGCGGTGTGGTGCTGGGCGAGCACCTGGGGCAATTGTTTACCATCATCTGGACGGTTGTGCTCACCGGTACGCTGGGTCGGGCTGGTGTGCTGAAGCGTGGATGGGTGGTGTTGGGCTACGGCTCATCGGCGATCTACCTGCTGGCTCAGGCCGAACTACTGGCCACCGTTTTACCCGGTCTGCCTGTCTGGGGTCTGGCTGGGTTTCTGGGGAGTACGCTCTGGCTGGTATGGCTCATCGGTGTGGGCGTTGTACTTATGCGAAAACGACCGGTAGGCGTGGAGCAGGAGTAAACCATCTGACTCATCATCAGTTGACGCGAATTGCGGCAGGCGCATCAAAAAAGAGCCCTGCCCCGGCGATGAACACCCCGACAGGACTCTCTTAATGTTAGCGGTGTTTTTCGGTCTGGTAAAACGTCACTACCAGACTTTCAAAATCTTCTTCACAATTCGCTCGTTGCCCTGCTGAATATTGATCAGATGCAGGCCGTAGGGCAGCGATGAGAGGTCGATTTTAGTCGAGATAGCCGGGCTTTCTTTTCGGAGGGTTACCTGCTTATGCGTCGTTCCCAGATTTGCATCCACTACCCGAATCGACACATCGCCGAGGTAGTCGTTGGTCCATTCCACCGTCACGTAATCGGTGGTGGGGTTCGGGTACGTCCGAATCGTTAGTTGTTGCTCAGTTGGTTCGGCACTATTGGCGCGGCGGGCTGCGCCGGTGAATCCGTCGGCCATCACAAACAGCGGCGTTTCGGTGAGCGTCAGGGCCAGGTTTCCACCGGCTGTTTGGCGTGTTTCCATCGCCAGCGTATCCTGCTTTGCCTGTGGCCGATACACTTTAGCCGACGACGTACCCAGGTTCAGCGTATACTGGCTGGTGCGCCCCACTTCGTCGGGTACCCAAAGCGCATAAACAGACTGGCCGTTATGTTCATAGCGGTCGACGTTGGGGTTAGTGCTCAGGGTTTCTTTGAAAACGAAGTCGCCGATGAGCTTTTTCGTCTGGAAAAAATAATCGGCGGTGAGCTTGCGGCTGAAATCCTGGTTGATGAGGCCCATTGAGCAAAACTGCGTGGCACAGTCGATGTTGAGGTCGTAGGTCTGGTAGAAATCGACCCGTTCAACGCCTTCGCGGGCATAGAGCAGAGCCGTCCGCAGGTTCCAGTCGGCCTGGGTTTGTTCAACCGACCGGTTGCCAATGGCGATGGCGTGGAGCGGGCTGCCCTGATTGAGGTCATAGCCCGTTTCCGATACATACACCGGCATGTCGTAACAGGCTTCGTGGGCCAGTTTCAGCACGTTACGGGCCACTTTCGTCGCAATCGACAGTTCGGGTGCCGCGCCCCGCGTTGAGCTTCCACCCTGCGACGAATTGTTGTTGTCGGGGTAGAGGTGGTAGTTGATCACATCCCAGCAAAGGTCCACCTGTCCGTTGCCTTTGTAGCCCCGGAATTCCTTGCACCAGTCGATCATGCCCCGGATGTAGTCGGTGCCCGCGTAAACAGAACACAGCCCGCCCATGACGACGACCATACTCGGATCGGCATTTTTGACACCTGCTCCCGGCCCCATCGTATTCTTGTTACCATCGTAAAACGCCGACATCTGGGCGGCATATTCGCGGCCGGTCTGGTAGGCCAGTCGCCCGCGCCACCATTTGTCGCGTTCGTTATCGCACTCGATGTAGTTGATCAGGCCCAGCCCAATCTTCACCACATTGGCGGGGTCGGTGTTCCAGCGGGTAGCCGTGTTTACTTTCACAAGGCTAGGGTCAACCTGGGTATTTTTGCCGTAGCGGGCGGCAAACTGAAACGCCACGCGGGCCTGTTCGATGTACGACGCTGGCTGGGCGTAGTCGCGGCCATAGGCCACAGGTACGTTGTCGTTGCCGCGCTGGTTGTCTGGGTACGTTTGTTTCAGATAGGGTGAGATGTCTTTCAAACAGGCCATCACCTCCATACCAGCGGCTTTGCTGCGTTCGTACATCAGGTCATAATTCCAGCCGCCCGCGTGGGTTGGGTTGAAGGTGTAATTGCCCTCGGTCAGCTCCAGTTTCTCCCAGTCCATGTAGTGCCGGATGACGCCGAACGATTGCAACGCCTTCATCTTCGCTTCGTCGATGGTGGAGACGCCGGGCGGATAAAAATCCCACTCAAAGCCGTTGATGCCCGTCAGGTTTTTGAATACCGGCGCTTTTTTCGGGCCATTACCAGCGGTTTGCGTGGGAGCCTGGTAGGAACCGTACAACTCGATTTCGCGCGGCCAGAAATCCGACGTGTTGATGACCAAATAGCGGGCATCGGTTACCATGTTATCCAGCAGGAACCTGGCGTTGCCGGCGGGTTGCCGATTCGGGTAAGGGCCAACCCAGCTTTCGTAGTCCAGGCCCTGAAACTGGGCAATTTCCACCCGCCGCCAGTCATTGGTGATAATCGACAGGCGCAGTGGGGTGTTGGTGTTGGTGCCGTTGCCATCGAAAAACTTAACGGCTTTGATCGACATCGACTCGCCGGGTTGCAGCGGGTAATACGCGTCGTAGCTGCTCAGGATCTTGCCGTAACCTGTCTGAATTTCGCCCTGCGTGTTGCCATCGAACAGGCCATCGAGCCCGCTCGTCGTGTTGTTGAGTTGATACCATCGGCTGGCCGTCAGCGGAATTTTGTCGCCCAGCGTAACGGCGGCGGCGGTGGTCGATACCACGGGCGTTGTACTCGCCGGTTCATCGACCAGGTGACCATATACCCGCACTTTGAGCGGCAGGGCATTGCCGTATTTTCGAATTACAACGGCATCGGCCACCAGGGGTTGGGCAATGGGTAATGGCTGCCACGTCATGTAATCGGGTCCGGTGAACGTACCCAGCAAGGTGCGGGTGGTGCCCTTCACCGCGTAGATCGACGCCGGGGTGTCGTTCCAGCTATTGGAGCCGTCGAAGAGTTCCAGTTTGTTGATCTCGGCCAGGCTTTCGAGCTTCAGTTTCAGCTCGATCCAGCGGCTATTGTCCGGGTGCCATTCGTCCTGCACCAGACTGTTCATGTCGTCGTTCAGATAGGCGTCGTACCGTTGTGGCGTGGGCAAATCGGTAGTGACTGCCACGACCTTCACGCGTTCCTGCGCATACAGAATAGCATCGAGCGGATCGGGAGGCAATACTTTGCCATAGGCCCTGAGTTTAACCGGAATGGCGTTGTTATACTTATGAATGATAAGCCCTTCGGCCACAAGGGGTTCGTTGATGGTATACGTTTTGAACACCATGTACCCGTCGCCCGTAAAGCGACCGATCAGGGTTTTTTCTTTCCCGTTGTAAGCGTAAATATCGGCGGGTGTTGCCTCGAACGAATCCTCATAATCATAGGCTTCCAGTTTCGTGAGCAGGCTTTTTTTCTCGAACGCAATTGTCACGTCGGTCCATTGTGCATTATCGGGCGACCAGTGCGTGGGCACCAGGTTATTCATGTCGTTGTTGAGGTAGGCCGAATAATTCTGACCCGTCACGGGCTTGTCTTTGGCCGACACCAGTTTCAGCAGATCAAGTGGCCGGGGTAGCGTAATGCTGGGGGTGATGGGTTGGCCAAACGCCTTGAGCTTTTGCGGAATATTGTTGCCATATTTATAGATCATGATGGCGTCGGCCACCAGCGGTTGCGGGGGAGTCAGCGTCACCCAGGTCTTGTAGCTTTCGCCCGTAAAGGCGCCAATCAATACGCGCTGCTGGCCATTCATGGCGTAAAGCAGGGCTGGCTTGTCGGCAAACGAGCCGTCGTAGTCGTACAGAGACAGGCTGGTGACCAGGCTTTTCTGCTGTAGTTTCAGCGTTACCTGCGTCCATTTCTCGTTGCCCGACCAGGCACTTTGCACTAGTTTGTTCAGGTTATCATTAAGCCAGGGCGAATAATCCTGACCGGTGTTTTCGGCTGGTGTAACGGCGGTGATGGACAGCCGGACCGGTGCCGGATTGGTTTGCGCCCACAGGTGAGTAGTGAGCAGAATCAGCAGAGTGACAAGTAATGGTTTACGCATAAAGAGGCTTAACTATGGGTGGACTGGGTGAACTAACAGCGTTTGAGCGCGGCCCGCTTCAACGCACTCAATAAGGCAGAGACTGCGGGACCGATGCAATTACAAATCCTGAGCCAATACTGACCATCAGCCCATTAATGAAAATGGGCGCGTATTGATCAAGCAACCTGGTTGGATCGTACTAAAAGGAAAAAGGAGTGAATTTCTTGGTAGTCAGATAGAAAACTGTATAAAGTATACTAAAAACTTGAACGTATGTATTTGCTGTAATTATAGAACTAAAGGTAACTACGTGAGAGTTAAAAATAGTAAATCCACCAAATTGGTGGAACTTTTAATGTAAACGGTTAAGATGATATTGTCGGCAGTGCTCGATTTAGAGAAAATAATTAAGATTGTCAGGGTCGTATTAACCTTATAAACGATAGTTTTTTTGCGAAAGAGAGGCTTTAACGACCCAAACAGTATACATTCGTTCTGTTTAATTCTGAATCACCCTTCTCAAATCGAAGCGTTATGAAGCCGCTTTTTACGATGGATAAGACAGCCTATGCCAACATGTTGGCGGGTCTGAATAGCCAACACTTTACGGAGCGGAAAGGAAACCTGACCGATTTTCGACTGTATTACGATGATCTATGGCTGTCTGACACGGCGGTGATCGAAAACCTTCGTTTATACCGGGGTGAGTGGGAGGTAGAACTGATTTTTGCTTACACGGTCAATCCGCTCAAGTTCATAAAACGCCGAATTACGTCTCATTCCTGCCCTAAACGAGCTGCACAACAAGCCCATTTTATGCGTCGCCTGGCGGCTAAAGATCAGCGAGGTACACTCACGGTTTCGGCTAACCAGCTAAATGCCTGTCTGAATTAATTTCCGTATGCCTGTCTCGACGAAGGAACGCATTCTGAACGCCTCAGTCCGACTCTTCAATGAGTACGGGGTCGATGCGGTGCGCCTTCAGCAGATAGCCGAAGAGATAGGGATTAGCGTAGGCAATTTAGCGTATCATTTCAAGACGAAAGATGCCATTATCGAGTCGGTTTATGAACAGGTTCTCGATGAGTTTGCGCATATATTTCGCCAATACCTGCAAGCACCCGAATTAGTGGCCTTCGATCAGCAACTTAGCCTGTATTACCAGTTCTTCCAGAACTACCAGTTCTATCTGGCCGAATTCTTTAAGACCACTCCTGAACAAATGGAACAACAGCTACAATGGCAACGGGCAGTGAATAAGATGCTGATTCAACTCCGTAGCTGGCTCAATTTTCACGTTCAGCGCAACAGGCTTCAGCCCGAGAGTAGCCCGGGGCAATACGATCAATTAGCGCAATCGCTCTGGATGACGCTCGTTTTTTCACCTGCATTTGCGAGCATGCGAGGTCAAACGACCACCGAACGAAGCTACAAGCAAGCCATCTGGGAACAGCTGCGCCCCTACTTCACTGAAGAAGGTACGGCTGAATTTGAGGCGCTGGTCCTACCCATGATAGCCTAGTAGCCGGAGGAATTTTTCCTCCCTAAAAACCTCCTCTTTTCCTGTTATTAATCAGGTACTTGGCTGATCTAGCCTGGTGATTTCTGCGTTGATGCCTTCAACCCAGGCCTAACTCTCGAAAAGAATTAGAAAAAATTTTCTAATTAAAAATAATAATTACATTTGTACTTCTTATAGTTCAAAAATTCCGAACCTTAACACCACCGTTTCACATGGCTAACGTATTATGGCTTCAGGGAGGAGCGTGCAGCGGCAACACCATGTCGTTTCTCAACGCCGAGGAGCCCACAGTTGTCGAACTAGTGACCGATTTTGGTGTCAACATCCTCTGGCACCCGTCTATTGGCCTTGAAATTGGCGAGCAGGTAACCGACCTGCTCAATGATATTCTAAGCGGCCGTATCCAATGCGACATACTCGTGTACGAAGGCAGTATCATTCAGGGGCCGCATGGTAGCGGGACCATGAATTACTTTGCTGACCGCCCCATGCAGGATTGGGTTCGGGAGCTATCGAACGTGGTTGGTTACGTGGTGGCTATCGGCGATTGTGCTACCTGGGGTGGCATTCCAGCCGTCGCACCTAACCCCAGCGAATCCACTGGGTTGCAGTTTTTGAAGAAGGCCAAGGGCGGTTTTCTTGGCCCTGATTATGTATCGAAGGGCGGTTTACCTGTTATCAATATTCCCGGTTGCCCGGCCCACCCCGACTGGATTACGCAAATTCTGGTGGCCATCTCTACCGGCCGTATCGGCGATGTGTTGCTGGATGAATACCATCGCCCCAAAACGTTCTTTACCGACTTTGTGCAAACGGGCTGTACCAACGTGGTCAGTTTTGCGCAGAAAGTAGATGGCGGCTTCGGTAAGCGGGGTGGTTGTTTGTTTTATGAGGTAGGTTGCCGCGGACCCATGACCCGCGCCAGTTGCAACCGGATTCTGTGGAATCGTCATTCGAGCAAGACCCGCGCCAACCATCCGTGCCTGGGCTGTACGGAGCCGGGTTTCCCGCACCATGACCTGGAGAAAGGCAGCATTTTTAAAACCATGCACTACCTCGGTTTCCTGCCCAAAGAAGTGCCGGTAGGTACGTCGAAACTAGGCTACTATCTCCGTGCGGGATTCGAAAAAGTCGTTTCCGGTAGCGAGCGCCTTGTCGGTGTTGATCAACCCCAGTTTTCTTCTTCAAAGTAGGGGTTGGTTATTTGGTTAACTGGTTACTGGTCAGTAGTACGCGTTAGGCGTCGATAACTCACTCATCAGTAACGAATTAACCAATAATCAGTAACCAGTAACTAACAACCAAACATGGCAACGCAGAAAGAATTAAATATATCGCCGGTTGGGCGGGTTGAGGGCGACCTCGACGTGAAGGTTTATATGGAAGACGGAGTCGTGACGCGGGCGCATACGCAGGCGGCCATGTTCCGGGGCTTCGAAAAAATTATGCAGGGCAAAGATCCGCAGGCGGGTCTGATCGTAACACCCCGTATTTGTGGCATTTGCGGAGGGTCTCACCTCTATTGCGCCTCCTCGGCCCTGGATACGGCCTGGAAAACAACCCTGCCTCCCAATGCGCTGTTGCTGCGGGCTATCGGTCAGGCTACTGAAACCATTCAGAGCATTCCGCGCTGGTTTTATGCCATTTTCGCTACCGATATGGCGAACAAAAAATTCGCTAATAAGCCGCTTTACGATGAGGTTGTCAAACGCTTTGCGGCCTATGTAGGTACCTCGTTTCAGCAGGGTGTTTCGGCTAGCGGTCGCCCGGTAGAAGTATACGCGCTTTTTGGTGGTCAGTGGCCGCATTCGAGCTACATGGTGCCGGGGGGCGTTATGTGCGCGCCAACTCTTAAAGACATCACTCGTGCGCACGCCATCATGAACCAGTTTCGTAAAGACTGGCTCGAATCACTTTGGCTGGGCTGTTCCATTGAGCGGTATATGCAGATCAAAACCTGGGATGATCTGATGGCCTGGGTGGAAGAAAATGATTCGCAGCGGAACTCCGACCTCGGCTTGTTTATCCGGGCCAGTCTGGAGTTTGGGCTGCATAAATTCGGCCAGGGCGTTGGCAAGTTTATCGCCTATGGAACGTACCTGCACAAAGACCATTACCAGAATCCGACCGTAGAAGGCCGAAACGCAGCCCTGATTAGCCGAAGTGGATTCTACGATGGTAAAAAATACCATGTTTTCGATCACCTGAGCATCAAAGAGCACGTGGGCCATGCCTGGTATGAGGATGTACCGGCGGCTCACCCCTGGGATGAACCCATGCCGACGCCCTTACAGTCGAACACATTGGCGGACTCTAACTTCAATGAAAAATACAGTTGGTCGAAAGCACCCCGCTACATGGATATGGCCGCTGAGGCTGGTCCGCTGGCGCGCGTGCTCATGAACGCCAACCCGAATGATCTGTTACCGCATCAGGTCTACGATCCGCTGTTTGGCGATGTGATCGACAAATTAGGGGCGAATGTGTTTACCCGGACGCTGGCCCGTGTTCACGAAGCTGCCCGACTGTATACGCAAATTGATGAATGGCTTCGTCAGGTAGACCTCAACAGTGAATTCTACATCAAGCCCGAAGAACGTGATGGGAAAGGATTCGGTGCTACTGAAGCCGCCCGTGGCGCATTGGCTCACTGGATTGAGATCGAAGACGGTGTTATTAAAATTTACCAGGTGATGGCCCCCACGACCTGGAACGTTGGTCCGAACGACGACCGGGGTAACCCCGGCCCGATCGAAGCCGCTCTCGAAGGCACTGAAATCGAAGATCCGCACGACCCTGTCGAAGTAGGCATGGTAGCCCGCTCGTTCGACTCCTGCCTGGTCTGCACCGTCCACGCCCACGACGGAAAATCAGGCAAAGAAATGGCGAAGTTCAAACTGTAGATTGGTTGGTGGTTGCTGGTTATTGAGTCATTGGTTAGTAGGCTGTAACAAGCTGATCCGGTAACGAATAACCAGTAACCACCAGCCAGTAACTAATAACCAAATGAAGACAGCTATTATGGGTTTCGGTAACCCCGTTCGCAGCGATGACGGCGTGGGTTGTTACGTAATCGATCAGCTTCGGAAATCGCTTGGTGAGCAGCCCGAAGTCAATTTGTTTGACATGGGTACGTCGGCGTTCGAAGTGCTGTTTCAACTGCGTGGTCACGACCGGATTTTGATTGTTGATGCGGTGATCAACACGGGAGAAGCTCCCGGCACGCTCTACAAACTACCAGCTCATGAAGTTGAAGCAGCTATTCAGGACGACCCGATGGTGTTTCTGCACAGTTTGAAATGGGATCAGGCCCTGTCGTATGCCCGCAAAATTTTGCTCAGGGAGTACCCCGATGATGTACAGGTTTACCTGATTGCCGTCGACGATACGAAACTGAAAGTTAACCTGTCTGACGCTGTGAGAGCCGCCGGCGATCGTGTCGTCGCCTTACTGCGGGATTCGCTATTGGTTAATAGTTAGTAAGTTACTGGTTAGTAGGTTGTTTGATGAATATATGCTCCCAAGCCTGACTATTTTACCAATAACTCCAAATGATTCGCCTGAAGAATAGCTATTTACTCGTTGAGGTAGCCGTTGCTGGCGTTGCTTTTGGTAGCGATTTGCAGGTAAGTGTGGTGTATTACCCCGACCGGCAAACGTTGCTGGTAGCGGGCAAGTCGAAAGGGTTTTTCGAAAAGCTACACAAAACCAGTTGGTTACTCCTGAAAGATCGAAATCTGTTGGGTGATAAATCGGTGAATATCCGCGAACTGCTGATCGACAACGACATTGATGATACGGACCGTGACTTACCCTACGAGTTAAAAACCACCGGAATTCTGAGCATTACGCTCTAACCCCACGTTATGTACTACCTGACCATACAAACCGACGATATACCCGCTGTGACCAAGGCCATTCAAACCGAATATCGGCTGGATGAACTGGTGCAGATTAGCCCACTAACTGGTACAACGTCCAACGCGGAGGCCATTCTCGTTTGCGAAGAAATTATTCAATTGCCGCTTGATTGGAGTGAAACGTTACCACCGGTTTTACTCCCTCGTCCACTACCCTTTTCAGTTGATAACCTGCTGTCGTTCGTGTTCATGCGGCTAGAAAACTGGGAGAAAGCATATGCCTATGCCCGGCATGACCGCCCGCTTGCCGACACGATCGACCTGACGAACCGCTTGCAGTCGGGCGTATCGCTGGTGGCACCCGTGCGTCCCGTCAACGGCGTAGGTACGTTCGACACCTATCGGCGGTGGCACAATCGGGCGGTGGCGCTGCACTACGGTAACCTCGAAAACGGTGCAGCCGACGATGTAGGGGAGGCTTACCAATCGGCCATAAAACGCGCGCCGGATGCCGAATGTCGAGCCTACACGGCCAAACAGTTTGCGACCCTGCTGCTCGATACGGGGCAACTCACGGAGGCTAATCAGGTACTGGAACAGGTCATTGCGCCCGAACTAAGTGATACGGCCAACCACGAATTGCTGGCTGTTCAATACGCCGTTTGGCTTCAACAGTTGGTTGTTCCGTACGATGCCGGTTTGCTGGAAAAAACGAAAACGGCGCTATGGCAGGTCTTGCAGTATTATGAAGCCCAACAGCGCACCATTCAGGTGGGTCTGTTGCTGGTCGATGCCGCGCAGGTAGCCAACTTCGCCAATAGTTTTTCTGAAGCCCTGGGTTATATCAGCCGCGCGGTAACCATTTTCGACAAGGAGGACGTACCTGAACTACTGGCTAATTCGCAGTATCGCAAGGGCATATTACTTTATACGTGGGCACAAAACGGCAATCCGCAGTTTTACCGCCCGGCTATGGAAGCTTATCAGCAAGCCCTGAAGGTGTTTACGCAACAAAGTGCCCCGGCCATTTTCGCCGAGATTCAGCACCACCTCGGGGTCATTTTCGCCGAAATACCAGACGAGGTCAAGAAGAAAAGTATCTGGGCAGCCGTTTCGTCGAGTTCGTTTCAACAGGCGTTGGCGTATTTTACCCGGGAAGAGTTTCCGTATGAGTATGCTACAGTTTGCAACCACTATGCCAACGCACTGACCAAGTACCCACTGGCCAGAAAGTCTGACAATTATGCCCGGGCCATTGGTTACTACCGCGATGCCCTACAGGTTCGCACCGCCAATGCCTATCCGTACGAACGCGCATTAACCATTCTGAACTACCTCGAAGCGGGCTGGTATGTTGGGGAAGAGGACCCGCAAAATCAGCGGGCGCTCTACAACGACATGGTGAAGAAAGCGGGCGAGATACGGTCGTTGGTAGCCGATGAAACCCTGATTCGGGACGCCGATTTACACCTAGAACGCCTGGGTGAATTGGTTATCGGTTAGTCGTTATTGGGTAATGGATTGCTGAAAGTGTGGTTGATGAAGGACTTTATTAATTGACTATTTTTTAACCAGTAACCACTATCCAACATGCACGAGATTTCATTGGTCCGCAACATTTTCCGAACGCTTGAAGAGGAGTTTCCGGCCGATATGAATCGGGTACGTGGCATTTACCTGAAAGCGGGCTTACTCTCAAATGTGCAACCCATCCTGATGCAAAATGCGTTTGCGGCTGTGCTGGAAGACGAGCCAACCTATCAGCAAACGAGCCTGCATGTAGAAATACTGCCGATTCTGATTCATTGCGACGATTGCGATAAGACGACCGAAGTACAGCAATACAAGTTTGTGTGTTCGTGCGGAAAACCCAGTCGAAATGTCGTTCAGGGCGAAGAGTTGCTGATAAGCAAAGTGGAATTTGAAGACTAGGAGTGGTTACTGGTTAGTAATTGATTAGACCTCCTGATAACCAGTAACTAATAACCATCAACCAATGACAAGACCCAAATCAAATCAGGCTTCTGCAGGAGCCGTACAGTGCGAAAATACGACGCTGAACCTGTTAAAGGTCAACGATTTCGTAGCGAAAGCGATTCGGGATCGGTTGCCCGATGTGCTGGTGATCAACGTCTGTTCGTCGCCGGGTAGTGGCAAAACTACCCTCATGCAGGAAACGGGTAAGCGGCTTGCCGGTCGGTTAAACATGGCTGTGCTGGTAGGCGATCCCGAAACCGAACGCGACGCCATTCGGATGCGTGATGTCGGAATCAACGCCCTGCAAATCGTGACGGGAGGCATGTGCCATATCGAAGCGCAGATGATTTACCAGGCTCTCGACCACATCGACCTGACGGGTGTAGACGTGCTGTTTATCGAAAACGTAGGTAACCTGGTATGCCCGGCTGCCTTCGACCTGGGCGAAGACCTGCGCGTAACGCTGCTGGCTACGACCGAAGGCGACGACAAACCCAAAAAGTACCCGCGCATGTTCCTGACCAGCGAACTAATGGTTGTCTCGAAGGCGGATTTACTCCCCTACGTGCCGTTCAAGGTTGAAAACGTGATCCAGGATGCCCGCGACGTGAATCCCGATATTGAGGTACTCACCATTTCCAGCACCACCGGCGAGGGACTCGATGCCTGGTGCAACTGGCTGCTAGCCAAAGCTGAAACAAAGAAAGGTATGGCTGTTGGTTACTAGTTATTAGCTGTTGGACAGTAGCTAATTAGCTGGCGAAGATCAGTGCAAGCCATTCATAACTATCGCCCCTAATAGCGGATAACTTACTAACCAATAATCAACCCCAATGACATTTCATCTTCACCTTACCGGTCAAGTGCAGGGCGTGGGCTTTCGGCCTTTCGTCTGGCAATTGGCACGGTCAATGAAGCTGAATGGTAGCGTGAGTAACGGAGCCGATGGGGTACATATTTATGTCAATACTGATTCTGGTACAGCGCAGGAGTTTTCAGACCGCGTTCAGAACGAAGCACCTGTAATCGCCCGGATTCAGGCGGTGGAATTGAGAGAAGTGTCACCGAGCTGGTTCACTGATTTTTCAATTGTTGACAGTCTGGAAACGGGGCTGGCTTCACTGCAACTAACGCCGGACCTCGCCTTGTGTGATGCCTGCCGGGAGGAACTGACTGATCCAGCCAACCGTCGTTTTGGCTATGCCTTTACGACTTGCACACACTGCGGGCCACGCTATTCTATTTTACAAAAAGTGCCCTACGACCGGCCAACAACCGCAATGGCCCCGTTTTCGATGTGTGTCGATTGTGAACGGGAATATACTGACCCGACCAATCGGCGGTTTTATGCGCAGACTAACGCCTGCCCCAACTGCCCGGTCACACTGAGCCTATTCCTGGCTTCAGGGCAGTCTGCAACTGGGTCGCAAACGGAGCTACTTGGGTACGTGGTTGATGCACTCGGCGCGGGCCAAACGGTGGCTGTAAAAGGTGTTGGCGGCTATTTGTTGTTATGCGATGCGACAAACGCGCACGCCATCGCACTGCTTCGCGCACGTAAACATCGCCCAACGAAACCGCTGGCCGTCCTATACTCAAACGTGAGTCAATTACGAACGGATTGTCACCTTGCCAACGATGAATTAGCGTTACTTACAAGTCCGGCATCGCCCATCATGCTACTCGATAGGCGGTTCGAAACAGGCTCCAGACTGGCCGTTGACCAACTGGCACCGGGCCTTAACCAGCTAGGGGTTATGCTGCCCTATGTGCCCCTGCTAGCCCTGATTGCCGAGTCGTTTGGACTACCTCTGGTGGCGACGAGTGGCAATGTAAGCGGGTCACCAATTTGTTACACCAACCAACAGGCGCTGGAGCAACTGCCCGCCGTAGCCGATCTTATTCTGACGCATAATCGGGATATTGTTGTGCCGCAGGATGATTCGGTTATGCGGCTGTCGCCAACCTATCGTCAGTCTATTGTGTTGCGGCGGTCGCGGGGGCTGGCGCCAACGTTGATGCTACCCGATTTGACGGGCTCGAATTCCAACATTCTTGCTCTTGGCGCCTCGCTCAAAAGTACGTTTGCCTGGCAGTTGCGCGGCAACAGGTACGTTAGTCAATACCTGGGTGATCTGGAAAGCTACGATACGCAAACCAGCTTTCGGGCTACGCTCAATCACTTTCTGGGTCTGTTTGAGGCAACGCCCAAACTCATTCTGGCTGACAAACATGAAGGCTATTTTTCAACGCAACTGGCCCGTGAACTAGCGACGATCTGGGGTGTTCCGCTCGTTGCGGTTCAACACCACGAAGCCCATCTGGCTGCGGTGCTGGCCGAAAACGGGTTGACGAATGGCGACAAGCCTGTTCTGGGCGTCATCTGGGATGGAACGGGCTACGGTACCGATGGGCAAATTTGGGGTGGGGAGTTTATAGACTATCAGAACGGCGTCTTCAATCGGATAGGGCACTTCGAGTATTTTGACGCATTGCTAGGCGACAAAATGCCCCGTGAACCTCGCCTATCGGCCTTATCATTGGCCGTTAACGTACCTGGGGCCAATGAATTAGTGCGATCAAAGTTCACCGAAAAGGAGTGGAGTCTATATTCAAGGCTGCCTGAATTGAGTAATAGCCGGTTGAAAACCAGTAGTGTCGGGCGGCTTTTCGATGCTGTGGCGGCTCTGTTGGGGCTGGCAGATATTGTTAGTTACGAGGGCGAGGCCGCGCTACTACTGGAAAATGCAGCCGCTGGGTACGTTCGGACGAATGGTTACGAAGCGGCGAAAAGCTATTTGCCTGATACGCTACGGACCCGGTACGTACCTACGCAGGCCATTATTACAGGGGTAGTTCGAGACAGTCAGGCCGGGTATTCAACCAGTCAGATTGCGGCCAATTTTCATTACACGCTGGTAAAGGCCGTAGGTGCAGTGGCCCGGCAAAAGGGGATTTGGCAACTGGCCTTTAGTGGTGGCGTTTTCCAGAACGCGCTACTTGTTGACTGGCTCCGCCACGAACTGGAACCAACGTATCAGCTCTATTTTCATCGCCAGCTTTCACCCAACGATGAATGCATCTCGTTTGGCCAACTGGCTCATCACGCGTTGACGACAGCAAATACGTCACGTTTAAAAACCGAAACAAGTCATGTGCTTAGCCATTCCCGGTAAAATAAAATCCATTGACTACCAGTATGATGGGCTGGTTCGTATGGCCCGCGTAAACTTCGGGGGGATCCTGAAAGAGGCAAGTCTGGATATGGTTCCGAACGCGAAAGTAGGCGACTATGTGCTGGTGCACGTGGGCGTGGCCATCAGCATTGTTGACGAAGAAGAGGCGGAGAAAACGTTCGCGTATCTCCGCGAAATCGGTGATCTGGACGAATTGACCGAAAGTTGTCAGTTATAGTTGGTTATTGATTTATAAGTTATTGGTTGCCGATCGGCAACGGCGTGTATTGGCTATTCATATCCATCATCCTTTGTTTGCAACCGACGGCAAGCAACCAGTAACCAATTACTAAGTAACCCTTAACCAAAATGAAACACCTCACCGAATACCGCGACCCCGAACTGGTAGAACAATATATTCAGGAGTTGCATAAAACCGCCACCCGCCCCTGGACAATTATGGAGGTGTGTGGCGGACAAACGCACGGACTGGTCAAAAATGGTATCCTGAACCTGCTGCCCGACTTCGTTACGATGGTACATGGGCCGGGTTGCCCGGTTTGCGTGACGCCCGTTAACCTGATCGACAAAGCGGTGTATCTGGCTGAAGAAAAAGGCGTGCTATTATGCTCGTTCGGCGATATGATCCGTGTACCGGGCTCCACCAAAAGCCTGCTCGACGCTAAAGCGGGCGGGGCTGATGTTCGGATTCTGTATTCGCCATTGGAGGCGGTCCGGCTGGCGCGCGAAAACCCCGACCGCGAGGTGGTATTTTTTGCCGTTGGCTTTGAAACAACGGCCCCGGCCAATGCACTATCGGTGGTACAGGCCCAGAAACTGGGGCTAAAGAACTATTCCATTCTGGCGTCGCACGTACTGGTGCCGCCCGCTATGGAGGCTGTCATTCAGGACGACGATACCCATATTCAGGGTTTTCTGGCGGCTGGTCATGTTTGTGCCATTATGGGGATCGACGAGTACAGGCCGCTAGTTGACCGGTATAAACTGCCAATGGTCGTGACAGGTTTCGAGCCGGTTGATCTGTTGCAGGGTATTCTGATGGTTGTACGCCAGCTTGAGCGGGGTGAGTACAAGCTCGAAAATCAGTATGCCCGCGTGGTCCGGCCGGAAGGGAACCCGCAAGCCCGACGCATTATTGAACAGGTTTTCGACGTCGTAGACCGCGAGTGGCGGGGCATCGGAAATATTCCCGGCAGCGGCTGGGCAGTACGTCCCGAACTGGCTGATTTCGACGCTGACCGTAAATTCTCGGTATCTATTACTAAAGTTCCTGAATGCCTCGATTGTATTGCAGGCCTGGTGCTGAAAGGCATCAAAAAACCGCACGAATGCAGCCAATTCGGACGTACCTGCTCACCAGAACGCCCACTAGGCGCACCAATGGTTTCGTCGGAGGGTGCTTGCGCGGCCTACTACCATTTCGCCAATACGGAGGTTAGTTATTAGCGATTGGTTATTGACAGTCCGCCGATGCGGTTATTCGTTGCTCTAACCTGAATCAGCGCCCATTAACCATTAACTCAATAACCAATAATCAAAAACCACCATGCAACTTCACTGTCCTATGCCGAAACTCGATTTCGACATCATTACGCTCGGTCACGGCAGCGGGGGCATTCTAACCAATAAATTGCTCGAAGCAGGCGTGTTTGATCTGCTCAGTAATCCGTTGCTCGATACCCATCACGATGGAGCCATGCTGAACCTGACGGGCCGCGTGGCGTTCACCACAGACAGTTACGTTATCTCGCCTGTATTTTTTCCCGGCGGCAACATCGGCGAACTGGCTGTTAATGGCACGGTCAACGATTTGGCGATGTGCGGGGCCATTCCTAAATACCTGTCGTTGGGGTTTATCCTGGAAGAAGGACTGTCGATGGCCGAGTTCTGGGATATCTTGGTTAGCATCAAAGGCGCTTCGGAACGGGCTGGTGTGCACATCGTGACGGGCGACACAAAAGTGGTTGAACGGGGAAAAGGGGATAAGATTTTTATTAACACCTCCGGCATCGGCGAGTTGCACCCCCAAGCCGACATTAGTATAAAAAACGTTAGGGCAGGCGATAAAGTGATCGTTAGCGGGCATATTGCCACGCACGGTATGGCAATCATGTCGGTGCGGGAAGGGCTGGAATTTGAGACGACCTTACTCAGTGATACGGCGCCACTGAACCATACCGTTCTGGCACTGCTAGACGAATTTGGTCACGGTATTCACTTGTTGCGCGACCCTACACGTGGGGGCGTAGCAACCGTGCTGAACGAAATTGCCCGCGATCGGAACGTGGGTGCTACACGTGTGGGTATCGATCTGAAACAAGTGTCTATTCCGGTGCTCGATGAAGTAGCTGGTGCCTGTGAACTATTGGGCCTCGATCCGCTCTACGTAGCCAATGAAGGGGTTTTTCTGGCTATAGTCGCGCCAGAAATTGCCGACGCTTTTCTCGAAAAACTACAGACACTCGACTACGGCCATTCAGCCGCAATCATTGGCGAAGTGGTGGCCGAACATCCCGGTCAAGTCGTGATCACAAGTCGCATTGGCGGTCGGCGGGTAGTGAATATGCTGGTCGGTGAGCAACTACCGAGAATATGCTGATCAGTTATCAGCTTACCTATAAATCCCGGTAGCCTAACAACCAACAATCAGTAACCTGCCATGTCACTAACACAGTCTTTACCTGGTCTTTCCCCTTTGGTGGCGTTAAAGGCCGTTTTTAGGGGAAGTGCGGGTCATCCGTTCTTGGCTCCGCGTGGTGTATGGACAGTGGGGGGGCGGTTGATGGTGTCGGATACAGGGCAGAACCGTGTTTTCATCTGGAATCAGTTGCCAACGACGGAGTACGCTGAACCAGATGTTATTCTTGGTCAGCCAGACACCGCAGAAACAGGCCGAAACTCAGGTAGACACGCGGGTGCCGATACGCTGCACTATCCATCGGGACTTTGGTCGGATGGGGAGCGATTGATTGTAGCCGATGCCTGGAATCACCGTGTGCTGATCTGGAACCACTTTCCCACGCAGCACGGCCAACCCGCCGATGTCGTGCTGGGGCAGACAGATTTTACCAGCAACCAGCCCAACGGGAAAGGGATAGGAGCCGCGCCCACTGAACGAACGTTGAACTGGCCGTATGGCGTAACCTCCGATGGTAAACGGCTCTGGATTGCCGATACGGGTAACCGGCGCGTGCTGTATTACGATCAGATGCCAGCCGGGTCTTTTACTCCGGCCACAGCCGTTATTGGCCAGCCCGATTTTACCGAACGGGATTACGAGTCGGCGAACCCCATCTGGCCGTATTCCGTCAAAATTGGGCCGAATGGGCAGATGGCCGTAGCCGATACGCAATATTATCGAACCCTGATCTGGCATGATTGGCGCACAGCCCCTCATCAACAGGCCGATGTACTGATTGGTCAGGCTGACTTTGATAGCAGTGGCCAGAATCAGTACGGCTTATTCCCGGCGAAACAAACGCTGAGCTGGACCTACGATGCCCATTTTTACGGCAATGGTCTGCTGGTAGCCGATACGGGTAATAGCCGGATTCTGTGGTTCAACAACGTACCTACTCAACACAACCAACCCGCCGATAACCTGATTGGTCATGTCGGTTTTGCAACGGGTAGCGAGAATGCAAACACCCGTTTTGGCACGGATAAGCAACTGTATTGGCCGTTTTCGATCAGTATAGATGGCAATCAACTCGTTGTAGCCGACACGGGTAACCACCGGATTATTATCGGCAGCTTACTGAACGACTAATTAACCAATATGCAAACGCTGCTCCCTTTTTTACTGGCGTTGGGTGTCGGTTTTACCCACGCGTTTGAGGCCGATCATTTAGTGGCGGTGAGCAACATCGTGACCCGGCGAAACAATATCCGGCTGGCGCTGAAAGATGGTGTATTCTGGGGACTTGGCCATACCTCCACAATCCTGATCGTAGGGAGCATTTTTATGTTGGGAAAGTTTGCCCTGCACGAATCCGACTTTCGACTACTCGAAGCGGGCGTTGGGGTTATGCTGATGACGCTTGGTGGTATACGGCTCTATAAGCTGGCGGTTCCGGCGAGTCTGGTCCTGGTGCATACCCATGCACAGGCAGCCGTTCACTCGCACGAAGGGCATACTCACGGATTGGCCTATGGCGTAGGGCTCATTCACGGTCTGGCGGGCAGTGGCGCGTTACTACTCTCGGTGTTGACCCAGATTAACGGAACGGGCGCGGGTATGCTGTACCTGGTATTGTTTGGCGTTGGGTCAATTGGCGGTATGATGGTGGCCGCTGGTGTATTCAGCGTGCCGTTTTCTGTCCGGCTCCTAACGTACCCAGCGGTTCGAACTACGCTGGTCGTACTGTCGTCGCTGGTCTGCATTGGCCTCGGCGCAATAGTTGTTTATGAGTCGGTTATCGGTTACTAGTAACCGATTATTAGCTGGCATAACAACACTCTACCAGAGACGACCACTAACTAACTCACTAACCAGTAACTAGACCAAATGGAGGATTACAATGAAACAGACTTTGTTCTGTACGCCCTGGCCGAAATGAAAATTCCGGTAGTGAACCATACCGGTAAGCATATTACATTGGCCAATGGCTATCAGATCGAGGTGGAGCAACGTGATCTATATCGGTTAAGTGTCGATGGTTTCGTGATTTCTCCGTTCGATGATATGGGCGCGTTGTGTCAGTTTATTCAACGAAACGCCACCCACACCGATGATTGATCTGTCGATTATTGCCTTATCTGAAAGCTTGTCGAAACCTGGGAACTACGCCCTTATTCTGGAAGATACCGTTGGTAAACGACGTATACCGCTTATTATTGGCGCCAGCGAAGCGCAGGCCATTGCCGTTGCCATGGAAAAGATGCAGCCCCTGCGACCCTTCACCCACGACCTGTTTTATCAGACCTTAAAACAGGCAGGTATTCTGGTGAAAGAGGCCGTTATCACACGTGTTCAGGAGGAGATTTTCTATGCCACAATTACCCTGCTGACACCCGCCGGAGAAACTCTCCGACTAGACGCCCGCCCCTCTGACGCCATTGCGCTGGCCGTTCGCTTCGACTGCCCGCTTCGGGCCAGCGCAGACGTTGTGGATACATCGGGTTATTTTGTCGATGACAGAACCCGCGATAAGAAAGGCTCCTACGCCGAGTACACCATGGCCGAACTGGAAGAACTACTGGCCAAAATTATCAAGAAAGAAGACTACGAAAGTGCCGCCCGCGTGCGAGACGCTATCGAACGGAGAAAAAGAGGTTAAACGTAGTGTCAACTGGAATGAGCACGCCGGTAGCCCACCGACGCCCATGAATACAGCCTGCTGATTAAGAAAAGAGTAACGATCACTTCCGTTACTTAACTGGCCGGTTAGCAGGTACGTCAACGGCTATGGTATATGCAGCAGGATTGGCTCGAACGAACGTACCTGTTCCGGCTATCAGCACGACCAGGTACGTTCGTTGTGGCAACTTATTTCTGGCGGCTTACCCGATAAATGACACCGTTGTTATCTTCCGAAAAAAGCAGTGACCCATCGGGTAGCGTGATAATACCCACCGGCCGACCAAACTGCGACTGGTTATTGTCGACGAGAAAGCCCGTCACAAAATCATCGATTCGCGTCGGTTTGCCATTCTCGAAATGTACCCGCACTACATTGTAGCCCGATGGTTTTGTGCGGTTCCATGAGCCACGCATGGTGACAAAGGCATCGTTTATGTAGTCGGCTGGGAAACTGCTGCTACCGGTAGTGTTGGTGTAGAAGACCATCGCCAGCGGAGCTGCATGGGCTTCGTACGACAGCGATGGCAACGTGGTTCTGGCCAGGATTTGGGCGTAGGTCGTATCGCCCATTGGCCGTGGGTGCGGGTTATAATTGCCATCACCGTAGATATAGGGCCAGCCGTAGAAAGCACCTTGTTTAATCAGGTTCAGTTCCTCCTTTTGTTGCTCATCGCCCAACCAGTCAATACCGTGGTCGAAGCCGTACAACTCATTTGTCTGTGGATGCCAGCCAAACCCGATGGTGTTGCGTAACCCTTTGGCAAAAATCGTACGGTTCGACCCGTCGGCATTGGCGCGGAGCATGGTCGCGTGTTCGGGGTTAGGCTCGGCACAGGCATTACAGGTACTGCCTACTGTGATGTACAGCAGCCCGTCGGGGCCAATGGCCAGCGTGCGGTTTGGGTGCTGACCCGCATCGGGCAAGTTATTGATGAGTTGTTGAAGGCTGCCCAGCGTACCGTCGCTATTGATCGGCGCCCTGAACACCTCCTTGATCGTGGCCAGATACATCGTTCCGTTATTGATCGTAATGCCATGAACGCTCTTGATGGTGGCAACAACCTGTTTCCGATCTGCTTTTCCATCGCCGTTGGTATCGCGCAGCAATGTTACGGTACCTGCCTCACGGTCGGTCACATACACATTGCCCGCCGCGCTGACAGCCAATTGACGTGGTTTGCCCAGCGAATCGGCAAATTTGGCAATGGTGAATCCGGCTGGAACACGCAATTGCGCTACACGTGCATCAGTGGCAGGGACTAAAGCCGGTTCAAAGACGTTACCTTCGATCTGAGCTGAGGTAGGCTGTTTATTCGTTTCAGGTACGTTGGCGTTGAACTCGTCTTTGCTACAGGCAGCCAGCAGTGCAGTAACGATAATGACTGCTATACGAAATGGGCGACTTGTACTTTCCATCATGTGTACGTTGAGAATGTGCGTTGAGTCACTATTAGTTTAATCCCAAACCCGAAAAATTAATATATGTTCTATGGATTTAATAGATTTATTTAATTGTGTGAGTAGTCGGCTTGCGTATGCTGACAAGTGGCTTTTTCGGCCAGGATTTTCTATAAAGAAGCCCTGCCCCAGCGACTAACCGCCAGAACAGGGCTTCTCTTGAACACAAAATAGACAGGAGCCTACTCCATAACCAGCTCTGTATGTTCGGAGGCTTCAATTTTCTTACCGATAAACAGCAGCAGCAACGGCACGCAGACCAGGAAGAAACCGCCGATGACCAGGAAGGCATCGGCGTAGGTCATCACCAGCGCCTGTTTCACCACCGCACCCTGCATTATACCATAGGCTTTGCTGGTGGCAGTAGCTAGTGCGTCCCCTTTCGACAGAAACAAGCTGGTATACTGCTTGATCCGATCGGCCGAAAACGGATTGTAGATCGATACGTTATCGCCCAGGCGTGATGAATGGAACATAGTGCGTGTTGAAATATAGGTAGTCATGATGGCGGTACCGAACGTACCCCCCAACTGCCGAATCATACCTGTCAGGGCTGATCCCTGGGGAATGCTGATGCTTTTTAGATCAGACAGGGTGATGGTTGTCAACGGAATGAAAATCATTCCCATGCCAATACCCCGAACAATGAGCGGCCAGAAGAAATAATCGGGTCCAGCGGCAAGGCTAATACCCGACAAGTCGAAACAGAAGCCGAAAAACAGCAGAAAGCCGATGGCCGCGTACCAGATGGGGGAGATGTAGTTCTTACTGAGCAACCCACCCACTACAGGCATCATCAGGCCCGTCATGATCGAACCGGGCATCAGCAGTAAACCCGTTTGACTGGCCGTGAAACCCAGGATGGTCTGGCAGAAGACCGGAATGATAAACACCGACGCAAACAGGCCAAAGCCCAGAATGAAGTTGAACAACGTACCCACCGCAAACCGGCGCTGACGCAGCAGACGTAGATCGAGAATGGGAATGCTGACGGTCAGTTGGCGCCAGATGAAGCCGATCAGGCCAACACCTGCCGCAATCGACATGCCTACAATGAAGCCAGAATCCAGCCAGTCTTTTTCTTCGCCCTTTTCAAGCACGATCTGCAGCCCGCCGATACCCATGATGAGCAGGATCAACGCCAGCCAGTCCATAGATCCCGCCACCATCTTCTCGGCGGGTTCTTTAATGTACGCGTAGGTGAGCACCGTGGCCAGAATGCCGAACGGAATGTTGATGTAGAATACCCAGTTCCACGACAGGTTATCGGTGATGTAGCCACCCAGCGTTGGCCCAATTGACGGGCCAATGATGACGCCCATCCCGAAAATAGCGTTGGCAATACCCAAATCTTCTTTCGGAAACGTCTGAATCAGAATGGATTGGGCGGTGGTGAGTAGACCGCCACCGCCAATGCCCTGCACCACGCGGAAGAACACCAGTTCCCAGACGTTGGTTGACGTACCGCAGAAAACCGACGCCACCGTAAAGAGTACAATCGACGCCGCGAAGTAATTCCGACGCCCCAGCTTGGCCGTCAGCCAGCCCGACATCGTGATCATGACCGCACTGGCAGCGGCGTAACCCGTTACTACCCAGCTAATATCGCCGAGCGACGCGCCCAGGTTCCCCATCATCTGGTTCAGGGTCACGTTCACAATCGACGAGTCGATAGTTTGCAGCAGAGCGGCTGTCGTCACCGTCAGGACAACGACCCATTTATCAAAGCCTAGTTTCTTCATAATTCTGAGTGGTTGCTTCGGCCTAACCCCCAACCCCTGAAGGGGGCTACTGCGCTGCAATATGCTGTCGCGAAGCTTTTAGCCCCCTTCAGGGGGTTGGGGGTTAAGACCAGCAAAATTTCATTTCTTAACATCTACCGCTACGGTGGCACTCATGCCGGGGCGGAGGCTGGCAATCAGGGGCGAGTTTTTGTCCAGTTCGATCCGAACGGGAACCCGCTGTACCACTTTTACATAGTTACCCGTGGCATTATCGGGGGGCAACAGGGTGAATTTAGCTCCGGTAGCACCGGCAAACGACCCAACGCGTCCGGTCAGTTTCTGACCCTCGAACGCATCCACGTCAACCTCAACCACCTGGCCCGGCTTCATGTCGTTCAACTGCGTTTCCTTGAAGTTGGCCGTCACCCAAAGCGATGAATTACCAACCACCGAACATAACGCCTGACCAGGCTGAACCAGTTGGCCAATTTGCACCGACCGCTTCGATACAACCCCCGAAATAGGCGCCCGGACCACCGTATACGATAGTTGCAGATTGGCCATGTCCAACTCGGTCTGACGTTGCTTTATCGCAGCCTGTGCCACCGAGATCTGGCCTTCGGTAACCCGCCGTTGTGAGCTTGTTACACCCGTTTGGGTGCCCGCCGCATTCACCTGTGCCTGTGCCGTTTGCAGTTGTGCCTGAGCCGCCTGTAGTTGCGCCTGCGCAGCGTCGCGCTCGGCCTGTATGGCATCGAACTGCTGCTGAGGAATCGTTTTTTCGGCCAGTAACCGGCTATACCGATCAAAATCCTGGTTGGCTTTACGCGCCCGTGCCTGCGCGGCCGTTACGTTTGCCTGCGCCGTAGCCACCTGATTACGGGCAGTCTGTACGCCGGCTTGTGAGCTTTGAATAGTGGCCGATGCCACGTTTACGCTCGACCGGGTAACGCCCGCACTGGCCATCGCGCTTTGCAACGCAGCTTCGGCCTGAGCCACCCGGATGCGGTAATCAGCATCGTCGAGTACCACCAGCGTATCACCCGCTTTAACGAACTGATTGTCGTTGAATCGAATCGCTTTAACGTACCCACCCGCTTTCGGAATAACCGGGTTCACATCGCCGTCAATCTGCGCATCGTCGGTCGTTTCATGGCGTTGCAGGTAACTGAATTCACTGTACCCAAAAAAGAGCGCAACGACCAGAATAATGACGCCCCCCACACGGAATAATGTTGTCTTGTTCATGACTTTACTGAAGTGAAATTTATTGTCATTAATTGTCATTATGCTACGCTGTCATTAGATGGTCATTGATTGTCATCATTCGTGAAACAATTAATGACAATCAATGACCATCTAATGACAGCGTAGCATAATGACGTTTTTACATATTGGTACCCGTTGCTCTCAGCAGGCGCTGATAGGCCAACTGGGCATCCACTGTAGCGTTGATCACGTTGAGTTGAGCCTGGAGCAGAAAGTTATTGGCCTCCAGCAAATCGGTTGAGCCGATCAGTCCATTGCGGAACCGCGACTCGGTAAGCCGGTAATTTTCCTGCGCCTGCGTAACCGCCGTGCGAATCACGTTCTGCTGCTCCAGGGCGAGCTGGTAATTGTTATAGGCCGTCACTACTTCTGACCGGATCTGATCAGTTTGTTGCTGACCTTGCAGACTAGCCTGGTCGATCGCCGTTTTGGCCGTGTTCAGCCGACCTTTCAGATTATACAGCGAACCAATATTATACGATAAACCGGCCCCTACGTTCCAGGCGCTCACGAACGAATTGGCTTCGGGCACCAGGCGGGCGGTTGGGTTGATGTAATTGTAGCCCGCCGATACGCCAAAATGCGGATACATGCTGCTCTTTGTGTTCTGCAACAACGCCTCGGCCGACTGGAGCCGCAACGAATTCGCCTGCACTTCGGGACGTACCTGAACGGCCTGAGCCAGGAAGTTGCTTAAGGGTTCGATCGTTGTCACCGGGTTGGCCAGCGTCGTGTCGACGGTGATCTGCTGGTCTTCGGGCAAACCGACAAGCAGGTTGAAATTGTACAGCGCCGTTTGCCGCGCCTTATCGACCTGGAGGCGGCTGAGTTGCAGGTTATTGCGTTGTAACTGAATTTTCAGCACCTCGTTGGCGGTTACGATTCCTTCTTTCTGAAGATTAAGCGCATCCCGCTCCCGCTCATTGAACTGCCTGATGCTCTGGTCGATAACCGACGTCGATCGAATCAGCTTGATGATGTTGTAATACGCATCCGTCACGGTGTAAACCAGTTCCGAACGGTTACGCTGCGCATCCAGCCGACTGGCTTTAGCCAGCAACTCCGCCGATTTCTCGGCCGTTTTTTCGGCAAAACCACCAAAAATTTCTTTACTGATCGTGACGCCGCCAATGGTGGCGTTGAACGCACCGGCGGGCAAGCCAACCAGCGGTTTCCCATCGCTGCCCTGTCCCAGTGAAAACGGCCCGGTAAGGTCGTAACGCGAATACGCCAACGAGGCACTCGCCTGCGGCAGACTGCGATCTTTGGTTTCCTGCGAACGGGCTTCAGCGGCCAGCGTCCGGGTATCGGCCAGTTTAATGCCTTTGTTATTCTGGAGGGCCAGTTGAATGGCCTGGCTCAGCGGCATAGGCTGGGCGGTTGCCAACCCCATTCCCAACAACCAAAGGCCAGCCCCTACTACGTACTTTTTCATTGTATTCGATTTCTAATTTTATCCAGGAGTGTATTCATCAGGTGTACTTCCTCATCAGTCAGATGACTGACAACGGATTCAAAGTCGTTGAACTCAACCGCGACCGTTTCGACAAACCGGTTCGACTCGTCGGTGAGCCGTAAATTCACCCGTCGCCGGTTCTGGGCGTCAACCTCACGCACAATCAGGTTCTTGGCGATCAACCGGTCGGTGAGCCGTGTTATGTCTGAGTTTACTTCGGTCATCTTTTCTTTTAATTCGCCCACCGTTAAGCTGTCCGGGTAAACTTCGGAGAGGCGGCGGAGGACTATATATTGCTGCACAGAAAGATCGAACGGGGCCAGTTTCTGACTGAAGTAGTTCATGATGTACCCGTCTGTCTTGTGCAGGTTGGCGATTAGCCGGTGATAGTCATTGCGAAATTGCTTATCCATGGGTTCGGTAGGTGTTCAGGTAGATAACTGACATTCGTTTAAACGAATTTCGTTTAAACGAAATTTAATTGAATTTTAAACCTGAACGGATCAGCCAGATACTTCGTAAAGTATTACCGTATAATCATTCAATGATGTATATTCGAAAAGATAACGGTTATTGATACCAGACGTTGGTAATGAGCCTGATTAGCGTAGCTAACTGGCTGTTTATCCGGTCTGAAATGGCATCATCCGGTAGCTGATACTGAATGGTTTTAGAACAGGTGAGGTTGATTTGCCCGCACCTTGTTTCGACACTATGAGTTTGTTTGAAGAAGAAGTCTGCGAGCTTGAGCGGAAGATCAGCACGTACCCAACTGGTGGCACGGTCTTTTATGGCAGCTCGTCTATCCGGCTCTGGACCACCCTGGAGCACGATTTTCCAGAAGTGCAACCCATCAATGTGGGCTTTGGTGGGGCAACGCTGGCGGCCTGTGCCTGGCACTTCGAGCGCCTCGTGGTACCTGCTCAACCCCGTGCGTTGATCCTTTACGCAGGCGATAACGACCTAGCCGAAGGCCGTCAACCACAAGAGGTGTGCCTGTTTTTCTACGCGCTGGCCGAAAAGATTATCCATCATTTCCCCAACGTACCTGTCACGTTTTTGTCAATCAAGCCCAGTCCGGCCCGTTGGCACCTAGTGAACGAAATACGGACAGCCAACGCACTGATTGCAGAAGCGATAGAGCAGTTGCCTGATTTTCAGTTTGTTGACGCTACCCCGGTTATGCTGACTTCAGACGGAAAGCCTGAACGAAATCTATACGTCGACGATGGCCTCCATCTGAGCCCCACAGGATACGCCCGCTGGCGCGAGCAATTGACCCAAAAGTCAGAAGCCCTGATGGCGTCGATGCCAGTGGGGGTTTAAAAGAGGGTCAAGGGTCAATGTTGCTTCGCTGCACCAAGTGATGGTGATGCAGCGAAGCAACATTGACCCTTGACTTTATTTCATGCGCCCCTCATCAGATTGAGCAACGCTTCGCGGCCGGTATTCCAGCGGCGGATGACGTTGACTTCACGCACGGCAACGGGATCTTTCGGGCAGTTGGCTGATTCGAAATAATCGGTCATACGGCTGGTCATCTGGCTAACTACGGCGTCGGTTGGTCCGTACAGGATTACCTCCGGTTGTTGAATCGCCGTTTGAATGAGGGCGCGGGCCATCGAAGCGGTATAAAAAGCGCAGTCGATATCCTGATGCCGAACGGGAACTCCATCGTGCAAACGTTGCAGATTCACGCCGCCATCTTCAAGGCGGTCAGAAACGGGCGTCGTGCCTTCCGGCTGCGGAAACACCACATCAACTTTCCGTTTGAATGAATGCCACCAGGGTGGTTGTCCGTTCGGATTGAGCGTATCGCAGAAAATAAGGCGTTGCGGCTGATTGGGCTGGGCTGGGTTCATCAACAGCAGAGCCGCACCCAGATGCCGGTCATCGGCCGCATGGCGGCGCTGGATAACGAAGCAGTGTATACGTCTGTCACCGTCGGCCTGAAGCTGCTCCGTGGCTGTTCTGATGGCCCGAAGCGAATCCTCCATATGCCCTTCCAGCATCACGTGTATGGGAAGATGGTCGGCCAGCAGGGCTTCGCGTTGTAACTGTCGGCCAAGAATAGCAAGGGCCGTCGTGTCTGACCGGCGTGTGCCAAAATAATAGCCGATATCCTCACGTACCTGATGATCGACGGGCAGGTCGGCCCAGCCAATCGAATCGCCATTGGTGCCTTGTCGGCTCGTTGGACTGTATCGGAAAGGTATTTCGAGATGCTCGCGGTGAACGGCCAGGTTATAAATCCGCTTCTCAAACTTAGCCAGCAACGGTTCGTAGGCGTCGGGCTCGAAGTAAACGGCCCAACCCTGCCTTAGCAGGTGGTCGGCAATGTCGGAATGGCCGAGCAGTTGCTCAAGGGCATCGTCGTGGTGTTTGAAAAAACTGCGTAGCGCACCTTCTTCAATGAAGGTTTCGGTTTCTTCGGCAATCGATGCGTACCTGACAAAGTCGGTAAACGTACCTGCGTTGCTATCAACGTCTCGGCCTTTGGCGCTGTCGGCAACGGTGCCGCTTTCGATCCAGTTACGCAAAAAATGCTTCACGGCTTCGTCGAACGCGCTGTTGGCGGCTACGGCTTGTTGTTTTGTATAATCGGTGTTGTTGATTGGTTGGTTATCCATCGGCTCCCCCCCGTTGGAGCTGATCGGAATGAGTACATTCATCGTACGGTGTTGCGGTGAGAGGTTCTGTTGGTTGATTTTGACTATGGGGTAAAACTACTACAAAGAAAACAGGCTATCATCTAACAAAATTCAATCATTTATGAGATTGATACTATATTTTTTTGATAAAGTTAACTTATTGATAGTTAATGAGTTGTGATTTTTAAGGTATTGCTTTGGGGAGAGTTGCTGACGCATAGCCCTTCGACAGGCTCAGGGTGACAATCTCACTCAAGGTTATCATTCACATTCTTGGGTTTCCTGTCACCCTGAGCCTGTCGAAGGGCTATGCGTCAGCAACTCTCCCGCAGATCGTCCACCCGGTCCAACTGGCTGAAAATCAGGTCAGGCTGGTTCTTCCAGCACAACGGCCGTCCCATTGGCCGATACCATCAGCATGGTATCGTTGATGTTTTCGTAGTCCATATCCACGCCGATAACCGCGTTGGCACCCAGGCGCGTGGCCTGGTCCATCATCTCTTTGATGGCGATACTTTTGGCTTCGCGAAGGGCCTGCTCATAGGCACCCGACCGGCCGCCCACGATGTCGGTTATGCTGGCGAAGAAATCTTTCAGGATATTGGCCCCAATGATGGCCTCCCCATTCACCAGGCCAATGTAGGTCGAAATACGTTTGCCTTCGATGTTGGAGGTAGTAGTTACGAGCATAAAAATCCGTTTCAGGTTGACTCAGGGCCCAAATATAGAGGGTAGGTTGGTTTGTAGTTTGTGGTTTGTTATGTATGGTTGCTTCGCTGTTAACAACGCAACGCCAAACCAACGTCAACCTAGACTGCCTTATCGCGTAGGGCCGATCGAATCAGGTACGTTGCCGCCACGTCGTTGCTGGTAAACAAACGCATAAACCAGTCTTCGCGCAGGCCAACCCGTTGTAGAATCGCCGCTTCCGATAGCCCCTGCTTCTCCCCCTCGAGCGATTGGTCGACGATGCGCTGGAGGTGGTCGATCTTGCGCTGAACGGCCGCTTTACCGTTTGTCATTACCGGGTTATGGCCGCAGAAAAGCGTGTCGAAATCCAGCGTCATCACCTGTCGGGCTGCGTCAAGCTGCTGGTAGATGTTTTCGCCCCGCCGGAAGATGCGCAGGTTACCCACGTAAAAGTCACCGGCGAACAGCCAGCCTTCGTTCGGCTCCAGCAACACATGATGATCATCGGAGTGCCCCAGCGTATTGATCGGCAAAAATCGGTGATGTTCTGTCTCGAACGGCTCCGGAAACGTACCCAGCACCGCAACGCCCACCGCCGCCGAGCAGGGTTCTATTGGTCCGAACCAATAGTGTTCGTAGGGCAGTAAGTGATACGGCTTCTGAATGAGCCCGGCCGTCAGCGCACCACAACGTACCGGGCAGTTATGTTGCCGGGCCAGTGGGGCAGCGTTGGCAGCATGGTCCTCATGAAAATGGGTCAGCGCAATTTGCTCAACCGGGTACGTGGTGTAGGTCTTCAATACCTCATGCTGCGTATGCCGCGAGCCGGTATCGATTAGCAGTCCATCAACGTAGTAGGTCCAGACGGGAACGGGCTTCGGCCACGGCAGGCGCGAGTAGCCAAACTGATGCCCGACAACGGGGCCATGCCGAAGGGAGTTCGTAACGTGAGTAGCAAGGGGCAAAAGAAGCTGTGTTTTAGTAAGTCGACAAAGTTACGTCAACTCTTTTTCCAATAAGATCGTCAGTTCGTGTTTACCGGGCTGCGTGCCGGTGATCTGGAAACCGTGGCGAAGGTTCAGAGTCAGCATGTCGCGCCATTGATTGTAGGGATGCGTACGAATTGCAACGTACCCGGATGCGACGCTCTACGCGTAACACCTTCTACAACTCAGCCAGCAGGTAATTGGCAATGCTGAAATAGACGCCGATGCCGATGAGGTCGTTGGCGGTGGTGATGAACGGACCGGATGCTACCGCCGGGTTGATGCCGATGCGGTCGAGCAGGAGGGGGGTGATGGTGCCCATAAACGAGGCCAGCAATACCACGCTCAGCAGCGACAGACTGACAACCGGAAACAGGCGCGGCTCACCAATCAGCAGGGTGTAGCAACCGGCCATAAGCCCCACCACGGCCCCGTTGAGCAACGCCAGCACGAGGGTACGCAACAGCCGCTGCCCCAGCGAGTAATCCAGCCCCGACGAATCGGAGAGGCTTTGTACGATGAGCGAGGCTGTCTGAATGCCCACGTTGCCGCCCGTTGACCCAATAATAGGGATGAACGCCGCCAGTGCCGCCACTTTGCCGAGTTCGCTCTGAAACCCGTTGATAACCGTAGCGGCCAGCAAGCTACCAACAGCACCCGCCACGAGCCAGGGTAACTGCGCTTTGGCACGTACCCAGAGCGTATCATCTTCCTCTACTTCGCCCGACAGACCCGAAATCGCCTGAAGGTCATCTTCCGCCTGTTCGGTAATCACGTCGACCACATCATCGATGGTGATCAGACCCAGTAAACGACCCTGTACGTTCACGACGGGAACGGCGTCAAGGTCATATTTCTGCATAATCTCGGCCACTTCATCCACGGGGCGGTAGGTTTCAACCGAGACCACGTCCTGTTCGTAGATGTCGGCGATCTTGGTGTATTTCCGCGATAGAACGATCTTTTTCAGCGACACAAAACCGAGCAGAATACCGGCATCATCGACCACATAAACGGCATACACTTTCTGAACGTCTTCGGCCTGCTGGCGAATTTCTTCGATGCACTGATTGACGTTCGTGTTGACGTTCACTTTGACTAACTCCTTCTGCATCAGGCCGCCCGCTACGTCTTCGTCGTAGTGGAGCAGGTCGATGATGAAACGGGCCTGTTCGCGGTCTTCCATCAGACCGATTACCTCTTCACGTACCTGAACCGACTGTTCGTTCAGCAGGTCCACGGCATCATCCGAGTCCATTTCTTCGACAAACGGGGCCAGATCGGCCGACGTGAAGGAAGCCACAAACTCATCGCGGATTGAATCGTCGAGGTTGGCGATGATTTCGGCACCCACGCCCCGGTCAACCAGATTAAGCAGGTAGCGCGCCGATTCGGTATCGAGTTCGTACAGAATACCCGAAATATCAGCCGGATACAGCTCTTCCATTTCGGCGCGAAGCAGGGTATCGTCGCCCGTTTCAATGGCCGTTTGAATCCGGTCCAGGTAGTCTTTGGTTAGTTCAAACGTCACGGTGTGTAGTTGGAAGCAAAGTAAGATAACGGATTAACGCCGGGTTGGGGTTGGGTGTTCCGGTATTGTTGAAAAGCAACAAAAAGCCCGCCAGCGGGGTGCAGGCGGGCTCTTCAAAAGCGAGTTAGGTACGTTACGCTTTCTTTTTGCCCTTGCCTTTCAGCGTTGGCGCGGCACTGGTAACATGCGACTGGAACTCGGTCACGCCCTTGGCAATAGCCTCTTTAAAGAACGGGAACGAGGCGTCGCCCGATGTTTCGCCCATCGTCAATGCTTTTTGGGCCAGTGGCAGTGCGTCGGTGAATTTGCCCATTTTGGCCAGAATCTGTGATTTCAGCCACAGGTTGCGGTACGTTTCCTTAGCGGCAACGGCCTTGTCGACATACGACAGCGACTCTTCCAGCTTACGACCTTTCGAGAGGTTGTAGCTGGCGGCGGCGGTGAGCGTATTTACATCATCCGGCTTTTCCGAAACGGCTTTGTCAACGGAAGCAGCGGCATTGGCGGCGGTGTTGACCATCAGATTGGCCGAGGCTTTCACGTCTGCCCACATAATGTCCATCGTGGCGCTGCTGTCGGTCACGTTGCTGAAGCCAATAGTGAATGTCTCCACGGTCGAGCCGGTTTTGCTGGGCGTCAGCATCACACGCAGCACGTCGTTGTCCTGCTTGTAGCTCTGTTCCGTTACGGCCATGTCTTTGCTGAAGATCAGCGTCCACTCGGCGGCGGCAGGCATCGAGAGGATAGCGTAGGTACCGGCGGCGAGGTTTTTACCATTCACCATCATGTCGGTGGTGGTGGTAAACGCTGTGGCACCATTGGCACCGGTACGCCAGATTTTTCCGGCTGGTACGAATTCACCAGTGAACGGCGAGCGACCTTTCAGGCTGGGCCGCGAGTATTTCACGGTTACGTCGGTCACGCCGATTGTTTGCATAACAATGGCACCGGGGCTCGGCGACGGCGTTCTGATCTGAGCAGTAGCGAGTTGCGCTACCAGCACAAGGCCGACGGCCGAAAGCATCATTTTTTTCATGGTACAGAGTGTGTTTGGTCTGTTAGTTTCGCCACGAAATTAGCTGGAAAAAACGGAAGTCGGCGTAGTTCTCCCGCCGACTTGGATTACCAAACCATGACTACTTCCTTACTGAACCTGCTGCGGCAACATAAGCCTGCGGATGCCAACGAAGCCGACATGACGGCCCGAACCCTTGCTTTTGTGGAGGCAAACCCAACTTGTTTCGAGCGGTCGCTGCTTGAGGGGCATATCACCGGTTCAGCCTGGATCATATCGGCCGACGACGTACCCAGCGAGCCGCAGGTGTTGCTCATTCACCACCGAAAACTCGACCGGTGGTTTCAGCCGGGTGGCCACGCCGACGGCGACCCGGATGTGGCGGCCGTAGCGCAGCGCGAAGCCGAAGAAGAAACGCTCCTGACTGATATACGACTGGTTAGCCCCGCTATTTTCGACGTCGACATTCACCCCATTCCCGCCAAAGGGGACGTACCTGCACACCTGCATTACGACATTCGGTTCCTCTTTACGGCCAATCAGGCGGAAACCCTGGGCGGCGAAAATCGCGAAGTGAAGGGACTTCGCTGGCTGTCGCTCGGTGACGCTGAGCAGCTAGCCAACTCCGAGTCGATCAGCCGGATGATTCGTAAAAGCAGGCCGGCCCTATTAAAGACACTGGAAGCCTTATAGACTTACTAAGCAGATGCCTACTGAGCCGAATTCTAAGGAAATTCTAATAAGGAAATTTTATTTGGCAAAATTGGGCTGCTTACCCTTAATTTACTGGCTATCGTTGCCTGAATCAGAACGAACCATAAGCCTGGAGCAACTAAACAAAATGGGGTATGTGACGTATGTTTTGCGTCTGAAACAGAGCGGTTTAAGGATTGGTTTTTAGTGCAGGCAGACGAGTTAAGTTTGCCTGCAACAAAACCACAGAACACCATGAAATCGCTAACCACCCTCTTGATCGGTCTAGGCCTGTTCGCCTGTAATGCCCCCACGAAGGCGCAGGATGACCAGAAACTTCGGAAAGACCAGACCTATTCGACTCATAATTACAAACATCCCAACAAAGCCGCTACCGCCCGGCGCTGGGAAGAGAAAGAAGGGATAACCGTACAGACACCGTCACCCCAGGATGTTCAGCTTGCCAATTATAAAAGGCAAGTGCCCGGACAGCAGCCAGTTGGCGGTGTAACCGTAGCCCACACGATGAACGATGAACTGGCCAACCGCAACTATAAAATGCAGAAGCCATCGGTAAGCACCAGCCAGGATAGCACGCTAGCCCGGAAGCGGGCGAAAAAACGCGCCCCGGATTCGGCAATCGGAGACTAAGTAAAGAGTGGTTGCTCATTAGATTTTGCCTGTTTTATAAAAAGCCGTGTCCAGCGTTAGTGGGCACGGCTTTTTTAGTCCAATTTTGGCATTGCCTTCGATCCCCGTTTATGCTATGCCCGCTACACTCCTGATTATCGACGATGAAGCCCGGCTTCGCAGTTTACTGGCCCGCATTCTGAGCCTGGAAGGCTACACGGTGCTGGAAGCCGAAAATGCCCGCGCTGGTCTGAAAACACTCGAACGGGAAGATGTGCACCTGGTGCTGAGCGATGTAAAACTGCCCGACAGGAACGGCATTGAACTTACGGCGCAGATCAAGCAACTGTACCCCGCCACCGAAGTGATTGTGCTAACTGCCTACGGCACCATCGCCGACGGCGTAACGGCCATCAAAAACGGCGCGTTCGACTACATTACTAAAGGCGACGACAACGACCGGATTATTCCGCTGGTGAGCCGGGCAGTCGAGAAAGCGCAGTTGCAGTTCCGGGTACGCAGGCTGGAGGCACAGATCAGTGAGCGAACCGATTTTGGGAAGATCATGGGTACGTCTGCCGCCATAAAACAAGCTATTTCATTGGCGCAGCGGGTAGCCGTGACCGATACCACCGTGTTGCTGACGGGCGAAACGGGGACGGGGAAAGAGGTTTTTGCGCAGGCTATTCACGGAGCCAGTCCCCGGCGATCAGGTACGTTCGTGGCGATCAATTGTGGGGCGCTGGGCAAAGACATTCTGGAAAGCGAGCTGTTTGGCCACCGCGCCGGGGCGTTTACCGGGGCCAGCCGCGACCAGAAAGGGCTATTTGCCGAAGCCCACAAAGGCACTATTTTTCTGGACGAAATTGGCGAGATGCCGCTCGATTTGCAGGCCAAGCTGCTGCGTGTGCTGGAAACCCACGAGTTTCTGCGTGTGGGCGATACCAAACCCACCAAAACCGACGTGCGGGTGATTGCTGCTACCAACCGCAGCCTGGAACAGGAGGCTGCTGCCGGTCATTTTCGCCTCGATTTGTACTACCGCCTTTCGGTTTTCACGATTGAATTGCCGCCCCTCCGCGACCGTCTGCAGGATATTGCCGAACTGGCAACCCAATTTGCCCGGCAGGTGGGCGTTAAAATTGGCAAGCGCGATCTACGGCTTAGCCCTGCTTTTGTACAGAAACTGCAACAGCACACCTGGAAGGGCAACATCCGCGAGCTTAAAAACGTGATCGAGCGCGCCGTGATTCTGTCTGACTCCTGTGATGACGGATCGACCGAACTCACGCCCGGCACCTTGCCTTTCGATCTGCAAACAGGTGGGATATCAGCCGCAGGTACGTTCGATCTGGCCACTATCGAGAAGCAGCATATCAGGTACGTGCTGCGCCACACCAACGGCCAGAAACCCGAGGCCGCCCGCCTTCTCGGCATCGGCCTGACGACCCTATACCGGAAGATACAGGAATACGGAATTGATGGGTAGTCTGCCCGTTGACACGCCTTATTCCGGTATATTGGCGAAGAGTACGTTTGGCGTTTCGGTTGTTGAAGGTTGTCTGGTTCTGCTATGCTACGATTCACATGCACACTACTTTTTACCTTCTTCCTGACCAACGCATTGGCTCAGGCCGGCCATACTCCCCTCGACACATTAAAGGCCACGCTGACAAAAAAATGTCAAACAGTCAACTATAATTCTATTTACCGACAGCAGGTAGACTGGAGCAAACTGAAAAATGCATTTTTAAACGAATAGGATGGAAGCGAATTCGACAGACCAAAAGACGTTTCAACTTGTAGATAATGGAAAACAACTTGGGGAGATCATTTACAAAAGTATTTTTTCGTTCAGCGCAGAAATTAAACTGGCTACGTCTGACGTGTACGAAATTAAGTCCGTTGGTATTTTTGGTACTACTATTTCCGTGACCAGAGGCGGAGCAGATATAGCTACCTTAACTATGAACTGGCGCGGACAAATTGTTATTGCGTTTCAGAACGGACAAGAATTTGTATTAAAAGCGATAGGTACGTTTTACAATAAATTTGTTATAGAGGATAAAGACGAAAAAAAGATAGTGCTTTTTGATCCAACGTTTAACTGGAGCAAATGGCACTATAATTACAAAATCACCTATGACGAAAAACCACAGGATACGTTACTGATTTTACTAGGCGTTTATGCGTCGAACTATTTCATAGCGACTATGTCGGGGATGGCCTGAATCAACAAACTGGAACACAACGATGTCAATAACAAGGGAGTCAGAGTTGATCGGCATGCAAAAGGCGAGCGAAGCCGTTGCGCTCACGCTGAAAGAAATGCGGAATTATGCCCGGCCGGGTATGACGACAAAGGAGCTGGATACTTACGGTGGGAAATTGCTTACTGAACTGGGTGCCAAATCAGCGCCTTACGTGACGTATGGTTTTCCAGGCTGGACATGCATCAGCGTAAACAATGAATTTTGCCACGGCATACCGTCTGATAAGTGCGTGTTGAAGGAAGGTGATTTAATCAATATCGATGTGTCGGCAGAATTGAACGGTTTCTGGTCTGATAACGGAGGTTCATTTGTGTTGGGAACGGACGTAAACCAACACAGGAAGCTCATTGAGGCGTCGAAGCAGATTCTACATAAGGCCATTCATTCAATAAAAGGCGGGGTTCGCATTGCTGATATTGGCGCGTTGATTGAAACAGAAGCAAAGAAAAAAGGCTACAGAGTCATCAGGAATTTGACAGGGCATGGCATAGGGCGAAGCCTTCACGAAGAACCCAGCGAAATAGCTAATTTCAGAGACCGATCTAATCTTGCCCGATTCCGAAAAAATTCGGTCGTGGCGGTTGAGACATTTATTTCAACGACGTCTACCTATGCCGAAACATTGAAGGACGGCTGGACAATGGTTGGTAATAAGGGTGGTTTTATGGCGCAACACGAACATACTATCGTTGTTACCGACGGTAAGCCACTTATACTGACAGCAATGAACGACATATGGACGTAAAGTAAACAACAGAATCCAACGGTATGAACATGACGAGCAGCCACGATGAGCGTATTGCAAAAATGACGTTTGCTTCTGTATACCCACATTATTTGGCAAAAGTTGAGAAGAAAGAACGGACAAAAGCAGATTTGCACCAGGTCATTCAGTGGCTAACTGGCTATACTGACAATGAGTTGCAACGGCATATTGATGAGAAGTCGACCTTCGAGACGTTCTTTCGGAATGCGTCTGTAAACCCGAATGCTGCACTTATTAAGGGTGTAATTTGTGGCTATCGGATAGAAGCTATTGAGAACCCGTTGACGCAACAGGTAAGGTATTTGGATAAGCTGGTGGATGAACTGGCGAAAGGGCGTAAACTGGAAAAGATTTTGCGGGTCAGCTAGCATTATAAAGATTTTCTTGTGGAAAAAACTCACTAACAACACTATCAGTTATGCCCATGTCTATCAAAAAAGAATTATCAGCTAGTCTTCGCGATGCACTGCTCTCTACCATCCAGGCCCGGTTCGAGAAGAACAGCCGGCGACACGAAGGGCTGAGCTGGGCTCCCATACAGACGAAGCTGGAAGCCAGTCCCGACAAACTAGGATCGCTTTATGACATGGAGCGAACGGGCGGTGAACCTGATGTAGTTGGCTATGATGAGAAAACGGGTGAGTACCTGTTTGTCGACTGTTCAGCCGAAAGTCCGCAGGGCCGCCGAAGCTGTTGTTACGACCTTGAGGGACTGGAATCCAGGAAAGATAATAGGCCAGAACATAACGCGGTTGACATGGCGGCCGACATGGGCATCGACCTGCTGGACGAAGACCAGTACCGAGCTTTGCAGCGCCTGGGTACGTTCGATGCAAAAACGTCGAGCTGGCTGAACACGCCAGTTGCGGTTAGAAAGCTGGGCGGTGCTCTCTTCGCTGATTTCCGCTACGGCCAGGTCTTTGTGTATCATAACGGTGCCCAGTCGTATTATGCTGCCCGCGGATTCCGGGGTTCACTGAGCGTATAGAGTCCCTAACCAGCTAGTTGAGATGAGCGCGCGGTGTCATAGAACCCAGGTGCAGGTACGTCCTTCCACCGCAACAACCCGAAGCCGCCCGCCTTCCTGGAGAGTCGGCCTCTGAACGGGTAAAATTCTACAAGATTGCAGCCATCTGCAGCTATTCGAAACAGGTGGGTAACGCTGAATTTTGTTAGAACCGCCTGTGCCCTGATATCGTTTATTTGTTCACTGCTCGCTTTGCTCAGTCGTTACGAAGAGAGTTAAAAGGTACTCAATCTTTCTAAAACGTACGGTTCAACGAATGGACACTACCAAAAGCGCTTGCAGCAGTGAGGACTGATCAACTACCTACACACCCGCAGCCATGTTCAGTCCGTCTAACGTTTCGTCCACGTCTCCCTTGCTTCGCACGCGTCGTAAACGGATGTAATCGGCGGGGTTGACGACCAGCGGAATTTGTTCGGTGGCTACGTTCTGGCTGTCGAGACCATAGGCATTTTCGTCGGCGAGGCTGATGCGTTTCAGTGCGAAATAGCCGTTCATGATGAACTTCTCGATCAGGGTCAGGTCGTTTTCGTAGGAGAGGAACCGGTTGATGACGATGAACCGGAAATCGCCGATGGCGTTGGGGTTTGGTTTCAGCGGCCGGTATTTTGGCTTTATCGTGATCTCGTGACAACGCACCATCTCTTCCACCACCTTCCGAAACAGCAGGTTTATGCGCGGCTGCACCCGGAAGCCCAGCTTAAACGTGATGCGGACCACGTCTTCCGCTTCCAGAATATCAACCGCATATTCTGTTGTGTAGGGCTCGTCGACCAGTTCGATATGGATGAGCCAGTACACGTCGGCTCGCTTGGGCATGCCTTCCAGAATAGAGTCGAGAATATGTTCTTCAACGAGTTGGTGCTGCGGCGACGCTGTGAGGTATACCAGATTCGTAGCGTATTTAGGTACGTCGGCGTCGTTGCTCAGTTGCCTCATAATGGGCAGGTGATCGCGCAGGCTGACAAATCGCGTGAGCCGCCGTTTGATGCGGCTGCCATTGTACCAAACCAGCATCACGGTGACCATGACCAGGCCCAACAGGAGCGATACCCAGCCGCCATGCGTGAATTTGCGCAGGTTGGCCACCAGAAACCCACCTTCGATAAAGAAGTAAATCAGCAATAGGCTCAACACGATCAGGCCGTTGACCCGCTTTCTGGCGTAGAGGTACATGCCCAGCAACACGGTCGTGGTCAGCATGGTCAGGTTGACGGACAGGCCAAATGCTGCCTCCATGTTTTTCGACTCGCGGAAGTACAGCACTACCATGAAACAGCCCGCCATCAGCAGCCAGTTGAAGGCCGGAATGTAGACTTGTCCCCGCGCGTTGGATGGGAAAACGATACGCATTTTGGGCAGCAGCGTAAGCCGGAACGCCTCTGATACCAGCGTAAATGTGCCGCTGATAAGGGCCTGCGAGGCAATGATCGTGGCTAGGGTAGCAATGCCAATGCTGGGCAGCAAAAACCAGTCGGGCACCAGGCCGAAGAACGAATTGAGGTTGCCTAGTGGCTTTCCGGTATGATCGAGCAGCCACACGGCCTGGCCTAAGTAGCAGAGGATCAGGCATATTTTGACGTAGCCCCAGGATACCTGTACGTTTCGCCGCCCCACGTGCCCCATGTCGGAATAGAGTGCCTCGGCCCCGGTTGAGCAGAGAAAGACGCCCCCAAGCAGCCAGAAACCGTCGGGGTAATTCACGATCATGTTGTAGGCGTACATGGGGTTGAGTGCCCGAATTACGCCGGGATTTTGAGCCAGTTGGAAGGCACCCATAAGCCCAATCATGGTGAACCAGACGGTCATGATCGGGCCAAAGGCTTTGCCCAGCGTATCGGTACCGGCCTGTTGCGCCGCAAATAGTATGAAGATGATAACCAGCACAATAGGCACCGTAGGCAAGTCGGGATAAAGCGGTAGCAGGCCTTCAATGGCCGACGATACAGAGATGGGCGGGGTAATGATACTGTCGGCGATCAGGAAGCTACCGCCCGCAATAGCCGGTAACAGCAGCCACCTGGCATACCGCCGGATGAGCGTGTAAAGCGAAAAGATGCCGCCCTCGCCGTTGTTGTCAGCCCGGAGTGTGAGCAATACGTATTTGAGTGTGGTCTGGAAGGTGAGCGTCCAGAAAATGGCTGATACGCCACCCAGCGCCAGGGTTTCGTCGACGACTCGGTCCTCAATGATGGCGCGGTACGTATACAGGGGCGACGTGCCAATATCGCCGAAGACAATGCCAACGGCTACTAAAAGGCCCGCCGCTGTCATGCGGTCAATGTTACGAGAGTGGTTGCTCAAAGGGGGTATTTGTTTGGGTTGGGTACGTAGCGCGAAGCAATACACCAATGGTTATCCGAATATCGTGCCAATGAGCGAATAACCGTATTTCCTGGGTTTTAGCACCGGCTTTTTTCCAAAACGATAAAAAAGCGTTTTCAAAATGAAAAAATGAGCAGTTGCAGAGCTAGCCAATAAATCCTGTAGACTACTTCAATTGTCTGACTAGTAGCTAATTAATTTAAAATGATCATCTTTTTGGCGTAGATGGATCGCTTTTTGGCATACCCCTGCTGAAATCAAATTAACCACTTATCAACTGACCTCATGGGTACGTCATTGCTTCTGCTTCTCTCCGCGTTTCTCTGCTTCGCCATTTTCTACAAAGCCATCGAATGGTTCGAAAAAGTTTAGCCATGCTCACAATCCTGTTTATCATCTCACTGCTGGTCTTTGCCTACATGCTGTACGTGCTGATTCGACCAGAGAAATTTTAACGCTTCGCTGTCATTATGCTTCGCGTCATTGAGTGGTCATTCATTGTCATTCGTAGTCATTGACTGCCTACGACGAGTGACTACCTAATGACAACGAATGACCACTCAATGACCACAAATGACACTATCATTATGAACACCGAATTATTTGGCGTTGTGGTAACGTACCTGATTACGCTGCTGCTGGCTATTCCACTTGGAAAAGTCGTTGGCAAGATCTTCAGAGGCGAACCAAACGCACTCGATTTCATGGCTCCCATCGAACGCTTCATCTACCGAATCGGGGGTGTCGATGCCTCGCGGGACATGAACTGGAAAGAGAACCTGGTGGCTCTGCTGACTATCAACGCCGTCTGGTTCGTCTACGCCTTTGTGCTGCTGATCTCGCAGGGAAGTTTGCCGCTGAACCCCGACGGAAACCCGTCGATGACGTCGGATCTGGCTTTTAACACTGCAATCAGCTTCATGGTGAACTGCGATTTGCAGCACTACTCCGGCGAGACGGGACTAACGTACCTGACTCAACTGGGGGTGATCAACTTCCTGATGTTTGTGTCGGCCGCTACCGGCATTGCCGCGCTGGTGTTGATTGTGCGGGCGTTTTTGCCCGAAAAAACGAATCTGTCGGGCAACTTTTACGTGTACTTCACCAAGGCGATTACGCGCATTTTGTTGCCGGGTTCGCTGTTGCTGGCCTTGATTCTGGTGTTTAACGGTTCGCCCGCCAGTTTTGATGGGAAAGACCAATTCATTTCCATGCAGGGCGACACCGTCAACGTGTCGCGCGGACCGGCGGCAGCACTGATCGGCATTAAACACCTGGGCACCAACGGGGGCGGTTATTTTGGCGTAAACTCGGCTCACCCGCTGGAGAACCCGAACTACCTGACCAACATGGCCGAACTGATTGCGCAGGTGATGCTACCGATCATCATGCTTTTCGCGCTGGGGTACATGATCAATCGCAAGCGGTTTTCGTGGATCGTATTTGGCGTGATGACCAGCGGTTTTCTGCTGCTCGTTATCCCAACGCTGATCACGGAATTTCATGGTAATCCGGCCCTGGCGCAACTGGGTGTGATGCAGCCAACGGGGGCGATGGAAGGCAAGGAAGTCCGGTTTGGGCCGCTGTCGTCGGCCTACTGGAGCATCGTGACCACGATCATTTCTACGGGTTCTGTCAATTCCATGCACGATTCGTCGATGGCCCTGTCGGGTACGATGCAGTTGCTGGGCATGATGACCAACGCGTTCTACGGCGGTTGCGGCGTTGGTTTTCTGAACTACTACTACTACCTGATCATCGCCGTCTTTATTTCGGGTCTGATGGTGGGCCGCACGCCTGAACTGTTCGGACGTAAAGTAGAAGCGCGGGAGATCAAGATTGCCTCGATGGTGGCCCTGCTTAGCACGTTGCTGGTGAAAGGCGGTGTGGCCATTGCCGCCTGGATCACGGTTAATTATCCTGACGCAGGCTGGTCGGTGAAACCATCGGCCTGGCTGAATAACCCTGGTTATCACGGTTTCACGGAGATGCTGTATGAGTTCACCTCGGCCAACGCCAACAATGGTTCGGGGTTTGAAGGGCTGGGCGACAATAACTTCTTCTGGAACTTCAGCACGGGTATTGTCCTGATTTTCGGGCGGTTCATTCCCATCATTGGTCCGGTAGCGATTGCCGGTCTGCTGGCCGATAAGAAGTTCGTTCCCCAAAGCGCAGGTACGTTGCCGACCGACACCCCCACGTTTGGCCTGATGACCTTCGCGGTCATTATCATCATCACGGCATTATCGTTTTTCCCCGCGCTTGCGCTGGGTCCGCTGGCCGAATATTTCAGCTTGAAATAGTCATTTGGCTTCGCTGTCATTGATAGTCATTTATCGTAAAGCAAGGAATGACCACCAATGACAGCGAAGCGAATGACTACTTAATGACAATAAAAATTATGGCAAAGCAACAACCTTCCCTATTCCAGGGTGAACTGGTGGGGACAGCAATAAAACAGTCGTTTACTAAACTGAATCCGGCGGTTCTGATCAAGAATCCGGTGATGTTTACGGTCGAAATCGGTACGCTGATCATGCTGGCCGTTACGATCTATATCGCCTTTTCGGGCGATAGAACCCAGGGCACACTGGCCTACAACAGCGTAATTACGGCCATTCTGCTGCTTACGGTGCTGTTTGCCAACTTCGCCGAGGCCATTGCCGAAGCACGCGGGAAAGCCCAGGCCGAATCGCTGCGGAAAACGAGGCAGGAAACACCCGCCAAAGTGATTCGCGAAGTGGGCGAAATGACGCTCAATGAGGTACAGTTGATTTCATCGGCACAGCTCAAAAAAGGGGATATTTTTCTCTGCGAAACCGGCGATATCATCCCGTCCGACGGCGAGATTATCGAAGGGCTGGCTACCATCGACGAGTCGGCTATTACGGGCGAATCGGCCCCGGTGATCCGGGAAGCCGGTGGTGACAAATCATCGGTGACGGGTGGCACGAAAGTGCTGTCTGACAAGATTAAAGTGATCGTGACTACCCAGCCCGGCGAGTCGTTTCTCGACAAGATGATTGCACTGGTAGAAGGGGCATCGCGGCAGAAAACGCCGAACGAAATTGCGCTGACGATCCTGCTGGCGGGTTTCACGCTCATCTTCATCATCGTCTGCGTAGCCCTGAAACCCTTCGCCGATTACGCCAACACGCCCATTACTGTAGCCGCCCTGATATCGCTGTTTGTCTGCCTGATTCCGACCACCATTGGCGGACTACTGTCGGCCATTGGCATTGCGGGTATGGACCGCGCCCTGCGCGCCAACGTCATTGCCAAGTCGGGACGGGCGGTTGAAACGGCGGGTGACATTGACGTGCTGCTGCTCGACAAAACGGGTACGATCACGATTGGTAACCGCAAGGCCACTCACTTCTACGCGGCTCCAGGTATCAACCAAAGCGAAATGGTCCGGGCGTCGGCCCTGAGTTCGCTGGCCGACGAAACGCCCGAAGGAAAGTCGATCGTGGAACTGGCCGGGACCGACGTTACGCGGGGCCTGAGCACGACCGGGTCAACGATGATCAAGTTTACCGCCGAAACGCGCTCGTCAGGGATTGATATGCCCGATGCGGCGCGGGATGGCGGCTCGCTGCGGATTCGTAAGGGAGCCGTGGATTCGATTCGGAACATCGTGACAAAGGCGGGGAATCCATTTCCCGCCGAAACGGACGCTAAAGCCAAAGAAATTGCGGGAAACGGCGGAACACCGCTGGTCGTGATTGAGAATGAGCGCGTGATGGGTGTGGTGGAGTTGCAGGACATCATCAAACCCGGTATTGCCGAGAGGTTTGAGCGACTGCGGAAAATGGGCGTAAAAACGGTAATGGTCACCGGTGATAACCCGTTGACCGCCAGGTTTATCGCCGAGAAAGCGGGTGTTGATGATTTCATTGCCGAAGCAAAACCGGAGGATAAAATGCAGTATATCCGCAACGAGCAAACGGGCGGCAAACTGGTGGCGATGATGGGCGACGGAACCAACGACGCACCCGCCCTGGCGCAGGCCGATGTGGGGGTGGCAATGAATTCCGGTACGCAGGCCGCTAAGGAAGCCGGCAACATGGTCGACCTCGACAACGACCCAACCAAGCTGATTGAAGTGGTTGAGATCGGGAAACAGCTCCTGATTACACGGGGTACGTTAACGACTTTCTCTATTGCCAACGACGTAGCCAAGTATTTCGCCATCGTGCCCGCCCTGTTTGTGGGCAGTATTCCGGCCTTGCAGGCGATCAACGTAATGAAACTGCACAGCCCCGAGTCGGCTATTTTGTCGGCCGTGATTTTCAATGCGATCATCATTCCGATGCTGATCCCGCTAGCCCTTCGCGGGGTTGAATACAAACCCATTGGTGCCTCGGCACTGCTTCGCCGCAACCTGTTTATCTACGGCTTCGGCGGCCTGGTTGCTCCCTTCATCGGTATAAAAATCCTCGATTTAGTCGTGGGGCTTTTTGTCTAAAACGTCACTAATAGTCATTCGCTTCGCTGTTATTAAGTGGTCATTGGTAGTTATTAAGTAGTCATTCATCGTCATTAGTAACAGCAATAAATGACTACCTAATGACGCGAAGCTAATGCCCACTTAATGACAGCGAAGCAAATAACACTTCTCTTATGAAAAATCACCTATCTCCAGCCATCCGGTTAACGGTGGCCCTGCTTATTCTTACTTCCGTCATTTATCCGCTCGTAGTAGCTGGCATTGCTAAACTGGCTCCGGGCGGCGGCGCGGGCGAAACGGTTACGGTCAAGGGCCGGGTAGTTGGCTACGCCAGAATTGGCCAGAAGTTTACCGAAGACCGGTATTTCAATTCGCGTCCGTCGGCGGTCGATTACAACGCGGCTAGTTCGGCGGGGTCGAACAAAGGGCCATCGAACCCCGATTATTTGAAAGCGGTACAGGCCCGTATCGATACGTTTGTGGTGCATAATCCGGGTGTACAGAAGTCGGAGATTCCGGCTGAACTGGTTACCGCGTCGGGCTCTGGGCTGGACCCTGACCTGTCGCCGGCAGCGGCTATGATCCAGGTACGTCGCATTGCAAAAGTGCGTGGTCTGGCTACCGAACGCCTGAACCAACTGATCGACGAGCACACAAAAGGGCCTCTTCTAGGTTTATTCGGCCCATCAACGGTGAATGTGTTGGCCCTGAATGTGGCGCTTGACGAACTGAAGTGAGTTGTGGCTTGACGCTGTAGGTTGCTGTCGCGTGGCCCTTCAACAAGCCCAGGGTGACAACTCACTCAAGCAGGTGAATGACGACCCTGGTCGGTAGTGGTTCGCCACCCCGGTGTCACTCTGAGCTTGTCGAAGGGCACGACTTGCGAAGCAATTCATCAAGCACCGTCATCACTCTTAAAATCAGTAAAATTCCGGTTCGGGTACAACAAAACAACGGCCTTATAAACAGGCCACTACCATGAAAAAAAATACACTTTTCTCAACAATAACCGCTGTAGTGCTGTCGACAACGTACCTGGATAGTGCTGCCCAAACCACAGATACTACGGCCACCTCGGCGCGGTCCGACGTTTCGGCTCCTAATTCGGGCCTGACCATTTCCGGGTATGTCGAAGCGTATTATTCGCATGACTTCACGGCACCCAAAACCAGCCAGGAACGCCCCGGATTTTTATATAACCACCGCCGTAATCGGGAGGTAAACATTAATCTGGCGTTCGTGAAAGCCGCGTATGCCAGCGACCGGGTACGTGGTAATCTGGCGCTGCAAGTGGGTAATTACGCCCAATACAACTACGCCGCTGAGCAGACGCTGGTGCAGAACATTTTCGAGGCCAATGCCGGGGTGAAGCTGTCGAAAGATCACGATCTGTGGCTCGATGCGGGCATTTTTGCGTCGCATATCGGTTTTGAAAGTGCTATCTCGAAAGACTGCTGGACATTGACCCGGAGCATGCTGGCCGAGAACTCACCCTACTACCTGTCGGGGGCCAAACTGACCTACAACTCAGGAAATGGCAAATGGACCCTGCTGGGATCGGTGCTCAATGGCTGGCAGCGGATCAAAAAGCTGGACGGCTACAGTGGCCCATCCATCAGTACGCAGGTGCAGTACCGGCCATCATCGAAAGTAACGCTGAACTGGAGCAGTTTTATTGGCTCCGACCGGCCCGATTCGCTGAAACAAGGGCGGTTCTTCAATAACTTCTACGCCATTATCAATCCGGGCGGCGGACCGTCGGGCGGGCGGTTTGGCGTGATCCTCGGCTTCGATATTGGGGCCGATCGTAAACCGGTTGTTCATACCGGGTCCGATACTCGGGTCGACGGTGGGGGCAGCTACGTCTGGTATTCGCCCGTTGTGATTGCCCGCTATAAAACGTCGGACCGGAGTTACGTGAATGGCCGCGTGGACTATTACAACGACCCCAACGGGGTGATTATCAGTACAGGTACGTTGAACGGGTTCAAGACCGTTGGCTACTCGCTGGGTTACGATTATGCCATGCTGCCCAATGCGCTGTTTCGTGTCGAAGGGAAAGTATATGACAGCAAAGACCCGATTTTTGCCAGTAAAAGCAGCATTAGCCGTATCAATACGAGTTTGACAACGAGCTTGGCAGTAAATTTTTAACTTGGTTACACCGGGTGAAACCCGGTGTAATTTAACAAAGCTACATGAACCCCAACGACCAAAATGCTGACCGATTTCTGAACCTCATCCGCGAGTCGCGGAGGGGGAAGTTCAAGGTGTATATTGGCATGAGCGCGGGCGTGGGTAAGTCGTACCGGATGTTGCAGGAAGCGCATAGCCTGCTCCGCAACGGCGTTGACGTAAAGATCGGGTTTATTGAAACACACCGCCGCGCCGAAACCGAAGCGCTGGTAGCTGGCCTGCCGATGATTCCCCGCCGAACGCTGTTTTACAAAGGGCGGCAACTCGACGAGATGGATGTGCAGGCCATCATCAACGCGCATCCCGAACTGGTGATCGTGGATGAACTGGCGCATACGAATATTCCCGGCTCGAAAAATGAAAAACGCTGGCAGGATGTCATCGAAATCCTCGACGCGGGTATCAATGTAATCTCGGCAGTGAATATCCAGCATATCGAAAGCCTCTACGATGAGGTGCGGGCTATTACGGGCATCGATGTAACGGAGCGGGTGCCAGACCGGGTGTTGCAGATTGCCGACGAGGTGGTGAACATCGACCTTACCGCCGATGAGCTTATTGCCCGCCTGAAGGAAGGAAAGATCTACGACCCGGCGAAAGTGCAAACCGCTCTTGCCAACTTCTTTCAGGCCGACAAAATCCTGCAACTGCGCGAACTGGCACTGAAGGAAGTAGCGGGGCAGGTGGAGCGAAAGGTAGACATGGCGATGCCGTTGTCGGGTAACTCCCGGCATGAACGGTTTATGGCGTCGATCAGTAGCAACCCGGACGTGGCCCGGCGGGTCATTCGGAAAACGGCCCGGCTGGCAAGCTATTACAATTCGCGCTGGTATGTGCTGTATGTACAAACCCCCGCCGAAAGCCCCGACCGGATCAAACTCGATGTGCAGCGCCACCTGATCAATAACCTTAAATTAGCCACCGAACTGGGCGCTGAGGTTATTCAATCGAAGGGAAGTAACATTGTAGATTGCATCATGGCCGAAGTTGAAACACGCAAGGTAACGACGGTCTGCATTGGTAAACCACATTTGAATCTGATGCAGATCATCATCCAGACAAACGCCTTTAACCGCCTCCTCAACAAGCTCTCCGACTCCGACGTTGATTTGATTATTCTTTCATAAAGCTGTCTTCTGTTGCTTCGCTAAAAGAACGGAACGTACCCAGGCAGCGCAATAGAAAACTGAGGACAGAAGACGCCTTACTCCCATGAACCTCCAATCCAAGATATTCCTTGCACTGGCTTTTATGTTCGCCATTATTTTGCTGATGGGCGGCTTGGGCGGTTATTACCTGAATCAACTGGCCAACGATTCGCAGGCTATTTTACGGGATAACTACGTGTCGTTCGAATACTCAAGCCGTATGCAGCGGGCCCTGCCCCGGTTACCCGACGCCGATGCTGTGGCCGATTTTGACCGAAACTTAAAAAAACAGGAAGCCAACATTACGGAGGTTGGTGAAGCCGAAGTGACCGCCACCCTGCGCCGGGAATTTAATCAGTTCAGGAAAGAGGGAAACACAGAAGCGGTAAAGCAACGAATGCTGCAAACGCTGTTTCGACTGGACGACATCAACGGGCAGGCGATGGTGCGGAAGAATGAAGTGGCCAAACAAACCGCCGATGATGCCCTGGTCTGGCTGGCGGTGGTCGGTACGGTCTGTTTCCTGATCGTGTTGTCGTTCACCATCAATTTTCCGGCCTACATTGCCCGGCCGCTGCGCGAGCTGACGCAGGGCATTAAACAGGTGACGAACCGCAATTTCGAGGAGCGGCTGCATGTGGAGTCGAGCGATGAATTTGGCGAACTGGCGCGGTCATTCAACCGGATGGCCGAGAAGCTGGACGAGTATGAACACTCGAACCTGGCGCGGATTCTGTTCGAGAAGAAACGCATCGAAACCCTGATTCAGATCATGTCGGATGGCATTATCGGGCTGGATCAGAACCGGTATGTTCTCTTCGTCAACCAGGTGGCGAGCCGCTTGCTGGGGCTGAACGAATCGGAACTGCTGGGCAAATATGCGCCCGATATTGCCGCCGCCAACGATCTGATGCGAACGCTCATTCAGGAGGTGATGCCGCCTTTACAACGTACCCAGGAAGCGCCGAACAGCCCCACCGGTGAAGCGAGCCTGTTGAAAATCTATGACGGAGACAAGGAAAGTTACTTCACCCGACAAACCCAGCCGGTCGACATTGTGCGTACGGGCGATGTGCAGCCTGTGCGGGCCGGGTACGTGATCGTGCTGAAAAACGTGACGTCTTATAAAGAACTTGATCTGGCTAAAACAAACTTCATCGCCACCGTTTCGCACGAACTGAAAACGCCCATCGCAAGCATTAAAATGAGTCTTAAACTGCTTGATGATCAGCGGGTTGGTGAATTGAATGACGAGCAGAAAGAGCTGGTCACGAATGTACGTGATGATGCCGACCGGCTGCTGTCCATTACGGGTGAATTGCTGAATATGGCGCAGGTTGAAACCGGCCAGATACAGTTGAATTTGCAACCAGTAGCACCCGGTGATATTATTAGTTACGCCGTAAATGCGCTTCGGGTGGCTGCTGCGCAACGGCAGATCAAGCTGCACATCGACCTGCCGGCTGTGTTGCCCCAGGTACGTACCGACCCTGACAAAGCCTCCTGGGTGCTGGTCAATTTCCTGTCAAATGCCGTGCGTCATTCCCCCGATGAGAGCCGGATCGACGTCACGGCCCGGCCGGTTACGCAGGGTGTCGAGTTCCGGGTACGTGACCGGGGCGCGGGTATCCGGCCCGAACACCGCGACCGGGTTTTTGACCGTTATTTCCGGGCTCCGGGCACCAATGGACAGCCCAGCGGTACCGGCCTGGGCCTGGCTATTTCGAGCGAGTTTATTCAGAGTATGAACGGCCAGATCGGTCTGGATACTACCGTGACTGATGGCGCCGCGTTCTGGTTCACACTGCCGGTGGAAGCTAGTTAAGTTGTTGGCTATCTGCTATCTTGTCAACCTAAACACACGACCATGAAACGCACGCTACTCGTTGCCATTTGCCTGCTGGCTACCGCTACCGCCTACGCACAGACCGCCAAAAATGATACCTGGGGCAAGGCCCCTGAAGCACGGGATGACCGCTATTCAAACCCCAAAAGCAAGCTCTATGCTGGACCCGACGGCTGGTATAATTTCGGCGAAGTGCGGGCGGTAGTCAGTAATGCTGCCAAAACGGCGTACGGGTTCAAGGGCGGTTTCCACCGAATAATGCAAACGTTTACGGCCGTTGAATCGGGTCAAAACCGGGTGATGACGCTGAATTTTGGCACCGATGCCCCAGCCGTAGGTACGTATCAGGTCAGCAAAACGGCCGATCCTGCCCAGAAAAAGGTAGAACTTTCGTTTTCTGATATCACCAAAACCGAAATACGGAACTGGAAAGGGAATAATGGGGCTGGTACAGTCACCGTCTCGAAGGTGAACGGATTCTTATACGTTAAGTGCCGTAACGTACTGCTCCAGCCCGATGGTATTCGTCAGGCCGAAGACCTGAAGAACCCCATGACGATCGGTTTTGAAGGGGCTATTTCACCGGAGTGATGTTTCGGTATTATGTTGCTCGGCGCGAAGCAACCTACGATGTGCCAGTAACTTCATCAGGAAGCCAGCACTTCGTTCTGCGGCTGCGCCAGAAGCGAGGGGTCTTCGCCGGGTTCGATGAACAACTGTTTCACGATCGGAAACTCCTGCTGCACCGTCGCCCTGATCCGATTGATGGCCTGGTTGATATCACTGGTCGATAGCGCGTTATGGAAGTCGACCACCAGCATCAGAATAACCTCTTCGGGGGCCATGTACATGGAAGGTGAACGCAACACCCTAACCACGGCCTCGTCCTGCTCGACTAGAGTAAGCATCTGACGCAGCTTGTCGCTTTCCACGCTTTCGCCCATCAGCAGGCCACGGCTTTCGCGAGCCAACACGACCGAAACGGCCGTTAGGATCAGGCCAATAATGATCGACGCTGCGCCATCGAAGTACGGATTTTCGAGTTGATGACCCAGGAATACGCCCAGAAACGCCACGATCAGGCCCAGTACGTCGGCGGCGTCTTCAAAGAGTACGACAAACGTCGACGGGTCTTTGCTCCGTTTCACGGCTGCCCAAAACGGCTGACTGCCCCGCTGCCGGTTGAATTCCCTCAGGGCCGTGATAAACGAGAAGCCATCGAGCAGAAAGGCAATGCCGAGCACGATGTAGTTCCACATCGGGTTCTCGATCACTTCCGGGTGCTGCAAGTGGGTGATGCCTTCGTAGAACGATACCCCGCCGCCCACGCCGAAAATCAGGATAGATACGATAAATGCCCAGAAGTAAAGCTCCTTTCCGTACCCGAACGGTCGCCGGTCGTCGGCGGGTTTTTTACTGCGTTGAATGCCGAGCAACAACAACACTTCGTTCAGCGAATCGACCAGGGAGTGAATGCCTTCCGAAATCATGGCCGAGCTACCGGTTATGCTGGCGGCAATGAATTTCGTAATGGCAATGGCCACGTTGGCAATCAACGCACTGTAGATCGGTGTTTTAGAAGCAGGCATAGCAGAAAGTACGTCGTCGTAGACAGTCGTCTATGACTGGATGGTAAACCAACGGCGGTCTATCCGCAAATGTTTAGGCCGGGCCATCCATGCGCTCAGGCCAGCGCCTGAAGAGCCTGTTCGTAAAGCGCATAATTGTCGGTATCGAAGCAGACAAACGTGATCTGTTCGATGGTCGGGGTTGATTCAAGCGTGGCTGTAACCGTTTCGATGGCAACCGTGCAGGCGTCGGCTTTGGGATACCCATAGATGCCCGTGCTGATGTTTGGAAAGGCTATTGTTTTCAGGCCGTGCTGTTCGGCAACGACCATCGACCGGCGGTAGCAGCTTGCCAGCAACTCGGGCTCGCCCTGCGTACCGCCCTGCCAAACCGGCCCTACCGTGTGGATAACGTACCTGGCAGGGAGCCAATAGCCCTTTGTGAGCTTGGCGTCGCCGGTTTTACAGCCGTGCAACAGCCGACATTCATGCACCAGGTCGGGGCCTGCCGCCCGGTGGATAGCCCCGTCTACACCGCCCCCGCCCAGCAAACTGCTATTGGCCGCGTTGACAATGGCATCGACGGCCAGTTTGGTAATATCGCCCTGAATGAGGGTCAGTTTCACGTTGGCATATTGGCGTTCGTAGGTACGTTCCATCAGGGTGCCGCTGACTGAGCAGGGGTTTTATAGACGTAAAAAGGTTCGACATGCGAGGGTTGGTCGAACTGCCTAACGCGTGGATACGCTAGCTGTGCATCATGCGTGATCAGGTACGTGTACTTGCCCTTCTCGAAATCGGCAAACGCCACTTTCTGATCAATGAAGTAATTGACAAACCCCACTGCCGTATCGAAAAACGTTACATCAACATATTTGTTCGGAGGGGTATACTGGGCCAGTATCTGCCGTTCCAAAATAGCCAGCCGTTCATCTTCCGACAGGGAAGTTTGGAGAGATACCGGTGTTGCTCTGCCACTCGGACCGTTCAGGCCGTTGAGTTGCCTGTCGTATTTCGCCTGAGTAAGGGCCTGATTAGTAACGGACTGCAATTCGCGCAGGAGCGTTTCACGGCTTCGGGGTATAACATTGTCGAATTCCGGATTAAGCAGAACGGGCGTATTGGCAGGCAGTGTCTTCAGGAAATTAGCTGTTTGCCAAAGCATCGAAGGACGCAGTAAATCAACTTCCAAGAGTACGCTTTCGGTAAAATTCGACAACGCCAGCAAGGCCGCCAGCCCGTAGAGTGCCCACCGGCGGTGAGTAACATGGTATACCCCATAGCCGGCGTAGGCCAGCAGGAACACACCCATAGCCCGAAGGGGAAGCGTATGGGTGATGTAAATAGTCGACGAGTGGAAAATAGAGATAGTCAATAGGACCAGGTTGCTGATTAAGAGCGCGGCCACACCCCGGTTGGGGTACCAGCGCCAGAAAACCACTGCGCCGATGGGCAGCAAAAGCAACTGCCAGACCGTTGGTGCCGTTAAGACCATCTCGGAGACGTACCCCCAGTTGAAAAACGACGTTTGTTTACCGCTGACTTTCATGAGCATTCCGCCGGCAAATGCTTTGAGCAGGACAAATGAGTCGGTCCATAAAAAAGGCATCGTCAGCAGCATAGACACCAGCAGTCCGGCCAGCAGCCCCAGCGCCCATTTCCAGCTCCAGCCCATTCGGAAGAGCAGCCCCCCGAGCAGAAACGGGAAGGTGAATAAAAAGAGTAGTCGCTGGCTGATGAGCAGGGCAATCAGTAGCAGTACCACGGTTGGTTGCCGCCATGAACGCGCCGGGAATTCGCCAAAGAGAATCAGCAGGCTGGCTACCGCAAACAAAGCGTAGCTCAACGCTTCGGGCCGGATGATCGGGGTGCTGACAAGTACATCATATTGCAAACACAGGATCACGACCAGTGGCAGGCGAAGGACCGTCGGCAAGAGTGAGGCACTGGCCTTGTGAATGATTCGAACGCCCCACAGCAGCAGCCCGCCAACCAGCATGATCTGCACAAACCGACCTGCCATAATCAGCGGAACCCGGTCGAGCAGGTAGGCATAAGCTGTTTTATCGACGACCTCGAACACGCCGACCGCCGACAGGCCACCCGCCTGCGCTGCGCCTACGAGATTGATGAGGCATTTGCCCAGGGCGAGCAGGTAAAACACCAGTACCATTGGAATGCCGGGCCAGTCGAGGCAGCGGGGCGTGGCTCCAAAGAGCATAAATACGCCCGAATCAGCAATAAACTGCTCGTCGGTTGTAAAGTAGCCCCCGTCAGGTGGCTGCACGAAACTGACCCAGCAGCCAAAGCCGATCGCCAGGCCAACGGTCAGGTAACTCCACCAACTGGAAGGCAGTGACTCTGTGGATGCCGACAAACGGGAGGAGGTGGGAGAAGAAAGCATTTCAGGCGGTTAAGTGGACTAATTACCACAAATTTACCGCTTCTATCGTTTCAACAGGCGTACTGTTCGTATATGGTTTGGCGTCGATACCGACAAAAGGTACATACCGGCCTGCAAACCAGTGGTCTGGAAGTTAAGCAGACCGTTCTGTCCGTTGTCATAACTATGCAGTAACACCGTCCGTCCCGCCAGATCGGTCAGCCGAATCGTGATTGGCTGGCTTAATTCGTTGTCGGTCAGTGTCACAGTCAGGAGGTCAGCATCTGACAGTGGATTAGGGAAAATGGCCAGTGTCTGTTGTGCATTGGCCAGGGTGGTGGCCCGCTCGAAGTTGGGAATCCCATAGCCATACTGAACATCGGGCCGGTCGGCCTGTGAGCCTGACTGCCGAAGGATGTTTCGGACCTGTGTAGCGCTGAGCGTTGGGTAGGCCTGCCAGAAACCAGTGGCGAGGGCGGCAACCAATGGCCCCGAAAAGGAGGTGCCGTTGCCGCTGCTGTTGATGCCGCCCGCCGACGTACCTACGGTGGTTCCCTGCCCCAGCGCCACCAAATCCGGTTTCAGTCGGCCATCGGGTGTTGGCCCAACCGAGCTGAACCGGGCCAACGTGCCGTTGCGGTCAACGGCCCCTATACTCAGCACGCCGGGCGAATCGGCCGGGGCGCCAATGTATCGCCACGCGCTATTGCCCTCATTGCCAGCCGATACCACCACGACCATACCGGCATTGGCGGCCCAGGTAGCGGCCCGGCTAACCAGCGTTTTGGAGCCTGTCAGGTCGGCGTAGGTATGGTTGTCGGCGGGGTTATCGAAGGTCGTGTAGCCCAATGATGAGTTGATGATATCGGCCCCGGTGCTGTCGGCGTATTCGGCACCAAACAGCCAGTAGGCTTCTTCAACGGGGTTTTCGCTGGCGGCTATTTCCGTTCGTAGCAACAGGTACGTTGCCTTGTAAGCGGGGCCATACAGTTGGTTCGGTGCTTCGGCGGCCATGATCGATAGCACGTTCAGGCCATGTTCGTCGTCGTCATATACGTCGGCTTCCCGATCGGGAAAATCATAGGTGGCCAGCACGCGGTTCTCGGTGAAAAGCGAGTTCAGAAACGGAACCCGATTGGCGCGCAGGAAACCCGCATCCAGAATAGCAACCAGCTTATTTTCACCATGATACCCCAGGTCATGCATCTTGTCGACGCCCAATTGCCTGAGTTGAAAATCGGCTGGTCCGTAGGCGGGCACCGTTGCCGCCTGTCCAAACTTACTGATCCGCTGTTCGGTAGCCTGTTGGGTTACAGCGGCATCAAGCCGGGCATTGTTCAGTACGCGGCCCGTTTCCAGCCCCTGTACGTAGGGAAGTGCCAGCAGGGCAGGAAGTTGCGCGGCCGTGGCTTCGACCAGCGCGGCATTGAGCCAGCGTGAGGTGTAGAGCACACGCGCCCCCGCCTGACGTAATCCCTGCACGTAGGTGGCCGACACGGGCAAATCGCGTTCGGTTATCGCAATCTGCTGCCGCTGCCGACGGGCTACCGACCGGGGCGACAGAAATGTCTCCGGCTTGTCTATCTGGAACGACGTTCCGACTTTATCACGGAATAGGAGCAGGTACTGACTAGCGCGTTGTGCCCGCGCCGGATTGGCCGCAGAGAGGGCACAGATAAGCATCAGGGTGGCCGCAACGAGTAGTTGGGCGGGGTTATTCCGTGCCATAACTTGCTAGCCGAACGTACCTGCGAACGCCAAAGTCGATCTGCGCTTTTCCCACGCAGGCCGGACTCGACGAGCAGAACTGGAGTTGAACCGTTTCTTTATATACCAACCCAATCTGCCGGGCATACACCTCAATGCGTTTATCCTGCGAAACAAGCGTTGAGTCGTTTTGTTGCACAACCGTAGCCGTTTCAGCAAAGGGCTGCGCGCCCACCGCATACGGCTGGTTCACGTTTCGCAACTCGTACGTATCGTCCGCAAACTGATTGAACTGGTTGCCATTCCACCGGCTCCGGTCGGCGGGAGGAAAAATGAGTTTAACATAATCGGCTCCGTTTTCGGTGCGTACAGCCATGCGGCTATCGAGGCGGGCAGTCCAGAGCGAATCGGTTTGCCAGGGAGCCTGCGTGTTGGTTCGTCGGTAGCGTTGCAGCCGGAACGCGGGTTGGCCCGTCACATCGGTGTAGCTGGCCCCAACGGTTTCTTTCAACTGATACGTGGTGGTGACGGGCGCGGCCGTGAGCGAAAAACGCTGTTCTGTAACGTCATAAATAATGTAACGCCCGGTGGTCAGGGGCATATAATCGCTACCGGTGTTGGCTGGTGCCATGTCTGACGACGTACAGGAAAGCAGTAGTAACCAGCAAAGAGCGAGAAGGAGGGGAGCGGAACGAAGCATGGACGAAACAGCAGGCAAAGGGCCTGTACAAAGTTCATCCATTACACCTCAATTCACAATGGTTTTGTCAAAGTTGCACAGGGCGCCAGCCCTGTGGTCAAATAACCCAATTCTTGAAAGAGTTCATTAAGTAGCCAGACTCAACTTACTACAGGGCTGGTGCTCTGTGCGACTTAGACCAGATCGTTTTTGAAGGCGTAGGCTACCATACCAGCGGTGTTCTTGGTGCCGGTTTTTTCCAGAATCCGCAGGCGATGCCCTTCCACGGTTCGGGGGCTCAGGAAGATCTTGTCGCTGATCTCGGCCGTCGACATGCCTTCGCAGATGAGCTTCAGCACTTCTTTTTCCCGTTCCGACAGTAATATTTTGCTGTTGTACAGGGCCGACTGTTTCACCACGGTTGTCTTGTTGGTCATTTTCCGCAACATCGCCCGCGACACGAACTCGTTGAGGTACACGCCTTCGTCCATCACTTTCCGAATGGCCTTTTCCACCTCGTCGGGGTCCGAATCTTTCAGCAGGTAGCCGCTCACGCCCTTTTCAAGCAAGTGCAGCACCATCCGGTCTTCGTCGTGCATGGTCAGCACGATGATCTTGATGAGCGGGTAATTGTCGCGGAGGTAATCGGCGGTAGCGGTTCCGTCGAGCACTGGCATTTGCAGGTCGAGTAAGACAACGTCGGGGACGCGCCGGGGAATTTTGTCGATGAATTCCTGTCCGTTGCTGGCTTCCAGCACCAGTTCAAAATCGGCCACCTGACCCAGAATCGAGGCGATACCCCGTCTGAATAGGTTATGATCGTCTACAAGTGCTAATTTGATCTTTGCCATGTCTGTCTTATACCGTTGCGGGTACCGCTTCTTCTGTAATTACCGTGTAGAGGCGCGTCTGAACGTGAATCCGGGAGCCTCGTCCGGGTGCTACATCAAAGGTAACATGCCCATCTACAACTGATAACCGGCTTTCGATGTTACGAAGACCCAGGCCACTGCGCCGGTCTTTCACGGCCTCGTCGTAGTCAAATCCCTTGCCATTATCGAGCACCGACATACGAACTGAGTCGTCCAGGTACACAAACTGCACATCGACCTGCGTGGCACCGGCGTGTTTAATGGCGTTATTGATGAGCTCCTGCGCAATGCGGTAGAACATCAGTTCCTGGGCGGGGGCAATCCGTTCCAGCGAGTTGGGCGATTCGAGCAATACAGCCACATCGGGGCCACTGGCTTTCTCTGTCAGTTCCTCAATGGCGGCCAGCAGGCCAAACCGTTCGAGGGTGGTAGGCACCAGGTCGCGGCTAATCCGGCGGACGTTGCTCATGGTCTCGTCGAGCAATGATCGCGTTTTCTGAACTTGGAGGTTATTTTCAGGAGTTGTGTTCAGCCTCCGTTCCAACTGATTCAGGCTCAGTTTGGTCACCGAAAGCATAGTGCCAATCTCGTCGTGAAGGTCGCGGGCCAATCGTCGTCGCTCCACTTCCTGCCCATTGAATGTAGCCTCCATGAGTTCTTTGCGATAGGCTTCACGCAGCTCATTCAGTTCCAGTTGGTGACGTACCTGCCGGTTTTGGTAAAATGCCACGAAGAGGATGATGAACATGGTCATCATCAATAACATCGCCGAACCTACGGCTATGTATAGCTTCATGTGAGGATCCAAGACCGATAGGAGACAGTAGTAGCCTGCTAAAAATAAATGACCGCCCTGCGTATTACAACTTTAGGGCGGTCACTTCACGTATTCGGTATGAAAAATAGTGTAAACGGTCTGGTTTACACCGCAAAGCTTTCGCCGCAGCCACAGGTGCGCGATGCATTTGGGTTCTTAAACTGGAATCCTTTTCCGTTCAGGCCATCCGAGAAATCAAGCTCAGTGCCAGCCAGATAGAGCAGACTTTTACGGTCTACGTATATCTTGATGCCTTTGTCTTCAACAATGTGATCGGTCGGTTGCTGAGCTGTGTCGAACTGAAGTTCATACATCAGCCCTGAACAGCCACCACCCTGCACCGCCACCCGAATGGCAAAGTCATCGGTAAGGCCGTCTTTCCGGCGCAGTTCAACAATCTTATCTTTGGCTTGTTCCGTTACCGTTACCATGACATCAGTGAATATGTATGAAAAATGTCTGCGGAACAATGGTCTATAATCCATCACTCCTTTCTATAAAAACGGTTCGGGCTTGCTGAAAAGTTCATAGCAAACACGCCGAACACACATTCATCGAACCCTTCACCTTTATCAATCCCAAAGATGTTTACCAACGTCGAACATATTGGCATTGCCGTCCGTGATCTGGCGGTTTCCAACGCGCTCTTTGCCAGCCTGCTGAATGCCCAGCCCTACAAGTCGGAAGAAGTAGCTTCGGAAGGGGTGATGACTTCTTTTTTCAAGGTCAATCAGACCAAGATCGAATTGCTGGTGCCCACGCGGCCCGACAGCCCCATTGCCACGTACCTGGAAAAACGCGGCGAAGGTATTCATCACCTGGCGTTTGAAGTGGCTGATATTGGCGCTGAAATGGCCCGTCTAAAAGCAGAAGGATTTACGTTGCTGAACGAGACACCAAAGCAGGGAGCCGACAATAAGCTGGTGTGCTTTCTACACCCAAAAACCACCAACGGTGTGTTGATTGAGTTGTGCCAGGAACAGCCTTTATAAGTTCATCTATGGGCGGCGTATATCGACTGATTACCAGACCCGACTACAAACAAAAAAGCCAAGCGAGATTCCCCCTTGGCTTTCTGATTTACTCAACGTTATGAAAAACTTTTCTTTTCGATACAAGTATAAAGCAGAAAAGTGATTATTCAGTTCAAGTGGTAATAAAAATTTTACATGCTTTATGTAAATCGTTAATTGTCAGGTAAGTAACAGTAAATAAAATTTAAAAAAATAGGCGATAACCCTCAGAGAGTTGTTGGCTGGTTAAGCATACCTACTTATTGAGTGACGGGGAAATACAGTTAAGTAAGTACTCTTCACAAAACAACCCGCCCATCCCGAAGGGTAATAGTGCGGTCGGCCAGTGCAGCCAATGGCTCGTTATGAGTAACAATAATGAACGTTTGGCCGAATTCGTCGCGCAGGTCGAAGAAAAGCTGGTGGAGTTCTTCCGCGTTTCGCGAGTCGAGGTTGCCGCTGGGTTCATCGGCAAAAACAACGGCGGGCTGGTTGATAAGCGCCCGGGCCACCGCTACACGCTGCTGCTCACCCCCCGATAGTTGCGACGGAAAATGCCCCTGCCGATTAACTAGCCCAAGCTTGGCCAGCAGTTGTTCGGCTCGTTGCCGTACATCGCGCTCGTCCCGGTTGGCGATGAAGCCCGGAATACACACGTTTTCCAGGGCGGTGAACTCGGGCAGCAGGTTATGAAACTGGAAGATGAACCCAATCTTTTCATTCCGGAATCGGGCCAGTTGCGTGTCATTCAGCGAGAACACGTCCTGATCTGCCAGCGTTACCGTGCCTGAATCGGGACGGTCGAGCGTGCCAAGGATATGAAGCAACGTGCTTTTCCCGGCGCCCGATGCCCCCACGATCGAGACCACTTCGCCCGCCGCCACCGACAGGCTCACGTCATTCAGTACAGGTAAAGGCCCATAGGCCCGGCGTAAGGTGGAGGCAGTTAACAGCGACATCATCGCAAAGGTACGCAGTTAGGTAGTAGATGTCGGAAATAGGCTGTCGGATTTAGGATTTGCTCCCCTCAAGTACATTTTGGTCCTCAAGCGGAGCAAATCCTAACTCCAACACTCCAAATCCAATAGTCTATTTTCCGAATTGCGCAGCTTCCTTGTTCAGGGCCGCATCAGATTCGGCTGTTGGGGTGATGAGCAGCCGGTGCCGAAAAACGACTGACTGCCCCGTTTTCAGCGTGTAGTTCATCGGCGCATCTTTACCGCTCGACATAACGCTGGGAGCCAGCGGGTTGGCGGCAAAAAGGCCGTAGCCACGAGCGTGCCAGTAGGTGGGGTAGCCGGGGTTGCCGGGGTGATCGATGAGTGTAACGGCCACCGCTTCGTTGTTGGGCAACGTACCTGTCAGCGTAACCCAGGGAGCGCGGGTGCCCCAAACGGCGTCACCGTCGATGCCTTTGGCGCTATGGTATTTACCCGTTACGCCTTTATTATCCAGCTTGGGAACGGCGGTCGTCTTGCCCGACGCATCAGTAAACAGGTCGGGTTTGGTCGATGGGTGTTCCAGTTGCCGGGCCAGGCGCAGGCCAATCAAGCCTTCTTTGTTGTCTTTGAACACCACATCGTTGCCAACCGCTTTGAGCGTAGTTTGCCGGTCGATGCGGCGGGTTGCGCCATCGGCCGAGAAGGTAAACTGCGTTGTTTCGTGCAGCAGGGGTTTGCCATCTTTATCTTTCCAGTCGGCTTCAACGGTTAGTTCGGCATGGTCACCCACCTCGTTGAGCCGGGCAATGTTGGTGCTGGTAATCGTACCGTACATGCCTTTCGGGTCAACGGCCGACGAATTATTCCAGAAGTCGTAGCCGTTTACATCGCCATAGTTGAACCATAGTCCCACATGGTGCGGGTGGTCGATGCGTTCGCCGGGGCGCGGGTCCATTGGCCAGCCACGGGTGATGGGGTTGCCGGTAGCGGTCAGAATCGGGTACAGTACGGGCTTTTTCAGCACATCGGCACCGGGGTAAATGTAGGCCGTGAAGAGCTGACCATCTACCAGCACGGCTACCCGGCCCGTTTCCCGTTTCAGCGTAACACGTTGTTTTTTGGGCGGCGTGGCCGCTACGGACAAAAGGAGGAGCGAGGCGACACAAATACTTGACAGACGCATTGATTTTCGTGGGTTATTTGTAGCCATAGAAACCCGGTGAAGTGGGGATTCTACTAGAAAAAAGGTTTGTAGTTTGGGGTTTAGGGGAGCAGCGCAACCACAAACCTCAAACTACAAACCACAAACTGTATCCCCATGCTCATCGAAGTCTGTGCATATTCGGTTGATGATTGTCTGGCTGCGCAGCGGGCCGGGGCCAATCGTATTGAACTCTGTTCGGCGCGGGCCGAAGGTGGACTAACGCCCAGTATTGGCCTGATTCAGCAGGCAAAAGCAGCCATTACACTGCCCATATTCGTGATGATTCGCCCCCGGGGCGGCGATTTCGTATACTCGACAACCGAACTGGCCGTGATGGAAGCCGACATTGATGCCGCCCGGCGAGCGGGTGCCGATGGCGTTGTGCTGGGTATGTTACGGCCAGACGGTCGGGTCGATCGCGACGCGACGCGCTACTTGATGCAAGTCGCCAGCCCGTTGCCCGTTACATTCCATCGCGCTTTCGACCTGACCGCCGATGCGCATGAGGCACTCGCCACGCTGATCGGACTTGGAGTACAGACGGTGCTGACATCCGGGCAGCAGGCACGGGCTATCGACGCATTGCCGTTACTGGAAGCATTGGTTAAACAGGCCGCCGGGCGAATAACGATCATGGCTGGTTCGGGTGTAAATGGACAAAACGCTACGCAACTAGCCCAAACGGGTGTGTCGGCCCTGCACCTAAGCGGCAGCGTGGCCACAGAAGGCCCAATGGAATTCCGGCGCGCGAACGTACCCATGGCCAGTAACGTACCCAGCGAATACGAACGAATCCAAAGCAGCGAATCGGTCATCCACGCCGTCGTCGATAGGTTTTTACCTTAAGATTTGGGCGACGTAGCTCTTAATAGCAAATATGAAAGTTTGATAATTTATGCGCACATAGCTCACGAAGCCTACATCTACTTCGCCAGCGCAGCGGCCAGTGCGGCCGATTGCATTTTACCGATGCAGCGAAGGGTGATACTGTTCAGTTGCTTACTTAACATATCGAATTCGGCGGGGGTGAGGTTGTTGAAAAAGACAGCAGCCGAAACGCGGTTACCTTTCAGTGTTTCGGCGTAAAATGCGTTGGTCAGCACAAACGCCGTTGAGCCACCCTTCATGCCAATGTGCGCATACACGTCTTTGTTGCCGGGATTGACCGTAAACGGCCATTCCATGATCGAGTCGAGCACAGTTTGCACAGCGGGCGGGAAGTAGCTGCGCGACGATATTTTTTGCATTATCGAGGCATACTCCCGCACCGTTGAACCGGGCAACCGATCTGACCATACTTTCTGCAACGACATAGCGGGGAAAATAAATGCCTTTTTATACGCCCCATCCCGATCCAGTTTCAGGCGGTTGTGAATGGCCAGACACCGGGCCGCATACGATTTAGCCGATAACCCTCGCGCCGTTGTGATTGCCTTTGCCGAATCGGCGGGCGAGGCCGAATACAAAAAGAGCGCCGAGACAATCGGGTAAATCGTGTCGTGGTTGGGCAGGTTCAGGGTTTTCAGGTTTGCGTTTACGGCGTCGATGCCCAGGCGATCGAGCAGGTACTCGGTGTTGGCATTCGAACTGAACTGGATCATGCCCTTTGCCACCTCCAGCAGCGGCACTGTTTCATTGACGATCAAATTCTGCCGCTCCAGTTGCTGCTTCCAGCCCGGATGCGCATTGCCGTCGGTGTTGGGCAGGTAATACAAATCCAGGTCGGCGAGGGGAACGCGCTCGGCTGGATCGAGTTTACCGGCGACCGCCTGCCGGGCAAACTCGATGGCAATGATTGTTTTTACCGCACTCGCCAGCGGCATTTTCTGATCGGGGCGCTGGCTGATAAGCACCGTATCATTCCGAATCACATACAGTGCCGAACGCGTCGGGTTGTTCCGCAGGAAATCAACAACCAGATCGGCGACGGGTGATTGGGTGTAGCCCAGGTGTGAGGCCAACAGCAACAGGCAGGTGAAAAGTAGGGGGCGCATACGTCAGGTAATGATTCGTTAGCAAAGGTCGTAGTTCTTACCAACGTACCCAGCTTACTTTCTAAGAAGGATTGGCCCGGCCGTTGGACGGATAAACTCCAGATAGTATGAACGTACCTAAACGTTAACAAGCTAATGCCCGCTACTATGCATTGCCAACTAACGTTAAAAAAGTCCCTTCATCAAAACCCGGCCCCGTTCTTACCAACTCCATTTGCCGTTTATCCTGCACCCTGTACGTTTGACCCATCCTTCAACAGAAGATACCTACTGACATGGAAAAACGTTTGGAACGTTACCTCGACGAAGCACAGATCGGGGGCGTGGCGGCCGGACTGGCCCATTACTTCAACATCGATCGGACGCTGATCCGGGTACTTTTTGTGGCAGGAATCTTTGTTCCCTCGGCCCCTGCACTGGTTTTGTACATTATCTTGTGGGTGGTTCTGCCCGAACGCCGGTTTGGCCTGTCGACCTCAACGCAATCAACCGTTTTCTCAAATCCTGCTTTCTCTATGTCGTCTACTGACCAAAAACGTAATGGCAACCTGATCGGTGGTGCCGTCCTGATTATTATCGGCGTTTTCGCCCTGCTCGAGCGCTATACCGACATCGATTTCAGCGATGTGTGGCCGTTGTTGCTCATTGGTTTTGGGGCCTGGCTCATCCTGAGAGACCGTGATCGTAAAACGGATACGACCAGCTACCTCGACAGCGACCCCACGCCGCCAATGACCCCGCCCACCCCACCAACACCGCCTTCAACTGATCCGTACGATCCAAACCGGCCTATCAATCAACTGTAATCCTCCACCCCCGGCCCCTCCCCGTCAGGGAGGGGAGCAATGCTCCGCCAGTTAGCGAAGCTGCTCTAGAGCGGCTCCCCTCTCTAACGGAGAGGGGCCGGGGGTGAGGTCTTTTTATGAACACACAGCGCAACCTTTTCTGGGGCCTCACCTGCATCACGCTTGGCGTGTTGTTTCTGGCCCGCAACTGGAACCTGTTTCCAATGCCCGACTGGCACTTTGTGCGCACGCTCTGGCCAATCCTGCTGATTCTGGGCGGTATTGCTCTGATTCTGAGAACCTCTACACCGCTTATGTCGGTGATTGCCACAGGTATTCTGGCCGTTGCCCTTCCCTTCTGGCTATTTAGCTACATGGGTCGGCACCGCCACTATGGGGAAGATCGCGATATTTCGATGCGCTTCGACCCGCCTTCGCCACCCTCACCGCCTAGTCCGCCCAGCCCTCCGTCAATGAGCATGGACGATGATGACGACGACGATAACGAGGATGATGACAATGACGACCGCAATCATACATACCGTAACCTGAAATCGGGCTCGTTTATGGAAGATATGCCCAATCCAGCACCCGCCGAGGCCCGGTTTGTACTGGAAGGTGGTGCCGCTAAATTTCGGATGGACGATACGACGCCCAAACTGATCGACGCCCGCACCAAGGCTATAAACCTCTATAGCATGAGCATTGACCGGAACACGGCGCAGATACCTACGGTTCGGCTATCGCCTGCGAAAGGAAGCGACGGGAACATCCGGCTGTTCGATAACGACGATGATAGATCCGACTTTGGGGAGGTACTGGTGAAACTGAACGAAAGCCCACTCTGGGACATGCAGATGGACTTTGGAGCCGGAGCTGCTGAGTTCGACCTGACTCGCTACGCGGTAAAAACGCTGAAAATTGAAGCGGGTGCCGCCAGCCTCGAACTGCGCCTGGGCGACAGAGCCGCCACATCGGACGTGAAAATTTCGTCGGGAATGGCATCGGTGAAAATCCGGGTGCCGAAATCAGCGGGTGTTAAGATCACGACCGACGGTGGCCTGAACTCGACCGATATCGACGACGATTTTGACAGGGTGGGGAACAACACGTACCTGAGCCCCAATTACAACGCATCGACCAAAAAGATCACGATCCGCTACGACGGTGGCCTGTCGAGCCTCAACGTATCCCGGTATTGAGCTGACCTGCAAGATTATCCTATCCTGCCCTTTCCTACAAAGCCGCTCTGCTGAACAGCCGGGCGGCTTTTCTGCGTTCTATCATTATCCGTAAATCTTTATTTCTTTTGTAGTACACGCAACACCGAGCCCCGTTTGGTGTTTGTACATAATTGCCCAAGCAGACCATGAAAGAGATTACCAACATCCTGACCGCCTACCAGAACATGGACCCGACCCGCACCAAAGCCGCGTTGGCCACCGTGGTGCGGGTAGAAGGATCATCGTATCGGCGAACGGGCGCGCGGATGCTCATCATGGACAATGGCGTGTGGGTGGGCGGAATCAGTGGTGGGTGTCTGGAAGGCGACGCGCTGAAACGGGCCCGGCTGGCAATGGCGCAGGCCAAACCCACGCTGGTGACCTACGATACCACCGAAGACGATGCCTACCAGATTGGTGTAGGTCTGGGCTGCAACGGCATCATCGACGTGCTGATTTCACCCATCGACGCTACACAACCAACGGCTATCGACCTGCTGAAGGCCTGTGTAAGCAGCGCCCGACAGACACACATTCTGTTGACCATCACCCAGTTATCTGGCGAATTCAACGGACTTTCTATAGGCGGTATGTATCGGTATACCGGTACCGGAAGCCTGTCCATTTTTGGCGATGATACAGTTACCGCTGCGCTCGACGAGGTTATTCGTAGGTACGTTGCCAAAGGTAAATCGGCCCCGGCTCGCCTCGATTTGCCCGACGGTCGGCTGCTCGAAATATTCGTGGAAGTGATTCCGCCGGTGCCGCACGTGGTGGTGATGGGTCAGCAGTACGATGTGTACCCGCTGGTTCGTCTCATCAACGAACTGGGCTGGCAGGCAACGGTCGTAGCCAATCCGCAGAAGGTGACGAAGGCATTTTTCTCACAGGCGAATGCGCTTGTTCCTCCCGCCGAATTCGACACAATCGCCATCGACGACCAGACCGCCTTTGTGCTGATGGCCCACGATTTCAACACCGACCGGGCCAACCTGCCTAAAGCACTGGGCACGAAAGCCCCGTTCATTGGCGTACTTGGCCCGCGTGTACGCACCGAGCGGATGGTGTCGGAACTGGCGGCGGAGGGCGTTTTTATCAGCCTCGAAGAGCGGGTTCACGCGCCGGTTGGCCTCGATATTGGGGCCACCTCACCGGAAGAAATCGCCCTGTCGATTGTGGCCGAAATCAAGGCCGTGCTGTCGGGTCGCGATGGCTCGTCGCTTCGCCTGCGGCAGGCCCCCATCCACGAACGCGAATAGGGAAATGCCATTAGGTGGTCATTAGCCTGCGGCGTCATTAGTTGAAAAACGATAAATGACCATTAATAACACCGCAGGCTAATAACCACCTAATGACAGCGAAGCGTAATGACCACATAATGACGCCGCAGGCTAACGACTATGAAGTACCCCATCTATCTGGATTATAACGCCACCACGCCCGTTGATCAGCGGGTGCTGGACGCAATGTTGCCGTACCTGACTACCCACTTCGGAAATGCGGCCTCGCGTACGCACGTCTTCGGGCTGAAAGCCGAGGAGGCCGTTGATAAGGCCCGTCGGCAGGTGGCGACGCTGATTGGTGCCTTGCCCAACGAACTGGTATTTACAAGTGGGGCGACCGAGGCAATTAATCTGGCCCTGAAAGGTACATTCGAGGCCAACAGCCACCGGGGAAATCATATCATCACGGTCGCTACGGAACATAAAGCCGGACTGGATACGTGTCAGCATCTGGAACAACTCGGCACCGAAGTAACGTACCTGACACCGGATGCCGACGGACTGATCACACCACAACAGGTAGAAGCCGCCATCCGTCCGGGTACGTTGCTGGTGTCGGTGATGCTGGCCAACAATGAAACGGGGGTTATTCAGCCGCTGAAAGAAATTGCGGCGGTAGCCAAACAGCATAACGTGCTGGTACACACCGACGCCACGCAGGCCGTGGGTAAGCTGCCTATCGATCTGGCCGACCTGCCCGTTGATCTGCTCAGTTTTTCAGGTCATAAACTCTACGCGCCAAAAGGGATCGGAGCCTTATTTGTCCGGCAAAAAACATCGCTAATTGCCCAGCAGGATGGGGGGAGGCATGAGCGTGGCCGGCGGTCGGGGACCTTAAACGTACCGGGCATTGTGGCGCTGGGCCAGGCTGCTCAACTGGCCGGTACACTGATGACCGACGAGGGCAGTCGGCTTGCTCACCTGCGCGATACACTTGAGGCGGGCATACGTGCGCAACTACCCGACGTACAGGTAAACGGCAGCACCGCTCACCGCCTGCCAAACACGGCCAATCTGGCGTTTGCCCAGGTAGATGGCGAAGCTCTGTTGATGAGCCTGAACGACATCGCCGTATCAAACGGCTCGGCCTGCACCGCCGCCTCTACCGATCCATCACACGTATTGAAAGCGATGGGCCTGTCCGATGAATTAGCGTACAGTTCGGTACGCTTCAGCCTCGGCCGATTCACCACCGACGCCGACATTGAGCAAGCAATCAGCCATGTAGTGCAGGCCGTCAGGCAGTTACGTAGCGCGGACTTCAGTCCGCATTTTACACACTGACAAAAAAAGTCATCAGGAATTCGTATCGCATTGCCTTCGCAGGCTGATTTTTTCGATCATACTTGTGAACGATCCTATCAAGTTTACTTTTTTTTGGCGGTTGCCTGTAAAATATCATTAAACACTGGTATAATTATACTTTGTCAGCTAAGGCGGCCGGGAGCCGTCTCGAAAGCGCAAGTATAAGACCATGCAACTCACTGGTTCCCACGTACTAAATGCCCCTGTGTCCAGGCTCTGGACCATGTTGATGGACGCCGACACACTGGCGCAGGTTGTGCCGGCGGTATCCAGGCTGGAAAAAACCGCTGAAAACGAATATCTCGCCATTGCCGAGCTAAAACTTGGCCCCGTCAGTGGGTCTTTCTCAGGCAATCTGTCGCTATCCGACATTCGCGAAAACGAAGGCTATAAACTGCACGTAAAGCAGACCAGCAAGATTGGCAATGCCGACGCGGTGGTGGCTATTTCGCTGAAATCACTCAGCGATACCCAGACAGAAGTGTCTTTCGATGGTGACGCCAAACTCTCCGGTCTGCTTGCCCGAACGGGTCAGCGCGTCATTTCCGGCGTGGCCAACACCCTCACCAAACAATTCTTCTCGAACCTGGAACAAGCGCTGGAACAACAACCGGCTTAACGTCTTCTGATTACCCCTAAATCCCCTGAAGGGGACTTTGCGCTGCTTATCATCAATTTGGTAAAACAGCGGAGCCAAGTCCCCTTCAGGGGATTTAGGGGTAATCAGAAGACACACACTAAATCTCCTATATCCTTATGCAAATTAACCTTACAGTGAACGGCAAGGCCCGAAACGCGGACGTTGAAGACCGGACCCTGCTTGTCGATTACCTCCGCGATACCCTCCGCCTGACGGGCACCCACGTTGGCTGCGACACCTCATCCTGCGGGGCCTGCACCGTGCACGTCGATGGCGTAGCGGTGAAATCATGTACGCTGCTGGCTGCTCAGGCAGATGGTTGCCAGGTCACGACTATTGAAGGGCTGGCGCAGGCTACCGGCAACACAAACGGCCAGTTGCACCCGTTACAGGAAGGCTTCAAAGAGTGCCACGGCCTGCAATGTGGGTTCTGCACCCCCGGCATGATCATGACCTCCGCCGACCTGCTGAAACGTAATCCGCACCCATCCGAACACGAAATCCGGGAGGCGCTTGAAGGAAACATCTGCCGCTGTACAGGCTACCACAACATCGTGAAAGCCATTCAATGGGCCGCCGACCATACCGCCGCCCCCCTGCTCGCCGATCATCATGTCTGGACGAATGAAGTAGCAACGCCTGAGGCAGTTTAAAAATGTCTTCAGTCCACTGTCTTCGCGGTACGCCGCCCGGTCCTCTGTTGCGCTGCTAGCCTACGTACCTGGTTTTAAATAGCAACGCAACAGAGGACCGGGCGGCGTACCGCGAAGACAGTGGACTGAGGGCAGTAAACTTTAAAAAATATGAGCAATAAATTCATTGGCCAGTCGGTTAAACGGCTGGAAGACAAGCGGTTCATAACCGGAAAAGGCCGGTACACCGACGATATTGTGCTGCCGGGCATGTTGCATGCCCACTTCGTTCGCAGCCCCTACGCTCATGCCCGCGTTGTCGCTATCGACATGACCGAGGCCAAAGCGATGCCCGGTGTGATCGCCATTTATACCGGCGACGACGTGAAAGAACTCAACGGTGTGCCCTGCGGCTGGCAGGTAAATTTCCGCAATGGTGAAACCATGCGCGAACCTAAACACCCGATGCTGATTGCCACCGGCGATACCGTCAAACATGCCGGTGATCCCGTGGCCATTGTCATTGCCGAGACCAAAGCCATTGCCACCGATGCCGCCGAGTCGATCATGGTGGAATGGGATGACCTGCCCGCCGTAGCCAGTCCCGCCGATGCACTCAAGCCCGACGCCCCGAAAGTACACGAGCAGTTTCCCGACAACATCGCTTTCGACTGGTCGCTGGGCAACCCCATCGAAGAAGTAGATGCAGCCATGGCTGGTGCGGCCCATATAACGACGCTTGACTTTGTAAATCAGCGTGTTGTGCCCAATGCGATGGAGCCACGCAGCTATATTGGTCAATATGATGAGGTGTCTGATAAGTATACGCTGTATACCTCGACCCAGAACCCGCACCTGATCCGGCTGCTGATGTGCGCGTTTGTACTGGGCATTCCCGAACATAAAGTCCGCATTGTGGGGCCGGATGTAGGCGGCGGTTTTGGCTCAAAAATCTACCATTACACCGAAGAAGCACTCGTTACCTGGGCCTCGAAACAGATCGGGCAACCCGTAAAGTGGACATCCGATCGGTCGGAAGCGTTCCTGCTCGATGCCCACGGCCGCGACCACGTGACGAAAGCCGAAATGGGTTTCGACGCCGGCGGAAATATCGTGGGCCTTCGCATAAAAACGGTGGCTAATCTGGGCGCGTACCTGTCCACGTTTGCGCCCGCCGTGCCAACGTACCTGCACGGAACGCTGCTGCAGGGCCTCTACACAACGCCGAAAATCAACATCGACATGACCTGTGTGTTTACCCACACGGTTGCCGTCGATGCGTATCGGGGTGCCGGTCGGCCTGAAGCAACGTACCTGCTGGAACGCCTGATGGACCTGGCCGCGCTCGAGATGGGTAAAGACCCGGCGCAACTGCGGTTCCAGAACTTCATTCCGCCCTTTGATGGGGTTACGCAGCCCGGCTACCAGACGCAGGTGGCCCTGCAATACGACTCCGGCAATTACCATCCTGTGCTCGAACGGGGGCTGGAAATGCTGGGCTATGATGATTTCCGTGCCGCTCAGAAAGAAGCGGCCAAAACGAATAAGCTGCTGGGCGTTGGATTCTCCACCTACGTGGAAGCCTGCGGTATTGCCCCGTCGGCTGTTGTTGGGGCTCTGGGTGCGCGGGCCGGTCTCTACGAATCGGCGCAGGTACGGGTGCAGCCAACGGGCAAGGTGAGCGTGTTTACCGGGTCGCACTCACACGGACAGGGACACGAAACAACGTTTGTTCAGGTGGTGGCCGATAAACTGGGTATTCCGATGGAAGACGTCGACCTTGCTCACGGCGATTCTGATGCGCTGGCATTTGGCATGGGTACGTATGGCTCGCGGTCGCTGGCTGTGGGTGGATCGGCTATCATGAAAAGCATCGACAAAGTGCTGGAAAAAGGCGCTAAAATCGCTGCCCATAAGCTCGAATGTGCCGAAGGTGATCTGGAATACGCTGAAGGTAAATGGACGGTAAAAGGCACCGACAAGTCGATCGCTTTCGGTGACGTCGCCCTGACCGCCTACGTACCCCACGTGTACCCGGCGGGCCTCGAACCTGGTCTCGACTTCTCGAGTTTCTACGACCCTACCAACTTTACGTATCCGTTTGGCTGCCACATTGCGGTGGTCGAAGTGGATAAAGAAACGGGCAAAACAACGCTGAAACGCATGATCGCCGTCGATGATGTGGGTAACGTGATTAACCCGATGATCGTGGATGGCCAAATTCACGGCGGACTGGCGCAGGGGATTGGTCAGGCGATGCTGGAAGGCACGATTTATGACGAAAATGCCCAACTGACCAATGGCACCTACATGGACTATTGCATGCCCCGCGCCGATGATCTGCCATTCTTTGAGACGGACCGCAAGGTAACGCCCTGCCCCCACAACCCGCTGGGCGTAAAAGGTGCTGGTGAAGCCGGTGCCATTGGATCAACGCCATCGGTGGTCAACGCCGTCATCGACGCGCTCTGGAGCGGTGGCCATCAGGTGAAAGACATTCTCATGCCATTAACCCCCGAGCGCGTCTGGCGGGCCATGAACTAAATTAATTTCGGATGTAGGGTTTGGGATTTGCGCTGCAAGAGAACGTACTCAGGCCAGCGCAAAGCCAATCCAAAATCCAAAATCCCAAACCCCAAATCCATGCTAACATACCCTTTTCAATATAAACGAGCCAGTAGTGTAGCCGATGCGGTGGCGTTGCTGGCCGAAGGCGGCAAAGCCCTGTCGGGTGGGCACAGCCTGATTCCGTCCATGAAACTGCGGCTTAGTTCCCCGGATACCCTCGTCGACGTAGGTCGGCTGACGGAACTGAAAGGCATCACCATCGACGGAAACGAACTGGTGATCGGTGCCGGTACAACCCACGGCGACATTGCCTCATCGGCGCTGGTGAAACAACACCTGCCCATGTTTGCCGAAGGAGCCAGTCAGATCGGTGATCCGGCGGTACGCAACCGGGGCACTATTGGTGGCGCACTCGCCCACGCTGACCCGTCGGCCGACTGGCCCGCGATGATACTCGCCGCCGATGCCACCCTCGTTATGCAAAGCGCACGAGGCAGCCGGTCGGTGAAAGCCAGCGAATTTTTCACTGGCATGTTCAGCACGGCACTGGCCGAGGATGAACTACTAACCCAGATTCGCGTGCCAGTAGAAGCCGGCGTCAGGATGACGTACCTGAAGTTTGCGCAGCCTGCTTCGCGATATGCACTGGTTGGGTGCGCCGTGGCCAAATCGGCGACGGGTCAGGTACGTGTCGCCTTCTCAGGCGTGGCCGACACGCCCTTCCGCGATACCGCCGTTGAGCAGCAACTGGCCAGTGGACAACCGGCCGGAGCTGCCGCCAGCGGTCAGCCAATCATGTCAGATCATTACGCCTCCGAAGAGTACCGTCAACACTTGGCCAACGTCTATCTCGGCCGCGCGTTGGCAGCAATCGCTTAACTTACTGTCCTCCGTCCTCCGTCTTCTGTTGCGCTGCTACGTAAAACCAGGTACGTAGGCTAGCAACGCAACAGAGGGCAGAAGACGGAGGCCAGGAAACTTTCTCTCATGCCCCAGCACACCCGCGAGTCGATACAAACGTTACTGGAAAATCAGGGTTACCAGACCGATCCGCAGGTGGTGATGTCGGTGTTTCTGGCTATGCAACTCAACAAGCCGTTGCTCATCGAGGGGCCAGCCGGAGTAGGGAAAACCGAGATTGCCAAAGTAATGGCGCGGGCACTCAACACAGATCTGATCCGGTTGCAATGCTACGAAGGGCTCGACGCCAGCCACGCCCTGTACGAGTGGAACTACCAGCGGCAATTGTTGCATCTGAAATTGCTGGAAGTCACGAAAGACACGACCCGTAACGTACCTGACGGTTCATCAGGTACGTTGCAGGCACAGGAAAAGGCACTTTTCTCAGATGAATTCCTACTGAAACGGCCACTTTTACAGGCTATTACCCATCATAAAGCACCGGTGCTGCTGATTGACGAAGTAGACCGTGCCGACGAAGAATTTGAAAGCTTTCTGCTCGAAGTGCTGTCCGACTGGCAGATCACCATTCCCGAAATTGGAACGATTCGTGCCACACATATTCCCTATGTGGTGGTGACGGGCAACCGCGTCCGTGAACTGTCTGAAGCCCTGCGTCGCCGCTGCCTTTACCTGTACATCGACTACCCCGACTACGATAAGGAGTTGAGCATCGTGCTTGATAAAGTGCCCGGAATAGACGCCCGTCTGGCCAGACAACTGTGCGCGTTTATGCAGGCCCTGCGGCAGCTACGCCTTGAAAAAACGCCCGGCATCGCCGAAACCCTCGACTGGGCAATGGCCCTCGCCGCCCTTCACTTCGATCACCTCGACAAGGCCATCATCGAACAAACCCTTGGCGTGGTGCTGAAAGACTGGAAAGATGTTCGCCACGTTCAGCTTTCGCTCAGCGAGTTATACGAGCAGACGGGTATCGTCTCGAAGTGGGATAATCTGTAGAAAACCTAAAAACCGTCAACGTAATGAAAGGATTTAGCTAAATTCCTTCATTACGTTGACGGTTTTAACTTTATGATTTCGCGCCGCACCAGTTTATCCCACAACATCGTTGCGTTTTGCCGGTTTTTGCGGGTGAATGGGCTGGAAATTGGCCCCGACGAAGAAGGTACGGCCCTGCTGGCACTGGCTTATATTCCGGTGGGCGACCGGGTGGCGTTTCGGCTGGCTCTACGGACGGCCCTTTGTCGGCGGGCGCAGGATCTTGAACCGTTCGACCAGTTGTTTGCCCAATACTGGAAAGAACTCGAAAAAGCGGTTGACTCAAAAACGAAAGACGATCCAAACCGGAAGCGGCCGGCGCCTAAAGCCGGGGCAGCGTTCAACCAGTTGAAGTCGTGGCTATACGGCAACAAGCCCACCGAAGAAGCTGAGATAGCTACCTACTCCATGCAGGTTTCGCTGACCCAAAAAGACTTCTCCGCCATTCCCGCCGACGAACTGGCGGACGTGATGCAGCGCATCCGCGACCTGTCGCTGGCAATGGCACGGCGCGCGAATCGGCGGCACCGGAAAACAGCCGCCCGTCGCCAATTTGACCTGGCCCGGACCTTGCGTAAAAGCCTTCGCCGTGGTGGTGAACTGATCGAAATTGCCTACCGGAAACCGCGCAAAAACCACCTCAACGTAATTATTGTGGCCGATGTAAGCCAGTCGATGGATCTGTACAGTACGTTTCTGATCCAGTTTATGTACGCCTTCCAGACGGTTTACCGGCGCATCGATACGTTTGTGTTCAGTACCGACTTGCACCGCATCACGCAGACGCTGAAAAATCGCCCGTTCAGTGAGGCGTTGCAGCAACTCTCTGCAACGGTAACGGGCTGGGGCGGAGGTACGCGCATTGGTGCGTCGCTACACACGTTTGCCGACGAGTACCTGTCGCTGGTTGATAAGCATACGCTCGTGCTGGTGCTCAGCGACGGTTGGGACACCGGCGACGTTTCTCTGCTGAGTGATAGCCTGCTCCGCATCCGGGCAAAAGCTAAAAAAGTAATCTGGCTGAATCCGCTGGCGGGTAATCCCTCCTTTCAGCCCACTGCCTCCGGCATGCAGGCTGCCCTGCCCCACATCGATGGGCTTATTCCCGCCCACAACGTCGACAGTCTCCGCCAGCTCGGCCGTTGGTTGTAGGTACGTTGCCCTGATAAGCTACGCTGACTGATGAGGCAATAGCTCATCGGGGTTTCACCCCGTTGGGCCGTCAAGCCGGCGCCGGGCAAACGTACCCAGATACAATTAGCCTACTAGCCCACCGGGGTTCCACCCCGGTGAGATATTACCTCTCATTAACTAGACGAGGTAAGCCATTCCTGAGAAACCGGCTGATCTGGCCTGTCAGGGAATCTTCAAAAAATTATAAATATAATTTAAAAAGTAGGAAGACCATGCAATAAGGGCAAGTGAAGAGAAATGCTGTAAAATTTATAGTTACCGATAGTTACGTATTTTGGACAAATGCTATTTGACCAATACTAATTTTGAATAATCTAATAAAATAAGAATTTTGTGTATGTATGTTAAGAATGTTTAGTAGTTTCAATTTTAAGTAATTTTTAATAACGGATTACCCGACCCCGTCAATTCATCTGAATTCAGTCGTTAATGTGCCTGCTGTATCGCAAACAGCTACCGGATCTGTACTACTTACTTATTGAAATAGTTATACTTAATCTTTGCTTAAATACAACCCCTATGAACAGACTGCTATCCATCGGTTGCTACATAGCGCTCCTGCTAAGTTGTAGCTTTCGCATCGTTGCTCAGGATCGAGCTTTGACTGGCCGTGTTCTTTCCAAATCGGATGGAGCAGGCCTGCCCGGCGCCAACGTCATCATTAAAGGCACAGATCGTGGCAGCACCACCAACGCAAATGGCGAGTTTACGTTGAACGTGCAGCCCAATGCTACGCTGGTAGTCTCCTACATTGGCTACAAGCCGACCGAACTGGCCGTTGGAAACAACACAACGCTGTCGATCACGCTCGACGAAGATGCGTCTATTCTGGGCGAAGTAGTGGTAACCGCCCTGGGCATCACCCGCGAGAAAAAAGCGCTGGGCTATTCGGTGCAGGAAGTAAGCGGTAAGCAATTGACCCAGGCCCGCGAAACGAACCTGGCCAACTCCCTGTCGGGCCGGATCGCGGGCGTGCAGGTAACCGGCTCCAACGGCGCGCCCGGTGCATCATCACGGGTGCTGATTCGGGGTTCCAACTCAATCGGCAGCAACAACCAGCCGCTGTTTGTGGTGGACGGGGTGCCAATCGATAACAGCAACATTGGCTCCGGTACTGCCGTGGATTACGGTAATGGAGCGGCATCGATTAACCCGGACGATATTGAAAATATAAGCGTTCTGAAAGGCCCGAGTGCGGCTGCGCTTTATGGCTCTCGCGGGGCCAACGGCGTTATTCTGATTACGCTGAAAAGTGGTAAAGGGTCGAAAGGAATTGGTGTTGCGGTTAATTCCAATACCACTTTCGACACGCCATTTCGCCAACCGCAGTGGCAGAATGAGTACGGTCAGGGTGCTAAAGGCACGTTTAAATATGTAGACGGTCGGGGAGCGGGTATCAACGATGGCGTCGATGAGAGCTGGGGACCAAAACTGGACGGTCGCCTCATCGAGCAGTTCGATTCGCCCATTGTCAACGGCGTTCGGCAGCCAACGCCCTGGATCGCGCATCCCGACAACGTGAATCAGTTTTACCAGACAGGACGTACCCTGACCAACAACGTATCATTGACCGGCGGCAGCGACAAAGGCGATTTCCGCATGTCGTACACCGAGTTGAGCCAGAACGGGATTCTGCCCAACACCGACTATCGCCGCCGCACCGTCGCCCTGAACGCAGGCTGGAACCTGACGGACAAGCTGAGCATTCGCGCTACCGGAAACTACGTCAATGATGGCAGCGATAACCGCACCAACTGGGGCCTGTACTTCATCTGGTTTGGCCGGCAGGTCGATATGGAAAGCCTGAAAAATTACCAGGCTCCCGGCAGCATTTATCAGTACAACTGGAACGACAACTATTGGACAAACCCGTATTACCAACTCAATGTAAGCGCCCGCGAAAACGCCAAAGACCGGTTGTTTGGCAATGTAGCCGTAACCTACAAGTTCACGCCCTGGCTGACGCTGACCGGTCGCTCGGGGACCGATTTCTACCAGGATCGGCGCAAGACCAAGAACGCTGCCCGTACCTCGAACCTGTTCGACAGCTACAACGAAGACTTGATCTTTGTGCAGGAATCGAACTCGGATTTCCTGCTGAACGCTACCCATAAATTCGGTGAGTTCGACGTGACGGCCAATGTGGGCGGCAACCACCGCGCCAACTTCACGCAGCGCAACTACACGGGCGCTACCGAATTGGCCATTCCCCGCGTCTGGAACATCGGTAACTCCCGGCAGCGGCCTGTCACCGATGGCACCATGTACTCGCGCAAAGTCATCAACAGCGTATACGCTTCGTCGAACATCGGTTTCCGCAACTACCTGTTCCTCGACCTGACCGTTCGGAACGACTGGTCGAGCACATTACCGGCCGATAACCTGTCGTACTTCTACCCATCAGCGGCGGTGAGTGCGGTATTGACAGACATATTCAAGGTGAATTCGGATGTGTTATCGTTCGCAAAACTGCGCGCTGGCGTTGCCCGGGTGGGTAATGATACCGATCCGTACAACCTGCTGCAAACCTACAATTATGCCAATGCCTGGGGTTCAACGCCATCACTAGCCGAAAGCAATGCCATGCTGAACGCGGCGCTCAAACCTGAATTGACCGATTCGTATGAAGTGGGGGCCGAAGTGAAATTGTGGAACAACCGCGTGGGCGTCGACGTGACCTACTATGATAAGCAATCGTACAACCAGATTCTGAACGTCAATATCTCCAATGCAACGGGCTTCTCGTCGAAACTGCTGAACGCGGGTCGGCTGCAAAACCGGGGCGTAGAAATTCAATTGACGGGTTCACCCGTAAAAACGGGCAATTTCCAGTGGGATGTAGCGGTAAACTGGGCGCGGAACCAGAACAAAGTGGTTGAACTGGCCGAAGGGCTGGATACCTACACGCTGGGCAGTGTTCGGGGTATGACCGTCGAGGCACGGATTGGACAGCCTTACGGCACGTTCTTCGGGCAGGGTTTCCTGCGCGACCCGGTCGGCAACATCGTCTATGACAACAGCGGCTATCCCCGCGTCGATCCGGTTCGGCGGATACTGGGCAATTTCACCCCCCGCTGGATTGGCGGTTTCCAGAACACATTTACCTACAAAAACCTGTCGCTCAGCACGCTGATCGATGCTAAAGCGGGCGGCGATATTTTCTCGCAAACGATCAACATCGGTCGTTACACCGGTGTGCTGGCCGAAACGACACTTGGCCGCGAAACAGGTATTGTTGGGCCGGGCGTTGTGAATACCGGCACGGCCGAAAACCCGGTATACGTACCCAATACCAAGTCGATTTCGTCGGAAGAATGGCATCATAAATACTACCTGCTGACCAACAACGAGAACACTATTTTCGACGGCAGCTACGTGAAACTGCGCGAAGTTCGGCTCACCTATCGTCTGCCGGGCAAAGTGTTTACCCGCCTGCCCTTCCGCGATATTACCATCTCGGCCGTAGGTCGTAATCTGGCGCTGCTGTACAGCAACATTCCGCATATCGACCCGGAAACTAGCTATTACAACGATGGCAACTTGCAGGGGATTGAAAACGGACAAACACCGTCGACGCGCTCCATCGGTTTCAACGTCAGCTTTAGCCTATAAACTCAGACAGTCACTCCCGAATCATGAACCGTATCATTCATTCGTTCCGATATAAAGCACTGACAGCCAGTTTATTGCTGGGCCTGTCTGCCTGCACCGGCGAGTTTGCCGAAATCAATACCAATCCCAATACCCCCACCAACGCCTCGGCCGACCTGTTCATGCCACACGGCATTCAGACCGCCGTTGACGCCTATACAGGCGGATCATTGGGCATGGATGTTGGGGATGGGTTTTCGCAGCACTGGGCCCGAATTCAATACACCGATATTGACCAGTACACCGTAACCAACGACGTGGCGAACACGGGCTGGCAAACGCTGTACATCGAGTCGATGGCTGATTATCAGCGTATTTACAAGATCGGCCAGCAAACGGGCAACAACAACTACCAGGCGGTTGCCGTCATTCTGAGGTCGTGGGCCTTCTCAGTGCTGACCGATGTGTACGGCGATATTCCCTACAAGCAGGCGATTCAGGGCCTGGAAGGCACATTGCAGCCTAAATATGACGCGCAAAAAGATGTATATGCTGGCCTCGTTGCCGAGTTGAAAGCAGCGGGCGAACAGATCGACGTAGCCGATAAAAGCAAAGCGATCGGCGGCGACATCATGTTCAACGGCGATTTGACGAAGTGGCGGAAATTTGCCAACACCCTTAGCCTGCGCATATTGAACCGGATGCTGGGTAAAACCGATTCGCCCATCGATGCAAAAACGGAGATTGAGCGCATCCTGAAAGATCCGGCGAAATACCCTACGTTGGCCTCGAATGCAGATAACGTTCAACTCGTCTACCTGTCGGCGGCACCGAGCAACAACCCCGTTAACGAAAACCGTAAAACGCGCGATGACCACCGCATTGGGGCTACACTGGTAAACAAAATGAAAGCGTTGGGCGATGCTCGTCTGGCTGTTTATGCCAATGCTCCGGCCGACGGCGGTGATTATGTCGGCGTACCCAACGGGCTGGCGGCTTCCGATGCCAACTCGCTGGGCTTGTCTAAAACCTCGAAAGTGGGTAACTACTTCGTGGCGGCAACTGCGCCGGGTGTGCTCCTGAGCTACGCCGAATCGCTCTTCATCAAAGCTGAATTTGCCTACAAAGGCATTACTGCGGCCGGTGATGCAGCTACTCTATACGCCGATGCCATTAAAGCATCGTACGGTCAATATGGCCTGACGCCTACGGCAACGTACCTGACCACCAACGCCTTCAAAGGGGGTACGGCTGGCTACACGCAGTTGATGGAGCAGAAATGGATCGCCCTGTATGGTCAAGGCGTTGAGGCCTGGACCGAATTCCGCCGCACGGGTATTCCCGCCCTGACGCCCCCCGCCCTGAACACCAACCTGAACGTGATTCCGACCCGCCTGCCGTATCCGGGTTCGGAAGAATCGCTCAACCGCGTCAACTACAACGAAGCCCTGACCCGGCAGGGTGGGCAGAATACGATGCGCCTGAAGTTGTGGTTTGCTAAGTAATTGATTCGTAGGGGTAGATGCTTTGCGAGTTAGGTTGCTTTTGCTCTAGGCCCTTCGACTCCGCTCAGGGTGACAATCTTGAGTGAGCCTGTCACCCTGAGCGGAGTCGAAGGGCCTAGAGCCAAAGCAACCTACAGCGCGAAGCATCAACCCCCAACCCACATACAACCATGAAAAACCAGTTATATACGGCGGCGTGCCTGGCATTGCTCGCTTTCTCCGCGTCTGCGCAAAATGAGGCGGCGCTCTTGAAAAAAGCGCATAAAATTCACGACAAAGCCTTCACCGTTGATACCCACGCCGATACGCCCATGCTGCTGTCGCGGGGTGGTTTCGACGTCACGAAAGACAACGACGCCCGCAAGACGAACAGCAAAGTGGATTACCCGCGCATGAAACGTGGCGGCCTCGACGCCATCTTCTGGGCCGTTTATCTGGGGCAGGGACCACGGACGGCCGAAGGGCACGAGACGGCGAAGAAGAAGGCACTGGGTATTTTCGATGCGGTTCATACCACCCTTAAAAACACGGCGTCGGAAGCAGCCCTGGCTACCACGCCCGACGAAGCCTACCAGATTGGGAAGACCGGCAAACGGGTCATTTTCATTGGCGTCGAAAATGGCTACCCAATGGGGCACGACCTCGCGCTGCTGAAGCAATTTTATGATCTCGGTGCCCGCTACATGACGCTCTGTCATTCCAGCAACAACGACATCTGTGACTCATCTACGGACCCGAAAGGAGCCGAGTACCAGGGCTTAAGCCCATTGGGCGAGCAGGTTGTGTCGGAGATGAATCGCCTGGGTATGATGGTCGACGTGTCGCACGTATCCGATTCGACGTTTTATGACGTGGTACGGTTATCGAACGTACCTGTCATCGCTTCACATTCGGGAGCCAGAGCGATCTGTGATCACCCACGTAACCTGACCGACGACATGTTGCGGACACTCGCTAAAAACGGCGGTGTGGTGCAACTAAACTTGCTGAGCGATTACATCAAAACCATTCCCGCCAGTCCGGAACGCGAGGCGGCAATGAAAACAGTGCTCGACAAATGGGGCGTAAAAGACCGCCGGGCGTTGATGGGCGCAATGAGCAAACTATCGGAAGACGATCAGAAAAAGGCTCGCGCCGAACTCATGGAGGTCAACCAGAAGTATCCGATTCAACTGGCTACGGTGAAAGATGCCGTTGATCATATCGACCATATCGTAAAGATGATCGGTATCGACCACGTCGGTATGGGCGCTGATTTCGACGGTGGCGGCGCACTCGCCGATTGTTTCGACGTGAGTCAGTACGAGAACATAACCATCGAACTGGTCCGGCGCGGCTACTCGAAGAAAGACATTGAGAAAATCTGGAGCGGCAACTTCTTTCGGGTCATGAAAGCTGTGGAAAAGGGCAAATCCAGAGCTAGAGAGCTAGCCAGCACGTGATTACGCTACTTACCCAGTGCTACGCGTTCAGCGCCTAGAACGGCCAGCGTTTTTTCGTGTTGCAGGTACGTGATCACAGCGCCATTGGCTGGGTCGAAATTGGCTGGAACCGCTAACGTGACTTGTCCACTTTCGGTTGCGCGGACGGTCGTAAAGGCTCGAACTACGTTATTATGCGTCAAGGTTTTACCCGCGTTTTCACCCCGGCTAACGACCGTACTGACCGTGTTGCTCACCAGCGCGACGTTTAAAACGGCGCCCGCCAACGTACCTGCGAGCTTCGTATCAACCACCACCGACTGCCCTTTCTGCGTCGCCTTCACCTGAATCATAACGGGCACTGGCTGGTTCAGGGCATCGGCCAGCAAACTGGTTAATCGAGCGCGGTTTGAACCGACGAATTCCTGTTTGCCGTTCAGAACGGCCTGCGGCGTATACACGGTTTCGAGGCCAAGCTGACGGGCATATTGCCGTTGCCGGGCCGTAAACCGCGCATCGCTGAACGGGTCGCGCCAGCCAAGCCGATCCCAGTAGTCGACGTGGAAAGAAAGGGCATAGACTGGTTGCCTAGCTGTTGCGGCTTTGTCGGCCGTTTCCATCAAAAGCCGGTCGGCGGGCGGGCAACTCGAACAACCCTGTGAGGTGAATAATTCGATCACCGCCACCGGATGATTTGCCGTAGGTACGTTCGTTGCCGACAACGTGAAAGCAGCGGCCGCGCTTATTATCAATAGGTTGAGTTTCATTGTGATTTGTTGTTTTAACGAAATTGGTGAGTTGGGTTTCGTTGGTTGCTGTGTGGCTTCGCGCCGTGGGTCAGCAACCAACGTACCTAGAGCCCAACGTGGTAATCGTAGCCGCGCTCGGCCCAGAAATCGCGTGGGCGATCGTCGGCGAAGGTCATGGTGCCGATTCGTTTAAGGTTCTTGACGCCATATTTTACCGGAATAATAAGCCGCAGGGGAGCGCCATGTGGGCCTGTCAGCGGTTCACCGTTCATTTCGTAAGCGAGTAACGTCTGCGGGTGCATGGCACTGGCAATGTCAAGGCCAACGTAGTAGCCCTTGTCGGGCGTTTCCATGCCCAGGTAGTTGAAATAATCCGCCTCGCTGGCTGCTGGCTGACCGGTTCGGGTGCCTAGCTTGTAATGCGAAATCAGATCGGCCAGACGAGTGCCGCCCCAGTGCTGAATCTGGCTCCAGCCTTCCACACACTTAAAATCGAACACCAGTTCTTGTTTCGGTAAGGCTTTGATCTCATCCAGGGTGACAATCATGGTTTCGCGGCCAGGTTGCTGAATCTGTAGCTGCCAGGTTGCCGGGTCAAGTTCGGTGCGAATGCCCTCGCGTCCGTTGATACGCACCGCTTTGGCGGCCTGCTCAACGGCGAAGGTGGGTGCCAGGTGCTGATTCGAAAAATAGGTGTTGGCTACCTGTTCATTGCTATTCAGAATAGCACGTAGTGGTTTTAGAATACCGGCTTCTTTGGGTTGTGAGGTAACATATTTCCAGATGCCCACCGGTAACAGGCTGGCCAGTCCGAAAAGACCAAATGCTTTCAGTGTACGGCGGCGAATTTGCTGCTCTGTCGTGAGTACTTCACGCTCAGGCATCTGCGGCGTTTGTTCGTTCGTCTCCATCGGTTTATGCTTTTTCATCGACCACATCAAAACCCGTAATCATGCTCCGGAAGTTGTTCCAGCCCGCTTTTACCACCTGCGCAATGTGGACTACGAAGAACAGGACGTACCCAACCGTCAGGGCAAAATGCAGAAGGCGGGCCATTTCGTAGCCGCCAAGTATAAAGGTTAGCCAGGATAGTTGTGTGGGCTTATAAATGGCTAATCCGGTGAGCAACGAGCCAATGCCCATCACAATAATGCTGCTGTAGGCAATACGCTGGGCGGCGTTGTATTTCTCGACCGGTAGCGGCCCTTTCCTGATGCCAAGGTCATGCAGCACCACCTGCCAGGCCTCGCTGAACGACCCCCGTTTGGGAAACAAATAGCGCCATTCGCCTGAAAAAAGCGTATAACCCACGTAAAGGATGCCGTTGATGGTGAACAGCCACATCAACGCAAAGTGCCACGACATGCCTTCGGCCAGCCGTTGTTTCAGATGCAGCCCCTTAAAGAACCAGTCCGGAAAAAAGGTGACCAGCGTGAAACTGCCAATCTGAACTTTGTAAGGATGGTACGCCCAGTAGATCAGTAACCCGCTCCAGATCATGACGGCCAGCACCGGGAAGTTGACCCAATGGAACCAGCGGATGGCCAGCGGATGCTTGTTTTCAACAATTCGTTTCATAGGAATGTAACGCGGACGCCTAGTCCGCTTTTGCTGATCTAAAAAGCGGACTAGGCGTCCCCGACTAAAGTCTGCCTTACGTGGCTTTATCTATATTCGTTTTTCAGCCGACGGTGGTTTGCGTAAGCCAAGTCGTACACGGGGCTGATGCCCTATATGACTTGGGCCAGGCTGAACAGCCTACAAGATAGCATTTTAGCGAATCAGGTACGTAGGCGCAAAAAATAACCCCGGCTTCATGGTTGAAACCGGGGTTAGTCGAGTCTGGCTGTAGATGTGTTAGTCCTGATTGCTGTTTAGCTTCTCCAGTAACTGCCGCGTAAAGCTGCGTTCGGCTTTGTACAATTCCTGCAACTGAGTAGGGCTGATCACCTTCAGGAACTTGGGCATGTACTCATCGTCAAGTTCGCCGATTTTCTGCTTGGCATTGTTCAATTCTTTCAGATTAGAAAGAACAGCCGCATCGTTAGGAGCAATTCCTTGCCGCGAGTTCTCACCCGTCAACTGACGAACCTTCCGATTCAACTCCTTCTTCTTGCCGTTGTACTCGTTATAAATAGCCCAGAACTGAGGGGCCTGTTCGGTGGTGAGGTTGAGGCGATTCGTGATATAGCCAATCTTTTGCGACTCAATCTTCTGCATGTCGCTCTGCGCCATTACGCGGCCCATGGATACGGTCGTCAGCAACAGGAGAGCCAATATTAAGTGTTTCATAGGTGTGTTCTATAAGAATCAGGAGCCAGTGTTCGTGAGTTCGTCGCTAATGTCCTGCGATTCCAGGTGCTGCCGAATCGCGTCGGATTTAATGTCGAGGTACTTAAGTGACGCTGATTCATCATCAGCCGTAGCGGTGTTCGTCTGAAGTGCCGTAAGTTCATCGGGGTTCAATCCCTGTTCGTCGAGGTACGCGACAATAGCTGCATCACTCACGCCACTCAACTGATCGCGACCGATCGAGTCCTGCCGTTGGGGCCAGGTAAGCCAGACGAGCGTAGCCACCAGGCCAGCACCCGCCAGCGTAGCCATAGACCGGCCCCACGACCAACTGATAAGCGGATTGGCTGGTTGCGTCTGATGCGCTACCCGGGCCTGCACCCGTGAAGCGAGCGAGTCAAAATATCCGTCGGGCACCCCAGCACCTACCGCCTCAAATGGATGTTGGCGCAGGGGATGCCCCGCGTCGATTTCCTCAAGCCGTATTGGTTGTTTACTGTTCATACTTCTTTGATGCTCAGCCCGCGCCGGGGTTTAACGGTTGGTTAAAAAATCCTCAATCTTCTTTACTGCCAGGTGATACGATGCCTTCAATGCGCCTACCGACGTACCTGTAATTTCCGAAATTTCTTCGTACTTCATATCGTCGAAGTATTTCATGTTGAATACAAGGCGCTGTTTATCAGGTAGTTTAAGCAGCGCTTTCTGCAACGCAAGTTGTACCTCTTCGCCGCTGGGGTCATTGCCCGACGTGACATAGTCGGCGTTACTCTCCAGCTTTTCCATCAACTCGCCTTCCACGTCGCCGATGGGCAAAAAGAACCGTCGCCGCTTTTTATTCAGGAAGTTCAGGCATTCGTTGGTCGCAATGCGGTATATCCACGTATATAACTGACTGTCACCCCGAAACTGTTCCAGACTCGCCCATACCTTCACAAACGTATCCTGCACCAGGTCGTCGGCGTCATCATGGTCGATCACCATCTTCCGAATATGCCAGTATATCTTCTGCTGGTACTTTTTTACCATCAGATTAAAAGCATAGTTCCGGCTCGACGGATCGCGGTATTTTTCGAGTAGTTCCTGGTCAGTCATTCAAAATGCGTCTAACGTTCAAAGGTTCAAGGCTTAATGTTGCGTTGCCAATCAACCTTGTGGGTGAAATGCGAAGCAACGTTAGACCTTAAACCGTTGAACATTAAACTTATTTCCGTGCTATTGCCCGTTTAACGGCGTCTGCGATGTACGATGCTTTGAGGCCGTATTTTTCTAAAAGCTGGTCGGGCGTTCCGCTTTCACCAAAGGTATCTTTGGTGCCAACAAACTCCTGAGGACGGGGCAAATTCTGGGCCAATACGTGCGCGATGCTTTCGCCCAGACCACCCCAGATGTTGTGTTCTTCAACTGAGACCGCACAACCCGTTTTCTTCACCGAATTCAGGATCGCCTCCTGATCTAACGGTTTAATCGTGTGAATGTTGATCAAATCGATTTCGATGCCTTCTGCCGACAGCATTTCGCCCGCCAGAACGGCTTCCCAAACCAGGTTACCCGTAACGAACACCGAACAGGCGTCGCCTTCGTTCATATGCCAGGCTTTGCCAATTACGAATTTCTCATCGGCGGGGGTAAATACGGGCAGTACCGGACGACCAAAACGCAGATAAACCGGACCCACGTGCTCGGCAATGGCGATGGTGGCGGCTTTGGTCTGGTTATAATCGCAGGTGTTGATGACCGTCATGTTGGGCAGCATCTTCATCATGCCCAGATCTTCCAGAATCTGGTGCGTAGCGCCATCTTCGCCCAACGTCAGGCCGGAGTGCGACGCGCAGATTTTCACGTTCTTCTCCGAATACGCTACCGACTGCCGGATCTGGTCATACACGCGACCCGTTGCGAAGTTGGCAAACGTAGTGGCAAACGGAATGTGCCCGCCGATGGTCAAACCGGCTGATACGCCGATCATGTTGGCCTCGGCAATACCGCACTGAATAAACCGGTCTGGAAAATCCTTGATGAAGGCGTCGAGCTTCAGCGATCCGGCTAGATCGGCGGTGAGGGCGACCACATTCGGGTTGGTTTTGCCCAGTTCGTAAATCCCCGCGCCGAAGCCAGACCGGGTGTCTTTCTTATCCGTGTATTCGAATTTTTTCATCTTATTCTCAATTCGCCGAAGCGAGTGTTTGCAATTTATTCAAAAAATACCGCGCCGACGGACAGTTCGGATGCCCCGCCGCACGCTCAATCGTGAAGCCACAACGCTTCATGCTGTTTGCTAGCTTGATTTTGCTTTTCGAAAACCGTTGGCCATATAGACTGATAATCAAGCGATCAGCTTCCAGTTCTTCCTCTGGCTTTTCGATAAACGTGTTTTTTCCGACAAAGGAACTTAGTGCCTGGCTATCTGCTAAATACCAATTCTCAAATTCTTTAACTGCTACGACAATGACTTGATCGTCAAACTGGGGGATACTTTGCTTAGTGAACGTTATGCATGAATCATTATCCATATCCAACAGCGCAATAATTCGTTCAGCACCCAAGTCAATCAGAACTCTTCTGTGGACTGGCAGGAGGTTTTCCTTGTATTGCGTTTTGCTCCCTGTAATGGCAAATCCCACAAACTCGATATTTAGCCTAAAAAGCCATTCTCTAAAATTAGGCGTGCTGAAAATGACGCTTTCCGATTCACCCTCGCAAATGATTCCAAGCTTTACCATGGATTTCCGCCGCCAAGTACATTCGAAAGCCATACCTCATCCGCAGTTAGTCCGTGCCAATTCATGCCTTTGAATTGCTTCACCTGCGTTGATCCATTAATCTTGTTTACTGTCACTAATTCTTCAGGTCTCACACGCGAAGCCATATATGGAGAATGAGTATTAACCCAAATATAGTGGCCTCGTTCTTCACACATTAGACGAAAAAAATCCATCAGTTCACGTGCTACTTTCGGGTGAAGACCATTTTCAGGCTCTTCAATACACAAGAATTGAGGCTCATGGTCTTGCTGGTATACGGCAGTGAGTAGTGAGAGTATGTTATACGTACCATCAGAAATTAAGTCTTTGGTAAAATAACGATCACTCGACTCCTCAAACCAGTGTAACTCATCTCGATCATCAATTTCAACAGCCTTAAATCCCGGTACAAACAGTTCAAGCCATTCAAAAATTTCACGCTTTAAAACTTCGTCAGTTAAAATGCGCTTAAGGACCTTCTCAAGGTTTGATGCTGTTGTATTTAAGGCCTCATCATCCTGAAAATCGATTTTAGGGGCTTTCCTGTCTCCTATAAATAGACGACTGAAAGAATCGTAAAACTGGCTATAGTCATGAAACCAATTTCCACTTTCGTAAAGAAAATCTCTATAACTCGCCCCCTTGTCACTTATCAACGATAAGTAATTGAAGGGTGGACCTGTTTTAGTTAGATTGAATTCGAAGTTGGCAAAATCGGGTGTATTACCGTTAAAGTCAGCACTGAAGCGGAAAATGTCGTTTTTGTTCTTCCTATTAACCACGTTATCTCGCCCACCAAATAATCTCAATCCTGCATGTCTGTCATTCACAGATATGTAGTTTATAAACTCCAGCGCCTCGAAAATATTCGATTTGCCGGAACCGTTGGGGCCGACAAAGACCGTGAACGGATTCGGCTCAATGAGCTCGATCCGTTCAATGGACTTGAAATTTTCGATGACGAGGCGTTTGATCTGCATAAAAAGAGTCATTATGCTTCGCAGTCATTGGTTGTCATTAGGTAGTCACTTATCGTTTAACAACGAGTGTTTACGATAAATGACTACCTAATGACAACCAATGACTGCGAAGCAAATGACATTTCTTTTAATAATCTTCCATGCCTGAATACACAGGCAGTTGGCCGAGGGCGTTGGCCATTTGCTCGGGGTTGAGGGCCGTGCCGTGCCACTTGTAATTACCCGCCATGAAATCGACGCCATAGCCCATCAGGGTGTGCATCAGAATCAGCGTAGGTACGTCCGGGTCAGACTTGGCATCTTTCAGGGTTTTGATAATGTCGCCCATGTCGTTGCCCTGCATCTCGGTCACGTTCCAACCGAAGGCTTTGTATTTCGCGGCCAGATCGCGGTTGTTATTCACCCCTTCGGTGGTACCGTCGATCTGCGCGTGGTTCAGGTCGATGATGGCCGTGAGGTTGCCCAGTTTTTTGTTGGGCGCAAACTGAGCGGCCTCCCAAACCTGACCTTCCTGCTGTTCGCCGTCGCCCATGAGCACATACACATGCTTGTCGTCTTTGTTCAGCTTCTTGGCAAAAGCAGCGCCATTAGCTACCGACAGACCCTGCCCCAGTGAACCCGACGCGATACGAACGCCCGGCAGGTGCTCAGCGGTGGTAGGGTGACCCTGCAACCGGCTGTCCAGCTTGCGGAACGTCGACAGTTCATCGACCGGGAAGTAGCCTGTGCGGGCTAATACCGAGTAGAAAACGGGCGAAATGTGGCCATTCGACAGGAAGAACAGGTCTTCGTCTTTACCATCCATGTCAAAAACCGGTTTGCCGTCGGCGTCCAGTTTCTTACGAAGTACGTCGAAGTAAAGAGCGACAAACAGGTCGGTGCAGCCCAGTGAACCACCGGGGTGGCCTGAATTGACCGCAGATACCATCCGCAGAATATCGCGACGTACCTGCGAGGCGATGTGTTCGAGTTGTTGTATTTCCATAGTCTTAAGGTCATTTGCTTCGCGTCATTACTAGTCATCTATTGTCATTAATTGCAAAGAACAAATGACTCTGAATGACAACAAGTGACTAGTAATGACGCGAAGCAAATGACTATTTCAAAATTTGCGTTGCGTGATTTTTTGTGTCTACTTTTTCAATGATGTCGGTGATCAGGCCGTTCTCGTCGATGAGGAACGTTTTACGGACGGTGCCCATGTAGGTGCGGCCATACATCGACTTTTCCTGCCATACACCGTAGGCCCCTACAACCGATTGATCGGTGTCGGCAACCAGCGAGAAAGGCAGATCGTATTTGGCTATAAACTTAGTATGAGCTTTCTGCGGATCGATACTCACGCCCAATACTTCGTAACCGGCTTTTTTTAGTTCCGCGTAGTTGTCGCGGAGGCTACAGGCCTGAGCCGTGCAACCGGGCGTGTCGTCTTTCGGGTAAAAGTACAGCACTACTTTTCGGCCCCGATAATCAGACAGCGTCAGGGGGTTTCCATGCTGATCGGTTGCGGTAAAATCGGGGGCAGGGTCGCCAACAGAAAGGGCCATAGTCAGGAATTTGGTACAAACATATTCACCTTAGCGTTTCCGTCCGCGTTTTTTTGCGGTCACCTTCTTTACCGGCTTCGGTTTCGCTATCGGTGCCTGAGCGATGGTCGTCGATACTTCGCCAACGTTACCTGACCGGTCACGTACCTGAACGATCACTTCCGAGCCCGGTTCAAACGGCGTGTTGGGGTCGAGTTTGTCCGACCAGATCAGGGCGCGTTTGTAGTCGTACTGCATCAGCGTCCACTCTCCGTTGACAAACACCCGAAACTGGTCGATGCCTGACAGATCGTCGCTGATGCGGGCAACAATGCTTTTGCCCGTGGCACCCAACACCCGAATGGCGGGTGGCGTCATATCGGTCAACAAGCCGAACCGGCCCAGTTCACGCGTTCGGAAATCGATGCGGTTCTTCGTCCATGTACCACCAACGAACCGCTGCCGCCCGCCAGAAAGCAGGTACATTTTCGTGCGCATGGTGTCGATGGAAATCGGTGACATAGGCCTGAAACGGACGTCGATGAAATCGTTCAGCGGAATCGTGTTCTGGTTAATCTCCAAAACATTACCTGCTGAAGTGCGTGTCGACAAATAAAGCGTATCGAATAGTGACTCGGCGTTGAAACGAATACTTACGTTGCCTGCATCGACTACCTGGGTACGTCCCGGCACAACAGCCTGCCGGAAATTGAGCGGCAACCGACCACGACCGATTTGTACGGAGTCGGGCAGCGTCTTGTTCAGGTCGATCAGGTAAACCGCTTTGCTGTCGCGGGTGTAGGCAACGGGCAGTTCGGTTGTTTTTTTGCCGGTAAACAGTAGCGCGTTGGGCGGCGTACCGGTCAGGCCACGCACTGCCAGCTTCAGCACATTATCGTCGGGCGTAATGGTTACGCTGGGTATACCCTGTCCTGCCTGAATGGGATCGGGAAGGGGAGCCAGCGTACTATCTGTGGCAACAACAGGCACTGGCTGGACGGTAACGGGCGCGGCCAGCGATTCGGGCTGAATGATGAAGCGGAGCACGGCCGAATGCTCGTAATTGTCGAACAGGGTAATGGTTACCTCGTGCGGTTTACCGTCGAATAGCGGCAGTTTACCCCGGTAGGCATTGGTGTGGTACAGGGCCAGTTGATTACCATCGGCCACGTAGCCCCGGTGGTAGCGTTGACCGCTCAGTTGCTCGGCCTCATAGTTCATGTGCACGTTGATGAACCGGGTTTGCTCATGCGGAAACATGTTCATACTGTAGGCAAACACCTCGTTACCGTCCAGCCGGATTTCCACGCAGTTCAGCCCGTTCCGGTAGGGCGAGCCGTTGGCTTTGTCGTAGGCCAGCAATTCCAGCCCCAGCAAACCCGACCCTGAAATGGGCTGGCTAATGACGTACGATCCATCGGCGCGTCGGGTTGGGGTGAACGTTTGCCGCTGAAACTCCCCGTTCAGGCGCGAGTTGGGCGTCAGTGTGCGGATGGCGATGCGCTCGAAATAGGGGGGCACATCGTCCGACAATTCGGGAAAGCCGTAGAGGAGTGGGTTCAGGAGGTTATCGCTGGGGTCACGCACCTCAAAATGCAGGTGCGGCCCACCCGATCCGCCCGTATTGCCCGACAACGCGATAATATCTCCTTTCGCCACCGGAAACTCGTTGGGTTGCGGACGCAGGTCGATCTCGAAGGTTTTCTTGATGTACTGATTTTCCCGCAGGTACGTACCCAGCGTATCATTCAGCGTTTTAAGGTGCCCGTACACGGTAGTGAGCCCATTGGGATGTTTCAGGAAAATGACGTTGCCGTAGCCTCCCGTAAACACAGCGATGCGCGATACGTACCCATCGGCAGCGGCCCGTACGGGAACACCTTCGACCCCACCCGTGCGAATATCTAACCCGGCATGGAAATGGTTGCCACGCAGATCGCCCATGCCGCCCGAGAGCGACCCCGCCTGACCCGGATTGATGGGAAACAGCAGATAGCCGGGCTGCACCAGTGAAGGCAACGGCTTGCTCGCTTGCGCAAACAGCAGTGCGGGCAGAAAGAACAGGGGAAGAAAACGAAGGAATTTCAAATCGTCAATCAGTAATAGTATTTACAGGCAAGAACGATTTTAGTCCCGGCGAGCGTCTGAGAATTTTACTTTACCCCAAAATTGAACATCTCGCGTCCTTCCAGCGTACCCACCAGCCGATCGCCGATCTGTACGGGGCCAACGCCTTTGGGCGTGCCGGTGAAGATGATGTCGCCCTTCTGAAGGAGAAAATAGCGTGATACGAACGAGATGAGGTAGTCGATTTTGAACAGCATCAGGCTGGTGTTGCTCTGCTGCTTCGTTTCGCCGTTGACCGTCAGCCCGAAGTTCAGATTCTGCACGTCGGCGAAGTCGGTTTTGGGGACAAACTCGGAGATAGGGGCAGAGCCATTGAAAGCCTTGGCCAGTTCCCAGGGAAGACCTTTAGCTTTAAGCTTGCTCTGTAGATCGCGAGCGGTAAAGTCGATACCCAACCCGATTTCGTCGTAATACTTAGCCGCAAACCGCTCTTCAATGTTTTTTCCAACCCGGTTGATCTTCACCAGCACCTCTACTTCATGGTGCACATCGGTTGAGAAATCGGGGTAGAAGAACGGCGCGTTTCGGTACAAAAGGGCCGTTTCCGGCTTCAGGAAGATGACCGGATCGTCGGGTTGTTCATTGTTTAGCTCCTGAATGTGCTCAACATAATTGCGGCCAACTGCAATAATTTTCATGTAGTAGAATACCCTGCTCAGCGGGTCTATTAAACGAATGTACGACTTGCAAATCTAAGGTGTAAAAGGCCGCTAAGCTAGTTTTGGCAACAAACCCCCGGTCTGGCGAGTATTATCCGGGAACACTATTGATAAATTACCTACATTCCAACATGAAACGAATCTTACTTGGAGCGTTACTGCTCGCGGTCGTGGTTGCCTGCTCGAAGGTGCCGCTGACCAATCGCCGCCAGATTTTGCTGGTGCCCAATGACCAGATGTTACAGTTGAGTTCAACGGAGTATAAACAGTTCCTTGACACGAGCCGGGTCATCAACAGCACGGCCGATGCAGCTATGGTCGACCGGGTGGGCAATCGCCTGCGGCAGGCCGTAGAAACATACATGAATCAGAACGGGTACGGTGCCCGTATTGAAGGGTTTAAATGGGAATACCATTTGGTTCAGGATAAGCAGGTGAACGCCTGGTGCATGCCCGGTGGTAAGATCGTGGTGTACTCTGGAATTCTACCCTACACGCAGAACGAAGCGGGTCTGGCCACTGTATTAGGCCACGAAATTTCGCACGCCATTGCCCAGCATGGCAACGAACGCATGAGCGAAGGCCTGGTGGCCAATGGTCTCTTGCAGGTTGGACAGGTGGCGGCCGGCATCGCCACATCGAACAAAACGCCACAAACGCAGGCACTTTTCCAGCAGGCAATTGGCACCGGTGGCCCTCTGATGTACCAGTATTTCGGCGCCTTGCCCCACAGTCGTAAGCAGGAATCGGAAGCCGATCACCTCGGTCTGATCTTTATGGCTATGGCGGGTTATGATCCAAACGAGGCGATCACGTTCTGGACCCGGATGGCGCAAAATAGCCAGGGAAAAGCACCCGCCGAGTTCTTCTCCGATCACCCATCCGATACTCGCCGGATCGCTGACCTGAAAGCTGAAATACCCGAAGCGCAGAAATACGCTCAGAACCGGGGCCGTTAGTACACGACTATCCAGACAAACGCCTACAAATCGGTTGCAAACTGATTTGTAGGCGTTTGTCTGTTACAGACTACGCTTTTACTATGTAGTACACAAATAGCAACGAGAGGGTAAGCGCCGACAGCCGGGCTGCATTTTTCAGCCACTTGTTTTTATAGGTTATTGACGGAATAGCAGGATCGGATTTAAGAAATAAGGCCACCAGCTTCTGCTTATCAGTTAATAGCAGGAACAGTAGTCCTAGTGTCAGTATCACTGCCTGGATTAAAGCACCGGCGTTGAGGTGGTAAAAAATATCAACCAGGGCAATGTTCAGCATGAGGGTAAACAGGACAAGGCAGCTCAACAGGAAGGTTCTCCGAACCAGCAAAAAGTAAGAGCCTATGATCTGGATCAGTGCGGTGATAAGGCCAAAAGGGTGCGAATAACCAAAAAAATACCAGACCAGGGTTTCGCCCGACTGTAGGTTCATCGGCTCGCCGGCCAGATCAGGCGGAACAATAAATTGTAGTCCAAATACCTTCTTCCAGCCGAAGCTTGCCAGATTAAAGGCAATGCTGTACCGAATGACTGTGAAGAGAATGGCATATATCCGGTCGGCATTATGGGTTGGATGACGCTCCCATCGTTGCCAGATAAACGGAAAAATGACTGCACTACCCAAACTGATACCCACCAGCGAGAAGACAAGCGGAGGAGGAAACCAGGCTAGTGTACCACTATTGCCAAGTACCAATAATAGCGCAGAAAGAGTTAATCCCGCCGTCAGGCAGGTCGAGAATTTTTTGAGGAACATGGTCTTTCAGATAGAAAAATGGCTACTGAATGATGCTGTTTCCTCCTACATTCCACAACATAATGGTATACTATTACAACTCTTTCTGCACCATCGGCCCAATGATTTTCCAGACATTTTCGGCCACGATGCGGTGACCCTCCACGTTGGGGTGAATACCGTCGGCCTGGTTAAGTTTAGGATCGCCACCTACGTTTTCCAGCAAAAAGGGAATCAGAACGGCCTTGTTTTTATCGGCCAGTTCCTTGAAAATTCCCCGAAACTCAGTAGTATACGCTTTGCCCAGATTCGGCGGAATCTGCATGCCGGCAATGACGACCTGTGCCGCCGGGTTTTTCAAACGTACAGTATCAATAATGGCCTGTAAGTTTTCACGCGATGACTTCAATGGAATACCCCGCAGGCCATCGTTGCCACCTAATTCAAGCACGAAAATATCGGCGGCCTGGCGCAACACCCAGCCCACACGGCTACGTCCGCCGGCGGTTGTTTCACCACTCAGGCCAGCGTTTACGACTCGGTAGGGGAGGCCCAGCGAATCGATGCGGGCACCAATCCGGTTCGGAAACGCGTCGGCCGTGTTTTCCAGTCCGTAGCCCGCGGCAAGGCTATTGCCAAAGAAAACAATGACTTTCTTTTTTGTCGACGTGGTTGTTGTGGCCGTTGTGTCGGCACCGGTGGTTTCTGTTTTCGACGTATCGGTTTTTGAGGTGCAGCTCAGGCAGATAGCGAGGCCCAGCAGGGGCGCAAAACGGGCAATCAAATGCATAATGGTGATGACGTTGGTCGTTGCTTTATCAAACCCTGAAAGTCTGATTAACGTTTAGATGGGCATACTGCAACGTGGGTAGTGGACGCACGACCAACTCAGGCGGAAACCTGAACGCAACTTAATCCGGTAGTTTTTGCCGATAATCCGTCGATTGCGACCGATCCGCCTAATTCTTTCCCGCACCGTGACGAAAATGAATCCGCTATGGTTATGGGTAGGTACGTGACAACCAGTGCAACGTACCTGATACAACCTGATTTATGAGTTTACGCGTCGAAAACCTGACGAAGACCTACCAGAGCGCAGGTCAGACACTTACCGTGCTTCACGACATTTCGTTTGACCTACAACCCGGCGATAGCTTCGCCATTGTTGGTCCCAGTGGCAGTGGCAAAACCACACTACTCGGCCTTTGTGCCGGCCTCGACCGGGCCTCATCGGGTAGTGTATGGCTCAACGGCGTTCAACTCGACACCCTGAATGAAGACCAGCGGGCGGCGGTGCGCAACCAGCACGTCGGCTTTATTTTCCAGAATTTTCAACTGCTGCCCACACTAACGGCCCTCGAAAACGTGATGGTGCCGCTCGAACTGCGCGGCACACGCGGAGCCGAACGCATTGCCCGTGACCTGCTCGATCGGGTGGGCCTGGCCGACCGTAGTCACCACTATCCGTTGCAACTGTCGGGTGGGGAGCAGCAGCGCGTGTCGCTGGCGCGGGCTTTCTCGAACCGGCCGGCCGTTCTGTTTGCCGACGAACCTACCGGCAACCTGGATGAAGACACCAGCGCCACAGTCGAAAACCTGCTGTTCGATCTAAACCGCGAAGCGGGCACTACCCTCGTCATTGTCACCCACGATCTGGAACTGGCCGCCAAAACACAGCGCATGATTCGCATCCGGGGCGGACATGTGGTAGAGGATACGGTCCAGTCACGAACCATTTAGTGGTTTGTGGTCTATGGGTTGGCATAGCAGCGCAGCACCAAACAGTAGACCACAAACCACAAACTTACTTTCCTATGAACTTCATTTTAAATACCGCCTGGCGTGATAGTCGGCGGAGTCGGCAGCGGTTGTTGCTGTTTATGTCGGCCATCGTGTTGGGCATCGCCGCGCTGGTGGCTATCAACTCGTTTGGCGATAACCTGGCCCGCAGTATCGACGAGCAGGCGCAGGAGCTATTGGGTGCCGACCTTACTGTAACGGCCTCGGCGGTCCCGTCGCAGAAAGTGAAAAATCTGCTGCAGGGTATTGGTAATGAGCGTAGTAGCGAAACGGCATTTGCGTCGATGGTGCTCTTCCCGCGCACGGGCGGCGTTCGGCTGGCGCAGGTAAAAGCGCTCGAAGGGCGATTCCCCTATTACGGCATCTGGGAGGTGCAACCCGCTTCGGCCATTGCCCAATTCAGGACGAATAAAGAACGCGTGGCGCTTGTCGATGATGCGTTGCTGGTGCAGTTTGGGGCCAATGTGGGTGATTCGGTGCGCGTAGGCGAAGTGTCGTTTCTGGTAGCAGGCCGCGTGCTGAAAACACCTGGTGCCACGGCAGCTACAGCGGCGGTTGCCCCTACCGTTTTCGTGCCGGCAACGTACCTGAACCAGACGGGTCTTGTGCAGAAAGGCAGCCGTGTCAATTACAAATACTACTACCAGTTTGCCAAGACGACTAACGTACCTGCGCTGGTGAAACGCCTCGAACCTACGCTCGACAAAGCGGGACTAAGCTCCGATACCGTCGAAAACCGGAAACGCCAAACCGGGCGTGCCTTCGCCGACCTGACCAAATTCCTGAACCTGGTCTCGTTTGTGGCCCTATTGCTGGGTTGCGTTGGCGTGGCGAGCGCGGTGCAACTCTATGTAAAAGAAAAGATTACCTCGGTTGCTGTGTTGCGCACACTCGGCGCAAGCGGCTGGCAGGCATTCCTGATTTTTCTGGTGCAAACGGCCTTTATGGGCCTGGGCGGTGCCGTACTGGGTGCTGCGCTGGGGTCGCTGCTTCAATGGCTGATGCCGGTTGTGTTCGGCTCGTTTTTGCCCGTCGAAGTCAGCGTGGCCATCTCGTGGCCGGCCATTGGGCAGGGCATAATAACCGGCCTGTTGATCGCACTTCTGTTTGCCGCGCTTCCGTTGCTGCTCATCCGTAAAGTGTCGCCGCTACGCACATTACGGGCCTCCCTGGAAGCCGACGTGTCGGGTCGCGATCCGTTGCGGTGGGTCGTTTTCGGGCTGATCGCGCTGTTCGTTTTTGGCTTCGCCTATTGGCAAACCCGCGACTGGAAACTGGCCGGTGGTTTCACTGCTGGCATGGCCGTGAGCTTTCTGGTACTGACCGGCATGGGATTGCTGCTCATGGCTATAGTTCGCCGATTCTTTCCGCGTTCGTGGAGTTTCGTGTGGCGGCAGAGCCTGGCCAACCTGTACCGGCCGCAGAATCAGACGCTTATCCTGCTGGTATCCATTGGTTTAGGTGCATTTCTCATCACGACGCTCTACCTGACCCAAACGCTCTTGCTGGGCCGGGTGCAGTTCTCGGCCAGTGGGCAGCAACCCAATATGGTGCTGTTCGATATTCAGCGCGAACAAACGGCGGGCGTGCGCGATCTGGTGAAACAGTCGGGCCTGCCGGTGATGCAACAGGTGCCCATTGTAACCATGCGGCTCGAAACGATCAACGGGCGCGGTATGGCGGCAATTCGAAAAGATACCTCGCTCCATATTCCCGAATGGGCGCTCAATCGCGAGTACCGCGTCACCTACCGGGACACGTTGATTTCGTCGGAAAAGCTCAGTTCAGGCAAAGCGCAGGGGGCGCATGACGGTGTTCCGGCCGTAACATTCGAGGACGATTTCATGAAACGCCTGCACCTGAAACTGGGCGATAAACTGACGTTCAATGTGCAGGGAGCCCTGATCGAAACTACCGTTGGTGGTACCCGGACTGTCGACTGGAACCGGGTTCAGACCAACTTTCTGGTCGTTTTTCCGAACGGTGTGCTGGAACAGGCGCCGCAGTTCAGTGTGCTGATGACCCGCGTGCCCAACACTGAGAAATCAGCTACGTTTCAACGGGCACTGGTCACCAGATTCCCCAACGTGTCGGCTATCGACCTTGGCCTGATCCTGAAAACGCTGGACGATATTCTGAGCAAAATATCGTTTGTAATCCGGTTCATGGCTTTGTTCAGTATCCTGACTGGCTTGCTGGTTCTGAGTAGTTCGGTGATTATCAGCAAATACCAGCGTATGCAGGAAAGCGTCTTGCTCCGTACGCTGGGTGCCAGTCGCCGCCAAATCCTGCGCATCACGCTGGTCGAATATGGTCTACTGGGGTTACTGGCCTCGCTGTCGGGCATTATTTTGTCGGTACTGGGTACGTGGGTGCTGGCCAGGTACGTGTTCGAGATGCCTTACGCACCCAGTGTATGGCCGCTGCTGGCAGTAGTCGGCACGGTTACCGGCCTTACCATGCTCATCGGCCTGCTCAATAGCCGCGACGTAGTGAACCGCCCCCCGCTCGAAGTTTTGCGAAGCGACTAATCCCATATGGTTGCTCTGTATGGACCGCCATCGTGCCCGCCCGCCTCGTGTCAGCAATGGACGTGCTGTTTATCGATTGGGCGGTTGCGTAAGTTGAAAGAAGTCAACAGCCGACAAAGTGAATAGCTATGATGTGTATATTGCTGTCGTATCCGTAGAAACGCCACATCCTGCGTTTTTATCGTAGACCAATCACACATCTGTCATGCCTTCCTACTCGTTTACCAACAAACGCACAAACCTGTATATTTTTCTGAGCGCGGTCTTTCTGGTCAACGCCATCATTGCCGAAATCATTGGCGTAAAAATATTTTCGGGTGAAACCACGCTGGGGCTAAAACCTGCCCAGATTCATTTGTTTGGCGATTTTATTCTCGATTTTAACCTCACCGCCGGGGCGGTTATCTGGCCGTTCGTCTTCATCACCTCCGATATTATCAACGAGTATTTCGGCAAAGCGGGCGTTCGGCGCATCTCCTTCCTGACGGCGGGCTTCGTGGCCTACAGTTTCCTGATCATCTACGCCGTAACCACGCTGCCACCGGCCCAGTTCTGGCTCGATGTTAATGCGAAGGATGGCGCGGGTAATCCGATCAATATCAACAATGCGTTTCAGATGATTTTCCGGCAGGGGCTGGGCATCATCATCGGCTCGCTCACCGCCTTTTTGATCGGCCAGATTCTCGACGCATCCGTTTTTCAGTACCTGCGGGGTATTACGGGCAACCGCAAAATCTGGCTGCGGGCCACGGGCTCAACGCTGGTGTCTCAACTCATTGATTCGTTTGTCGTGCTGGGAATTGCATTTTACGTGTTCGGCAACTGGTCTATTGGGCAGGTGATCGCCGTGGGCATTATCAACTACCTCTACAAAGCCACTACCGCCGTACTGCTTACGCCATTACTCTATCTGGCTCATAATCTGATTGATAAATACCTGGGCAAGGAGCATGCCGAAGAGCTCGCCAACGAATCGTCGATGAGTTCGTTCATGTAGGTACGTTACCAAAAAACCGGAGCCGCCGCCTCGAATTTAACAACTCCGTAACGTACCTGAAGCTCAGTTTACGTAGGTTTGGCCCCGATCTCAGCGGTCAGCCCATTCCTACCATGAACCTATACCAACTCGTCGTTTTCGATATGGCCGGTACTACTGTAACCGACCGGCATGAAGTAGAACAGTGCTTTGCGGAAGCTGCTGCCCAAACGGGCCTGTCGGTCGGTGCCGAGCGCATTCTGGCCATGCAGGGCCTGGCTAAACGCCATGTATTTGAAACGCTCTGGGGCGAAATTCTGGGCGTTGATCATCCCCAACTAAAAGCCCACGTCGATACGTCATACCAGCGATTTACGGAAGTGCTGGAAGCGCATTACCTCACGCATGAGGTTACGCCCACGGCAGGCTGCCTGGATACGTTTGCCTTCCTCCGCGAGCAGGAGATACCTGTTGCGCTCACCACCGGTTTCTACCGAAAAGTGACAGATATTATCCTGAAGAAACTGGGCTGGCTGGATGGGCTCGACGCCAGGTACGTTGGCACGAAACAGTCGATCATCCAGGCGTCTATTGCCTCAGATGAAGTGCCACATGGCCGCCCCGAACCGCTGATGATTCAGAAAGCGATGCACCTGCTGGGAGTCACCAAACCCGAAGCAGTAGTCAACGTCGGTGATACGCCTTCCGACCTCCTGAGTGGCCGGGCGGCGGGTGTTGGCCTGAACCTTGGTGTAACCAACGGCACCCACTCCCGCGAGCAACTTATCACCTACCCACACGACCGCCTCATTGGCTCGCTGGCCGAGTTGCGGGATGTGATGTAGTTGTAGCACGGACTTCAGTCCGTTTTTTTAACCCGTTGCGCTGGCTTTAAAAACGGACTGAAGTCCGTGTTACTTATGGCTTTCTACGATCTCATCATCATTGGTTCCGGCGCGCTGGGTACGTTCCATGCGTATCATGCCGCGCGGGCGGGGAAAAGCGTGTTGCTGCTCGAAAAGGACAATCGCCCCCAAAGCGCTACCGTCCGCAATTTCGGACAGGTAGTGCCGTCGGGCCTGTCGGGGCGGTGGTTCGAGTACGGCCGTCGCAGTCTGGAACTGTACCGCGAGATCCAGGCGGAGCATGACATTACGGTGCGGCAGAACGGGTCGATCTACGTTGCTTCGGATGAGGACGAATGGATGCTCGCCAACGAACTGTTCGACCGGCGACAGGCGGAGCACTATTCATGTGAATTGCTGTCGAAAGCGCAGGTGCTGGCCCGTTACCCGATGCTGCAACCTGATTACGTGCGCGGGGCGCTGTTCTTTCCCGACGAAATCAGTGTGGAGCCCGACCGAATGATTCACCAGTTGGTTGGGTACGTTCAAAAGAAATACGGCGTAACGTACCTGGCCAATGCCGCTGTGGTCGACTGCCAATCGAATTACAACGGCGCGATCATTACGCTGGCCGATAAAACGCGGTTTCAGGCGCAGCAGGTACTGATCTGTAGCGGTAGCGAATTTCGGATGCTTTACCCGGAAATTTTTGCCGAAAGTGGCCTGATTGTCAGCAAGCTGCAAATGCTTCAGACCGCGCCAATGCCTCAGCTATCGATGCCGGGCAACATCCTGACGGGCCTGACCATCCGCCGCTACGAAGCGTTTACGGAATGCCCGTCCTTTGCCGGGATCCAAACGCCCGACCAACTGGCTGAGCTGAAGAGATGGGGCATTCACGTCCTGTTCAAACAAGCCACCGACGGGTCGATCATCATCGGTGATTCGCACGAATACGCCCCCGCCACGCAGGTCGATGAGCTGGGTTTCGATACGCATGACGACATCGACAACCTGATTCTGGCCGAAGCCCGCCGCATTGTCACGTTTCCCGTTGACCAGATCAGCCGCCGTTGGGCCGGTTTCTACGCCCAGACGCCACACGAGATTTTTGAGCATTCCGTCAACGACTACATCCATATCATCACCGGCATTGGCGGCAAAGGCATGACCTCCAGCGCAGGGTATGGCGAGGAGTCGGTGAAGCGGTTTGTTGTGTAGCGGTTGCTGTTGTTCAAATTTGCATTTGTCGTGTATCGCTTTTGCGAAGTAGGTTGCTTTCGCGTGGCCCTTCGACAGGCTCAGGGTGACAGGAAACTCAAGGTTATTAGCCTGGACATCTAGATGTTTCCTGTCACCCTGAGCCTGTCGAAGGGCCACGCGAAAGCAACACGCATTAGCAACTTTACACACTCATCGCTACACTTCTCTCTTTCCCCATTCGCCAGAAGGCGCGGTATGAAATGGCTATGAGCAGGGAGTAGGCGATGGCGAGCGCGTAGGCTCCGTAGATGAAGAAATCGAGGTAGCTGACGTTGCTTTGCCCGAAATTCTTGTAGAGCAACACGCCCACGCTGCCCAGATAGCCGTAAAAATCAGCGAGGGTAACGATGAAGCCAACCGTGCTAACGTACCTGAACGACGCCACAAACCGCTCGAAAAACAGGCCGTTGCAGGGAACATATGCTCCATACAGGCCCAGACCCATCAGCGTGTACCACACGCCCGGCGACAGCATACCCTGTTGAAATAGCCACGTACTTAGGCCGATCATCGCTACGGAACCAATCATTACCACGTTGATGAGCTGCAAGGCCCGTGTATTGTCGCGAACGAGTTGAATGCTGCCCATCAGCGCCAGAATGCCCAGGGCAACAATGGTTTCGGTCTGCGCAAATACGCCCGGATCGGTGATGCCCAGCGACTTGATGATCTCTGGTCCGAAATTATCGCGAAAGTCGCGGAAGGCCGTCAGGAGCACGTAGGAAGCAATAAATGGAACCAGCCCGGTGGCAAAGGTTCGGAAAAACGCCTTGCGTTCGTCGGCGTCCATCGGTTGCCGGGTGGTACGAAGGGCACGGTCTTCGGCAGTAGGCGGGGGCAGTAGCGACAGCGCATACAGCGACGCCAGCATGGGGAGCACAAACAACAAACCAGTAACGAAGGGAAGCCAATATTCGGTTACGCCCCAGTCGCGGCGGATGGTAAGGGCAACTGTTTTTACGAAGCCCGACGCGAAAATAAACGAAGCCGTCAGCCCGGCCACGAGTGCGTCGGTCTGGCGGCGACCTTCCAGAAAACCAATCAGCGTGCCGTAGACCATACCCAGTGGCAGGCCGTTCAGAAAAAGAAAGACGATGTTCCAGGGGGCAGGCACCAGCGCAAAGCCAAGCAGGGCAAGTAGGGCAAAGGCCACGAAGCCGAGAATGCTCATGACCCGCCGCGCCGGGGCCATTTCCGACACCACTTTCACGCCAATTCGTTTCGACATGGCATAGCCGAACACCTGCGCAATCACCAGCCAGCTTTTATAACTGACGCCCGCGTAAACCATGCCATCGAAGGAAACCGCCGTGATACCCTTTCGGAAGGCATACATGCAGGTATACGTGCAAAAAGCGGCGACCGAACCGAACAAAACAAGAGCCAGCGGATGCCGAAGAAAGGCGGGTGATTTCATGGAAGCAAGATATAGAATGTACGCCGCTTCCGTTTCGGTCTCTCTATTTTGTACAGATTTCTTAATGTAAAAGCTGACGCCCAGCCCTTCGACCAGGCGTCAGCTTTGTATACACTATAAAATACGCTTGAACGCTTCGTCTTGAATAAACGGCTGACTGCGGACGCGTTTGCCACTTGCCTTGAAAATGGCGTTGGCTACGGCGGCTCCGGCGGGCGGAAGAGACGGTTCGCCGAGGCCGGTTGGTTCAATGCCGTTATCAACGAAATGGACCTCTACGTCGGGAATCTCGTTGAGGCGAATCATACGGTAGTTGTTGTAGTTGCTCTGTTCCGGCACGCCGTCCTTAAACGTCATATTGCCGAACATGGCGTGGCCAATGCCATCGACGATACAGCCCGTTACCTGCTGCCGTGAGCCGCTTTCGTTGATGACAATGCCGCAGTCGGCCACAGCGTAGACTTTCTGAAGTACCGGTTTGTCTTTCACCATCGCCACTTCGCCCACCTGCGCCACGTAGGACCGGTGCGAGAAATAAACGCTGAATCCCTGCGCTACCGGGCGACCGTCGGCTCCTTTCTTCGTACCCCAGCCCGACTTTTCAACCGCCATGTTGATCACGGCTTTCATTCGGTCGATGTCGTATTTGATGGCTCCAACTGGTTTCGCTTTGGCTTTATCGAGCAGGTCGAGTCGGAACTTTACCGGATCTTTACCCGCCGCCTGCGCCACTTCGTCGATAAACGACTGTTCGGCAAAGGCCAGGAAGTTGGTCGTCGGGGCACGCCAGGGGCCTGTGGTAATCGCTGACTTATGGTTGACGCTCTCGATCAGGAGGTTATCCACGGCTCCGGACGGGAAGTTATCCTCCCGTGTTGCGTTGCCCTCGTTAATGCCGACCCCGCGTAGTTTGTAGCCGATCATATTGCCCTGGGCATCCAGTGCTGCCTGGAACCGGTAACGCACCGACGGTCGGTAGCTTCCGCCGGTCATGTCGTCTTCGCGGGTCCAGATCAGTTTCACCGGCGCATTCACCCGTTTCGATACCTGAACAGCTTCGACTGCGTAGTCGGCTTTAAGCCGACGACCAAATCCGCCACCCATTCGCGTGAGCTGTACGGTTACTTTGTCGGGCGAAATACCCAGCAATTTGGCCGTTTCGTTGCGGGCCAGATCGGGCGTTTGGGTCGGGCCAACCAGTTCCACACCGTCGGGCCGCACGTGGGCGAAGAAGTTCATCGGCTCCATCGGGCTGTGGGGGAGGAACGGGCACTGGTATTCGGCCGTAACCACCTTCGCCGCACTTTTAAACGCTGCGTCAACATCGCCATCTTTCCGACGAACGGTGGCGGTCGGGGCGTTCAGCAACTCGGTGAAGATGCGGTTATGGTCGGAGGTACTTTCGGTAGCGTCGGTTTTTGTCCATTCGATCTTCAGCGCATCCTTCGCTTTCCGAACTTGCCAAGTCGATTTGCCAACCACCGCCACGTTGTTATCGAACGTCAGCACATCAACGATACCCGGCATGGCTTTGATGGCCGCCTCATTGAACGACTTCAGTGTGTAGCCAAAAGCGGGGCGCTGAAGCATGGCGAACAGCATGCCTTCGCGGTAGAAATCAAGTCCAAAAAGGGGTTTTCCGGTGATAATACCCGGGTTATCGACGTTTTTGATCGACTGTCCAATGAGCTTGAAGTCTTTCTGGTCTTTCAGTTTCACATCGCCTGGAACGGGTAGCTGAGCCGCTTCCGTAGCCAGTTCGCCATAGCTGAGCTTGCGGTTGCTGGCGGTGTGCATGACAAAACCAGATGCCGTTGTACACTCGGTGGCAGGTACGTTCCAGCGTTTGGCGGCGGCATCCACCAGCATCATTCGGGCTGTTGCCCCTGCCTTGCGAAGGCGCGTCCACGAGTGGGGAATCGAGCCGCTGCCACCGGCCACCTGCCGTTCAAATTTCTTGTTGTCAAGCGGCGCCTGCTCCACAACAACGTTCTTCCAGTCGACGTCGAGTTCTTCGGCCACCACAATCGGAAACGCCGTTTTGATGCCCTGCCCCACTTCGGGGTTTGGCGACATAATGGTGATGATTCCCTGCGGATTGATGGACAGGTAACTATTGAAACCAACCCCCGGCACCGCGCCAGGTACGTTGCCTGCCAGCGATAGATCAGTAACCGCACTGTCTACCGCGGCCTCGGCGTCTGTCCAGTTAAAGCCCAGAAACAGGCCACCCCCGGCAGCCGCGGCTACTTTCAGGAAATTCCGGCGGCTTGCGTTCGATAATGTCTGCATGGCTATTTCGTTTTGGTAGACACTTTAGCGGTTGATGCTGTAGCGGTTGAGGCCACTTTCACGGCCTCCCGGATGCGGTGGTACGTGCCGCACCGGCAAATATTACCGCTCATCGCCTCGTCGATCTGGGCGTTGGTTGGCTTGGGCGTATGCTTCAGAAAAGCCGCCGCCGTCATGATCTGACCCGCCTGGCAATAGCCGCACTGTGGTACGTCGATCTCGTCCCACGCTTTCTGAACAGGGTGTAAACCCGAACCGGCTGTTGCCGACAAGCCTTCGATCGTGGTGATTTTTGCCTTGCCGATTGCCGAAACGGGCAACACACAGGCGCGGGTTGCTTCGCCGTTGAGGTGAACTGTACAGGCACCGCACTGGGCGATACCGCAGCCATATTTGGTGCCAACCAGGCCCAGATTGTCGCGCAGAACCCACAACAGCGGGGTATCCGGGTCGACATCAGCGCGGTAGGCTTTACTGTTGATTTGCAGGTTGTAAAGTGCCATTAGTCTGGATGAGTTAAAGGAGCGAACCAATTTACGAAGAAACCAGCATGTGTTCGATGACGCCGCCCGGAAACTTGCGTTTCTTTGCCTTACCGGCCCCAACCTGTGCGTTGGCTGAACCTACCTGACACCAACCCTGCTATGAACGTACCTGACAATGCTATCAAACTAACCGTCGATGCGGTGGTATTTGGCTACCGCGACGGCCAGTTGTTTGTGGCCCTTATCAAGCGAAAATACCCACCATTCGACGGGCAATGGGCTTTGCCGGGTGGCTTCGTGTTGCCCCATGAAGACCTGGAAACGGCCGTTGAGCGGGAATTGCAGGAGGAAACCGGTATCCAATCCCGCTTTCTGGAGCAACTGTATACCTTCGGAAACGTAGCCCGCGACCCCCGGCAGCGGATCGTCAGTGTGGCGTACATGGGCCTGGTTCGCCCGTCTGATTTCGAGATCCAGGCCAGCACCGATGCGCAGGACGTAGACTGGTTTCCGCTGACAGATTTGCCGCCGCTCGCGTTTGACCACGCCACCATTCTGCAAACGGCCCTGCAACGGCTTCGTGGCAAACTTACTTATGAGCCAATCGGCCTGAATCTGCTGGACGAAAAATTTCCGTTCAGTGACCTCGAACGCCTATACGCCTCTATCCTGAACAAGCCGTTCGACCGGCGCAACTTCCGCAAGAAATTCCTCAGCTTCGGCATCCTGATCGAACTGCCCGAAAAAATCACGCCCGACAAAGGCCGACCTGCCTCGCTCTATTCATTCGATCAGGTACGTTACGAGGCAATCAGGCAACAAGGATTTCTGTTCGATATCAGGTAACGCGGACTTCAGTCCGCATTTTTCTAATGCAATGCGGACTGAAGTCCGCGTTACGACATTTTGTGTAAATTATACGCAAATTAATTTGTTACTGAAAAAGAATAGTTTACGTTTGTGTAGAATTTACACAAAACAACCATGCTCGCGTTACACCTATCTCCCGGTTTTGCACCAACCAACGCCGTCCCTATCGAGTTTGCCTCGTTTACCTTCAGCGGTGGCGAGCCGCACATCAAGCTGAATCTGGCTGTTTCTGGCAACGTACCTGAACCGGTTCTGATCACGCACCGCATTGCCAGTTCCGCTGATTTCATGCAGTTGCTACTGGCGACCGATGCACTTCGACGCGCTGGTTACGCCCGTCTGTCCGTGTTATTGCCTTATTTTCCCGCCGCCCGGCAAGATCGGTTGATGGTGCCCGGCGAGCCGTTGAGCGTGCGGGTCTATGCCGATCTCATCAATGCGCAGCAGTACGAACAGGTCCACGTATTTGACCCACATTCTGACGTTACACCGGCCTTGCTGAATAAAGTGCATGTACTGTCTAATCAGGCATTTGTGGAGCAGGTTCTGACAAATTATGACCTGTCTACCGTCTGTTTAATCTCGCCGGATGCGGGGGCACTCAAGAAGATTCATAAGCTGTCGACCGCACTGGGTGGTATACCGGTAGTGGTCTGCGATAAGGAACGTGACGTTCGAACCGGCGCACTAACCGGCTTCCGCGTCTTTGCCAATGAACTGGCCGGGCGTCATTGCCTCATCGTGGATGACATCTGCGACGGTGGCGGCACCTTCATTGGCCTGGCTGCTGAACTCCGAAAACTGAACCCGGCCAGTGTATCGCTCGCGGTTTCGCATGGCATTTTCAGCAAGGGCCTTGCGCCGCTGACCAGTGCGCTCGACCACGTGTACACTACCGATAGCTTTTCGACGCTGCCTGCCACCGACGCTGTCACGCAGCTTTCGCTTAAAAATTTGATCACGCTTTAATCACACTACCGTTATGAGAACGAATCCGCTCACCCTGATTGATTTTTACAAAGCCGACCACCGCCGCCAATATCCTGACGGTACAGAACTGGTTTACAGCAACCTGACGCCCCGCAACAGCCGCGTACCGGGTACCAACGAGGTTGTGTTTTTTGGCTTACAGTATTTTGTGCAGGAATACCTCATCGATCAGTGGAACGAAGGGTTTTTCCATCGGCCCAAGGCGGAGGTGCTGGCCCAATATCAACGTCGAATGGATACCGCCCTGGGGCCGGGCGCGATTGACGTTGCCCATATTGGCGCATTGCACGACCTTGGTTATTTGCCCCTCGAAATCAAGGCTGTAGCCGAAGGAACGTGCGTTCCGCTCAAAGTGGCGATGCTGACAATGAAGAATACGCGTCCCGAATTCTTCTGGCTCACCAACTACCTCGAAACGCTGATTTCGTGTGTGCTCTGGAAGCCCTGCACTTCAGCAACCACCGCCCTGACTTACCGCCGTGTTTTCGACCAGTACGCCGACGAAACCGTAGGGAACCGTGATTTTGTCGGCTGGCAGGGGCACGATTTTTCGATGCGTGGCATGTCTGGTGTGGAAGATGCCGTGATGAGCGCGGCGGGCCACCTGCTCAGCTTCACCGGTACCGATTCGGTTCCCGCCATCGACTTTCTGGAAGCCTATTACAACGCTAATGCCGACCACGAACTGGTTGGCGGTTCAGTACCGGCAACTGAACACTCAGTCATGTGTATGGGGTTGAAAGACAGTGAAATAGAGACATTCAGACGGTTAATTACTACGGTGTATCCGACGGGCGTCGTTTCGATCGTTTCCGACACCTGGGATTTCTGGCGGGTTATCACCGAGTTTTTACCCCAGTTAAAAGCCGACATTCTGGCGCGCGACGGGAAGGTTGTGATTCGTCCCGATTCGGGCGATCCGGTCAAAATCATCTGCGGCGACCCGGAGGCAGAACCCGGTAGTCCGGCGTTTAAAGGGGCGATCGAGTGCATGTGGGAAACGTTCGGCGGCACGATTACCGCGAAAGGCTATAAACTGCTCGACAGCCACATTGGCCTGATTTATGGCGACAGCATCACCACCGAACGGCAAGGGCGTATTCTGGAACAACTGAAGCAGAAAGGTTTCGCCTCGTTCAACGTGGTGCTGGGTATTGGCTCGTTTACCTACGAATACGTCACCCGCGACACGTTTGGTTTTGCCGTGAAAGCTACCTACGGGCAAGTCAATGGGGAAGGGCGGGACATTTTCAAAGACCCTAAGACCGACAACGGCATGAAGAAATCGGCGAAGGGGTTGCTCTGCGTTACGGAAGAAAACGGCCACCTGGTGATGCACGACCAACGTACCTGGGCCGAAGAACAAACCGGCCTGCTCCAGCCCGTTTTCCTGGATGGAAAACTAATCCGCAAACAAACGCTGGCCGAGATTCGGGAACAGCTACACAAGCACTTATGACAGACCAAGCCTACGGCTTTCAACTGCAATAATTGCGTTTAAGGGTAGAATTAATACCCTCTCCCCTGCAACCAATCTTACGTTCCAGGTACGTCGTTACTCAACGTGGTTGCTTCGGCTTTACTTTCTTCATCGGTTGCTTGCGTCGGGCTTCGTCATCGTCTTCGGCGCGGCGTTTCTGCATGGTCTCGGTGCGGTCCATCTCTTCTGATTCGGAGAAGGCTTTCCAGTCGAATTTCTCGTCGAAAGGGTCGAGGGCTTTTTGTGGATCGAACAGGCGCCGATCGGAGGGAACGGCGCGGAAGGGCGTGAAGTCGGGCTGGTCGGTGAAGAGGTCAGACAGGTCGGTAGCTCCGGCGTCGTACTGGTTCAGGCAGGGCATGCCGAGGATGTTCCAGAACGTTTTGAACACGCTGCCGAAACTGTAATGTACGTGCCCCACGTAGTTGCGCTTCACCCAGGGCGAGATCACCAGCAACGGACTCCGATGGGCATCAATATGGTCGACGCCACCCTGCGGATCGTCTTCCAGCACCACAATCAGCATGTTTTTCCAGTAGGGTGTTTTCGACAGAAACTCCACTACGCGGCCCAGCGCCAGGTCGTTATCCGCCATGTAGCTTTCGGTAAACGGAAAACCTGCCTTCGGCCGTGGCCGCGTGCCGTGGTCGTTGGGCAACATGAACGTCAGCATATCGGGCAAAACTCCCTCCCTGACGGGGAGGGTTGGGGAGGGGTTTTTGCCCCACTTTTCGGCGAATTCCTTCATGAACAAATCGGCCCGAAACTGGTCTGGAATAGCCATGTTGTAGGTCGGGAAGGTGCGTGAGGTGCGGTCGAAGAGGGGAGCGGGCAGGGGGTAGTTGATGGTGTACTTCTCGCCGATGTATTTCATCGTGCTGTCGCTGTAGGCACCGGCCATTTCAACACCGAATCCAAAATTGAAAAATTCTTTTTTCCAGCGCTCCAGGTGATCCCACATCGAGCCGCCTTCGTTATAATCTTCGGGATAAATAGACCCGGCCGAGCCGTAAAAAGCCAGATTGCCGGGCGCATCTGACGAATCGCGAAGGTTGCGTTTGCCGCCATACGCCGCTGCTGTGCCCGTTTCAACCCACTCGTTCGGGTACGTGTTCACCATCCAGCGATGCCCATCGGCCGATACGTCGGAGTCGCAGTAGAAATTGTCGGACATGGCGAATCGGCGGGCCAGTGCGAGGTGGTTGGGCATCACAGCCGCTTTTGTCAGCGAAACGCCTGTCTTTCTGTTTATTACCGGCACCTCTATGCCGTAGCGGGCCAGGGTCGAGTCCCCATTTCCACCGGGAAGTTGCCCCAGCACCTCGTCGTACGTCCGGTTTTCCTTGGCGATGAAGACAATGTGCCTGATCGGATTCTGACCGGCAGGCCGCTTTTGACCACCGTATGCCGGAATCGGATTGGTACTCACAGGTACGTCGGTTAGTGGGCGGAAGGTGAAATTGTTCCGAACGACCTGCTCTGTTTCGGAAGCCAGTTCCGCATCCGTCGAAATGTCCATCACCGATACCGTGCCGTTCATCAGGTTGCCGATGTAGCTGCCCCGCTCGCCCAGTTTGAACGCTTTCCCGCCGTTGGGGCCGCTACCGTAGCCCTTGGCGTTGGCTACAATGAGCTTTTTTCCATCATTACTGACTTTCAGTTTCGACGGAAACCAACCCGTTGGTAAATGTCCCAGCACGGCCAGCGAATTCACGTCGATAACGGCCACGGCGTTGATGCCCGCTTCGGCTACGAACAGCCGCTTTCCGTCGGGTGACAGGGCCAGTCCAAACGGAATAATGCCCCGCTTGCTGCCCAGCCTGGTATCGGGCGAAAGCGCAATGTTTTTAACGACCGCACTGGTCGTTACGTCGATGACCGATACGCAGTCGTTGTTGCCATTGCTGACAAACACATACCGGTCGGTGGCCACCACCGAGTTGGGGCTCGACCCGCCCACAGCCGGAAAATCTTCGACCATCTGACCAACCAGAAAACCCGTTTTGATCTTCGCGGTTACCGCAGGTACGTTGCTCAGGCTGATGCGCCAGACCGAAAATGCGTCAGGTACGTTGGGATCGCCCAGGGCCGGAACGCCGCGTTTTTCGTCACCATCGCGCATTTCCTTCGAGCCGTATTTCGACGATGGATAGTCGTGGCCGGTCCGTTTCAGGTCTTTTCTGTCGAGGTTGGTGAAGGGTTTGTACTCAAAAACGCCCACGTTGGCTACGTAAGCTGTTTTTTCGTCGGGCGAGAGGGTAACGCCAAACGGGTAGCGGCCCGTAGGTACGTTATGCCGAATGGTTTTGCTGGGTACGTCGATGACGATCAGCCGGAAGCCGATCTGATCAACGGCATACAGCGTTTTCCCGTCGCGGGTCAGGGCCATGTCGCCAATGTAGCCGTGGCTGTAGTTTTTTGCCCCGCAGTTGATACTACCTGCCGGTTTGCCCGTGGCCAGGTCGAACGCGAAAACCCTGTTTGTTTCGCCGCCAGCTACGTACACGATCTTGCTGTCGGGCGAAACGGCCAAGCCCATAAAGCAGGCTTCCAGAATGCCATTATCAGTCTTGACACCTTCGGGTACCTGCCGAACCGTTGGTGATTCGCTCAGCGCATCCCGAATGATCGAGATCGAAAATGGATTGATGCCCGAGTTGGCCGTTACCACCGTCTGCCCATCGGGGCTCAGCACCAGCCCATACGGGTGCGGCGCGGTTTCGATCTGCCGGCCGCGTGGGGTGATGAACCGTCCGTTGGGCAGTACCGTCCGGCCCGCTTTATCGATCTGCGTATAGGCATTTCCTGCCGGAGCCGAAATCAGGTAGCGCGGCGCGGCGGGTTGGGCAAACACGTTGATCGTCAGCAGTATGAAGACGAGGAGTAGATTGGGTTTCATACAGGAAAGCTAGTAGTTGATCGCCTGGTTTCGACATTTTCCGTACTGTATGTTGCTGAGCCTGTCGAAGGGCTATGCGTCAGCAACCTTCAACGCGTCAGCAGCCCGACTCGCGCTGTAACACGGGTTAGTTGCCTTCGTTTTGTTGCCGGTAATGGTCGGCGCGTTGATCGGCGCGGTCGTCCATTTCGGGGCCTTTCTGAATCTTGCGCCAGTCGAAGGTTTTGTTGTACGGTTTCATGGCCTGTTGCGGATCAAAAATGCGGACGTCGGGTAAGACAGCGGTATAGGGCCGCAGGTCGGGTTTATCGGTGAAGAAATCCTGAAGTAGCGAAGCTGTGGCGTCGTACTGATTCACGTAGGGTACATTCAACAGGTTATAAATCACCTTCAGGATCGAGCCGAAGTTGGCGTGGGTGTTGGAAACGTACCCACGTTTCACGTACGGTCCGGCCATTATCAACACGCTCCGGTGGGCATCGATATGGTCGACACCGCCCTGTGGATCATCTTCGGTAACGATCACGAGCATGTTTTTCCAGTAGGGTGTGCGCGACAGAAAATGCAGCATCCGGCCCACTGCCAGGTCATTATCGGCCATGTAGGAGTGCAGGAACGGGTAGCCGTCTTTGGGGCGCGGACCTGAGCCGTGATCGTTGGGCAACATGGCCGTGATGAGTTGCGGAAGCGGGGTTATACGGCCGTTTTTTTTATTTTTAGTGAGCCATTTTGCCGTAAACTCCCGCTCAAACTGATCCATCCGAAACTGGTCGGGAATGTTGGTGTTGTACCCCGCAAAATTCCGCGACGTATGCCGGAACGCAGCGGCAGGCATGGGAAACGCGACGGGATGCGCTGCGCCAAATGTAGTGTCGAACTGCTCTTCATAATTCCCGGCATATTCGTTGACCTGACCGAAGTTATAGAACGATACCTTGTTGCGCTCCAGTGCTTCCCACAGGCCACCAATTTCGTTATAATCTTCCGGGTCAATGGCTCCTGAGGATTTAGGAAACCGGCGACCGGGCGCTTTCGAGAACGCATCGAATCGCCCTTCCGACGCGGCGTTGGCTTCTACCCATTCGTTGGGAATGGTGCCCATCATCCAGTGATGGCCGTGAATACTGGCGTCGGAATCACAGTAAAAATTGTCTCCAACCGCGAACTGCCGGGCCAGCCGGGCGTGGTTGGGCATAATATCGGCACCGGTAATGCGCACCGAATCGCCAGCCTGATCGGTGGTGCGGCCGCTGGTTCCGCGCGAGGTGGCAATGCGCGACCGGACCGTTACGCCCGTGCCGAACCGGGCGAGTGTGGAGTCACCTTTTCCGGTAGGTAATTGCCCCAGTACTTCATCATACGTCCGGTTTTCTTTGGTGATATAGACGATATGTTTGATCGGGGTCCGTGTTGCCGACGAACGTGTTTTTGGCAACACGGGTAACGGATTTTTACCGTCGTCGGCCACCATCACGGTCTGGTACGTGTTGGCAATCACCTGTCCGGTGTAGTCAGCCAGTTGTGTTGTTGAGGGAATAGGAATAGCCTGGAACGTACCTAGCTGAATATCACCGATGTAGGTTCCCTGGGGTGGTTTCACGAAGCCCGCACCGCCGTTGGGTCCGGCTCCGTAGCCCCGTGCAGAGGTGACGTACAGGGTTTTTTCATCGGGCGAGAGCGCCACGCGGGTTGGTCCCCAGCCGGTTGGAATCAGACCGCGGACTTTGCGCGTGGGTACGTCGATCACGGCCACCGCGTTGAAGGCCAGCAGGGCTACGTAGAGGTTTTTTTCGTCTTTGGTCAACGTCAGCCCAAACGGCATCATGCCCCGGTAGTTGTCCAGCTTCGGGTCAATTTTCAGCGCGATGGTGCCCGCTAACTTTCTGGATTTGTAGTCGATAATCGAGATATTGTCGTTCGTGGCATTTGAGACGTAGGCGTAGCGGCTACCCACTACCACCGAGTTGGGCGATGAGCCACCGACCACTTCCGCCTCTTCGATCATTTCACCAATCTGCACGCCCGTCTTCAGCTTTGCCGTCACTTTGTTCGTTGCCAGATTGACCATCCAGACGCTCATGGCCTCGTCGGCGAGCGGACTGCCCAGCCCCGGTATCCGTCGCCCTTCGATTTCCACGCCTTCCCGCGATTCTTTCGTGTGGGCACCGTAGGCCGGAAACTTCAGCATCATCGTGTCTTTGTTGGTCTTTGTCACACCCGGCACGAGCGGGTAGGCGTACAGGCCTACGTTGGCCACAAAAGCCGTTTTGCGGTCGGGGGAGAGGGCCAGACCGAACGGCTGGCGACCCGTTGGAATTGAAGCGGTAATGCGTTTGGTGGCCAGGTCGATACGCACCAGCCGGAAATTAGCCCGGTCGAGTACAAGCAACTCGTTTCCATTGAGCAGCAGGTCGGAGGTGAAACTGTCTGCATAGCCGTTACCGTCGAGGCTTATGCTGTCGGTTTTACGCAGGGTTTCGGTATCGAAAACGATGACGCGCCCCTTGTCGCCGTTGCTCAGGTACGTTGTTCGGCCATCGGCCGCGAAGGCAATACCCAGGAACGTGGCTCCACCAACGGGCGACGGAATCTTGCCTGTATAATCGGGAATGCGCGTGGGCTGTCCCGTTCTGGTGTCAAGCACCGTCAGAACTCCGTCGTGCAACGTAACCGCTTTAGAGCCGTCGGGCGAGAGGGCCAGTCCAAACGGGTCGTTGGTGATGCGAATTGTTTGCCCCGCTGGCGTAACGTACCGACCGCTTGGTAACACCGATTTTCCCGCCGCGTCGATCCGGCAATAAGCAGCCCGGCCGGGTACTTGCAGGGTTGGATACGTTCTCTGGGAGAAGGCGGGCAGCGCGATAAGAAGAAGGGCGTAGCGGAGAAGTGGCGTCATCGGGTAAAGGAATGGTGGGATAGAAAGGAAAGCGTTAGTCCATCATGGTCAGGTAGTAGGCCATGTCGCGGGTGGGTAAGCCGGGGATTTTGGCCTGTTCATCCCAGTAGCGGAGTTGCAGAATCTCTTTAAAGTAAGGATGTTGCTCAAAAGCAGTGACTTCATCGGCTGTCATGGGGCCGCCCTGAAAGCCGAGCGTCTGCAAGCTGGCATCTGATAGCCGGGCGAGGTAATCCGGGTTTTTCGCCACCAGATACCGTTTCGCGTTGACGTGGTTTTCGATCAGTTGCGCGGTTTTTTCGGAGAAGCCATGTTCGCGCAGGAAGTCGGCACCCAGCCGCTCATGATCAATGGTGCCGTAGCCATCCATGTAGCCGTCTTCAGACCCGGCCGGTAACAGGTGACCAATATCGTGTAAAAGCGCAGCCAGTACCGTATCACGGTCTGCTCCCACATCTTCGGCTAGCAAAGCTGACTGTAAAGCGTGTTCCAGTTGGGTGACGGGTTCACCGAAATATGCATCGTCGCCGCTCTGAGCGAATAGTTGTTCGATCATCATGGGAATTTGGTTATTCGTTATTAGTGGCTTTGTTGCATGGTGCCTTGAGGAGCCATGCAACAAAGCCGTAATTAGTTATTAGGGTTTCGTTCGGGTACGTTACCTGCCGAAACTCCAATAACCAATAACTACTAACAAATTACTGCAATAACCACATCGTGGCGTTGATATCGTCATTGCCGCCGTACTGGCTGGTCAGGGCGGCTTTCAGGTTATCACCGTTGGTTGTCCGCTCGTTCGATGGGTAAAGCCACCGCTTCGGAATCCGGGCGCTGTTGCCGGTGCCCACGCCCGTCAGGAACGTAGGAACACCCGTGCGGCGTTGGTTGTAGAAGGCTTCGAGTCCCGAATTCTGGAAAAACGCAATGTACTTCTGGGTCAGAATCTGGTTCAGGCCCGTTGCGTTATTGCCCGCGTATTTCACCAGTGGCTGCGCCAGGTAATCGCTCATGCTCACCTTCACCGTGTAATTGTCGAAATTGAAGATACCCCCGTCGCGTGAAAAAGTAACGGTATTATCGCCGTCTTTCAGGCCGTAGAAACCCATCGAGGCCGCAATGCCCTGCTGATAGTAGGTCTCTGCATTGCCCGTTGCCCAGCCCCGGTTAATACCTTCGGCAATGTTGAACATCAACTCAGGATAGCCGATAATGAAGACCGGTTCGCCCACATACGAGGTGTAGTAGTGTTTCCGGTTCTGGTACGAGTATTCGCCTTTAAGCACCTTCGTGGCCATGTCCTGCTGATCTTCACCTGATGAGGCACCCACAAAAGCGGCATAATCCGTTGGTTTCAGCCCTGCAGCCAGTTTGGCTGCGGCTGGTTCGGCCACGACAAATACGCGCGGATCTTTCCGGTCTACCAGCAGGTCGATATATGTTTTGGCCATATTCTCGCGGGTGGCGTTCTGTCCGAAATTGTCCTGGTTGCGGGGGTATTTGTTCTGGGTGCTGTTGTGTACGTACTGCAGGTTATCGCCCATTCCTGTCGGCAGCGGGTATTTGGTTGGATTGCCAATCATGTCGGCAAACTTCTGCCTGATAGCCAGGTCGGTATCCGCTTCTTTTTTGCTCAGGCTGATCAAAACCCGGATGCGGTAAGCATTGATGACTTTCTGCCATTGGCGCAGGTTGTTGCCGAGGTAAAAATCGCCGCCCAGTGTGTTGTCGCCTTTTGTAATGATGGCGGTCATGTCGGTGTTGGCATCGTCGAGCCACTTCAGGATCTGGCTGTACACCGCTTTCTGCGAATCGTATTTCGGGGTCAGATTGGCCTGATCTTTCAGGGCGTCGGTGAGGGGGATGTCGCCCACGCGGCGGGTCATGTTTTCGTAGAAATAAGCCCGGAAAAACTTGCCTAGTGCTGAATACGGATTCACATCAGCCGCTCCCGCCCGTTTTGCTTCTGCTTCCATTTTCACCACGTCTTTCAACGTGTAGAAATTAAGCGTCGTATTGGTCCAGGTGTATTCGTTGGTGGCGTAGTAGTTGTAGTTCGAGCAGTAAAACTGGTTGTAGCGTTGCTCGCTCCCCCAGGGTGAATACGTAACACCCGCGAAGCCGGAGGGGCTATTCTGGCTGTCGTACATGTCGTTGAGAATTCCCTTAAGCACCAGCGAAGCGGGGGCATTGACCGCGCGGTTCGGGTCTTTTTCGAGTTCATCGAATGGTTTTTCGCAGGCCGACACCAGTAGCGCGATGGCGAAAATGACAAGGAGAAAGTGATATGGTTTCATTGTGTTGGGGTATTTCCCCCACCCCCGGCCCCTCCCCGTTAGGGAGGGGGAACGCTAGAGTAGCTTCGCTAATTGGCGGAGCATTGCTCCCCTCCCTAACGGGGAGGAGCCGGGGGTGGGGTAGTTTTTAAAACGTCAGGTTAATATTAAATCCGTAGCGGCGTGTCGTGGGCGTTTGCAGGTCTGACCGGCCACCGCTGGTAAACTGATCGAGGTCGATGTCTTTTTTCTCGGCGAAGTAGAACAGGTTCCGGCCCACGAAGGAGATCGACGCCTGTTTCATGCCGATGCGGCTGGCCAGTGTTTGCGGCAGGGTGTAGCCTACCACCACTTCGCGCAGTTTGGCAAACGAACGGCTGATGATATTGCCGCCGTCGAAGCCGTACCGTTTGGCGATGTAATCCTGCAAAAAGGCTTTCGTCGTGTTAGGCGCAAACTGCAGTTCGCTGTAGTTGGTCACGTTTCCATCGGCGTCGTAGTTGATGCTGGCCCCGTTGCTCACCTGAACGCCTTCGCCCAGATACGATTTGATGCCTTTGGTATCGTTCAGGCGGGCAATGCCCATTTCGCCCTGAACCGTGTTGATGATCCGGCCACCGGCATACGATTTCTGTTGTACGTAGTCGGAGATGACGCCGCCCACACGACCGTCAAACTGGAAACTGAACGTAACGGCTTTGTAGCTGAACCGGTTGTTTACACCCCACACCCAATCCGGGTTGATGTTGCCAACGAACTGAGCAACAGGCGTTTGTAATGGACGGCCACCAGCGTCATTGACAATCTGCCCGTCGGGCGAGCGGACGAAGGTTTTTGTGTAGTATTTGTCGGTCCGGTCGCCTACTTTGAAGAAAGTGTTGAGCGCCGTTACACCCGGATAAAACTCCTTGAACACTTCCTTGTAGGTCGACCAGTTGGCCAGGATGTTCCAGTTCAGGCCGTTCGGATTCGTCAGCACTTTGCCCGTCAGCGACAGCTCAATACCTGTTTTCTGGGTCTTGATGCCGTTGACCAGTACCGACGAATACCCCGTTGTTTCGGAGATGGGCAGGTTGAAAATACGGGGGCCATCGTCGCTGATGTAGTAGGCTGCATCAAAAGCCAGCCGGTTGTTCAGGAAGCGCGCATCCAGGCCCACTTCGGTCTGCGAGGTGCTGTTGGGCTTGATATTCGGGTTATTGAGGGCGTTGGTGAAGTAAGCCGTTGACGTATTATTCACCGTTAGCGGCGTGCCATAAACGGCTGAGTTCTGGTAGGTAGGCCCATCATACGAGGACGCATACTGCTCGCCATACCCCAGCGACCAGCCCGGCACGCCAATGGTCGACGCCGTCAGGCCGTCTTTCACGTTGGCGTAGGAGGCCCGCACTTTCAGGAACGAAACGGCCTGAGGCAACTGCAGGTAATCGGAGAGTACCGTGCTCATGGCCACCGACGGGTAGAAGAACGTGTTATTGCCCGCTGGCAGGGTAGAAAGTTTATCCATCCGGCCGGTGGTCGATAATGTCACGTAGTCTTTCAGGGTAAAGTCGGCTGAGTAATAGGCCGATAACACGCGCATGTCGGCATTGAAATTGGATAGGACACCAGGGTTGAGTGAGTTGGCGAAGTTATACACGCCAGGTACGTTCAGGTAGTTGGTGCTGGCATAATTCGAGTTGTAATTGTACACCCGAATATTGCCTCCACCCACGGCGTTCACGCTCAACAGCGGGTTGATCCGTTTGTTGTACTTCAGCAGTAAGTCAGTGTTATTGTCGAGCAGGCTGCGACGATCTTCGCGGTAATCGCCTTTCGTTTCCTCACGACCATAGGTGGTAGCCGAGTAAGGTAGTTTCTCGGTCCGCAGCAAATTCCAGGTCGACACCTGGGTACGTAGTGTCAGGTCAAGACCGTCGGTGATGGTATATTTGAGTGATGTCTGGCCGATGATATCTGTTTTGTAGTGGCCCCGCAACCATTCTTTGGCCGTAAACCAGGGGTTGTTGTAGCGTTGGTATTCGGCATAAATCTGCTGCGTACCTTCTTTGCCCGGCTGCCAGTAATTCTTTAGCTGGTCGACATCCCAGTCGGCACCACCCCAGATCACGATGTTGTAAATCATGGAGTTAGGACCGTAGTTCACGTCGGGAATATTAGGCGTATACTGACGGTTTACCTGGATGTCGCCTTCAAACCGGAGCCGGTCCGTGAAGTTATAGCCGGTGTTGACCTTAAACGTGGTGCTGTTCAACTGGGTGTTGGGCACCAGGCCACGCTGGTAGTTGTGCGACACCGAAAAACGGAGGTCGTATTTATCGCCCGAAGCCGATACGGCCACGTTGTTGGTCGAGAGAATTCCCGCCTGCAAAAACCGGGTGAGGTTGTCTTTGCCCCGCGCCACCCAGGGTGTGCCCGTCCGTTTGCCCGTCACGGGATCAACGGGGCTGTCGTATTGTGGAATGAGTTGACCTTCAAACCGGGGTCCCCAGATGTCGTAGTCGCCGTCATTTTTACCGCCGCCTTTTCCATCAACGAATTCATAAACGCCGTGATCGCCGGGGCCGTATTCGTCCTGCACTTTGGGAATAGCCAGAAACCCGTTGTCGACCATCTGGCTGGTATTTACATCTACGGCAAACCCCCGCTTGTCTTTCGTGCCGCGTTTGGTCGTGATCAGGATGGCTCCGTTCTTGCCCCGGAATCCGTACAGTGCCGAGGCCGATGCGCCTTTTAGTACTGAGTACGTCTCGATATCGTCGGCACTGATATTCCAGGTATCCGAGTTGATCGGTACGCCATCGACAACGAAAAGTACATCCGTGTTGCCACGCAGTACGATATTGGGCCGCCGCAACAACTCGGCCGATGCACCGATGGTTAAACCGGCTACCTTACCAACCAGCGAGTTGACGGCGTTTGGTTCACGCGCTTTAATGAGTTGTGCGCCATCGACGGATTGAATTGATACACCTGTGTTGCGCACGTCTTTTTTAATGCCCAGGGCCGTTATGACCACTTCGTTAAGCGTTGACGCCGCTGCGTTCAGCGATACATCGACGGTCGACCGGTTGCCGACGGCTATTTCCTGGGTTTCGTAGCCAATGAACGAGAAAGTCAGCGTCCTGTTGGGGCCAGGTACGTTCAGCGTGTAGCTCCCATCAGCGCGGGTGGTTGTGCCTACTGTTGTGCCTTTTATAATGATCGAAACACCGGGCATAGCCTGCTGATCGTCAGCGGAAATAACCTTGCCGGTAAGCGTGGTTTGAGCCAGCATTGGCCCCGCACAGAAGAGCAGAAAACAACAACTTACTAAGTGCCTGAGTAGCAAACGACGTATAAATACAGTCATGGCGATAAGGATATGGTTGATTCACCACAAAGCTATCGTCATGTTATTGCCTGAGTATTTACTGTCTATTACCAAACTGTGTCATTAGCGACTGCTTGTTAAAATGTACTTAACGATTTCCTAATGCAGTAACTTACGAGGTTCTGCGTTAGCCGAACAGAGGCGAGTCAACTCGTGTTGTCCAGCTAAATGACGTACCCAGCCTATACCGATATGTCACTGCCCGAACTGGACAGTGTACGCCGGCAACCCGGCGCAGTGGTTGTGGATGTGCGCGATGAATGGGAGTTCGATGAGTTCAATATTGGCGGTATAAACATCCCGTTGGCCGACATACGCACCCGCCGTGATGAGTTACTGCCCTACGATCCGATCATTGTGCTATGCACCAACGGCGTGCGTAGCCGGGTAGCCGCTAAAGACCTGCTCCGACAGGCCGAATTTGCCCGAAAGACGGTCTACCACCTGCATGGCGGCATTGTGGAAAGCGAATGAAAGGGCGGGGGGCTACGCTAAATACCTTCAAGTTACAATCACAAACTTGGCTTTTGCGTCCTGCTTCTCATCGTGCGGGAGGTAATACTGCATTAATTCGTGCACGTTGATGCGAATGTTTTTGGAAATCTGGTTGAGTGGCAGATTATTCCGCTCAATGCCAAATGGGTTCTGGATTTCTTCACCGATCAACTCTAGCCCTACCAGTATATACGACACGGCCACAACGGCCGGAATGGTCAGATAGCCGTATTCATCGATGATGATAAAAGGCATTACGAAGATGTACATCAGGATGAACACCTTGATGAAGAAGCTGTAAGAAAAGGGAATAGGCGTGCTTTTGATGCGCTCGCAGATACCAGCTACATCCAGAAAGACGAGTAGCATGGTGCTTAGATTGATCAGGTGCGCGTCGGTGAATAGGCCTTCCCGATACAGGCGTTCGGTACGTACCTGCAACTGAGCCACAATGCCATTGGGTACGTGGTCGTAATGCGTTAACTCACTTAGTTCATCAGCGCCGACTGCTTCCAGACCGTCCGATTTTGTATCATTACGAAGGTGATTTTCCAGCGAAAAAGCGAAGTTAGCGATCATTTTCGTGTAGAATAGTCGATCGTCAGCGCGGTCGGCAGGAATGATTGCGTTCAGGGAAGCGGCCAGATTTCGGCTATTATTGACCAGCGACCCCCAGGCCCGCCGCCCCTCGTAAAACCGGTCGTAGGCGGTGTTGGTCCGAAAAAGCAATAGCAGACTCAGTAAAATACCCATCGTCGACAGAAATTCGGTGGGGGTATTTTTGAGCCGCAGATCAACGAAGTAAAATTCCAGAAAGGTAACGCCTGTGACGTAGGCACCTACCCAGAACAGGCGCCTGAAGAGTGAGAAGGCGGTAGGGCTGGTGTGAAAGTGCCAGATGGCCGGAAACCAGTCATTTTTAGTGTAGGTGATCATCAATCAGTTTGCGGTTTACTGTTTACCCGTACTGGCGGACCGGTGCGGGTAAACAGTAAACCGCAAACTGACTAAAGGGTTATGTTGCCGCCAAACACCCGTTGGGCTGGCCCGATCAGGTAGATATCGGTAAACGAGCCGTCGGCGTGCGCCGTAAACGCGACACGCAGGTTACCGCCGAGCGTACGGATCGACACGGGGCTGGAGAGACGCTGATGGCGGTGCGCGGCCAGTGCTGCGGCCGTTACACCGGTGCCACACGAGTACGTTTCATCTTCGACGCCCCGCTCGTAGGTACGGACAAAGAGGCCGTTTCCGTTAACAACTTCGGTGAAGTTGACGTTGGTGCCGCCGGGCGAAAAAGCGGCATCGTGGCGTAGTTGACGACCCTCGTTGATAACGTCATAACTGGCCAGCCCGGTCAGGAATTTAACAACGTGCGGGGAGCCGGTATTCAGAAAATCATAGTCGGTTTGTGTTTCCGACCGGGTAGGCCAGGCAGGTACGTTGCTCATCATGAGCTTCACCTCTTCGCCATCCACTTCGGCCAGGTGTTCGCCATCAACGGCCAGAAAACGAGTATGGTTCTTAATGACACCGAGGTCATGCGCAAACTTGACAATACAGCGCCCACCATTGCCACACATGCTTCCTTCGGCCCCGTCGGCATTGAAATAGACCATCCGAAAATCGTAGTCTGACTGGTTCTGGAGCAGGATAAGTCCATCAGCACCAATGCCAAACCGGCGGTGACAAAGCTGGGCAACAAGCGACTGATTATGCGTGGGAAACGTATTGTTCCGGTCGTCGATCAGGATAAAATCGTTGCCGGTTCCCTGGTATTTTGAGAAGAGCATGAAAAACTAGTTCAAAGTCTAACGTTCAAGAGTTCAAAGTTACGTTGCCTATAGCCCTGTCACGCAGCCAGGCAGCGCGACTTTGAACTCTTGAGCGATAGACTTTGAACTAGCTTCCTGCATACACAGAAAAGGCTGCCCATGCATGAGCAGCCTTTTCTGTGTATGCAGGAAAAATCTATGCGGCAGCTACTGGAGCTGGTTTCCGGATGATCCGCTCTTTTACACGTGCGGCTTTGCCCTGACGACCACGGAGGTAGAACAACCGGGCGCGGCGTACTTTGCCCAGACGTACTACTTCAATCTTGTCGACGTTTGGCGACAGCACGGGGAAGATACGCTCAACACCCACACCGTTTGAAATCTTGCGGACCGTGAAGGTCTCGCCGTTGGTGTTTGGGTTGCGACGCTGAATGACCGTACCAGTGAAAAGCTGGATACGCTCTTTGCTACCTTCGCGAATCTTAACGTGTACGTTTACCGTGTCGCCGGCGCGAAACACGGGGATGTCGGCACGCCGTTGGGCGTTGTCGGCTTCCACTAATTTAATCAGCTCACTCATGACCGTATTGTATATCGTCAGGATATTTTTTCAAAATCGAGCCGCAAAGATAGTACTTAATTCGTTGTAAGAAAATAGTTTTGCTTAAGACAGCCCCCTTCACCTCTATGAAAATTCTCAACGTTGAACAGATTCGTCAACTTGATCAAGCTACTATCACCTATGAACCTATTGCTCCCAGTCAATTGATGGAGCGTGCCTCGCAGGCATTCGTCGATTGGTTCACGGTTCGTTATGATGCGTTCACACCCGTAAAAGTTTTCTGCGGCCTTGGTAATAATGGCGGCGATGGACTGGCTATCGCCCGCCTGCTGGTTCAGGCTAATTACATTGTCGAGGTATTCGTTGTGCGCTATGCGCCCCGCGAGTCCGACGATTTTGCGCACAATCATCGGCGTCTCAAACTGCTGATCAACCCGCACTACATTGAGAATCCGGGCGACATGCCTACGCTGCGCCAACGTGATGTAGTGATCGATGCTATTTTGGGATCGGGTATTTCGCGACCGGCCGAAGGGCTTGTCAAAATGGTGATCGAGCGAATAAACCAGGCGCCGGCACAGGTGGTTTCGGTCGACATCGCCAGCGGCCTGCAAGCCAATCAGCCCAACCAGCCCGGCGAGGTCACGATCTGGCCTGATCATACGGTTACCTTCGATCTGCCCAAGCTGGCCCTGCTGTTACCGGGCAATGCACGGTCGGTTGGCGAGTGGCATACGGTCGATATTGGCCTCAACCAACGGTTTATCGATCAGGCCCCCACGCCTTATTATTATACAACAGAAGCCGAAGCGCGGCTGTTGTTACGGCGGCGCGAACGGTTCTCGAACAAAGGGTCATTTGGTCATGCTTTGTTGCTGGTAGGCAGTTACGGCAAAATTGGCGCGGGTGTACTGGCTGCCAGAGCCTGTTTGCGGTCGGGCGTTGGGCTATTGACGGTGCAAGTGCCTGCCTGTGGGTACGTTGTCATGCAAACGGCTGTCCCCGAAGCCATGTGCCGCCCCGATGTTGACGAGCGCGTGTTGACGGGGCATAGCGACGTAGACGGCCCCTCATTAACCGACTATGCGACCATCGGCGTAGGGCCGGGTATGGGCAAAGCACCCGAAACGGCCCGTTTTCTGCGGGAGATTCTGACTAATTTTAACAAACCCGTGGTGGTTGATGCGGATGCACTGAACCTGTTGGCGGCCAATAAAGACCTGATCGGTTTACTGCCCGAAAACAGTATTCTGACGCCGCACCCGAAAGAGTTTGAGCGGCTCACGCAGCGTTGGCAGAATGACTACGACAAGTTGGAACTGCTACGCGAGTTTGCTCAGCGTCAGCAGGTTGTGGTTGTGTTGAAAGGCGCCCATACGGCCGTTGCCCTTCCCAATGGAGAGGTGCATTTCAATTCGACGGGTAATCCTGGCATGAGTACCGGCGGCACTGGCGATGTGTTGACGGGCGTTCTTTCGGCGTTACTCGCTCAGGGTTACGACCCGGTAGAAGCAGCCGTATTGGGTGTTTTTGCGCATGGGCAGGCCGGTGACAGGGCAGCGCAGGCACGCGGACAGATCGGTTTAACCGCTTCTGATGTAATCGAAAGCCTGAACTGGGCGTGGTAATTCATGCACAAAAATCTATAGAATCTGTAGAATAAATTCTACAATTACGTAGTACTGTTTATTGGGAAAGTGCCGGTTACCATAAACCGCTGAATAAGTCTAACTCACATTGGGCCAGCCGCAAACGCCGTTAAATCAGCTACGTAGATACACGTATGCCCGTAGCGTAGTTTCGCGCTAAGGAGTCTGTTAAAGAGGCACCAATTTTGTGTAACAACAAGAACATATTCTAAACGGACACCCAAGATGAGTAACTACACACAGCGCGAATGGCGAATGAGCCAATCCAAGTCAAAGTCATCATCGGCTGATTTAGGTCAGACTGCTGCCCTGGGAGGTGCTACTATGGCTCTGTTTGCCTACATCATCTATCACTTTATCTACCCACTCATCGCTAAAGGGCTGTTGTTCTAGTGATGATCTTCCTTATACTGAAGAAGGCCAAACTCGCGAGGGTTTGGCCTTCTTCAGTATAGGGGGTCTTCTGCTTTATCATAGTGCCAGATACGTGATCAAGGCCGGGGTGTAGGCGAGTGTAGCCAGATCATCCTTTCACTAAGTGTCCACATTTGAGCGGTGAAAACGGCTAAACGAAACTGGCAGTCCGTAGCGTTACTCTATCGTTTGCTACGGCGGCCGTTCTTCTGCTCTGGCTTACTTCTTTCAGTCCGGCTGTTTGTCTTCTTTTGAGCCGGCTTGCCCAGGCGGGACTGTGGTGGCGGGGTGGCCACTTGCTTTTTGAGCCCGGCTGTTCTGGGTGAGCCGACTGTTTTCGCCCCAGTTGTTCTGGTGGAGCCTATAGGCTTCTTCTTTCTGGGTGCCTGATCTCCCCTGAGCTTTTTCTCGTCCAGACCAGTTGATCCTTCCAGTAGGCCATAAATAATTTCCTTTTCGCTATCGGTTAAATCCCGCCAATCGCCAACGGGCAGGCCCTTCAGGTTAATGTTCATGATCCGAACCCGCTCCAGCTTCGTTACCTCGTAGCCGAAATGTTCGCACATTCGGCGAATCTGCCGGTTCAATCCCTGAATAAGTGTGATCCGAAAGGTGGTGGCGCCTTCCCGCACTATTTTACATTTCTTGGTGATGACGCCCAGCATCGGAACCCCGTTGGCCATGCCGGTAATTACCGCGTCGGTCAAGGGTTTGTTTACCGTCACCACATACTCCTTTTCGTGTTTGTTGCCGGCCCGCAGGATCTTGTTGACCAGATCGCCGTTGTTGGTCAGAAAAATAAGCCCCTGCGAATCCTTATCCAGCCGACCAATTGGGAAGAGCCGTTCACTGTGGTTTACATACTGCACAATGTTATCGCGCACGTTTTCTTCGGTGGTAGAGGTTACCCCCACCGGTTTGTTCAGCGCAATAAGAAATACGTTATCACTATCGCGGGGTTCCAGATTGTTTCCGTTCACGCGCACACGGTCATTGGGTTTCACCTGGTCGCCAATCACCGCTTTGCGCCCATTGATGAACACAACGCCCTGGGTAATAAACCGGTCTGCCTCTCGCCGAGAGCATAACCCGCTTTCGCTGATGAATTTATTCAGTCGTTTTGAGCTTTGCTCCATTTGGCTTCGATGAGTTAACGGACAGAAAGGAAACCGTGGTGCCCAAACCCCGGCACCTGGTTAGCTAACCGCTGTTTCTGCACGGTGTGGTAGCCGTAGGAGCTGATCCAGTTAGCTTGGATTTGGATGCTCCTCGCCGCTACAGGAACAGAAACAGGCAAAGTTAACCTACTTACAGGAATGAACAACGTGGGTTAAGAGTGAACCCAATGTAACACTCCGCCGCTTATTACCGCAATACCAGGTAGGTGATCAGGGCTGATGCGTAGGCCAATACGCTCATGTAGCCAAGCTGCACCATCGGCCATGTCCAGCCTTTGGTTTCCCGGTAGGTGGTGGAAAGCGGTTAGCCAAGAATCAGGTACGTTGATTTTTTGTAGCTTTAAGTGCTTTTTTACGTAAACAACAGTTAACCGGCTATGGTAATCCGATTGAAAAAAAATCCGACGCAAAAGCAACTGAAAGAGGTATTAGGTAAAGTGAAAGTAGCGCCAAAACCATTTGACATTAGCCGGTTTGCTGGTGCATTGACGTGGGGGAAAAATGCAGTTGAGTTCCAGCGTGAACTACGGAGCGACGATTGATGAGGCAAGACCTGTTCTGTGACACTAACGCCCTGATTCGTTTTCTGGAAAATGATGAGACTGTTGTAGCCTTGCTGTCGAATAAACGGTTGGCTATTTCTGTGATTACAGAGATGGAGATGCAGTGTAAACCTGATATCAACGCTAATGAGCGCACGCTCATCCGCGAATTTCTGGCCTATTTCGATATAATAGAACTGACCCCCGCTATCAGAGAACGAACTGTTAAAGTCAGGCTTTCCACACGGTTGAAATTAATGGACGCTATTGTTGGTGCTTCAGCGATTGAGGCAGGAATCCCGCTGGTGACGGCTGATGAAAAGTTCAGTAGTCTCCGAGGTGTGGATGTGATTATGCTACCGGAGCGATCGGGAAATTCGTAGCACTCACTATCCTACCGCAATACCAGGTAGGTGATCAGGGCTGATGCGTAGGCCAGTACGCTCATGTAGCCAAGCTGCACCATCGGCCATGTCCAGCCTTTGGTTTCCCGGTAGGTGGTGGCGATCGTGCTCATGCACATCATGGCAAAGACATAAAACACCAGTAGCGACCAGGCCACGGCGGGGGTATACATCGGGCCGCCTGTGTCGGGATTGCGCTCGGCCTTAAGCCGTTGGCGAATCGTGGTATCATCGCCAGTATCACCTGCGCCGAGGCTATAGATGGTCGACATTGTTCCAACGAAGACTTCACGGGCAGCAAAAGAAGCTAACAACGCCACACCGATTTTCCAGTCGTAGCCGAGCGGTTTAATGGCTGGTTCGATGAAGTGACCGAAATGACCGGCATACGATGATTCGAGGCGTTGGGCGGCAATGGCATTCTCGATCTGATCGGAAGGCTTACCCACCATCGAGGAACGTACCTGGGTTTCTGCGTCGTCCATTTGGGTGCCGGGGCCGTAACTGCCAAGTACCCAGAGCACAATGGAAATGGCTAAAATGACGCGGCCTGCTTCCCAGACAAACGACCGGACGCTTTCCCAGACTGTCAGGCCAACGTGGTTCCAGCGAGGCCATTTGAAGGTGGGGAGTTCCATCACGAACAGGCTCCGTTCCTTCGTTTTTAAGATTTTCTTGAATACCCAGGCCGCCGCCAATGCCGAAACTAGGCCGAGCAGGTAAAGGCTCATCAGGGCCAGACCCTGCATGTTAAACAGGCCCAGTACCCGCCGGTCGGGCACAACCAGCGCAATCAGGATGGTGTAGATGGGCAGGCGGGCCGAACAACTCATCAAGGGCGTAACCAGGATGGTAATGAGCCGATCGCGGCGGGAGCCGATGGCGCGGGTAGCCATGATGGCGGGTACGGCACAGGCCGCCCCGGAAATCAGCGGTACCACGCTTCGTCCGTTCAGACCAAATTTGCGCATGATCCGGTCCATCAGTACCATCACCCGCGACATGTAACCCGACTCCTCAAGCAATGAAATGAGCAGGAACAATAAGCCAATTGGCGGAACGAAGACCAGAATGCTACCGATGCCGGCCAGTACGCCATCTGTCAGCAAGTCGGTGAGCGGGCCATCGGGGAGGCCGTCTTTCAGGCTACCGTTTAGCCAGGCGACGCCTTCGTCAATGGCATCGACCAGGGGAGTTGCCCAGGAGAAAATGGCCTGAAAGACCAGCAGCAGGATCAGCGTGAAAATAACGTACCCCCAGATAGGGTGCAGCAACACGCGATCAATGCGCTGACTCCAGGTGGACTGGCCAACCGGGCGGCTGTCGGTAACGGCATCGGTGACTACGCCAGAAATAAGCTCGTATCGGCGTATGGTTTCACGTACCTGGAAAGCGGGTTCGCTGAACTCGTACTTCGCAATCAGTTCGTCGAGGCCTTCACGCTGCGGTCTGTTCAAAAACGTGAATCCGTCGTGCTGAATGACGTATTGAAGAGCCAGGTAATTATTCGTCAGGTTGTACCGCTGCTTTGTTTCCTCCAATAGACCTACCTGTTCACCATGCACAGATTCGGCTAATACGGGGTCGGTTTGAGGATCAAAAAAAAGCGTTTCTGACAAAACAGGCTCTTCTAACTGCTGAATGATGGCCTTCTTCAGCAAGTCCATGCCGTCGCCGGTACGTGCATTGACCCGCACAACGGGAATACCCAGCCGCATCGACAGCCGAACGGCGTTGACTTCCTGCTGTTGCTGCCGCGCCACATCGAGCATATTTAGTACCAGCACCACCGGAACCCGCAAGTCCATAACCTGTGTGAATAGCAGCAGGTTACGGCGCAGATTGGAGGCGTCGAGCACGACCACAGCCACATCCGGGTAGTCGGGATGAGCGGGGTTAGCCAGAATGTCGGTAACGATTTGTTCGTCGGGTGATTTGGGGTAGATCGAGTATACTCCCGGCAGGTCGACCACAGTGGCCTCTAGCTGAGGCGTCAGGCTGGCGGTGCCCGACTTTTTGTCCATCGTCACACCGGGGAAGTTCCCGGTTTTCTGACGAAGACCTGTTAACTGATTGAATAGGGAAGATTTACCGGCGTTGGGGTTTCCAACTAAAGCCAATACGGGCGACGTTTCCAAGGTAACACACGACCCGGAGGGCCGTTCTACTCAACAATAATTGTGGCGGCTTCGGCCCGGCGCATAGACAGGCAGTAGCCCGACACGTTCAGGCAGATCGGGTCGCCCATCGGGGCTTTGCAGTGCAAACACACTTCCTCGCCGGGCAGGCAACCCATTTCGAGCAACTTAATCGAGGCCCACTGGTCATTGAATGACTTGATGCGGGCGCGTTCGCCGGGTTTTAAATCAGCAACAGTACGATTGCTCATGGTGTCTTTATTTAGACTTCATTTAAACAAACGCAAGATTACGGCGAAAAGTTGAGATTTCCAGAAAATTGCGTCAACCCATTCTATGATAAAAATCATATCTCTGGATGATAGGTACGCGGATTGGGCAGATGAAACGGATTAACGCAGATTTTGGGATTTCAAATGGATTCGTGGTCTCGAGCAGATCCAATTCATTTTAATCTAGAATCTCCGAAAATCTGTTTCATCCGCCCAATCCGCATACCCATTCAAAGCATGCGTTCGTATCAGCTTCGGAGCAGATCATAGGCGAAGCGCAGGATGGTGGCTGCAATGACGCACAGGAAGAACACACGGATGAACCCGTTTCCTTTGAGCAGGGCTAATCGCACGCCCAGGAAAGAACCCAGCAGGTTAGCAATGGCCATCGGAATGGCTACGGCAAAGAGCACCATGCCTTTACTGACGAAAAAGCAGAGGCTGGCCAGATTGGTTGCCAGATTGACCCATTTGGCATGCGCACTGGCCCGCAGAAAGTCGAACCCGAGCAGACTAACTAGCCCAAGCACCAGAAAACTGCCGGTACCGGGTCCGAAAAAGCCGTCGTAAAAACCGATAACAATAGCCATCAACACCACCCGGATCAATTGCTGGCGGTGGTTGATGGTTCGTTCTACATGTTGGCCAAACTCGGGTTTCAGGAGCGTATAGATGAATATGGTGATCAGAATCACCAGCGCCAGCGGACGCATGAACGTGTTGGGTACGTGGGTCAGCGTCCAGGAGCCGGTAAGTGCCGCGCCGAAAGCGGTGATGGCCATCGGGAGCAGCAACGACCAATGAATGGTGACACGCCGACTGTACTGAACGGCGCTCAGCAACGTACCTACCGCACTGGGAATTTTGGTGGTGCCAAGCAACGTCGGAATCGGGTATTGCGGTAGGCTAAACAGAATGGCGGGCGTTTGAACCAGTCCGCCACCGCCAACGATAGAGTCGATAAAGCCAGCCAGGAAAGAGAAAAAGCAGAGGGTAAGTACCGTAATAGTATCAGGCGTCATGGCCGCAAAAGTAGGGGCGGTTTGGGCATTGTGGCGTATTTTTGCGGTCCTATGCGTGAGTCGTTGGTGCAAATCGGAGCGTTGGTCGGCAAAGAGTTTCGGCTGGAATGGCGGCAGCGGTATGCCCTCAACGGCATGTTGCTGTACATCGTAGGGGCAGTTTTTGTCTGTTACCTGAGCTTCAACGCCCGTCGCGGTCAGTTAGCGCCTATTGTCTGGAACACGCTTTTCTGGCTGATTCAACTGTTTACGGCCATCAACGCCATTGCCAAAACATTTGTGCAGGAACGGGCCGGGCGGCAATTGTACTATTACACCCTGGCCAGCCCGCAACAGATCATCGTCGCCAAGATCATCTACAATACGGGCCTGATGCTGGTGCTGGCGTTGCTGGGTTTTTCAGTCTACGCGTTTGTGCTGGGTGCCCCTGTCGACGATGTGCCCTTATATATAGGTAGCCTGTTGCTGGGTGCTGTTGGGTTCGCGGCCTCCCTGACGTTGGTAGCGGCCATTGCGGCCAAAGCAGAAAATTCGGCCACGCTGATGGCTATCCTGAGCTTTCCGGTGATGTTACCTTTGCTATTGCTACTGCTGAAAGTAGCTAAAAATGCAATGGACGGCCTCGACCGGTCGGCCAGTAGTGATGAACTGTTAACAATACTTGCCATCGACGCCATTGTCCTGGCACTTTCTTACTTGTTATTCCCGTTTTTGTGGAAGAGTTAGTAAAACGTCATTGATTGTCATTTATGGTCATTAGTTGTCATTTGTTGTTCTTCTGATTTGACATTTACTGACAACATAATGACTGTATATGACCACGAATGACCATTTAATGACTACTAATTATATGAAAGCAAATTGGTGGAAGGCCCTGGCGGTCATCATTTTAACGTATACGGTATTCTGGGGCTTACTGGGGCCAACGCCCCGTCAACCCATCCTGAACGAGAGTATTCGCAACGTGTACTTTCACGTACCGCTCTGGTTTGGCATGATCACGCTCATGTTCACGTCGTTGGTCTTTGCCGTCCGCTATTTACGAAGTGGCGATCTGGGCCATGACCTGATATCGGTTGAGTTTGCCAATACGGCCATTTTATTTGGGATTCTGGGGTGTGTCACCGGCTCAATCTGGGCGAATTACACCTGGGGCGATCCCTGGCCAAATGATCCAAAACTAAATGGAGTTGCGATCAGCATGATGCTCTACATGGCGTACCTGATCCTACGTGGTGCGTTCGACGATGAGCAGCGACGCGCCCGCATCTCGGCGGTTTACAACATCCTGGCCTTTGCCGTATTCATTCCGCTGATTTTCATTCTGCCCCGAATGACCGATACGCTACACCCCGGCAACGGCGGTAATCCGGCATTTGGTAAGTATGATATGAACAGCCAGATGCGAATGGTCTTTTATCCGGCAATCATCGGCTTCACGCTGCTCGGCGTCTGGATCACCCAACTCAGGGTACGGCTCCGCCGTTTGCAACTTACGCTGGAAGAGTAACACGGGCTTTAGCCCGTAGCCTCGTAGCCTGTTACCAGTAACCCGCTAAACCTAGTGCTGTCAGCCTACGGCCTGAAGCCCATGTTACACATAAGGTTTAGCGACTAATGGAATAAATCGCACCGTATCTTTGTTGAAATATAGAGAGGCATCGCCTCTGACCAACCGCATGACTCGCTCCTTTTTACCCCGCTTCAGCCTGTTACTTACCCTCTTGCTGATCGCGCAAACAAGCATGGCTCAACAGACCGTTGAGATGGCCGACAAACTCCGGGCCGACGGAAAGATCTGGGTAGTCGTGACCGTTATTGCGGCGGTATTTTTCGGTATCATCGTGTACCTCGTTCGGCTCGACAGTAAGATCGGGAAGCTGGAGCGGGAGGTTAAAGACAGTCAGCGGAACGCGGGCAAAACTACAACAACCATTGCCCGGTAACCCCGCTCTACGGGGCAGGCTTTACCTGGCACCATTTAGTTAACACATGAAACTTTCACACATTATCGGCATTATCGTTATCGCGGTGGCCATTGGCATTGTGATAACCTCCTATGGTGATTCAAGCTCATACGTCACCTTCGGCAAGGCCATGTCGATGGCCAAAGAGGGCGACGAGGACATGGTACACGTGGTGGGCAAATTGAAGAAAGACGCCTCTGGTAGAGCAGAAGGCTTGTTTTATCAGCCCCAGCTAGACCCGAACCACTTCGAGTTCACCCTCGTCGATAACGAAAACCATGTTCAGAAATGCGTTTACAATAGCCCCAAGCCGCAGGATTTCGACCGGTCTGAACAGATTGTGGTGGTAGGTGCTATGCGGGGCGATCATTTTCAGACCCAGAAAATCCTGCTCAAATGCCCTTCGAAGTATCAGGACGGTAAGCTGGAAGAAACCGAACACGAAGCCAAAACAACGGCCAAACTATGAGCTTACAGGAAATCGAAGTAGCCATGCAAGCGTTATCCATTAACGAGCTGGCCCAAGTACGTGACAAAGCCGTAGAGTTGTACCAGGCTCGCTGGGACGAACAACTGGTAATTGATATGGAGTCTGGCCGGTTAGATGCCTGGATTGATGATACAAAGCAAGACACACATAAAGGAGAAACCCGTGAGGCGTGATCGCATCACCAGTTAACATGTTATGAACGAATTAACCATTGGTAATACGGGTCACCTGTTCGTTATCCTGTCGTTTGTAACGGCACTGGTAGCCACATTTGCGTACCTGAAAACGACGCTGGCAACGTACCCGGCCGATGAGAATCACTGGAAACGGTTGGCTCGCGGGGCGTTCTACATTCACGGTGTGGCGGTTGTTGGTGTGGTTGCCTGCCTATTCTCGATCATCTATAATCACCGGTTTGAATACCAGTATGCCTGGAGCCACTCGTCGCTGGCGCTGCCCGTTCAGTACATGATCTCGTGTTTCTGGGAAGGGCAGGAGGGAAGCTTCCTGCTCTGGCTGTTCTGGAACGCAGTACTGGGCATTATTCTGACCCGTACGGCTGGGTCAACCTGGGAAGGACCCATGCTCACGGTCTTTGCCCTGGTGCAGGCGTTCCTGGCGTCCATGATTCTGGGTGTCGTTTTTGGGGATGTGAAAATAGGTTCGTCGCCGTTTTTACTGCTTAAAGATTCCATGCCCGACGCGCCGGTGTTCACCATGAACCCCAATTTTATTCCTCAGGATGGAAAAGGTCTGAACCCACTGCTCCAGAACTACTGGATGGTAATTCACCCGCCAACGCTCTTCCTGGGATTTGCCCTTACGCTGGTGCCATTTGCCTACTGCATTGCCGGTCTGTGGCGTAATCAGCCCCTCGCCTGGATTCGTCCTGCGCAACCCTGGATGCTGGTTGGCGGCGTTATTCTGGGCGTTGGTATCATCATGGGTGGCTACTGGGCCTACGAAACGCTGAACTTCGGCGGTTACTGGAACTGGGACCCAGTCGAAAATGCAGTCTATGTACCCTGGCTGGTTATGGTGGCGGCCATGCACACCATGCTGACGGCCAAACGCAGCTCGGCTGGTCTGAAAATGGCCATTATCCTGACGGTAGCTCAGTTTCTGCTGATTCTTTACTCAACCTTCCTGACGCGTTCCGGCATTCTGGGCAACGCCTCCGTACACTCGTTTACCGACCTGGGTTTGTCGGGCCAACTGCTGGTTTATCTGCTGGTGTTCGTCGTGATGGCCGTAGCCCTGATGGCGGTGAAGTGGAAGCTGATTCCCAGTGATGAGCAGGAACTGTCGATCTACAACAAAGAACTGTGGCTCTTTTTAGGAGCTATCGTACTGTGTCTGGCTGGTTTTCAGGTGCTCTCAACCACGTCGATTCCAGTATATAGCAAAGTGGCCGAGTTGTTTGGTAAGGCGTCTAATCTGGCCATGCCCACCAATCAGATTGCTCATTATAACAAGTTTCAGATCTGGTTCTTTAGCCTGATTGCCGTGCTTACTGGCGTTGGCCAGTATATCTGGTGGCGTAAAGCAGGTAAGGACAACCTGAATACGTTGATGACACCGCTGGTACTGACGCTGCTGGTCAGTGCGGCCATCATTGGCTTTGGCGGGGTGAAGAATCCGATCTACATGGTCTTTCTGACCACGGCCGTATTTGCCATCATGGCCAACGGCGCTATTCTGCTGGGCGTATTGCAGGGAAATTACCGGTTATCGGGCGGTGCTGTAGCGCATATGGGCATGGCCCTGATGCTGATCGGTATTCTGTTCTCATCAGGCTATTCAAAAGTTACGTCGATCAACAACAGTGGTTTGCTGATCTCGAAGTCGGAAGAATTTACCAAAGACGATAACAAGGAGAACAAAGAGAACGTCTTGCTCTGGCTGAACCAGTCGGAGCAGATGGGCGGCTATCAACTGACCTATCGCGGCCAGAATGTGGAGGTGCGCGATATGCCTGGGTACGTTCCGCGTAAGGCCGTTGAAGTAATTGAAGGTGATTTCCGGGGCATTGCGCAGGAAGATCTGACGCAGAACGGGAAGCTGTATCACAAGAAAGGCGATACTGTGGCGCTCTATCCCGAAAACATCTATTACGAAGTGGAATACCGCGAGCCGGATGGAAAGGTATTTTCGCTGTATCCGCGGGCGCAGGTCAATGAGCGGATGGGAACGCTGGCTTCGCCCGATATTCGCCACAAAGCAGGGCGTGATCTGTATACATTCGTGTCGTCGGTAGCTGACCCAAACGCTGAGACAATTTGGGGTAAGACCGAAAACTACTCGATTGCCATCCGTGATACATTCTTCCTGAATGACTATGTGGCCATTCTGGACAATGTGGTCAAGACCACCGAAGTGAAGGGCATCGACATGAAGCCCAGTGATGTTGGTGTGAAAGCTCAGGTACGTGTGCTTTACAAAGGTCGTGAAGTAGTAATGCAACCGGCCTTTGTCATTCGTGATGGCGCTATTGCCAGCCCCGCCGATATTTCGGATGATCTTGGTGTCCGGCTTCAACTGAAGACCATTGATCCGAAAACGGGTCTGTTCACGTTTGCTGCCAATCAGACTCAGCGCGATTATATCGTGATGAAAGCATCCGAAAAGCCACTAATCAACCTGCTCTGGATCGGAACGCTGGTGCTGGTCGCTGGCTTCCTGATGGCTATTTTCCGCCGTTACCGCGAAAACCGGAAGATGGACGGGAAAGCGAAGAAAGAAGCAGGCAAGTCAGTTGTCAGTTATCAATGATCAGTTATCAACGTACCCAGCTACCAGATCAGTTATCAGTATACCGCAAAGTATACAGGTATATTGATACCTGTTCATTGTAATTGTTAACTGAAATGAAACTCCGCGACACCCTATTTATCTGTGCTTTTATTGGAGCGTTACTGCTCTGGATACTCGAAATCCGACGCGTAGGGTTCTCAGGCAGTTACGACCTGCTATTATTGGCGGTCGTTTTCCTGTTCGCGTTTCAGTTTTTTCGGATTCGCGACCAACAGAAAAATAAAGACGTTTCGCCAACAATTAAGCAGATGATTGACAAACGGAAGCAGGAAGCCCAGAAGAAAGGGAAGAAGTAGCAGCGCTTTATATGACCTATTCTCTCTTATTCGGTGCTCTTTTTGCGTTGATTGCCACCGGCATTTTTGCGGCTGTCGAAACGGCGTACTCATCGGTAAACCGGCTTTATTTTGATCTGCACAGTAAGCAGGGGCCTTTGGGCGAAAAGCTGGTGTCGCGCTTTCTGAAAAACCCGATCCTGTTTGTTGGCACCACCCTGACAGGCAATACGCTCTTTCTGGTGCTGTATGCCGTGCTGGGCGTAACTGCCTTGAATCCGTGGCTGGAGGCATTGCTACCCGGCGATTTCGACAGTCCGATTGCGTTGCTGGCCATCGAAACGCTGATCCTGACGCTGATCTTTCTGCCTTTTGCCGATTACCTGCCCAAGAGCCTGGCGCTCATTCATCCCGATGCATTTCTGGAAAAACTGGCTGTTCCGCTCTGGGTTATTTATCAGGGTATTGCGCCGCTGGTGCGGGTGCTGGTTGGTGCGGCCCGGCGGTTTAATAAATACGTGCTGCGGCAAAACGTAGCTGAACTGCGCCCCGTTTTTGGGCTCACCGACCTGAATAACTACCTGCAACATCTGAACCAAAGCCCGGCCGATGCCGAAGAAGACGGGCAGGTAGACGCCAAAATATTTAACAACGCCATTGGTTTCCGCGACGTGCGGGTACGTGATTGCCTGGTGCCGCGCACCGAAATAGCCGCCGTAGCCAGCGACGAAACTATCGATGAACTCCGGCTGGCTTTTCAGGAAAGCGGCCATTCTAAAATTCTGGTTTATCGCGACAGTATCGACGATGTAATTGGCTACTGCCACGCCCTGGGCTTGTTCACAAAGCCTCAGCAAATCGAGGACATTCTTCTGCCGATCCTCACAGTACCCGAAACTATGCCCGCTCAGGACATGCTGATCCGGTTTCTATCGGAGCGGAAAAGCATTGCGCTCGTCGTGGATGAGTTTGGGGGAACCGCCGGTATGATCACCGTAGAAGATATTGTGGAGCAGATCTTCGGCGAAATCCAGGATGAATACGATGTCAACGAAGACTGGGTAGAACAGCAACTCGACGACCGAACGTACCTGCTGTCTGCCCGCCACGAGATCGACGATTTGAACGAAAAATACGGATGGGAATTGCCCGAAGGCGATTACGAAACCCTCGGTGGCCTGATCCTCTCCATCAATGAAGACCTGCCCAACGTAGGCGAGGTGTTCGACATGGGTCCTTACTCATTTGTCGTTGAATCCGTACAGGGAACGCGTATTGATACCGTTCGGGTCACGGTAGGGCGCGAGAAGTAAGCCGTTAGCCAAACCTATAAGGTTTATAGTTTCAAGAAACCTTATAGGTTTGGCTAACGGCTTAATGCATCGCTATAACTGCTCGGCGAAGAGGCGTAGTGAGGTGGCTACGTTTTCGAGTTTATTGACGGTTTGCTCCTGAATAGCTCCTCCCTGCGTTAGCTGGGAGACGTGGTCGGCCAGGGTCATCAGCAAATCACGAATACGCTCCGGGTCCGGTTTGGCAAGCTGCAACTGTCCGTTCAACTCCTTTAGCCTGGTTTCAATCCGTTCGGTAGAGGCGGTTCCTTCAAGTACTTTCAGCCAACCGTTGATGATCTTCACCCCATCGGTGGGAGAAATTGCTGAGGGGTCGTTTTCGCCAATGATGTTGGTCGTTTGGTCAAACAGGCGTTGATCCAATGCGTGTGAAGCCATGATTTGTGTATTAAAAGACGTTGAGTGATATTGATTTTCGTAGCAGTAAAACCCGATCTTCCGCCGTTTGTTTCCCCCCGAAACGATTAACGAGCCAACGAAAGGAGACTGGTGCCGTAACCCAACGGCGATCAACTGCTTACTGATTGCCCGAAAGATCGGCGGTGGTGGCGGGTGGCGTTGCCAGCGGCTGTGTACCCGTAGTGGGCGGTGCGGGCTGCTCAGGCACAGGAATACCGGGCTTCACTTCTTTAGGGCCGCCAAACAGCAGCCGGTTGAACGACCGGGTGTACAAGACACTTACGCCACCACTGGTTGTTAGCGTGGCCGAACTGAGATTGAGCGATCCCAACGCGCTTTGCTGATTGCGGTTATACATCTTGGCACGCAGCCGTCCGTCGGGCGTAAGCCAGTATTCCAGCGTCCATTCACCGAGCAGGCTGGCCGCACTTGCCTGACTTTGGCCATAGGTAAATCCGCCATCGCGGCTCACGCGCAGGCGGTCGTTGAGCAGCCGGTACGAGACGCGGAGTTGCAGGTTATTGAGCAAATTATCGCTGGCCTGTGTCCCCGTTGCCGAGCCCAGTACATTTCCCAGCGACACGCCGACGTTCAGCTTTTCATCCACGTTGGAGAATAACTGACTTAATCGGTTCGATACAATTTCGCCCAGGGCATTACCAACTCCACCTTGTACATCCTGGCTAAATAAATTAGACCCTTCCGGAATCAACTGATTGAAAATCAATAAGCTGCTTACCTGCTTGGTCAATTCCTGATCATTACTTTGCAACCGGTTCTCAAACGCCGTGACCGCCTGCCGAAACTCCGACGAAGCGGGGTACTCCTTTACTTTCAGGTCGAACCCAACGTCGGGGGTAGTCAATTGGCCGGTCAGCTTGATGAGCAGATCAACCGGGTAGCGGCGAGTACGGTCAGGTGAGTTGTTCGTTATGTTCGACGACGTACCTGACGTGGGCAACAACGCGCCCAATGCCGTAAACTGGGTATAAGCCGCCGTTACGTCGATCAGGGCACCGTAGGGGTCGCCGGTCCACGTGATGCGGCTGTTGGGTCGAATGGTGAACTTCTTGTTCAGCAGATTCTGAAACGTGAAGGTATAATCGCCCTGTGTGATACCATACGTACCTGTCATGGTGAAATCGCCCTTTGTGTCTACGTTCATGGCAATGCGCCCTTCACCGTAGGTACGTATGATATCACCCGACTGCCGGTCGAACTGCACTTCGCAGTACGCATCGGGCGTAATGTCGAACTTGAAATCCATCTTGATCCCCGACAGATCGACCGACTGATGGACACTGTCTTTGGCGGCGGTGCGGCGGCTGGCAAATTCGATGTAGTCCTGCTGGCTTACCGTGGCGGCTCCGTCGAGTGGAATGTAGATGCGTGTGCCTTTGTTGCTCCGCATGTCGGCCTGCACCGTCAGGTTATCGAGCGGACCAAATAATTCAGCTTTACCCGTTATCACCGCTTGCCCGTAGAAAACATCGTTGTCTTTCGCGCTGGTATTCATGATGCGGAACTTCTGCAAATCGGCATCGAAACCAAGCTGGAAAAACTTGAAATTGTCGTGGTAAACGCCGCCCCGAATAATGGCTGTGTTTCCATCTGCATCACGCAGTACCATGCGCCGCGTAACAATTTCGTTATCCCCGAAGAAAATGGTATTATCAAAAAACAGGTCTGCTTTCAAATAATCAAAGGTGGTGCGCCCTTTCCTGATGTCGACCGACCCGCTTAAAACCGGCACCTTAGGCGTGCCTTTGATCGCTACCTGACCCACCAGCGTACCACCGAAATTGGAGAAAATCCCCTTCGTAAATGGCTCGGCCAGTCGGAGCTCGGTATTGTTGAACTGAGCCCGTAAGGCTAGTGAGTTCGCCTTTAAACCCGGCGTATACGTACCTGTGAGCGTGAACACATCGGTCTGGTCACGGATGAGGCGGGCATCTACATTAACGCGCTGATTGATTGGGTCGTACGCGCCTGAGCCAATCACGTCGCCGATAACGGCATTCTCGTAGGCAAGACCCGTAACATTCAACTGGCTTTCGATAATCGCTGATTTATAGAGATTACGCAGTTCGACCGTGCCATTCAGAACGCCGCCCAGATTCGTGTTCAGAACGGGATTAAGCGAACGGAGCTGAAAGCTGCGAGCCGCCAGATTGAGCCGCGCCGACGAATCGGCCGATATATTGCCCGACGCCGTGACAAACTGGTTCTGGTTGGAAATGGTCACGTTCTGCAACGTGAACTCATTACCCACCATCCGCACCAGACTAGCTGGGTTCAATGTCCAGTCGGTGTCCAGCAGCCGTAGTTTCGACTGGCGGAAGGTAAGGTCGATGGCGTCGCCTTTAAAGCGCAGTTCCCCGTTTAGATCAGCCTGATTCGACGTACCTGTCTGGGCAACGCTACTCGTAAAATCGATATGGTCCACATCCCAGGAAGCATCGATGTTGAGGTTCTGGGTGGGGGCCAGCCCGCCTAATTTCTGCCGGGCCGACGAGAGCACCGCCGACGCCAGCACTTCCTCTGAATTAGTGAATTTCGAGGTAGTCAGGTCCAGTTCGGTTGGGCCAAAGGCGTAATCGGCCACCCGCAACGAGTCGGTTGTTACATTGGCCGTGATAAACTGCGTATTGTCCGCGTTGTAGCGCCCAACCAGCCGGGTCCCAGCGGCTACATACGCAGGCATGTTCAGGAAGGTTAACAGCGGTCGAGCGTCCCGAACAGACATCAGGTAGTCGATATGGTAGGGAGCAGGCTTCTCGCGAAGCGACCGAACCAGCTTTTCTGCATAATAGTCTTTACGGCCAGCGGCATCACCGGCAAAGTAAAGTTTGTACTCATCGGCGAGCCTGGCCAAATCGGCAATGGTGCGGTTAGGCTGGTAATTACCCTGTAGCCGTGCCGACAGAAAATCAGAGTCGATGTTCAGATACCGGCTTTGTGCGCCCTCAATAGTCGACACCACCGAGAGCGTATCGATGGCCAGGTTACGGCCGTTCAACGTCAGAAATGCATTGCCAAAATGAGCATTGCCGGCTAACTGATCAACCGAATTGCCTTCCAGCACCGCATTTATATTCGTGCTGATGGTCAAGGAGTCACGTGTGTAGCCAAGGGCGCGTAGGTCGGCTTGTTGCACGGTGCCCCGTACATCAAACTGATTTTTAGAGCCACGCAGATCAAATTCACCATCCAGGTTCAGTTTGGCGTTGGGGTCGCGCAGGGCCACATGACCATTGAAATACGCTTTTTGCAGGTTGCCGTGAACAACCAGGTTTTTATAATCGTACCCGCCAAAACCAACCCGCGCAAACTGCCCGTCAACATCGGCCTGGGCGCGGCTGATATCCGTACCACGGCCTGCCAGGCGGCCATGCCCATCAATTGCCTGCAACGTACCCGGCGTGGATTCGCCTGGCTGGCCAATCAGTTCACCTACCTGAAAATTGTCGGCTGTCAGATCGGCTTCGTAGGTTGTCTGGTCGGGCTGATCGGCGATTTTCAGTTTGAGTTTTCCCGCTACCCGGCCCAGCGCCGAACTAAACTGACCATCCGTTGTAAAGTCATCGAAGGCACCGGTGAAATTGGCGTTGAAAGCCAACGTACCCACTTTGGCCATTGTCTGGTTGAAGGCGGGATCGGGGTAATACTGCCGGATGTCGGCCATAGTTACCAGCGAAGGCTTAAAGTGAAGGTCTACCAGCAGGTGATCCATGTCGGGTAATCCTTTGAAGGCCAGATCACCAACTAACCGACTGCGCCCCTGCGGACCAAAGCGCAGATTCGTGTTCACCAGGCTCAGATCAACCACGCGCCCACGCAGGTTCCCGCTCAGAAACCACGTTTCGTTCAGGTTCCGAACGTATTCGCTGAACGCTCCCAGATCGGCCGAGCGGATGATGCTATTGCCAAAATTGGCTCGTATGGCCACCTTCGTGTTGAAATCCCCCATATCGCTCTGGGTGTTATACAGAAAGGCCACATAATCGCGGATCACGGAGTTATTCACCGACATATACAGGTTGGCAAACTCCATTTTCCTGGACGAATACATGAATTTCGTGTCCATTCGCTTCACGGTCAGGCCCGTTTGCCGATCAACGGTGCGCAGCTTGGTCACGTCGAGCGCAATGGTGTCGCCCAGGACCAGGAAATTGGTTACGTCGCCGTTGATGGCCGAAAGCCGGAGGTGGTTGTAATCGAAATCTTTCGGATTCTTCATGTACGCCTCGCGCGGGTCGTCCATTGAAAAAAAGCCATCCACCACCGCCACCTTGCCAATGGTGAAAGGCGCGTGCATGTCGCTATGTACGTTGATGGTAGCGGGATCAGACGTGAGCCGTTCAATGGCCGAAATGAAATCGTCGAGGTTCAGATCGCCGGTTTTGGGGCTGTAAATGAGCTGTACGTTCGGCTTGTACAGCACCACTTCGTCCAGATGGGTAGCACTGGTCGGCTTATGGAGTTGAGCGCCCGGTTTCAAAAAGAGGGTCGTCAGCCACTCGGGCAACGGGGTGAAATCAACAAAATTGCCGAGGTTATAATCGACTTCCAGCCGCCCTATATTAATCATGGGCCGGTTCTGGTAATCCCGAATCCGGACATCCTCCAGCGTCAGGGTGTCGAACCATTTGATCGATGCCTGCCCGATGTTCACCTGCATGCCCAGCTTTTCGGTTGCCCACTTAGCTGCGCGCTGTACAATATACGTTTGTACGGGCGGTAACTGCAACATGACCCAAAGCGTTACAAAAGCCAGAAATACCAGCAGTATCGTTTTCAGGAGTATGTGAACAAATGACCGCATTAAGGGTGATAAGGGTAGGGCAGATCGGGTTGGCTTTTTTGTTTCGACCAAAAACGAGCCTCATAGTTTAGGAACTGCCATTTAAACGGTAAAAGTGGGCTTTTCGTTACATGCTTTTACTGCTCAATTTTTAGCGGATACGGTTGGACCGATCAGATCCCATAAATTGCCGTATAGGTCGGCAAAAACGGCCACGATTCCGTAGGGTTGCTCGGTGGGTTCCCGTACAAACTGAATGCCTTTTCGGGTCATTTGGTCGAAGTCACGCCAGAAGTCGTCGGTGTTCAGAAATAAAAATACGCGCCCACCTGTCTGATTGCCAACCCGGCTATGCTGCTCATCGTCAGTCGCCTTTGCCAGTAATAGCTGGCAACCCGGCCCGTCCGTTGGCGACCCCGGCGGCGAAATACGTACCCAACGTTTGGTGTCGCTGAGCGGCGTATCCTCAACCAGCGTGAAGTTTAGCTTATCGACGTAAAAACGAATGGCCTCGTCGTAATCAGCAACAACGAGGGCAAGTTGGGCGATGTAGGGCATGGGCGTTTTGTAAGTTTAATGTCTACTGTCTAAAGTTGTGCGGCTATCAACAAGTTCGCCGTGCCGCAGCGCAACTTTAGACGGTAGACATTAAACATTGGACTAATTTTGCCCCAATGACACTGCTTGCTATTGAATCATCCTGCGACGAAACGTCGGCTTCGGTTTTAACCGATGGCCGGGTGCTGTCGAATATCATTGCTGCTCAGTTAATTCACGAACGCTACGGCGGAGTGGTGCCTGAACTGGCATCACGGGCGCATCAGCAGCATATTGTGCTGGTCGTCGAGCAGGCGCTGGCAGAGGCAAAAGTAGCCAAAACCGACCTGTCGGCCATTGCGTTCACGCGCGGACCGGGCTTGCTAGGCTCCCTGCTTGTCGGCGCGTCGTTTGCCAAAGCGTTCGCCCTGGGACTGAATATCCCGCTCATCGAGGTGAACCACATGCAGGCGCACGTACTGGCTCATTTTATCAAAGACGTACCTGACCAGAACGTACCTGAATTTCCGTTTATCTGCCTGACAGTCAGCGGTGGACATACCCAGCTTGTGCGTGTAGATGGTCCGCTCGATATGCACGTGATTGGCCAGACACAGGACGATGCCGTGGGCGAAGCCTTCGATAAATCGGCCAAACTCCTGGGGTTGCCCTATCCCGGCGGTCCGTTGATCGATAAATATGCCAAACTGGGTAATTCGCTGGCGTATCCATTTCCACTAACCGACATGCCCGATCTGGACTTTTCGTTTAGTGGAATCAAAACGGCGATCATGTATTTCCTTCGCGACCAAACGCGGAAGAGTCCAACATTTGTGGCCGATAATCTGAACGATATTTGCGCCAGTATTCAGCACACTCTGATTCAGATGCTGCTGAAAAAACTGACAAAGGCGGTGCGCGAAACCGGTATTCGCCAGATCGCTATTGCCGGGGGTGTATCGGCCAATAGTGGACTGAGAACCAGTTTACTGACGCTTGGAGCAGAGCAGGGCTGGCAAGTATTTATTCCGAAGTTTGAGTACTGCACCGACAACGCCGCTATGATTGCCATGGCGGCGTACTTTAAATATCAACAAAACGAATTCGTCGGCCAGGACGTCAGCCCGTTGCCACGAATGGAATTATGAAAAAATTCGGATTGGGGATTTGTTGCTGACGCGTGATACGCTTGCGTCAGCAACAAATCCCCAATCCGACATCCCAAATTCTCATGCCCTGGTACGCGCTTTACTGGTTAATGCCCCAAACCCTTCGGTCGTTTCATTACGATAACCGCTGGGCACTGTGGCTCATACCGTTATCGCTGGGGCTGTTTGGCCTGCGCAGGCTGCTCGGCCGGCGGTATCATCAGCAGCTACGGGTATCGCTGGCGGGGCTGGTTGGTTCGCGTCCAGATGGCTGGATGTTGATAATCAGCTACTTACGATTTTTGATGCCTTTATGCGTCTGGTTGGCTATCAGTTTTCTCCTGTTGGCTTTAGCCCGTCCGCAGGTGGTTCGCCAATTGCGCGAGGAACAATCAGATGGTATCGATATCGTACTGGCCATTGATATTTCGTCGTCGATGACCGAGACCGATCTGCGACCCAACCGGCTGGCGGCAGCCCGTCAGGTGGCGCAGGGCTTTGTAAACGGACGGAAAAACGACCGAATCGGGCTGGTTGTCTTTGCAGGAGAAGCCTATTCGCTCTGCCCGTTAACAACCGATTACGCGCTGCTCCTGCAATATATCCGTGAGCTGAATCCTAACATGATTCGCACAACGGGCACAGCCATTGGCGACGCGCTGGCCCGGAGCATCAACCGCCTGCGCAATTCGCCCGCCAGGAGTAAAGTGCTGATTCTCTTGAGCGACGGCGACAACACGGCGGGCAACCTGGACCCACTCACCGTTGCGCGGCTGGCGCAGAATTTCGGCGTCAAAATATATACCATCGCCGTGGGGAAACAGACCCGTTCGACCGATACGCTGGGCGTAGCCACGCAGTTTGATGAGGGAATTCTGAAAACGATTGCCAAAGTTGGGCAGGGTGCATTTTTCAGGGCTAACGATGTCGATCAGCTTCGCCAGATTTTTTCCCGCATCGACCGGCTCGAACGGGCACCCGTACGCGTACAGACCTACGAAGATGTGCAGGATCAGTACCGGCCCTATATTTACTGGGGCATGTTGTTCCTGCTATTAGCGCTGTTCCTGAAAAACACCGTGCTGGGGAATAGTCTGGAAGACTAAAAAGGCCAATGTCCAGGGTTTAACGTCTAAAGTTGCGCTGCTCTCTACCGGTTTGTTATGAAGCAACGCAACTTTAGACGTTGAACTTATACCTTGATTCATGCTTAAATCACACTATACGCCAACTATTCTTGAAGCGGGGCTCGACGAAGTGGGGCGGGGTTGCCTGGCGGGCCCGGTGGTGGCGGCGGCGGTGATTCTGCCATCCGATTATCGCCATCCGGTCCTGACCGATTCCAAGCAACTATCTCACCGGCAGCGGAATAAACTGCAGGTCGATATTCGCCGGGATGCCATTGCGTGGGCCATTGCCGAGGTGTCGCCCGCCGATATTGACAAAGTCAATATATTGAAAGCCAGCTTTTTAGCCATGCACCGTGCCACGGATGCCCTGTCGGTACGGCCCGAGCATTTGCTGGTCGATGGTAACCGGTTTACGCCGTACCCGATGGTGCCGCACACCTGCATCATTAAAGGTGATTCACTGTATCTGAGTATTGCCGCTGCCTCTGTACTGGCGAAAACCTACCGCGATGAGTTGATGGAACAGCTTGGCCTAACGTACCCAGCCTACGGATGGGCACAAAACGTTGGCTACCCCACCGCCTACCACCGCGCCGCAATTCGTGAACATGGCACTACACCCCACCATCGCCTGAGTTTCCGACTGTTGTAAGGTTTACTGATTGATTAGTTACTGGTTATCGCTTCGCTAGTCGAAGGGCCTTCAACGCGAAGCCAACTAATCAACCAATCAACCAATACCCCTTCTACCAGGGCGAATTTTTGCGTAGATTTGTTTCTGCGCTGTTTGTTCATCTATTGTCGTTGATAAGCAAAATATTCTATTGGAATAATTAATTTCTACAAAATATGTCACACGTCATCAACCGTCGTAACTGGCTTCGGTCAACAGGTTTACTCACAGCCGGGCTAGGCCTTAGCCGCTGGCAGGAAGCTCGTGCCGACTTTATTCCTGAATCGGCAGCCGCCGAACAGCGTCTTTTTCAGGAATTTGCCCAGCTAACGACCCTGCCGCCCGATACGATGCCCGCCCTGAAAGCGCGGTTGTTTGCCAATGAAAATCCATACGGAATTGCGGCCAGTGCTAAAGAGGCAGTGAACAAAGCCACCGCCGTCGGCAACCGGTACGCCTGGATGGAGTTTGCGCAACTGAAAACGCTGATTGGTCAGGCAGAAGGCGTGACGGCGAAAAGCATCCTGATCACCCCCGGATCATCCGATGTACTGATGGCGGCGGCGGTCCATTATTCGCAAAGAGGGCCAATCCTGACCTGCCGCCCTACCTACGACGACCTGCTTGAACGGGCCACGGCCATGAAAGGCCAGATTCTGACGGTGCCTGCCACGGCGGGGATGGGCTACGACCTGGCCGCGTTGAAAGCCAAAGCTCTGAGCACGCCGGGCCTGTCGATGGTCTACATCGTGAACCCGAATAACCCCACCGGAACCATCTTGCCACCCGCCGAACTGGCGCAGTTTTGCCGGGATGTGGCCCCCACAGTACCCGTCTTCATCGACGAAGCCTATATCGACTTCCTTGAACCGGCCGACCGGCCCATGCTGGGTAAACTGATCAGCGATGGTCTGGATGTTATTCTGGCCCGTACGTTCTCGAAAATTCACGGTTTTGCGGGGCTACGGCTTGGGTACGTGATGGCCCAGCCCAAGACACTTCAGCAGATCAAGCCTTTCACCAACGGCGAGTTCGCGGTGAGTATCACCACGTTGATGGCCGGTATCGCCAGCTATCAGGATCAGGCGTGGCAAACGTATTGCCGCACCGAAAACACCAAAGCCCGCGACTACACCATGAAGGCGCTGAAAGGCTTGGGTTACGAGCCGATTCCGTCCTACGCGAACTTCATTCTGTTTCCGATAAAGATGAAAACCAAAGCGTTTGAAGGGCAGATGTATGGACAGGGCGTTGGTATTCAAACCCGCGAAATTGACCGGCAACCCTACTGCCGCGTCAGCATCGGCACGCAGGCCGAGATGGAAACGTTCATCGACGCATTCAAGAAAGTAGTAGGCTAAGTCCAAAGAGTGAAAGAGTGGTTTTTCGGCATTGCCCCCCGCCGGAATGCTGAAAAACCACTCTTCCCCCAATTCCAAATCTCTTTTTATGACCCGACGGGATTTTATCAATTCAACATCAGCTAGTTACGCATCGATGCTGGCCTGGGGTTTACTGGCTCCGGCTCCGGCCGAGGCGTTTGATCTACCTGCCAACGGCTCGGTTGCTGATCCCGCAACGGGCGTTGCGGCTGGTCGGAAAGTGGTTATTCTGGGGGCTGGTCTGGCGGGTATGGCCACAGCCTGGGAACTAGGTAAGCTGGGCTACGACTGCACGGTACTCGAAGCACGAAGCCGGTCGGGCGGGCGGGTATGGACGGTTAGAGGTGGAACATCGGAAATGGAGATCGATGGTACCCCGCAGACCTGCCGATTCGATGAGGGCTACTACTTCAACGGTGGCGCGGCCCGTATTCCGCACCATCATCAGCTCACGTTGCAGTACTGCCGCGAACTGGGCGTACCGCTGGAGATTTTCAACGGTAACAACGAAGCCGCCTACCTTTTCAATGAGGGCGGCACAGGCCCGTTTGCCAACCGCCGCATCCGAATCAAGGAATACCATAACGACATGCGCGGCTATACGGCCGAACTGCTCGCCAAATCGCTCGATCAAGGAGCGCTGGATCAGCAACTGACCAAAGAAGATATTGAAAAGCTGGTCGATTTTCTGAAAAATGAAGGCGATCTCAACACGGCGCATCTGTATAAAGGCACCAACCGGCGCGGCTACAAAAGCGAACCCGGTGCAGGTACGTCGACGGGTATGATCAACGACCCGTATGGCCTGACGGATATACTGCGGTCGGGATTTATGCAGCCCGTTTTTTACAACGTCGGCGATTATATCTACGAACAGCAAACCACGCTGCTGCAACCCGTGGGCGGTATGGATGCTATTCCAAAAGCGTTTGAGAAGCGACTGGCGGGTAAAATCCAGTTCAACTCGCCCGTTACCGAACTGCGCAAAATGGAGAATGGCGTTCGGGTGGTGTACCAGAAAGATGGCAAGCCAACTGAATTGCAGGCCGAGTTCTGTGTGTGTACGTTGCCACTGCCGGTGCTGAAAAATATTCAGTCTGACCTATCCGGCCCGGTGCAACGGGCGGCCGATTTTGTACCGTATATCAAAACGGGGAAGATTGGCCTGCAATTCAAGCGCCGATTCTGGGAAGAGGAAGACGGTATTTATGGCGGTATTTCGCGGACCAATCAGGATATAAATCAGATCTGGTATCCGTCGTTTGGTTTTCAGAAACCCAAAGGCGTGCTCATCGGCTATTACAATTTCTACAGCCGGGCCGAAGCGGTGGGGGCGTTGCCCGTAGCCGATCGGCAGAAAGTGGCGCTGGAACAGGGGCGCAAAATTCACCCGCAATACGATGCCGAATTTGAGAATGCGTTCTCGCTGGCCTGGCACCGCATTCCGTATTCGGGCGGTGGCTGGGCCGTTTATGATGACGCCACCCGCCGCAAGCAGTACACTGCCCTGCTCGAACCCGACGGCCCGATCTACTTTGCCGGTGAACACACCACGTACCTGACCGCGTGGATGGCCGGTGCCCTTACCTCGGCCCGACGCACGGTAACCGCCCTGCACGACAGGGTGGGAAAACTATGAAGACCCCACCCCGGCCCCTCCCCGCAAGGGAGGGGAGCTACTCGGCCAATTCAGCGGAGCATTTCTCCCTTACGGGGAGGGGCCGGGGTGGGGTAATCAACCAGAATACAAACCAACATAATATGAAACGTACACTTCCCTATTTCTTCTTCCTGGCTGCGGCCTTCGTTGCCAGTTTCTTTGCCCAGCGCGTGATGGCGCAGACGGCCACACCAGGAACGTTAACCGCCGAGCAGGCAACGGCCTTGAAGGCGCTGAAAATCAATAATCTGGAAAAAGACACGTACGTAAAGTCGGGCGGTTTTATTCTGGAGCGGTACGAAGATCGGCCTGCCTACGTATTCAATTACAGCGATGGTATCAAGCGGAAAATCTACCTGTACAAAGTGTATTCAGCGGCTGATACGAAGGACCTGGGCCTGTTGGCTATTTATCAGAACGGTAAGACCAACGAATTGAAATCATTCGTTATTCCTGGTGCTGCCGGTGAGCCAAAAGCCTGGGATGCCTACCTGGATGATATGAAATATGTGGGCGAAAAAGAGCCCGGTCTGATGCCCGCGCTGGCGTTTGTCATCAGCCGCGAGATGGCCATGCTGATGGGTGGTGGGGCCGGTAAAACGGAAGAAGGGGGCGCCAAGAAAAAAGAAGAATATAACTTCTGCTTCGGGCCACAGTCGCTGGTTACATTGGCCGATGGTGGCTCGAAAGCCATTGTCGATGTGCGTGAAGGCGATGTGGTGATGAGCTACGATGCTGCGAAGCAAGCCCTTTCCGGCACCCGCGTGACAGCCCTGAACACGCACCCGATGGCGGGCGAGGCCACGCTGGTGGGCATCTGGACAGTGCCAACCAACCAACTGACCGCCAGTGTTGCCCTGATGCCTGCACCCGCCCAACTGCTCGAAGCCACTGCCAACCACCCCGTTCTGACAACCACAGGTCGTAAAGCACTTGGCGAGGTAGCGGTTGGTGAGCTTGTTTACCGCTGCGAAAATGGAGCAACGTACCTGGCCCGCGTTGTACGTACGGGCAGCACAGGCCGCGCCGCTATGGTTTACAGCCTGACCACCGAAAAAGGCAACTACGTAGTGGCCGGTACAGTGGTACTGGATAAGTAAAACGTCATTTGCCCGGCATCAGAGATAGTCATTGATGGTCATTCATTGTTTTGTAACAAATGATCATCAATGACTTATCTTTCAGTTGTCGCTTGCCTGTGTTGAGTGGCAACTGAAAGATAAGTCATTGATTATCAAGAGATTGGTTCGTTTTAGTGCGGGATATAGCCACATGCTGGCTGGTAAGGCAAGTTACCATAGAGTCATCAGGTTATGAACCCCATCTGAATGGCTTAAAACCACGTTATTCTGGCTGCGTAGGGGCTGAAGCCCACGTTACGTTGAGCCAAACACGGTTTGTTTGGCTAACTTGCGGCTTCGTTTGCCCCTTGCTTCTCCATGATCTGGACCCGACTTTCTCTTTTCATCCTCTCTAATCGGCGGCTGTTGCTGGCCTTCATCCTGCTGGCAACTGTTTTTATGGGCTACAAAGCGGCCCAGGTGAAACTGTCGTACGAGTTTGCCAAAATCCTGCCCACCACCGATCCTGATTACGCCACCTACGAGGCGTTCAAAGCGCGGTTTGGCGAAGATGGAAACGTGATGGTGATCGGTGCCGAAACCGATTCTATGTATCGCCTTGGCTATTACCGGAACTGGCAGGCACTCAACAAACAGATCAAAGCCATCGATGGCATCCGTGATGTGGTGTCGAATGCGGGGCTGTATACCATTACGCTCAACGACAGCACCGATAAGTTTCAGTTTCAGCCGCTGGTGAAGAAGCCGCTCGAAAGTCAGGCGGAGGCCGACAGCCTGAAGGCGACGATTGGCCGACTACCGTTTTACCAGGGGTTGGTCACCGACTCCTCGGGAAGAGCGCATCTGATGGCCGTTTCGTTCGACCAGAAAAAACTGAATACGCGGGGCCGTATCGCTACTGTTCGGCAGATCGAGGCGCTGGTTGATGCATTTGGTAAACAGCACAATACGGTGATGCACCTGTCGGGTTTGCCCTACATTCGGACTGAATTTACGGCGAAGGTGAGCAACGAGATGATCCTGTTCATTGGCCTTGCTTTCGCTGTCACGGCGCTGATTCTGCTCTTCTTCTTCCGGTCGTTATCCGTGGTGGGTATTGCTATGGCGGTGGTGATGGTGGGCGTGATCTGGGCAGTGGGCTACATCGTGCTGTTTGGTTATACGATTACCATTCTATCGGGCCTGATTCCACCGCTGATTATCGTTATTGGGGTGCCCAACGCCATTTTTCTGCTCAACCGCTACCATGACGAGCTCAACAAAGCGGGCCATTCGAAAGAGGAAGCGCTAGCTATCGCAACGGCCAAAGTAGGGGAGACCACGTTCTTCGCCAACGTGACCACCTCCATTGGCTTCTTTGTTTTCTACTTCACTAACAGCCCGTTGCTGCTCGAATTTGGGCTAGTGTCGTGCCTTGGCATTATGAGTACCTACGCCACGTCGCTGATCCTGATTCCGATCTTGTTCAGTTATATGCCGGTGCCATCGGAAAAGCAGCGCGGTCACCTCGACAGCCCCTTACTAAATCGTTTTCTGAGCTGGGTCGACCAACTGGTACACAAACGACGGGTGGCGATCTATACCTTCGTTGGGGTCTGCGCTGTAGCGGGTTTGATCGGCATGAGTCTGATCAAGGCCGTTGGGTACGTTGTTGATGACCTGCCTAAGAATGACCCGATCTACACCGATCTAAAATACTTTGAAAAGGCCTATCATGGCGTGTTGCCCTTCGAGGTGAGCATCGACGCCGGCCGGCCGGGACGGGTGCTGACCCCTCAAACGTTGACCAAGATCAGGCTGTTGCAACGCGAGTTTGCGCAGCATCCCGAATTTGCCCGGCCCCTCTCGGTGGTTGAGGCGGTGAAGTTTTTCTACCAGGCTTACCGGGGTGGCGAACCGCGTTACTATATTTTGCCGCCCGCCCTGGAAATGGCCAAGCTACAACGCTATACCGGACAGATGGGCAGCGGCACTTCGCGCAAAGGATCGGTGAGCCTGGCGGCCTACGTCGATTCAACGCGGCAGTTTACGAGGGTCAGCTTTCAGGTGGCCGACGTGGGTACGGCCCGTCTCCGCGAACTGATCGACATGCTGCAACCCCGTGCCGATTCCCTGTTCAACTTCGACCGTGAGTCAGGTACGTTCGTGCCCGCCGCTGACCGGTACGTGGTGAAACTGACGGGGAATAGTGTGGTCTTTACGCGTGGCAATGAGTACCTGCTCCGTAACCTGGCCGAGAGTACGCTACTGGCTATTGTGCTGGTGTCGGTCATCCTGATCATTCTCCTGCGTGATATACGGCTGAGCCTCATCGCCATTCTACCGAGCGTGGTTCCGCTGTTGGTCACAGCCGGGCTGATGGGCTATTTCGGCATCAACCTGAAACCGTCGACCATCCTGATTTTCAGTATCGCCTTTGGCCTGTCGTCCGACGGAACGATCTATTTCGTGACCAAGTACCGCGACGAGCTGCGGCATGGTGCCGATGTGGCCGAGGCCGTGTCGCGTACTATCCGGCAAACGGGTGTGAGCATGGTCTACACAGCGTTTATCCTCTTCGCCGGTTTTGCCATTTTTACGGCCTCTACGTTTCAGGGTACGGTTTCGCTGGGTATTCTGGTGTCGATTACCCTGCTGATGGGCATGACCTCCAACCTGGTGTTGCTCCCTGCTTTTCTGATGACCATGTACGAACGCCGCCGCAACAAAGTGGCGGCCTGAGGCTTTTCAGGTACGTTCTACGGCGCTGCACTATATGTTTTCGGTAGTTCGACCTGGATACGGGTGCCTTCGCCGGGGGTGGTATCAATGGTGATGCGGCCACCAAGCAGATTGCATAATCGTTTGACAATGAACAGGCCGATGCCTTCGCCAGACGACGTTGGTACCGAAAGCTGGTTTTCGTTGCTGCTGTTTTGCTCCGCTTCGCTGCTGGGCGCGGCCGTGAGCATGGCTACCAGCAAAGGAGATAGCCCCGACCCGGTATCGTGAACGCTGAATGACCAGTAATCGGTCTCTTCGTCCTGCTTCCAGCTTACATTCACCCCACCATTTTTGGTGTATTTAAGGGCATTCAGCACCAGATTTTGGGCTATCCGGCTAAACTTGACCACATCACCTTCAACGGGTAGCTTCTCTACACCAACACCCCGCAGAAACAGGCTCTTTTCTACCGCCATTGGTTGAAGCCCGGCTACTAACTCGCGCAACACGTCAGCCGCATCGAACTGGCCTTCCTGAAACTGCTCATGACCAGCTTCCAGCCGGGAATAGTCGAGCAACTGGGTAAGCATCTGGGTAACCTGCCGCAGGTTACGCTGCAACATCGCCAGCATCTCGGCCCGTTCTTCTTCCGTATCCATCTCGTTGAGGAGCGAAGCCGCCCCTTCGATGACGCCGAAACTGCCCCGCAGGTCGTGTGAAGTAGCCCGCAAGAATTCGCCCCGTTGCCGGATATGCTCGCGCATGCCTTCCAGAGTTTGCACCATCTCGTCTGACCGTTCCAGCTCCTTTAACCAGGATACCCGCTGCTGTTCGGCCTGCTTCAGGGTTGTAATGTCGAGCCCCATTACCACTACGCCGTCGTCGTGCTTACTGAGTGATAGGGCTAGCCAACTGTCGGCACCCTGGCGCGTATGATGACGTTCTTCATACAGTGTCTCGCTGGTAGTCAAGATGTGCAGTAGGCTTTTGAAGGTATCGGTATACCAGAGAACGTCGCTAAAGTTGCTGATCGACTTACCAATCAGCTCGGCAGACGGCTGGCCGGTTAACTCAATAAACTTCTGATTGCAGGCCGAAAGCGTAAAGTCGGTTACATCCCCCTGTTCATTTCGATGGGCTTTCAGCAAGCCAATTGAGGCAGGCGAACTGTCGAGAACGGCCTGGAGACTGTCGGCTGTTTGACGTACCTGGGCTTCCGCATTTTTTCGGTCTGTGATATTTAAAATAGTGATCACCAGTCCATTGGCGTCTATCTGCCGGGTGATAAAGAAGGCATAGCAGCCACTCGTTGGCCGGTCGAGCTCCCGTTCGTCGTATACTGAATCGCCGGTGTTCAGCACCTGCACATACTTATCGAAGAGGCCGTTGCTTTTAAAATCGGGATGCGCCTCCAGTAAGGTTCGGGCCATGATATCCCCGGCCGATTGCCCGGTCATAGCCAGTGCTGCTTCGTTAAAGGCCGACGTTCTGAAATCGACTGGTTCGCCGTCTTCGTTGCGAACAACTTCCAGCATCGTAATACTGGCCGGAATACCGTTGAGTACGCTTTGCAGGCGATCGGCGGTTTGTTGTAGCTCGCGGTTTGCCTGTTCGAGCCGGGCGTTGGCGTCGGCCCACTGCCGGGTACGTTGCTGCACCCGCATGTCCAGTTCCTGGTTTAGCGTTTTTTGCAGGTGAATCTCCTGACTGGTGCCAATGTAGCCAATGAAACTGCCATCGCTACTGTATTGGGGCCGGGCGTTGGTAAGCATCCAGCGGTACTCGCCATCTTGCCGTTGTAGCCGGAACTCCGTATTGAAAGGCTGCCGGCGCAGAAAGTTGGTGGCGTAGGTAGCCAGGTAGGCGTCGTGGTCGTCGGGGTGAACGTTCAGGGCCAGCGATTGCCCCATCACTTCGTCTACTGCTGTGCCGGTAAACTCCAGCCAGGCCCGGTTCACGAAACTAAACAAGGCGTCGGGCGAAGCCACCCAGACCAGGGTAGGGGCATTGTCCATCAGATCACGGAACCAGGCCTGGCGTTCTTCCAGCAGGCGTTGGGCCCGGCGGTGGTCGCTGATGTCTTCAATGGCCAGCAGAACGGCCTCCTGCCGCTGGTATTGCACCACCTTACGGGCGTTGAGCCGCATGACCTTCTCCCCTATTCCGGGAAACGTATGAATTACTTCATACGACTGTATGTTGGCATTCTGGGTGATGACACTGCTCAGCAACTGCCGCAACTGGGGAATATCCCACTGTCGGTTGCCGAGTTCATACAGGAGTTTCCCTTCGGTTTCTTCTCGATTGACCCGGAAGATGGAGTAAAAGGCCTGATTGGCCGATTTCACGCTCAGATCTTTATCAAGCACAATCGTGGCTTCGCAGATGGTATCGAAAATAGCTTCGGCGTACCCATATGCTTCCGTTAGCTGATCATTGCGTAGTTGCAGTTCCTGGTTGATCGTCAGCAGTTCTTCATTGGTCGACTCGATTTCTTCCTTGCTGGTTTCGAGTTCTTCGTTGATGCTCTGCAACTCTTCGTTGCTGCTCACAATCTCTTCATTGGCCGATTGCAATTCTTCATTGGAAGCTTCCTTCTCTTCAATGATCGAGTGCATGTCTTCCCGCAACAGCGAGAGTTCGTCTTCCAGTTGCCGGATTCGGGTATTGCGTACACCTTCTGCGTCACTTTCGGGCGATGCCACGATCACCTCTTCAGCAAACAGGACCAGAAACAGGCGGGTTTCTCCTTCGCCCGTCAACGGCACAGTTTCGATGGCAACCTGATGTGGATGGCCGTTTACGTTGAGTGTCAGACCCGATTTGCGAACGCTCTGGCCTGATTTATGGGCTTTATGAACGGCATTGCGCAATTCAAAAGCCAACGGTGGCCGGGCCATTTTAAGCAGGTTCAAACTGGCTTTGCCGGGGGCGGGCTCCAGAAACAAACCCGTTGATCCCCGAAACTGGAGAATCTCAAGTTCCTGGTCAACCACTACTGATGCAGGTACGTACTGATTCAGTAACAGGTTGTCGACCAGCTTATTGAGATCATTGCCGACGCTTTTAGGCGAATAGCCTTTCTTATCCATAGTGTCCGTATTGTCCGTCCGTCCGGTTTGAACCCGGTTTGGGCTAATGCGATCGCCGTTTCGGCCAAATGAGATCTGGCCGGGTGGGATGTTGTTGCTGTCATTTCGGCGGGAATACACCCGGAAATTTTTCTCAACCGCCGTGAATAAAGCGGTTGAGTTATTGACTGTCTCCGATTTTCCCAGCAGCAGATACCCGGTTGGTTTCAAGGCGTAATGGAAGGTCGAGAAGGCTTTCCGCTGCAATCCGTTGTTCAAATAAATTAACAGATTACGACAACTTATCAGATCGAGCCTGGAAAAAGGTGGATCTTTAAAGAGGTTATGAGGTGCAAACACGCACAGATCGCGGATGGTTTTGTGGATACGGTATTGGTCATCTATTTTGATAAAGAAGCGCTGTAACCGTTCCGGCGATATGTCGATCACCTCGCTTTTTGTATACGTGCCCTGCCGCGCTTTGGCGATAGCCGGTTCGCTGAGGTCGGTTGCGAAAATATGAATGGGCGGGCTGGCAACGTCATCACCGATGGTTTCGAGTAACAGCATAGCGAGCGAATACGCTTCCTGGCCCGTAGAACAGGCGGGCACCCAGATGCGCAGCGGCTCCCGTGCCGACATATTTTTAACCAACTGGGGCAGTAGCACCTTACCCATATACGTCATGGCTTCGCTATCGCGGAAGAACGACGTGACGTTGATCAGCAGGTCGTTGTAGAGTACTCTGGCTTCGACGGGATGCTCTTTCAGATACTGGGTATAATCGGCCAGGTTATCGAGTTTATACAGCAGCATCCGCCGGATGATGCGCCGCCGGATCGTCGTGATTTTATACTGGCTGAAATCGACGCCAATCGACCGGTGAATGAGCTGAATGATGGGCCGAAGGTCTTCGTCATTGTTGGAGTCCTTCCTGGTTAGGTTCTGGTCTCTAGCAGACTCTTCTTCCTCTTCCACGTCAAGGTCATCGTCGTCGATCGTCAACCGCAGGGCATCGGCGTGCTGGCTTAACCGCAGCAGTTCGTCGGCCATTGCCTGAGGCGGCAGCACCAGATCAACCACACCTTCGGCAATAGCGACTTTAGGTATGGTTTGAAACAGGGCTGTAGTATCCTGCGCCAGGGTGATACCGCCAGCTACTTTAACAGCTTTTAGCCCAAGGGTGCCGTCGGTGGCCATGCCCGACAGTAAAATGGCAATTGCCCCGGTTTTTTGCCCTTCCGACAGGGACGTGAAAAACCGGTCTATCGGCATGTGCATGTTCCGTCTGCGTGGCATCAGGCTCAATACGTTGTCCTGAAGTTCCATCTCCTGGTTGGGTGGAATAATGTAGACATGGTTTGGCCGGATGGGCATCAGGTGGTCTGCCTCCACCACGGGCATAGACGTAGCATGACTCAGAATATCAGTCAGATTACTTTCATGGCTGGGGCTCAGGTGTTGAATATAAACAAAGGCAAAGCCTGTCGTGGGCGATAGGTGATGCAGTAATTCGGTTACAGCTTCCTGCCCGCCCGCCGATCCGCCTATAGCCACAACAGGCGTATGACCTTCCAGCGGAGTAGTGGTATCTGACAGTGTGTCGTTGTGCATGTCGACGTGATAGACGGCAATTAGTTAAATTACCGATTTTGTAAATCTATTAATTCGATGGATAAATATTAGACAATTAACTAGCTAAATGTGACGAAAATTCGTTTGTCCGGTGTCTACTGATGTATGTTTATGGGCTAGACATCAGGGCTACGATTTTGGGTAGACGATATTATTAGTTGTATGGCGAAACGAGATATTGTGGTCATTGGCTCATCGGCGGGCGGCGTATATGCTCTTCAGAAACTGGTCAGTCAATTACCGGCCGATTTCCCCGGCTCGATTTTTATTGTGCAGCATCTGGCACCTTATTCAACCAGCTTAATGCCGGCTATTCTGGGTCGGTGTGGGCCACTCGATGCCCGGCATCCGTATGATGGTGAGGCAATTAAGCCGGGGTGTATCTATATTGCCCCGCCCGATCACCACTTGTTGATTGAAAAGAACGCTGACTTTGAATCCCTGGGTCACGGTCATGCAATTCCGGCGAGTCTTGGTCATATATTGGTCAGAAAAGGCCCCAAAGAAAACAGATTTCGCCCATCAATTGATGCCTTGTTCCGGTCGGCGGCCTATAGTTTTGGTACTCGTGTTATTGGCGTGGTGCTGACGGGCCTGCTCAACGATGGCACCTCTGGCATGTGGACGATCAACCGGTTGGGCGGTGTAGGTATTGTGCAACAGCCCGACGATGCGCTGTATTCCAGTATGCCTGAAAGCGTGCTCGAATACGTTAACGTTGACCACGTTGTGCCACTTGCCAATGTGGCTCAGTTACTGGCCCAACTGACGCATGAAACAGCGCCCGAACCCGCAGATTCTCGTTTAGACACTTCTCTGGACCCTACGCTTGTGGAAAATGAACTGAATCGTATCAGAACCGAAGTCGAGGTAGCTGCGGCTACCCAGGTCAGTCCGTTCGATCGGGGTATTTTATCGATGGGTGACCTGACGCCGTTGACCTGCCCCGAATGCAGTGGCACGCTCGTTAGCTTCCGCGAGGGCCACCTCATCCGGTATCGGTGTCATACGGGACATTCGTATACGGCAAGTACCCTGCTGGCCGACGTAACTAAATCCATCGAAGATACGATGTGGAAGTCGGTTCGGGGGCTGGAAGAAAGTGTTATACTGCTCAATCAGGCCGCCGATCAACTGGAGCAGGGCGGGCAGACCGACGCCGCTGAAAAGTATCGGACGCAGTCTGCCGAAGCCCTGGACCGGGCGCACCGCATCCGCGAACTTATTTTTGCCAACGAAAAGCTCGCGCTGGATGGTACAGTGTCCAGTGAGTAGCCAAGTGTAGTAGCTAGCCTGGTTACGCCACATCGCCGGGATATGGCGTAACTGTTTGCGTAGAACCAGTGAAAAACTAATCCAGCAGCACCAGTACGTCTTCTTTCGTCAGCGACTTCATGAAGCCTTCTTCGGTGGCAACAAGTTCGCTGGCGAGGCGTTGTTTGTTGCGTTGCAGGGCCAGAATTTTCTCTTCCACGCTGTTCTTGGTAATGAACTTATAAGTAAAGACCGGCTTCTGTTGCCCAATGCGGTGCGCCCGATCAATGGCCTGCGCTTCAATGGCGGGGTTCCACCACGGATCGAGCAAAAAAACGTAGTCGGCGGCGGTCAGGTTGTGGCCCAGCCCTCCGGCTTTCAATGAAATCAGGAAGAGCTGCACCGTCTCGTCGGTCTGGAAACGGGCGACCTGTTCGGGGCGGTCGGTGCTCGACCCGTCGAGGTAGGCGTAGGTGATTTTCTTCTCTTTCAGATACTGTTTAATAACCGCCAGGTGTTTAATGAACTGGCTGAATATCAAAATTTTATGACCTTCGTTGAGCGCAATCTCCAGTCGCATCCGCACATCGTCGAGCTTGCCGGAGTCACCTTCGTAGCTGGCATCGACCAGGCGCGGGTGGTTGGCAATCTGCCGTAGTTTGGTCAGGCCCTGCAACACCACCATCTGCGATTTGGCGAGACCATCCTTCTCGATATGGTCCAGAATCAGGTTGCGGTAATACGATTTGGCTTCTTCGTAGGTCGTAGCCTGTTCGGGTGTCATCTCGCAATACAGCACCGTTTCCACTTTAGCGGGCAAGTCGGTCGCCACCTGCTTTTTGTTCCGGCGCAGCATAAATGGTTTGATCAGCCCGTAGAGCTTCTGCATTTTCTGATCGTCGCCCCGCTTCTCGATCGGAATCTGGTAGGTATTCCTGAAAAACGACTGGCTGCCCAGCAAACCGGGATTGATGAAAGTCATCTGCGTCCACAGGTCCATCGTGCTGTTTTCCAGCGGTGTACCCGTCAGAATCAGCCGGTGCGCTGAATTGAGCTGCATCACTGCCCGCGTAATGTGTGAATTGGGATTCTTGATCGCCTGCGATTCGTCCATGATCACGTAGTCGAACCGGTAATTTTTGAGCAGCTCAATGTCGATCCTCACAATACCGTAGGAGGTCAGAATCAGATCATAATCGTTGAACTGAGCCGTGTTTTTGTCGCGATACGTACCTGTATATACGAGCACGCGCAGGTCGGGCGTGAAGCGGCGCGCTTCCAGTTCCCAGTTATAGATGAGCGAGGTAGGCATAACCAGCAACGTCGGTGCGGGCCGCGATACGGCGGTGTCATCACGGCTGGCGGCTTCCTTACGCCCCTGCAACAGCGCCAGCGTCATCACGGTTTTGCCGAGGCCCATATCGTCGGCCAGGCAACCGCCAAAGTGGTATTGTCGCAGGAAGTTTATCCAGTCGTAACCTGCTTTTTGGTAAGGCCGCAGCGTGCCCTTAAAGCCAGTTGGCAACGGAAACTCGTCGATGCGCTCGAACTCGCGCAGCCCTTCCAGCCGCCGACTGATGACGGTTTCGGCCAGCGATTCGTTATCCAGTTCCTGCACCAGCGCCAGGTGATGCTTTTGCAAAACCAGCCGTTCAGACGGGGCTTCTGTGTCGTCGGCGGGCGGGTGTTCCATGAAGCCAACCAGTTCGGCGTACTTGACGAACCAGGCCTCCGGAATAACGGCGATCTCGCCATTAGGTAGCGTAAACTCCCGTTTTTGGGCCAGAATCAGCGACCGCAGGCGGAGAAACGGAATCTCGAAATCGCCGAAGCGTACCTTGGCGTGAATGTCGAACCAGTCGCGGCTTTCGCGGATCGAAATATCTAAACTCGAATAGCCGAGAAAATAACGGCGTGTATCGCTGGCGTTCTGACGTACCTGGAAGCCAGCTTCGCTGAGCATGTCCCGGTTCTCCGACAGCCAGGTGAAGGCCTTTGATTTGGGTAACTCCAACTGCCCGTTTCGCAAGTCGAGTCCCTGATCGCGGAGCTGTACAAACCGATTTCGCTCGGCTTTAAGCTCGCGCTTTATTTTGTGGAATACGTACTCGTCGCCCACTTTTTCGAGGCTCACGTTCGACGAGTTGGCGAAACTGTTGAACCGGAAGGTGAAGTCACCGTACTGGAAAGATAAGTCCAGCACCACTTCGTTGCTGCCGGCGTCGTCGTCATCGGCAACCAGCGTATCGCTAAACAGCGTTGTGGAAGTGGCCATCCGTTCGCGTTGGTGGCTGCTCGCCTGCTCCGAAAGGGTAAGGACCGGAATGGGGTCAAGCGCCGTCGAGCGAATCTCGAACCCTTTGGCAAAGACGTCGTATTGGGCAATCAGAGGAACAATGAACCGCTCGTAGTACTGGGCTTCCATACTTTTAGGAACCACAATGTGCTGCTTGTTGAGAAAGGGCCGCAACTTTTTGCCATCGACATCAATGCCCGCCGAGAGTTCGTTTTTCGACAGTTTGGCAAAATGGTACAACTTGTTGTTGACCAGCAACCAGGCTGGGTCATCGCAAAGGAGCATAGCATTACGATGTTGAAAATCAACACGTTCCGTAGCTGATTCGCCGGGTTTTACCTGTTCCCTGCCAAGCGGATAGCGAATAATCGGGAAGTAATGCGTGGCCTCGTCGTTCCGCACAAAATGAAAGTACACCCGGGCCGGTTCGGGCATGTACGTAACTGCATCGCCGACGGGATCACCGTCGTGGGTCATCAGAAAAAGGGGCTTTCCGGCCAGCAAGGGCAGAATCTGTGCTTTTGTTCGTTGCACATAATCGGCAATAGCTTCCTGCATGACCTTGTCGCCCTTCTGCGGATCGTATACGCGCAGAAAGAAATCGACCGCCGACCATTTCTTGGTATTAAATCGCCGGAGCAGCGTATCCTGACAGATATAATCGGTGAGCCGAACCAGTTCAAAATCGCGTTCATCCAGCCCCGCCGAGAATTCGCGGACATTCTGTGGGGAAAGGCTTTGGGTCTGGAGCGTCAGTTCCCCTTTGCCATTTAGCCGAACCACGAATGCTTCGATTAAATAACCCAGATATTCGTGTTCGAGTAAGGAGTAAACAACTTGAAAAGGCTCTGCCGGGGAAACTTTCATGAGAAGAGGAATGGGGCCAATTGACCAATAAAGAGCTACTCCACAAGGGAATGTGGCTCCACTGGGTAATGGGCTAACGGACGGATAAAGAACTCACTGATAGAATTTTAGTGAGTTCACTATTTGTCGTATAATAACAAAAAGAAAAGTAGCTAACACAAACATATTGAGCAAACGGTCTCAAATATACACGCCCAGGATAAAGTGCCAAATCACCAAACTGTTAAGTATATACGTTGACTGTTATTCTAGTGGCAATATAGGGTGTGGTTTACTCAACGCCTTATGGAATCCGGGGTGTATTTTTTGCCGTAGATGTAAATAGTATGCTTTGTTCACAGGAAATTGCAGCCAAATAGGGCTTGTCGCCTTTTACTCACCTAATCATAGAGTACCTTTCCGACTTATGCGGATGCCTGCGGGTTCAGTTGCGGTTCTACTTTTCTCCCTGTCGTCGACACAGGAAGCCCGTCGCAAGTCGATGACTGGCTCTGTGGTGCGCGACCAACGGGTGTGGCAATCGCTGGAACGGCTGACATTCGCCAAAATCCGGTCGGCTGGTCTACCCGGTTTTATTTCGCATAAAATATCGGCTCACCTGTCAGGTACGTTCGGTGAGCAACTTCAGCAAGCGGCGAAAGCGGTGCTCGACCTGGGCTATGACTCCGTGATCTGTATTGGCAATGATTGCCCCGCCCTGCGCCCGGCTGATTTGACCGAAGCCGCCGGTTTGCTACAGTCCGGGTCTATACCGATCGGGACCGACAAACGGGGCGGCGTCTACCTGACGGGGTTCAACCGGGCTTCGCTGACAAGCGAAGCAGCACTGATCGACCTGTCCTGGCAAACGGCTACGCTGGCCACCGACCTGATCGGCTACCTTCGTGAGCGAGGCCAACAAACAGCACTACTATCTGCCAGCCATGCCGACTGGAATGTGCTTGCCGATACGCAGTTGAGTCAGGCAACGGGTCTGCGTACCTGGCTCTATCAACTAGCCGAGGCACTTTGCCCGGCAACAATAGGCTCTCCGCCTGTCCACACAAGTACCCCTTACCAACGTTCAATCGCTCCTTCAGGGCTAAGGGCTCCACCGGTTGTGGTCACTGGTTGTTAGTTATTGGTTACTGGTTAATCAGCTACTGATCAACTAATGACCAATAACCAGTAACCAATAACCAGATTTCATTTCTCACTTCCCCCGCTTTACGGTCGGAACATTCATCTTTTATGAAAAAAATAACTCTACTCAGTATTCTCCTGTGGGGAATGGCTACACTTACTGCGCTGGCTCAGGTAACGGATATGACCGTGTCGGTGCGCGAATTAACCCGGCAACAGGCTATTGCCGGTATTACGGTTTATCTGGAGAACCCCTCGATTGGCGTCAATAGTCAGGCGGTAACCAACAATAACGGCCAGGTCACGTTTGGGTCGCTGTCGCTGAACGGTATCTACCGGGTGTTTACGAAAGAAGATGCAACGTACCTGGAAAGTGCCGCCGAAAACATTGTGTTACGGGCCAACTCCCGGCAGAGCGTATCGCTGCAACTGCCCTCGAAACGCGAGGTAAACCTGAAGGAAGTCCAGGTACGTGGTCGGAGTACTACGCAGATCAATACGATCAACGCCGAAGTGGCTTCTCAACTGACGATCAAACAGGTGGAGGAGCTACCCGTTGAGGGACGCGACATTACGCGGGTACTGTACCGGCTCCCCAACGTAAGTCAGGCCACGGGTTTCTTCCCCGAAGCACCAAACGTGAGCATCAACGGGGCCAACGGTCTGTTCAACAACTACCTGATTGATGGTATGGATAATAACGAGCGGTTTCTGGGTGGGCAGAAATTCGCCATTCCTGTTGGCTTTACCCGCAACGTGTCGGTGCTGACCAACAATTACTCGGTTGAGTTTGGCAACACCGGCAACGGCATCATCAACATCACCAGCAAATCGGGGAGCAACAACACGACGGGCGAAGTGTTTTTTCTGACCCGCCCCGGTTCGGCCATCGACGCGCAAACAAGCTATCCCCTCCGTGATCTGTCGGGCAACCAGGTAAAAGAAGGCTTCCAGCGGTATCAGGCCGGTTTTGGCATTGGCGGTGCGCTGGTGAAGAACAAGACGTTCTACTACCTGAACGTTGAACACACGACCGACATCAAAGACAATCTGCTGACGGCCCCGCAACTGGGGGTGAACGAGACTATTCGGGGCACCAACCGCTTTACCTACATATCGGGAAAAATCGACCAGTTCTGGACGGATCGATTCAAATCATCGCTGCGGGTGAACGTGGGGCAGGTGGCTATTGGTCGGCAGGCGGGTGGCCTCACGGGGGGCATTGCGTTTCCGTCGGCGGCCAACGCGCAGGATCGTAACTCACTGCTGATCGCGTCGCGCAACACGTACTCGACCGCGCGTTTTGCGTCGGAAACCAACCTGCAATACAGCAGCTTCCGCTGGAATTACGCCCGCCCCGTAGATGCTAATAGCCCGGACGTGACCGTGCAGGACCCAACCGGCGTAGGCATTGCTTACCTCGGCCATCCCGGCTATTTGTTCGACTCGCACGAAAACACGTTTCAGATCCAGCAGAAATTCTCATTTTACCGGGGCGACCACACCATTCGGGCGGGTGCTGAACTCATTTCGGCGCGGCACCAACTGTTTGGCGGCGGCAATCCAAATGGGAGCTACACCGTTCGGCTGACGGCCGCTCAACTCGCGTCGCTACAGGAACGGCGACTGGGCAGTAACCTGAACGTGACCGATATTCCCGCCGATGCGCAGGTGCTGGGTTATTCGGTCGAGCTGCGGCCCGCTTCGTTTGGTACCACGCAAAACATTGTGACCGGGTACGTTGAAGACCAATGGGCTGCTTCGTCGCGCCTCAACCTGACCTTGGGGGTACGTTACGACTACGATAACCTGACTAAAGGTGGTGCCGCCAGTGGCGATTTCAACAACATTGCACCCCGGTTCAGCTTCAACTACAAAGCCAGCAGCCGGTCGTCGGTGCGGGGTGGCGTCGGTGTTTTCTACGACAAAATCCTGTACACGATCTACAGCGACGCATTGCAGCAGAACAACACCAGCACTGATTTCAAACGCGAGCTGCAGTACTTCATCGACAAGGGAATTCTGCCCGCCAACACGGATATCAACCGGGTTACGTTCGACGGCAACCTGACCGTGGGGGGCAGCAACAACGCGGGCGTACCGATCCGGTATTTGCAGGGACCACCTGCTTCGTCGTTTGCCGGCCAGCGGAACCTGTTCAGCGGCGAGCGGCGGATTCTGAACCCCAACGGTTACCAGAGCCCGTACACGATTCAGAGCACGCTGGGGTATCAATACCAGGTCAACGACGACGTGCTGATTTATGCCGACGCCGTATACAACGAGTCGTACAACCTGTTCCGCACCCGCAACCTGAACGCCCCGGCTCCGTACGATTATACGATCAGCGCCCAAAACGGAACCGCCCGTTCGTCGGATGTGGCCAATGCCTCGCGCCCGTTGCCCATCGTAGGCGGAGCGGGTGTGTTGAACGGACAGCCGTTGGCAGGTGCTGCCCAGAGCGTGGTGATGACGGAAGATGCGGGTCGCTCACGCTACACGGCCCTGAGTCTGAATCTGCAAAAGAACCGGGGCAGTAGCCCGTACGCGTACCGGTTGATTTACACGCTGTCGCGGCTGTATAACGATACGGAAGACGTGAACTTCCGGGCGATGGACGCTAATAATTTCGCGGCCGAATGGGCACCGAGCATCAACGACCGAACGCACATTATCAACGGAATTTTTACCTATTACGCGGGGCAGCAGTTTACGCTTACCGCCGCCGCCCTCATCCAGAGTGGTCAACCCATCAACCGCATTCCCAACGCCTCGAAGTTCGTGATCGTCAACGCGCAGAATCAGCCGATTCTGGGCAGCAACGGCCAGCCGCTAACTACCAATGACCTGAATGGCGATGGCAGTGCCTTCGGCGATGCGTATGTAGGCAACTCCGACCGTCAGCCGGGCGAAAGCCGCAACTCAGACCGGCTTCCCTGGTCGAAAGTGGTGGACCTGAGTGCCCAGTACAACGTACCTATAAACGCACAGACCGGACAGCGTATCGAAATCCGGGCGGACATTTTCAACGTGTTGAATACCAATAACCTCAGTGGTTACTCGAACAACGCCACGCAGAGTAACCAGATTCAGGTTGGGGCGGCTGGTAGTGGTATTGTGCAGCGCAATGCCGGTGCACCCCGCCAGTTTCAGTTTGGTGTCCGGTATTTGTTCTAGCAAAAGCTGCCGCAGAGTAGTGTCGCAGATTGTTTTGGAGTTAGGCTTCGCGCTTGTGGCCCTTTGACTCCGCTCAGGGCCACAAGCGCGAAGCCTAACTCGCAAAAGCAACACACGCCAACGAGAAGCTGCACAAAAAAGGAGGATAGGAACGTTTACCTAGTCTCATCTCTAAACAAAAAAAACCCTCCAAAAAGCAGAGGGGTTTTTTTGTTTATCAGGCGTGGCGCCAAGTCATGTTTATACGCCATAAACGGCCAGGTACGTTATTGATTGAAAGACAGTCAACGTATGAAACGCATAGTCATCTATAGCTTTTTGCTCTCTGTGCTGTTTGTCGCCTGTGCTCCACGGCCCGTTTTGGTCAATGATAGGCCCAACCGTCCCCACGACAACGGCAAGCATAAAGGCTGGTACAAAAATGGCCGGTATGGCGGTCTGCCACCGGGCCAGGCTAAAAAGCGGGGCTGATAGTGTTTGGGTACAGCCTGTCCCGCAAGTCGGAATTATCGGGCGTAGTCGGTTGGGGTGACGGGAATTTTCAGCAGGTATTCGCCATTCCGGTCGCGGTAGTTATACACCATCGTGATGCTATGGTCGCGCAAGTCGTTCATGGCGCTGTTGGTCTTCACCGATTCGATCAGGGCTGGCTTTGTGGTGACTTCGAGTTGTTGAAGATCAATGTCGTCGCGGCTGGCGGTAATCAACGTGTAGTTAAACTGCAAGGCGGCCTCCGATAGCACCTGGGCGCTATCCAGCCGCGTGGCCGGGTCAATCTGCACGGGGCAGGCACTGTTGATTTCGCGGGCCGCATTGTGCAACTGATTCAGCACCGCCGCCGACTCGGCTGCCACTTTATCAAAGCTAACCGTTGAGTCAGCGTTATTTTGCTCTGTCTTTTTCTCCGGCGAACAGGCTAACGAACAGGTAATTATGAACCAACTAATGGCAACCTGATAGCGTGTACTCATCATCATAAATTAAGAGTAAAATCTGTTTGTTGATAGCGCGATGCAATAGGCCTGCTAAAGTTGAGAGCCTGTCTTTGCGAAGTTACACAGTTAAATAGAAGGCAAGGTCAGAGCGGTTAATAAGTATATATTTACCTGCTACTTTTCTGCTTACCTTTTTATGAAACACTGTTTACCGTTTATTTTTCTTCTATTATCCAGTCAACTTTTTGCGGCACATTCTGGTTGCCTTCCCTCTAAAATAGCTGTAAACAGCATTCTGCCCGATTCATTAGAGAGGGTTTCAAGTCAACAGGAGCCTCTGAAAAATGGACAAGGCATTTGTGTGGCGCCGTCCAGTCTGGTAGAATATACTATCTATCCAACGTCAGTATCGTTGTATTGGTCTGTAAATACGGGTCAGCTAAGCACCATACAGTACCGACAGCAGAGCAATACTGACTGGACTACTATTGCAGCCAAAACTAATCAGTACGCTGATGTATATGGCCTAACCAATCAGACAACCTACGAATGGCGGGTCATCGCCACCTGTCCTGACGCAAGTACGGCAGTAAGTTTAATCCGTTCGTTTGTCACCCAATGTGTGCCTCCGGCAAATCCAACTATACTGGCTCGCTCAAGTACTGGAGCGTTGGTTTCCTGGGACGGAAGCTATTCCTATAGTTATACCGCTCGTTGGCGGGCTGTGGGCAGCACTACCTGGAGTCAACGACAAAATGCCGCCCGGCCATTTAGTATCATTGGTCTTGCTCCTGCAACAGCCTACGAATGGCAAGTGCAAACAAGTTGCGACGATACGTATCGAAGTAGCTCTACATCGTCTCTAACCTTCATAACGGCCTGTGAAGCGCCTACGGGTGCTTTGGAACAGGCAATCGGCAGCACGTTTGCCAACCTCAACTGGAATGGTATTGAAGGAAGTACGCGCTACGATATAGTTTGGCAAGCTGTTGGCGCACCGACCTCACAAACAACTGCTGGCATTGAGCTGGAACCTCAGAATCACTATGGAGACGGGTACAGTCTGAAGGGATTAGCAGCAGGTACAACCTATAGCTGGCAGATACGTACTGTTTGTGCGGACGGAACAAAAACCGCGTTTACCGAGCCCCGGCAATTCACCACAGAAAACTGCTCACTACCGACGTTGTTAAGCAGCCGCGTATATGGACCTGCATCCGCCGAGCTAGCCTGGTACGGTGGATATTCGCAGGAAACCTACACAGTGCAACTGCGTCCCAAGGGAACGTCGGTGTGGGACGAATACGCTGGTACAGACGGTAATCTGGTTATAACAACACTACTTTCAGATACAGATTATGAATGGCGGTTAGCCCTGGCATGTGCGAATAGCACAACTAGTGTCGGTGACAGTCAAACCTTCAGGACAGAACCCTGTCCCGTTCCAACTGGTTTGGCCGTTTATGCAATTGAACCAACAGCAGCAGGATTGAGCTGGAGCGCTCTACCCGACGGAATATATAGTGTTCAATATCGAAAAGCGCAGTCCGTAGCATGGTCATCAATGCCTGCTGGTTCGCAAAATACACTGATACTCGATGAACTGGCTTCGGGCTCTAGTTATGAATGGCGAGTCATAAATACATGCAATGCGGGTGTTTTTACTACAAGCGAGGTACGTTCGTTTACAACCGGCTGTGCAGCACCTTCAAAGCTGCGGGTATTAGGCGTGACATCAATAGGGGCACTGGTCGAGTGGGTTACTATCACTGCCACGTATCAGCAACGGGTACGCTGGCGTGATGTGTCCCGCACAGAGTGGATTTATGGTACTCCTACTACCGCCGGACAATACAGCTTGACTGGGCTTAGCAACGGTGCTATGTATGAATGGCAGGTACAAACGATTTGTGATGATGGGCAAGGAACCTCCTACTCTGTCTCATCTACGTTTGCGGCGGCCTGTAATTCGCCATACGGTATTTCTATACGGGATATTTCGTCAACGGGAGTGCGGATAACCAGTTACAGTTATGCACCCGCAGGTACGCGCTACGACGTTGTATGGCGCATAGCAGACGCACCCACTGCCACTTCTCTCACAACACCAGCTAGTTCAAAAGGTGGTAACTTCATTTGCGATCTCACTAATCTTATTCCTGAGAAAGCCTACGAAGCCCAGGTACGTATTCACTGTGATGAGAATAAGGTGTCGGACTTTACTTCGTATCAACAGTTTATCGTTCAATCACCGGTAGACTACTCGCTGGCCATGTCTGTAGATAACCGCACACCAAAAGTAGGCGACCTGGTTACGTACGCGCTTACATTGCGTAATGATGGAGCAGACTCGGTATCTGTCAAGGTAATAGACAGACTACCAGCAGGTTTGTCGTTTGTTGATAGTCCGCATTCCCGTTGGGAGTTAAACTTTTCCGGTGGCGTAAACATCAATACGAGGCTGGCACCAGCTAAATCGCACACGTTTCGTTTCCGTACCAGGGTGAGCAAGCCAGGGCGATTTATCAATGCCGCTGAAGTTACTGAGGCTGGTCGGTCTGATCGTGACAGCGAACCAGATACGGGCTATGCCGATGGGGAAGATGATGCCGCTCAGGTGGATATACGTACCCAAGATGCAGGCGGGCCAGTGTTTTATTCACCCAACCCGAATCAACGAATATTACCAGCAGTGATATCGAATGAACCTCCAGGCGATCCTGACAAAGCTGATTTGAGTCTGGGAATAGACAGTAATACCCGCCTGCCAAAGCTTGGCGAACTAGCTACAATAACTCTCAAGCTGACTAATCAGGGAGGAGCCAGGGCACCGGGTATAAGGCCGAAACTACTCCTGCCCACGGGTTGGCAACTGGTCACGCCAGGCTGGAATTCTACAGGTACGCCTAACGAATACACCCTGCAACCGTTGATTGATTTGTTGCCGAATACGAGAATACAGCTTCCGGTGGTGGTTCGGGTGGCGGGTAGCGGCTTACAGCAGATCAAGGCACAGGTAGCCAGCAGTAACGTACCTGATCCAGACAGTACGCCGGATAACGGGTATACCAATGGCGAAGACGATACAGCAACGATTGATGTAAGAATGTAAATAGTGTTTAAGGTTTGTGGTTGCGTTACTAGTCGGTTAACTAGCAGCACAACCACTAACCTTAAACCACAAACGTCATTTCACAGCATCGCTGCACCGAAAACACCGGCACTGTCGCCAAGTTTGGGGCGGATAATCGGTGTTTTGACGACTCCATTGTTGAAAATATATTTCCTGATCCGCTCATAACCTTCCGTATACAATTCGTCGATGTTGCCTACGCCGCCACCAAGCACGATCACGTCCGGGTCGAGCACGTTGATGAGCGTTGAGATAGACCGGCCATAGTAGTCCAGCATGCGTTCCATCGTGAGCGAAGCCACCGGGTCAGTGCCGGCGCGGTGGCGTTCGACAATCTCCTTCATCGTCCGTTTTTCGCCGCTCTGCTCGAGATAAAACCGTTGGAGCGCCGGACCCGCCAGCACCTGTTCATTGCAGCCGCTCTTGCCGCAGTAACAGGCATGCCCGTTCTCTTCCAGAATGTTATGGCCCCATTCGCCCCCAATGCCGTGGAGTCCGTTGATGACGAAGGGCCGCCCGTCGAGGCCGCGTACGACTACGCCGCCGCCAACGCCGGTGCCCATAATGACGCCAAACATCATCTGAAAATTGGGTACAACGCCCGGTACCGCACCCAGCGTAGCCTCGGCCAGTGCAAAGCAATTTGCATCGTTGGCCAGCGAAACAGGTACGTTCAATTGCTCGGTCAGGGCCTGTTTCAGGGGCATGCCGTTGAGGCAGGTGGTGTTGCAGTTTTTCATTGTCTGCGTGCCGGGGTCGAGCGTGCCGGGGGTGGCAAAACCGATGTGGTCAGGTACGTAGCCCGTCTCGGCCCGCAACTGATCGACCAGCAGTTTGATCCGGCTCACAATGTGTTCGTAGCCCAGATGCGCTTCGGTGTCGATCCGTTTGCGGATAACGACGGCCTCGGGCGAGGGCGATGAAAGAATGACACCTTCGATCTTGGTCCCGCCAAGATCAATACCCCATAATGTTTGCATAACGACTGTTTCGTCTAAATCGGCTTTCAGATGGCCGGGAATCAGGCTGCAAACATACGGAAGTCCGGCAAACACCTCTGCGCCCACCCCGTAACACGGACTTCAGTCCGTTTTTGTGGCGTATAAAAACGGACTGAAGTCCGTGTTACAGCGCCCGGTGCCAAGGTGTTTGCGACTACCTTTGCACGGTTAAATCAATGCGTAATCAACTCCATCATCATGGCTCTATCAATTGGCCAACCGGCCCCCGCCTTCACGCTTTTCTCATCGGAAAATAAACCTGTTTCGCTCAGCGATTATGCGGGTAAAAACGTAGTGCTGCTGTTCTTCCCCATGGCGTTCACCAGCGTCTGTACGGCCGAGTTGTGCGAAATGCGCGATAATTTGCACGTATACACTAACCTGAACGCCGAGATTCTGGCTGTTTCGGTCGATTCGCCGTTTACGCTGGCCAAGTTCAAAGAAGAGCAGAACCTGCCCTTTCCGTTGCTGTCTGACTTCAATAAAGAGGTATCGGAGGCGTACGATGCGCTGTACGAAAACTTCGTCATGAACATGAAAGGGGTGAGCAAACGCGCGGCCTTCGTGATCGATGAAACGGGCCAGATCAAATACGCCGAAGTGCTGGAAAACGCAGGTAACGTACCTGATTTTAACGCCGTGAAAGCAAGCTTAACTTAAAGAGTAAACGAGTAAATGAGAGAAGGAGTGACAACTAGAATGACCGTTTAGGGTTGCCAGGCTACTCACTCTTTCACTCATCTATTCTTTCACTCTTTCTCTTCTATGCCCTGGTATACACACTTTTTTACCGGCCTGCCGCAGGAAGCCTGGAAGGCCGCGCAGACCGACGAGCAGACACAGCTCGAACTGGAACGGATCGTGGAATCGCTCGAGTTCGGCCCCGATGATCGGGTGCTCGATGTATTCTGTGGCTACGGCCGACATGCATTGCCCCTGGCGAAAATGGGTGCCGACGTGGTTGGCATCGATATTTCGGACGAGTCGATTGCTGAGTTAAACGCGTCTGTTGGCCGGAAGAAACTGGCCCTGACGGCCGTTGCGGGCGATTTTATGGCCATTGATACGGCTGCGTTGGGGGCACCCGCCTCGTTTCAGGCAGCGTACTGTCTGGGAAATAGCCTAAGCTTTTTCCCGCGTGTTGAGATGCTCGCCTTTCTGCAACGTATTGCCGATCTGCTGGAACCGGGCGGGCGATTTCTGGCACAGTCGGGGATGGTGGCCGAGAGTTTCCTGCCCGATTTTCAGGAACGCGCCTGGTTACCCGTTGGTGATGCAATACAGGTGTTGATCGAGAATCAATACGACCCCCTCACCGCCCGCGTCGACCAGCACCTGACGTATTACCGGCGCGGCAAAACCGGCGTGGAGGTTGTTGAGCGAACTGCCGAATACTACATCTACACCCTGGCCGACCTACTGCGCCTATTCAACGAAGCCAATCTTGAACCAATAGCTTGTTATGGCACCGTTGAAGGAGATAGTTACCAGGTAGGTGATGAAGGCGTCTGGGTGCTGGCTGTGAAAAAGCCTAGTTAACGTTTATAAAATCATATCTTGTATACGCTTTGCAACAAGTGGACATTATTTTATTGTGCATTTATGATAAAAAGTTTATAAATAATTTTCTGCTTCTGAATTAATCAGGATAATCGGCTAACTTTCAGCCAGATTAACACCGTTAACAACTCTGACCTATCATGGAAGTAGTCGAGCGCAAGCAGCGCACCCGCGAACAAACGCGGGCGGGTATTCTCCACACCGCCAAAGACATTGCCCGCCGGGAAGGCTGGCAGGCGGTCTCGATCCGCAAAATTGCCGACGCCATCGATTACAGCGCCCCTGTGGTCTACGACTATTTCGATAGCAAAGACAGCCTGCTCGATGAGATTCGTAACGAGGGGTTCCGTCACCTGCGCACCGAGTACGAACGCCTGGTGAAGCTCTATCGTGACCCGGAAAAGCTGCTCTACGAGATTTCATTAATCCAATGGCAGTTCGCCACGCAGCAGGTTGAACTCTACCAGGTGATGTATAACCTGGAGGGTGCCAATTGCACGGCCCCGCTGGCTGAATCAGAAGAGATAAAGGCGGTCAACGAGATCGTTTGCCGGATCATATTCTCGTTCATCCCCAAATCATCCGACGCCATTCGCCGTCTGTATTTCGAGTGGTGGGCTACCTCCCACGGTATTATCATGCTGGGCGCTTTACTCCGTCATCAGCAACCGCTCGAAGCGACCGAACAGATCTACCGCGAAACCATGCGGCGATTTGTCAGGAACCTGCGGTAGGAAATCTGGCTAAGCAATAGATGGCAATCGTCCCGATTTGCCGTTTGTTCATTCATACCAAAGCCGCACCAGCCCCCGCTGTGTGCGGCTTCTTCTTGATAGCATTGGCCTGTTGAAGGGCACATAGCGCGAAGCCGACAAAGCAATACAACAGCACAAAACCGTCCATCATTAATTGCACTTTGTTTCATCATGAACCCGTTTGTTTCCCGTATCAGCTACATTGTCTGCCTGTTGCTGGTGGTTGCCTGCCATCGGCCAGGTACGTTGTCGAAACCGTATTTTCCGCCGAAGGGCGATACCTGGGCGCGGCTGGCCCCCGAAAAGGCAGGGATGAACGCGGCCCTGCTCGATTCGGCGTTGGCGTTTGCTAAAACACAGGAAACAACGCAGATGAAGCCCGATTTTTCAACGCAGGAAGAGATTTTCGGCAAACTGCTTGGCCCTATGCCTACCAGCCGGGCGGCGACGAACGGGATTATTCTGCGTCACGGCTACATTGTGGCCGAGTGGGGCGATACCCGCGCCGTTGATCCGACTTATAGCGTGGCAAAAAGCGTGCTGGCAACGCTGGTTGGCATCAGCCACGAGCGGGGCCTGATCCCGGATATTCATGAGCCGGTGGCCAAACTGATTCACGATGGCGGCTATGAGTCGGAGCAGAACCGGGCGATAACCTGGGAAAACCACCTCAGGCAAACGAGCGAATGGGAGGGGACGCTATGGGGAAAGAACAGCGATTTTGTGGGCAAAGAAGCTTTTGGGCGCGGTGAGCGCAAACCACGTGTGCTGCAAAAGCCAGGTACGTTCTACGAATACAACGATGTGCGCATCAACCGCATGGCACTGTCGCTGCTACGCCTCTGGAAAAAGCCCCTGCCCGATGTGGTTCGCGACGAAATCATGAACCCGATCGGGGCGTCAGGTACGTGGCAGTACATTCCGTATCCAAACGCGATTGCCGACGTAGAGGGTAAGCCGATGCCTTCGGTGAGTGGCGGAACCCGCTGGGGTGGCGGGCTACGCATCAGTGCCCGTGATCTGGCCCGGTTTGGGTATCTGATCGGGCAGAAGGGACGCTGGCAGGATCGCCAGATCGTTTCGGCCGACTGGGTAAAGCAGGCCACCACCGGCAACGCCGTTGGCCCGGATTACGGCTATTTATGGTGGCTCAATACGGGTAACGCAGCGGGCGGGAAAAAGCCCTGGCCCGACGCGCCCTCAACCAGTTTTGCCGCGCTTGGTGCTGGCTCGAACACGGTCTGGATCGATCCCGAGCACGACATCGTGATTGTGTGGCGCTGGCATAACGGTAGCCCAAACGAGTTGATTAAGCGCGTGTTGGCGGCGGTGAGAGACTGATGTACATTATTCATTATCCATTGTACATTAACATTTACCTCCTGTATCTTTCCTGTATGATGAGACTCTTTACCGTGCTATGCCTTCTGCTGCTGACTGACTGTGCTGTTGGCCAAACAGTTAAAATGTCGGGTGGGAAATCCGGGTTTTCAGTGTCAGCCGGCCAGTCTAATTCGATGGATACCTCGGCTATTAAACCGTACCGGTTGAGCGCAACTAATGATTTGGGCGGGGCACGCTGGCGATTTAAAGAAGGCGACAGTATAGGCTGGGCCAGGCCGGATTATGCAGACCGCCATTGGGTGAAAACAATGACGCCCAAAAACGCGATCATGGCGAATAAAAGCCTCTGGAATAACGGTAAAGGTTGGTTCAGGCTGGTGATCAAAGCCAATACGGAGACGATCACTAACCCGGTAAATCTGGTAGTCGATCAGTTTGGTCGTTCGGAGTTTTATTTAGATGGTCGGCTGCTGACCAAATTAGTTCCCTTTCGTATCGATTCAGGCGGCTCGCAACGGATAACACAGCTGATACCATTGCCCATTGCCGATACCAGCGAGCACGTATTGGCCATTCGGTATGCCTTCCGGAAAGAGCCCACTTTTTTTGCTGAGCTGGGCGAGCCGCCAATGAAATTATCCGTTATCGAGGCCAGTGAAGGGCTAACCAGCTATTACTTTTCAGAATCGTTTGGCATAGGTATAGACTTCCTGTGCGCAGGTATTTTCAGTACGCTGAGTCTCCTGCATTTTCTCTTCTTTCGGGCCAACCGAGCGCAACGAATTAACCGCACGCTGTTCTGGACAATGCTGGCGTTTGCGATGGCTTTCCTGACCGATTTTTTCAGTGACATTACGCCCAGTCTGACTATTGATTCACTGGTTGAGTTGGGTGGTAAACTGGGGTTTCGGTTGGGTTGCGCGTTGCTATTGTGGGGCGTTTACCAGTACCTGAAAATCCAGGCTGGTTGGTTCTTCTACACTATAGTAGCCTTATTAGCCATCGATTTAGTATACCGGGCCCTGATTGGACCAGTGCCTGACTACACCGATGGAATAGGTGTGTTGTTAAGCTTCATTGATTACATCCGGTTAAGCTGGGTGGGCCGTAAGCGCAAGGTGGCTGATGCCAGGCTTCCCTGGAAATCATTGAAACTGGCTATTCTATGCATTGGCGGTGTCTTTATAGTGGCTATTATTGGTGTAATAGCCAGTAAAACGAAACTGCTGAATGTTGATTTTGATCTGGTTCTGGCACCTATTTTCGTCTTGTTTTTCATTGCTATGCTTAGTATTCCGGTTGGCCTGTCGCTCTCGCTGGTCCAGGATTACACACGTACCTACCGATCGCTGGCCGACAAGCTACGCGAAGTAGAAGCGTTGTCGGCCCGGACGGTGGCGCAGGAGCAGGAAAAACAGCAGATACTGGCCCGGCAGAATGAAACCCTCGAACACCTGGTTACCGAACGAACCGCCGCCCTCGACCAGTCGCTCACCGACTTGAAGACCACGCAGGACCAACTGATTCAACGCGAAAAACTGGCTAGCCTGGGTGAACTGACTGCCGGCGTGGCCCATGAGATTCAGAACCCGCTCAACTTCGTCAATAACTTTTCGGAGGTGTCGGTTGAATTGCTCACGGAACTGGAAGAAGAACAGGAAAAGCCCGTTGAGGAGCGCGATGTGCATTTGGAGAAAGAAATATTGGGCGATATCAAACAGAATATCGGCAAGATTAGCCATCACGGGCAACGGGCGGCCAGTATTGTTCGGGGGATGCTTCAACACAGCCGCACCAGCACCGGCCAGCGCGAACCCACCGACCTGAATGCACTCACCGACGAATACCTGCGACTGGCCTACCACGGCATTCGGGCGAAAGAAAAGGCGTTTGAGGTGAATCTGGTCACGCACTTCGACCCGGACTTACCGGCAGTGCCTACCGTGTCGCAGGATATTGGCCGGGTGCTGATGAACCTGTTTACCAACGCCTTTTACGCCGTGCAGGAACGTACCCAGCTCGGCACCGCCTCGGAATCAGGTACGTATAAACCAACCGTGACGGTAACGACAGCTCGTGTTGGCGATAAGGTACAGATTCGGGTACGTGATAACGGCACGGGTATCCCCGATGAGGTGCGTAGCAAGATTTTCCAGCCGTTCTTCACCACCAAACCCACCGGCAAGGGAACCGGCCTTGGCCTGAGCCTCAGCTACGACATCATTACCAAAGGCCACGGCGGCACCATTGATGTGCGGTCTGAGCCCGGCGAGTACACTGAGTTTATTCTTGCGCTGCCACTGTAACGGGTAAAGCTTATGACCATTACCATTATCGGAGCCACTGGCATGCTGGGGCAACCTGTTACCCGTGAGCTTATCACGGCCGGATTTGCCGTGCGCATTATTGCCCGGAATGTGGCGGAAGCCAAACGACTTTTTCCGACTGCTGATGTTGTTTTTGGCGACCTTCAGCAGCCCGATTCATTACCCGTAGCACTGGCGGGTTGCGAAACAACGTACCTGAATCTGTCGGTGAAGCAAACCGAAAAACCATCTGATTTTCATACTGAATCGGATGGCCTGCGGCATCTGCTGGAGGCAGCGAAAGTGGCGGGTGTGAAACGGATAATGTACCTGTCGTCGATAGTGATGCGCTACCAAGGCACAAACGGGTTTGACTGGTGGGTATTTCGAATCAAGCACGAAGCCGTGGCGCTCATCAAGGCATCGGGGCTGGATTACAGCCTTTTCTACCCGTCGAATTTTATGGAAACCATGTTGACCACGCAGCGCATGGGGCCGTTGGTGCTGGTACTTGGTCGGTCGGAGGTGAAGCCGTGGTTCATTGCTGCTCGGGATTACGGAAAGCAGGTAGCCAGAGCGTTGCAACTGGCCCAGCCCGGCAAGCTACAGGAGTACGTCATTCAAGGTCCCGAACCGGTAAACCAACTGGAGGCCGCCCGGCGGCTGGTTGCCAGCTATACCGAGGCCAAACTGCGCGTGCTGGAAATGCCGCTGGCCTTGCTTCGATTTGGCCAATTGTTCTCGCAACAGGCCGACTATGGTGTTCACATTGCCGAAGCCCTGAACGGTTATCCCGAACAGTTCGAAGCCGAACGTACCTGGACAGACCTCGGTAAACCTATGCGAACGATCGATAGCTTTGCAGCAGGGGCAAGGTAGGATGATTCGCCTGTTTCCACCAACAGTATACGCCTCGGCAGGTCGTTTTTCGTTGATATAATATGTCGTTACAATTCTGGAAAATCTGGACGAAGCCCGAACGCGTTACTTACGTGGTCGGGCTTGTTCTATTAGGTATATCGCTTGGCTGGCTGGCACTGGCCGGGTACCGCGGCCTTGAAAACGTAGTGCGCTGGGAGGTGCTGAACGAACTCGTTAGCCTGCCTGCCACGCTGTATCAGTTCACCGACGGGTTGCTCACGTACCCTATTCAGGGGCAGGTGCAGACAGTAGCGGGCCAGTTCATCGCCTCGCCCATGCAGGTATATCCGTTCGTGGCCACTGGTACCGTAGCGGGGTTGTGCGTTGCGCTGTCGTTTTCGCTGGCGGGTATCTGTCGATTGCCAGCGTTGCGCTACCGGCTGGCAATGGGTGCGTTTATTTTGTTGCTCGCTGTTTGCCGGTTCGAAACGCTGGGATTGCCCGGCGGCTCAGGGAAATGGCTGTTCCTAGGGCTGACTACGTTGTTCGGCGGCGTCAGTTTCTACTTCCACGCGTTCCGAACGGAGGTTGGTTTCGTGCCCCGGCTGCTGGCTTTTATGGGATTGATGGCCGGGGTGGCCGTAGGTATTACGTTGGGCACAGCCCGCTCTGCCGAGGCTGGATCAGTCATTAATCCGGCGATGGTGCTGCTGAGTTACGCACTGCCCGGCCTGGTCATTGTGAGCATTGCCTTCATCGCTTTCATCGCCATCGACATCATCGCTGGCATGGTCTGGCTGACCAGCGTCAGTCGGCAAAGCCGGGATACCGACGTACCTGGCCGACCGTTGGGAATCTTTAACTTTCTCTTTATCAGCATACTGTATCTGCTGAATCTGCTGCTGATCTGGTTGCAGAACACCAAAGTGATCGACTGGCAGGTAACCACGATCAGTCCGTTTTTAATCGTGGGTACGTCGGTTGTGCTGGGCATCTGGGGTTTTCGCCGCCTGGTCGAGCAGCGGGAACTGCTTTCTTTTCGCGAGGCGGGGGCGGGCCTTTATGTGGGGGTAGCCGCTCTGGCGACGCTAACGATGGCCTATGCCTTTGCCACGGCCAATGACCCGCTGATCGAGGTCTTTGAAGACGCTATTGTGTACAGCCATTTCGGAATGGGTCTGGCCTTTGTCTTATACACGGTCCTGAACTTCTGGCCCATCTATCAGCAGCGCCTGCCGGTGCATCGGGTCATCTACAAAGCCCGCATGGCCGATCTGCCGCTGTTTCGGCTGGCCGGGTTAGTGGCAATGGTAGGCATGGTGGCGGGCGGCGATTATTTCACGGTGCGACAAGGTTACGCAGCCACGCTTGCTGCCCTGGGCGACGCGTATCTGGCCGAAAGCCAGGTCGATCTGGCGCAGACCTATTATCAGGAATCCATCGCCGAAGAGTTTCAGCAGCACAAAGCCAACTACGCGCTGGCTTCGATCGCCCTGACGCGGAATGACCAGAACTCGGCCGCTCTCTTTTTCTCAAAAGCACTCTTAAAGCAGCCTTCACCCCAGGCCTTCGCCGGGCTGAGCGACACGTACCGGCAAACAAACCTGTTTTTCGAGTCCATCAAGACGTTGCAACGAGGTATACAGACGTTTCCCAACAGCGGTGAACTGCGAACGAATCTGGGTTACCTCTATGGCAAAACCGCCATTGCCGATTCGGCTTATTACTATTCGCAGTCGGCGGTGGCGCATACCCGGCGCGATGAGGTTCCGCTGGCCAATCTGCTTGGTTTGTACGCCCGCAACCCGGAAGTGATCGCCGCCGATTCAGCCCTTATCGGCCAGGTAGAAACGCGCGATGATCCGGCATTCGAGGCCAATAAACTGGCGTTGCGCCTTGTTTCCCCCCGCGACACCACATTGCCGGCACCGCCCGAATGGCTAGCCAGTGCCGCGCCCGATCCTGTGCTTGATGCCGGTCAGTTTGCGTCGCTTTACAACTACGCGTTTGTGGCACCAAATCCAGACAGCACCCTGCTGAATCGCCTGCAACGTGCCGCCCTCAATCCGGCCAATCAGGAACTGGTCGACGACCTGTTGCTTGGGCTGGCGTTGGGCCGGTACCGCGCCAATCAACAGCCCGAAGCCTTCGACCTGTTGAATCAACTGGCTACGACTGACCCCAAACGTGCGGCGGCCTACCGCACTACCCTTGGCCTGCTTCAGACCGAACAGGGACTGCACAAACTGGCTGCCCAAACGTTTGCGCTGAATTCCGACACGCTGTCGACCTTCTACCGGGCGGTTGCGCTCACTAAAGTGGGCGAGCTGGCGGCGGCTCGGCCTTTCTGGCAAACGGCTGTCAGGCAGGATAGTAGTCTTCGCGGCATTGAGCAGGTGCTCTATGACGAAAAGAAGCCCGAAACAGATCTGGAAAAGGCGTTTTACGTCACCTATCGCCCCGACGATGCCAATCGGGGACGTACCTGGGAAACGATCCGCGATGCCAGCCTGAAAACCGTTGCCGGAGCCAGCCTGATCGATACGTACCTGGAAACCCGGCAATACTTCTACGCCCAGATGATTCTGAGCCAGATGGGTCAACCCGGCCAACTCACGCCCTTCGCCCGGTCGCTTGAAAACCTGTCGGCGGTGAAGATTGCGGCGTTCCGTAAAAAGGCGGCGGCTACCGATTCACTGGCGAAAGCCTTCTTCGTACCTGCGCACCGGGCGCTGGTCGAGGCGTTGCGGGGGAGTGCCTTTGCCGCCTCAAAACGCCCCGCCGACGCGCGCAAGGCGTATGAGCAGGCGTTGCAACTGGCACCCGCCCAAGGGCCGATCGTAGCGGAAGCCAGCCAGTTTCTGCGGTCGATAAAGCGGATTGGACCCGCCTACGAAGCTGTTCGCCAGGCCTTGCCTTATAACGGTAACAACCCCGCTTTGCTGAAGAGCTACGTCCTGCTTTGCCTCGATCAGAGCCTGTTCGAATACGCCGAAGAGGGGATGGTGCAATTACAGGTTGCCGACTCACCCGCCGACTATCAGGCGTTTGCGGTAGCCTATCAGCAAAAAATAGCGGCTATCGAAAACGACCGTAACGCCTTTGTGCAGTGATGTAATTTAGCCCACGTTCGTAAATCACCGCGCATGGCAACTACGTTGAGCTGGGTCAAAGAGGCATTTAGCCGGGAAGTACATCTACTGGAAAACGGCGTGGAAGTCGGCCGCCTACACAGGGCTGTCTTTGAGCGTGATGTCGCTGCATCGCTGCATGCTGTACAACTCCGCTACGACGTAACCGGATTTCTATTCCATTCCGTGAATGTGCATGATATGAAGGCTAATAATCGTGTTATTGCTACGATCACGCTGCACTTTGGCAAACGGGCGGAACTCAGGCTCGAAAACGGTACGGTCTACACCTGGAAGCGCCATAACATGCTCATGCGTGAATGGACTATGATTCGCGAAGGAGCTACCGACGCCGACGATAAGGAAGTCGTGAATTACAGCCTGACCCGGAAATTTCTGGCCGATCATGGCGATATTAGTACCGACCTACCCTCACCCGAAGCAGACATCGTTGTGCTGACCGGCCTGTTTATCCGCAACTATTTTCAACGGCGTCGGCGGGCCGCTGCTGCGGGAGCAGCCTAACCAAACCGACAAATTATACTGTCATTTTATCAGGCAACATGAATATTATTGAAACCAGCGAAGTAGCCAAGCGGTACATAATGGGTAGCGAAGTGATCGATGCCCTGAAATCGATCACTATTTCGGTGCAGAAAGGGGAGTACGTAGCCTTCATGGGGCCGTCGGGTTCGGGTAAATCCACGCTCATGAACATCGTGGGTTGCCTTGATTCGCCCACGTCGGGCCGCTACATTCTGAACAATCAGGATGTGAGTAACATGACGGAAAATGCGCTGGCCGAAGTTCGTAACAAAGAAATTGGCTTCGTGTTTCAGACCTTCAACCTGTTACCGCGCCAGACATCGCTCGAAAACGTGGCCCTGCCGCTGATTTATGCTGGCTTCAACAAAGCCGATCGTACCGAAAAGGCGATGCTTGCGCTGAAAAATGTGGGCCTTGAAAACCGCGCCGGTCACCGCCCCAACGAATTGTCGGGTGGTCAGCGGCAACGGGTGGCGGTGGCGCGGGCACTGGTCAATGACCCGAGTATTCTGCTGGCCGATGAACCCACGGGTAACCTCGACTCCAAAACGTCGTATGAGATCATGGACCTGTTCGACCAGATTCACAGCAAAGGGAACACGGTGATCATGGTGACCCACGAAGAAGACATTGCCGAGTATGCCCACCGTATCGTTCGCCTGCGCGATGGTCTGATCGAAACTGACCGGGTAAACCAGAACATCCGCAAAGCAAAGGCATTCATGCAGGCTTGATTGGTGGACCGGGTATTGGTTGAATGGTAATCGGGGATCAGGGGATTGGTAAATCGGGGTATTGGTCAATAACCACTCTCCCAATCTACCAACCCCCTAATTCCTCATTACCATTCAACCAATACCCAAATTCCATTTAACCAATTTCCCCTATGGAGCAGGCCAATCTGGTTTTTTTAGTCACGTTGTGCATCGTTGGGTTGGGCTTCTCTTTGAAGCATTGGGGCGTTATCAGTGAACAGGACGGTAAAGTTGTATCGCGGTTGTTGATGCACACCACCTTCCCGGCGTTGATGATCGTGTCAACCCTGCACGTGCCGCTGACGGCTGCCCTGGTTGCTATTCCATTCGTCAGCATAGGGCTGGGCAGTGCGTTACTGCTACTCGCCTGGTTCATGCTTGCCGACCAGCCTGTTCGGTTGCGGGGCGTACTCACCATTGGTGTCGGTGCGTTCAATATCGGCCTGTTCGGCTTTCCGATTGTCGAGGGTATCTGGGGGCGCGACGCACTGGTCTATGCGGTGTTGTATGATATCGGAAACACCGTGGTTATCTTCGGGATCGTCTACCCAATCGGCTATTATTTTGCTTCGGGTGGCGTCGACAGGCCACCGGTTGGGGCCATACTACGTCGGGTTATGCGCCTGCCCCCATTCCTGGGAATGCTGCTGGGCTTAACGCTCAACGTGCTTTCGATTGACTTGCCACCAGTAGCGTTCAACGCGCTGGATACGTTGGCTAAGGCGAACAAGCCGCTTGTGCTGCTGCTGCTGGGTATTTACCTGAGTTTCCAGTTAGAAAAAACGCAGCAGTTTGCCATTTTCCGGCTGTTGGCACTACGGTACGCCGGTTGCTTTGCGGCCATCGCCCTGCTCTATGTCGTACTGCCCGACCCAACCCTGCTCCGTACCACACTCACGGTCTGTTGCCTACTGCCAGTAGGTATGACCGTGCTCCCTTTTTCCGACGAGTTCAATTTCGACTCTCGCGTGGCCGGTACGTTGGTCAACCTGTCGCTGATCATCAGTTTCGGGCTTCTCTGGCTGATGGTATTCTGGTTGGGGCTTGCTTAGGTAATTAGTAATTGGGTGATTAGTTAACTGGTTGGTAGGCAATTAATTGAGCGTCAGGAACCACTTGACCAGTTGCCTATTCACGAATTAACTGCGTAAAAACGAAGAACCCCGCCCGATTGCTCAGGTGGGGTTCTGCATGGAAAGTAAATGCGTTTCGCTTAGGGGCGTAGAGCCGACGCTGAGTTGCCGGGTGCCGCCGCTGCTGGTGCAGGAGCCTGCGCCGGAGCAGGACGGTTCTGAGCCGGGGCCATTGCCGCGCCTGGCAATGCCTTGGTAGCAGCGCGCTCAACGTTGGCACTGTTGATCAGGCCAGCACCCGTTTTGTCGACGAGCGCGTATGTAGAGAGAACCAGTACCATCACGCCGATGCCGAGGCCCCAGGTGATCTGCTCAACGACGTCGGTCGTTTTTTTAACGCCCATCAACTGGTTTGAGCCAAGGCCACCGAGTTCGCCCGATAGGCCGCCGCCTTTTGAATTCTGAATCAATACGACCAGAATCAACAGAACGGTCAGAATGCAAATGAGAACAATAATTGTGGTTACCATGAACTTGGTTAATACGGTTAACTATACAGTGGCGATGTCTTTCTCAGCTACCGGCAATGGGTTGTGCCTCTTTGATTTCACTGATTTTGGCCGCAAAGTACGCGGTTTTATCTGGGTTTTTCAAGGCCAGTTTCTCGTAAATCTCTATGGCTTTGCTATACTTGCCTTGTTTGCACAAAATCTTGGCGAAACTTTCGGTCACCAGCCCACCAACTATTGGTGCTGGCTGGCTGCGTAAGGCCAAATCTTCCTGTTCGGCGGGCTCGCCCAGCCGACCGCGAACGGGCGCAATGCGCGGTTCGTTGCGAATAAAATTTTCAATGATTTCCAGTTGCCGCTTCCGGTCTTCGTCCATAATGCGCTGCCGGGCGGCGTTGCTGTCTTCTTCGGTCGCCACTTGTTCTTCCAGGGCCAGTTCAGCATGAATCGCTTCTTCGGCCAGGGTCGGATCATCAACGGGCGGTGTTGATTCGGCCAGGCCCAACGATTCGGGATTGGTAAAAGACAGCTTCGGAATAGAGAGCAACGACATGGGCATGCTTCCCGCCACACCCGGTTTGTTGCGGTAAAGGGCGTAACTCTCATGCTGGTAATCGTCGGGGATAGGCACCTGCCGCGAAGCCAGTTCGTTCAGCTTTAGCAACAGATTATCAGACCACTGGAACTCGTTATCGATCAGTTTGCGCAGCGCGTTTCGGCTTAGCGCGTGGGCTGCTGCCCGCCGAACAAGCGGAACCGTCTGCCCTTTCTGATGCATGGAAGCGGCTTTTGCCGTCAGCGTATACAGGGCCTGACAATAGGGGTATTCCACCAGACTGTCCTGCAACTGCTGGAAGTCAGCGGCAGTCAGATCATTGGGGTGGGTTACCCAATACGAAAAGGTTTCTTTATCAATTGGCGGCATGAACGAGGCTTGGTGTCACTGGGATTGGCGAAGCTACAAAGAACTCGGCATTTTTCACAGTGGCCCGCCGCTTGCTTACTGTCGGTTACCAGTCGGCGGCAGTCTTGTTGAAAACGTCGAGCACAAGCTGATCCAGAATGAGTGGTACCAATTGCCCTTCATTCTGGCTGAGGGTCTGGTTCTGCGGAAAATCTTTATAGAACGAAAACGCCTGATCAAAGCTTTTGGTATCGTCTTTGGCGTTGGTGAAACGTACCTGAATCGTAATCTGAAGGCGGTTGAGCCCGGCCTGGTCATTGGCCGTGGGAGCCACCGCAATCAGGTCATAACCCGTTACAGTCCCTTCCAATGCCATATCGCCCCCCGACGGAATCACTTTCAGGTTGGTGTAGCGCTGGTAATATTCCTTTAGTTTCTCGGTCAGATTCAGTGGTAAGTTGGCCGGCCCACCCGCCGTTTGCAGCGTGAAGTTATTGATCGTAACGGTCTTGATATCCGGTGAAAGCGTGGTGCCCGAAAACGAGTAAACGCCGCAGCTTTCAATGATCAATGAACAACTAACAACGATCAGAAATGTTACTAGTCTACTGATAGATGGCAGCCGGTCAAGAACAGTTGATAACTGATCATTGATCATTGTTAACTGCCTACTCTTCATCAATTTCATACTGCTTTATTTTACGGTAGAGTGTGCGTTCTGAAATGCCGAGTGCCTGTGCGGCGTATTTCCGTTTGTTGTTGTTCCGGCGAAGCGCCTTCACAATCATCTCTTTCTCTTTCTTCTCCAGCGACAGCGAATCGTCTTCCTCGGTTTCGTGGCTCACATCTTCAACGGTGGCCTCGTTGAGGTCGCCATCCGTGTCGTCGTAGACCTCTACCGCAGGGTGGCCATAGTCGGGTTCGTAAGCAGGCGCGGCGGGACGCGGAGCTGCACTGGCGGGGCGGCTACCATCGGGCAGCAAGCGGGCGTAATTCGGCTCGCGCGCGCCAGCATCGGCATAATCGTTGGTGCCTTCACCCCCCACCGACTCAAACAGGTCGCGGTGATTGTTGAGCACCTGAGGGCCGTATGCTTCGTTGTTCAGCACATCGCGAACGAGCCTTTTCAGGTCGTTCATATCGCGGCGCATATCAAACAATACTTTATAGAGTAGTTCGCGCTCCGAAAAAGAATCGGCGGGCCCTGTCCCTGAGGCGGTCAGGGCCATCGACGAGCTACCCGGTGCCTTGGGGCTGGGCAGGTACCTGGCCAGCACTTCACTGTCGATCGGTTTGTTCTGTTCTGATTCGAGGATGGATATCTGCTCGGCGAAGTTTTTCAACTGCCGGATGTTGCCCGGAAACGGGTAATTCAGCAGCATCCGTTTCGCATCGTCGGTCAGTTGGATGGGCTTGATCCGGTAACGCTCGGCAAAATCGGTGGTGAATTTGCGGAAGAGCAGGTCAATGTCGTTGCCTCGTTCACGGAGGGGCGGCACAAAAATCGGAACGGTGTTGAGCCGGTAATAGAGGTCTTCGCGGAAGCGTCCTTTTTCAACCGCAGCCAGCAGATTCACGTTGGTAGCGGCTACCACACGCACATCCGTCTTCTGCACTTTCGACGAGCCTACGCGGATAAACTCGCCGTTTTCAAGCACGCGCAGCAGGCGAGCCTGCGTACCCAGAGGCATCTCTCCGATTTCGTCGAGAAAAATGGTGCCGCCGTTGGTGGTTTCGAAATAGCCTTTCCGCTGATCAACGGCACCGGTAAATGAGCCTTTTTCGTGACCAAATAGCTCAGAATCAATGGTTCCTTCCGGGATCGCCCCGCAGTTGATGGCAATAAACTGCCCATGTTTACGGGCACTTAGGCTATGAATGATTTTGGAGAACGACTCTTTACCACTCCCGCTTTCGCCCGTAATAAGTACGGTCAGATCGGTAGCGGCCACCTGCGTTGCCACGCTGATCGCGTAGTTCAGGGCGGCTGCATTGCCGATGATGCCGAACCGATTTTTAGCTGCCTGGATTTCCTGTATATTCATTAAAAAGATCATTAAGTGGTCATTCGTGGTCATTAAGTGGTCATTCATGGTGTGGGCCTTGAAAACGATCAATGACTACGAATGACTACGAATGACTACTCAATGACTAACTATTGTTCCAATCAGCGTGGCTGACGAGCACTCGGTGATAAGCACGTTGACATAATCTCCCTTCTGGTACGTACCCTTCGGAAACACAACCACTTTGTTCTGGTCGTTGCGGCCCGACAGGTCAGCGTCCGAGCGTTTTGAGGGCCCTTCGGCCAGCACCCGATGGATTTGCCCGATATGACGTTTATTACGTTCCAGCGACAGTTGCAACTGCAGGTCGATGATTTCGGCGAGGCGTCGTTTTTTTACGGCCTCAGGTACGTCGTCTTTGTATTTTTTGGCCGCTAACGTACCTGGCCGCTCCGAATAGGCAAACATGTAGCCGTAGTCGTAGCGGGCATATCGCATCAGCGAGAGCGTATCCTGGTGTTCTTCTTCGGTTTCGGAGCAGAACCCCGAGATCATATCGTGCGTGATGCCGCAGTCTTCGCCCAGGATGGCCCGAATACGGTCGATCTTTTGCAGGTACCACTCCCGGTTGTAGGTACGGTTCATCAACTCCAGAATCCGACTGTTACCACTTTGGGCAGGTAGGTGAATATAATTGCATATGTTGTCGTACTGCGCTATGGTGTACAGTACCTCATCGGTGATGTCTTTAGGATGCGAAGTTGAGAAGCGTACCCGCAAGTCGGGACTGATGCGCGCCACACGTGCCAGCAGAGCGGCGAAGGTGACATCTTCCTCATCGGCCGACCGCCACTTATACGAGTCTACGTTCTGGCCAAGGAGCGTTACTTCCTTGTAGCCGTCGGCAACGAGTTGTTCCGCTTCGCGAACAATACTGTCGGCATCGCGGCTACGTTCGCGGCCACGGGTGAATGGCACCACGCAGAAGCTACACATGTTGTCGCACCCACGCATGATTGAAATGAGCGCCGTGATGCCGTTTGAGTTTAATCTGACGGGCGCAATGTCGGCGTATGTTTCTTCACGGGATAGAAAAACGTTTACGGCTTTCTGACCCGTTTCGGCTTCGTCGACCAGCTTGGGAATATCACGGTACGCATCAGGACCGGCCACAATGTCAACAATCTGTTCTTCTTCCAGAAGCTGGGTTTTCAGCCGTTCGGCCATGCAGCCCAGCATACCAACCAGCAGTTCGGGCTTCTTCTTCTTATACGTGTTGAGTTGCTTTAGCCGGTGCCGAACTTTTTGTTCGGCATTATCGCGGATGGCACAGGTATTCAGGAAAATAAGGTCGGCGTCTTCGGCCGACGATGTGGTCGCAAACCCGGCATTGCGCATAACGGCCGCCACAATCTCCGAATCGGAGAAATTCATCTGGCAGCCATAGCTCTCAATGTACAGCCGCTTTTTGCCTTCGGCCAGTTCATCAACCGAGGTGCGGGGCAGGTCAACAGGTTCTTTATCGTTGGTCGACAGGATGGTTAATTCAGCAATGCGTTCCATAATATAGTCTAGAGACAGGCGTGTCTCGTCTGGTCATAGTCGATACCGCAAAGGTACAAAGATTCAGTCGACTTGGCTGACAGATTGTCAGGCTATGGATGATGTTGAGGCGTTAAAAAACTGAAAAGCTTTAATTCTATGGGTATTATAGATATATAAATATATACACTTTATATATAAAAATTTAATAGTGTCAACTTGTTCGTAACAGGTAAGCCACATAGATTTGAATCCCTAACAAAATAAGTGTGAACTATTTTAAACAGCCTAAATGAAAAAAATTTACGTATCCCTTTGCACAGCAAGTCTTGGTTTGCTGCTATCGTCGGTTGCTCTGGGTCAACAAACCGCCGTTGATTTCTTCAACGAAGGCATTCAGAAAAGTAACGCCAAGGATTTCACCGGTGCGCTCCAGGCTTTTACTACCGCCATTATTCTGAATCCGGAAAATGCACCAAGTTATTACAACAGGGCGTTGGCCAAGAGCAGTTTGAATGACCTTCAGGGATCAATTGCTGATCTTGATCAGGCTATCGAACTGAATTCGCAGGATGCCAACGCGTATCTCTATCGGGGTGTAAGTCGCTCTAAACTGGAGGATTACCGGGGGGCGATGCAGGACTTCAACCGCTCGATTGAGTTGAGCCCGAATGATGCGTTCCTGTACTACAACCGGGGCCTTTGCCGGTCGCAGATGAACTACCTGGCCAGTGCCTTGACCGACTACAACAAGGCAGCAACGCTGGCACCTAACGACGCAAACATACTGACCGCCCGAGGGAATTGTAAAAATAGCCTGACCGATTTCAAAAGCGCACTGGCCGATTTTGGCCTGGCCCTGGAAAAGGCACCCAACAAAACCAACGCCCTGGCTGGACGTGGCTACGCCCGGTTCAAGCTGGAAGATTACAAAGGGTCGCTGGCCGATTTTTCGCGGGCCATCGAACTTAGCCCGCAGGATGCTGATCTGTTTTACAAGCGTGGCCTGGTCAAAACCCGCCTGGGTGAATTCGACAATGCCATTGCCGATTACAACAAAACGCTGGAGTTGAACCCCAATCACTTCAGGGCGTTCTTCAGCCGTGGTTTCTGTCGAAGCCGGTCGGGAAACACTAAAGTAGCCCTAGCCGATCTCGATAAGTCGATCGAGATGGATAACCGGAGCCTGCAAACCAAATCGTATTACAGCGAATTTATCACGCAGAATCTGCTGCCGTTGCTGGCCACGGTGGTGCAGGAGCGGTACAAAGTAGCCGAACTGAGCGAAGACCGGGCCGATGCCTACATGGTTCGGGGTATTCTGAAAAACTCGACCGGTGATGGTAAACCCGCTCTGCTCGACCTGAACCGGGCTGTTGAACTGAATCCAATTAATTCAGAAGCTTATTTTATCCGGGGTATCATCCGTTCGTCGCTGGGCGATCAGAAAGGGGCCATGATCGATTGCAATAGCACCGTAAAACTGAATCCACGCCACGCCGAGGCGTACTACCTGCGGGGTATCATTCGGTACGATGGTGGCGATGAAGTAGCGGGTTGTGGTGATCTAAGCCGTGCCGGTGAGCTTGGGTACGTTCAGGCTTACAAGCTGATCACGGATCGGTGCAACAAGGTGGCTCGTCAATAACGTTCTGCACTTTTGCCCAAACAGCCCCGCTTCTGTGCCAGAGGCGGGGCTGTTTTTTGTCTCAGGTACGTTGCCTGCGGCGGGCCAGCCACCAGTAGAGGAGCGGAATCACCGTCCAGGAGGCCAGCACGCCCACACACATGCCACCAATGACAGCAAGGGCCAGGGGTTGCTGCAACTCCGAGCCAAGGCCGCCACTGAACAATACCGGCAGCAGGCCCAGCACCGTGGTCATGAATGTCATGATCTGCGATTTCAGCCGCCGCTGCCCGCCCAGCCAGATGGCCTCCCGCAGCGACATGGTGGATGCGCCCCGGTTCATGGTGTCGATTTTCAGGATCGAATCGTTATCGAGTAGCCCAATCAGGACCACCATGCCAATGGCCGACAGCACGTTGAGGCTGTTGCCGAAGAGGTACAACGCCCAAACGGCCCCGGCCAGCCCCAGCAGCACAATGAGCATCACAATCAGCGGCTGTTGTAGTGACTCGAACTGCGCCACCAGAATGCAGAACAGCAGTGCAATGGCCACGGCCACAATGCTGGTAAGTTCGGTTAGGTACGTTCGGTCGCGGAAATACCGCCCCGACCAACTGAGCAGGATGCCCGGTTCGGTCTGCAACGCCGCGCCCACCCGGTGCTGTAGCTGAGGGGCCGTGTGTGAATCGGTCTCGAAATCGAACGGGACGAAGGGACCTTCATGGTCGGCATACACCACGGCATAGTCGGTGGTGGGGGTAACGGTGATGAGGCTGCGCAATGGAACGGCTTGTTTTTGCCGGTTATACACAAACGTGTTTTGCCAGTCGGTTTGCCGGGTTGGCCCTGATAGCAGAATAGGCATAAACCGTTGCTCGCCCTGGAGGTTGCTGATGGCGTTGTTGTTGAAAACCGTTTTCAAGGTCTGCACCACCAGGTCTTCAGGTACGTCGTAGATCAGCAGTTTCTCAGTCAGCAACTGAACGGTCAGTTGTGTTTGTTGTCGCACCGGCTGCCCCGGCGAACCGCTCGAAGTGGTTGCCTGCGCCAGCAATTGCCCGATGTGGGTGGCCACGGAGGGCGATGGAAGCTGCTGACCCTGTGTGTTATAGACATGTAAACGCAGTGGTGGCTCAGCCGTGCCAAACACCTGCTCGAACACGTTGCGCGCGGGTTGAATCGTGACCGCCGCCGCCGGATACTGTTGTCGAAGTTGTTCCGTTAAGCGGATTGAGAGGCGGTTGAAGTCGGTTTCGGAATTGGCCCTGATACTAAGCATCGTTTCGTTTTCGGTCTGCTGCAACTGCCGGTTCAGTAAAAACTGCTGCTGCCCCACAAACGCACTCACATAGACCGGCGCGGGTGTTAATCCTCCCGTAAGCTGCCCAATGCGGCGTTGGTTTTCGACTACGGTGAGCGGTTCGTTCCAGTCGATAAACGCTTCGAGTTCGGTGCGGCTCACATCGGGCATACCCCGTTTGTCGATCCGGCCCGCCATCCAGACGGCCCCGGCCAGCAACGTACCCAGCCCCACAGCAAGGCCCCACTTGAACCGGAATGCTGCCCTGAATGTGGCGTTGTAGGCTGCCTCCAGCCAGCGGGTAACGCGCGTGGGCGGAAGCACCTGCCGCGTTTGCTGGTGCCGGTATATGAGGAAATACAGCACGGGCACCAGCGTGTAGGAACACAACAGCGAAATGCCTAGCGCCAGCGATACCGACACGGCCTGATCGAAAAACAAGGCACCCGCCAGGCCACTGAGCAGCAACAGGGGCAGAAAAACTGCCGAGTTGGTTAGCACCGACGTAAACAGCGGCCGGATAACCTCGTCGGCCCCGGCTACGCAGCTTTCATCGACGGATAAGCCTTCGTCGCGTTTGTCTTCAACGTTTTCCAGAATGATGATGGCACTGTCCACAATTTCGCCCATGCCCAGCACCAGCCCCGCCAGCGACACAATGTTGATGGATAACCCCAGCAGAAAAAAGCCCAGAAACGTAATGGCAATAGACACCGGAATAACCAGCCCCACCAGTACCGGTATTCGCCAGTCGCGCATGAATAGAAAGATGAGGCAGAAGGTAAGAAACGCGCCCGTCAGCAGGTTGCTAATCAGGTTGTTGATCGACAGGTCGAGCAGTTCGGTCTGATCCTGACTCAGGGCAAAATCGAGTTGGGGGTAATCGGTTTTGAACTGGGTCAGCAACGTACCCAGCTCGCGGCGCAGGTTGAGCAATTGCGCGTCGCTTTGCTTGATGATCGCCAGCCCCAGCCCCCGCTTGCCATTGAATGTATACACCCCGCGCAGCGGCTGTTCGCGCAGGGTGATTGTGGCTATGTCGCGCAGAGCCAGCAACCGCCGGGGTACGTCGAGGCGGCTTTCCTGGGCGTTCAGTACGTTATCGGCAAAGTAGCTCACACGCGGGTCGTTTTGCGCCAGGGCACCAGACGTACCTGAGCCACCCACCACAAGGGCAATGCGGCCAATGTCGTCGATGGTGCGCAATACCGACGAAAACCGGATGTTGTACTGGTAGGGTCCTTCGCGTACGCTGAAATTGCCCGGTTGTGCGTTTGCCTGTTTAATGGCTTCGGCCACCTGCTGTTCGCTCAGGCCCAGACCGGCCAGCTTGCCCGCATCCACCTGCACTAAGGCCTCTGGCTGCGACCCGCCCGTCATGTCCACAAGGGCTACGTCGGGCAGTTGCTCGATGCGGCGTTTCAGCACGTTTTCGCCCAACTCGCTCAGGGCCAGAAAGTCGTTCTGATAACCCCGCCCCGGCAACACGTTGAGGGTAAACACCGGAATATCGCCCGCCCCGGCCTTGATCACTTTGGGGCGTTCCAGATCGCGGGGCAACTGGTTCAGAATACCGTCGATCTTCTCGTTTGTTTCCAGATACGCCAGCCGGGTGTTGGTGCCGTAGGCGAACCGGAGCGTCAGCACCGAGAGGCCGTCCTGCGTTACGCTGTTGATGTCGTCTACATGGGCCACCTGCACCAACTGATTGCGTAAGGGCTGCTCGATAATGCGTTGCAACTCCCGCGCCGAGGCCGACGGATAGCTGGCCTGCACCGTAATTTCGGGGACGGGAATATCGGGCAACAGTGATACGGGCAACTGCCTGAACGCCAGTATGCCCAGCACCGTGAGCGCCAGCGTAACCACACACACGGCAATGGGCCGGTGTAGCAGGTAGCGGATCATGGTTGCTGCACCGTTACGGGCGCATCGTGGCCCAGATTGACGTGTCCCGACACCAGCACCTGGTCGCCCGCCCTCAGCCCCTCGCTGATGGCTACCTCGGTTTCGTTTTCGTGGGCGATGGTTACGTAGTGCCACTTTGCCAGGCCTTTTTCGACGGTAAACACCACCTTGCGCCCGCTCCGCTCCACCACCGCCGACTTAGGAATAATGACCTGATTAGCGATGCGCCGCTCGATGACCACGCGGGCGTTCATGCCCTCGAACAGGGCCGCGTCGGGCCGGTCGAGGCGGGCTTTCACCAGCACCAGCCCCTGCCCGTTTACGAGCGGGTTGATCTCGGAAACGCGCCCGGCGTAGGTACGTTGGGGCAGGGCCACGGGCAGCACCCGCACCGATTGCCCCAATTGCACGGCGGCGAGTTCGCTCTCCAGCACCGAAAAATCCACCAGCAGGCCATCGCGGCTTAACAGGGTACAGAACGGTTCGTAAGACGTGATGAAGTTGAACGGTTTGGCCGACAGGTTGGCCACGCGCCCTGCGAAGGGAGCCCGCAGCACCGTGTAGTCGAGTTGTTGGCGTGCCTGCTCCAGGGCAGTCTGGGCGCGGTAGTAGCCGCTTTTGGTGAGCACAAACGCACGGGCATTGCGCGTGAGGCTGGTCGTATCCAGCTCAGTACCGCCATACTCGGCAATGAGCCCGCGCAGTTGGGCCTGCGCCTCACGTACCTGATCCTGCGCCACCCGCAGGGCCATCTGCTGATCGCGATCATCTAGCCGCGCCAACACCTGTCCGGCCGCTACACCACCTCCGTTACGAACTGTAATCTGATTGATAGTACCGCTAATGCGAAAGCTAAGTTTACTTTGAGCCTGTGCGCGAAGCAGGCCAGTCGCCGCCGTTGCAAGGGTGAACGTACCTGACAAGGCCGCCCGACTACGGACGGCAGGCGATTGATTAATGGCTTGATGATGGAGTAAAAGCGTATCAGCTTTTTCGGTAGTCGACGTAGCTGATTGGCAACTGGCCAACAACCCGAATCCGCCGCAACTAGCAAGTAGCAGCGAGTGAGTTATAATTATGGCACAAGGTGCATAGACAAGGGATTCAGCCAATCTCAGATGCAGTCTGTTTGAGTTGGGTTTGGTCAGAGTCATACGCGCATAACGGCATCTCTAAAACAGGCATCTATAATTGAAAATAGTTTTTTTTAACTACCTCAATGTAATTGAACGTGAGTTCTGGATCGAAACTGTTTGGAACGAATAAGTTTTTAACTGAAGAATCGGGTGATAAGATAAAGAAAAAAGGAACGTAGTGAATGTCGAATCCTAACTCTTTAAAATTCACACCCATTACGTTTATATTGCTTTTTCTTTCCTGAAACTCTACGTATGTACTTCTTAATTTTGAATTATCTACCAGCACAAGTATATTTTTCGGGTCTATTGATTCTGAAATTTTTTCCAATTGTTTAAATGTATTTTCATGGCAAGTATTACAAACACTTTCAGGAATAGAAAAAATCAGCTTTTCTCCATTGTTACACAATACAGATGATGTTACTAAATCGCCTGTAATTTTTTTGTATAAACTTGTAGAACTTATTCGTGATAGCCTGTTTTTAAACTCCAATAGTCTAAGCTCATGGGAGGCTTTTAATCGGTTACTGTTGAAATCAATATTTTTTTGTAGAATCGATAATTGTTCTTTATTCTGTTTGTTATTATTGATAGAATAGCTAACAGCAAGACCCAAGCCCATTAAGAATAAAGCCGACATGTATATGTTTTTCATCGTTCTTATTATTTGTAAGTCATTATCATGATGACTGGATTGGAGGTCAAATTAACATTTTTATGAAGAAGTGCTATATTCGAATTTGTACTGATTAACTTATTCCATCCATCGGTTGAAGAAGATTTTCTGATAGAGTCTAAGGTGTTTATAACAACTTCCGGCTCCAGAATTCTGAACGCTTTCTTATCGCTGAAATACATTGGAAATGTTTCACCAACGCGGATGCGTGTGCCTTTAAATACAAGATCATCCGCAAATTGATCTATAAGATAATAGTTTTGTTTGTTTTTATTAAACCACAAATAGTATACTGATTTAGCCTGAACAATTTGAGTGATTAATATATTGTCATTTTCGGCGAAGGAATTATAGTATAGGCCAGCAAATTCATTTTTTATGCGTGCGTTATTGAAATCTACGACGGATTCCATATTCTTATCGTAGAAATCATTTGATACTGCCTTAGTGCCGAAATTAAAGACGTATTTTGGATTTATTATTCCTGACTTGTAGGAAAAGATAGTGTCATTTCCTGAACAGGAGATAAGCAGTTCATTTTTATATCTGTAAAAATTATTGACATCTAAAAAACCTTCATACTTTATTCTTCTTTTATCGATAGGAAGGTAGTAAGATAGAACGCGCTCTTTAAGCTTATTGTACAGCAAAAACCTGCCATTATAGCTTGAAACCAACTCTTTATCTGCATAAAACAAATACTCTTCCGGCGAGGTTTGTTGAAACTGAAAAGACAATATTCCATGTTTCCAGTTTCTAATTAATTGACCCTTGTAATTAAATTCAAATACAGAGAAACTGTGATTGTCTAATACCTGAACCTTTTTGTTTTTGGTATCGACTATGAAATCTGTAATAGCTCTATATTGGTTTGGGGCTTCTCCTTGTTGATCGATTTTTGATAAGAATTGACCGGTATAGGTAAAAATAAAAATTTTTCCATTAGACTTTAGAAAGAATAAGCTATCTGCATTTACTAACTTATCTACTTTACCAACTAATATACCTTTAGGAGAAGATAGTATTTTATAGTCTATATTAGAGAAAATGTCAGAATAATTCACTATACCCTTTAATGAAATATCTACTGATATAGATGTTAGTTTGCCATTTTTCTGTACATTACTTTGTGATGCAGATGATGTATAGAATTGACTATTACTGTCATTATTATTACTATTACAAGCATACGAGATACAGCATATAATAAGCCAAATCGTAAAGATTTTATAAAACTTACATAAATTCATGTGGAAATAGATTTAGAGTACAGTTATTGTGAGGATTCTATGAAATCCTCACAATTTTTTTAGCTAACAGCAAACGCCAAAACAACTACTTCCTCCACAGGCGCAGCAATAATTCATTGTATTTGGATTGCTGCTTTTAAGACAACCTGCTGCTTCAGCAGCTTTGCCTAGTGCCTGGGCTTCATTAACTAATGACTGACCCATTGTTGCGCCTACTACAAGTGATGCCGTAAGTAGTAAGGATTTAATCCACAGTTTTTGATTCTTGTTTTTCATGATCTTGAAAGAATAAGAAATGAATAAATTTATTGAACAGTACAAAAATCAAGCTTAGTTGTTAGATCATCAATAGTGAACATTCTTCATTTTTACAACGTGGCATTGCCGTGAAGAATAAGTTAAGCAGAGTCGTATAGCTTTGTGTACTTTATGATTCCCTATCTCTCGTTTAACGTTCCTGTAGTGGCAAGTTAATTTGCTGCTTTAGTATAGTTCTCGAGTACTGGCTGTATACGTTGTGCAAACTGTTGAAGTGCATGGTAACCCCGCAGCCCAAAACGTGAACGGATGTTAGAATGATGGTTGCCAACAGTATTCGGACTAATAAAAAGCTGGTCGGCCGTTTCACAAATTGTCAGCCCTTTCAGGCAATACCATACTACTTCGGCTTCGCGAGCGGTTAGATAGTGCTCGTCAATAGGTAATCTGGCTGGAAAGTACATCTGTATGTGGGTATTCCACGGGAAACGGTGATTTAGCAAACGTAAAAAAAAACGATTCATAATCAAATCATACTTACCTTTTTATTATAATTGGATATACTTATAAATATGTTAATTCGATCAAGTTACGGCTTTGTCATTGCTTTTGTGATGCTGTCGGTAGTCGGTTTAGCCCTGCTGCCGCGTTTGCCGGTGCAGTTGGTGCCCTCGGCGGGGGGGCGGTCGTTGCGGGTGGTCTATGCCTGGGCGGGGGCTTCGCCAGAAGCCGTAGAACGGCAGGTGACGAGTCGGCTCGAAGGGGCGTTTGCCTTGCTGGCGGGTGTACACAAGATCAGTTCGGTGTCGGGTTATAACCGGGGGGCGATCACCCTAGAGCTTGATTCAGATGTCGACGGCGATGCCATCCGGTTCGAGTTGGCGCAGTTAGTACGTCAAGTGTACGCAAAACTGCCCGCCCAATTAACGTACCCAGAGATTACGGTCAACCCGTCGGATGAGGCCCAACGTACCCAGCGTGGATTCGCCCCGCCGCTACTCACGATGCAACTCAGCGGTTCGGCGTCATCCGGCGAGTTGCAGCGTTATGCCGAGGAGCAGCTAAAACCCCGGTTGGCGGCGGTGGCCGACGTGGGCAGTGTGGTCGTATACGGCGGCACCCGCCCCGAATGGGTGCTGACCTACAACGCCGACGCGCTCACGGCCCTGCAACTCACCAAGGCCGATCTGCGCCGGGCCGTGCAACAGCAGTTTAGCCGCCAACCGCTGGGTCAACTCCGGCAGGGCAATGGCCAAACCCTCCGCGTCAGCCTCAATAACGATCCGTCTACCCAGTCCAACGTGTCGGTTCGCTGGGATTTTCCGGTGGCAAACCGGGCGGGGCGGCTTATTCGGTTGAGCGATCTGGTGACGGTGAGCCGGCAGGAGCCGCCCACCGATCAGTTTTACCGCATCAACGGCCAAACGGCCATCAACCTGGTGGTGTCGGCGGTGGCCGGGGCAAATCAACTCACCACTGCTGCCAACCTGCGCAGGCAACTCGCCGCCCTGACGCTGCCGCCCGGTTACCATCTCGATATCAGCTACGATACTACGGTGTATATCCGCGAAAACCTCCGCAAAGTCGGCGTGCAAACGGGCGTGGCGGTAGTGGTGTTACTCTTGTTTGTGGCCCTCACTACCCGCAGCCGCCGGTATGTTACCCTCATCGTCACGAGTACGCTGGTAACGCTCCTGCTGTCGGTGGGCGTGTTTATGCTCCTTCATGTGGAGTTGCATCTCTATTCGCTGGCCGCGCTTACTACCTCGCTCGGTATTGTGATGGACAACGTCATTGTGATGACCGACCATTACCGCCGCTACCGCGATGGGCGGGTGTTTACGGCCCTGCTGGGCGCTACGCTCACTACCTGCGCCGGGCTGGTGGTGGTGTGGTTTCTGCCTGAGGAAAACCGGCAGGCGCTTAGCGATTTTGCCGTGGTCATGGCCGTTACGCTATTTGTGTCGCTGCTCGTATCGGTAGGATTCGTGCCCGCCGTGATGGCCCGTTTCTGGCCCGAGCCGTCAGGTACGCTGGCGGCTGGCAACAACCGCCGGCCGGCGCGGCGGTGGCTTTGGTGGGAACGTACCTACGGTCGGCTTATCACGTACCTGATCCGGTTTCGGGGCCTGGTGCTGGTGAGTGCTGTGCTGCTGTTTGGCTTGCCGGTGTTCTGGCTGCCCAACAAACTGCCCGACACAAACCCGCTGGCTACCTGGTATAACCCCGTTTTCGGCAGCGATCTGTATACCGACACCATTCAGCCGCTGGCCAACAAATGGCTGGGGGGGACGTTGCGGCTGTTTGTCAATTACGTCTACGAAGGCTCGTATCAGCGCGAGCCGGAACGCACGGCTCTCTACATTGTGGCCGAGTTACCGAACCAAAGCACGCCCGGGCAAATGAACGCGGTGTTTCGGCAGTTCGAGGCTGAACTGAGCCAATACGGCGAAATCGACCAGTATATTACGCAGGTCAACAGCGGGCAGGAAGGAAGCCTGGTGGTGTATTTCAAGCAACCGCACGATGCCGGGCTGTTTCCGTACCAGTTAAAAAACCGCGCTATCCTCCTATCCACCGAAATGAGCGGCATCGAATGGGACATTTTCGGGGTAGGGCAGGGGTTCAGCCAAAACCTGAACGAGGACGAAACGCCCACCTTCAGCGTGGAACTGCTGGGCTATAATTACCAGCAACTGGGGCAACAGGCGTCGCTATTGGCGCAGATGCTGGAGAAGCACCCGCGCGTTGAAACGGTGAACCTAAACCGGAGCCCGGGCCTGTTTCAGCGCAAACGACTGTATGAATTCGCCCTCGCTGTTGACGCCCCAACGCTGGCCATGCACGGCACCAACACCAGCGACCTCTACACGTACCTGGCCGATTTCAACGCCCGTTCGCAACCCGATCTGTATGTATTGACCGGGGCTGATTATGAGGCCGTTAACCTACAGTCTACCCAAAGTCAGCGGGTTGATAACTGGATGCTGCAACGCCAGCCGATGCTGCTTGGCGGAATGATGCTGAAACTGACCGATGCGGCCACCGTAACCCGGCAACGCGCAACACCCGAAATTTACCGCGAAAACCAGCAGTATCGCCGGGTCATCAGTTTCGAGTATTTGGGCAGTGCCAATTTCGGCGAAAAATTTCTGACCAACACCCTGAACGAACTACGGCCCAACCTGCCGATGGGTTATAGCGTCAAGGCCATCGACCGGTTCTGGTTCGGCACCGACCAACAGACTCCATATAAGTTGCTGGGCCTGGTGGTGGTGCTGATTTACCTTATCTGCGCCATCATTTTCGAAAGTTTGTGGCAACCGCTGGCCCTGATCGGCCTCATTCCGCTGTCGTACACGGGTGTGTTTCTGGCGTTCTACGTCACCGACAGCAACTTCGATCAGGGGGGCTACGCGGGCTTTGTGCTGCTGGCGGGCAACGTGGTGTGCGCGGGTATTTTCATCGTGGCCGAAATGAACCGGCTGTCGGTACGTTACCCCCGGTTGCCGGTCCGCCAAACGTACCTGAAAGCGTTCCGGCACAAGTGCGTCGCCGTCATGCTCACGGTCGTATCGACCATCGTGGGCATGGTTCCGTTTCTCATCTACGACAAGGAGCCGTTCTGGTATGCGTTGGGTATCGGCACCATCGGCGGGCTAACTATGTCGCTGCTAGTCATGCTGTTCATGTTGCCCACCTTACTCTTGTGGTTCCAGAGAAGGCAGCCGATAGCTACTCATACTTGATTTTGTTCTGCCAGTAAAGCCCTGCTATACCAATATAGCTTCGGGTTGTAGCTCGTGCGGTTCGAGGCCGAGGTCGGCGGAGAATAGCTGTTTGACCTGATCGGCGATTTCCCGTTTGTTGACCGTGCATGAATCACGCCGCACCTTGGTGTAGTGCTCGCGGGCCAACTTCTCAGCCAGTTCGCCAACGGTTTGAACCGTTAGGTGCCGGGCGAATTTGATGGCTGCGATAAACAGACCGATGCCAAGAAGGACACCACTTCCCGCATAGATTGGTACATTGCCTTTAATCAGTAAAATGATTGAGACAAGTAGGAGAACCTGCGCCGGGATGGTCACATATGGACTGGCCATTGTCATGTCAAGGTTGAAGCCCATTACTGATTCCAGTTGCCTGACGGCCGCTCTGCGTGTCTTTTTCGGCAGTAGAGTTGCTAACTCAGTGGTGGGGCGAATCGTTTGACGGTCGATATGCAGCACGTCGACAAGGCTTTGCCGGAGCTTGTAAAAAGCCTGTTGCGAGGTGCAGTCGGCCACTTCGGCTAACCGAATTTTCTCCGTAACTGCTTCGCACAACTGGCCAAATGTTTCAACTTGGCGAAGCTCATTGGTATCGAGGGTGATCGAGTAAGCCTGTTCTATTTTTGTCAGCACATCATCCAAATCCTCAGGGGCGATGCGCAGGTACGTTGTTGTTTCCATGTACTTTATAAGTCCTGTTGCGGGCTGATCGACAGCAACAGGTGTGTTGGTACTACTAAGCCAATGAGCAGGCCGATTGCATCGACCGCGAAGTCGAGCCAGTCGCCTGACCGGTGAATTTCGGGAACCATCGCCTGTATCACTTCGATAGCTCCGGCATAAAGAAGGCCGACAATCAGTACCCGCCCTACCGACCAGCCCGCCAGCCGCCACAGGATGGCGAACAGAAAAAAGATGATGGCGTGAAGGTACTTATCCCGGTTGTGGCTCAGGTCGGGTAAATGGCTGCTTGGCCAGAAACAGCCAATGCTAATGGTTATCGTCCAGCCGATGGCGGCCAGTCGAAGTAGCGTTGGATGAAAAAGGGTGCGTAGCATAAAAAGGCTGACTTCGGTTGTTAACGCCGGGCAAGGCGACTTGTCGTCAGATAGAGGAAGAGGGCGGTCAGGCTGAGCAGATAAAGTACGTTTCGCGAATCCAGCAGACCACGACCCAGGTCACCATATTGCTGGTCAAGGCTCAGGTAATCAAACCAGTAGGCAGCGTCGGACGTACCCAGCAAGCCACTCAGCGTACTCAGGCCAGCATACAGGATAAGGCAGGCTACGGTACCCAGCACAAAGGCAACCACCTGATTGTCGTTGAGCGAAGATGCCCACAAGCCCACGGCCACAAACACGCCAGCCAGCAACAGCAGCCCCACATACGACCCCGCCACCACGGCCGAATCGATGTTGCCGGGTGGGTTACCAAGCTTGTAGAGACTGACGTAGTAGAGCAGCGTTGGCAGCAGCGTAAGGGCCACCAGCATCCAGCAGGCGGCGAATTTGCCAAGCACTACGCCCCAACGGCTAACGGGTTTGGTGAGCAGCCATTCAAGGGTACCACCGCGCACTTCATCGGCAATGGCGCGCATGGTGATGGCTGGGGCCAGAAATAGCAACACAAAGGGAGTCAAGGTAAAAAACTGCCCCATGTCGGCATAGCCGTAATCGAGCAGATTGGTAGCCGGAAAAACCCAGAGCAACAACCCGATCACCGCCAGAAACACGCCCATGATGATGTAGGCGATAGGCGATGAAAAAAACTGATTGATCTCTTTACGAAAAATGGCTACCATGCGCTAATCGAAGGGATTCTCTTTTTTGCGGCGCATAAAGAGCGATGTGATCAATGTGAGAACAACACCGCCAACGCTCCACCAAATGATACCGAGTAAAAAAGCGCTCCCCGACGCACCTTTTTGCTGTTGTTGTTCAACAAGTTCGCTCATCTGCTCATCTATTTTATCTAGTTGTTCATCAGGGACGCCCTGCTTTTCCATGAAATCACGCGTTTGCTGGAGAGTCTTGGCGATTAAATCCGGGTCGATAAAACTTTGATAAAATTGGGTATACGCACTGTCAACTAAGCCAGTTATTGTGAAGACCAATGCCCCAAGCCCCATCATGTCGCCAAGAGTCATGTAGCCTCCGTTGGCTTCTCTAAACTCGCGCAAAGCCATGACCAAGCCAGTCACAATAAGAATCAGATTGATTACCATAAAGGCGGTTGCACTAAAGCCTGAGTAATAGCCTAACGCATAACGTATAGTGGTGACTAAAATTTCGACTAAACCGGTAATCAATCCCCACTTCAGCGCAAGTTTGGCGGTAGATGGTTTCTCTTCCATGATTCTGGTGGTTTACGGATTCATGATGCTGTAATCCTGCTTGCGAAAGAGCAACGAAATAATCAGAATCGGTAAAATACCCAGTAAGGTTTTCTTGCCCAGCATACTGAGCGGCAGTACGTCGGGGGTGGTAGCGGCCGTTTTTGCCAACTGCGCCTTATACGCTTCTTCACCGAACGTTTTCACGTAATTGGCCTTGTCGCTGATCTGGAAATGCCGCAGGTCGCCAAGGTAACGCGTGAACTCGGCCGGGTCGATCAGGGTCACGAATCCGTAGATGAGCCAGCCCGCCAGTAACGCTCCCACCGTGTTTACGATGTAGCAAATGGTGAGCCCTTCCCACATATGCAGCAAGCCGTTACCCACTTTTCGGCGGTAATACCAGACGGCGGCTACCATCAGAATCAGATGAATACCAAAATCGAACGGGTACTTTTCATTGACAAACAGCGCAGAAATTCCCAGCGCATACATCCCCAGAAAGTAGAGGAAGACCGCCAGTCCGGCGGCCAGTCCGAACAGAAGGGGAATTTTTAACAAAGGGTGATTAAAGTAATTCATCGGTCAGCTACGTAGTCCTTCGGTGTCTGCGAAGGTAAAGAGAGTGTGGTTCCATTCAATAAAACAGTTCCAAGCACTTTTCCGGTCAATGTCTGGCCTAAAAAAGGGGAATTTTTTGCGGGCGAAACCGGGCGGCTAAACGTCCACTGGGCGCCGGGATCGAACAGCGTCAGCACGGCGGCCTGGCCTTCGGCGATGGTTACCGCTGGCAGACGAAGTACACGACGAGGCCCCAGCGTAAGGCGGTCGATCAGGGTAGTGAGCGGTAACGTGCCTGCCTGCGTCAGCACCGAGGCGAAGACGGTTTCGATGGTGCTGATGCCAAATTCAGCCATGTCGAATTCAATGTTTTTGCTTTCCTCATCATGCGGGTGATGATCCGACACGATCATGTCGATGGTGCCATCGGCCAGGCCGTTCCAGAGCGCATCAACGTCGGTTTGCGCGCGGAACGGCGGGTTCACTTTCAGGTACGTGTCGAAACCGGCCAGATCGGTATCGGTAAATACCAACTGATGGGCAGCCACATCGCAACTAATGGGTAAACCCTTTGCCTTGGCCCGGCGAACCAACTCGACCGATTCGGCCGCCGACAGGCAGGCGAAATGCAGGATGGGGTTCTCAGGTACGTCTGTTTCCTGTTCCAGCACGTAAGCCAGCAGGCGCAGGTCGCGCTCGATCATCATCACTTCGGCCATGGCAGGCAGTCCTTTCAACCCCAGTAATGTGCTTTGGATGCCTTCGTGCATCTGCCCAAACTGGGTTAGTAGCTGCTCTTCGGCCCGGTTCACCAATAGGCCGTTCATTGGGCGGAGGTACTGCAACGTTTTCAGCAGCAGGTCCGGGTTTTGTAGTGGGTGATCACCGTCGGAAAATGCAATGGCCCCCGCCCGGTGCAGGTCGATCATGTCGGTGAAGTCAACGCCTTTGGCTTCCTTGGTGATGGCCGCCATCGGGTGAAGCCGGCTGGGTTGGCCGGGGCCGCCGAGTGCTTCGGCCATCCGGCGAACATACCCAAGCGTGTCTTTGGCGTCGATGACCGGGCTGGTATTGGGGAGCAGTACCACGTCGGTGAAGCCACCGGCGGCGGCGGCTCGGGCCAGATCGGTAAGCGTTTCGCGGTGCTCGTGACCTGGGTCATTGGCCGCTGCCCGCCCATCGACCCAGCCTGCCGATACGTGGAGATCAGGTACGTCGATGACTTGCGCGCCATCGGGAGCCGCCAGGCCTGTACCTATCCGGGTGATAAGTCCATTTTCGATCAGCAGATCAACGACCTGATCATGGTGGGCAGAAGTTGTGTCGACCACGCGGGCCGATCGAATCAGGAGAAGCATAGGCATAAAAAAGGCTCCATAAACAAACTGTTCGCTGGAGCCTAAAATAAGTCAATGTTCAATGTCTAAAGTTCAACGTCGAGCTACTGCATTTATCGTCGTGAGGTTGATACGCAAACTTTAGACATTGAACGTTAAACATTGAACCAGTTAGTTATTGTCCAATCAATTCCTGGTACGCGCTGGCCGATAGGAGGTCGTCGGTGTCGGTGCCGTCTGTCAGTTTTACGCGAACGATCCAGCCACGGCCGTATGGGTCTGTGTTGACGAGTTCCGGGCTTTTTTCGGCTTCATCATTCATTTCCAGTATTTCACCAGCAATAGGAAGAAACAGGTCGGATACCGTTTTGACGGCTTCTACCGAGCCAAAAATCTCGCCTTTGGCCAGTGTCTGACCGATGGTGTTGATATCTACATACACGATGTCGCCAAGTTCATGCTGGGCAAAATCAGTGATGCCTACGATGGCCGTACCGTCGGCTTCGAGCCGAATCCATTCGTGATCAGGGGTGTACTGGAGTTCGTCGGGGAACGTCATTAGTGTCCGTATTTTAAGATGCACAAAATACGGCACACCGCCCCGCAATTGCAAATCCACCATCAGTGCCAAACTGCGACGAACTTAGTCGAATCTCGTACCTTTGCGGCTATGTACAAGCGTATTCTGCTGCCCATTCTCTTTCGTTTCGACGCCGAATCTGTTCACTATTTCGCCATGTCGGTGTTGCAGGTGGCCCACCGAATTCCGGGCCTTCCCGGTTTGCTGCGCTGGCTCTATACGTACAGGCATCCCAGCCTTGAGCGCACGGTATTTGGCCTGCACTTTCCCAATCCGGTAGGCCTGGCGGCGGGTTTCGACAAAAATGGCGAGTGGATTTCTGAACTTAGCAGCCTTGGTTTCGGCTTTATCGAAATTGGCACCGTTACGCCAAAACCCCAGCCCGGCAACGATAAGCCGCGTCTGTTCCGGCTCAAAGCGGATAATGGTCTGATCAACCGGATGGGTTTTAACAACAAAGGGTCGGGACCGGCGGCCGGTCGGCTGGGGCATTACCGGCAAAACGCAGGTACGTCCCGGATATTGATCGGGGGAAATATTGGTAAAAATAAGCTGACGGCCAACGAATCGGCCATAGACGATTACCTGCTTTGCTTCCGCGATCTGTTCAACGACGTGGATTATTTCGTCGTCAATGTATCGTCGCCAAACACACCGGGACTGCGCGATTTGCAGGAAAAAGGGCCTTTAACGGCTATTCTTGGCCGATTACAGGGCGAAAATATGGTGAAAAATAAACCAAAGCCGATTCTGCTTAAGATTGCCCCCGACCTCACCGATAGCCAACTCGATGATATTATCGAGATTGTGCAGGAAACGGGGATTGCGGGCGTGATCGCTACCAACACAACCATCAGCCGGGAGGGATTAGCTACGCCCGAAGCAGCCGTTTCAGAAATGGGTGCGGGTGGTGTTAGCGGTAAACCCGTTCAGGTACGTTCGACGGAGGTGATTCGTTATCTGCACACCAAATCGAACGGGGCGTTCCCGATCATTGGTGTAGGCGGGATACAAACCGCCGCCGACGCGCAGGAAAAGCTGGACGCCGGGGCTAGCCTGGTTCAGGTCTACACCGGTTTTATCTACGAAGGACCGGCTCTGGCCAGCAAAATCTGCCGGGGACTGGTAAAGTAAGTGTAACGCCGAAGCGCTAGCTTCGGGAGTCATTGGCCAGTTCAACACTACCGGAACTGGCGCTTCGGTGCTACTAGCTATGATCACTATTCGTCCCGCCAACGCTACGGATCACGACGCAATTTGGGCCATTATCGAACCCGTCATTCAGGCAGGCGATACCTATATGTATGCCCCTGACTCGAGCCGGGAGCAGATGCTGACCATTTGGTTCATGCCTGGTAAGGCCAGTTATGTGGCCGAAGTCGACGGTCAAATTCTGGGTACGTTCTTTATGCTTGCCAATCAGCCGGGGCTTGGTGCGCACGTGGCCAACGCGGGCTATATGGTTCATCCTGATGCGAGGGGCCGGGGGCTGGCGAAGGCCATGTGCCTTTTTTCGCTGACCGAAGCCCGTCGACTGGGTTTCAAAGCCATGCAGTTCAACGCCGTGGTATCAACCAACACGGTAGCTGTGAAGCTCTGGGAGCGTTGCGGCTTCGCCATAATCGGTACTGTTCCCAACGCGTATCAACACCAAACACTGGGGCTGGTTGATACCTACGTGATGTATCAGTGGTTGGGTAAGTAAGAGTGAAGAATGGCTCCGCTTGCAGAACAGGTCGTCTGCAAGCGGAGCCATTCTTACTTAAGCATTACTAATTTATTTAATGTTCTTCCGGCGGTTGCGCTGGAAATCTTCGAACATCATGTTGCCAAGTCCTTGCAGGCCGCTATAGTAGGCCCGGCCGTTGTTTACTTTCGTGAATTCCTGCACAAACTGCTTCAGGTACGTGTCGGTAGCAATCATGAACGTCGTTACCGGAATGTCGAGGCGGCGGCATTGGGCAGCCAGGGTCAGTGTTTTGCTCACCACCTTGCGGTCGAGGCCAAACGAGTTTTTATAATACCGAATTCCTTCCTTCAGGCAGGTGGGTTTGCCATCGGTGATCATAAAAATCTGTTTGTTCTTGTTCTTCCGGCGGCGGAGCAGGTCCATTGCCAGTTCCAGACCGGCCACGGTGTTAGTGTGGTAGGGACCCACTTCCAGATAAGGCAGATCTTTGGCCTGAATCTGCCAGGCGTCGTTGCCAAACACCACAATATCGAGCGTGTCTTTGGGGTATTTCTGCTTGATCAGCTCAACCAGCGCCAGGGCTACTTTTTTGGCAGGGGTGATTCGGTCTTCGCCGTACAGAATCATCGAGTGGCTGATGTCGATCATCAACACCGTGCTGGTCTGCGTTTTCTGTTCCTTCTCGGTCACTTCCAGATCGCGCTCCATCAGTTTGAAGTCATCGACCCCGCTGTTGATTTGCGCGTTCTTGATCGACTCGGTCATGGAAATCTGCTCCAGCGTATCGCCAAACTGGTAGGTACGCAGGTCGCTGCTAAGTTCATCGCCCGAACCCGTGAACGGTGTTTTGTGGTTACCGCCCGTTTTGGACCGTTTCAGTTTGCCGAAGATTTCGTCGAGAGCCGACCGGCGAATCGTTTGCTCGGTTTTTGGCGTGATCGAAATTTTTCCTTCCTGATTTTCCTCCGTCAGGTAGCCTTTTTCTTTCAACTCATCGAAAAAGTTGCCCATCCCATACTTATCGTCGGTGAGGCTATACTGGCGGTCAAGCTGGTTCATCCAGGCCATTGCCTGCTCTACATCGCCCGACGTAATGAGCAATAGTTGCTGAAAAATGTTGAGCAACTGATCGAATTTGCTACCCCCATTCTGCTCAGGTGGCACAAATTCAGAGAAATTAAAGCCTTTCATGACAAGTCAGTTAAGAAGTTTACTGTTTATTGTCTTCTGTTGCGCTGCTACCCCAAACCCCTGAAGGGGCTTACTTGGCAGGGAGCGCAACAGAAGACAGCAAACAGTAAACGGTAAACATCTTTGTTCTGCCCTTTTGTTCGCCTTGGCCCTATTTGGCAATTTATTCGTAATTTCGCCATTCGTTTTTCGATCCGTCAACAGGGGGCTGCTCTGTTTTTCCAGTTAACGGCGCGTTGCTCCGTTAGACAATATGCATGATATTGAGGCCATTGGCGAGTTGCTGCGGCACCCCCATCGTATTCTGATTACCACCCATCAAAACCCGGATGCCGACGCAATGGGGTCGTCGCTGGGGCTGGCGGGCTATTTACGGCAGAAAGGCCACGCGGTTACGGTGGTTACACCGACCGACTATCCGCATAATCTTACCTGGATGCCCGGCAACGATACGGTAATAGTCTATGATGGTAAGAACCGCACGTTGGTGGAAGGCCTGATGGCTAATGCTGACACTATTTTTTGCCTCGATTTTTCGGGTCTCGACCGTATCAAGGATTTGGGGCCTATGGTGCGTGGCGCGGCTGGTCGTAAAGTAATGATCGACCATCATCTGGAACCCGAATCATTTGCTGATCTGGCTTACTGGGACCCTAAAGCGGCATCGACCACGCAGCTTGTTTTCAAACTAATCGACCAACTGGGTGAGGGCGACCTGATCAACGCGGATGTGGCGGCGTGCCTGTATGCGGGTCTGATGACTGATACGGGATCGTTTCGCCACCCCAGCACTACGCCCGAAGTACACCGTATTGCTGCCCAGTTGCTGGAACGCGGCATCGATGTAAGCAGCATCCACCGCCGGATTTTCGACGGCGTTTCGATTGATAAGTTGCGGCTGCTCGGGTACGTGCTGAACGAAAAGCTGCGCGTATTGCCCCAATATAATTTTGCGTATATCACGCTGACCGCCGACGAGCTTCGGCGCTATCGCTCAAAAACGGGCGATACGGAAGGGCTTGTCAACTATGCCCTATCGGTTGAGGGCGTTACAGCAGCAGCCATCCTCATTGACCGGGTCGATGAGATTCGATTGTCATTTCGGTCGGTAGGCAATTTTTCGGTGCGCGATCTGGTGAGTACGCATTTCAACGGTGGCGGCCATAAAAATGCTGCTGGCGGGCGTATGAAGCTGTCGCTGGCCGAGACAGAGCGAAAACTGCTGGCTGTATTACCTGATTACCAAGAACAACTCATGGCCGTATGACACCCATCAACGGCGCAATCAACACATTCAACTGAATATAGTTTAACCATGCAGATTAAGACGCTTACCAAAGCAACCCTGCTCGCAGCCGTGATGATGGCCTGTGGCAAAGACCGTGTACAGACCACCGAGAGTGGCCTGAAATACCAAATGCACGAGCAGATTGAAGGCGCTCGTAAATCAAAAGTCGGCGATATCCTGACGTTGCACCTGGCCCTGAAAAATGCGAAAGATTCGGTTATCCGGGATACGCATAAAGAAGGTACGCCGCTGCAACTGATGTTGCAGGTGCCCCCATTCAAAGGATCATTTGAAGAAGGACTGGCCATGCTGGGTAAAGGCGATAGCGCCACGTTCTTCGTGAAAGCCGATTCGCTGTTTACGCGGGCTGGCCAGCCATTTCCTCCCGGCATCACGAAGGGATCTGACATTGTGTTCAATGTGAAACTGTTGAACGTACAGAACGAACAGGAATTCCAGAAAGCGCAGACCGAAAGCCGCGATAAGCAGAAATCGATCGACGATAAAATCCTGACTGATTATCTGGCTAAGAATGGTCTGGCTGGCAAAGCGCAGAAAACGGCCAACGGCGTGTATTACGTCATCAACACGCCGGGTACGGGTGCCAAGCCAAACAAAGGCGATAACGTACAGGTGCAGTATACGGGTAAACTGATGAACGGGAAAGTGTTCGACAGTTCACTCACCAATCAGCAGAGTGGTGGCAAGCCGGTTCAATTCCAGGTAGGCGTGGGTATGATCATTCCGGGTTGGGAAGAAGGCATCATGCAGTTTACCAAAGGCACCAAAGGCACACTGTTCATTCCATCAGGAATGGCCTATGGCCTACAGGGCGCGCCGCCAACGATTCCGGCCAACTCACCGCTTATTTTCGATATCGAACTGGTGGACGTAACGAAAGGACAGCCGCAGCAAATGCCGCAGATGCCCGGACAGCCGCAAGGACAGCCACAGGCTGGTGGCCGTTAAGAAAAATTAACGACGGCGGGTGGCCAATCTGCCACCCGCCGTCGTTATTCCAGGAGGCTATTCGAACGTTTCAGGCATGAACCGGGTCATACAGGCTCCTGGTTATTTTACAGCATTACAACCGACGGGTAACGTACTATGCGTAGCGTATTTCAACGATATTTTTTAGTGGCCGCGAGTCTCGTTAGTGGCGTTTGGCTACTGGGCTGCCAGCAAACCGGTGAGACCCTTACTGACCGGAAGCAACGCGAAAACGATGCCGAGATTCAGCAATACATTACGGCTAAAAACATGCAGGCCGTTCAGCTAGGTACAACGGGAGCGTATTATGCCAAAGTGATCTCTGCGCCAACGAATCAGACAGCGCAGGTTGGCGATGAAATCCGTTTCTATGTTACGTCGAGCCGATTAGATGGAATAGTACTCGATAGTACAGATGGTATTCACCCGGCTACGTATACATATGGTACCAATCCTGCCCGGAGTGGTACGCTTCTCTACGGTTCTTATCTATATAATACAATCACTAACGGGATTTTCCTGGGCTTGACAATTGCCAATGAAGGAGAAAAAGTAGTGGTGCTTGTTCCTTCTTCGCTGGATGCTGGTCGGCAGGGTACGTTGCTGCTGCCGCAGTACTCGCCGATCCGCTACGATATTCGCGTATTGTCGATCAGAACAGAAGAGGAGCAAATCAAAGATTACATTACTGCCAATAAACTAACCGTTGCCGATACACTCGGAGGGGGCATTCGTATTGTTAAAATAAGAGCTCGACCAGATTCGGCCTTGATTAAAGTGGGTGAAACCGCTTCTATTCAATACACAGGCCGATTATTGGACGGAACCGTCTTCGATACGAACGTACCTACGGCGGCGGCCATTGCCACTGATCCAACCAGCACAACAATTGGCTACGATGTAACAGTGGGCCAAACGTCGGTTATTTCTGGCTGGACGCTTGGTTTGCAAAAAGTACGGCGTGGCGAAAAGTTTTACCTCATCATACCGTCATCGCAGGCCTATGGATCCACTGGTTCTGGAACGGTCATAACGCCCTACAAGCCACTGGTCTTTGAAATGGACGTACTTCGGGTACGTTAAGTCAAGACTGCTTCGCTTATTTTTGTGAAGCCGTTGGGTACATACCCAGCGGCTTTTCTATGTCTATGGAACTCTGCTTCGCTACCAACAACGCGCATAAATTAGAAGAGGTCGCTGCTGCTCTAGGCGGCGCTTTTCCGCTGCGCACGCTGAAAGAAATTGGTTGTACGGATGAATTGCCCGAAACCACCGGTACCATTCCCGGTAACTCGTACCAGAAAGCCAAGTACGTATTCGACCATTTCGGCGTGGCGTGTTTTGCCGATGATACGGGCCTGGAAGTAGACGCCCTCAATGGCGAACCCGGCGTTGATTCGGCCTATTACGCGGGTGAACCCCGTGATAACGAACGAAATAAAGCACTGCTGCTCACCAACCTGGAAGGCCAAACCAACCGCCGGGCGCAGTTCAGGTCGGTGTTTACGCTGGTCTACCGCACGGATACAGGCCAGGTGGCTGAACATCAATTTGAAGGGATTGTAACCGGCACTATCCTAACCGCCCCACGCGGCGATGGCGGCTTCGGCTATGATCCACTGTTTCTGCCCGACGGCTATACTGAAACCTTCGGTGAGTTGCCCCTATCAGAAAAGAACAAAATTAGCCACCGTGCGAAGGCATTGGCGGGGCTGGTGGCGTTTTTGAGGGAACTGGAGAAAATTAGTTAAAACACGGAGAAACAGAGATTTCACAGAGAACACAGAGAGATTAACCAATAGCAACTCTGTGTTCTCTGTGAAATCTCTGTTTCTCCGTGTTTTAACTAATCTCAGCAAAACGCATCCTCGATATGTCTGACCTTTACTTCGCCACGCGGGGTGATGCTCACGGCTACCACATCGAAGCGAATATCGTGATGCCAGTCGCGGGCGTAGATATAATGATCGGCGGCGCGCATGACCAGGTTCGCCTTGGTGAAGGTGACAAACGTTTCTGGCTCACCGAAGCTCAGGTTCGACCGCGTTTTCACTTCCACAAATACAAGCAACTTATTTTTCTGAACGATCAGGTCGATTTCGGCATGCTGATGTCGGTAATTGGTTTCCAGAATCTGATAACCATTCTCCTGCAAATACTGCATGGCAGCGTCTTCGCCCTGCTTACCGGTATCGTTGTGTTGGGCCATAAGTTTTTATGTCCTCTGTTGCGCTGCTTTTGTACGTTACTGCTGACCAGCAGCGCAACAGAGGACGGAAGACAGAAGACTTTTAAAGAATAATCGTCCGGTTCTGGTGAATGAAAACCCGGTCGTTGAAGACGAGTTTCAGGGCTTGAGACAGCACAATCTTCTCCACGTCACGGCCCATCGTGGCCATATCGGATGCCGTGTGTCGGTGATCGACTTCCTGCGTGTTCTGCGCAATGATTGGTCCTTCGTCAAGGTCGTTGTTGACGAAATGGGCCGTGGCACCAATGATCTTCACCCCGCGCTCGTAGGCTTGCCGGTAGGGGCTGGCCCCAATGAAAGCGGGCAGAAATGAATGGTGAATGTTGACAATCCGGTTGTTGTAGTGGCCTACGAAATCAGGCGTCAGCACGCGCATATATTTGGCCAGCACCAGGTAATCGGGCTGGTAGATAGCCAGGGTACGCAGTACCGATTCTTCATGCTCTTCCCGCGTTTTGTTCTCGTGCGAAATGTAGTGAAATGGAATGCCGAATTTGCTGACCAGCGGTTGCAGGGTTGCGTAATTGCTCACAACAGCCAGAATATCAGCGTCCAACTCATCAAAGCCGTACCGGATCAGCAGCTCGCCGAGGCAGTGGTGTTCTTTTGTGACAAACACTACGATGTTCTTCTTTGCCTTTGGGTTTAACCGCAGTGTAACGTCTGGCGGAAGCACTGTACGCAACTCGTCGAGAATCGTCTGCCCATCAGGTACGTTGCCTGCATTCCCGGCTGGTTGCGGACCTGCTTCGAATTCGGTCCGCATAAAAAAACGGCCATCCGGGCTAACGTATTCATCATTCCGAATAATATTGAGCCCATGATGAAACAGGATGCTGGTGACGTGGTAGATAAGACCCGGCCCATCGGGGCCGTCCATTAGCAAGATATGTCTAGTCATGTTTTAATTGACCTTAACGGCCTAAAAGAATACGTTAACTGTCAATTAAATACGCCAGCCAACGGCGGTAAGTTAGCCTGTTTAGAGTAAAACTTACAGGCGGGGCCATTTTCATACCCATAAACTGCTTACTTAGCAGTGATTTTAGTGTTCAACAAAACCACCCAATTATAACCCGCCGTGGAACGATTAGGCTCAACCACAAAACGCAAGCTCCTGCTTGAAATCGCCTGGGAGGTCTGTAACCAGGTTGGCGGCATATACACCGTCATTCGGTCGAAGGTGCCGGCGATGGTCGAAAAGTGGGACGATAACTACGTCTTGCTGGGGCCTTATTTCGCACAGAAAGCTGCCGCTGAATATGAACCGATCACCGAGCCCGACGAAACGGAGATTGGGCAGACTGTCCGAAAAATGCGACAGATGGGCTACGAGGTGGAGTATGGCTACTGGTTAGTTACAGGCCGACCACGCGTGGTGATGTTCAATTTCCAGAGCATGATGGGTAACCTCAATGCCCTGAAAGCCGGCCTCTGGGAACGCTACCAACTGCCCACGCTTGGCGTTGAAGAACTGGTTGATCAGACGCTGGCCTTCGGCGAGATGGTTCGGGTGTTTATCAAACTCCTGGCCGATGATCATTCCCGTCGTATTGATCTGGCGGCCCATTTTCACGAATGGATGGCCGCGTCGGGTTTACCTGATCTTCGCCGCGAGAACGTCCGTGTAGCCACTACCTTTACTACCCACGCTACCATGCTGGGGCGGTATCTTGCCCAGAACGAAGAAGGCTTTTATGCCCGGCTAAGTACCTTCAACTGGCAGAAAGAAGCCCGTCATTACGGCATTGAGGCGCAGGCAACTGTTGAACGGCTGGCGGCGTTGCAGAGCCACGTCTTCACCACGGTTAGCGATGTGACAGCCCGGGAATGTGAGGTTTTTCTGGGGCGTAACCCCGATCTTGTGTTACCCAATGGCCTGAACGTGACGCGCTTTGCCGCCGCACACGAGTTTCAGAACCTCCACGTAAAGTTTAAGGAGCGCATCCATGAATTTGTGATGGGCCATTTCTTCCAGAATTATTCGTTTGATCTGGATAAGACGCTGTATTTCTTCACGTCGGGCCGGTTCGAGTTCACCAATAAAGGCTATGACCTCACGCTGGAAGCCCTCGCCCGACTGAACTGGCGCATGCGCGAAGCCAACATGGATACCACCGTAGTCATGTTTATGGTAACCAAACAGCCCTACCGGTCTATCAACCCTGAGGTGTTGCACACCCGCGCGCTGCTTGATGAGATTCGTGAAACAAGCCAGGCGATTGAAAAACAGGTTGGCGAGCGGTTGTTTTTAGCGTCAGCTTCGGGCAAAAGCACGAATTTACCCGATCTGAACACCTTTGTCGATGAGTACTGGCGGCTCCGGCTCCGGCGTACGATCCAGAGCTGGAAGACCAAGCAGTTGCCACGCTTCGTTACGCACGATCTCTTGCAGGAAGACGACATGACCCGCTTTATCCGGCAGGCCAACCTGGTGAATAACGAATATGACCGGGTTAAGATCGTGTATCACCCCGATTTTATCGCCTCGACAAACCCATTGTTTGGGCTCGACTACAGTCAGTTTGTGCGCGGTTGCCACCTGGGCGTTTTCCCGAGCTACTATGAACCGTGGGGCTACACGCCGCTGGAATGTGTAGTGCGGGGAATTCCAACCGTGACGAGCGATCAGTCGGGCTTTGGTGATTTCATCATGCAGATCATGCGCGACTACGAAAACCGGGGTATCTACGTGGTGAACCGACGTACCCAGAACTTTGACGAAGCCGCCGACCAACTCGCCGATATCCTGTTCCGCTTCGTTCGCATGAGCATGCGCGACCGGATACAGCAGCGAAACCGGGTCGAAAGCATTTCCGATGTGTTCGACTGGACAAACCTTCGATCTTACTACGACACTGCCCACGACCTGTCGCTAAAACGCTGGAAGCCAGCTTGACAAATCAAATGTAATTATGTGAAACTGACTTAGACTTTACCCCAGCCCTCCCCTTTAGAGGGTTGGGGGTAAACCGAGGTCTGTTCCACGTAATCATTTCCTAGCAATCAGGCACCCTTATTAGCACCTGATTGCATTGCTTATACTCGACGTAACCTCTTAATTGCCAATGTTATATGTTGAGTTATGTTGCCCGCTTTATCCCCTGTTCAAGAAGAGTTCCTGTATTTTATCTGGCAGTTTCAGTACGCCTCCACTGCAACGCTGACCACTACGGATGGTGAGGTGATCGAGGTGCACCACCCTGGTTTCCGAAATCATAACGCCGGGCCCGATTTTCTGAACGCCAGACTTCGTATTGGAGGTGTGGAATGGGTAGGTACGGTGGAAGCGCACGTTAAAACCTCCGACTGGCTGCTGCATCGACATCAGGGCGATCGCGCTTATGATAACGTGATCCTGCACATTGTCTGGCAACACGACAGGCCCGTTCCCCGCCCCGACGGAACGTACCTGCCCACGCTCGAACTGGCTCCGATTACGCCAGGTACGTTGCTGACGAAGTACCAAGCCTTAACGCAAGGGACCGACGCTATTCCCTGCGCCGGTCAGTTTAGGATGGTGAAGCCTCTTCGGCAAACCGCCATGCTCGATACGGCACTGATGCAACGCCTCGAGCGCAAAGCTGATCATGTAAAATTCGTTTATGATCATAGCGGGCAGGATTGGGAAGAAACCGCCTATCGGCTGCTGGCAACGTACCTGGGAGCCAAAGTCAACGCTGAGCCGATGGAGCAATTGGCCCGCGTATTGCCGGTACGGCTACTGCACAAGCACCGAAACAGCCTGATCCAGCTTGAAGCACTGCTGTTTGGCATAGCGGGGCTCATCCCGATAGAGGCTGATACGAATGATGATTACACGGTGGTGCTTCGGCGCGAGTATCAGTTTCTGGCGGCAAAATACGGCCTTGCAGACAAGCAGTTGCCCGTTCATATCTGGAAGTGGGGGAAGCTTCGCCCCGCCGGTTTTCCAACCATGCGACTGGCCCAACTGGCGCGGCTGGTTCAGGAACATGGCAGTTTATTTTCAGTGCTTATTGGCAGCAGCGACACCCCAACACTGTTGAAAGCACTACAGGTTATGCCATCGGCCTACTGGCAAACCCATTACCGCTTCGGAAAAGCCGCCAATAAAGTCTCTTCATCGCTGGGCGAAGCCGCCGCCGAAGGGCTGCTGGTCAACACCGCCGCGCCACTTCTGGCTACCTACGCCAAACACAAGGATGCACCTGACCTGCTCGATCGGGCTATTGCCATTCTGGAACAACTCCCGCCTGAAGATAATCGCATCACCCGCCTCTGGGACGAGATCGGTCTGCACGTTCGCACCGCTTTCGACTCGCAGGCCGCCATCGAACTCTATAACGAGTTCTGCACGCCCAAACGCTGCCTGAACTGTCAGATTGGTATGGCGTTGGTGAGGGAATAAACATGTAATGGACAATGAATGATGAATAATGGCTCTACTGGGTACGTTCCAGAGCGAAATCATTAGCCATTCGTTGTCCATTACATGTTCACTTCTCCGTCAAATCCTGTTGGGTGACACGTACCTCGCTGATGCGCTTATCGTCGGCGGCGAGGACGTGGAAATTGAAGTCGTCGAAGGTGATTTCTTCGCCGGTTTTGGGTAGTCGGCTGAAGAGTTCGAGCAGCAGACCACCGAGCGATTCGCTGTCACCCCGGACTTCATCAAAGGCGGTGGGGTCAACATCGAGCACGCGGCAGACATCAGTGAGCGGGGTACGTCCCTCAAAAATAACGGTCTGCTCGTCAATGCGCCGGTAGCTGGTGGGCGTTTCTTCGTCGAATTCGTCGTTGATGTCGCCGAATATTTCTTCAATAATATCTTCCAGTGTCACCAGGCCGCGTGTGCCACCATATTCATCAACCACAATGGCCATGTGAACGCGTTTTCGCTGGAAATCCTGAAGCAGATCGTCTACTTTTTTGGTTTCGGGAATAAAGAAGACGGGCCGGAGCAACGATGTCCAGTTAAATGAATCATCGCTAGCGAGGTGTGGCAACAGGTCTTTCAGGTAAAGTACACCTTCGATCTGATCGATGGTTTCTTTGTAGATAGGCACTCGCGAGTAGCCCGCATCGTTGAGCTGTTCCAGCAAAGCGGGGAAGGGTAAATCATCGGGGAAAGCAGTGATATCCATCCTTGCCCGCATTACCTGCCGGGCGGTGAGGTTACTGAAGTTAACAATGCCTTTCAGTAATTCTTTTTCTTCTTCGCTCGACGACGTACCTGTAAGTTCAACAGCTTCGCTGAGTTCTTCGGCCGACAGTTTGTAGCCCCGCCGGTGAATGCGCTTGTCGACCTGGTTACTCATCGATACCAGCAGGCTGGAAATGGGGGTGAAGATGAGCATTGCTGATCGGGCTACCCACAGCGTGCGGTTGGCGACGGCCAGAGCATACTGAGCCGCGTATATTTTGGGCACCATTTCCCCAAAAACCACGATCACGAGTGTGGTGGCCAGCGTAATGGCGGCCAGCAGCCAGCCAGAGCCGTGCGAAACACCCGTGACGATCCAGGTCACGTAGGTGACGATGAGGACAATGGCGATGTTGAGCAGGTTGTTCAGGATAACGAGCGAGGCCAGCAGACGTCGGGGACGTTCCAGCATGGCGGCGATGCGCTGATAGGCCGGGGCTTCGCTATCGCGGCACTGCGCCCGATCTTGTGGAGTAAGGGTAAAGAAAGCGGCTTCGGCTGCTGAAGCGAGCGCGGCCAGAAACAGCAACAGCAAGACTACGGCAACATAGGGGCCGTAAAAACTAAGATAGGTGCTCCAGTTGTTGCCAACCGGAAGCACCTGTGTGGAAGACGGGTCGCCTGGATCCATAGGGTGAATATAGTTTCGGGACTGTTGGTTGTAATTGCTTGGCTAAGCTACCAAAAGAACAGATTAGACAAGCAATTGCAACCAGCAAACCCGAAACCTCAAACTAATTTTTAGAAGGGCAGATCATCATCGCCGCTATTGTCAAATGCAGCCGGAGCTGGCGCGGCTTTGGGTGCTGCCTGCCGGGCTGGTGCAGCCTGCGGCGCAGCAGCCTGTGCCTGCGGACGGGGAGCAGGTGCCGGAGCGGCCTGCTGCTGACGGGGAGCCGCCTCGAACTGGCCGCCATCTTCGGGGCGATTGCCACCAATGAACTGGAAAGTCTGGGCACGAACGCCTAACGAGAACCGCTCTTTACCTTCCTTGTCTGTATACGTTTCGGTACGCAAACGACCTTCTACATACAACTGATTGCCTTTTTTGAGGTACTTTTCAATCGTTTTGGCTTGCTCATTCCAGAATTCCACCCGAAACCACTCTGTCTGTTCAACCTTTTCGTTGTTACGGTTGGTATATGTCTCGTTGGTAGCCAGACTTACGCGGGCCACCACACTGCCGCCATCGAAATACTTCACTTCGGGGTCGTTGCCGACATTACCAATCAGGATGACTTTATTCAAACTTGCCATGTTATGCTATTCGTTAAAACTGGTTTAAGACGGGGGTTATATGTATTAAAGATACTGAATCTTACAGACTTATCCAAACTGTTTTTCAACATATGAAGCGATCAAAACGGGCTTCGGCAACTGCTTTACCTGCGCCATCGAATACCAGTTCACACCATCGGGCAGGGGCGTAGTGTTCGCTTCCGGCAAACTGATTTCGTGGAAAACAGCCCGTATTCGCTGGTGCGACAGTAGCTGCTGTTCACTAACAGGCGGGCCAACCAAAACGCCCTGCACAACCAATTCGTTCAACTCCTCAGGTACGTCGATTGAACGCCAGCCCGAGGTTGGTTCATCGGTTTCAACTCCGTAGAATTCGAACAGATTTTGCCACACATCCCGGCCGGTACGTTCGCGCAAAGCGAGTTTCAGGGCCTCTCCTTTGCCCTTTCGGAGGACGAAGTAGGTCAGAAAGCGGTCCCGTACAGGCGCTTTTTTCTTTTTAACAGGCAAAAGTTGTTGTCGTCCGGTGAGGTAAGCACGGCATTGTTGCTGGAGCGGGCAGAACAAACAATCGGGCGCAACGGGGGTACATTGAATGGCCCCGAACTCCATGATCGACTGGTTGTAGGTGGCCGGATCGATGGCATAGGTCATCAGTCGTTTAGCCAGGGCGGCGAAGGTCTTTTTAGCCTGTGTTGTGGTGATGTCTTCCTCAATACCAAATACCCGGGCCAACACTCGATATACGTTTCCATCAACCACCGGAACACGCTCGCCAAAGGCAAAAGAAGCCACTGCCGCCGCCGTATATGTGCCGATTCCTTTCAGGGCCAGTAAACCGTCATATGTAGTCGGAAACTGCCCATTGAGCGCGCTAGCGATGAATTTGGCCGTCTGGTGCAAATTGCGGGCGCGGGAATAATAGCCTAGTCCCTGCCAGAGTCGGAGCAGGTCACGTTCGTCGGCGTTGGCCAGTTCGGGCAGGGTTGGGTACGTCTCGGTGAAGCGCAGATAGTAGGGGAGCCCCTGCGCCACGCGGGTTTGTTGGAGGATCACTTCCGAGAGCCAGATTTGGTAAGGATCGGTCGTATTTCGCCAGGGTAAATCACGGCGATGCCGGGCGTACCAGGCTTCGAGCGTAGGGGCAAAGCCGACGACCTCAGGGTCACTGGTTTTTGCGTTGTAGTCTGATTGCCAGTTCAAAATAAAGAAGGAGATTTCACCGTTGAATGGGAATAAAGAAGCGAGGGGTTTCATTATCAATCGAAAAGCCTTACCTTTGTACTCCTTTTTCAGTGCCAGAAAATCAACATACAAGTAATCGCTAAAGTTTAGTAAAGTCGTGACGAAAGCAGACGTAATCGCTGAGATTTCCGATAAAACCGGAATCGAAAAAGCAGATGTAACGCATACCCTGGAGACATTCTTCTCGGTGATCAAGAATTCACTAGCCGAAGGTGAGAATATTTACGTTCGTGGGTTTGGTAGCTTCATCAATAAGAAGCGTGCGAAGAAAGTGGCCCGTAACATTTCCAAGAATACGGCCATGGTAATCGACGAGCATTTTATTCCCAGCTTCAAGCCGGCTAAAATCTTCGTTGAGCAAGTAAAAACAAGCGACAAAGCCAAAGTATCGGCTGAGTAGGCACATCGAAACAGCCCTGCGCTTTGCCATTCAGGCCAATCGCAGGGCTGTTTCTAAACATGGCTCGACCCGCCTTTGGGCATGAAAGCATCAACCGTACTTGTAATTGCATCGACCCTTGTACTTAGTGCAGGGCTTTATAGCCTCCCCAGGGTAGTTGTTCAGAATGGGGCAAAACAGTTGGGTAGTGCGCAGGGTGGTAGGTCTTCCGACACACCTGTTGCCGACTCGCTGAAGGTAGTGGCTAACACGGGTGCGGAAGCGGAGGCTGACGTTCAGCATAACGAGCCACTCACGCCTGATCAGCAAAAAGCGGCAGAAGGGTTGTGGAAACGCTATGCTGTTGCCCAGCCAGCCGCTCGAAAAACTGTGGCTGAGCAATTAATTACGTTCTATCGCTCGGTGAGCCGGTTCGACAGTGCCGCTTATTATGCGGGTGAGATCGCTAAGATTGAGCCAACACAACAGGCTAACCTGCGGGCGGGCGATCAGTATTTTGAGGCCTATGGGTTTGCCATTGCCGAGCAGAAAGCAGCGTATCTGGGTGAGCAAACCCGGGCTTATTACCAAAAAGCCCTGGCGCAGAACCCAAACCTGTTGGCCGCAAAAGCGAATATGGCGATGACGTATGTCAACACCCAAACGCCGATGAATGGGATTATGCTGTTGCGCGAAGTGCTTGAGCAGGACCCCACCAACGAATTAGCCCTGTTTAATCTGGGTATGTTGTCGATGCGGTCGGGACAATACAGCAAAGCGATCGACCGGTTCCGGCAGATTTTAGTCAATGATCCTGCCAACCGCAAGGCGCAGTTCTATCTGGGCGTGAGCCTGGTGGAAGCCAATCAGTTAGCCGAAGCCAAAAAAGTACTGGCTGAGGTGAAAGCCAATGAAAAAGACCCGCAGATTCAGGCGGCGATAAAAGAGTTGGAAGAGCGAATGAAGTAGAGTTTTCTGTTTTCGGTAAACTCAAAAAATAGGGTCTGCCGGGTGGCAGGTCGTCAGTTAGTTTAACACATCAAAAAAACCTTACACTATGCCTTGCGGTAAAAAACGGAAGCGGCACAAGATTGCCACCCATAAGCGGAAAAAACGGCTCAGAAAGAATCGGCACAAGAAAAAGTAGTTTGAAGTTTGTTGTTCAAGGTATGTTGCGGTCCGCCGCTGCGGTTGCTTCGCTTACTGGCAGCGCAACTACAAAGCCGAAACGACAAACGATGAACTTATTTAGAGGAAGCCCCGCCGTTTTTGCGTGCGTGGCTTCTTTGTTTTATATATGCCATTCTAACCGTGCCATCAGCTTGTGAGCAACGAAATTGTAATCAGCTCCACTCAAAAAGGGGATCGGATCGCTCTGTTGCAGGATAAACGCCTGCTTGAGTACCACCTCGATGAGTCGGAAAGCAGCTTTACGGTTGGCGATCTCTATTTAGGTACTGTTAAGAAGTTGTCATCGGGCTTAAACGCGGCATTTGTCGACGTGGGCCACGAGAAAGACGGATTCCTGCATTATCAGGACCTCGGTCAACACATCAACTCCCTAAACAAGTTAACTAAAGATGTAATTGCCAAGCGTGTCACCACAGGTCGCCTGTCGGGTTTCGAACTGGAACCGGATATCGACAAGATCGGAAAGATCGATAAAGTGCTGACTAAAGGGCAGTCTATTCTGGTGCAGGTGGTGAAAGAACCCATCTCAACCAAAGGGCCGCGCCTCTCGTGTGATATTTCTATTGCGGGCCGTTATCTAGTGCTCGTCCCCTTTTCAAACGGGGTCAATCTGTCTAAAAAAATTACGGATCGTGGCGAACGCAACCGCCTGATCCGCCTGATGTCGTCGATCAAGCCTCAGAACTTCGGGGTCATTGTCAGAACCGTTGCGCAGGGAAAAGAAGTCGAAGAACTCGACCGCGACCTACAGGATTCGATCGACAAGTGGGACCGCGCCATGCAGACCCTGCGTGACGCCAAACCACGGGATCGGGTATTGAGCGAAATGAATCGGGCCTCATCGATTCTGCGCGATATGCTCAACGAATCGTTTGATAGCATCACGGTGGATACGCCGGAGAGCTACGACGAGATTCGCCGCTTTATTCATACGATTGCTCCCGAGAAGGAGAAAATCGTGAAGTTGCACAGCGGCAAAACAAAGATGTTTGAAGCCCTGGGGCTGGAAAAACAGATCAAGTCCCTGTTTGGGCGGTCGGTGAGTTTACCCGGCGGCGGCTACCTGATTATCGAGCATACCGAGGCGTTGCACGTCATTGACGTAAACAGCGGTAACAAGTCGAATTCGGAAGAAGACCAGGAAGCAACGGCCATCAGCGTGAACCGCGAGGCGGCCCGCGAAATTGCCCGTCAGCTACGTCTGCGGGATATGGGCGGCATTATTGTCATCGACTTCATCGACATGAAGAAGGCCGACAACAAGAAGCTGATCTTCGACATTATGCGGGAGGAAATGAAAACCGAACGCTCGAAGTACACCATTCTGCCCCTGACCAAGTTTGGTCTGATGCAGATTACCCGGCAGCGGGTACGTCCCGAAATGAACATTGTGACGCGGGAAGTGTGCCCCACCTGCAACGGAACGGGCAGTATTCAGGCGAGCGTACTCATTACCGACGTTATTGAGGGTAATCTAGAATACATTCTCACGAAGCAGAACGAACGGGGTATTCAGGTGGTGCTGCATCCATTTCTGCACGCCTATTTTACCAAAGGCATCATGTCGAAACAGCGTCAGTGGTTTTTTAAATACAAGACCTGGGTAAACTTGGTAAAAGACAGCTCGCTGGGTATTACCGAGTTCCGGTTCCTGAACAAACACGGCGACGAGATTGAACTGACGTCGGCAACCCTGCCATCGTCGGCAGTAACGGCAACGCCGGTCGAAGCCTGAAGCGTTGCCATTAGGTAATTGGGCAATTTATTACTGGTAGACGCGCCGGATTCGCTTAGTGCCTCTGTACCAGTGTGTAGATAGTGAAAAGGTCCGGGGCAGCAGTGCCGGGCCTTTTTGCCTTTCACTCAAAGCTGGGTGGTTCCGCTTGGCGGTCTCTTAACTATTTTCTAGTTTTGTAAACAAGTTCGTGAAAACGGCTTGTGCGGCTTGACTTACAGAACACCCGTTCGCGTGTGTTTGTAAATAGCTTCAACTTTCCCCACTTGTAAAGGAAGACCCTGGTGCCTCTGGTATCAGGGTTATTTTATTGTCGGACATATAGGCTACTTTTGGATATGGAACAGCAAAATTTTAATAACGACGGCTCCATCGACGTCGAACTGAGTGAGGAGATTGCCGAAGGAATCTATGCCAATCTGGCTATGATTGCCCATTCGAACAGCGAGTTTATCGTGGACTTTATTCGCCTGATGCCCGGTGTGCCCAAAGCCAAGGTGAAATCGCGTATTATTTTGACGCCCGAACACGCCAAGCGCCTGTTACAGGCGCTGAAAGAGAACATCCGTAAGTACGAAGAGAATTTTGGGTCGATCAACCAGCCCGACGACACATTTCGGTTTCCGAGCGGTGGTTTCGGCGGACCCGTGGGCGAAGCCTGACAAACATTACTGAGGCGGTGGGGTTGAGATGACGTACGTATTGTTGGCAGAATGGTTTCGGCCGGATTCTGCCAACGATTGCTAACTCAATGTCTCTCTCCTATGTTGCAACTTCGTTCGAGCGGCCTGCTGCTCCATATCACCTCGCTCTCTTCAGCGCATGGCGTGGGTGATCTGGGGCCAGCCGCTTATCAGTTCGCCGATTTTCTGGCCCGTTCCGGTCAGACATACTGGCAAATTCTACCACTTACCCCCCTCGATCCGGGCGCGGGTTTTTCTCCCTATAGTAGTCCGTCTGCTTTTGCCGGTAATACGCTGCTGATCAGCTTCGACCGTTTGGCCGAGCAAGGGCTGTTGCCTGCCAGTGAGGTAGCGGTACTGGCCACTGAATGGCAGGCCGCTGATGCATCGATGTCTACGGCCTGGGTGAAAAAGCAGCCCTTGCTGCGAAAAGCCGCCGAGACATTCATTGAGCAGGGACTTACTGTCGAAGGCCTTGGTTTTGATACGTTCTGCTACCGGCAATCTGAATGGCTGGATGATTACGCCCTGTTTGTGGCCCTCCAGCAAGACCTCAACATTCCAACCTGGACTAACTGGCCCGAGGCACTTGTTCGCCGGGATGTGGCTGAACTGGCTACCCAGACCGAACGGCTGGCGCACGAAATACGGATAGTGAAGGTGTTGCAATACCTGTTCTATCAGCAGTGGAGCGACCTGATCACGTACTGTTATAACCGGAAGATTCACCTGATCGGTGATATTCCCATCTATGTTCAGCAGAACAGTGCCGACGTGTGGGCCAACAAAGCGTTGTTTAAACTCGATGAAAGCGGGATGCCCAGGTACGTTGCCGGGTCGCCGCCCGATTACTTTTCGGCCGATGGGCAGCGCTGGGGTAACCCGATCTACGACTGGGCCGAACACGAGCGAACAGGATTTGCCTGGTGGATTCGGCGCATGCGACACCAGATGTCTCTTTATGGCCTGACGCGCCTCGACCATTTTCTGGGTTTCGATATGTACTGGGAAATTCCGTCTACCGAACCGACCGCCAAAGTGGGAACGTGGGTAAAGGCACCAACCGAAGCGTTTATTCATGCGATGTACCGCCAATTTGTGCAATTGCCGTTGATTGCTGAAGATTTGGGTGCCCGTTCGGCCGAGATTCAGCCGCTTTTAACGCATTATGCGCTACCTGGTATGCGCGTTATTCAGTTTGGTTTCGGCGATGACCTGCCAACGTCGTCACACATTCCGCATAACCATACGATGAATAATGTGGTATACACAGGCACGCATGATAATAACACCTCACTTGGCTGGTATCGGTTAAGCGACGAAGACGTACGGGCGCGCCTGGACGAATATGTAGGTATACCCGTTACGGAAGAAAATGTGGTGACAATAATGACACGCATGGCGATGCAATCGGTAGCGCGGCTGGCTATTCTACCTGTTCAGGATATACTGTCGCTCAACGAAGAACACCGCATGAATACGCCCGGCTCGGGTGGTCATAGCTGGCAGTGGCGACTGCAGCCCGGCCAGTTGACCGATGAAGTCAGCGATGCCCTATTAGCCCTTACCAAGATGACAGGCCGGGCGTAATTGGCTTCATCTATTGCTACCGTTCTGTTGCGCGTGGCACATGAGCGCAACAGAACGGTAACAACAAAATCCCTTACACCTTATCAAAAAAAAGCAGCGCATCGGTGAGGTGCTGTTGCCAGTAGGGCCAGGAATGAGCACCCGGATGCTCGACGTACGTGTGGGCGATGCCAGCTTCGGTCAATTCCCGGTGTAAGGTTCGGTTGTGCTCGATCAGAAGATCGTCGGTGCCACAGTTGAACTGAATGGCGGGTAACCGATCCCGATTGCGCTGCATGACGGCCAGCACTGATTCATCGTCGGCGTTGGCCTGAGTATAGTTGCTGGGGTGCTCTTCAACAAAAAGAGGAAGTTGATCAGCGTGCGTGATCGACGAAAGACCATAGGCCGCCCGAAACCGGTCTGGGTACGTTGCTGCCAGCCGTAGCGCACCAAATCCACCCATAGACAGCCCGGCAATGAATAGACCTGACTGAACGTTGAGCGTTGAACCGGGAGGGAGGGCTGCTGCTGCGGCGCTGGGTACGTCGTCCACAATCCAGCGATCAAAGTGGCGTCCATTATGGGGTAAGTAGCCGCTGCCATCGCCCCAAAGCCCATCAGAAGGCATGGCCAGAATCATTGGACGCAATTTACCGTTGCGAATCAGTTTGTCGGCTGTTCGATGCGCGCCTCCTTTAAGCGACCAGGCCCAATGGCTGCCGTAAACGCCGTGGAGCAGGATAACAAGCGGTAACGGTTCAGTGCCAATCAGGTCGGCATCGGGAATCCAGACGGTGATATCGCCCCGGCCAGCCAGATTTGGTGTTTTAACGGTGATCTGGCGTAGCCCATCACGCTCGTAGGCTGGATCAGAGATCTCGATAGTTCGTAAGGTCGTTTCCATCAGAAAACAAGTACACCTTTCGCGTTTCGGCCGTTCAGCATATCGTCAAAAGCGTCGCCAAGCTGGTGCAGCGAATACGTGCGGGTGACCAGTTCGTCGAGAATCAGGTCACCTTTCTGGTACAGGTTCAGCAGAATGGGAAAATCAATTTCGGGGCGGCACTGGCCATAAAGGGGGTTAATGTATATTTTGTCCCACTCGAAGAGGTTCATGTCGAAGCTTATTGTCTGCTCGATGCCGCTTACCTGGCAGGCCAGTCCGGCGTTACGAACCATCGCCAACGGTACGGCGCCCAGTTCGGGAATAGCCGTACACTCGAACGCATAGTCGGCTCCCCGTCCACCCGTCAGTTGCTTTACCTGGCCAACAGCCTGTAAAAGGCCCTGATCGGCGCGGTCGGCCAGAATGGTGTGTGTAGCCCCGTAGCGAACCGCCATTTCTAGCCGGTTCGGGTTGACGTCAACGGCGATAATCATACCGGCCCCGGCAATGCGCGCGCCCTGAATCACATTTAGGCCAACGCCGCCGGTGCCTACCACCACCACCGACCGGCCCGGTTTCACTTTAGCGGCATTTATCACCGAACCAACACCGGTCATGACGCCGCAGCCTACGATAGCGGCTGACGTGAACGGGATAGGTACGTTCGTTTTTACCACGGCCGCTTCCCGAACTACGGTCAATCCCGACATGGTGCCGAGGCTGAAGGATCGCTCGATGGGTTGGCCTTTATACGTCGTACGCTCCATTGCGGCATGCCCACCACTGGCCTTATTACCCGACGTTACCGGCGAATTAACTTCACAGATATGCTGATTTCCTTCCAAGCATTGAAAGCAGTGACCGCAGGGGATGGCCCAGTTTAGAATCACACTGTCGCCGGGCTGCACCTTGCGAACAGCCGACCCAACCTGACGAACTATACCCGCTCCTTCATGGCCCATCACAATGGGTTTACCCCAGGACAGGGAATCGTAGTCGGTATGGCAGATGCCAGCGGCTTTCAGCTCTACCAGCACTTCGTCGGCCTGAGGCTCGTGAACGTCAATAAAATCAATCTCAAACTGTCCGTTGCCTGTGGCAATAGCCGCTTCTACCTGCATTGTTGCTTGTTAGGAATGATGAGTTAACCTTGTTCAAGGTTCAATGGCTAAAGTCCACTGTTTAGTGGCCAAATATACACGTCGGAGCAACGTACCTGATGCTAAGAGTAAGTTGTCGTAGTTTACCATTTCGCAAACAAAAAAGCGGATTAGCTTGGCTTTAAGCGGGTAAAGGCTTTGTTTGCGGGGCTTTTTAGTACCTAAACCTTCTCGTTGCTTTACTATGACACACTTAAGTAACCAGTCACGCCGCCGTTTTTTGATGAATGCAGGTGCTTCGGCCCTCGCCATTCCTACACTGACCGACGTGTTTGGCAAACCCATCCAGTCAGCTCAACCCGGCCGTAAGCTGGGCATTGCCCTGGTTGGGTTAGGCAGCTACAGCCGGAATCAACTGGCGCCGGCTCTCCAGCAAACAACCAACTGCCGACTGGCCGGTATTGTGACGGGCACACCCGCCAAAGCTGAAGAGTGGATGAAAAAATACGATATTCCTAAAGCGAACGTTTATGACTACAAAACTTTCGACCGGATTATCGACAACAAGGATATTGACGTGGTGTATGTGGTGTTGCCCAACTCGATGCACCGTGAGTTTGTGGTGCGGGCAGCGCAGGCGGGGAAACACGTTATTTGCGAAAAACCGATGGCGATTACAGCCGCTGATTGTCAGGCGATGATCGACGCGTGCAGGAAAGCAGATCGACAACTGGCCATTGGATACCGCCTTCACTACGAGCCATTTACGAAAGAAGTAATGCGGCTTGGTCAGCAGAAAGTATTTGGTCCCGTACGGTTTGTTGAAGCCAGCGATGCGTTTAAGATCGGTGATCCCACGCAGTGGCGGTTGAAGAAATCGATGGCGGGTGGGGGTGCCCTAATGGATGTTGGTATCTACGCCATTCAGGGAGCCAGGTACGTTACCGGTGAAGAGCCTGTTTCGGTAACGGCCCAGTTTTCGCCAAAGACCGACCCACAAAAGTTTAAAGATGTGGAAGAGACGTTGTTCTGGCAGTTTCAGTTTCCGAGCGGTGCCGTTTCCAACTCCACAACCAGCTACACGGCGGGTGTCGAGCGGTTGTATGCCTCCTGCCAGGACGGTTGGTTTGAGTTATCGCCCGCTTTTGGCTACGGCCCGTTGAAGGGCCGAACCAGTAAAGGCCCCATCGACATGCCGGTGGTCAATCATCAGGCCGCTCATATGGATGGTGTTTGCAAAGACCTGCTCGACGGTAAAAAGTTACCGGACCACGTTACGGGCGAAGAAGGTCTGCGCGATGTGAAGCTGTTGCAGGCGATCTACCGCGCCGCCGAAACCGGTCGGAAGATAGACTTGAAGGGGTAAATAGCGGGTAGAGAGGGCTTTCTCATAAAAAGTTTCAGCCCCAAAATTGCTGACGCGTGGCAAGTTTTATGAGAAAGCCTTGGTGTGTAGTGCGGGGAAGAAAGTTAAACACCAAACTGGCGGAGGTGATGATCGAGGTGAATCTGGGTAAGCTTCATGGCCTCTGCTTTGCTCATGGCACCGAAAACGGGATGAGTAATCGGCTGGCTTTCAGGTACGTTGTTCAGGCGGTGAAGGGCGGCCAGTAGGTTAGCGTGGTCTTTTTTGAAGTCGCTGGGCTGCGTCATCAATGGTCCGTTGGGGTCTAGTTCGGGCGCGGTCATCAGGTTTCTGGGCATTCGCATGGGTACGTTCAGGAACATCCATTTTGCCAGTTTGCGGAAGAGTGCGTTACTGAACTTGTTCGCTGGTTTTTCGCCAAGTACAATCTGTACCTGGTCGGTGCAGTGCGTGAGCATTTGACCAACGCTCATCTGCCCCCAAAGCCGTTGACTATCGGAGCTAAGCGTGTTTATGCGATCTGAAAGGGTTGCTATATTCATAAGTCATTACAGTGAAAAGGGTGCGACTAATTTACCGAATAGGTAGTTAGCCGCACCCTTTTCACTATAATGATTGGTAAGACTGGTACTTTTTACGGTTGTAATACCTGGTCGATGATATGAATCGTAGCATTTTTACTGGCTACATCAGCCTCTTTAATTGTCGCTGGGGTAGCGTTGCTGTTCCCCTTCACGGTTGGCCCCGATGAGGGGAGCGCGATCGTGAGTTTGTTATTGGCTGCCGTGCTAAATGTGGTGACTTGCCCGGCCTGTAACTGACTGGAAAAAATTCGCCCCGGCACAACATGGTAGCTCAGCAAATTAGCCAGTGTGGTTGCTGAAGCGGCGTTGATGTCGGCTAATGTCCGGTAACCGGCTGCTACAAAAGCAGCATCAGTGGGCGCAAAGAAGGTACTGTTTTTGTAAGCTGCGTTGGGCGTGGTTCCGTTCAGAATGGCCACCAGATCAGGGCGCATAACCGAAATCCGGGTGATGGCGGCGGCCAACAAACCAAGATCAGCGCGGGCTTTCAGGGTTGTGAGGCCGTCGCTCGATGGCGGTAGGAGCAAGCTGCCAATGGTATGAACTACGCCATTGGCCACCACTTGATCAGCCTTGGTGATTTTGCCACCGTTCACGAAAAAACCGGTCGAACTATTGGTGAGATACAGGACCGATGTATTTGATGCCTCGACGGGCAGATTGCTGGCCGCTGCCAATTCCGGCGTTTTCGTGGTCACAATGCCGTTTACCAGGTGATAACGCAGCAGATTTCGCAGGGCGTCGGCCGATAAGGCTTGTAATGATTCAGGTGTAGTGTACCCTTTAGCCTTGAACGCATCATCGGTGGGCGCAAAAATCGTCAGGTTAGTTGCTTTCAGGGCATCGTTCAAACCCGCCTGCTGAATCGCGGCTTTCAACAGGGAAAAAGAAGCCGTTTCGGTGAGTACATCGCTGACGGTCTTGGGCTGCGCGTCGATAGGGTCGGCGGTTTTTTGGCAGCCGGTAATCAGCGTGAGCAGGACGAGAAGAGGGAGTATGAAGCGTTTCATTGAACGGAGTAGAGGTCTGAGGAAAACCGGGCAACCAGCAGCCCGGTCCTTTGATCGGTTTCTGCTTGCCTCTTAACGCTGAAGCGAAGGACAAATGGTATGCCATTTTGTTGGCAACGGCAAAGATAGGCGTTAACGGGCTTTGAAATGGCCTTTCTACTGGTTAAGTAGATTTTGAAACGGGTGATGGGTTGCGTACCTTCGCAGTCCGATAAACAGGGGTGGTAACTAACCTTGTCTATCCTTAAAAGTTGTTAAAAACCAATTGGTTGAATGAAAGACCACATTGACCCTGGCAATCTCCCGCAGCACATCGCCGTTATCATGGACGGGAACGGACGATGGGCTAAGCAACAGGGAGCCGCCCGGGTATTCGGGCACCGAAGCGCTATTAAAGCCGTTCGGGAGGTAACTGAAGGCTGTGCCGAGTTAGGTATTAAATACCTGACCCTCTACGCCTTTTCGACCGAAAACTGGAACCGCCCTAAATTTGAAGTCGACGCGTTGATGACGCTCCTGGTACATACGATCAGAGGGGAGATTAAAACCCTGATGAATAACAACGTACGCCTGTCGACGATTGGCCATACCGAAAGCCTGCCAGCCGACTGTCAGCGCGAACTACACGAAGCCATGCGCGCTACGGAGGGTAACACTGGTCTGACGCTCATTCTGGCGTTGAGCTATAGTGGGCGCTGGGAGATACTGGAAGCCGTTCGCAACCTTACGGCTGATATTCAACGGGGGCGATTCCAACCAAGCGACATTGATGAGGGTCTATTCAACAGCTATCTGAACACAGGCGGTATTCCTGATCCCGAACTGATGATCCGTACCAGTGGTGAAATGCGGATCAGTAATTTCATGCTGTGGCAGTTGGCTTATTCCGAGTTTTATATGCCCGATGTGCTTTGGCCCGATTTCCGCAAACCACACCTTTGGGAGGCTATTCTGACCTACCAGAAACGTGAGCGCCGCTTTGGCAAAACCAGCGAGCAAGTGGTGAAATAAAAGGGTCCAACGTAGAAGGTTCAATGTCTAGAGCTTGTCGCTTCGGGAATTGAACACGTAGGCAGTAGACCCTTACACATTAAACTTATTTTCCTCCGTGAAACAATTTCTCTTTGCCAGCCTGCTTATTACAGTCCTGTCGGCCAACACCGAGGTCTGGGCGCAGGTACGTGTTGGCTACGGAGCGCCACAGGCCGCCGCACCGGCACCGCCTACCAACGCGCTCGTTGACTACGCCAACCCGAAAGAATACATTATTGCCGGACTGACCTTAACCGGCACCCGTTTTCTGGACCCTAACTCCCTGTTGTCATTGACAGGTTTGAAAAAAGGGGATAAAATTCGGCTACCGGGCGAAGCCCAGGGCGGCGCTATCCGTAAGCTGATGGACTCGGGGCTGCTTTTCGACGTGGTTATGAACGCAAGTAAAGTAGAGGGATCCAACATCTGGTTGCAGTTTAAAGTCAACGAACGTCCCCGTCTGTTTCAGATCACCTACACCGGTATTCGTAAAGGCGAATCGGAGTCGCTGAAAGAGAAGGTGAAGTTGACGCGTGGTAAGATCATTACCAACACCGACATCAAGAATGCACAACTGGCCGTACGCCGGTACTATATTGAGAAAGGCTACCTGAACACAAAAGTGAAGGTGACCACCATTCCCGACAGTACCCGCAACAACGCCACCATGCGGATTCAGATCGCTAAAGGCGAGAAGGTAAAAATCGACAATATCGAGTTTGCCGGACGGGAAGAAGTAGCCGAAAGCGCGTTGCGGAGCAAAATGAAGAGCACCAAACAGATGCGTTTCGGTCGGGTGTTTTCTCCGTCAAAATTCATTCCCAAAAAGTTTGACGAAGACAAAGGAAAACTCGTCGAGTACTACAACAAGTTGGGTTACCGCGATGCCGTTGTTGAGAAAGACAGCGTCATCAATAGCGGTGGAGCAACCGTTGGGCTGAAAATAAACCTGGCAGAAGGAAAGAAGTATTATTACCGGAATGTGAATTTTGAAGGTAACTACCTGTACCCCAGTGACCGGCTGCGCGAAGTGCTGAATATTCGGAAGGGTGACGTGTATAATCCTGAAGAGCTGGAGAAGAAAATGGGAGGTAATCCCGGTCAGGACCTAAGCTCGGTTTACATGGATGATGGCTATTTGTATTACCGGGCCGAACCTGTAGAACGGGCCGTAGTAGGCGATAGCATCGACCTTGACATTCGGATTTTTGAAGGCAAACAAGCTACAATCAACCGCATTATCCTGAACGGAAATACCAAGACGTCTGACCACGTGGTGATGCGGCAGATCCGTACTCTGCCCGGTCAGAAATTCTCGAAGACAGCCATCATACGTACCCAGCGCGAACTATCGACGCTCGGTTATTTCGACCCGGAGAAAATTGGGATCAACCCTATTCCACAACCCGACGGGACAGTGGATATTGAATACAACGTGGAAGAAAAACCGAACGACCAGATCGAGCTATCGGGTGGTTGGGGCGGTTTCATTGGCTTCGTAGGTACGTTGGGTCTGACTTTCAATAACTTCTCGGCCCGTAACATTACCAACCTGAGCGCATGGCGGCCATTACCCGCCGGTGACGGGCAGCGATTGTCGCTTCGTTTCCAGGCAAATGGTCGGCAGTACCAGACGTACTCAGCTACGTTTACAGAGCCCTGGCTGGGTGGTCGCAAGCCTAATGCGCTATCAGTAAGCCTGAGCCACACCGTGTATCGGCAGTTCGGCCTCGATTTTTACTCGTCGGCTGGCAGTAGCGCGGTGCCGATTGGTGCCTATACCAATACGGCCATTACGCTGGGCCTTGGTCGGCAGTTGAAAGTGCCGGATGACTATTTCTCGCTGAGTAATTCGATCACGTATCAGCGTTATGACCTGAACAATATCGCCATCTTCGGTAACGGGTATAACAATGGTATCTCGAACAACTTTACGTTCAACACCACCCTGTCGCGCAATAGTATTGATAATCCGCAGTTCCCGCGGTTAGGGTCGTCGTTCACCTTAAGCGGCTCATTTACACCGCCTTACTCAGTATTTCGCTCGAAAGATTACCAGGTCGATCAGTCGAACCCCTACAAATGGGTAGAATACCACAAGTGGATGTTTGATGCGAGCTGGTTCCAGACGGCGGTGGGTAAGTTCGTGCTGAACGCCCGCGCTCACATGGGTTTCCTGGGGAGCTATAACTCACGTACGCCGATCGGGCCATTCGAACGGTTTGTGCTGGGTGGTTCTGGTTTAGCAGGTCAGGGCCAGTTTGCGCTGGCGCAGGATATCATCGGTCTGCGGGGTTACCCCGACCGTCGGGTTATTACGCTCGACAACAACCGGGTGCCAACCGGTAATGAGACCAGTCAGGGTGGGGTTGTGTACAGTAAGTACGTAGCCGAGCTGCGTTACCCGGTATCGTTGAATCCGTCGGCTACGATTTTCGTGCTTGGCTTCGTTGAAGCGGGTAATAACTGGGCTAGCTACAAACAGTACAATCCTTTTGATCTGCGGCGTTCGGCAGGTGCTGGTGCCCGTATCTTCATGCCTGCCTTTGGTCTGATCGGTATCGATTACGGCTGGGGCTTCGACACCGTTCCCGGTGTGCAGCAGGCAGGTACCGGCCAGTTCCACTTCACCATCGGTCAACAGTTCAGGTAGAAACAGTGATCAATTATCAATGAATAAGTATCAATGGTATCAGTTGTCAATCTGACCTAAAGCGAAGCTGATACTTGTTCATTGATAATTGATCATTGAATTAAACGTTCTCTTCATAAATACATCTAACCAGTAGGCAGCCACCGAAGAGAAGTATGAAAAGGGGTTTGTTCTTAGTAACTTTGCTGCTTCTTGTTGGAAGCGCGCCCGCCTGGGCACAAAAATTTGGGTACGTCGATACTGAATTCATTTTCAGTAAGTTACCTGAGTATAAAAAGGCGCAGGAAGGCATAGATCAGTTTGCCGATCGGTGGTCGAAAGACATACTCGACAAGCAACTGGAGATTGAGAAGATGCAGCGTGCATATCAGGCCGAAGAAATTTTGTTAACGGATGATATGAAACGGGAACGGCAACGTGTGATTGGTGATAAAGAGCGCGAGGCCAGAGAGTACAACAATAAAGTGTTTGGCTACGAGGGGCTTCTCTTTCAGAAAAAGAAGGAACTCATGAAAACACCGATGGAGTTACTGAATCGAGCCCTTGAAAAGGTGGCATCGCAACGGAAACTCAATTTTATTTTCGATAAAGCCAGCGAAGGGATGCTGATGTTATACACCGATCCCAAGCATGACTACACCGATTACGTAATGGAGGAATTAGGGCTTGATCCTGACAGTCAGAAAGCCAAACAGACCCCTATTGCTCAACCAGCAAACAGTGCAAAACCTAAATAACAATTCAATAAACAGTCGAATGAAAAAGAATCTGGTCATGGCGCTTAGCGCAGCCCTATTGATGGGGGGCCTGAGCGCACGGGCGCAAGCCCAAGCGTCGACGCCGGTAACTACGCCAGCTCAAACAACGGCCGCTACAGCAGCGCCACGGGCAACGGCAGCTACTCCGATTAAGATTGGCTATACGAGCATGGACTACCTGCTGGGTCAGGTGCCCGAAGCGAAGGATATTCAAAACCAACTGACGATTCAGCGGACGCAACTCGAAAACGAGTCGACGCGGATGCAGAAAGAGTTTCAGGAAAAACTACAGAACTACGAAAAGGGCGGCGCTCAGATGTCGGAAGTAATTCGGGCAGATCGGGAGAAAGAACTGCAAGGCCTGCAAGCTCGCTTCCAGGATTTCCAGAAGAACGCTGAAACTACGTTGCAGCAGAAATACCAGCAACTAGTTAGCCCGGTGCTTCAGAAAATCCAGAAGAACATCGATGCTGTAGCTAAAGAGAACGCCTATTCGCACGTGTTCAACCTCGATGCCGGTGCCGGTACAGCCGTTATTCTGCTGTATGCGCCGGAAGATGGCAACATTTCGGATATGGTGCTGAAGAAGATGGGTGTAACGCCTAAGCCTGCTGGCACTCCAGCCACAACACCGGCGGCCACGCCAAAGAAATAAATGTACTCACGCTGATTGCGGTAGGTACGTTAAGGCAAACGCCCGGTCTGTTAGGCCGGGCGTTTTTTCGTTTATGCCCTTTCCTCGACAGACTTCATTTGGAGATAGGTTGTGCTGAAATGAAAACAAAACTCGCTCAAAACCAGTAGATAGAGCAGTAGGTATTCAACAGACTGATAAGATGGTAAACTTCGATAAATTATCACTAAACATTCCTGACACGAATAAACCGCGTGTGGTGGTGATTGGTGGCGGATTCGGTGGTATCAATTTAGTAAAGGGGCTGAGAAACAAAGGTTTTCAGCTAGTTATGTTCGATAAACAGAACTATCACGGTTTCTGGCCTCTGTTGTACCAGGTAGCCACGGCCGGCCTGGAACCCGACGCCATTGCCGAACCACTGCGCAAACTATTCGACGAAAAATACGACGATTTTCATTTTCGGCTGGTGCGCGTAACGGGAGTGAACCCAGCCACGAAGACCGTTTCTACACTGATTGGCGATATCAAGTATGATCATCTGGTGATTGCGTCCGGGTCTAAATCGAATTACTTCGGCAATGATCAGATCAAGAATAATTCGTTTCCGCTCAAGACCATCCCCGACGCGCTGAACCTACGGAGCCAACTGCTGCAGTCGTTTGAGCAGGCAAGCATCATCAAAGATCCTGAAACACGGCAAAGCCTGCTCAACTTCGTTATTGTTGGCGGTGGACCAACGGGCGTTGAACTGGCAGGATCATTGGCGGAAATGCGCAAGCATGTGCTACCCAACGATTACCCAGGGCTGGACTTCAGCAAGATGAATATTTACCTTGTAGAAGGCGTAGACCGTGTGCTGCCGCCGATGTCGCCGGAATCAGCGGCCAAAACGCAGGGCTACCTGAACGATCTGGGCGTTATTACCAAGACCAAGACGCTGGTCGATAGCTACGACGGTAATGTAGTGACGTTCAAATCGGGTGAGACGATTCCGACGCAGACGCTGATCTGGGCGGCGGGTGTGGCGGGTGCAACCATTGATGGGATGCCCGCTGAATCGGTGGAGCGGGGCCGTTACCTGGTCGACGAATATAGCCGTGTTAAGGGCGTAGAAGGCATTTATGCCATTGGTGATATCGCCAATATGAAGTCGGAGAAGTGGCCGAACGGGCATCCGGGTGTAGCGCAACCGGCTATTCAGCAAGGTGAACACCTGGCCATGAACCTGACGCTTATGTTGCGAAATGGCGAAATCCGCCCGTTTGAGTATTTCGATAAGGGATCACTCGCCATTATAGGCCGGAACAGGGCAGTGGCGGATTTATCGAAAAGCCTGCATCTCAGTGGCTTCATTGCCTGGATAGCCTGGCTGTTTGTGCACATCTGGTATCTGATCGGCTTCCGCAGTAAGCTCGTCGTACTGAGCAACTGGATATACCGCCTGTTCACCTACGACCGGGGCACGCGGCTCATCATCCGTCCGTTTGTGCGCAAAGATGATAAAGCAGGGCAGGATTACGCCATGCGTAACGACGGCCAACTGGTGACCGACCGAACAACGGCAGCTAGCTAACGTTAGAGACGTCATTAATTGGTGATTTAACTACGCTGTCATTGATAGTCATCTATTGCTTTTTCACAATGATGACTATCAATGACAGCGTAGTTAAATCACCAATTAATGACATTCCTTTATTGTTTCGGCTTGTCGAAGATCGCTTCGTTGATGGCGGGGTTGGCTTCGAAAGCTGTTAAGCGTATTGTAACCGACTGGCCCATCGCTTCTGTAATCACTTTGTAGGGCAGGGTCAGGGCACCAGCTTTTTTGTAATCGTCGTACTCAAGGCTAGCGTCTACCGTTTGGCCCATTGCCTGAACCGACCCCTTGCGCATAGTGATCAGGTACGTTGCCGGGTCGATATAAAACGTAGAGGTACCACCCTGAATAGGTATCGACAGGCCGTAATACTCTTTACCGTCTATCGTTTGTTTGCCTTTAAAGTCTATCGTTTGCCCTTTCAACGAGGCATTGGCGATTTCAAGGCCGGGCAGTGTTACGCTCTCGGTAATGGCTTTAAGCTGTTCGGCAGGTACGTCCTGAGCCGCTGCACCACCTTGTTGCGCCCAGCCGGCGGCCCCTTTTGTCGCCACCACGATATCGGTGCCACCCATGTTCATATCGATGCGTAATGCTTTGTCGAAAATGACGGTAGCGGTAGCATCAATGGTTTGGCCGGGCGCAATAGTCGATTGCATGTACTTCGCCGATTTAAATGCTTTCAGATTATCGAGCCCACCGATGGCGGTGATGTGTTTATTCACTACCTCGCTGAGTGTCTGGGCATAAGAGCTAACTGACATCAGGAGAGCTGAGGTCAGAAAAATCAATGGTTTCTTCATGAGTCTGGTTTTACTGGTACGCTTTGTGAAGATACGAAATAGTTACGCCTCGCTTTGTCTGTCTACACCCGTAGCGGAGAAACACGAAGTCGGACCTGTTTATGGACCAACACAGAATTGCTACAGTTTTTGTGCGCATTTTTGGCTAAACGAACTGGGCTATGAAAATTCTGCTGGTCGAAGACGAGCCTGCTTTGCTCAGGGCTATGCGGGAATTCCTTGACAAAGAAGGGTACCTCATCACCACAGCGGCCAACTTTGCCACAGCCTCGCAGTTACTCAACGATTATGACTACGACTGTGTTGTGGTCGACATTGGCCTGCCCGACGGAAACGGGCTGAACCTGGTTAAACAAGTAAAGGCTACCGAAAACAGGGCTCTGTTGCCTGATCGCAAAGAATTGGGCACCTCCATGCCGGGCACCTCCATGCCGGGTCTCATCATTATTTCGGCGAATGACTCGCTCGATGATAAGTTAGTAGGGCTGGAGCTAGGCTCTGACGATTATATCACTAAACCGTTTCATCTACCAGAGCTTAATGCACGGATAAAATCGGTACTTCGCCGTCGCTTTTTTGGGGGAAATAAGCTGATCCGGCTTGGTGATCTTTCCATTGACCCGCACGTGCACCGGGTGAGTGTTCAGGAGCAGACGCTCGACCTGACGGAGAAAGAGTATCAATTACTGCTTTTCTTCATGGCTAACCCCAATCGATTATTGACGAAGGCCGCCATTGCCGAATCGGTGTGGGGCGATCATATGGACATGGTCGATTCGCACGATTTCCTGTACACGCATATCAAAAATCTTCGCCGAAAGCTTATGGATGGCGGCTGCCCCGATTACCTGAAAACGCGCTACGGAGCGGGTTACATCTTCACCACAACGGCATGAGTCTACTGCGCAAAACGTTGCTTTACCTTTTTCTAGTGGCCCTTCCGGTGGGCATTGGCGGCGGCTGGCTCTTTCATACGCTCATCTACCGGGGAATTCGCTACGAAGTAGATGAGCAACTCAGCAGCGATCTCACATACGTGAATAGCCAGCTTGCGGCGGCCGGTACGTTGTTAAATCGTGAGCAGTACGTGGGCGATCCGCACATCGCCATCGCGCCCGCGAGTCGACCAATGCCCCGGCTTTATCTGGATACGATGGACTATGATCAGCGTGAAAAAGAACTCGTTCCCGTGCGTGAGCTACGGGCCACCACGCAGGCGGGTAAACAGACGTACCTGATTACGGTGAAACAGGCAATGGGCGAATTTGACGAGATCGCCAGGTTACTCTCTGTCAGCATCATCGTGGCCTTTCTTCTGTTGCTTGGCTTTCTCGTTGTGCTCAATAGCTGGGTATCTCGCCGGTTATGGCACCCTTTTTATCAACTGATCGAGCAACTGAGCGCGTACCGGCTCGATTCCCAAACACCCCTAACTTTTACTGATAGTACCATCGATGAGTTTAGGCAATTACGGCTGGCTCTGAATACGATGAGCCAAAATCTGCACCGGCAGTATACGGTGCAGAAAGAATTTACGGACCATGCCGCCCACGAAATGCAGACGCCCCTGGCTGTGGTTACGGCTCAACTGGACCAACTGCTGGGCACAGAACCACTGACGACCGAGCAGGTAACGTACCTGGAGCAAACGCAGGGATCGGTTCGGAGGCTAGTGCAACTCAACCGAAGCTTGCTACTATTAACCAAGATCGACAATAATCAATTTGCTGATCAACAGTCGGTTAACCTGAGTGAAATCGTTGAAAAGCAGATCCGAAATCTGGAATCATACGCCCATCATCGGCACCTCAACTGGACTAGTGCCATTACACCAAACGTATGTCGACCCATGAACGCCCATTTGGCCGACGTGCTGGTTAGCAACCTGATCAAAAATGTGTTGGTTCATTCGCTTCCGAACACAGAAACGAAGGTAGTTTTGACTAACTCCTATGTGAAAACTGTCAACGAAGCGCCACCGCTCCCGTTTCCGGCCGAGCAGCTTTTTGGGCGTTTCGTTAAGAATCCATCCCGTCCCGAGTCAACGGGGCTTGGCCTGGCGTTAGTCTGGCAGATTGCTGATCGGTATAACCAAACCGTACACCACCACTACGACCCGCTTACTCGCTTACACACCTTCACCGTCTTATTCCCTGCCACTTGATGCGTATGCCAACCTGGGTAATCTACAGCCTTATCTCGATGTTCTTTGCCGGGTTAACCTCGGTTATTGCCAAAATGGGTTTGAAAGACATTAGTTCTGACCTGGGCCTGGCCGTGCGTACAACGGTTGTGTTCGGGCTGGTTCTGCTCAACTTCCTGGTCTTTCAGAACGTCCGCGAAGTGAATCAACTTAACGCCCGAACGGTCGGTTTTTTGGCGATATCTGGCCTGACCACCTCGCTTTCCTGGGTGTTCTACTACAAAGCCATTCAGATTGGCCGCGTCTCTGATGTGGCCCTGATCGACAAGGGAAGCATCATTATCACGATCCTGCTCTCTGTTACGTTGCTTCGTGAGCCGGTGACGCCAAAACTACTGCTTGGCGGCGGCCTGATCCTGATCGGGCTACTGGTCCTGGTATGGCGTTGAAAAAAAGTGTCGCTTCAGATTCGCTTCAACATTCGCGGCTACTTTCACGCCAAAGATTTTACCCTATGCACAAACGTATTCCTGTTTTTCTACTCGCGTTGGTCAGTCTGTTGCTCATTGCTGGTGCGGCAGAAGCGCAAACCGTACAGCTCCGCATCGAAGATAGCCTGACCCACCAACCGCTGGCGGGTGCTACGGTGCGCGTTCAGACCAAACCACCAACGGGTGCGGCTGCCGATGCCAATGGGATCGCCCGGCTCTCCAATCTGAAGCCCGGCCCGACCAGCCTGATCGTGAGTCTGGTTGGCTACAAGGATGCGCCCTACACATTGACCCTGCCGCAGATCAACCCCGACTCTGTATTGACCATTCGGCTGGTTGCGGCCGAGGCGGCGCTGGAGGAAGTGGTGGTAACGGCCACGCGTACCAACCGACGTATCGAGGATCTGCCCATTAAAGTGGAAGTGCTGGGGCAGGAAGATATGGATGAAGAAGCCGCCGTAGTGCCCGGCAATGTGGGCAGTATCCTGGGCGATATTTCGATCATACACGTACAACGTACCTCCCTGACCACGGGAAACCAGGGAATACGAATGCAGGGGCTGGACCCGAAATACACCCAGATTCTGCGCGATGGACTTCCTCTCTTTGAAGGTTTTTCGGGCAATCTGGGTGTGTTGCAGATTCCGCCGCTCGACCTGAAGCAGGTTGAAATAGTGAAGGGCTCGGCTTCTACACTCTACGGTGGCGGGGCCATCGGCGGATTGATCAACCTGGTGTCGCGCCGCCCAAAAGCAGAACGTGAACTAACTGCCGTACTGAACCGCTCGACACTAAAGGAAAGCAACCTAAACGCCTATTATTCAGAGCAGTGGAGCTCCAAAATCGGCGCAACCATTTTTGGCGGTTATACCGATCAGCCCGCCGTTGATGTAAACGGTGATGGCTACGCCGATGTGCCGCTCATCAAACAATTTACCCTACACCCACGCCTGTTTCTGACACCAACCGAACGTACCCAGCTCAACGTTGGCTACACGCTGGTAGACGAAAAACGGACGGGTGGCGATGTGGAGGCTATTTACGGACGCGATGCAGCACGTACCTACATCGTTGACAACACCTCGCAACGGCATACGGTAGACGCTACGCTAAACCAGTCATTCAGCCAGACCAATACGCTGACAGCCCGCGGTACCGCCAGTTTTTTCGACCGTACCCAGGTTGACGAAGGCTATCTGTTTGCGGGTAAACAGCTATCGGGCTATTTTGAAGCCGCCGATTACCTTGAGCATGGGCCACACACGATGGTTGCCGGGGCGAACCTGACGCTGGAGCAGTTCCGTAAAGGCGCAGGAGACAGCACACGCATCACCGACTATAATTACCAGACGCTGGGCGTGTTTGTGCAGGACGATTACCGGGTTGGCAAAGTGACGTTTCAGGGTGGTCTGCGGCTGGACCAACACAATGTGTTTGGCACGTTCTTCCTCCCGCGCCTGTCAGTGCTCATCAAGCCGAACGATCAGTGGAGCGTTAGAACCAGCATTGGAACGGGCTACAAAACGCCCAACACCTTTTCAAACCTAACCGGTGCCGATGCCCGCACCAGTCTTAACTATCGTTACCTGCTCCCGATTAATACCGATACCCGGCCGGAACGATCGCTGGGAGTAAACATGGACGTTGCGTTCCACGGGAACATTGGCGAACTGAGCGTTCAACTCGATCAGGCATTTTATTATACTGCCATCAGCAATCCGGTAGTGGCCGTCACGGCGGCTGGCTCAACGTCGGCCAACCAGCGAACCATACTGCAGAACGCCGCCTACGACATCACCAGCCTGGGCACAGATACATACCTGCGTATGGAGTACGGCGAGATCGAGTTTTATCTGGGCTTTAACCACACGGCCGTTCGGCGGGGCGATGCCATTCGGCAGGGAAGCGATGTGACACCAATCGGAGCCAACTCGTTCCTACCCTACAGCCCCCGCGACAAATTCTCGTTGACCCTGGCCTACAGCATTCCCGACAAATGGCGGTTTGGTATCGAATCGAGTTGGGTGGGCAATCAATACCTGTACGATAACCAACTGGTGCCGAATTACTGGTTCTGGGCCGCTGCGCTTGAGCGGATGTTTGGCAAAGTCAGCATTGTGTTAAACGCTGAGAATCTGTTCAATGTGCAACAGATTCAGTACGGCCCGGTCGTTACAGGCTCACGCAATAACCCGTCTACTGCGCCACTCTGGGGCCCGCAGGAAGGGCGTATCGTCAATCTCGCGCTTCGCTATAAGCTGCATCACTAAATCCAGAATTGCTTCAGAATCAGTTGGTATCTTTCAGAAGTTGTCAAATCAACGACCAGGATTACCTATGAAAAATAGCCTGTTTGCTACCATCTTCGGCGTAGCCACGATCACCGCAGTACTTCCTTCGGTTGCCGGAGAGAAGCTGATGCTCACCTTCGCGGCGGTGCCTACACCTGCCGCCGTAAAAGCAACGATTACCCGCCTTTATCCAACGGCCAAGGGAGTGAAGTACGAAAAAGAAAATGCCGGTTACGAGGTTGGGTTTACCCATAACGGTAAGGCAATGTCGGTGGTGCTGGATGCAAAAGGAGTAGTGAAAGAAACTGAAACGGTTATCGCAGTAAGTGATTTGCCCGCCGCCATACGCAACTATATTGCCAAACGGATGCCTGGCAAACCGATTAAAGAAGCTGCCGAAATCGTTGATGCAAAAGGGGTTAAGGTATTTGAAGCCGAAGTAGGAGGGAAAGATCTGCTGTTCAACACAACGGGCAAGCCGTTGAACTAATGTAAGCCAGTTCAATACCCCCTGGCCTGAAACGGACTCCGAAGCACCCCTTTATCTCCTCCGGTAGAAATAAAGGGGTTGCGCGAAAAAGAAAGTTCGTTCGCTGGTGGTGTAATAACCTGACCCGTCGGTTGCCCAGCCAATGGCTTCACCCTGTGGTTCTTCGGCAAGAGGCAACAAGCGCGGCTTCTTCAGGGCATCTACAATTGATTCATCAACTCCGCGCCGAAAATAGTCTAGCTGGTGATAGCTGCGAACCAGAATTTCCTGACCATCGGGCGATATAGCCGCCGACGTTACGTAGCCGATGGGAATGCTTGACAGCCGCTGCATCATCGTGGTTTTGGTCAGCGACTGCGGGTAACTAGCCCTGTACAGAACGCAATTGTCTTCCTTCGAGAGCACATATAAATCTAACGTACCTGGATCAACCATAATGGCTTCGGCGTTTTTGGGGCCGTCGGGAAGCTGAAGTCTGATATGATCAAAGTTTCTGATAGTATCTACGACAGGTAATTTGTTTCGGGGTAACGTTGGCTCTGGGAAGCGGTAAATGATTTTAACCGGGTAGCGCAGTTTGTTATCGCCAATCTCGGCCACATACACATACGATTTGCCCGGTAATGGCCCTGGCCCAACGGCAATATCTTCCCAGTCGCGGTTGTCTACGCCCGCCAGTGTGTACCGGCCCGCTACCTCGCCTTTCTGGTTGATCAACTGGATCTCCGCCGGGTTCCCCGAATCTTCTTCCGTCCAGAGGTAGCCGGGGTTTTGCTTACTGGGTGCCACGCCCGACGACTCCGAAAGTAGGCCATCATTCAGGTCGCCTAGCTGCTCTGGCTGGGCAAACAGCATTGAGTCGGCTTGTGAGGTCGTGGATGAACTGCTTTTCTCATGACAACTGCTGACAACAAAAAGAGTAAGCAGAAAAAAGGGGAGTGATTGCATACGGAAGTAAAAACAAAACGCCGGGTTTTAACCCGGCGCAAGTTAGTGCGAAGCTGATTTAGTGGCATGTACAAGGCCAGCCAACGGTTTCCGCAGCGAATGTACGAGCGATTTAGTTCGCTTTCGGCCCGTATACATACACGCCGAACGTACCTGGTGCCAGCTCTCTGGTCCCGTCTTTATAGTCGGCTCCACTTAGAAAGATGCGGTGCGTAGCAAGCTGATGAACAATCGTTTTTTGACCGGGTTTCGTCGTCAGCGTTTGAACAACCCGGTACTGATCGGGCGAATCCTGATGAACGATGGTTGCATTTCCCTCACCGTTGGAGGTGACAATCAGCTTCAGGTCTTTATCGTAGATTACCCCATCAACTCCGCCGCCAATGGGTAGCGTCTGGATGATTTTGCCGGTCGATGCATCCATCACAACCAGCGTTTTGGTTTTGCGGCACACAGAAAACAGCCGGTTATTGGCTATGTCGATAGTCAGGCCGGTAGCTACTTCGTTTGGGGCAAGCGAGAATTTATGCTTGACGGTCAGCGTCTTCGTATCGATCCCGAAAATCTCGTTTGTGTCTTCGTTGTTGTTGAAGACAAGGCCTTTATCGTTGCTGCAGGCAAACTCCGGAGCACCGCCCATCTCGATCTTCCCCACTACTTTGTCTGTAACCGCATCAATCACGATGGCGTTGCCACTTCCATTATTGAAAATGAATAGTTTCTTCGAGAATTGGTCGTATAGTACAGCATCGGCTTTTTTACCTTCAACCTGAATCGTTTGCCGCACCTTGCAGGTCGTGTAGTCAAAGACGGTGATCGTGTTGTCGGTTCCGTTGGTGATATACCCCTTGTTGAGGTCTTTGGCCAAACCAATGCCATGAACGCCGTTCAGGCCGGTGATCTCGGCAATAGGGGCATTGGTTTTCAGGTCAACAACATGAACACGATCGCCATGCGAAACGAAAAGCCGTTCTCCGTCCATTTTCATATAGTCCCATTTACCGTCGCCCGGCAGACTAATGCTATTGAGTAACTGGTAGGCTGGCTGGGCGGCTCCCTGATGGACCAGGAATATGACCAGGAAAAGGGTAGTCAGTAGAGTTACTTTGCGTAGTGACATGGGTTGTAGAGCTATATTCGTATAAATGCTTAATTGCTGAAATCAACGTCGGGGCGGTCGTTGCGTTCTTTGCGTTTGCTGGCATCGCCACCGCCCAGCGGTACCTGAAGCGTAATTTTGTAGAAACGTACCTCGCGCCGGTTCATCGACTGCTGGAAAACGGTAGGCTGCTCATACGTCGTCACGAATCGCCGCGAATTGAAGATGTCGTTGACGCTGAAAACCAGACTGCCCCGGTTTTGCCATAGGCCTTTCCGCAACGCAAAATCGGCGGCCGTTACGGGCAGGCGATACCCCTGCAACTGCACCGACCGGCTGTCGCGGGTGCCGGTCACCTGCGCCGTGATGTTGGCCGGGAACCGGTAGGTCAGGTTTATTTTGGCGTTGTACACCCACAATTCATTCTGCATCGTGGTCGACTGGATGATGAAGTGCCGTAGGTTCAGGCTACCCAGCAAACTCAGGTGCCGCCCAACATCCAGTTTCAGCGTCTGGTCAAGCCCGTACTGAATATCCGCTTTCACGTTGACGAAGGTGGTAACAAGCAACGACGAATCGGTGAGCGAGGGCTGCACAAAGGGCTTGATCGTATGGTCTTCATAGATGTAATAAGCCGTTGCCAGCCACTGCGCCGCGCCAATGCTGCGGTTGTAGATCAGTTCGGCGGTATTTACGAATTCGGGGCGCAATGCCGGATTGCCGATCGTGATGTTCTGCCGGTCGCTCGCCTGAATACTCGCCGACACCTGCCGAAAACCGGGGCGACCTACTTTCCGGCTCAAACTCAGTCCCAGTTCACTCGATTCGCTGAGCTTCTTCGTGGCCGAAAAAGTGGGAAAAAAAGCCTGGAACCAGTTCTGCCCATTCGCAGACGGATAGTTATAGCCAAACGAACTGTTATCGAAGCGGTTCAGCCCATTCAAACTCGACTGCTCAAGCCGTAACCCTGCCTGAATTCCGATGCCATTGCGCAACTGCCTGGTATACATGGCATAAACAGCGTTTACCGTCTCGGTGATAGCCGCGTTCTGCGAATAGGTAGTTAGAAGTTGATACGCCTGGGTAGCCTCGTTCTGCTGGTTAAAAAAGTACTGAAGATCGCGGCTGAAGGTGAAACTACGGGCACCAAATTCCCACTTGGCCGAATCGCCCATTGGTCGGACATAATCGAGTTGCGCCAGGTATTGCGTACCGGCCGTTCGGCCATCGATGCGGTCACGTTCGGGAAAACCGGGCTGGCTTGGGCCCGCTGTTGTGCCCGATTCGGTGTTGAACGAGGTGGTGTACCAGTCGGCCGCGTTGGATACCTGGTTGCGGTTGACCGAGGATATCACGTTCAACTCTTCCCCTTTGCGCGAAAAAGTACGTTTCCAGCCAAACTCGACGCCGACGTTGCTGAAATTGTTGCGCGGATCAACCGTGCGACCACCATAGCCAGTCCGGTTGCCCGCAGCGTCCCGGTAGGTATATTGCTGATCCGACGCGTTGTTGAACGCGCCTTCTGCCACCGTCCCCGCCAGCGACAGCACGCTGTTCGGACTGGCTGTATAGTCAACCGCCACGCGCCCGTTCTGGAAAGTATTGTTTAATTGAATGTTCGTATTCTGGTCGAAAAAGCTGGTTGACCTGCCCGTTATAGCGTCCCGGTTGGTACGGCTAACGTACCCAGTCAGTGGGTTTTGTGTGGCGTTGAGGCTATAAAGCCCCGTTATGTTCCAGCGCCCCTGCCGCCAGTCGATGTTGGCGGTTGCATCATAGCGGTGGTTGTTGCCGATGCCCAGACTAATCAGCCCGTTATAGCCCGGTTGCCGGTTCTTTTTCAGCACCAGGTTCACAATGCCGCCCGATGTAGAGGCGTCGTACCGCGCCGAGGGGTTGGTGATTACCTCCACCGATTCGATCTGGTTGGCCGGAATCTGCGCCAGGGTAAGCTGCGTTGGTTTGCCATTGATGTAGACGGTCGTGGCCAGATTCCGCAGCGTTGCGTTACCACTTTCATCAATACTGATCGAGGGTACATTTCGCAGCAATGCCTCGGCGGTGCCGCCCACGGTGGTTATGTTCTTGGCTACGTTGAAAACCTGTTTTTCGGTGCTCAGGCTGATCGCGGCTTTTTCACCCGTTACTTTTACTTCGTTCAGCAGGCGCGAGTCGGAGCGCAGGGATAACGTACCCAGATCGGCGGTTAACTGGCTATCGGTGAGCGTGATGGTTTGTCCGTTCGAGACGTAGCCGACGAATGAAGCCACCGCCCAGAGCCGTTCGGCGGGTAGATTCGTTACCGAGAAACGCCCCTGATCATCTGTCTGAGCACCGCCGGCAAGGGTACTATCGGTACCCGTTTTTTTCCAGACCGCTACCGTGGCAAAGGGCATGGGTTGCTGCGTGGCGGCATCCAGAATGCGCCCCGTTAGTTGGCCCCGGCTAGACAGCGTCTGGGTACGTCCCGGATGGCTGATAAAAAGATGAACTGCAATTGATAGAAGTAAGAAACGGATCATGAAGTGTCTGAACAGGTTGTATACCAAACTCTACTCAGAACAGGCTTAGAATGCCTGATTTGGTTCATTGGGTCTGGTGTAAAACCGACGAATAGGCTACTTCTGCAAACAAACTGCTCAAATCTGAAGACAACCTGTAGATAGACTCATGTAGTAAAAACGCGCGCCAGCTTTTTTTCCAGATCGGCTTCTAGCTTCAGCAGGCCTTCCTGGTTTGGCAGGTACGTCAGGGCGCGGTGATGCCTGAGGTCAAACGGAATATCGGCCACCGATTGCGTGATCGGAATCACGAGCTTGCCCAGCGTATGCGCCACACCGGTTTCGTAGAACACGTTGGGGTTCCGGTCGGTGAAATCGGTGATGACGGCCCGGCTCGTAAAGATCAGATCGAACACGTCCTGAATCAGAATGCTGTTGTCCCAGATGTCGTCGGCGCGGCGGCACACGATATTCAGTCGGGCGCATACATTGCGAATGGCCAGGTACGTTCCCGCAAACCGGCCCTCAAACGGCATCATCACCGACAGCACGTTCGGCTCCACCGATTTGTCGGGAATCTGAAATACGTCGGGCGCAAACCGGATTACGCGTTCGGGAATGGTGGTGCGGATAGTCGACACGAATTCGTCGACGGACGGGGCCGCAGGCTGTTTGTCTTTCATTTTCTTCTCGGTTATAAATTCTTCTATATCGGCCAGATAACCAGAGTCGGTACTAATGATCCGCGCCAGTACCTGAAGGCTATTTCCTTCGTAGTCGTCGTCATTGAAGTCGAGGCTGCGGAGCAAACGGGGATGGTCTTCGATCAGGTCGAGGCTGTTGGTCAGGTAGGCCACCTTGATCCAGTCCATCTTGGTAAAGTGGTCGCGTATGTAGTCATGCAATGCAAAAAGTTGCTGCATTTGTGACTGAGTTAGACGAATCATAAATGGAACAGGTAAAGTGTTGTATGTTTTACTTATGGTATATAAGTGCAATAATATTCAATAGTTGAAACATAATGTTTATGTTCAGTCACTTTTAATAAGAAAGGGCTAAATAAAAAATAGTATCGCCGTGATTGTCATAGATTTACAGTAGAAGAAAGATAGTCTGTAGCTAGTCAATGATAGATAAATACCAACGGGAAACGGTAATCAGGTACGTGCTCATAGCTCTGTTGCTGACCAGTAGCCGGTTAGTCTGGGCGTCGCATATCATGGGCGGCGAACTCACCATGCGGGTGACCAACAATACGCCGGGCCTTTTTCTGGTTCAGATGAATCAGTATTGGAACGAATTGAATGCCAACACGGGCAATCGTGATCCCAGTGCTACAGTGGGCATTTTTCGGAAGCGCGACAATGCGCTGATGGATACGGTACGGCTGGTTTTTCGGCAAGCCAGTTCGGTCGCGTATAAAAATGTGCTTTGCGCTCAGCAGCGTAATCTTCGGACGCTGAAAGCCATCTACAACGCCACCATTCAACTCGATAAAAACCGGTACGCTGACGCGGAAGGCTATTACATATCGTGGGATCGCTGTTGCCGGAATAACGACATCAGCAATATTGCCAACGGTACAAACGTGGGAATGCTCTTTTATATGGAGTTTCCGGCGATGGTACGGAATGGCAGTAACGTCGTAAACTCGTCGCCCGAATTTGGCTTTCCAAACGGGGAGTACATCTGTCAGGAAAAGCTGTTTACCACCGATTTCAGCGCGACGGATGCCGACGGTGATGAACTTCGTTACTCAATCGTGACGCCCATGCGCGGGTTCACCTCGTTCGCCGATCCGCTGGTGTTACCCGTTTCGCACAGTTCGTTTCCGCTTGTTAGCTGGTCAACCGGGTTGAGTGCGCAAAACGCTATTCCCGGCAATCCGGCCCTGGCCATCAGTTCAACGGGAAAGCTGTCTGTAAAGGCAAACCGGCAGGGGCTGTTTCTCTTCACCGTGCAGGTAGAAGAGTGGCGTAATGGCGTTCGTATCGGGCTGGTTCGCCGGGATTTCCAGTTGCCCGTTGTCGACTGTAATGCCGTGACGCCGCCCCCCGCCGTGATCCTGAGTAAGGGACAGGCGCTGTCGGCGGTGTCCGTATGTTTGCCCGCTTCGGTAACGCTGACGACCGAAAACGATCCGAAGTGGTCGTATCAATGGCAGAAAAACGAGAGCAATCTGATTGGGTCAACTGGTCCGACGCTAACGGTGGCTACTTCAGGTACGTATACGGTTGTGAAAAGCTCGGCTACGACCTGTACCAACGAAACGATTTCGCAGGCAGTTTTGGTAACCCTGTCGCCGAGCCTGACGTTGACCGGCGAAACTTATTACCGCGTTGCGCCGACGGTTGGCGTTCCCTTGCCCGTTCGGCCGAGTTTGCCCGGTACAACGCTGACCTGGCGTCCACCGCTGTATCTGGATGATCCTGCGTCGCTGAACCCGGTATGTACGCCCCTCGATTCGGTTACGTATCAGGTGACTGGCACTAGCCCGGCTGGTTGTAAGGCTGGTCTGCGGATTCGGGTAGTGGTGGCCAATCGGCTGTTTATTCCGTCGGCATTTACCCCCAATGATGATGGCAAAAATGACACGTGGACGTTGCAGAACATCGAGTCGATGCCGGATGCCGACGTGTTTATTTTCAATCGCTGGGGCAGTGTGATCTTCTACTCGAAAGGCTACGCAACACCCTGGACGGGGCGAGTGGGGGATACACCCGCCCCGTCGGGCCTGTATACGTACCTGATCAGAACCGGCTTTCCCGGCGAAGAATACCGGGGAGAACTGACCTTACTTCGCTGACTTGATGAGGTGCCGGGCGATTACCAGTTTCTGAATTTCGCTGGTGCCTTCGCCAATGGTACACAGCTTGGCATCGCGGTAGAATTTCTCGACCGGAAAATCCTTGATGTAGCCGTAGCCACCCATAATCTGAATGGCCTCATTGGCAACCCGTACCGACACTTCGGAGGCAAACAACTTAGCCATTGCCGACGCTTTAGTGACCGGCTTATGCTGATTCTTCAACTCCGAGGCGTGTTCGATCAGCAGCCGCGACGCTTCAATATCGGTAGCCATATCGGCCAGTTTGAACGAAATACCCTGGAAATTAAAGATCGACTGACCAAATTGCTGCCGTTCCTGCGCGTAGGCCAGTGCTGCTTCATAAGCGCCCATCGCAATCCCCAGGCTCAGCGCGGCAATCGAAATACGGCCACCGTCCAGGATTTTCAGCGACTGCACAAAGCCCTCGCCAACGCCACCCAGCCGCTGGCTGTCGGGAATCCGGCAATCCTCAAAAATCATTTCGGCGGTTTCAGACGCCCGCATTCCCAGCTTGTCTTCTTTCTTGCCACCCCGAAAACCCGGCGTGCCGCGTTCGACCACAAAGGCCGTGGCGTTGTGGGGCGTGTTGGGTTCACCCGTACGGGCAATTACCACCGCTACGTTGCCCGACCGGCCATGCGTAATGAAGTTCTTAGCCCCGTTGAGCAGCCAGTCGCCGTTGTCCTGCTGAACCGCGCGGGTACGCATGTTGCCTGCGTCCGAGCCAGTGTTTGGCTCGGTGAGTCCCCAGGCACCAATATGCTCGCCAGAAGCCAGTTTCGGTAGGTATTTCTGTTTCTGAGCTTCCGAACCAAAGGTTAATATATGGTTGGTGCAGAGCGAGTTATGCGCTGCCATCGACAGGCCCACGGCACCGTCGACTTTCGATAATTCAACAATGGCAGCTACGTATTCGTGGTAGCCCAGGCCCGCTCCGCCGTAGGTTTCGGGAACAAGCATGCCCAATAGGCCCAACTCGCCCATCTGCCGGAACTCATCGGCCGGAAAGTGTTGATCGTCATCCCATTCCCGAACGTGTGGGGCCAGATGCCGGCCGGCAAAGTCGCGCACCGATTCACGAATTAGTTGGACATTATCAACTTGGTTTTCTACTATTTCTATAGTCATGGCAATTCGTTAAGGGCGTTGTATATTGATGAAGTAGTCAGTAATATATAGTGAGATAACCGAATTCGGAAGCCGATGTTTCCCGTAGCCACTCGATAAAAAAGTGGCCGGTAGGCGTATACGCTAATTGTCAGAATAGTATAGTTCGATCCTAAAAAATTACCACATAATAGAGGGTATATAGGGCATTCCAGCTATAATCCAGGTGATCGGCTAATTGGCAAAAAAATCACTTAATCAGTGTATTGCGTCGCGAATTCGTGCAATTAGGAAAAACGTCTATTTTTGTGACCGCCAATCAGCCATGTCAAAATAGTACAAAATAACATGTGGCCCAACGGCTCAAAAATCGTCTATAGAATATAATCCATTTGTATGAAAATAGCAGTAGTAGGTACGGGGTACGTAGGGCTGGTTACCGGCACCTGCTTCGCTGAGACCGGCAATCAGGTTACTTGCGTCGACATTGACGAGCGGAAGGTTGAAAAGCTTAACAACCGCATTATTCCCATCTACGAACCCGGCCTTGATGTGCTGTTCCACCGGAATGTGGAAGAAGGCCGTTTGAAATTTACGACCAATCTGGCCGAAGGAATCAAAGGCGCAGAGGTCATCTTTCTGGCCTTACCAACGCCTCCGGGCGAGGATGGATCGGCCGATCTAAAGTATATCCTTGGCGTCGCCAATGATCTGGGACCAATCCTGGAGCAATATGCGGTGATCGTCGACAAAAGCACCGTGCCCGTGGGAACAGCCGAAAAGGTACACGCGGGTATCGTTAAAAACGCCAGGGTCGATTTCGACGTGGTGTCTAACCCGGAGTTTCTGCGTGAAGGTGTAGCGGTTGAAGATTTCATGAAGCCCGACCGGGTCGTGATCGGTACCAAATCGGAGAAAGCCAAATCGGTGATGAACCGGCTCTACGCGCCGCTGGTTCGCCAGGGTAACCCCGTCATTTTCATGGACGAGCGCTCGGCCGAGATGACCAAGTATGCCGCCAATGCGTTTCTGGCTACCAAAATCACGTTCATGAACGAGATTGCGAATCTCTGCGAAAAAGTAGGCGCCAACGTCGACGATATCCGCAGAGGCATTGGCACCGACAGCCGGATTGGCAAGCGGTTCCTGTTCGCCGGTATTGGCTATGGCGGTAGCTGCTTTCCCAAAGACGTGCAGGCACTGGCTAAAACAGCCCAGGATTATGACTACGATTTTAAAGTGTTGCAATCGGTGATGGACGTGAACCATGCCCAGAAAAAGCGCCTGTTGCCCCTTATCAAACAGCACTTTGGTGGTGATCTGACGGGAAAAACCATCGCCGTTTGGGGTCTTGCCTTCAAGCCTTATACCGACGATATCCGGGAAGCACCCGCCCTCGACAATATTCGCGAACTACTGGCGGCTGGTGCCAAAATAACGGCCTATGACCCGGAAGCCATGGAAAACGTACGTAATATTCTGGGTAACCAGATCACGTTTGCCCACACGTCATACGCGGCCCTCGACGATGCCGATGCGCTGGTGATCATGACTGAATGGCCAATGTTCCGCACGCCCGAATTCGAGAAGATGAACCTGTTGCTGAAGAGCAAAGTGATTTTCGATGGTCGTAACGTCTACGAACTCGATCAAATGCGCGAGATGGGGTATACGTACTACTCGATCGGCCGGGAGGTCGTAAGCAATTAATAATCGTTGGCGTAACCTCCTCCAGGGGATTACGCCAACGATAAATTCACTGACAACTATGAAACGAGTATTGATAACGGGAGGGGCCGGTTTCCTCGGGTCGCATTTGTGTGATCGATTCATTAAGGAAGGCTACCACGTTATTGCGATGGATAACCTGATAACGGGCGATCTGCGTAATATCGAGCACCTTTTCAAGCTGCCCAATTTTGAGTTCTACCACCACGACGTATCCAAGTTTATCCACGTACCTGGCGAACTGGATTACATTCTGCATTTTGCGTCACCGGCCAGCCCGATCGACTACCTGAAAATTCCAATTCAGACGTTGAAAGTAGGGTCATTGGGGATTCACAACTGCCTGGGCCTGGCCCGGGTGAAAAAAGCACGGGTGCTCATCGCGTCAACCTCCGAAGTATACGGTGACCCGAACGTGCATCCGCAGCCGGAAGAGTACTGGGGCAATGTAAATCCGGTTGGCCCACGTGGCGTGTACGACGAAGCTAAACGATTCCAGGAGGCGATGACGATGGCGTATCATACCTATCATGGCCTGGAAACCCGTATTGTCCGAATTTTCAACACCTACGGGCCACGTATGCGCCTCAACGATGGTCGGGTGTTGCCCGCTTTCATTGGACAGGCGTTACGTGGTGAAGATTTGACGGTATTCGGCGATGGCTCGCAGACGCGCTCGTTCTGCTACGTGGCCGATCTGGTCGAAGGAATCTACCGTCTGCTGCTGAGCGATTATGCGTATCCGGTCAACATCGGTAACCCGGTCGAGATTACCATCAAAGAGTTTGGCGAAGAGATTATCAAACTAACAGGTACGTCGCAGAAGCTGATTCTGAAGCCGTTACCCGTTGATGATCCGAAACAGCGCCGCCCGGATATTACCAAGGCGAAAGAACTGCTCGATTGGGAGCCTAAAGTGTCGCGCGAGGAAGGACTGAAAATTACGTATGACTACTTCCGTAGTTTGCCGCAGGAAGAACTTTATTCGGCCGCCAACCACCGCGATTTCGTGAAGAAGTAAAGTGTATCGCTCAAACGATTATATTTACGTCCGGTAAGTCCACAGGGCTTACCCATTTAGCTGTCTTTAGAAAACCTGCAAGCTTTTCGTTTGCAGGTTTTTTGTTGCCAAACATCGCACAGGGCACCAGCCCTGTAGTGAAAATAGGAATGCTTTACTACAGGGCTGGTGCCCTGTGCGACATTTTTATACCGTCAGGATATCGCGCTCTTTGGCCGAATATGTCTCATCGACGCGGCTGATAAAGGCGTCGGTCAGTTTTTGAACGCGCTCTTCGCCTACTTTTACGGCATCTTCCGATACCCCTTCTTTGGTCAGTTTACGGATGGCGTCGTTGGTGTCTTTGCGGATGTTGCGCACGTTCACCTTCGCCACTTCGATCTCTTGTTTTACGCGTTTCAGCAGGTCGCGACGGCGTTCTTCATTCAGCGGTGGCACGCTCAGGCGGATCAGTTCGCCATCGTTCATGGGCGCAAGGCCGATGTTACTGTTTCGAATCGCTTTCTCGATCTCACCGATCATCTTCCGGTCAAACGGTTTGATGGCAATGGTGCGGGCGTCGGGCGTAGTGACAGAGGCCACGTTGGTAATCGGCGATTTAGAGCCATAATAGTCGATCTGAATACCACCCAGCATATCGGGCGACGCCTTGCCCGCCCGGATCTTGGTCAGTTCGATAGAGAGGTGTTTAAACGCCTTTTCCATCGTCTCTTTGGCGTCATCGAGGTATAATTCAATCTCTTCCATGTTTAAATTTTAGTCATTACGCTGCGTTGTCATTAAGTGGTCACTAAATAGTCATTTTTTGTTTTACAACCAGTGACCATTTAATGCTTATCAATGACGCGAAGCAAATGACTATTTTTATTTTGGTAAATCTACGGTGATTAACGTACCTACGTCTTCGCCGAGCACGAGGCGGAGCAGGCTGCCGGTCTCGTTCATGTTGAAGACGATGATGGGAAGATTATTTTCCTGGCAAAGCGTAAAGGCGGTGAGGTCCATTACGCTCAATTTCTTTTCGTAAACGTCCTGAAAGGTAATGTGCGTGTAGCGCGTGGCCGTTTTATCTTTCATCGGGTCGGCGGTGTAGACGCCATCAACCTTCGTGCCTTTCAGCACCACGTCGGCTTCGATCTCGTTGGCGCGCAGGGCGGCCGTGCTGTCGGTGGTGAAATAAGGGTTACCGGTACCGGCGCCGAAAATGACGATGCGCCCTTTTTCGAGATGCCGAACAGCCCGGCGGCGGGCGTAGGGTTCGCAGATTTGCTCCATCTTGATGGCCGACATCACGCGGGTGAACATGCCCTGCTTCTCAAATGAGCTTTGCAGGGCCATTGCGTTGATGACCGTGGCCAGCATGCCCATATAATCGCCCTGAACGCGGTCGATGCCTGAACGTTCGCCCGAGACGCCCCGGAAAATATTGCCACCCCCAATTACTACCGCCACTTCGACGCCCAGTTCGATGACCTGCTTGATTTCTTTGGCGTATTGCTCCAGAATAGCCGGGTCGATATTATAGCCGCCAGGGCCAGCGAGTGCTTCACCGCTCAGTTTGAGCAGGATGCGTTTGTACTTGGGTTGTTGAGCCATGCGTAGGTGCCGTTTTTGCGGGGGCAAAGATAAGGAAACCCGCGAAAGGTAGGAAGAGCAACGACCACGAATGGGCGAGATTCAGAGGAGCCGGGTATTTGGCCCTTGACTAGAGCAGGTACGTTGCCTGCGGGGGTATATGTGTTGCGAGTGCAGACCCAGGGCCGTAGCCAGCAGGTGTTTCGGGTAACTGCTAATAAAAACGTATTAGCAGTTACCCGCTTCTAAAACTCAACCAGTACCTGCCCTTTCTCCACGCGGTCGCCTTTCTGGACTTTTATGGCTTTAACGGTGCCGTCGCCTGGGGCTTTAATGACGTTTTCCATCTTCATCGCTTCCAGAATCAACACCGTATCGCCTTTGCTTACAACACTGCCCACTTCGAGGCTGATGCCCACGATGAGGCCGGGCATGGGGGCTTTAATGTTGTTGACTTTGCTGGCGGCGGCGTTGCTCATGCCCATCTTTTCGAGCAGCAGATCAAACCGGTCTTTTACCGCAACGTCGTGAATATGCCCGTTGATTTTTAGTTGTACCGTCTTGGTGGCCGCATCGACCGCCAACACTTCTACTGAATACGACCGGTCGCTTTTCAGGATGTGATACATACCCTCGCCCAGTTTTGATAAATCCCAGTCGTAGGGCTGATCGTTGAGCATAATGCCCGCAGGCTGAATGTCGATACTGACGGGAGCGGCGTTGTTGACGGAAGCAGTATACATGGAGTTATGTTAAGTTTCGAGTCTCAAATCTCAGGTTTCGAGTGCTGCGCTTGCTTACCAACTGGTGGGCAAGCGCAGCACTCGAAACCTGAGATTTGAGACTTTTTCAGACTTTTTTCGGCGTCAGAAAGGTACGAACAGGTTTTGTAAATACGCCCGATAGGGTCGACACATACACCGTATTGCGGAAGGTAGCCACCGACGTGATCTGGTTTCCGTACAGCCCTGTATTGTCTAACTCAACGGCTGTCAGTTTGGTTGGCGTTATGGTTAGCTGAAAAAGCTGGCTATTATACCAGGCAATGAGCTGATTGTTCACCTGGCGTATCTGCAATGATTGATAATCAGCCGGAAGTTGGTCGGTAAGTACCTTCCAGCTAACACCCTGATCAGTAGATGCAATCAGTTTGAGCGATTGAGTATTTGCGTACGTCAAGCCGTAGAGCGTGCCGTTTCCCACAAAAAAGCGCAGGATACTATACGGGTACGTCTGCTGATACGAACCGTTCGGCGCAATCCGGTAGGCACCGCCTCCTCCGTAGGTAGCCACAAACAAATAGTTGCCCTGCGCAACCAGATTGCTTACCTGTCCCGTATTCGGAATATGGATAGGCAACACACTCCTGACACTGACGTATCCGCTGGTGGGCGCTATAACCGTTGAAACCAGGGCCAGGTGCAACGTATTTCCGTCGATCACGGGCGTTTGGTAACTTCGGTCGTAGTTGCTGTAAGGGATCAATACCTGCTGCTGCTGGTTGATGGCCATGCAGTCGCCGACTGAATAGGGGACCAGGTTAAAATCGGCAAAGTCGGGGTCTACATCCTTCATCCGCACCACGGCATTTGAATAATTGGCAACCGGGCTGGCTACGGAAACGAGGTTGACAGTACTGGTGTTGGCGAAGGCAAGTAACTGACTACCAATAGCTGGCCGCTGATACGTGTTGCCGTAGGGTTGGGCCTGGCCACTGTAGTGCACGAAGGTCGTATCTGTGCCGGGCCGCGATTCGCCGGGGGCAATGGATGTTGTCTGGCTACCTGCCAGAATGATTCTGCTGCTGTCTGCGTAGCTGTTCAGTTGAATTTTGTTTCCGTAAAGAAAGGCATCACTGGCCTGCCAGCTAAGGCCGGGATCGGGGAGAGGCGTGGGCGTATCCGGGGCTTTTTCCTGGCAAGACCACAGCCCGCCAACGACTACTAATGACAGGCCGACGCGACGTAAAGAAGACATAAAGTTGCAGGTTGAGTAGGAGGGCAAGTATACCAACCGTGCAGAGATTACCCGTTAAATTACTGTGAATTTGATCGACTGGGCACAACGTTTATTTCTGCCGATTTACCAGGTAAATGCCCAGCAGGCTGATCGTGAGACCGAGGTATTGCTGGGGGTAAATCATTTCGCCGTCGAACAAACCCCAGACAACAGCCACCACGGGGATCAGGTACGTTACCGACGCCGCAAATACGCCCGACGCCAGTTGCACCACCCGGATAAATAGTACCGACGTAATACCCGACGCCATAATGCCCAGAAACAGCACAGCACCCAATGGAATGAGGGCGTCGGCAGCCACGGCCCGGCTGATAAAATCGGTAGAAAGCAGGAATATCCCAGCGATCGGGCCAACAAAGGCAAACGTCCAGGGCGTAGCTACGAGGGCGGGTAAGTGACTCAGGTACTTGCCAATAAGGTTGGTATTGATGCCGTACATGACCGTGGCCAGCACCACCAGAAAGGCGTATCCGTTGATGGTGAACGTACCCGTAGCACTGAAAAACACCAGAATAAGCGAGCCGGCGAAGCCCAGCAGAATACCCCAAACCTGATTGGCCTTAAACTGCTGCTTAAATAATAACGTACCTGTAAGCAACACAAACAGCGGACTGAGTGAGTTTAACGTACCTGATAACGAGCTGCTTAAATGTGCCCCCGCTTCGGCAAACAAAAAGGCCGGTAGTAAAAAGCCGAGCACACCCGATGCCAGCAACGCCAGCCAGCGGCGACGAAGCGCCAATTGCACGTCGGGCTGACGAGCCTGCACAACGAGGAACGGAACAAAGAAGAGAAAAGCGAAAAAGATTCGTCCCGACGCCACCTGCTGCACGGTGAAAGCGCCCAGTGCCTTTTTCATCATAATGAACGAGCTACCCCACACCAACGCCATGCAGGTAAGCAGTACCCAGGCAAGCACCGGGCGTTTTTGGGTAACAAGAACAGGTTCCGGCGTAGTTGTTTCAGTCATATAGAGATGATGGGTACACGGCTTGGGCGGATTAAAGGGATTTTCGCGGATTTATAATGGGTACCGCAGCAGCGGACCGCGCGGTACCCATTATAAATCCGCGTACCATTAAGCCATGACGCCGTCGTATGTTTCGCATACCTCAGCGAGGATACCCAGGAGTTCATCGTAAGAGTCGGCAACGACGAAGCGCATACGGAACTGTTTGAAATCGGGCAGGCCTTTGAAGTAATTGGTGTAGTGGCGGCGCATCTCGAAAATACCCAGCCGGTCGCCTTTCCATTGAATGGAGAAGTCGAGGTGTTTGCGGCAGGCGGCTACGCGGTCGGTTACGGTTGGTGGGGCAAGGTGTTGCCCGGTTTTGACGAAATGCTTGATCTCGTTGAAAATCCAGGGGTAGCCAATGCTGGCGCGACCAATCATGACGCCATCGACGCCGTAGCGGTTTTTGTACTCCAGCGCTTTCTCGGGAGAGTCGATATCGCCATTGCCGAAAATCGGAATCTTGATACGGGGATTTTCTTTCACCCGGCCAATCAACGTCCAGTCGGCTTCGCCTTTGTACATCTGCACGCGGGTACGTCCGTGAACGGTAAGCGCCTGAATACCAATATCCTGAAGGCGTTCGGCTACGTCCATGATATTCTTGGTGCTATCATCCCAGCCGAGGCGGGTTTTCACCGTTACGGGCAGGTGAGTGGCCTCTACAACCGCTTTGGTCATGAGCACCATCTTCGGAATGTCCTGCAAGAGCGCGGCCCCGGCACCCCGGCAAGCCACGTTTTTCACCGGGCAGCCGTAGTTAATATCGATCAGGTCGGGGTTGGCGCGGGTGGCAATGCGGGTACATTCACCCATCGTTTCAATGTCTGATCCAAATAGCTGAATACCAATTGGCCGTTCATATTCGAAAATGTCGAGCTTCTGAACGCTCTTGGCCGCATCGCGGATGAGCCCTTCCGATGAAATGAACTCCGTGTACATCAAATCGGCCCCGTTTTCCTTGCAAACTGCTCGAAACGGCGGGTCGCTGACATCCTCCATCGGAGCCAGCAGCAACGGAAAATCACCTAATTCAATTGACCCAATCTTAACCATAATCCCTTTCTACGCTGTACGTTCTTTCCAACGCCGGGCAAGATGGAATAGTTTGTCAGGCACAACATCCAATGTTTCACAGTCTGCTGCCCTTTGTTTCGCTGCTACCCAGCGAGACTGGCGATGTAGTAGCGCAATAGAGGAAAGTAGACCGAGGACTCATTTTTAGTAGTCGCCACCTGCGCCACCGCCGCCAAAATCGCCGCCACCGAAACCGCCGAAGCCACCACCACCTCCACCGCTGCTGCCTCCCCCAAAGCTACCGGACGAACTGCCCCAGCCCGAGAAGGTGGTGTAGGGCAGGAACATGCCGCCCCCGCCCCGGTAACGGGTGCCGCCCCCTCCGCCGCCGCGTGAGCGAATCACAAAGAAAATGATTACCCCAATGATGAGTAACCAGATGAAGATCTCGCCTCCGCCCGAATCGTCGCCTGAGCTAGAGTCTGCTTTGTATTCACCCGTAGCCCGGCGGAACATTTCGTCAACGGCCTGATCGAGGCCCTGGTAGTATTGCTGCTGTTTGAAATTAGGCGCGATGATCTGACTGATGATCCGTTTGGCAATGGCGTCGGGCAACGCGCCTTCCATCCCGCGGCCGGTGGCAATGTATATTTTACGGGTTCCGGTGGCCCAAAGCAGCACCACGCCGTTATTCTTGCCTTTCTGGCCCACTCCCCACTTACGCCCAATGGAGAACGCATAATCAGCGGGCTCGTAAAGACCTGTCGATTTAACCACGACAATGGCTAGTTGCGACGAGGTTGAGTCGTTATACGCGACGAGTTTTCGCTCCAGTTGCTGTACCTCGGTTGGCGACAGCATACCCACCAGGTCGTTGACCAGACGGGGCGGCGCCGGGCGGTTGGGCAATGAATCATCGGGCACTGTCTGTGCGTGCAGCGTTACGGAGAGTAGCAGGCAAAGCAGCCACAGGCCCCCGGTGAGCCTGGCAGATAACAACCGGAAAATAGATCGGGAAGCAGTCACGGAGTACAGTGAAGTCTGGCGGAGCTATGTAGGGCTCAGCCGAATGAAATATCGTCGGGCAGTTCGTTGACGTCGTCGCTGGCGCGCGGGAAAAACGCTTTCAGGTGCTGACCAGCTCGCTCGATGCCCTGGCTCAGGCCAATCGCATACTCGTTGGCGGCAAAGTGCTGGCGCATCAGACTCTTGGTGCTCTCCCAGAAATCGGCAGGCACTTTAGCGTCGATGCCACTATCGCCCAGCACGGCAAACTTCCGGTCTGTGTGGGCCACGTAGAAGAGCACGCCATTTTGCTCTTTCGTCTGATGCATGCCTAAATGGCGAAACACCTCGATGGCTCGCTTTACGGGGTCGCCATTGGGGCAATTTGCTTCAATATGCACCCGGATTTCGCCCGACGTTTCGCGTTCGGCCTGCCGGATGGCGGCAATAATCTGCTGCTGCTGGTCGGGAGATAGGATCATAGCTTGTCAACTAGCAATTATCAATGATCAATGGCTTTGCCAGGCAACGTACCTGAGCAATGCTACAATTGATCATTGATAATCGGTTATTGATTTCTACTTCTTGGTGCCGAAATCGACGGTTGGGGCGTTCTGAGCGGCGGCACTGGCTTCAAACAGGCCTTTGCGGGCGAAGCCGAAGATGCCGGCAAAGATGTTGTTCGGAAACGACCGTACCGACTTGTTATACTCAGTGGCGGCTCCGTTGAAGTCATTCCGCGCCACAGCAATTCGGTTTTCGGTACCTTCCAACTGGGCCTGTAATTCCGAGAAGTTCTGTGTGGCGCGTAACTGCGGATAGTTCTCAGAAACGGCCAGCAATCGCGACAGAGAACCACCGAGTTGGTCCTGAGCGGCCTGGAATTTCTGGATATTTTCGGGAGTCAGTTGATCGGCCGATAATTTGATCGACGTAGCACTGGCGCGGGCCTCGATAACGCTCTGAAGGGTGCTTTTCTCGAAATCGGCAACGCCCTGTACGGTACGTACCAGGTTGGGAATCAGGTCGGCCCGGCGTTGGTATTGCGTTTGTACCTGGCTCCAGTACTTATCGACGTTCGTATCTTTATCAACTAAGCCGTTGTATGAACTACAGCCATACATACCGAATATAGCGGCAACAACAATAAAAATGATTAATCCTCTTGACATGGTTTTACGTGGTTTGGCCGAATTGGCTTATGGTTCAGTAAACGGGTCAAAGCTAAGAACAGTTATCAATTTTCAATTATCAATTATCAATGGTCGGTCCCCAGCGTACAGGATTGGACGGCTACAATGATCAATTAACAATGATCAGCACTGCTACTGGTATAAAGGCTCTACCTGGCAGCACTGATCATTGATCATTGTTAAAACGCTTCGCCGATGGTTAGGTAGATGCCGCTGGAGCCGAGGCTGGCGTAAGGAATGCCCCGGCCATAATCGAGGCGGATGTTGACCAGATCGCGGTTGACGCGGAACCGGAGGCCCGCCCCGTAAGCTGCCTTCGGGTCGTTGAGCCGCATGAAATCGCTGCGATTTCCCAACGTACCCACCGAGCCGAAAGCTACGGCACCCAGTCGTTTCCAGACACGCAGGCGAAATTCGGCCTGAAGCAGCGCCATGTTTTCATCGCGGAAGCGGCCTTCGTAATACCCACGGCCCCGTTTGGTGCCGCCCAGCAACGACAGCGCGTTGAAGGGCGCGTCGCCACCGCTGGTAACGCTCAGCACGTAGTTGAGCGCCAGCGTGGCCCGGTTACCAAGCGGATGATAGGTAGATACATCGGCAACGTACCTGTCGAAACGTACCTGGCTACCCACAGCCGCCCCCTGACTCAGGTACGTTAGATCGGCTACCATGCCCCGGCTGGGGTAAAACACGTTGTCGCGAGAATCGTAGAAAAGCCCCGTACCTACGCCTGACAGCAGACTACCCGTGCCACCCGGAATTTGCATTCCGGGCACGTTGCCGGAGGCTAATGCACCACCCGCTGCAACACTCGTTAGGATATAGTTTTCGTACTGGTACCGAAGTCCTGCATATAGGCCGCGCCCCGGTCTGGCGGGATCGGCCTTGGTTAGTCGCCGGAACACATTGACCCGAACACGCGGGAAATTGACGCCATACAGTTCGGCAGGTACGTCGCGTTGGCCAAGCCCGAAAAAGTAGTAGTTGTAGCGGTAGTAGCCCAGTTCACCGTTGGCGAAGTACAGGTTGTTTTTGTAGAAGATTTGGAAGGGCAGGTAAAACAGGAGTTGCTTATTCTGGGTGTAGGCTGCTCCCAACGTCACCTGCGAGGGACGTACCTGGAAGGGAGAGCCCTGGCGGGTGGTGTCGCCCTTGAACCGGAAGGTGGCCGTGGCAGCTACTCCGTAGCTGAACCGGGTTTCGGGCGTGTAGTAAATCAGCGGAAGGGGGAGCAGGCTGAACCGTTTTGGCGCGGCCGAATCGGGGGGCGTCAGGACTGAAAGCGATAGGAGTAGCGCGTGGAGCATACCCGTTTATACGCGGAAGGGCTGCATAAGGTTTTGGTAGGCCACAGGCGGTTGGTTATCTTCGGCGTGGCTATTCGCCGCGTTCCTATGCTTTCCCAGACGTTTTCCAACACCCTGCGCCAGTGGCATTTGCTGGTTTTGCTTTTCCTGCTCACGCTGCTACCCGCCCTGCCGTCGGCCCTGGCTTTTTTCGGTACGCTGACGAGTGAGGGCGAGGGGTCGCTGGCTCCGTTGCAGATGCTGCCGGGTTTTAACTACACCGTTTTTGCCGATTTCATGCACGATCATGGCCGGGCTATCTGGCCGCTGATTCGCACTGGCTGGTGGACGGTGGTGCTGTCGCTGCTGATCAGCATATGGGCAAAAGGAGGGGTGCTCTACAGCCTCACCAACAGCTTCTCTGCGGTTACTTTCTGGCAGGCAGGAACGCATTATTTCGGCCGAAACCTGCGTCTGTTGGGCCTTACAAGCCTTTTCGTGCTACTATGGCTGTTGGTTTTGATCCTGGTTGGCATATTGGTTGGCCTGCTGTTGGAGCTTGTTCCCGGCAATTCATTTTCTGAGCGTGGGTACGTTGCCATTGGTGCTATGGGGCTACTCCTGTTTGGGTTCGCTCTGATTCGTATTCTGTGCACGAGTCAATATGCAAGTGTGCTGATGTACCAGCAAGACGAAACGGCAGCACTCCGGGCCTACGGGCGAAGCTGGCGGTTTGTTGGTCAGCATGCCAGAGCCACCTTTGGCCGTTACCTGCTGCTGATCCTGATCGGAACGGTTTTGCTGGCGATTTACCTGCTGTTCGAGTCGTTGTTTCAGGCGCATAACTGGCTATTGATCGGCTTGCTATTCGTGTTGCAGCAGGCGTTTGTGTTCAGCCGGGTTGTGCTGAACGTCTGGTCATTACATATTGCACTTATCAATAGTAATTCACTACCTCATCCTGTCATGCGTTCGGTGCCGCCCAGTCGACCCGATCATCCGCCGATTCAGCCTGCTGATGAGTCGGATACCGCCGATAATTCGTTGTTTCCTTCCTGATTTTCCTTTCTGTACGTAGCCTTACTTCCAGTTAACCATGCAAACCTCTTTACCTGATACCGGACCAACGAAAAAAGACGTTGGGCTTTTCAGTTTGCCCGTTATTGTGGCCGCCCTCGGCTACTTCGTCGATATTTATGACCTGCTGCTGTTTGGCATTGTTCGCGTTCCCAGCCTGAAAGCCCTGGGGCTCACACCCGAGCAGATTTCCAGTGAGGGCACCCGGATTTTTAACTGGCAAATGGTCGGGCTGCTGCTGGGCGGGATTCTTTGGGGTATTCTGGGCGATAAGCGTGGTCGGCTCTCCGTCTTGTTTGGTAGTATCATCACCTATTCAATTGCCAACATCGCCTGCGGGTTTATTCCGAATGTGACCTTCATGGAGCCAACCAGCTACTATGCGCTGATGCGTTTTGTGGCTGGCGTTGGGCTGGCGGGTGAACTGGGAGCAGGTATCACGCTTGTCAGTGAAGTGTTACCTACCCGGCTGCGGGCCATAGGTACGTCGCTGGTGGCGGGCGTAGGCCTTTCGGGGGCTGTAGTGGCCTATTTTACCGTTAAACTGTTCGATTGGCCGCTGGCTTATTTCATTGGGGGCGGACTGGGTATCGGGCTGTTGCTGTTGCGCATCGGGGTGGTCGAATCGGGGATGTTTAAAAACGTATCAGCCGATCATTCGGTCAGAAAGGGTGATTTCTTTGCTTTTTTTACCAATCGCGAGCGGCTATTTCGTTACCTGAAATGCATCGGAATAGGCATTCCAACCTGGTTTGTGATTGGCGTACTGGCCACGTTTTCAAACGAGTTTGGTACGGCGCTGGGTATATCCGAAGAGATTAAGCCCGGTCTGGCCATTATGTGGTGTTATGTAGGCCTCTCAACGGGCGATCTGGCTAGTGGATTCATCAGTCAGGCGCTGGCGTCACGGAAAAAGGCCGTCAGTTTACTGATGCTTTTCACCTTCCTGTCGACCCTGGTGTATTTGTTTGCAGGTCTGACCAATGCCACAGCCTTATACCTTACCTGTCTGGCACTGGGCTTTGGCATTGGGTACTGGGCGATGTTTGTCACGATCGGGGCCGAGCAGTTTGGTACCAACCTGCGGGCTACTGCCGCCACCACCGTTCCTAACATGGTGCGTGGGCTGACCTTCCCGATGACAACGCTCTATCAGTTCGCCAAACCTTTGCATGGCGTCATCTACGCGGGGGCTATGGTCGGCATTATCGCCTTTGCCCTGGGCTTCTACAGCATCCTGACCATTCCCGAAACCCACGGGAAAGATATGGATTTCATTGAAGAATAATTGAGCTTGGGGCAGGGTGCTTAGGATATAAACTCCTGTCCTCTGCCCCGAGCCCCCTGCCCCAAGCACCGCCATCCCATGCTCTCCGCCCCAAGCCCTCTGCCCTCCGCTGCTCGCTCGTCACTGTCGCCACTCTGGTCATTGCCTGTTATCGTATCGGCGCTTGGCTTTTTTGTCGATGTATATGATATGCTCATTTTCAGCATTGTACGCGTGCCCAGTTTGCAGTCGCTGGGGTTATCCAAGGCCGACGTTTCGCGAATGGGGGCCTACATTCTGTATTTCCAGCAGGCCGGCTTACTGATTGGGGGTATTTTATGGGGTGTAATCGGGGATCGCCGGGGGCGCATGTCCGTTTTGTTCGGCAGTATCATCATGTATTCGCTGGCTAATATTGCCTGCGGGTTTGTGCCGTACATTACCATCATATCGCCAACTACGTATTATGCGTTGATGCGTTTTGTGGCGGGCGTCGGGCTGTCGGGCGAGATTGGCGCGGCGATGGTACTGGTATCTGAAATTTTGCCGAAAGCCATTCGCGGCTACGGCTCGTCGATTGTGGCGGGTATCGGCTACCTCGGCGCGGGTGTAGCCTACGCCACCAATACCCTGTTCGACTGGCAGACGGCTTTTTTCGTAGGTGGCGGCATGGGACTTGCACTGCTGCTGTTGCGGGTAAGCATGTTCGAGTCGGGGTTGTTTACTAATCTAAAGCAGGAACACACGGATATAAGCCGGGGCAATTTTCTGTATTTTTTCAGTAGCTATGGCCAGCTAAAAAAGTATTTTCGCTGCGTGGCGGTGGGGCTACCTACCTGGTTCATCGTGGGTATTCTGGCCACGTTTGCCAACGAATTTGGCGAAGCAATGGCGCTGGGTACGTTGGTTGAGCCGGGGCGGTGTGTGATGTTGCTGTACGTTGGCCTGGCGGTGGGCGATCTGCTCTCAGGGCCGTTCAGTCAGTGGTTACAGTCGCGAAAACGGGCGGTAACGTATCTGCTGATGGGAAGCCTGACGCTCTGTGCCGTTTATCTGTTCGGCAGCGTTAAAACGGCTGATAGTCTGTATACTATCTGCTTATTGCTGGGTATCTGTACGGGCTATATTGCCATGTATCTGACGATGGTGGCCGAGCAGTATGGCACCAATCTGCGGGCTACGGCAACCACGTCGGTTCCCAGTATTGTGCGGGGTATGCTTATTCCCATGACGCTGGGTTTTCAGGCGCTCAAGCCGTTTGCAGGTACGTTGCTAGCGGCTGCCATACTGGGCCTGCTGGTGTTCTCGCTGGCTTTCTGGTCTTTATCCCGGATGGAAGAAACCTTCGCTAAAGAGCTGGATTTCGTTGAAAAGTAACCCATGTTATTCTGTCGGAAAAGCACCTGTGTTTTCGTTACAACTGATGAAGCCGAAAAGGAATCATCATCGGTATAACCAGGTATTCATCATGAGACATTTAGTGGTAGCGGCCTTGCTGGCGGTGTCAGCGACTTGCCAGAAACAGGACCCTGTAGAGGCGCAATCGCCCATTCAGGAAATAAACGCGGCGGTTGTCGGGGATCAACTTCCCGCCGACGGCTGTGGCGCTCATTTGTGGTTAAGCGTGACCAGTGCCTCATCGGATTCACGCACGTTCATGCGGTTACCAACGGAAGCGACCCGTCCGCTGATGGACGATGTAATCAAGACTGAGGTTGCCAGGCAGCCAACCGGACAACTCTGGATGGGCAGGAAAGATGTGACGATCCGGTACCGCGAGACCGGGCAAACGGCTACACTGCTCTGTGGCTGGAACGCCAAACAGGAGCTTAAAACAATAGAACTGCTGGATATAAAGGCACGTTAGGCTTTATACCATGCATATTGAACACCTCGCCATTTGGGTTCGTGATCTGGAAGCGATGCGGGCTTTCTACGAGACCTATTTTCTGGCCACAGCCAATGAAAAGTATACAAACCATACCAAAGGGTTCTCGTCCTACTTTCTGTCGTTTCCGCAGGGCGGTCCTCGCCTTGAGCTGATGCAGATGCCCGGTATTCCCGATACAAAAAACGATGCGATGGCCCAGTTTTCGGGTCTCGTGCATGTTGCTATCTCGGTAGGAAGCGACGCCAACGTCGATGCATTGACCGAGCAGCTACGAGCCGATGGCTTTACAATTGTGGGCGAGCCCCGCCGCACCGGTGATGGCTATTACGAGAGCGTCGTTTTTGACCCCGAGCAGAACCGCATCGAAATCACTGCCTGATCTGGGCAAACAGATGGGCCCCCCATGTCAACGAGTTGGCGTAGTGCCATTCACATGGCTGAGCACGCTCGCAGAAGGCGGGGGGAGGATGCTCAGCAGAATAGAGGCGATGTATTCGCGCTTGTTGACAACAATGTCGTGCCGACTTTCAGGCAGAATAAACTGCTTGAACTGCGCGTTGCGCAACTGCTTTTTTGCAAAGGCCACATTGGTTGGATACACCAGTTCGTCGCGCAGGCCGTGGAGCATGGTAATGCCCGCCGTAACGCGCGACCAATCGGGCATGATCGCTTCCAGCGCCCGCCGGTGAGCCAGCTTTTCGTCGTTGGCCAGCCGGAGTAATGGTGGCACCAGGGCACGCAACGGTGCTTTGTCTACCCAGTAGCTGATGCCGTAGGTACGTTCCAGGCCCGGACCCAGCGCCGACGAAACAAACACGACCTGATCAATCACGCCGGGGTTGTTCATCGCCAGGCGGGCCGAAACAGAACCGCCGTATGACGAACCAACGATGATCAGATCGGGCGACGATTTGTAGCGGTCGATCAACGGTTGCAGAAGTTCAGCCTGCCGAAGAATCGAGGGCTCCACCTGACCGAAGTCGGAATAACCGTAGCCCGGCCGGTCGACGGCTACCAACTGCGCCCGGTTTAGCAGGGATGTATCTTTGAAAAATTCATTGAAGAACGAAAGCGAACTGGGCGCGCCATGCACAAACAAGATGGTGGGTTTGCCGGCCAGGGCGGGCGTTTCCATATACCGGATCGTTCGTTGCCCAACCTGATACCGCCGTACCGTAGGCCGGATCGCCTGTCCGGCAAACTCCTTATTTAGCTGAGCGTCTGTCTGCCGAAAATCAAACACCCAGGCCAGCGCCAGCGCGAGCACCACCAGAATGCCAATGCCGGCGATGCTCCAGCTAAGAATACGTCCTACTCGTTTCATATTGGTATGCGGTGGGTGTTGGATAAAACAATGAGCCGCTTCACCCATCTAACCAAAACCAGACCATAATTTGTTTGGGCACACTCGCGATTTAAGTTGATTTCAACCAATGTGCTACAGGAGATGGGAGGATGGTCCGCAAACTGGAACAACAGAACCCATCGGGGCAGACTTGGTTTAGCCAGTACGTAAATCTGAAACATACGATGGAAAGCAATCCAAATCAGGCAGACGAAGCGCTGCCCAACCTGTCGAAACTAGCTAACCCCGACGAGTCAGCACTGGCTGTAGATGAGAATCCCGACGTGGAGAAACCCGCTGGGGCCGCCGAATTGATGAGCCCGGACAATGCGCCGGGGCCGGACGAAAACTAGCGAAAGTGCTGTCTAGTCGGCACTTGGGTAAAACGTCTGCCCAAGCGTCGGCAAGACAGCACTTTCGCCTTGTAGAGGCACCCGATTCAGGCTTATACGGCCGACTCAACCGCCAGAAAGTGGGTCAGTTCTCCCTGGCTATTACAAAGCGGATCAATGGCGATGCGGCAAACGTAGGCTTCACCGTTTTTCCGGTAATTAATCAGGTCAACTTTCACCGACATGGCCTGTTGCAGTTCTTCCCGAATGCGTTTAACCGTTTCCCGGCTGGTTTGATCGCCTTGCAGAAAGGCAGGGGTTTGTCCAACGGCTTCGGTCGTTGTGTAGCCGGTCATTCCCAAAAAGCTATGACTGGCCCACAGAATGGTCTTCGATAGATCGGTCAACACAATCGTGAATCCCAGGCTCAGCGCCTTCAGATAGGCTTTTTGCTGTTTACGGGTCAGCTTCCAGTCGAAGATATCGACCAGTTGGCTGAAAACGGTAGCTTCTTTCTGTTTGGCTTTCTGCTGCGCCAGTTGGAGCAGATAAATCTCCATACACTGCGACGGATAGGGGCGTTGTCCATCAAGATTGCAGCGGCTGCTGGCCTGTAGCTGCATTTCGGTATAGGCTTGTGAAAATACCATCTGCGTGACGAAGGAAGGTGGCTACTAATCTGAAATATAGCGCCAAGTCTGATGGACTCCAAATTAAATAACCAGAATCGAGTGGGTGGCTTGATCAGTTGCTGAAAAAATATTGACCTGTATCTGCCTGTAAGCCAGTTCCCAAGCCTTTTTCTGGTAAAAAATGTTGTTTTTTTTCAGACAAGCCCTTGCGCCACGTACCCTGACGCCCTACTTTTGCACCACGATAAACGACAACGGCAACGCGGTCGGCATCGGAAAGAGTAATCTGGTTCGGTAGTTCAGTTGGTTAGAATGCCGCCCTGTCACGGCGGAGGTCGCGGGTTCGAGTCCCGTCCGGACCGCCAGATTATAAGCAAGTTCCCTAATTCTCAGTGAGTTAGGGAACTTTTCTTTTCCACGAGTTTATCCCTGCGCGGGAGCCTCTACTAGTCGAATAGCTTATATGCGCCGAAGGAAACCGGCTAGATAAGCACCAATCAAATCCAGGTGATTGATAGAGTCTGTTAACTTCGGAAAGTAGTGGTAACCTCTTCGTAAATCTCTACACCGGGTATACTTCGTACACCCCTGGCAATGTCGGCTTTGATGGCTCCTTCATTAATCAACCAATAGCCGTTTGGTACAAGCGACGGATCGGTGATCTTAAAGGCCCACTTAGTTCGCACTCCTTTTGGTTTGTCAATAACCTCTACCTGAGCTGCCAGCCAATCTGTTTTGTCTGCCTCATTGGCTGTTCCCTGTTCGCCTTCTTCCGCCAGTTGGTGCTGGCGCACCCGCATAATTTCCCGGTTGTAGTGGTCAACAGCATCTTTTAAAGGTTGCATCGCTTCTGTTATGGGAGCGGTCAGTTGTTTTTCCAACTCAATCCAGTCATGTTTCTGATGATCCAGCTCGCGGGTTATCTTAAGCCGCTCTTCGGCCACCATTTTAATCAAATCCTGGCCCTGAGCTACGTGTTTGATCAGGGCCTGTTGCTGTTCGGGAGTGCCGCAGAAGGCGGGCTGTCGGCGCAGGAACGCTACAAAATTAGACAGCGAGGCCTCTAATTGTTGCCGACCATTTTCTTCAATCAAGGACAGACCAGTGGTAGTGTTAATTGGGGTGCTCATACGCCTAAAAGCGAATTGAAGGCGTAAATGTTAGCTGGCAGGTATTGTTTATAGTGCGGTTCATTATTAAATCCGATTTCATACAGCATGCTTAGGCCCCGGTCATATTGGGAAGCCGTCGGACGTTCCTTTGCCTTATCTTTTTCAATAAAACTTGCTCCCTTATTTAAACCCAAACAGGAGCGGAAACAGGAAGGTCACGACGATAGCCCACAAGCAGTAAACAGGCAGGTAAGTGGCGATAGATTTTCCGACTCCGGTTAGGTCAGATTTCTTCGACAAGGCTTTGTAGAGTTGCGCCGTGACCATCAACAGATTGATCAGAATTAACACGTTGCTGCCTAAAACGGCCGTTCTGTTGGGCGTAATACCTAACTCAGAAATTCGGAATAAAATGGCCGAAAGCGCAATGCCATTGACCAGTATCGTTACGGCAGATAGCAGAAAAAGAATCCAGATTTCGGCCTGGCTTTTACTTGCTTTAGAGGCTTCGGCAACCGAAAAGAAAATAATAGCCATAACTCCAATTAAGAGTAGATTGAAGATCAGTAAAAACTCGCGGTCGTTATACGGATCTTTGCCCGAATAAGCGATGGCGACGAGGTAAACCAATAACATCACCAGCACGAGTGGGCTGAAAAGCTTAGCAATTACCGGCGATACTTTACCGACCAATTGGGGATTGGCCTGGGTCAGGTACGTACCTACGATCGGGGCGGCAGGAAGCCCAAAAAGGACAACATTCTCAAAGTAAAACTGTCTGATGTCAAAACCGATCAGGTAGAATAGGCCGATAGTTATACCCGTCATGATACCGCCCGCTATCAGGATTAACGTTGTCATAACCACCAGGTCACCGTTATATTTCAGGTAGCCAAGGCGCCTCTCAACGTTGTTTTTAGCGTCTCCCACGAAAGAAAGACCGGTTATGGCCCAGAGAACGACCAGCAGATGAATACAAGACAGTAGCAAGGTGTCGCTCTTCTTATTGTCGGGAAGAAAATTAATGAAAATCAAACCGACCAGTACTGTACCGGCGATAGCCGCAATTTTGCCAACAGACAATTTATTTTTCCAGGCAAAATAGGCTGTCAGTACCGGGAAGATAATGAACCCGATGTGCCTTGAATAAAAGAACTCCTCGTCAATGGCAAACAGTGTTGGCAACTTTGCAATAAAACCGGCTACCAGCGATGCCAGAATAATCACCGCCAGTTCCCGACCTGTTCCCCAGTTAATTTCATCGCTTTCGTAGCTCAGCCGTTCATGCCAGAAATCGGCGAGTATGTTGCCTTTAAGCGTTGGATACAGTACACTAAACTCACGCTTGAATGGCGCTTTATTTGTTCGGTACAGTTTTTCGAGTTGGTTGGGGTCGTCCAGGTGGGTAAGTATGTCTTCTTTCATGAAGTTGTCTGGTAAAAAAGTTGGTTAATATGGGTAGGTAAGGTTAATTAGTCAGGGCTGGTTAATCCCAAAGCGTACCGTTCAATCCTAAAACCGTACCGAGCCACAGGGCAACAACGTACCCAACCAGGCTCACTACGAAAGCCATCGCCCCCTTCCAGCCGCCCTGCCGACGGAACTGGTCCAGAAAGTACGTAAATGCACCACCCGATGCACCGGCCAAAGGAACAAGCACTAGCGGTTTGAGCATCCATAGCTTTCCCCACTCTGGTCTGGGTGCTTTAACCCCAAGTAGAAAAAGTGTGATCAGGAGTAAGGCAATTCCTGCCCCCATTAACACACGTTTTGTCAATGAGGCGGAATCAATTGGTCCTGTTGTAAATCTGTCTTTCAGTGTCATGATTGTTCGGTTTTTAAAGGTGTAAGTTTTCATCGAGGCAGGGAGAGTTTCCCGGTAGGTCATTAGAATAGAAGCTGACTGGCATCTACTTACCTATCTGATTGACTTTTATAAAAGTACTTTGTATTGCAAAGTAAATGAGTTTGCTACGAACAGCAAAGCAATAGACAGATTATTTTACCTGACGATGAGGCACCAGCTTAAGCTGATTAGTAGTGTAGCTAGGGCCACCTGACGCTATTAGGCAGCAAGTGGGCTGTTGAACGTACCTGAAGTTAGGTTGAGCAGTACTGAAGCGGACGAATAAATGAGTACAGGGCCGGATTACGGCGCCCCTTTTTAAAGGCCAAATCTGGGATCAACTGGCTTCCTGCCTATTTTTGGGTAGTATTGTAAACAGTATTCGATGCAAAATCGAACATCATCAAATTAACACGTAGTCTTTTCAGGTAACAGAATTAGCTATGATAAAAATCGTACTGGCAAGCCTCCCCTTTGTACTCTATGTCTCCGCTTATGCGCAGCCGAGGGCAGGGCTAACCACCCGTGACTATGAACAGGCCCAACGGTTTATGGGCTCCAACGTGGATCAACTCATTGATCATGGCAGCATTCGGCCCAACTGGTTGCCGGGCGACCGGTTCTGGTACCGCGACTTAAACGCCAAAGGGAGTGAATTTGTCCTTGTCGACCTCACGAAGGGAACCCGCACAGCCCCGTTTGACCATCAGAAACTGGCAAGTGCCCTAGCCACTGCGACAGGCAAAACTTATGATGCCGCCAAACTGCCTTTCCAGAGTTTTACAGTATCGCCTGTTAATCAGGCGGTTATGTTTCAGGCCGATGGTAAATTGTGGCAATATTCGCCGCAGACTAACCAGCTTACAGCCGACACCACCAGGGTTAGAGCGACCAGCGGTGGCGGCGGTGGTCGACCGGGACGGGAAGGGAGTGATGGCAATGAAATACTGTCGCCCGACAAACGGAAGGCCGCCTTCATTAAAGACTATAATTTGTGGGTTCGTGATCTGCAAACCGGGGCTCAGACCCAACTCACCACCGATGGCATCAAAGACTTTGGCTATGCTACCGACAATGCGGGCTGGAAATCGAGCGACCGCGCGATTCTGGCCTGGTCGCCGGATTCTAAAAAGATTGCTACGTTCAGGCAGGACCAGCGGGAGGTGAGCGACATGTATCTGGTGACCACCAATGTGGGCAAACCCACACTGAGACAGTGGAAATACCCGTTGCCTGGCGATAAGGTCATTTCCACTATCCAGCGGGTAATCATCGAGGTAGACGTACCTAAAGTCATTACGCTGCAAATACCCGCCGATCCGCACCGCGCTACCCTGAGCGACGACATTTCGAGCAGCGGCACGTTCGACGATGTAAACTGGACCGAAGATGGCTCTAAACTGGCGTTTGTATCTACCTCACGCGACCATAAGCAGGAAAAAGTACGTCTGGCCGACGCCGCAACGGGTGCTGTCCGTGAGGTATTCGAAGAGACTGTACCTACGCAGTACGAATCAGGCTGGGGAGCCATTAACTGGCGGTATCTGGCCAAAACCAATGAATTTATCTGGTTCTCCGAACACGACAACTGGGGACATCTCTACCTGTACGATGGCGCAACGGGCAAGCTGAAAAATCAGATTACCAAAGGTGATTGGGTAGTAACCCGCCTGCTGAAGGTAGACGAGAAGGCCCGCCAACTGTATTTTATGACCGTGGGTCGACAGGCGACGAACCCGTATTTCAGCCAGCTTTGCCGAATCGGGTTCGATGGGAAAAACTTCGCCGTACTCACGCCCGAGCCGGGCAATCATCAGGTGAGTCTGTCGCCATCAGGTACATATTTCGTCGACACATACTCTGCGCCGGACGTACCTGCAGTTAGCGTAGCCCGCAATATGGATGGCAAACTGGTGGTGGGGCTGGAAAAAATGGACATCTCCCGCCTGACCGCGACAGGCTGGCATCCGCCGGTGCCAATTCGGGTGAAAGCACACGATGGGCAGACGGACCTGTATGGGCTTATGTATACGCCCACCCAACTGGACCCTACTAAAAAATACCCGGTTGTCGACTACATCTATCCTGGTCCGCAAGGGGGTAGCGTGGGTAACTGGTCGTTTTCGGCGGCCAGAAAAGACAACCAGGCACTGGCCGAACTGGGCTTTGTGGTGGTCGAGATCGAAGGAACGAGTAATCCGCTCCGGTCGAAGAAGTTTCACGATATGAGCTACGGCAACATGGCCGAAAACACCCTGCCCGACCAGATTACGGGTATCCGGCAGCTTGCTCAACAGTATGCCTATATCGACACGAACCGGGTGGGAATCTGGGGGCATTCGGGCGGCGGTTTCGCCACCGCAACGGCCATGTTCCGATTCCCTGATTTCTTTAAAGTAGGCATTTCTGAATCGGGCAACCACGACAACCGGAACTACGAGGACGACTGGGGCGAGCGATATAACGGCCTGACCTCGGCGGCCGATTATGAAGCGCAGGCCAACCAGAACTACGCCAAGAACCTGAAAGGCAAGCTGATGCTGGCCCACGGCATGATGGATAACAACGTGCCGCCATCCAACACGTTGCTTGTCGTTGAGGCGCTGGAAAAAGCCAACAAAGACTATGACCTGGTGCTCTTCCCGAACAGCGGTCACGGATTCGGTAGCTATTCCAACTACATGGCCCGTCGGCGCTGGGATTATTTTGTCCGGCATTTACTGGGTGCCGAACCACCCCGCGATTTTCAGCTAACCCAAAAGCCCGACCCACGCATGGGCATGGGCATACGGTAAGGTGTTTTTTTGACAGGATTAACAGGATCAACAGGATTAACAGGAAAAAGAAATCCTGTTGATCCTGTTAATCCTGTCAAAAAAACACCTTACTACTCACCGACCTGGGTACAATAGATTCGCGGCCCGGAAAGGACCATCGGCGGCTTGCAGCAGTTTTGCTTTCAGCCGGGGATTATAAGTCGGGTGGTCGGTCAGAAACGTGCGAACGACGGTGGCGGCTTCCGGGGTCTGGTAACTGCCCATCGTTGACCGGAGCCAGGATTCAGGAAAGAAAATGTCGCCCGTCCGCTGAATATCCTCGAGCAGATCAAGGCTTGGTTTGAGGTATTTCGCCGAAGTCGCCGCCCGTAGTGGATGGTGTAAATAGCCCAGTGCGGCAGTGACGTAGGCCTCCCGTTCCCGATTCGTCATGTCGGCCAGCGAGGCGAAAAACTTGTCCCGTTCCTGCTCAACGGGCGATAAGGCGGGCATCATAAACTGGAGTCGTTTCCGACGATCCGGGTTTTTAATTCGACTTAGCTGCTGTTGTAGCAAGCCATCGGCCGGGTAATCGCGCACTGCCAAAGCCAGCGCCAGGCTGGTGTAGTCGTCTTCGGTCAGGATGACACCCGCTGGTGCCTGCTGCTCCTTCCAGATATTGTACAGCCGGTCGCGGGCTTCCGGGCTGAGTGCAATGCTTTGATAACAACGGAATAACAGCTTCTTTTTACCGGGCTGCGTTTCCTGCTGAAGTGTCCGCCACAGGTCATTTTCCAACGATGTGGCCAATGCCAGCCGATTGTCAGGACGGGTAAAACGCCAGAAAATATCTGACAACTGGTTGGTGATCAGGCGTAAGTTTAGCTCTTCGGGTTCGTGGGCCAGTTGCTGTTGGTAAAGCGATCCCAACTGCGTCGGCGTAATCGACTGGCCGCTGAGCATGTTCTCGTACAGACTGATATAAGCCGCCGCCCGTGTCACCGGATTCGTCAGCCGGGCCAGCCCCGATACCATGCGTTCATCGATGGGAAATTGACCATAGCCCTGACCCGACGAGTTGAAAACGACAAACAGCGGCTCGGCCTTTCCAACGGCGTCGGTCAGCGTAACCGACGGCTGGTTCATGTTCACGGTCAGTTCCTCCACACGATCGGCATAGACCAGTGCCACTTCGAAAAGTTGAGGCCACTGTCGGCTGGACCCATCTTCGCCCGCCTGCGAAATTACGAACTGGCTGATCGTGTTCTGACTGGTTTTTAGTTCGTATGAAAACCGGGGACGCCCCGTTTCGTTTACCCAGACGCGGTTCCAGCGTTGCAGATCGGCGGGAGTGTAGGCGTCCAGAATGGCGATCAGGTCGGGCCACGATGCGTTGCCGTAGGCGTACTTTTTAAGGTAGTCGCGCAGGCCGTTGCGGAGGGCGTCTTTACCCATCAGCCGTTCCAGTTGCCGCATCATGATGGGCGCTTTGTGGTAAATGATGCCACCGTACAACGTACCTGCTTCCTGCAAATTAGCCAGCGGTTGCCCAATCGGATTCGCGCCTTCGGTTCGGTCGACGTCGTAGGCGGCGGGGAAGTGGGCGATCAAAAATTCGAGGTCATAATTGCCGTCGGGCATGCTCACCTGGGTGATCTTATCGGCCATAAAATTGGCGAAGACCTCCTTCATCCACACATCGTCGAACCACCGCATCGTCACCAGGTCGCCAAACCACATGTGCGATGTTTCGTGGGCAATCAGCGTAGCGCGACTGAGTTTCTGATCGCGGGTGGCACCATTATCTAAAAACAGGCTTGCCGCCCGGTACTGAACCGCCCCAACATGTTCCATGCCGCCATACTGAAAATCGGGAATGGCGACGAAATCGAATTTTTTGAACGGATACCGAATCTGGGTATAGTCTTCCAGAAAAGTAAGCGCGTCGGCATGGGTCGCAAAAATGGGTTCCATGCTCAGCCGAACCTTGGTCGAGTCAGTTTCGCGGTGGAAAAAATGCATCGGCCGACCATTCCGCTGCTGGGTAACCGACTCGAACCGGCCGGCGGCAAACGAAAACAGGTACGTGCTGATCGGCTCTGAACCGCCAAAACGCAACGTTTGCCGATTGCTGGTCCGGCTCGAGTCCTGCAAGGCGGCGTTGGTCATGGCCCGCCAGGTTGTCGGCATGGTCAAGGTTAGCTGGAACGAGGCTTTCAGATCGGGCTGGTCGAAGCAGGGAAAAACGGTGCGGGCGCGGTCGGGCACGAGCAGGGTATACAGAAAATCGTCGTTACGATTGAGCGACAGATTCCCCGCCGTAAACTGGATCATTACCTGGTTCGCGCCCTTCTTTAACCGGCCAGGCTCGATCAGAATGTGCTCTTTATCGAACACAATCGGAACGGCTACCTGATTAACCAGGATGCGTTGCAGATGGTCTCGTTGCTCTTTAAAATCGATTTGAACGGGTTGACTGTCCGGTTTCCAGTCGAATGAAATTGTTTCAGACGCCGAAATCGGCTGCTCTTTTCGCGCCGGAATGTCGAATTGCAACGCATAAGCCAGCTTACTGATGGTTTGTTTTCGATGCAACGCCAACGTTTTCGATACACCCGTTTCAACGGAGAGCTTACCGGTCGACGTTGGTCGTCTTGCCTGTCCAAAACTGGCCATTGCCAGCAGGAGGGCAGAGGCGGTACAGGCGCAGATCATCAGGCAGCGAAAAGAGTCAGCGGGTAAGGGCATACAGAAGACAGTTGTTGATGGCAAACGTCAAAAGTAAGTGAAAATATCGCCCTGTACCCCGGACTTTAGCCTGTCTGCTGAATAGAAATCACCTGATTGACAGCCGGACTAAAGTCCGGGGTACAGGGAAAAAGTAGAAATAATCTGTTTACCTATTATCTGCTCATCCTGGCCTGATAAGACCAGGCAATCTGTTCGTCTCCCTTAATCTCTTCTTTATGTTTTCTCTGAAAAAGATACTCTACCTTATTCTGTTACCGGTAAGCTTGCTGGCGCAACCTGTCGAACGGCTGGTGAAAGTGGTGGTGGCCCCCGACCATACCAACTGGACTTACAAAACCGGCGAGCCGGTGCGCTTCACCATCAGCGTATTGAAACATGGCAACCCCGTTTCAGGGGCAAGCGTGACTTATAAAATTGGCCCCGAAATGATGCCCGCTACTAAAACTGAAACCGTATCAATTGCCAACGGCATGCTGACGGTGGCAGGCGGTACCATGAACGTACCTGGCTTTCTGCGCTGCATTGCCACCGTGCAACTCGACGGCAAAGAGTACCGGGGACTGGGCACGGCCGGTTTCAGCCCGACCGATATCAAGCCGACCGTGACGACCCCGGCCGATTTTATGTCGTTCTGGGATGGGGCCAAAGCTGACCTCGCTAAAGTCCCCGTCGACTCCCGCCTGACGTTGTTGCCAGAGCGATGCACCGACAAGGTAAACGTCTATCACGTAAACCTGCAAACCTGGGGACCGGCCAACTGGCCCAATACACCCGCCCGGCTCTATGGTATTTTGTGCGTACCGAAGGGCGAAGGCAAGTTTCCTGCGTTGTTGCAGGTGCCGGGGGCGGGCGTCCGGCCGTATGGGGGAGATATTGGTAATGCCGAAAAGGGTGTGGTCACGTTTCAGATCGGTATCCACGGCATTCCCGTCAACATGGACCCGTCGGTGTATACATCATTAGCAACCGGCGCTTTTCAAAATTATCAGTTGATCAACCTCGACGACCGGGACCGATACTATTACAAGCGGGTGTATCTGGGCTGTATCCGGGCGGTTGATTTCCTGGCATCGTTGCCGCAGGTCAACGCCGACCGCATGGCCGTTACGGGCGGCTCGCAGGGCGGCGCACTCAGCATTGTTACGGCGGCGCTGGATTCACGCATCAAATGGCTGGGCGCATTTTACCCGGCCCTGAGCGACGTAACGGGCTACCTCAACGGACGGGCTGGCGGCTGGCCGCATATGTTTACCGGCAGTTCGGCCGAGTGGACCAATAAACCCGATAAGATCAAGACCGCCGCCTATTACGATGTGGTCAATTTCGCCAAACTGCTGAAAGCACCCGGTCGTTATTCATGGGGCTTCAACGACGAAACCTGCCCGCCAACCTCGACTTTTTCAGCCTATAACGTAATTAGTGCCCCCAAATCGCTCGAGCTCTTCGAAGACACTGGCCACTGGACGTACCCGGAGCAGAACGAACACATGAACAACTGGCTGTTGGAGCAATTGATGAAGTGATGACCGGGGAGTGGGTTAGTAAGTTGATTTTGCTTTGCTGCTTCGCGCTACGTGCCCTTCCGCAGGCTGGCCGCCTAGTCGAAGGGCACGTAGCGCGAAGCAGCAAACACAGCACAGTTCGAAAACAAAAAATACTCACTACGCCAACGTACCCGGCGTGCGACCCTGCAGGCGCGAGAGCGTGACATTGGGCAGGCGGGGGAGTACCAACCGGGCAACGTACCCAGCCTCTTCAATAAGTGGGTAACCCGAAAAAATGAACGCCCGGATGCCCATGTCCATATACCGGTTTAGCTTCTCAACGATCTGGTCGGCACTTCCTACCAGTGCGCCACCTGCCCCCGACCGGGCTTTGCCGATATCGGTCCATAACAGCGGTTCCACGAATCCATCGGTATCGGCCGCTTCCCGAAGTTCATTCTGCCGGCGTACCCCCAGCGACCACGAACTTTGCGAGGCGTTTTTCAACGCAGCCCCACGCACCGGATCAAACTTCGACATGATATGCCGTGACCAGGCTCGTGCTTCGTTCTCCGTTTCGCGGACAATGAGGTGAATGCGAAGACCAAAATCGACCGTCCGGCCGTAGCGCGCTGCCCGCTCCGACACGTCCTGCATATTAGCATACAGTAGTTCTTCGGTTTCGGGCCACATCAGAAATACATCGCAGTACTGCGCACAAACATCCCGCGCCCCGTCCGACGTGCCGCCGAAATAGAGCAGTGGGCCGCCGTTTTGCTGAACCGGTTTCACAACGTCGCTGGCCAGGCTGATCTTGCCGTAAACGGGGCCGTCGTGTTCAATTCGGTCCTGTGTCCAGGCTTGTTTCAGGATTTGGATCGTTTCGGCACAGCGCTGATAGCGGAAGTCGGCCTCTTCCCGGTAGCCGGGTAAATCGGAGTTGATAATGTTGATCGTTAGCCGCCCCTGTACCATATGGTCGAGCGAGGCCAGCGTACGGGCCAGCATCGGCGGGTGCATCTCGCCGCAACGGATGGCCGTCAGCAGGTTGATACTGTGCAGATCGGGGGCTACGCCAGCGGCAAACGGAACCACTTCCTGCCCAACCATGTAGGACGTAGGTAGCAGCAGGTTGCTGAATCCCAGCTTTTCGGCAGTCAGGGCAATAGTTCGGCAATGATCGAAGGTGCTGCGGGCCGGGTCACGAATGCTGATAAACTCGGTGTCTTCCCCACAGAGATCAGAAAACCAGGCCACTTCGCATACCCGCTCAGTGGTTCGGGTGGTCACCGGGGAAATAGGTTGATGAAGCATTATGGGGGGATTGGGGATTGGTTATTGGGGATTGGTTGATTGGTTATTGGGGGTAGAAGCTGACCAATCAACCAATAACCGATCAACCAGTAACCAATCCCCAATTACTTCCTCATTCGCCAATAAATCAATAGTCCGACTGCGGCGGCAATGGCTACGTCACGGGCTTCGCGGGCCGATCCGTTGCTGAGTAACCACAGGCAAAGCGCCACGGCCAAGCCCGAAATAAACCAGCCGCCCATTACCCGGAACTGGGCAGGAGGGGCCTGGGTACGTTGCCGAAAGATGGGTAGAGCCGCGCAGGTGAGGGCGAAATACGCTAATCGAATCAGGGTACTGAGCGTCAATGCATACAGGAACGTACCGGTAACCGCCAGGATAAGTTGCAAACCAGCGGTGAGCAGAATGGCGACATACGGCGTTCGAAAACGCGGGTGCGTGCGCGCCAGCCAATCGGGCAATTGCTGTTGCTCGGCCATCGCGAAAAGCAGTCGTGGACCGGTCAGCATCAGGGCGTGCAACGTACCCAGTGCCGTGACCAGGGCAACAACCGTGATGAACAATGCGCCCCCCCCGCCCATAAACTGCCCGGCGGCGTCGGCCAGTGGGCGTTCCGAATGAGCCAGATCGGGCAGCGTACCGATGCAAACGACCTGCACCGCCAGAAACAGCACCGCTACCGTGCCGATGGCAACCAGTAACGCTAGGGGGACCGTTCGTTGCGGCTGCTGGACTTCGCCCGACGGGATAGCCGCCACATCGAAGCCTGAAAATGTGAAAATTAACAGCAACACAGCCTGCGAAAACGGCGCGTAGTTCGGGAAGGTCGGAAACGTAAACGCGGCCTTATCAACAAAGAACAAGCCCACTCCCGCAAACGCACCAATCGCGAGCAGTTTACTGAGCGTGAACACGGTATTGATCCGCGCCGAGCGTTGAACCCCGATGTAATTGAGTGAAGCCAGGCCTACCACCAGTACCGTTATAACTCCGGCGCGTTCCCAGCCCTCGGCCAGTTGCGGCCGGAAAACCGCGGCGTAGCTGACAAACAGGTTGCAGATCGACGCGAACGCTGCCACTCGCGAGAGCCAGAACAGCCAACCCACCTCGAAACCAACCAGGGGACCGAACGCCACACGGGTGTACAGATAGGGGCCGCCAGTGCCGTTGAACCGACTGCTGACCTCGGCAAAACAAAGGATGATCAGCGTCACCACGGCCGCACTCACGCCATAAGCGAGCAGGCTCCAGGTACCAACCAGCGTATACAATCTAGCCGGTAAGCCCAGAATGCCTGCCCCTATGGTAATGTTAATGATCAGCGCGACGAAATCGAACCGATTAATGCCGCGTACTAATGCCCGACTGTCTGTTGGTAACTGACTCACTTGACCGCTGCCTTAGCACCGAATTTTGTTCCGAAAAAATCACCAGTGTTCCAGACGGGGCGGTCGTTTGCCTGGGCCGTGAGGTAGCCAATCAAAAATTGTAATTGTACATGCCGGGCCGCCGCGTTCCAGTCGAAAGGCTGGTTCATGTCGTCTTGTGGCGTGTGATAGATCGTGGCCCGCCAGTTGAGGTTGAGCTTGGTGCCGTCGCGGTCGTCGCCGGTGGTGCTGCCACTTTTGATGTAAATGGCCGGAATTCCCTGCCGAACAAAGCTGAAATGGTCGGAGCGCATAAACACGGATTGTTCAGGAATGGGGTCCTGCGCAATCTGCACACCCACGAATTTTGCGGCGGCGTCAACGGCTCCTTTCATGCTCGAATGCTCGGAACCGTAGGGCACAATATCGATCAGCGGATGGAAGAAGAAGGGCATGTCGAGGCAGAGGTTGGCCACGATCTTGTCTTTCGGAACGGTGGGGTTGCTGGCGAAATAGTCGGAACCGAGCAGGCCCATTTCTTCGCCTGTCAGGGCCACGAACAGGATAGACCGGCGGGGCTTCTTAGGCAGGGTTGAAAACAGCCGGGCCGCTTCCAGGTTGATCGCCACGCCTGATGCGTTGTCATGCGCTCCGTTATTGATCGAATCACCTTTTACCGGGCGGGTAATGCCGAGGTGGTCGAGGTGCGACACATAGACCACGTATTCGTCTTTTAATTTGGGGTCGGTGCCGGGTAGCAACCCGATGATGTTTTCGCCCACCAGTCCGTCGGTGATCTCGGTCTGGGTACGTGCCTGCGCCGAGATGTTGAGTGGGAATGACTGCGGCTGGTTCTTATTGGCCGTTAATCGGGCTTCCTCAAACGATTTATCCGCCTTGGCAAACAGCGAACGTGCCGTTTCATCACCCATCGAGGCAACCACTTTCAACTGCGGATAGGTACGTTGCGCCTGCCCTGTCGCGTCGGTCCAGCGGTAGGTTGCCTGCCGGTTGCGCGGCGCGTTCGATTCAATGCGGGCACTTACGTCGGTGGGGAGGCTGAAGGTGATGATGCCTACTGCGCCGCGCATGGCCGCTACTTCCTGCTTGGCCGAGTTGGAATACGCCCGTTGATTCGAAGGAAACGTTGAGGGCGCCCCGTTGAAACAGGCTACAATTTTCCCGCGCACATCAACCCCGGCGTAATCGTCGTAGCCCAGTTCAGGAGCCGACACGCCAAAGCCGACAAACACGATTGGTGCCGATACCTCGCTGATGGCTGCATTGTAGTTGGGGCTCAGAAAGAAGTTTTTGCCGTAGGTAAGCTGCCGCGGGCTGCCGTCCTGAATCAGCGCCATACTGCTGCCTTCGTCATGTACCTGCGCTTTCCGCAGTGGAACCGCCTGCCTGAAGCCGCCTTTCTGCCCAGCCGGTTTAAACCCGAGGGCGGTAAACTGTTTTTCCACATACTGCGCTGCCAGTTCAAAGCCCGGTGTACCCGGTTTGCGGCCCTGCAACTTATCGTCAGCCAGGTAGCGCATATGGGCTTCGATGGCTTCGGGCCGAACGCTTTTGGCAGCCTGTTGCGCGTCGGCAGAAATGGTAATTGTCTGAGCTGAGACCGACTGAATCAGGCCGACGCAAAGGAAGAGGAGAATGCGCTTCTTCGTCATAATTCGTAGCGTACTGGTAAGCTTGTTGTGAGGTGTTGCACCGGGAATTCAACGTCCGGATTACATAGTGCCAAGATAAGGCACATTCGTAGCAAAACGCCCGATAGCACCTTCAGCAACGTTAATTTGAGGGGATCGGACTAGGAAATCGGCAATTCTTGTGGAGTATACGCGTCGAGTCCGGCTCGCAACCGTTTCTGGATGATGTAGCGCAGGCGGGTGGGTTCGAGCACCTGCATGCCCTCGCCAAAGCCCAGGATTTCCTTTTCCAACTCAAAATTGTGTTGTACCAGCAGTTGAATCACAATACCGGCTCCGGTCCGTTCGAGCACCTGCTGCGAGTGGTGCAGCGGCTTGGTTTCCACATAAGGCGCGTGTCGGCTGGTGACGAATAGCTTCACCAACATGGGTCGCATGCTTTCGCTCACTGTCACGCCAATCACGTGCCGGTAATACAGATCAGGGTCGATGGTCTGGTTGGGTACGTAGTCGACGGTAGCGTTGATGCTGACGGCCAGCATCCGGTCCAGCGCCAGGTTGGTGAGCATCCCTTTCCCGTCGCGTAGTCCCACCGCAAACCAGCGGTTTTTAAACTCTTTAAGCCACCACACATGGAACGTAAACGTTTGCGGTGCCCGCGCCGAAAAGGACTGGTACTCAAGCTGAACCGCCTGCTTCTGAATCACAGCCTGATATAAAGCGTCTAGCCAGTGCAACCCTTTCAGGTTGTCGTTCTTCTCAAAATCAATGACTGGTGTCGATTTTTGGGCGGTCGAGTACACATGGTCCTCCAGCTTCTGCACTACTTCGTTGAGGGCCGCAAAATGCGAAAAGCCCCGGAACTGCTTCAGTACGTCAACCGCTTCGTTCATGCGCGCCAGATCGCCATCCGACAGCGGAATATTGGTGATGCTATAGGCTGGGTCTTCGTAGGTGTAATATTTTTTGTCGACCACCAGAATGGGTGCGAAGTAGCCCAGTTTGTCGCTCCGCATCATCTGCAAATCGGCCTGAACCGTACGCCGGCTGATGCCTTTGTCGATGCCTTCGTACTCGTACAGCGCTTCGGATACTCGCTCAATCAGGTCGTCGAGTGTCCAGGTACGTTGCCGATTGCGCAGGCAGGCATCCAGCGTTTTGTAGCGAACAAGGGCGTTTCGGTTGGCAGGCATACAGGATGAGGATGGTGTGAAACTATTGTGCTGTGAGGTGTTGCCGACGCGCTGTTAGCTCCGCACTTGTTGCTTACGCGTGGCCCTTCGACCAGGCGTAAGCAACAAGTGCGGAGACTACCTATACTATTGATTGTCAGAAATTATTTGGAAAAATGGTAAAACTAATTCAACTACGCAAAAAGACTGCGCAGTTGGGCTAAAGCTTTGTCGCAGTGAAAGCGTCGATGACCAAACCGGATGTGGGTTTCTGCATAGCCCCATAGTATCGCAGCCGCTGGCTGAGCCCGATATGCTGTTGGTCATGGGTCAATTTCACTACCAAAATGCGGGTTCGAATCCTGCTATCAACTCTGAAAAAGTTGATCCTATGGTTGGGAAGTCGACCACTTCTAAAAATGGTCTCTCGAAAAGTGAATCAGTCAGAAGCGACCCTGTTGCGGTTGGGCTTGCCCGGCCAAAACGGTTTAGCAAGTGCCAGCAGGCCGGTAGCGCGGCTGTCGGGCGTACGCGGTTGCTGCAAACGGAGTCTGATGGATTGGCTGGGTCGGTAGAAGGAGTTGCTTCTGCCGGGTCAGTTTATCTGCCAAACCAGGTTGTCGCCCCCACGTGCAAACACAGTCGCCAACCGGCTTCCGCTCTGGCTAGATGGGTCGCCTTCTGACGGGTTTTAATGAATTAGTATAACTCTCTATTCCAATGAAAACTGTACGCATCCAGGCCCATCAAATCGGGCTTTTGTTCAAACATGGCGGATTCAAGAAAATGCTTTCCGAGGGCAACCACTGGGTTTGGTCCAACGAAACCGTCTATGTCTACAACCAGGGAGAGCAGCTACAGAATCCGCCCTGCGATCTGGCCATTTTGCTGGAAAACGCGGAGGTAGCCGCTGCGCTCGACGTGGTTGAGGTCAACGACAATGAAATAGCCCTTCAGTACGAACGGGTTGGCTCATCGACGGGCCTGTTTCAGACCATTCTGCGCAAAGGCCGCTGGGCGTATTGGAAAGGGGTAAAACACTACACCTACATCAAAGCCGATCTGAACCAACTCGACATTCCGGCCGAAATTGATCTGGTGTCGTTGATGCCCCAACCCCTGTCGGCCTATGTGCGAACGTATACCGTTGAAGCGCACGAAAAAGGGGTGCTGTTCATCGACTGGACATTCAACCGGGTACTTACCCCAGGTACGTATCACTGGTGGAAAAACACGACGCCAATTCATGTGCTGAAAGTCGACACCCGGCAGCAGCAACTGGAGGTGTCGGGGCAGGAGATTCTGACCAAAGATAAAGCGTCGTTGCGGTTGACGTTCTTTGTTCAGTACCAGGTGCAGGACGTGATGAAAGCACTGGTCGAAAACAAGGACTACGACAAGCAGTTGTACATCGCGGTGCAAATGGCGCTGCGCGAGTACATCGGCGGCCTGACGCTCGACGAGATTCTTGATAAAAAGGGTGATCTGGCTCCGTTTATCGTAAACGCGACCGCAACCAGAGCCGAACAATTGGGTGTTGAACTACGAAACGGTGGTTTGCGCGACATCATTTTGCCGGGCGATATGCGCGACATAATGAACCAGGTGTTGATGGCCGAAAAGAAAGCCCAGGCCAACAGCATCATGCGTCGCGAAGAAACGGCCTCGACCCGCAGCTTGCTGAACACCGCCAAACTGATGGAAGACAATGAGATGCTCTGGAAATTGAAAGAGATGGAGTACGTCGAGAAAATCGCGGATAAAATCGGCTCGATTTCTGTCTCCAACGGAGGCTCGATGGTCGATCAGTTGAAGCAATTGTTTATAAAGTAAGTGATTACCCCTAAACCCTCAGGCCGGTCCGCCGTTGCGGGTCGGGGGTAAATCACCTAATCACCACAGTAACCAGATGGAATTATCAATCGACGACATCCTGACGCTGGGGCCAATCCCGGAGTCGTTACACCCCACTTTTCTGCGCGTAGCCAACGGCCTGATGCAGCGGGGCAATTACCCTCGTGAAAAAGTGATGGGCTTACTGGCCCAAATGCTCCAGAATCCGAAAAAATACGCCTTTTCGAAGAATAAGGTCACCAATCTGGCGCAGTCGGTTTATGAACTCACTAAGCAGGGAATCGCTATTCCGCTCAGCGAAATGGGAGCAACGTACCTGCCCGCCGAGTCTGCGCCCTATGTGCTGGGTACTGAGCAGAAGCAAGCCGAAAACGCCTTCGAGCTTCGCGAAGGGCCGCTGCCGTACGCTGTTTTTGGGCGCGATTTTATTGAAGAAGGGGCGCTGAAGCAAATGCACACCGCCGCCAGCCTGCCGGTGTCGGTAGCGGGTGCGCTTATGCCCGACGCCCATCAGGGCTACGGATTGCCAATTGGCGGCGTGCTGGCTACGGAAGCCAATACCGTGATTCCGTTTGCCGTTGGTGTCGACATTGCCTGTCGTATGTGCCTATCTATCTTCGGCTTACGGCCCGATTTTCTGAAGCGCGAACCGCACATGCTAAAGAAGGCGCTGGTTGAGCAGACCAAGTTTGGCATTGGCGGCGAAACCCGCGACAAGATCGACGAGAGCGTGATGGATTTGCCCGAATGGCAGGCTACGAAGGTGATCCGCGACCTGAAAGACAAAGCTTACCGCCAGTTGGGTAGCTCGGGAACGGGTAATCACTTTGTGGAGTGGGGTATTGTGAATGTGTACGCAGACGACGCCACACAGACTGGCCTGAACCTGCCACCGGGTGAATACCTGGCCTTGCTGTCGCACTCGGGTTCGCGTGGTTTTGGCGGAAACGTGGCGAATTACTACTCGAAACTAGCCATGCAAAAGACGAAGTTGCCAAAAGAAGCGGCCCATCTGGCGTGGCTCGACCTGAACACGCAGGAGGGACAGGAATACTGGATTGCGATGAATCTGGCGGGGGACTATGCCTCGGCTAATCACCACGAAATTCACCGGAAACTGGCTAAGGCGCTACGAGAGAAACCGCTGGTGATGGTGGAGAACCACCATAATTTTGCCTGGAAAGAGCAGTTGGCCGATGGTCGGGAGGTGATCGTTCACCGCAAAGGAGCCACACCCGCCGGACCTGATGTGCTGGGCATCATTCCCGGCTCCATGACGCAACCGGGCTACGTGGTGCGCGGGCGCGGTAACGTCGACTCGATCAATTCGGCTTCGCATGGCGCCGGCCGCTTGATGTCACGTACCCAGGCGTTCAACACCATCACGCGGTCGCAATGGAATAAAGCGCTGGTAGAAGCCGATATTCAACTGGTTGGAGGTGATCTGGATGAGGCTCCGATGGTGTATAAAGATATTGACAACGTCATTGAAGCCCAACGCGATCTGGTAACGGTATTGGCCAAATTCACGCCCAAAATTGTCCGCATGGCGGATGCCAATAGGAAAGAAGGGCGTGAAGATTAAGGGTAAAAATGAGTTATCGGCAATGAGTCTGTCAGCCCTCACGAAGTAGCAGTGGGGGCTGATCTGTCGACCATTCGCATGGGTTGTCTACCCGAGTGTTTTCAGCAAAACGTCCGGCACAGCCGCTCCAACATTAAGTTGGGCTTAGATCACCTGTTGATTAGCAGGTAGCGGTTGCGTTCATGGCTCAGAAAGCAAGGCCAAACTGGAAACCCAGCGTAACGCTCGTAGGTCGGTCGTTGCCGAAGCGAACGGGGAGCGGCACTGCCAGAAAGTAGTTCACCGGGCCGGGTCGACGGAAGGTCTTGTTCAAAACGGGCGTAACCCCATACCGACCACCCGTTTCAAATGCCAGCCGGTTGGCCAGGGTAAAGCCGTTGCCCAGCCCCACAAGTACACCCGGATGAAACAGCACATTGTTCATGCGGCTGACGCCTGCTTCGGACCGGATGAACGGGACAATCTCCAGTGAATAACCGATTTTAGCGGTCTTCCAGATGTTGACACCAACGGGAAAACCGACCTGATAAAACGTCTTGAAATTGACCACCGGCGCATCCTGACTGAACGTCACGATGGGGTGGAGAATGCCTTGATAGAGTACCGTGCGCGGGTACTCGTGTGGGGCGGGTGCCTGGGGCAATGCGGGTGTTGCTAGCGTTAGCCCGAAAAGAAATAAAGAAAAGAACCTGACCTGTTTGTACGAAGAGAGAGATGACATAAGTAGCATAGCAACGTTTGTGCAAGGCTACGAACGCCCACGCCAATGGCATAGAACATAATTAACCTTTGGCCGATTCTTTACCTTTTTGCACGTCTTTTCGATAAGCCGACGGGCTTTTGCCGATGAATTTCTTGAATACGCGGGTAAAATGGCTCTGATCCGAGAAGCCTGTCAGGTAGGCAATGTCGAGTAGCGAATGCTCGGGCTGGTCGAGTAGCTGAATGGCTTTTTCGATGCGCAGTTTTCGGATGTACTCGCCAAAGGTCAGCTTGTCGAAGTAGGTGGCAAATTCACGCGACAGGTACGTGGGGTTCATCTGCACCGCTTCCGAGAGGCCTTTGAGGCTGATGGTCAGGTTGGTATCGACATGGTCCTGAATCAGGGCTTCGAGTTCGCTGATCCAGCCGGGTGTGCGTTTGCGGTCTTTCTTTTGCGATGCCAGGTACGTTGTCATCACCTGAATCAGGCTGTTTTCGGTCGGGTTCTGGGTGTGCTTTTCGTGTTGCAGGTACGTTGCCCAACTGTAGAGCGCGTCGTAGATGAGCATGCCCTGCGCCAGCAACTCCTCATCGTTTCGCAGGTTGTGGGCCAGTCCGGCCGAGATAGCCCAGAGCCCGGCGGCCTGTTCGGCCAGCGCGTGATTGTCGGTGTCGGCCCCGCGCACGATGGGTGCCATTGTGTGCAGGGCCGGGTCGCGGAGGTCGTATTTTTTCAGGAAATAATCAAACGTACAATCGGTGCCGTAGTGCGAAAACTCAGCCCCAGTTATATCGAATGGCGTGGCCCCCAACGCCTCTGCTTTGGCCAGTACCTCGTCGGCGGGCACAAACACGATTTGGGCGCCGGGATCAATAAACCGACGGATCAGCCAGGGGCAGGCGATGCGGTCAATTTTCGGACGTTCGCGGGTGATCCAGATCATCACTTACGGTAGAAAGGTGCAGTTTACTGCGTTTTTTGCCATACACAAAATAGATCGCCAGACCGATCGCCAGCCATACGACGAGCCGCAACCAGGTGTCGCCGGGCAACGAGAACATCATTAGCAGGCAGGTCAGGATACCCAGAATTGGTACGACGGGCACCCAGGGAGTACGGAAAGCGCGGGGGACGTCGGGCTGTTTTTTGCGTAAAATCAAGATGCCGAGGCAGACCATCACAAAGGCCAGCAACGTACCTATACTCGTCATTTCACCCACTACCCGAATGGGTACAAAGCCCGCAAACAGACCGATGAAGACGCACAGCAGCACATTGGCTTTCCAGGGCGTACGGAAACGGGGATGGACCTCCGAGAACGCACGAGGCAATAACCCATCGCGGCTCATTGAGAAAAACACCCGCGACTGCCCCAGCAGATCGACCAGAATAACGGAGGTGTAACCGATCAGAATAGCTCCGATAATGAGTTGTCCCAGCCAGCGGTAGGGTGTTTTTTCGATGGCAATGGCAACCGGAGCCGCACTGTTCTTGAACTCCGTATAGTTGGCCATGCCGGTCATGACGTAGCCGAACAGCACAAACAGAATGGTGCAGACAACCAGTGACCCGATGATGCCGATGGGCATGTCGCGCTGCGGATTTTTGGCCTCCTGCGCCATCGTTGCCACAATGTCGAAGCCGATGAAAACGAAGAATACGACGCCAGCACCACGGAGAACGCCGCTCCAGCCATATTCGCCAAACGTGCCGGTGTTGGCCGGAATATAAGGCTGGTAGTTGGCCGGGTCGATATACTGCCAGCCGAGGGCGATGAACACGAGTACCACCAGTACTTTCAGGGTTACCACAATGGCGTTGAAGATGGCCGAGCCCGATGTGCCGCGAATAATGACGCCGGTAATGAGCACCACGATCAACACCGCAGGTACGTTCATGAAACCCGATACGGTTGAGCCGTCGGCTCCAGTGGCGGTTTCAAACGGCGACAACATAATCTGAGGGGGAATGTGCAGGCCATAATTACTCAAAAAACGATTGAGGTACTGCGACCAGCTAATGGCCACCGTAGCGGCCCCAACGGAGTACTCCAGCACCAGGTCCCAGCCGATGATCCAGGCAAAGAGTTCGCCCAGGGTTGCATAGGCGTAGGTATAGGCGCTGCCCGAAATAGGCACCATGGCGGCAAACTCGGCATAACATAACGCGCTGAACGCGCAGCCCACCGCCGCCACCACAAACGACAGCGTCACGGCGGGACCGGCATGGTTGGCGGCGGCAATACCCGTCAGCGAAAACAGGCCTGCGCCGATGATGACGCCGATACCAATGGCGACCAGGTTGAAGGCCCCGAGCGAACGTTTGAGGGTCGATGAGTCACTGGCTGCCGCTTCCTGCCGCAACCTGTCAAGTGATTTAATACGCATAAAAACGTTGAGAAACGACTATTACCGGGTCAGTAAACCCGCGTCGAGTACAAATTGGGAGCCGGTGATATACCGTGCCCCATCGGACACCAGGTAAAGTACCATCGCTGATACATCTTCAGGTTCAACCCAGGGAACCGGCAATAAATTGCCGGCCGACCGTTCGGCAATCTCCTGCGTGGTCGTGCCTTCGAGCGCGGCCAGCCCGTCGTTCATCGGCGTGTTGACGCCCGTTGGATGAATGGAATTGACCCGTATGTTGTGGGGAGCCAGCTCGATAGCCCATGATTTGGTCAGCCCCACAAGCCCCCATTTCGAGGCTGCATAATGGCTCAACCGACCCATGCCCCGTAGCCCGGCGATGCTCGAATTGTTGATAATAACGCCCGATTTCTGGTCGATCATCACCGGAATAATGCGCCTTGCCACCAGCCACGCGCCCTTGAGGTTGATGTCGAGCATGGCATCCCAGGCGTCTTCGGTTAATTCATGGGCGAGTCCGTAGGCGCAAATGCCCGCGTTGTTGAAGAGAATATCAATCCGCCCGAACTCGGCCAATGCCTGCTCTACGGCGCGGGTCACGTCGGCATCGTTTCGAACGTCGCCCGTCACAGTCAGGCAGCGCGGCGATGCGTCGGATGGTCCCAGGGCTTCCACGTCCTGTTTGAGTTGGGTTAGTTCGTCGGCGGAGCCAAATGTGTAGGCCGGGTACGTTAAGTTTTTGGCCACGTCGAAGGCAACAATGTTGATACCTTCTTTGGCCAAAGCGAGTGCAACGGCCCGGCCCTGTCCGTGGGCGGCACCGGTGATAAAGGCTACCTTGCTGGCAGTTTGATTTCCAGATAAGTCAGGCATGAGTTGTGTCGGTTCGGCCTTCCGATTGGATTACCGGTAAATAGGGGTAGAGGTATTCGTCGATCGTAACGTGCAACACGTTGTTGATCAGGTTTGTAGCGATCATCTGCCCGGCAAAGGCGACGAGCGTGACAATTTCCTGATCGGAAAACCGCTGCCGGATGGGTTCGTAGGTTTCGTCCAGTACCGTACCCCGGTTTTGGGCGATGGTTGCGCCAAAATCCAGCAGATATTGTTCGTCGTCGGTCAGGTGCAGGTCTTCGGGCCGTTCGCCATGCTGGATGATGATCTTGCGAAAAAACGTGGTACAGAGCGGGCAATTTGACGCTTCGGAAATAGCGTGCGCAAACAAGTACGCCGCCCGTTCGCCAACAATTCCGATCACGGCATGATAGAGCGGATACCACTGCATGTAGACGTCGAATGCCAGCGGCGAATGGCTCAGCGTGGCTTTCATATTGGTAATCCGTGAGCCGGGGTAGTCGTCGATATGCTTCGCCCAGGCCGCTTTCAACTCGGCGGAGGCGTCGGATTCGGGAAGTGGATGAATGCGGGGTATCATGCTGTGTTTTTGGTTTGTTGCTTCACGCTTGTGTGTATTGCTGACGCATAGCCCTTCGACTCCGCTCAGGGTGACAGGAAACCCAGGTACGTTGATGACGATCTTGAGTGAGAGTGTCACCCTGAGCGGAGTCGAAGGGCCATGCGTCAGCAATACACACAAGCGCGAAGCAAAACGCGCCCTTACAAAGTTGTCCACTTCACCAGTCGTTCCCCGGCGCGGAGGAGCGTGTCGTTGTCTTTGGCGAAGCAGAAACGGAGGATCTTATAGTCGTTCTTCTGATCGTAGAAAACAGATACCGGAATAGACGCGACACCAATTTCATTGGTGAGGCGGATTGCCAGGTCGTAGTCAGGTTCGTCGGTGATGACGGCGTAGGAAACGTTCTGGAAGAAGGTGCCTTCGGTGGGTACGTACCTGAAACGCGACCCGGCGATGGCCTGTAAAAACAGATCGCGCTTTCGCTGATAAAAGGCGGGGAGTTGCAGATAACGCTCAGGCTGTTGCAGGTACTCGGCCAGCGCGTATTGCATCGGCGTGGAAACACTGAACGTCAGAAACTGGTGAATCTTCCGAAACTCAACCGTTAGCTCGGTAGGGGCGAGGCAGTAGCCGACTTTCCAGCCCGTGATGTGAAACGTCTTGCCGAACGAGCCAATCACAAACGTGCGTTCCTGCAAAACCGGGTGCTGCATCAGCGACACGTGTGGCCGCTCATCAAAGGTGATATGCTCGTAGACTTCATCGGCAATCACGAAGATGTCGCGGTCACGAATCAGGTTGGCGAGTTGGTTCAGGTCGTCGCCCGTCCAGACGCGGCCGGTGGGGTTGTGGGGCGTGTTGACCAGCATGAGCCGGGTACGTTCCGTAATCTGTTCGGCCACCTGCGCCCAGTCGATGGCGTAATTGGGTGGAGTGAGCGACACGAAAACGGGAGTTCCGCCCGCCAGTTCGATGGCGGGTACGTAGCTGTCGTAGGCGGGTTCAAACACGATCACTTCATCGCCGGGTTGCACCACCGCCGTAATAGCCGCATACAGGGCTTCGGTAGCACCCGACGTGACGGTTATTTCCGTATCTGGGTTGTAGCTGATGCCGTACAGGTCGACGGTTTTCTGCGCGATGGCGTCGCGCAGTACCGGCACGCCCGCCATCGGCGCATACTGATTGTGGTTCGCCCGCATCGCTTTCGTCACCAGCTCAAGCAACGCCGGGTCAGCCGGGAAACTCGGAAATCCCTGCGACAGATTCAGCGCCCCCACATCCGCCGCCAGTTTCGACATGACCGTGAAAATCGTGGTACCAACGCGGGGAAGTTTGGACGAAAGCGTTTGTAAGGGCTGCATACTGGCAAAGAAACATGAGAGGTCAAAGGTACGATCAGTTATAAAAAATAAGCTTCGCGCTACGGTCCGACGTTGCGGCGTGTAGCGCGAAGCACGATTAGCTGGCAAGCAAGCTGGAGTCACATTGCTTAGAATGAGTAGCGAAGCGTTACACCGTAGGTACGTGGGTCGCCAAGCACGGCGCCATATTGCCCGGCGTTTCCGGGAGCGGGCAGCAGTTGCTCAAAGTAGTTCTGGTTCAGCAGGTTGCGGCTCCACAGGAAGACCGATGTGCCGTTTGAGGCCCGGAAACCAACGCGGGCATTCACAAGCGTATAGCCGTCGATGTTCAGGTATTGCGAGGGTGATGGGCTCGACGAGAATGACGAGCGGTAATAGCCATCGGCGGCAACGAAGTACCGACCTTCCTGCGACAGGAATTTACCGGCAGAAGTTACTTCACTCCCGAGCGAACCCGCCCATTTCGACACGCCCGGCAGCGCACCTCCCGACACATCCTTGAACGCCTGAGCGGCACCCGTTTCTTCGAGCGGCACCGGCGCATTTTTAAACGACACATACTTGGCATCCGTGTAGGCCAGTGCGCCGTATACCGAGAACGCGTTGCTAACCCGCAGATTACCATCCAGTTCTACGCCCCACACCCGCACTTTTTCGGCATTGGCCAGATAGCCCCGGTTGACGCCGGGCTCAGGCGTTTGCACCTGGGTCTGGTAGTCTTTGATGTCGCTGTTATGCACCACCAGGTTCAGCACCGAATTTGGCGATGGCTTGGTTTTTATGCCCACTTCGTAGTGCGTCACAAACTCGGGGTTCACACGGGCCAGGTCGGTCAGTACCTGTCCGTTGGCCGTTGGTAATCCGCCAATATTGATCCCGATAGGTTTGTAGCTGGTCGAGTAGGTAGCGAAGGCATTCAGGCGGTCACTCGCCTTGTATTGTAGCGTCAACTGACCCGAGAAGTTGGTTTCGTCTACGTCGGCATCGAACGCCTGGTTTGAATACACGCCGTTTTTGAGGGCTAGCAGCGCGGCGTCGGTCGTTTGCAGGCCGCCGTAGGTTTCCCGTTTGTAGTTGGCAATCTTCCGGTCGTAGTTATAACGGATGCCGGGCAGGAAGCGAAGCTTGTCGGTGATTGCCCAGTCGGCCTGCGCGAACAAAGCGGCACTGGTACTGCGGATACGGTTGGTGGTTCGGATGCCGAAGTTATCAAACAGGCCGGGTGTTTTCCACAGTGCGCTGGTCGAGCTTTGGGCAAAACGCCACTGTGCCGAGCCTGCTTCTTCGGTCTGTACGGGGTCTGACTTTAAATCCTGGTAGAGATAGAACGCACCAATAACACCGCTTACCCGCGACGACACGTTGCCTGCGTAACGGATCTCCTGCGAATACTGGTCATGTTGTGAATTACCCGCTGAAATGGTGAATACGGGTAGCCCGATATAATCCCGGTCGTTGAGTGGATCCCAATTCCAGTACCGCCAGGCCGTTGTCGATGTTAGTGTCCCCCCGCCAATCTTGATGTCAGCGTTGAGCGATGCCCCGCCCAGCTTGTTGTTTGCCCGCGATGGCGTGTCCTGATCCGTTATCCGGTCGAAGGGGTTAGTTGAGGGTAATTTATAGCCCAGATCGGCGATGATGGCATTGAACTGGCGATAGGCAGGCCGCTGGGTTGGCACCACCCCGGCATAAATAACGGCGTAGCCAAGGGGTTTCTGATCGGTCATATCGCCAGCCAGCGTGAGCCTGACGTTGTCGCTGGGCGTGTAGAGCAGTTGCCCCCGAACGCCGAGGTTGTTTAAGCTATTAGTTGGCTGCTGGGTACGTACATTATAGATCACGCCGTTGCGCTGGGTGGCGGAAAACGACACACGGGCGGCCAGCTTGTCGCTCAACGGACCAGTTATGGATGCCTTGGCCTGCATGTAGTTGTAGTTACCGTAGCTTACCTCAAACGTGGCTCCCGGCTGGAAACTGGCAGGCCGGGTGGTGATGTTGAACGCACCGGCCGTGGTGTTCTTGCCAAACAACGTTCCCTGCGGACCGCGCAGCACCTCGATCTGGTCAATATCCACAAAGTCGAGGGCGGTGGCGGCGGGACGGGCATAGTAAACACCGTCGACATAGAAACCCACGCCCGGATCAATACCATCGTTTGTGAGTCCGAAGGTTGAGCCCAGGCCCCGGATGTTGAGTGTCGTGTTGCGGGCGTTCGACGAATAAAGCTGTACCGAAGGCACCAGTTCTTTAACCCGATTCACGTTAAACGCGCCGGCATCTTCGACCAGCGCGCCCCGCAACACCGAAATTGGAATGGGTACAGACTGGGCCGACTCCTGCCGACGGCGGGACGTAATGACCACGTCGGCCAGTTCATTGGTGCCCTCCTCTAGTATGATCTCTACATTATTCTCGCTGATAACGACGTCGGTGGTCTTGTAGCCAACGAAGGAAACCGTGAGCGTGAAGGGGAGTTTCTGGCCTGTGAGGAGCGTAAAACGACCATCTTCTTTGGCTGATGATCCGTTCGTGGTGCCTTTGATAACCACCGTTGCGCCAATCAGGGGTCGCTCGGTGCGGGCATCTATGATTCGGCCCGCTATGGTTGCATTGATAATTGGGGTATTCTGCGCCGCTGACCATAAAGGCATCAGCAGGATTGACATTTGTAAAACTGTTACTAAAAAGTGTCTCATTGTCAGGTGTATTGTCATTGTAAAGTTTGAATGGGGGAGCTAATCAACTACTGGCTCTCAAGCGGAAGGATGCGTAAATGCGGGCATTACGTCAGAACGACAGTGAATCATTAATACTTAAAGTCTATATACTAAATAGAATAAATGAGGCAAAAAAAGCATTGCTTTCCATCGTCGCGGACTACCGCCGAATAGGCGAATTGACCTGACGCATAAGCAACGCCGCAAAGTTGTGTCAGAAATAGTAAATCTGAAAGGAAAGTTAAATAAATGATTGCCAATAAGTTATGTTAATAGTCTATCGGGTTTAGGGAGTATTCTACTGATTCAATTGACTAGGTGTACTAACCAATTCATTGTCAGGCAATGGGGGTGTTCGGGGGTCGATTAAAATGGATAAGGCAACGAATACCTGGGAAGGTATGTAAAATGCTTTTGCTGTGCTTCACGCCGTAGTGTATGGCTTCGCGCTGAAGGTTGCTGTCGCCTGGCCCTTCGACTAGGCGTCCCCGACAGGCTCAGGGTGACAAGCCCACCCAAGTTGGTCAACACCATTTGGATGTGAGTTGTCACCCTGAGCCTGTCGGGGACGCCTAGTCGAAGGGCCTACAGCGCGAAGCAATACTATCCCCACCCATCTACAACTCACGTTAACCACATGAAAAGACAACACACTATTGCCGGGAACCGCATCGATTCGGCGAGCGGCGTACCGATCAGCAATACGCGTTTGCCCTACACAAACCCGTTCCAAACTTGCCTGAGTCGACTTGCCGGGCTATCTTGCTGGCTATAATCAAGCGAAAAATCGAGCACAAAAGACAAGTCATTCTGATATAAAGACATAGCGTTGCTAACAGTTTCCTCTACCGTAAAGTGTCCAAAATTTTGATGCAGAGGGAGACAGTTAAGCAGGACGCGCTCGAAAGGGCGTGTCCTCTTCTGTTTCATGCAGTTCTGTACAGGTGCTGGACACACCTTCGGTAGACTACTTGGGCAGCGGAGGCCGCCCGTTTTTTTTGCCCTCTGAGCCTCGGGGCACTCACCTACATCCCCGACGCTCATAATGCCCACACTTACCTGGATAGGGAAAGATAAAGTAATCAACCATCATCACGATGTACCCTTTCGGGTGCTCGATGCGCAGTACACCTACGGAGAAGCCGACTCGCCTAATCGTGTGACAGGCAACCGCATTATTCACGGTGATAATCTGGAGGCATTGAAAGCACTGTTGCCGTATTACGAAGGCCGTATCAAGTGCATTTATATTGACCCTCCCTACAATACCGGGAAGGAAAACTGGGTCTACAACGACAATGTAAATGATCCAAAAATCAAGCGTTGGTTAGACAAAATCGTAGGCAAAGAAACCGAAGATTTCAGTCGCCATGATAAATGGCTGTGCATGATGTGTCCTCGCCTAAAATTGCTTCATGCTATGTTAGCTGAGGATGGACTGATTTTCATCTCAATTGACGACAACGAATACCACAACCTTAAAATACTTATGGATGAGGTGTTTGGACGTCGAAATATGCTTGTCAATTTCACTTGGCGTACTGATGGCAATTTTGACAATCAAGCCAAAATTAAAAAATGCCATGAGTATATTTTAGTTTACGCCAAGAATGAGGTTTTATTTAATGCTCCACAAGTAATTGATCCTAATGTTAATTCAGAAAGTAAACTTTTTAAAACTGAGATCAGGAATACGATAGTAAAAAATGGCTCAAAAAATCCTGTTAGCAGGATTACTCTTCCTATTGGCTTTCCTGCTAGTTTTAAAAATGGTATAATCAGGAAGCGCGAAAATTCATTTCCTATCTATCATCAGGATGCTTTCATAGAAGATTTCAAATTACTGAATCAAGTAGAAGTAGAAAGCGGATGGAGTTCAAAGGATATTCTTTTGAAGTACATTAATACTGGATTCCAAGCTGTTAAAGACACCAAAGGACAAAATACATTTTTCGAGATAATTCCTTCTGGAGCAATTGAAAATTATAAACCTCGTGAAGGAAGTAGCCATGTTATTAGCGTTTTGCAAAATCTTGGAAGTACTCAAAACACAAGCGAGGAATTAAAAAAGATGGGTATCAAATTCGATTACCCAAAACCAGTTGATTTGATAAAATATCTAATTAGCCTTGTGGCTGATCCAAACTGCATTGTACTTGACAGTTTTGCAGGTTCTGGAACTACTGCCGATGCAGTGTTAAAGTTGAATCAAGATGGCGGAAATCGAACGTTCATCTTGATTCAAATGACTGAAAAAGACAAGGAGGGTAAAGAAGTAAATATTTGTGAAACCATCACCGCCGAACGGGTCCGCCGTGTGATCGACGGCTATGGCGACAAGGAAGGCACGGGCGGCGGATTCACCTACTATGAACTTGGCGAGGCCCTGTTTACCGACGATGGCCTGCTCAACGAAGCGTTGCCCCTCGACCGAATCCGGGAGTACGTCTGGTATTCGGAAACACGAACGGCGTTACCCAGCCCAACCGCCGACCAACCCAACGCCGATGAACCCGCCGAGACGCCGCATTTTCTGGGCCGACGCTACGAAACGGCCTACTACTTCTACTACAAACGCGACGAGCTAACCACGCTCGATTACGACTTTCTGGCCACCGTGCAAACCCGCGCCGAACAGTACGTCATCTACGCCGACAACTGCCTGATCAACAGGGAGTGGCTTCAGCAGCGACACATCATTTTCAAGAAAATTCCCCGGGACATTTCCCGGTTTTAATACCCCACTCCCGGTAGGGGGTTCTCATAAAATGAGAATAGTATGAAATTGCTGACGCGCGTCCCTTCGACCGCAGCGGCGGACCGTTCCGCTCAGGGTGACAGGAATGTGAAGAATGTTTGCCTGAACACCTGGATGATTGATGTCACCCTGAGCGGAACGGTCCGCCGCTGCGGTCGAAGGGCCACGCGTCAGCAATTTTGGCATAACTATTTTTTTATGAGAAAACCCTGCCGGGGGGTGGGGTCAACACACCAATGGAACTGAAACCCTATCAGGCGGGCGTCATTCGTGACCTTGACCGCTATCTACAGTACATTCAGCGGGATCATCGCTACGATCTGGCCTACAATCGGTATTGGCAGGATGAAGTAGGCGAGTATGATCCGCTGACCAACTCGGGCATGCGGCCCTACCAGAACAACGTACCCGGCACCCCCCACGTCTGCGTGAAAGTGCCCACGGCGGGCGGTAAAACGTTTATCGCCGTCAATGCGCTACATACGCTGTTCGACGCCTTCGCCACCGACCGCCCCAAAGCCGTTGTCTGGCTGGTGCCCTGGAGCAACCTGCTCGATCAGACCGTGCGGAACCTGTCGAACCCCGCGCATCCGTACCGGCAGAAACTGAACAGCCTGTTCAACCACCGCGTGGCCGTTTACCAGAAAAAAGACCTGTTGCAGGGGGCCAATTTCAGTCCGGCGGTGGTGCAGCAGCAGTTGAGCATCTTCGTGCTGAGCTTCGGCAGCTTACGGGCCACGAAAAAGGAAGACCGGAAAATTTTCGAGGAAAACGGCGCCCTGGCCTCCTTCGCCAGTCAGTTCGACGCCGACGATCACCGGCTGGCCGACACCGACCAGACCGCCCTGATCAACGTCATTCGCAGCCTCACGCCGGTGGTGGTTGTCGACGAAAGCCACAACGCCGAGAGCGAGTTGAGCGTGGAGATGCTGCGCAACCTGAACCCCTCGTTTGTGCTCGATCTGACGGCCACGCCCAAGAAAAACGCCAACATCGTCAGCTTTGTATCGGCCATTGAGCTGAAGAAAGAGCAGATGGTGAAGCTACCGGTGATTGCCTACAACCACAAGGAAAAATCGCAGGTGGTCGAGAGTGCGCTGAACCTGCAACGGCAACTGGAACACCTGGCCAAAGCCGAGCAAAAAGCAGGCGGGCGTTACATTCGGCCCATCGTGCTCTTCCAGGCCCAACCAAAAACCGGCGACGACAACACGACGTTCGAGAAGTTGAAGCAGCAGTTGCTGAAGCTGAAGATTCCCGAAGCGCAGATCAAGATCAAGACCGCCGATATCAACGAACTGAAGGACGTTGACCTGATGAGCCCGACCTGTCAGGTACGTTACATCATCACGGTGAATGCCCTGAAAGAAGGCTGGGACTGTCCGTTTGCCTACATTCTGGCCTCGCTCGCCGACCGGTCGTCGGCCGTTGACATCGAGCAGATTCTGGGGCGGGTGTTGCGCCAGCCATATGTGATGCGCCACCAGAACGACCTGCTGAATGTGTCGTATGTCCTGACGGCCTCGGCCAAATTTACCGACACCCTGCAAAGCATCATCCGGGGCCTCGAATCGGCCGGTTTCAGTCGGCATGATTACCGCTCGGCCGACACCACCGACGGGCAATCGGGCAACGTACCTGCGCCAACACCTGCGCAGGCGTTGCAGGGCTTCCTGTTTCCCGACCCAACCGAGCCGGATAGCGACGTCATTGACCCGACAAAAATCCAGTTCGACCCAACCGCCCCGCCCGACGAACCACCCGTTGGCCCGCCGCCCGCGTTGACGGCCATTACCCAGCTTGCCATCGAAAAAAATCAGGCACTCGAGCAGCAACTCAGCAATCAGGAGGCGGATACGGAGTCATCATCTCTCTTCCAGGAACTCGGCGACAAAGTGAAAAAGATAGCGATCAACCAGGATTTTGCGGCAGAAGCACTGGCGCTGAGGCTCCCGCAGTTTTATTTCGAGGTGCCGGCAAGCGGCCTCTTCGGGCAGGGCGAACGCGTGTTGCTCAATCAGGAAGTGTTACTGAAAGGCTTCCGCCTGGCCGACGAAGACATCAAAATCGACTGGGACACGGTTGAATCCGATCTGTACAGAATCGATATTGAACGTACCCAGGGCGACCAGTACCGGCCGGTCTTCCTGCAAATCGACAACAGTCAGGTCAAAGAGATTTTTGTCGATTACATTCTGAGCAAGCCCAAAGCGGGGCAGGTGAAAGACATGGCTCACCGCATGATGCAGTTGGTGGGCAACATGTACCCGATTCCCGACCAGCAGATCAAGCTGTATCTGGAGCGTATTTTCAGCAGTTTCGACACCGAACGGATCAAGGATCTGCTGTCGCGGGAATACACCTACCGCGACAAGATCAAGAAGAAGATCAGGGCGTTGGCTGATGTGCACGCCGAAGAGCAGTTCAGGAAACTGCTGGTGGTGGGCAAAATTTCGGTCGAGCAGGGGTTCACGTTCAAGAAAACGATCGTACCCGGTTTGCTGGGCAAATCGTTGGGCAAATCGCTCTATGAGCGTGAAGGCAGCATGAACGGTTTTGAAGAACGGGTCATCGGCGAACTGGCCGCCTTGCCCAACATTCGGTTCTGGCACCGGAACCTGGGCCGGGCCAAAGGCTTCGCCATCAACGGCTACAAATCGAACCACTACCCCGACTTCATTCTGTACACCCAGAACGGAACGCTGATTGTGCTGGAAACGAAAGGCGACGACCGCGACAATTCAGACAGCGCCGCCAAAAACCGGCTGGGCCTGAAATGGGCCGAGCAGGCCGGGCGGCAATACCATTATTTCATGGTGTTCGACACGCACCGCCTGCCCGATACCTATACCGTGGCGGACGTGAAGGAGTTGGTGAAGCAGTTGTAAGGCTTTCGCGCTGTAGGTTGCTTTCGCGTAGCCCTTCGACCGCAGCGGCGGACCGTTCCGCTCAGGGTGACAATCTCACTCAAGTTTGTCATTTACCTGCTAGATGTGTCCTGTCACCCTGAGCCTGTCGAAGGGCCACGCGAAAGCAACCTACAGCGCGAAGCCCAGTAAATTGCCGTAACTCTACGATACTGTCTACTCCGTTGCCAGCTCAACCGGCACATCTTTTCCGAAACTGTCGCGCAGGACCACGCGGGCAGCATGGTAGCCGCACATGCCGTGGACACCCCCGCCCGGTGGCGTGGCCGATGAGCAGATGAACAGGCCCGTTTCCGAGGTGCGGTAAGGCGTCAGGCTGATTGTAGGGCGGGTGAATAGCTGACCAATGTCGATGATGCCGCCGTTGATGTCGCCGCCCACATAGTTCGGGTTCCAGTCCTCGACCTGCCCCGTGTTCATGGTGTGTTTGGCCAGAATCAGGTCGCGGAAGCCGGGTGCAAAGCGTTCCAGTTGCCCTTCAATCTGAGCGGTCATATCGACGGTTGAGCCGTTGGGTACGTGGCAGTAGGCCCAGGCCGTGTGCTTGCCTTCGGGGGCGCGGGTAGGGTCGAACCGGCTTTGCTGGGCGAGCAGCACGTAGGGCCGGTCGGGGTGTTTGCCGTCGTAGGTTTGCTGTTCGGCCGTCACGATCTCTTCGAGTGTACCGCCGAGGTGAATCGTACCGGCCCGCTGGCAATCGGCGTTGGTGAACGGAATTGGACCATCCAGCGCCCAGTCGATTTTGAAGATGCCGGGACCGTAGCGGTAATTTTCCAACTGCTTCCGGTACAGCGTCGAAAAACGATCACCGGCGATACTGAGAATTTGTTTTGGCGTCAGGTCGAACAAGACCGCACGTGTTTTCGGAATATCGGCCAGCGTACGAACGGTTCGGTCAGTCTGAATCTCGCCCCCTAATGATCGGAAATAAGACGCTAGTGCGTTGGCAATCTGTTGGGAACCGCCTTTGGGCATAGGCCACCCCCGCTGATGCCCGGCCGCCATAAGCACCAGTGCCACGGCCGAGGTAGTCAGGTTGGTCAGTGGTTGAATGGCGTGGGCGGCCATACCCGCCAGCAACGCCCGCGCTTCGGTGGTCTTGAACCGCCTGGCCAGGTACGTTGCCGGTAACAGTGCGTCAAGCCCAAACAGAGCCATGTCGATCGGGTGTTTCGGGAAACGTAACGGGCCAAGAATATCGGGGGCAAGCGTTGACCAGTGCTGAACGATCGGCTCCATCAGCTTCAGGTACGTTGCCTCGTCGGAAGGCCGCACCCCGACCCCCAGCGTTCGGGCGGTGTCGGCTACGGAACCGGTCAGCAGAGCGGCCTTGCCTCCTTCGAGCGGGTGGGCGGCGGCCACGGGCGGGTAAATCCATTCCAGCCCATGATCGGCCAGCGGTAAGCTCCGAAACAGGGGCGAACCCGCTGCCAGTGGATGAATGGCCGAACCCATATCATGCACGAATCCGGGCAGGGTTAACTCCGCCGAACGGGTGCCGCCCCCAATCACTGACCGGGCTTCCAGCACCACCACCGACAGCCCGGCCCGCGCCAGCACAATGGCCGCACTCAGTCCGTTCGGGCCGGAGCCGACAATCACGGCATCATATTGTTTTTCGGGTACGTGCATCATCGGATTACAAAGCCGAAAGATAGGCTATTCGTAGCGTCCTGCTTTCAACGTACTTTCTCCAAGCGCATATGGCCTGACGATTCGGTCGAGAACCACATAGATCGAGTCTTTTTTCTCGTTGATGCCGGTCAAGACTACGCGTGAGCCATCGGTTGTCTGGTAGTGGAGTACCATCCGTTTACGCTCGGCGGGCTTGCTTTCTTCAACCAGGCCCCGTTTGCGGCGGGTGGTTTGCACCAGCGGATGCACCTTTGTGAACTCGTCGCCGATGTTGGCCCGCGCCTGCGCCGGTATCCACTGTTTCTCCGAAATGGCGTTCGGATTTTTCCCTTTCTCTTTCCGCCTTCTGGTGCCGCTTTCGCCGGGATTACCTGCGCCGGGCGCGTCTTCGCGTGGGCCATTCAACCGGACTTTATCCTGCAAATACAGCGTCTGGTTCACCGGGTCGGCATCGTAGTAAAACACGCGCTGACCACCGGCTACACCCGTTACCTCAAACGTCCGGTTCAGGTCGCGCATGGGTGCACCGCCGCCATTGCTGAGGTCGAGTTTGGCGGGGCGGTTTACCTTGAACGTCAGCGTGCTCCAGCTCTCAAAAGTAGCTTCCTGCCAGCGTGTCGAGTCGGTCAGGCTGTAGGGGATGGGCTGGCCATTGAGCTTGAATTCGGTCACGGCGTAGTTGCCGCGCAGTTGGCGGATGCCATGCTGGGCGGGTTGTTTGTAGGGGTCGTAGATGAAATTGACGACTTGCAGGTAGAACAGTACACCGATAAACAGAAACAGTGTAGCGGCTTTCAGGCCGTGGCGGGTCCAGCGTTGCCAGGCTTCCGGGAAGGTGGGGTAATGGTAAACGGGTACCGTGAAGCGTTCGCGGACGAGCAGGTTCCAGGCGAAGGGAACATCATACCATAATAGAAAAGCCGCCAGCAGCACAAAATAGGAACTGTAGACGTGTACGCCTCCGTCGTAGGCGAGGTTCACGTACACAATGTCGGCCAGGGCACCAAACAGCAGGGCCGCGCCTAGAAACGTAGTTTTTCGGAAGAACAGAAAAACGCCCGCCGCTACTTCAACGATGCCGGTAAACACCTCGTACCAGGGCACAATGCCGATAGACAGCCAGTAGAGTTTCTGCGCGGTGAGGTCGCCAAAGTTAGCGTTCATCAGCCCCAGCGAGGGGTAGGGGAGTTGCGTGGGCAGGAGCTTGGTGAAGCCGAACCCGATGATGCCGATACCAGCCCGGTAGCGTACCACCACCCGAAGCCAGTAGTACAGTAGGTTGTAAGTGGCTGGCTCCGATTTGCGGATTTTCACGACCGCAGTCCAGATCAGGCCGCTGACGATAGCAGCCAGGAGCGTAATGATCCAGGGTGCATAACCGAGTAACGGACTGCCAAACAGAGTATTGCCGAATATGGTCAGGCCGGAACCGAATCGGGCGATGTCATACACGTCGCGGTAGTGTAGGTTCGTCCAGTCGAGGTCGAAGAAGTCGCGGTACCAGCCAACGTTGTTCGGCAAGGCCATAGCGACGAAGAAAATGAACGCGATCCGAAAGGCGATCTTCTCCGTTTCGGACCAGCGGCTTTGCGTTGCCCTGGCAGGTGTGTTTGCCTCGGTTACGGGCCGTTGTTGTGTTGGATTTTGTGTGCTTATCATGGGGAAATATCATTAAGTGTCATTATCCTGCGGCGTCATTGGGTAGTCATTCAGAACTTGGTTAGCAATAAATGACGATGAATGGCCGCGTAGCGAAATGACTCTTCTACAGTGTCAATCCTTTGCGCCGACCGGATTTGGCGGCTTCAAACAGCAGGTATTTCTTGTCTACCCGTTCCAGTACGGCGTATACCGAATCGTTTTTAGCGTTGATACCAGCCAGCACCAACGTACCTGGGTTGGGCCGTTCGTAGCGAAGTTGGAAGGTGTCTTCGGGGTGCTGGGGATTACGTAACTGCAGCGTCCGAGCGGCTGATGCTGCTTGTTCGGCCACGGGTTCGTAGTGGTAATAGTGCCGTCCAATTTGCCCCGACCACTCGAAGTGTCGGGCTGAATCCGGCCCGATTACATCTTCCTGGTTCAGCTTGGCAAGTGTAGCCGGAACCGGACGACGGATGCTGATCGTATTCCATTTCTCGACCACGACGTTCTGCCAACGTAGCGAGTCCTGTGGCGAGGGCGGGCGCGACTGTCCGTTTAGCCGAAACTCTTGCACCGTGTATAACCCTGCGGCGTCGGATAAGCTGGCTTTTTTGGCGGCGCTTGGGTACTGATGACCACCTTTCCTTAAGGCTTCGTAGGCCGACAGTCCGTATGACAGAATCAGCAAAGCGGCCACGACCTTACCCGCGAGTCGGGCCGATTGCTGCCAGCCTTGGGCAAACGTCAGGCGGTAGCGGTTGGGGGCGGTTGGTTTGCCCAGCACCAGCAGGTTGTAGAGCCGGAGCCCGTCGTAGGCGAGCAGGTACAGCGCCAGGCTGATCAGGAAGAGGCTGTAGACGAATTCGCCTCCGCCATAGGCGACGTTCGATATGAAGACGTTTCCCGTAAAAAAGACCGTGATAAATGCCCCAATTGTAGCCGACCGCCGGGTGAGCAGCAAGAGTCCGGCTAGCGTTTCAATCAATCCAAGAAAAGCCTGATAGGAAGGGACAACGCCCAGCGTTAAGGCGAAGATTTTCCATTCGGTCAGTTCGCCGTATGGCGTGTTCAGGTGGCTTAGCGACGGTTCGGGTGCCTGAATAGGAAACAGCTTGATGAGGCCGAACGCCAGTAAACCCGCCGCTAGCCGGTAGCGGACCAGGACACGTACCCAGGCGTTCAACTGGTCGTAATTGAGCACCGGTTTGCCCGATTCATCCCGTCGTTTCTCCCAAATCGACCAAGTGAACGTACCCAGCCCGGCAAGCGCCGCAGCAATAACCCAGTTGAGGAACGAGCCGGTGCCGCCGACAAAGTTGGGCATGTACCTGGCCAGTTTAAACAATGGCTGGTAGAGGCCATATTGCCAGTTGGCCGTGAACAGATCGCGCCAGAACGACGGAGCGAGTGGCACGATCTGGATTATGAAATACAGCGCCACGAAGCGGAATAGCCCTTTTTCGACTGGTTTCCAGCCCGAATCAGGCAAAGCAGTGGCTGAACGGCCCTCCCAGGAAGGGTGCGGCTCGTGATTGGAGGTACGCATAATGTGTTGGTTTTTACTTAGCCGGTTCGTTCGGCCGCGGTGCGGTTTGGTTGATCACCTTGCGGGTCTGCAAATCGAATTTCTGACCCTTACTCAGGAAATAAAATGGCCCGCCCGTGCTGTTTTGCCCCGATGGATATTTGGCGTTGCTGTTGATCTGGTTGCTGTCGTAGATACCTACCAGCGAATTGCCAATGACCTCGAACGCGTTTTTCTGAACCACCACCGCCGTACTCTCGTCGATGCCGATGCCCAGCAGTTCGGGCCGCGCTTTAATGACGTCGATCAGATCGAATTGCCGGTTCCGGCGCAGCACGTGCTGATCGACGGTCAGGTTCTTCACAAAAGCCAGCCCTTCGGTATGGTCGCCCACCATGATACTGTTTCCTTTCGTATCGCCCCGCACCATAAACGACCCGATGATGGTAGCCCCCGCCGAGGTGCCGCCGATCACGCCACCCCGGCCAAGCAGCGCGTTGAATTCTTTGTGCGCCAGCGTGTTGAGGTACGAATCGGCCAGCCGCCAGTGACGACCGCCTTCAAACCAGATTGCCGTAGCCTGCCGCAAGGGTGCGACAAATGTTTCCTGGTTTGCCTGTTTCGGGTCACGCGTGTGCAACAGCGTGACGTTGGCAACGCCTAGTTCCTGAAGCCGTTTCTGGGTACGTTGTCCGCTGGCAGTCAACGTTGAATCATCGCCCGCCGTGGGGATCACCACAATCCGGGCGTTGGCTTTGCCGCCAGCCAGTTCGATGAAGCGATTCCAGATGTCGGGCGAAATAGCACCACCGCCCACGATGACAACCGCCCCTTTATCAGGGCCAGTCGTTTGAGCGGCTAGTTGCCCGGCAAAAAGAGCAACAAAGAGGAAGATATAGGCGATACGAGTTTTCATAAGTAAGAATGGTTTATTGTGTGGTTACCCCGGTCCGCCGCTGCGGGTGAGGGCCGGGGTAGTAAGTTAATACCCCTTGTTCTGTGTCAGGGCTTTATCGGCCAGAATTTCGCTGGTTGGGATGGGAAATACGTATTTGGTGGCGTCGGTGATGCCCAAAACGGGAGCTACCCGGCCTGTACGGATAAGGTCGAACCAGCGGTCGGATTCAAAGGCAAATTCAATGCGGCGTTCGTTCTCGATCGCCAGCAGAATAGCGTCCGTCGTAGGCGTTGTGGTGCTGGTCAGGGCGGTCAGATCGGCGCGGGTGCGAACGGCATTGAGATCGGCCAGGGCATCAGTGGGTTTGGCCTGTTTGGCGCGGGCCTCAGCACGAATCAGGTACAGCTCGGCGATGCGGATCAGGTAGGCAGGGTCGGTGCCAGTGGGCGTGCGGTAGTACAGTTTGCCGTACCACAGGTTGCCCGGAGGAGCCGTTTGGGCAATGAGGGCCGAGCGGTTACCACCCACCGCCGGGTTGTTCAGCAGCGTTACCAACTGTGCGTTGGGTGCCCACTCGCGCCGACCGCCAAGGGCAGGCGGCAACCACCAGTTGAAATGCCCGTTTTTGAATGAGTTGGAATAGGCCAGTTCAAAAATCGATTCCGTCGTATTCACGGCATTGTTGGCGAAAAACGCGCTGTATGGTTTCACCAGTTTGTAGTTCGTGGCGTCGTCGATAACCTTGCTGGCATACAAGTCGGCCTGTTCCCATTCCTGCCGGTAGAGGTGATACCGCGCCCGTAAAGCCCAGACGGTCTTACGCGTCGCGCGGTTACGGTTGGTCGTAGCGGTCAGCAGCGGTTCGGCGGCAATCAGGTCTTTCAACACCTGAGCATATGTATCGGCCAGACTACTACGCGTAATACCTGTGTTGTCAGCGGCGGTGCGGGTTGGTTTCAGCACCAGTTGAACGCCGCCCCAACCCCGCGCCAGATCGAAATAAGCCAATGCCCGAATGGCCAGCGCCTCACCCTGAATTTGCCCTTTTCGAGCCTCTGTCAACAGCGGATCAGTCAGCGTTGGTACAGTTTCGAGCAGGTAATTGGCCGCCAGAATGGTCTGGTAAATGCCTTGCCACGCCTGCGACACGTACCCATTATCGGCGGTCAGTTTACGGGCCGTGATTTCCTGCGGTGCTCCCTGCGAACCCGTCCATTGTATATCACCGCCCGACAGGTACGACAGTGCCGGGAAATTCGAGCCGTAATAATTATCATTACCCAGCCTGTTATAAAGGCCGTTCAGCGCCACCTCAGCCGTGTTTGCAGAGGTAATCGCCCGCTGTTCGTCAACCTGCAACACGGGCTGAACATCCAGGAAATTGCTGCATCCAGCAAGCAGGAGCAGCAGTGGAAGGAAGAATGTTGTCTTGTTCATAATTCTAGGCTTCGCGTCATTTAGCCGGGCTGTCATTCGTGGTCATTACTAGTCATTTATTGTCACCGGTCGCGAACAACAAATGACCACGAATGACCACGAATGACAGCCTGGCTAAATGACGCGAAGCGTTTTATAATGTCAGATTAAGTCCAAACTGGGCGGTTCTTGGAATCGGGGGCGTACCCAGGTCCTGGCCCTGCGTGCTTTGGTTGGCGGTTACGTTTACTTCCGGGTCTGGCCCCTGGTACTTGCTGATCAGGAACAGGTTCGAGCCGTTATAGTAGACTCGTGCCGAGGAGATGCCCACTTTGCGGAGCAACGATTTAGGCAGGGTGTAGCCCAATACCACGCTGCTTAGGCGGATGAACGAGCCGTCTTCGATAAAGCGGCTGTTTGGGTTCAGGTTGTAGTTGTTGCCGAGCGTGGTGATCCGGGGTACGTCGGTGATGTCGCCGGGTTTTTGCCAGCGGTTCAACTGGTTTTTGTTGATCGCCCGCCGGTCATCCCGCGTTCCGCCCGATTCGTGGAAGAACCGGTTGTTATTGTTGACCAGGTTGCCCGACGTGAAACTGACCAGCACCGACAGGTCAAAGCCCTGGAACGTGACCGTGTTATTCAGCCCACCCACGAACTTAGGCAGCGCCGTGCCGACATACTGCCGGTCGGCTGCCGTAATCACGCCGTCTTTGTTGTAATCGTCGTAAATGGCGTCGCCCGTTTCGGGATTCACGCCCAACTGCTTGTAGACGAAGAACGCGTGGTACGGATACCCCTGCACCAGCCGCTCTACGTTGTAGCTGGCGTCAACCGGAATCGACAGTTTTTCAATGCGGTTTTTATTGGTCGAGATGTTGAAATTGGTGCTCCATGTCAGGCCCTTGCTTTGAATGTTGACCGTGTTCAGGCCGAATTCAAGGCCCCGGTTGCTCACTTCGCCATCGTTGCGGAAGATGCTCGAAAAGCCGGTGCTTTGCGCTAGTGGTACCTGAATCAGCAGGTCATATGTGTACTTTTCATAGGCATTCACTTCCAGCGCAATGCGGTTATTGAACAGCCCCACGTTCAGTCCGGCGTTGATCTGGCGGGTGGTTTCCCACTTCAGATCGGGGTTGGCCAGTTGCGTCGGGAACGTACCTGGATTGTCCTGATAATTGTATCCGCCGCCCCACAGACCCCGCGATGCGAAGTCGTTGATACCATTCTGGTTACCTGTCCAGCCGATGCTGGCGCGCAGCTTCAGGTCACTGATGGCCCGTACATCCTGCAAAAAGTTCTCCTGCTTGACCTGCCAGGCAACGCCCGCCGACGGGAAATAACCCCAGCGATGATTGGCGCCGAACCGGCTCGATGCATCGGCGCGGAGGCTGGCTTCGATGAAGTACTTCCGGGCAAAATTGTAATCGACCCGCCCGAAAAACGATGTAAGCCGGTTTACGCTGCGGCTTGATGATGACGTAGTTACCGACGCAGACGCAATCTGCTTAAAATCGTCGGATGGAAAGTTAGTGCCCTGCGCCAGCGTTTGCTTCGTGGTATTTCCCTGAATCGTATTGCCGATCAGCGCCCCAAACGAGTGCTGACCACCGAATGTCTTGCGGTAGTTGAGTGTCTGCTCGTTGATCCAGATAGTGTTCTGGCTGAGGCTCGATGTGGCTAATCCTTTACTGGCAGCACCCCGGTTGGTAAGCGTGTTCCAGTATTCATTTTCGTCGTAAATATTATAATCGAGACTCCAGCTACTGCGCAGTTTCAGGCCGGGCAGCACATCCCATTCCCCGAACATATTACCGATGTACCGGGTACTCACCGACTGCATATCGGTGTTGTTGATCAGCACGTCGAGGTTGTCGAAACCGGCCCATTTGGCGTAGGTGCCGTCGGTGTTGAATTTGGGCAGGTACGTTGGCGTGTGCAGGGCCGCCTGCAAAATGCCACCCTGTGGACCGTCGCCCACCCGTGCATTTGTCCGGTTCGATTGCGAGAAAATATTGCTCGTACCGATCCGGATTTTGTCGGTCAACTCATGGTCGAGGTTGAGCTTGAAACTGGCCCGTGCAAAGTCGTTGGTGCGCAGGGTGGCTTGCTGACTGGTGTAACCGCCGCCGAGGTAAAAGCGCGTCTGCTGATTGCCGCCCGCTACGCTCAGGTCGTAGTTCTGCAACGTACCTGCCCGGAAAATATCGCCCAGGCGGTCGTAAGTCTGTTGTTCTTCGGGTAGGCCCCGTCCCCCCTCGGCAACGGGGCGGAATGGGCGGGTGGCGAAGGGCTTGCCGTCGTTCACCCAGGCTTCATTGATGATCGTGGCGTGTTCGGGACCGGTGACCAGATCCCATAGTTTAGGCGCCCACGCCTGTCCGGCCGAGGTGTTCAGTGTTACTTTTGTTTTGGCGTTGTATGTGCCGCGCTTGGTCGTGATCACCACCACGCCGTTGGCCGCCCGTGCGCCGTAAATAGCTGTGGCTTCGGCGTCTTTCAGAATCGAAATCGACTCAATATCAGCGGGGTTAATGTCGGCCAGCGGGTTGTTGGCCTGCCCCTGCGTGGTTATTTTCTGAAGGCTGTTGTTGTTGATAAACACCCCGTCGACTACGTACAGCGGGTCATTGCTGGCGTTGATCGAGGTGTTGCCCCGAATGCGGAAGTACAGCCCATCGCCCGGTACGCCCGTGTTGGCCGAGACCTGTACACCCGCCACGCGCCCCTGTAGTTGTTGCTCGAAACTGGCAACGGGCCGGGTTTTTATCTCGTCGGCATTAATCTGTGATACCGCGCCGATCAGGTTCTTGCGATCCTGTGTGCCGTAACCCACCACAACCAGTTCATTCAGTTGCGAGGCCGCTTCCTTAAGCGTCACGTCCAGTTGGGTCGAGCTGCCCACATTGCCAACCGTCACTTCGGCATTCTGATAACCAATGGCCGAGATAACCAGCACCTGGCCCGGCCCGGCAACGATCGAGTAACGGCCATTGGCGTCAGTACTCGTTCCTTTGTTCTGGCCTTTTAGTACAACGTTCGCACCGGGAAGGGCTTCCGGCTCGCCGCGATTACTTTCGGAACGTACTGTTCCGGTAATGGTAGCCGTTTGTGCCAGCAAACGACTACTAAGTAGCAGACAGACTGCTACTAGTCCAATAAAATTTCGCATTATTGTCGTGGTTACGTGAAAATGAGGTCTGTCAGGACCTTGTTACGAACTGACCGGGACGGTTGCCGCCGTTCCGGTCTTTTTATTTTGTAGTCAGCCCGGTTGCCGCCAGGTTGGCCACGATACGCGTATTGGGGTTAAAAGTTTTTAGTTAATTGTTTTGGCGGCTCCTACCCCCAAACCCCTGAATGGGCTACTGCGCTGCTTTTGATAAACCTGCCGAGCTTTAGCCCCCTTTAGGGCGGTCCGACGTTTCGGGTTGGGGACTCAATCCTGGATGCGCTTGGCAAAGCGGTGGTAAAAGGGCGTTTTGCTAGCTTCGCTTTTAGGCTGAAAATCGCCCGTAATAATCGGAATGTACATCACCCTTCGCCGACTGGCCGCGCCCAGATGTGGTGACTGCTCGACGCGGTGCCACAGGTTGCCGTTGTGGATGGTGAGGTCGCCCGCTTCGATGTCGAAACCAACCTCGCGCCGGTCGGGGCGGTGGTCGATAAACTGCCGTTTGCGGAAGAGCGTCATCAGCGTATGCTGCCGGTGCGTGCCGGGTAGCACCCGCAGGCCACCGTTGCTTTGTGGACAGTCGTCGAGGTGTAGGCCCACGTTGAGCATCGGCCGAATGCGCTGACCCATAAATAGATCGCGCGGACTGTCGGTATGCCAGCCCATCCGCGAAAAATTCGATTCGGGCGTCCGTACATAATGGTTTACTACCAGCCCGTCCTTCTCTTCGGGGCTGATGCGCCCTTCGTAGGGGGCGAGCAGTTTAGTCAGATCCTGCAAGCGTTCGTCCTGTAAAAAGTCGCGCAGCAGCGGGCTAAACTGCGATGTGAACGCAAACCGCTGTACAATGCGCTGACCGTTTTCGTCGTAGCCAAATTTGATCGGCGTGCCATTTACTTTATCAATGTTTTCGGCAAACCAATAAGCTTCAATCCGCTGGATTTCAGCCAGAAACGTCTGGATGGTCTTCTGGTCGACAAAATTTTTGATATGAATAAACCCATTTCGGTCAAAGAAATCGAGCTGATCGCTGGTGAGTACGCTGGTCAGTTGGGGTAGGGTGTCGTTGGTTGTAAATAGCATAAAAAGACGGGGTTAAGCGGCTTTTGGAAAAAGACGGACGTAGTAGGTGTATACATGACAGCCAGCACAAAAGCCAGCCAGTGACTCCAGTGCGGCAAACGTAGCCAACACGATCGTTGGAAGAAGCGTAGCGATATCAGCCAGATGAAGGCCTGTAATCAGCAGGCCGAATACCAGCCCGATTCGTGCGGCAAAACGCTTTGGTTCCTGATCGGTGGCTTTGAAGGTTAGCCCAAGCCCATCGACAAGGCCCTGAGCGATGGCGCCAAGCGGACTGTATTTGCCCAACTCAGAACTCCGCAGCCCAAAATCTGCGGCCAGCAGCGCAGGTAAGGCCAGCCAGCCGGTGCTCAGGTACGTTAGCGCGGTGAGTAGCACCAGCCCGGCCACCAGGCGCACCTTGGTTTCATTAATTTTCACCCCGTCGGTGGGGCAGATCAGTTCATTTGTCGTTGCCATTTTGTTGTTTACTAATAGGTTATTGATGCCTGGCTCAGTGATCGCCGTACCGTTTTTCGCCCGCTTTCACGGCCAGCGCAAGCCGGTTTTGCTTTGGCGGAATCGGGCAGGTGGCGTAAGGTGTAAAGGCGCAGGGCGGGTTGATGCTCTGGTTGAAATCGATCGTTGTCAAACCATCGGCACCGGGTTTGTCAACATACAGGAACCGGCCCGAGCCGTAGGTATCGTGGGCATTGGTGGCGTCGCCGAAGAGCACAAACAATTTGTTGCCTTCGCTAATGGCGTCGAGCCGTTGCGGCTGGCCATTAAGCGAGAATACCAACGTACCTGCGAGGGGTTGCTGGCCGGTTTGTCCGGTAACGTCCAGAATAGGAATGGTCCGTGCTTCGGAAGGCTGTTCAAGCCGCGCCTGCACCCGAAAAGCTTCATCGACCGGGAAGCGCTCTATTCCTCTAAATTCACTCACCAGCGGACTGGCTAAATCCCGCAGCCGCAGCGCATACCGGTTGCCCCGCTTAATGACAAACCACCGCAACGAACCGTGCGCCAGCGTAACGGGTTTGGTTAATTCGGGCGAAAAAATGGTCTTGCTACCCAATACGGGCTGATTGTCGGTCTGTACCAACACGCCCGGTGCGGCCTCAAACTGAACCGTACCGCTGTTGAGCCGGAACGTACCCAAGTGCTCGGGCGCTTTGCCACCCGGAAACGTAAGCGCGTTGCCAGGGTCGGCCCCGGCTTCGTTTGTCCCTTCCTTTAACCACAGCAAACCGGCCAGATTCAGCCAGCCGTTTTCGCTTTTCAACGATTCAATTCGTTGACGGTGCCATTCGTTGAGCTGCTCGCGGTACGATGGAATGTCGGTTCGAAAGCCCGCCAGGCCAAGTAAGGCGATACCCCAGATCCAGAAAAAAGTGCGGGCGTAGGGGTTGATTGGCCCTGTTTCTGGTTGTAATTCGTCCATGATCTAGTTGGTTTGTTGTATACTGACCAGGCCCTTTATAGCCCGTAACTGGTAGTCGATAAGCGAGAGGTGACGCGCATCATCAACCTGCACTGTCAGGCGGCCATTCACCCGAATACCGTCGCCCTCAAACGCTAATCCCGTAATTCGGCAGTGCTCATCCTGTGGTACTGCGTTGGTCACATCACTCACAAAGTTGAGCCGGTCGAAGCCCACAATCTGGTAAACAGATTGCTGGTTGAGCCGTGTTTGAGGAATAATATTCATAATCTACAGACTAAATAGATTAATAATGTGAATAAATAAGCCAATTGATGGGTTGGCCTGCTTGTCTTCGCCCAACGTACCTGAACAGGATGCCGGTTCGCAAAGGTTATACGCAAAAAAATAGGGTGCAAGAAAAATGTAAAAAAATGACTGTCAGTTAGTTATGTTAATAGTCTATCGGGTTTAGGGAGTATTCCTTGTTACCCATTCGATCAAGTAGGTAAGTCTATCAGTATCAATAAGCTCGACGCTACTTCGCTTCCTGCTGAATGAACCGGATGAAGAAAAACCAGCCCAAAAGGGCCATTAGACCAGCCATGATGAGCGGCAGGCTCAGATTGATGGTCTCGATGTAGCCCGCAATAATGGGTGGCGTAGCAAAGGCCGCCGACAGCACCGACTGGTTGATGCCCATCATCTTGCCCTGTTCGCCAGCCCCGGCGCTCACCGATACCAGCGACGTGGCATTGGGCGATGTTAAACCCTGAAATAGGGCCATCAGCGGGGCAACCAGAAAAATCTGCCACGACTGTTGCGGCAGCAGGAAACACCAGAGCGCAATCGCCAACCCAGCCACACTGACCCGCAAAATCTGTTGCGGCGTATAGACCGTTGACAGGCGGCGCACCACCAGACCCTGCATGATGATGATGCACAGGCCCACGAAACCGAAATAACGGCCAATGTGCACCTGATCGAAATCGAAACGTTTGAGCAGATAAACAGCAAAAAACTGGGTGTAAAAACTGAAGCCGAGCGTATAGAAAAACACACCGGCAAACAGAATACGGAGGCGACGACTGGTAAAGGCTTCGGCCAGGTTACGGAAGCCCGTGAGTGGCGTAATAGGGCGAAGAATAGGGGTAGCCAATGTCTCGCGGAAAGCCAGCAACACCATGACAATATTGAGAATAGCCAGCAGTGCCGCTGCGTAGAAGGGGGTGGCGAAGTTGAACCACGATACGGTTGCCGGATTCGACAGTTCGCCGCCGAGGGTAGGGCCGATGACAAAGCCCAGCCCAAAGGCCACACCGATCAGGCCAAAGTTCTTGGTCCGTGACGCCGTATCGCTCACATCCGCAATGGCCGACTGGATAATGGCGATGTTGCCGCCGCCAATGCCGTACACAATCCGACTTAGAAAGAGCAGGGGCAGGCTACGGGTTTGAATGCCCAACGCAAAAATGAGGTAGCCCGACAACGTCAGCAGGAGCGAAAACAGCAGCATGGGTTTGCGACCGTACCGATCCGATAAGGCACCCAACAATGGCCCGCCGAAGAAACCGGCAATAGAAAATGAAGCCAGAAGGTAACCCAGCAAAATCGTACGCTCATCGAGGCTATACGTACCTGACAGCAGCCCCGAATTGCCCCGTAGCATCAGCGGCGTAATGGTCGGCGTGGCAATGCCAACGCCAACCACGTCGAGGAAGACCGTGAAGAAAATGGTAGTCAGCGGTAGTCGGTTGGTGGTTTGGCGCATGGTTGGTAGTTAGGCCATATCCTGGAGATGTGGCCTAACTACCAACCATGCGCCCACTCGAAAAGTTAATCGCCGTATCTTTACTTCATGACGTTTGACCAACTGCCCCCCCGCCGCCAGCAGCAACTGATGGCCTTCGACCGACTACTGACGATCATGGACGAATTGCGCGAACAGTGCCCCTGGGACCGCAAACAAACGATGGAAACGCTGCGCCATCTGACCATCGAGGAAACCTACGAACTATCTGATGCAATTCTGGAAGGTGACCGTACCGAAATAAAAAAGGAGATTGGCGACCTGATGCTGCATATGGTTTTCTACAGTAAAATTGGCTCGGAAGTGCCCGAAGATGAGCCAACCCGCTTTGATGTGGCCGATGTGCTGCACGGTATCTGCAACAAACTGGTTAGTCGTCATCCGCACATATACGGTGATGTGGTGGCCGAAACGGAAGCCGAGGTGAAAGCCAACTGGGAGCAACTGAAGCTGAAAGAAGGCAATAAATCGGTGCTGGGTGGCGTGCCCAAATCGTTGCCTGCGCTCGTGAAAGCCATGCGCATTCAGGAAAAAGCCCGCGGTGCCGGATTCGACTGGGACGAAAAAGAACAGGTGTGGGCGAAAGTGGAGGAGGAGATGCAGGAATTCAAAGCTGAATTCAACGTCGACAAGGGTGAGCCCATCAATGCCCAGCGCGCCGAAGGTGAATTCGGCGATCTGCTCTTTTCACTAGTCAACTATGCCCGCTTCATCGACCTCAATCCTGAAACGGCCCTGGAGCGTACCAACAAAAAATTCATCAAACGCTTCCAGTACCTCGAAGACCGCGCCCGTGCCAACGGCCAGGCCCTTCACGAGATGACACTGGCCGAGATGGACGTGTATTGGAACGAAGCGAAAGCAGTTTTGTGATGCTGGATTTGGCGTACCCCCCAACCCGAAACGTCGGACCGCCCTGAAGGGGGCTAATGCTCTGCGACATTAAATAGTGGAGCATTAGCCCCCTTCAGGGCGGTCCGACGTTTCGGGTTGGGGGGTACGCCAAATCCAATATCATTTTTTCCATTCAACAATAAAACAGCCCGCTGGTCTATAAATCAGCGGGCTGTTTTACGTTTTATGATACTATTGTGATAGCAAAACGCTATTACTTTCTGAACTCATGAACGAGAAAAATCTTACCTCTATTTCGGGCTATCTAGCTCTGATTATTGGCCTTGTTGGGCTGCTTGCCAGTGTAGGCCTGTTTATCCTGGCTGTTGTTACAGCCAGTGGCTGGGTGGGTGCCCTGGCCGGCCTGGTCTTTATTGCAAGCATAATAACGCTTACCGGTCTGTCGGTGGTTAACCCCAACGAAGCGGTGGTCACCACCTTTTTCGGCGATTATACCGGCACGATGAAACAGAATGGCCTCCGCTGGGTCAATCCGTTTTATAGCAAAAAGAAAATTAGCCTGCGTGCCCGCAACCTGAACGGGCAGACGCTGAAAGTGAATGATAAAATGGGTAACCCGATCGACATTGCCGCCGTAGTAGTCTGGCAGGTTGCCGACACCGCAAAGGCGTTGTTTTCGGTAGATGACTATACGCTGTTCGTGCAGATTCAGTCTGAGGCGGCTGTGCGGCACTTAGCCAACTCACACACCTACGACAATGCCGAAGATGGCGAAGTAACGCTGCGGGATAACACAGGGCACATCAACGACGTATTGGAGGTTGAATTGAACGAACGGCTCTCACGGGCTGGCGTAACCATCATCGAAGCCCGGATCAGTCACCTGGCGTACGCACCCGAAATTGCCGGTGCTATGTTACAGCGGCAGCAGGCGTCGGCCGTAGTGGCCGCCCGCCGCCAAATTGTGGACGGTGCCGTTGGTATGGTTGAAATGGCCCTGGCCCGACTGGCGGAGAAGAACGTTGTGCACCTCGATGAAGAGCGCAAAGCGGCGATGGTGAGCAACCTGCTGGTGGTTCTTTGCGGCGAAAAAAACGTGAGCCCTGTCGTGAATGCCGGGTCGATTTATTAAAAGCGCAGAGCAGGGGCGCGGGGCTTAGGGGCATTTCCCCAAACCCCGCGCCCCTGCTCTGCGCCCCTCTTATGGCTGAAAAAAAAGGATTTCTGCTGCGGCTCAATCCAGAGATACTGGTTGAGTTGGAACGTTGGGCACAAGACGAGTTTCGAAGTGTGAACGGGCAGATTGAATACCTGCTCAACGACGCACTGAAAAAACGGCGACGCGCCCAAAAACAGGCAGATAGTGAAGCTACCAGGTCAGGCGATGAGTCAAATCTGACCGCCTAATGGTAGCCTTAGTCGTCGTCGTTCATTGCTGCTGACCTGTTCTGGTCGGTGCTCAGGTAGTTATTTGGTTGATCATCAGCAGCCGGGTCAGCGTGCCGACGGGGTCAACATCGCGGGCTTTACTATAACCGACGAGTGGCTAGTCGCTTGGCTGACAGGTGTATTTGGAAAAACAGCTACGGAATTGTGGCCACCATAAGCGGATGATTGTCAGCGACGGGCGTAGTCGCCGATCAGGCGGATACCGTCGAGGGTGAGGGAGGGTACTACATCCACAAATTCGTTATGGAGCGATGGAATGGCTTTCGACAGGCCACCCGTTGCTACAGCGAGGCACGTGCCCCCCAGTTCAGTCCGAATTCGGGTGATCATGCTCCTGACCAGCCCTTCGTAGCCCATCACTACTCCCGCCTGAATAGCGTGAACCGTATTTTGCCCCAGCGCCGATGTCGGTAATTCGATGGGTACTTCGGGCAACTGAGCCGTATTGGCAAAGAGTGACCGAATAGCCGTTTTTAGTCCGGGCGCAATGGCAACGCCCAGAATCTGCCCGTCGCCACCTACCGTCGTGAAGGTCAGTGCCGTCCCGAAATCGACAATGACGCAGGCTTGTTGGAAGCGCGTGTGGGCGGCTACCGCGTTGGCAACCAGGTCGGTACCAATCTCCTGCGGTCGCAACACCGTAACGGGCAACTGGGCATATAGCGATGCACCAACGACAACCGGCTCAATGCCAAACAGATCGCCCACGGCTTCGCTGATCGTGGCCGTAAGAGAAGGAACCACGCTGCTGATCGTGGCCTGGGTAATCTGACTCAGTGTCAGGTTAGCTTCGAGCAGCCATAGGCGGAGCTTCCGCTGGTAGAAAGCGGCGGGCTGCATGGGCAGGCTTGGCGTTCGCCAGATGTGCTGCCAGGAGTCGGTATCATAGAGGCCAAACACCACATCGGAGTTGCCAATATCGAGGGTAATGGTCATGGGAATTTGGTCTTCCGTCCTCTGCTACATCACACTGCTTGCTGAGTAGCAGAGGACGGAAGACAGAGGACTGAGGAAAGTTTTATTGATGAAACTGCGCGGCGATAAACTGGAGTGCGGTGGGCAGGCCGGTGCGCCAGTAGGTCCAGGTGTGGGCCCCATCGCGAACGCGGTATTCGTGCGGAATGGTACGGCTGTTGAGGGTCATGTGCAACTGCGCGTTGGCTGAACTAAGAAGATCATCGTCGCCGCAGTCTACATACCAGCGCACTTTTTTAAGATCGCCCTCCGGGGCCGATGCCGCCAGCGTCAGCGGGCTGTTGCGTTTATAATGAGCCGTGAGCCGTTCGTCTCCTTTCACCGGACCACTAAACAGGAAACTAAACGTCCTGTTGTACTGGTCTTCCGGCATGTTCTTCACACTTTCATCGGTAAAAACTGCCGCGCTCAGGGCGGCGCAGGAGCCAAATAGGTCGGGGTGGTGCATGGCCAGCAACAGGGCGCCGTGACCGCCCATCGACAAGCCCGATATGCCCCGGTAATTCCGTTTGGTTCGGGTGCGGTACGTAGAGTCGATGTGCGGAATGAACTCTTTAACGAACATGTCTTCGTAGCGCGTTTTGTTCAGGTAATCATTCATGTACCAGGTAACGCCACCGTCGGGCATGACCACAATCATGGGCGGCAACGTACCTGCCTTGATGCCTTCGTCGAGTAGCCGGTCAGCTTCACCAAACTGAGTCCAGCCGGTTTCGTCATCAGAGTAACCGTGCAGCAGATACACAACCGGATATCGACGGTTAGAGACGTAATAATCGGGTGGTAAATAAATGGAATACCGGATCCCGCGGTTCATTAGTGAACTACTCATGGTGATGCTTTCGAGCAGGTGGGGTTGCGGGGCCATCATTACGGGCAGGGGCGCGCCGGTGGTCGGTAGGGGCTGAACGTTGGGGTTCAATCGACGGCGACTTTGTGCCTGTGTAGGGGGCAGCAGGCTAATGAAGGCCAGCAAACCAAGGATAAGCGAGTGATACCGCATAAAGCAAGATTAAGGAGTTGGGCTGTAAGCTATCAGATAAGGGCGAAAATTAAGGCATGACTGGCAAAATCAACATAAACCGATTTGTAAACTGGCTGACCTCGTCCTGTGCGGGAAGCGGTGACCAAAAGTTGGCAATGTTTTTGATTGTTGTCTATGAATTAACAGCCTCGAGGTTAAGGAACTACTCGTTTATATCACTCGCTTATGTCAATACCCATACCTACTTTGTTACGCAAAAAAGGCTTCGGCATCCCCCTCCGTCATGGCTTTTTTACGCTGTTGACCCTAACGGCGTTGCAGGCCTGCCGACCCAGCGATGACCCTTCTTCGGTAACTCCACAAACCACTACTGCCAATTCGTATAGCAATGAAGTTGCGTTAAAATGGAGCGCCATGCATCTTCAACTGGTTCGCAACAGCCCTGGCCAGACGCCCCCCGTTGCTTCGCGCACGTTTAGTTATGCCGGGCTGGCTATGTACGAGTCGCTGGTAGCTGGTATTCCTGGAAATCAGTCGATGGCTGGTCAACTTCAGGGACTAACCACCTTGCCCACCGTCGAAACGGGACAGTCGTATAACTGGGCGCTGAGTGCCAATGCCGCCGAAGCCGACATCCTGCGTGGCCTGTTTGCCAACACCACCGACGTGTACAGGAAGAAGATCGATTCGCTGGAAACGGCCCTCTTCAACCAGTTCAAGAGCCCCGACGAAACCGCCAGCGCACGGTCATCGGTCTATGGTAAAGCGGTAGCGAAAGCTATTTTTGAGTGGTCGAAAACAGATGGCGGTCACGAAGGCTACAACCGCAACTTCCCCGCTGATTTCGTGCCATCGGCCGAGGCGGGCACCTGGCGGCCTACCGAGAATGGCCGGGTGATTCCGATGCAACCTTATTGGGGCAAGAATCGTACCATGCTGGCGGCTACGGCTTCGCAAACGTTACCCGTACCACTGCCCATTTCCACACAGGTTACCTCGCAGTATTTCGCCCAGTATCTGGAGGTGTATGCCAAGAATATCAGCTTAACGCAGGCCGAAAAAGAGACGTCGGTCTGGTGGGCCGATGACCCAAGCGAGACGTTTACGCCGCCCGGCCACTCGTATAACCTGGCTCGAATTGCTATTCAAACGGATAAAGCCAGTTTAGGTAAGGCCGCCGAGACGTTTGCCCGAGTAGGCATTGCCGTAACCGATGCATTCATTGCCTGCTGGAAGTGCAAGTTCACCTACAACAACGAACGGCCCTACACCTTTGTCCGGCGGGCCATCGACCCAAACTGGGTACCTTTCTGGCCTGCTCCGCCTTTTCCGGGTTTTGCGTCAGGCCACTCTACGCAGTCGGCTGCTGCGGCCATTGTATTAACAGACTTATACGGATCGGCTTTTACATTCACCGATGACTCGCACGTTGGGCGTGTTCGTGATACAAAGCGCAATGTAGATTTCAAGGCACGTACCTACCGGTCATTCTGGGAAGCCGCTGAAGAATCGGGCTATTCCCGGATCCTGGGTGGTATTCATACCCGTCAGGACAACGAAGTTGGCCTAAAAGAAGGCCGCACCATCGGTCAGAACATCAACGCCCTGCGCTGGAAACGGGTACAGTAGTCTGAAACGTACCTAACCTAGAGAAGGCCCGTCATTGAGTTGACGGGCCTTCTCTAGGTTAGGTACGTTCCGAAGAGCGCGCAAAGGCTACTTGACCAAGCCACCCATAGAATTTCAATTCCACTCAGGTACGATTAGAAGGCCGGTCAGACCGTCGAGTTAACCGATATGGACTAAATTTCAATTCCACTCAGGTACGATTAGAGGTGGCGTTGAGGGGTAAGCCACTACGGGCGTTTCAACGGATTTCAATTCCACTCAGGTACGATTAGAAGTTTATGTGCTATGTGGGCAATGCGCCCTATACACGGATTTCAATTCCACTCAGGTACGATTAGAAGCACCGTTGCGGCACCGTCTACAATGTTTACTGAGGTCATTTCAATTCCACTCAGGTACGATTAGAAGTCCAGTTTGCCCGGATCGGCTACCTGTCATCTCAGCGATTTCAATTCCACTCAGGTACGATTAGAAGGTTTATTACTCACTTTGTAGCCGTAGGCATCCCAGATATTTCAATTCCACTCAGGTACGATTAGAAGTCAGGCTCCTGCATGTTGTAGCGAATGGTAATGTCATATTTCAATTCCACTCAGGTACGATTAGAAGCGTCCGGGCTACGGGTTACGAGGTGCTTGACAAGCATTTCAATTCCACTCAGGTACGATTAGAAGAAACACGTACCAAAATGAATACAGAAACTATAGATTTATTTCAATTCCACTCAGGTACGATTAGAAGACCCGCCCCTTGTTGTATAGACAAAACCAGATCGACAAATTTCAATTCCACTCAGGTACGGTTAGAAGTTAATAGCTGAATTAGCATAGTATACGTTCATGTTATTTCAATTCCACTCAGGTACGATTAGAAGCCCGCCGCCCGCTGTGCTTCACTGGCTTCTTCTGCCATTTCAATTCCACTCAGGTACGATTAGAAGTCGGGAAAACGATACCGGGCAAATCGAGCAAGTTCTAATTTCAATTCCACTCAGGTACGATTAGTGGGGTGGTCTGGGGTGGTCCTGTTTAGCCGGACAGTAGCTAAGAGACAATTCTTGGATTTTTC